>NZ_JBFTJP010000003.1:0-405303 GCF_056395485.1 Allobosea sp. 10L417
TCTCTTTCTGTCTTCAATTTTCAAACAGCAGGGCTTCAACAAAACCGACAGAACTTCACCCGGCGAACCGGCCTCAGCCCCAGCGTCCTTAGGAAGCGCAGAAGAGGCGCCGCTCAGCGGCGGCGCCGTCTCGATGGGTGGCTTATAGGGCGCGCCCCTTTTCGCTGTCAACGCCGATTTTGAAAGTTTTTCGACAACGCCAGAATTTTTAGTGAATTCAATGAGTTATCTGGAATCATGAGTTTTCCACAAGGTCGGGAGCACCATTCTCGTCCGCTCCGGGGCCAAACCGGCGCCATCCCTCATCAGGCCAGAGGGAAGATGCCGCGGGAACGCGAGAGCCCGTGCCTTCAGGATGCAGCGGGCGCATCGCTCAACGCTTCCGCCAGGAAGTCACTCAGGGCCACCACGGCCGCCGCCGCGCGCCCCGGCGCCTGGTGCAGTGCGATCTCCGAGGCCGGCAAGGCCGGCAGCCCCTGCTCCGGCCCCAGCAACTCTAACTCCGGGCGTGCGGTGCCGGCCTTGACCACGGTCAGCGCCGCCCCCGATGCCGCCATGGCCTCGACGGCACCGATGCTCGACGAGGAGAACAGGATGCGCCAGCGCAGCCCGGCTTCGTTCAGCGCTTCCAATGCCCATTCGCGAAACATATTGGGCGCCTTCAGCAAGGCGAGCTCCAACGGCTCCACCAGCGAGAAACTGGCCCGATCCGCGCAGGCCCAGGCGGTGCGTTCCCGGCGCAGGACCCGGCCCCGACCATCGCCGGCCTTCTGCGTGGCGAGAACCAGGTCGAACTCTTCGCCGAGGCTGTTCAGCAGGTCGCGGGTGAATCCGGTCGTGACCTCGAGCTCGACCTCGGGGTGGGAGCGGGCAAAGCGGGCGAGCGTTTCCGGCAAGACGATGGTGGCGTAGTCATCCATGACCGCCAGCCTGACTCGGCCGCTGACGCTCTGCGCATTGATGACGTCGAGCGCCTCGTCATGCAGCGAGACGATACGGCGGGCATAGCCGAGGAACTGCTCGCCCGCGCGCGTCAGCGCCACTTCCTGCGGCGAACGCTGCAACAGCGTCTGCCCCGCCAGTTCCTCGAGCCGGCGGATCTGGGTGCTGACGGTCGACTGGCTGCGGAACAGCGCGGCCGCCGCGCGGGTAAAGCTGCGCAGCTCCGCGACAGTGACGAAGCTGCGCAGCAGATCGACGTCGATATTGCGCAGCATGGTGCAGCAGCCCTCGCCTCGTCGCGTTCCAGCGGGTGCCGTTATGCCAATTCGGAAACCATCTGTCCCGTAGGCAGAGCCCGTGGCCGCCATGCGCGGCGCCGATCATGGAAATCGAAGAATTCAATTTTGTCGCAGGGCGCGGCAACGGTAGTTTGCCGCCCAACGGGACATCAGGAGCCCGAGACCGGAGACGCATGAGATGCCCAGGCTGAGATCCGCAACCTCCACCCATGGCCGCAACATGGCCGGCGCCCGCGGCCTGTGGCGCGCCACCGGCATGAAGGATGGCGATTTCGGCAAGCCGATCATCGCCGTCGTGAACTCCTTCACCCAGTTCGTGCCGGGCCATGTCCATCTCCAGGACCTCGGCCAGCTCGTCGCACGCGAGATCGAGAAGGCCGGCGGCGTCGCCAAGGAGTTCAACACCATCGCCGTCGATGACGGCATCGCGATGGGCCATGACGGCATGCTTTACAGCCTGCCCTCGCGCGAGCTCATCGCCGACAGCGTCGAGTACATGGTCAACGCCCATTGCGCCGACGCGATGGTCTGCATATCCAACTGCGACAAGATCACTCCGGGCATGCTGATGGCGGCGATGCGCCTGAACATCCCGACTGTCTTCGTCTCGGGTGGACCGATGGAGGCCGGCAAATTCATCGCCGAGGGCGTGCTGAAGAAGGTCGACCTCGTCGATGCGATGATCGCGGCCGCCGACGACAAGTATACCGATGCCGAGGTCGACGTGATCGAGCGTTCGGCCTGCCCGACCTGCGGCTCCTGCTCGGGCATGTTCACCGCAAACTCGATGAACTGCCTGACCGAGGCGCTCGGCCTCGCCCTTCCCGGCAACGGCTCGACGCTCGCGACCCATGCCGACCGCAAGCGCCTCTTCGTCGAGGCCGGCCATCTGATCGTCGATATCGCCCGCCGCTACTACGAACAGGACGACGAGAGCGTGCTGCCGCGCAATGTCGGCTCGTTCAAGGCGTTTGAGAACGCGATGACGCTCGACATCGCCATGGGCGGCTCGACCAACACGGTGCTGCACCTGCTGGCGGCGGCCCATGAGGCCGAGATCGACTTCACCATGGCGGATATCGACCGGCTTTCGCGGCGCGTGCCCGTGCTTTGCAAGGTCGCTCCGGCCGTCGCTAACGTGCATATGGAAGACGTCCACCGCGCCGGCGGCATCATGGCGATCCTCGGCGAGCTCGACCGCGCCGGGTTGATCGACACCTCGCTGCCGACCGTTCACAGCGCGACGATGGCCGAAGCTCTCTCGCGTTGGGACATCACGCTGACGCAGAGCGAGGCGGTGCGCTCCTTCTATAGCGCGGCGCCCGGCGGCGTGCCGACCCAGACCGCCTTCAGCCAGGACCGGCGCTTCGAGGAGCTCGACGACGACCGCGAGAAGGGGGTGATCCGCAGCGCCGAGCATGCCTATTCGAGGGATGGCGGGCTCGCCGTGCTCTTCGGCAACATCGCGCTGGACGGCTGCATCGTGAAGACGGCGGGCGTAGACGCCTCCATCCTGAAATTCGCCGGTCCTGCCGTGATCTTCGAGAGCCAGGACGCGGCGGTCGACGGCATCCTCAACCGCAAGGTCAATCCCGGCGATATCGTGCTGATCCGCTATGAGGGGCCGCGCGGCGGGCCGGGCATGCAGGAGATGCTCTATCCGACGAGCTATCTGAAGTCGAAGGGGCTCGGCAAAGCCTGCGCGCTCATCACGGACGGCCGGTTCTCGGGCGGCTCCTCCGGCCTCTCAATCGGCCATGTCTCGCCGGAAGCGGCCGAGGGCGGCGCGATCGGCCTTGTCGAGAGCGGCGACATCATCGCGATCGACATCCCCAACCGCAGCATCTCGTTGCAGGTTTCCGACGACGAGCTGACGCGCCGCCGCGCAGCGATGGAGGCCAAGGGCAAGGATGCCTGGAAGCCGTCCGCGCCGCGCAAGCGCAAGGTCTCGACCGCGCTCAAGGCCTATGCTGCGACGACGACGAGCGCCGCCAAGGGCGCGGTGCGCGTGGTCGACTGATCGTCTTTGGGTCGACCGGCCAACTCGGCCGGTCGACCCATTCTATAGAGATCAAATTTCCCAGCGCTGTCACGCGAAGAGCGATTTCTGCTTTTCATATCTTCGGGCTCGGGTGCGGCAGCAGAATCGCATTGTCTGGACACATTCTCCGGCGTATTGAGCCTGCCGAAATTTTGAGCAGCGCTAGCCGAGTTCAATGTCTCTCCCCGTTCCCGACCCACAGACCGGCCGACGCTGGCGCAGCAGGGTCTTCGCGCCGATCCTGGCCGGCGCGACATGGCGAGACCGACTCGTCGCATGCTTCGGCGCGTTGATCGGGGTCGGGGCGACCGGGCTTATCTGCGGGCTTCTGCTCGGCAACGATCCCCATCTGCCGCTGCTTGCCGCGCCGATGGGTGCATCCGCCCTGCTCCTTTTCGCCATCCCATCGAGCCCGCTCGCGCAGCCCTGGTCGATCGTCGGCGGCAATACTGTCTCGGCGCTGATCGGATTGCTTGTCGGCCGTTACGTTCCCGAGCCCGCCATCGCGGCCGGCAGCGCCGTCGCGCTCGCCATTGCCGCCATGTCGCTGCTGCGCTGCCTGCATCCGCCCGGTGGGGCGGCGGCCTTGACGGCCGCGCTCGGCGGCCCGCTCGTCTCGGCCTACGGCCTCGGCTTCGCCTTCGTGCCGGTTGGGCTGAACGCGCTGGTGCTTACCCTGTTCGGCGTTCTGTTTCACCGCTTCTCCAGCCATAGCTATCCGCATCGTCCTGTGGCCGCCGCCAATCCACACGGAACGAAGGACCTGCCGGCCAGCCAACGTATCGGCTTCAACGAGGCCGATATCGATGCCGCGCTCGGCGATCTCGGCGAGGCCTTCGACATCGACCGCGGGGATCTCGACCAGTTGCTGCGGCGCGTCGAGATGCATGCGCTCTCGCGCTCCCGTGGACTGCCGCGCTGCGCCGATATCATGTCCCGCGACATCGTCCGCATCGACCGACACGGCGGGATCGAAACCGCACGCGCGCTCCTGCTCGAACATGGCGTTCGTGCCCTGCCCGTCGTCGATCACGACAACCGGCTGCTCGGCATGGTCGGGCTGCGCGAGCTGACGCGACCGGGCCTGCGCGTCGACGATGTCATGGCCCCGGCCCGCACCGCCGGCCCCGATGCCCACGCCATCGAGCTGATCGCGCCGCTGACCGATGGCTGCCGCCACGCCGTCGGGATCGTCGACGAAGCGCAGCATCTGCTCGGGCTGGTGACGCAGAGCGACCTGCTCGCCATGCTGCTCAAGCCGCTGCGGCAGGAAGCCGCCTGATCAGCGCGGCACCAAAAAACGTTCCCCCTTTCGCCCGTCCTCCTTTAGCTTGCCGCCAATCTCATCGGAGGAACCGCAATGCGGGCCGCGGCCGTCGCCTTGATCTGCCTTTTGTCGCTTCCTGCGGAGGCGGCCGGCCCGTTCGGAAAGATCGTCGTCGGCAACTGGTCGGGCGGTACCTTCACCAACGACCAGACCGGCGCCTTCTCGCATTGCGCCGTCAGCGCCCGCTACAAGAGCGGCGTGACGATGCTGACCTCGGTCACCGCGCAGTATTCCTGGCTGCTCGGCTTCACCAGGCCCGACTGGAAGCTCAGGGCCGGCGAGACGCTCAATCTCCGGCTCGTCTTCGACCGCAGCTCGACCATCGATGTGACCGCGAACATCAAGACACGGACGCTGCTCACCATCGCGATGCCGGCGCAATCAAATCTGATCAACGCCTTCCGCCAGGGCCGCTACCTCGAGCTGATCGCCAATGACGCACGCTATACCTTCGCGCTGACCTCGACCGGCGAGATGCTGCCGGCTCTGGTCGAATGCGTGAAGCAGAGCGCCAATGCACGCGGCCCGGTGACACCCGGCGCGCCCGCTCAGGCTCAGACGCCAGAGGCGACGGAGAAGGAGCGCGCGGCACGGGCCGAAAAGAAGGCGCTGCTGGAGAAGACGCGCGACCTGATCCGCAGCAAAATGCTGGCCTGCATCGGCCGGGAGGGAACGCCGATGCTGCTCACCGACGAGAAGGCGGAGGTCGTCGCCAAGGCGGCCATGCTGTTCTGCAAGGGGGACGTCGACGCGCTGACCAATGCCACGATCGAGCTGATCGAGACCGAGGACGGCCGCCCCGCCAATCGGGGCGCGGTCCGCGAGGCGGCGGAAAAGCGGGTTCAGGAAGTCGTGACGGCACATATCATCCGCGCCCGTGGCGAGATGCTCGGCAAGGGGCAAAGGCCGTCCGATCCTGCGCCGTTGAGACCGTCCGACCCTGCTTCTCGTCCGTCGCAGATGCTCTGAAACGCAAAACGCCGCGCCTTGCGGCGCGGCGTTTCGAACGCTGATCGATGCGAGGATCAGCCCTTGAGCTTGGTGTTGCACTGGCTCCAGTAGCCGCCGCCCTTCTCGATCCATTTCAGCTCGCCATTGGCGTTGGCCGCCTTGTTGGCGTTGTACTGGTCGACGCAGGTCTTGAGGCGCGCCTTGCCGGCGGTCTCGTTCGAATATTTCTGCGAAACGGCCTTGGGGAAGACCGCGGCCCTTGCCTTGGCGGACGGCATCGCCATGGGCTTGCCAGCCGGAGCGGCCGTCGTCGCGGCCGGAGCGGCAGGCTTCGCCGGCTCGGCCGGCACCGCGGCCGCGGCCTCGTCGTCGGCGGCATCGTCGTCACCACACTGGGCCTTGCGGAAATCGTTCCACTTCTGGCCCTTGAGCGTATTGGCCTTCTTGGCGTCCTGATACTTGACGCTGCACTCCTTCATCGTCAGCGCCGAGGCCGGCGCCACGGTGAAGGATGCAAGAGCAAGGGCCGATGCGGATGCGAGAATGAATGTCCTGAACATGACCTTCTCCATGGCAAAGCGTACTGCCGCCGGTCGGCATGCCACTCCGATTTACGCCCCGAGGCAAGCCCTTTTCCGGCGCGCCGAATAACCTTTCGCCTGCAAAATGTTCCTTTGTAGGCAAGCCCTTGCGCGATCGCGGAGAGAAAGCCGGAGAGTAAGCCCGGCAGATCTTTCAGTCTCTCCTTGCCGGGTCGCCCGATTTCCCTGCTATATGACGGCCCATCGCACATCTGGAGACGATATGGCACGGCCCTCCGACGCCGCGAAGGACCGCGAGCTCATCCGCATTCTCACCGAAAATGCCCGGCTTCCCCTGTCCGACATCGCCAAGCAGCTCGGCGTCTCGCGGGCGACCGTGCAGGGACGGCTGGCCCGGCTGGAACGCGACGGCGTGATCGCCGGCTACACCACGATCCTGGGCAAGGCGACCCGGCCCGCCACCACGATCTCCGCCCTCATCCTGATCGAGCTCGAGGTGAAGCAGCAGGGCGGCGTGGTCGCAGCCCTGAAAAAGCGGCCCGAAATCGTGCAATGCCACACGCTGAGCGGCCATTTCGATCTCTCCGTCAAGATCGAGTGCGAGACGGCGAGCGACCTCGACACCATCATCGACTGGATCGCCGAGATGGAAGGCGTCCGGCGCACGACGTCCTCCGTGATTCTGGCCCGGAAATTCGAGCGCTGACGCTGCCACGACGGCGCGGCCGGGAACCGCGTTGTCGATTTCCCATCGATATGGCGCATATCCCTTCTTCTCGCGGGCACATCGCTGCGTGCAGCGGCGATCCGCTCGTTAAAGCCTGCGTCGCCTGAGGCGATGAATGACGAGAGAGGGAGGTGCCTTGCCTGCCCGACCCGTCAGGAGATCGCGACATGACCATCCAGAAGCAACGCATCGCCGTGCTCGGCGCCGGCCAGATCGGCGTCATCATCGCCGGCATGCTGGCCGAGCAGGGCCATGAGGTGACGCTGGCCGACGCTTCCGCGGCGCAGCTCAAGCATGCCACCGGCGGCCGCTTCGCCACCGCAACGGTCGACGCCGCCGACCTCGGCGCGCTCAGCGCCTTCCTCAAGGACCGCGACATCGTCGTCAGCGCCTGCCCGTACTTCCTGAACAAGGGCATCGCCAAGGTCGCGGCCGAAACCAAGACCCATTATTTCGATCTGACCGAGGACGTCGCCACCACCTCCTACATCAAGGAGCTCGGCGCCACCTCCGAGGTCGCGCTGGTGCCGCAATGCGGTCTGGCCCCCGGCTTCATCTGCATCCTCGGCGCCGACATGGCCGCTCGCTTCGAAAATGTCCGCGCCATCAAGATGCGCGTCGGCGCGCTGCCGCTCTACCCGACCAATGCGTTGCGCTACAACGTGACCTGGTCGGTCGACGGCCTGATCAACGAATACTGCAACCCCTGCGAGATCGTCTTCGACGGCCAGCCGACCCTGGTGCCGGCGCTCGAAGGCATCGAGAGCGTGATGATCGACGGCGTCGCCTACGAGGCGTTCAACACCTCGGGCGGGCTCGGCACCCTGACCGAGACGCTCGCCGGCAAGGTGCGCAACATGAGCTACAAGACACTGCGCTATCCCGGCCATGCCGAGATCATGAAGCTCCTGCTGCGCGATCTCGATCTCGCCGACGACCGCGAGACCCTGCGCCGCATCCTCACGCATTCCGCGCCCTTCACCCGCAAGGACGTGGTCGTGATCTTCGTGACCGGCGTCGGCGAGCGCCGCGGCCGCCTCGAAGAAGAGAGCGTCGTGCTGCGCTATGACGGCAATGACGAGCTCGGCGCGATCCAGCTCACCACCGCTGCCGGCTGCGTCGCGATGGTCGAGCTCTTCCTCGCCGGCAAGCTGCCCGCCAAGGGCTTCGTGCGCCAGGAGGATGCCGTCCTCGCCGACTTCCTTGCGACCAAGGCGGGCGGCCGGCTGGTGCGCGAGGCGCGCGGCGTCGACGCCGAAGGCCTCGCCCCCACCGTGGCGGTCAAGAGCGCGGCCTGAGAGCTCGCGCTCCCTCCGACAGTCAGGCTCTGCCCGTCAGAGCCTGACGCCCAGGCCGCGCAGCTCGGCGCGCAGGTCGATGGGCTCGACGAAATGGACGGTCCGCATGCCGATACCGCGGGCCCCCACGATGTTCTTCTCGCTGTCATCGACGAAGATGCAATCGCCGGCGTCGAGGCCGTAGCGGCCGAGCAGCACCTCGTAGATCGCCGGGTCCGGCTTCAGCAGCCGCTCATGGGCGGAGACGACGACGCCGTCGAAGCTCTGCAGGAACGGGAAGCGGATCAGGCATTCCGCCCATTTCTCGCGCGAGAAATTGGTGATGGCGTAGACCTTTTCGCCCTGTCTCTTCAGCTCTTCCAGAACCGCGACGCTGTCGGCGATGGTGTGGGGCACGCTGTCATGCCAGCTTTCATTGAAGGCGCGGATCTCGCGCTCCCATTCCGGATGCCGCGCGACCAGCAACGCCACGCCCTCCTCCCAGGAGCGGCCGCGATCCTGCTCCAGATTCCAGTCGCCCGTGCAGATGTTCTGCATGAACCAGTCGAGCCGCTCGGCCTCCGGGATCAGCGTGCTGTAGATCAGCCGCGCGTCCCAGCGCAGCAGGACATTGCCGACATCGAAGACGACGGTGGGATTGCTGGAAGCCATCGTGAAACCCGCTTGAAATGGACCGGCAGGACAGCCCATTCACACGCTTGTGTCCAGACGTGCAGGACAGTGGCCGACCCTATCGTTTATGCCGAGGCATGAGCCTTCGCATCGGAGACCCGCCCGTGAAAGCATGGCTGCCATGGACCGACCGACAGGGCCGCTTCTCGCCCTTGCGGGCCGCGGCCTTCGCATTGCTGTTCGTACCGGCGCTGCTCCTGCTCCATGCCGCCTGGATGCATCAGCTCGGCTCCAAGCCCTGGACCGAAGCGATCCACCAGACCGGGACCTGGGCGGTCAGGATCCTCATCGTCACGCTCGCCGTCTCGCCGTTCCGGCGGCTGTTCGACTGGGGCAAGCTGATCGGCATCCGCCGCATGGTCGGGCTCGGCGTGATGGCCTATGCACTCGGCCATCTCTCCCTCTACTTCATCGACATGGCGTTCGATTGGGGGCTGATCGTTTCCGAGATCGTCAAGCGCTTCTACCTGACCATTGGCTTCGTGGCGCTCCTCGGCCTCTGCGCGCTCGGCGCCACCTCGACCGACGGCATGATCCGCCGGCTCGGCAAGAACTGGCAGCGCCTGCACAATCTCGTCTATCCGATCGCGATACTGGCGCTGCTGCACTTCGCGCTGCAATCCAAGATCGACGTCACCGAGCCGGTGCTGACGAGCGGGCTCTTCCTGCTGCTGATGCTCTATCGCGGCCTGTATCGCTGGAAGCTGCCGGTCTCGGTTCCGGCCCTGGCCGGCATCGCGCTTCTCGCAGGGCTGCTCACCGCAGGGCTGGAAGCGGGCTGGTATGCCGCGACTTCCGGTGTCTCGGCCTGGCTGGTCTTCCAGGCCAATGCCGACATCCTGACCTATCAGGATTACGCCTCGCTGCGGCCGTCGCATTGGGTCGCCCTGGCCGGGCTTCTGGTCGCATTCGGCCATGGCTTGCGCGCACGCAAGCCGCGCCCGCCACGGCAGGTGCGCCAACCCGCGGTGGCGTAAGTGACCGTTTGGAACCTCCAGCCCTCATCCTGAGGAGCGCCTTCAGGCGCGTCTCGAAGGATGCTCCAGATATCTCCTGAGCCTCCTGGAGCATCCTTCGAGACGGCATTCCCAAGGGAATGGCTCCTCAGGATGAGGGCTCAGTCAATTTTCAAACGGGCTCCAAGGAGAAAAACGTTCCAAGTTTCGACATCTTCCGGATGGAAAGGATTTCCCCTCCCGCACTCATGCTCTAACCCTATGGCATGCCTGACGACCCGCACGCCCAGCCCACGGCCGATGTCATAGAAGCCGAGCTCGCCTCGGAAGGCATCAAACCAGCGCAGGCTCGGGTCTCGCCCTTCGTTCCGCTGCAGCAGCCTATTTTCCGCGCCGTCTGGTTCGCCAGCCTCGCCTCGAATTTCGGCGGCCTGATCCAGGCGGTCGGCGCCTCCTGGATGATGGCCTCGATCTCGCCCTCGGCCGAGATGGTGGCGCTGGTGCAGTCCTCGACCACGCTGCCGGTGATGCTGTTCTCGCTGGCCGCCGGCGCCATCGCCGACAATTACGATCGCCGCCGCATCCTGCTGGTCGCGCAAATCTTCATGCTGCTGGTCTCCATCGGGCTGGCTGCCGTCGCCTGGTTCGGCCTGATCACGCCCTGGCTGCTCCTGACCTTCACCTTCCTGATCGGCTGCGGCACGGCGCTCAACAACCCGGCCTGGCAATCATCGGTCGGAGACATGGTGCCGCGCCGCGACGTGCCGGCGGCGGTGACGTTGAACAGCGTCGCCTTCAACATCGCCCGCAGCGTCGGCCCGGCCATCGGCGGCGCCATCGTCGCGGCGGCCGGCGCGGTCGCGGCCTTCGCCATCAATGCCGTCAGCTACATCCCCCTTCTCATCGTGCTGGCGCGCTGGCGGCCGCCCAAGGTCGAACGTCTCCTGCCGCGCGAGACGATGCTGATCGCGATGGGCGCGGGCGTGCGCTATGTCGCGATGTCGCCGAATATCCGCTCCGTCATCCTGCGCGCCTTCGTCTACGGCTTCGGCGCCATCGTCGGGCTGGCGCTATTGCCGCTGATCGCGCGCGACCTCGTCCGCGGCGGCCCGCTGACCTATGGCGTGCTGCTCGGCGCCTTCGGCGCGGGCGCGGTGGCCGGCGCCTTCATGAGTGCGCGCCTGCGGCGGGCGATGAGCACGGAAGCTCTGGTTCGCTCCACATTTACCGCCTACGCCGTGGGCGTCATTTTCGTCGCGCTCAGCTCGACCATGCCGCTGGCGATGGCCGGGCTCTTCGTCTGCGGCGCCTGCTGGGTGCTCGCGCTCTCGACCTTCAATGCCACGGTGCAGCTCTCGGCCCCGCGCTGGGTCGTCGGCCGTGCGCTCGCGACCTACCAGATGGCGGCCTTCGGCGGGATGGCGACCGGCAGCTGGGCCTGGGGCCGGCTCGCTCAGCATTTCGGCGTCGAGAAGGCGCTGCTGATCTCGGCGGTCACGCTGCTGGCCGGCGCCGCGCTCGGGCTGCGCTACCGGCTGCCGCCGCTGGAGGAGCTCAATCTCGATCCGCTCAGCCGCTGGCGCGAGCCGAAGGTCGCGGTCGACATCGAGCCGCGCTCCGGCCCGGTGATCGTGACGATCGAATACATCATCAAGCCGGAAGACGTCGTCGCCTTCCTGACCGTGATGGCGGAGCGGCGCCGCATCCGGCGCCGCGACGGCGCCCGGCACTGGACCCTGCTGCGCGACCTGACCGATCCGACGCTCTGGATCGAGCGCTACGACAGTCCGACATGGGTCGAATATGTCCGGCAGAACCAGCGCGTCACCCAGGCCGATGCCGAGATCGGCGAGCAGGTACGCGCGCTGCATAGTGGGCCGAACCCGCCGGTGGTCCACCGCATGATCGAGCGGCAGACAACTTCCCTGCCGCAATTGCCGGCGGCGAGGTCTCCGACGCTGGCCGACTCGCTGGCCGACTCATCGCGG
The DNA here is from genome assembly GCF_056395485.1 of Allobosea sp. 10L417. Classification (NCBI taxonomy): domain Bacteria; kingdom Pseudomonadati; phylum Pseudomonadota; class Alphaproteobacteria; order Hyphomicrobiales; family Alloboseaceae; genus Allobosea; species Allobosea sp. 10L417. The sequence goes on from NZ_JBFTJP010000003.1 coordinate 11,744, forward strand.
CCAGCCTGAGATGGAGTCGAAGCGTCACTGCGGGGCTTCGCGCCAGCGACGCGCCCGGAAATGACGGGCGCTCCCCAGGTCGGTCCGGTCAGCCGACGATCCAGAGGCCGGCGAGACCGACCATGCCGACGATGATCCGCCACCAGGCAAAGGGGGCGAAGCCGCGCTTCGAGACGAAGTCGAGGAAGCTGCGCACCACGATCAGCGCCGAGAAGAAGGCCGCGATGAAGCCGACGACGATCAGGATGCCGTCGTCGAAGGTCAGGTCCTTGTAGCTCTTCAGCAGATCATAGGCGAAGGCGCCTGCCATGGTCGGCATGGCGAGGAAGAAGGAGAACTCCGCCGCGGCGCGCTTGCTGGCACCGAGCAGCATGGCGCCGACGATGGTCGAGCCCGAGCGCGAGACGCCGGGGATCATCGCCAGGCACTGGATCAGGCCGATCTTGAAATACATCGGCAGCGGGAAAGTCGTGGCGTCGGTGTGCTTTTCCTGCAGCTCCATCTCGTCCACGACGAGCAGGATCAGGCCGCCGGCGATCAGGGCGCAGCAAACGATGAACGGGTTGAACAGCACGCTCTTGATGAAGCCGTGCAAGGCGGCGCCGATGATCGCGGCGGGCAGGAAGGCGATCAGCACGCCGATGACGAAGCGCCGGGCGGAGGGGTCCGTCGGCAGGCGTCGCGCGATGTCCAGCAGGCGGCGGAAATAGACCAGCAGGATCGCGAGGATCGCGCCGAGCTGGATCAGCACCTCGAAGGTCTTGCCGTTCGATTCGAAGCCGAGGAAATGGCCCAGCAACAGCAGATGGCCCGTCGAGGAGACCGGCAGGAACTCGGTGAGGCCCTCGACGATGCCGAGGACGAAGGCTTCGATCAGGTTCTGCATGCGGGAGATCCTCGCGCGAATCAGACCGCACCTGGCCGGGCATCGGTCGTCGTCTCGTCGGCTTACGCCCAGGCCTTTGCAAATTGGTTACCACTTTGCGAAGGAGCCGGGACAAATTGCAGGCACCCGCATTGCCGCGGCTTGTGACGCTTTTCGGGCATGACTATAGCAAGCCTCGCCGCCCCTTCGGATCGCGACAAAGTCCGGCGGCCCTGCTTCCGACGCATTTTGCCTGCTTCACAAGTCTTCATGAGTGCCATGGCGACCCTGTACCATTACCCGCTATGTCCGCATTCGCGTTTCATCCGTCTCGTACTTGGCGAGTTCGGCATGGAGGCCGAATTGGTCGAGGAGCGCGTCTGGGAGCGACGACGGGAATTCCTCGAGCTCAACACGGCGGGGACGACGCCCGTCTTCCAGGAGCAGAACGGGCTACCTGTGCCCGGCGCGGGACCGATCGCGGAATATCTCGACGAGACCCGCGGGCTTGCGCTCGGCGATCGCCGCCTGCTGCCGGAAGGGCCCGGCGAGCGCGTCGAGGTGCGCCGCCTGCTCGACTGGTTCAACGTCAAGTTCCATGAGGAGATCACCGGCCCGCTCGTGATGGAAAAGGTGATGAAGCGGTTCATGAGCCGCGACGAGGGCGGCGGACCGCCGGAAATGAGCGCGATCCGCGCGGCGCGCGCCAATGTGCGCTATCATCTGCGCTACATCTCCTGGCTGCTGGCCAAAAGGAACTGGCTCGCGGGCTCGCAGCTGAGCTATGCCGATCTCGCGGCGGCGGCGCATCTGTCCTGCGTCGATTATCTCGGCGACGTGCCCTGGGAAGAGGATGAGGCGGCTCGCTCATGGTATGCGAGGATCAAGTCGAGACCGAGCTTCCGGCCGCTGCTGAGCGACCGCATGCCCGGCATGTCTCCGAGCGCGCATTACGACAATCTGGACTTCTGAGCGGCGAGAAGCTGAAGCGCGCCGTCGCTGAGCGGGCGCTCGGTGAAGGCTTTGCCGTGATGCGCGTCGCCGCTGCCGACGCCATACCCGAGGCGCCCGAGCGGCTCGAAGCCTGGCTCGCCAGCGGCTATCAGGGCGAGATGAGCTGGATGGAGGAGCGCCGTGAGCAGCGCGCCGATCCGCGCCGGCTGTGGGGCGAGGTCCGCTCCGTCATCATGCTCGGCATGAACTATGCGGGCGACGGCGATCCGCTCGCGACGCTGGCTCAGCGCGACAAGGCTGCGATTTCGCTCTATGCGCGCCGGCGCGACTATCACGACGTCATCAAGGGCAAGCTGAAGAGCGTGGCCGGGCTGCTCGCCGCGCGCGGCGGCGCCGACGTCAAGGTCTTCGTCGACACCGCCCCGGTGATGGAGAAACCGCTGGCGCAGGCGGCCGGGCTGGGCTGGCAGGGCAAGCACACCGTGCTGGTCTCGCGCGAGCACGGCTCCTGGCTGCTCCTCGGCGCGATCTACACCACCGCGGAGCTGCCGGCCGATGCGGCCGAGCGCGATCATTGCGGCTCCTGCCGGCGCTGCCTCGACATCTGCCCGACAGACGCCTTTCCGGCGCCCTACCGGCTCGATGCGCGCCGCTGCATCGCCTATCTCACGATCGAGCATCCCGGCCATATCGATGCAGAGCTGCGGCCGGGCATCGGCAACCGCGTCTTCGGCTGCGATGACTGCCTCGCCGTCTGCCCCTGGAACAAATTCGCGCAGACCGCGCAGGAAACCCGGCTCGCCCTCAAGAACGAACTCGACGGGCTGGACCTCGCCGCGCTCGCCCGCCTCGACGACGCCGCGTTCCGCACGCTCTTCGCCGGGACGCCGGTCAAGCGCACCGGACGCGACCGCTTCCTGCGCAATGTGCTGATCGCCATCGGCAATAGCGGCCGACCGGAACTTGCCGAGAGCGCCCTGCCCCATCTCGCCGACCCTTCGCCGCTCGTCCGTGCCATGGCGGTCTGGGCGCTCGGCCGAGTCGCTCCCGAAAGTGTCAGCGAGCGCGCCGCGGCGGGACTCGCCGGCGAAGACGATCCGCAAGTGCGCGCCGAATGGCTCGCACTGACGCTTCAGACGGAATATGCCGCATGAACATCCTGATCCTCGGCCTCGGCTATTCGGCCGGCTTTTTCGCGCGCGCCGCGCTGGCGCGGGGATGGGAAGTGACCGGCACCGTCCGCTCCGCCGAGAAGGCGGCGCAGCTCAGCCGCGAAGGCATCAGGACATTGGTCTTCGGCGGCTTCGCCGTGTCCTCGGCGCTCAGCAAGGCGGTGGCGGAGGCCGACGCGGTGCTCGTCTCGGTGCAGCCGGCTGAGGATGGCGACCCGGCACTCGGCCCGCTGCGCGGCGCGCTCGCTGCGGCACCCAACCTGCGCTGGATCGGCTATCTCTCGACGATCGGCGTCTATGGCGACCAAAGCGGCGCCTGGATCGACGAAGCCACGCCGCCGGCTCCAACCAACGGCCGCACCCGCCAGCGCGTCGCGATCGAGGAGGCCTGGCTGCAGCTTGGGCGCGATAGCGGCAAGCCGGTGCAGATATTCCGTCTTTCCGGCATCTACGGCCCCGGCCGCAACGCCATCACCAAGCTGCGCGAGGGCAAGGCGAACCGGCTGATCAAGCCGGGGCAGGTTTTCAACCGCATCCATGTCGACGATATCGCCGAGGTGCTGATGGCCTCGCTGGCGCAGCCCCGCAACGGCGCGATCTACAACGTCACCGACGACGAGCCGGGGCCGCCGCAGGACGTCGTCACCTTCGCGGCCGAACTGACCGGCCTCGAACCGCCGCCGGAAACCCCATTCGCGCAAGCACAGCTCTCGCCGATGGCGGCGAGCTTCTACGGCGAGAGCAAGCGCGTCTCGAATGCGCTGGTGAAGCGGGAGTTCGGCTACGCCTTCCGCTACCCGACCTATCGCGAGGCGCTACGGGCGCTGGCCGCAGCCGGCGAATAGTGAGAGCAACCTCGCGCTTCCATCGCGAGGTTGCTGTCAGTTTTCGTTTTGTCGCATTTTCTTTACGCGAACCGGTGCTCACTTCGCTCGAAGATGCTCTAATGTCAGGCCGCGCGACGCGGGGTCTCGCCGCCATAGTAGTCGGTGTAGCGCTTGTCGATCGCCGAGACCGGCAGCACGACCAGCACGTCGGTCGTGCCGAACTGGCGGTCGATCACGGCGCCGGTGCCGAAGCGCGCGCCGATCCGAAGATAGCCCTTGATCAATGGGGGCAACTCCTTGAGCGCGAGCTTGGCGTCGATCATCTCCGACGGCAGGCGATCCATGCCTACGAAATGCTCGGGATGCGCAGCCGCGGCCCATTCGCCCTGCGAGCGAGCCTGATGGTGCAGGAAGCTCAACGGCAGGGCCAGCGAGTCGGGATCGGTCCCGTCGAAGGAGGCGCAGCCGAACATCGCATCGATGCGGTGATGCTGGAGATAGGCCCAGATACCGGACCAAAGCAGCTCGACCGTCCTCTTGGTGCGATAGGGCTTCAGCACGCAGGAGCGGCCGAGTTCGAGGAAGCGCTGACCGGGATGGCGCGCGAGCAGCGGCGCCAGATCGAATTCGCTCTGCGTGTAGAAACCGCCGAGCCGTTCGGCCGCGCTCTGGCGCATCAGCCGATAGGTGCCGACGACCTTGGGCTTGGTGCCGCCGAAGCGGCCGCGCGCCGCATGATCGATGACGAGGAGATGGTCACAGGCCTTGTCGAAGCGGTCGGCATCGCGGCGGAACATCCGCGAGACGACATCGGGCTTGGCCGACATTTCCTGGTAGAAGACACGGTAGCGCAGGCGCTGTGCCCGCCAGATCTCGCGCGGGCCGCGCGCCAGCCGGACCTCGAGCGAACCGAGCCGGCCGAGCGTGCCCGCAAGCGGCGGAGCCTCGCCGGGTTCGGCACCGAAACGCCGCATCGGGCCGCCCGCGATCAGCATCAGCGGAGCGAACCGGGTGAACGCATTGCCGGCTGAAAACCGGGAGGGCAGCGCGTTCTTGCTATCAGAAACGTGCAATGCCATCGCGAATCTCGATCCCTCAGCCGCGTTCGGCCTAGAGGTAGGCTTGCCCGGAGGATCTTACAACTTCGCGACAAAACGGCGTCGAAGCGATGACTGCCGTCAAGCCGAGAGGCTGCCTGCCGACGGTAGCGACAGGCGCTCCAGCCAGCGCAGCAATGCCGCGCGCTCCAGCGGTTTGGCGAGACAATCATCCATCCCCGCTGCGAAAGCCGCTTCCCGATCGGCTTCCGCGACATTCGCAGTGACGGCGACGAGCGGCAAGGCGGAGGCGCGCCCGAGCCGGCGTTCGAGCGCGCGGATGGCGCGCGCGCAATCAAGACCCGTCATCACCGGCATGCGCACATCGAGAAGGGCAAGCGCCAGCGGCGGAGCCGCGCCGGCAAAGCTGGCCTCCACGCGCTGCAGAGCCTCGCGCCCGTCGCGCGCCCAGAATGCGATGCAACCGAAACGTTCGAGCGTGCGAACGACCAGCAGCGCGTTGATTTCATTGTCTTCGGCCACGAGCACATGGAGGCCGGTGCCGGGCGAGTTGCGAGCGGATGCGGTGGCATTCGCGATTTCGCCCATCGCCGGCAGCCTATGCGGGAAGTCCGCATCGAGCCGTTCATAGAGCGAGCGCGTCCGCACCGGCTTGATGAGAAAGCCGGAGAAGCCCGCGGCCTGCGGCGCACCGAACTGCCGCCGCTCCAGAGGCGAGAGCAGGATCAGGCAATCGCGGATGCCGGACGCAGCGACCGCTGTAGCGAGATCCTTCGCCGGCATATCGCCGAGTGCGTGATCGATCAGAACCGCTGTCGGGCGGGTTTCGCCGATCAGCTTCACGCGCGCCGATTCGGCGGTCGTCGCGACGGAGACCGCGGCCCCGGTCACCCGGATCGCTTCCGCCAGGAAGCGCGCCGCGAACGGAACAGGCGAGACCAGCAGGATATGCTGATGCGGCCAATGCGGAATGCCCGGACGCGCGGCATCCGCAGCTGCCGCGAGCGGCAGTGTAACGCGGAATGTTGCTCCTTCGCCTAGCCGGCTTTCGGCCCTCACTTCGCCCGCCATCAAATCAACGAGGCGCCGGACGATCGCCAGCCCGAGGCCGGCTCCGGACTGCCGTATGCCGGCACCATGTTCGACCTGTTCGAATTCGCTGAAGATGTCCTCGAGCCGGTCGACGGGAATGCCCGGCCCGGTATCGGCGACGGTGATCTCGACGCCCGCACCCGACAGCCGCAGGCTGAGACCGACCCCGCCGGCTTCGGTGAACTTCACCGCGTTTCCGACGAGGTTGAGCAGAATCTGGCGCAGGCGGTCGCGATCGCCAATGAGGCGCGTGGGCAGCTCGGGCGCAATATGGGCGGAGAGCTCGATGCCCTTCGCCTGCGCCCGCGGCGCCACGAGTTCCGCCACCGTCTCGACGAGCTGGACGACGTCGAAGGGTTCCTCGACCAATTCGAGCTTGCCGGCCTCGACCTTGGCGAAATCCAGGATATCGTCGACCAGCGCGAGCAAGGCCTCGCCGGAGGTCCGCAACGCTGCAATATAGGTCGCCTGCTCGGCATCGGGGCCGGTATCGGTGAGAAGGTCAGCCATCCCCAGGATGCCGTTGAGCGGCGTGCGGAACTCGTGGCTGACGGTGGCGAGGAAGCGCGATTTCGCCTCGCTCGCGGCTTCGGCCCGGGCGCGTGCCTCGACCAGGGCGTCCTCGCCGGCGATACGCGCGGAGATGTCGCGGCCGACGCGTTGGATGAGCGCCTTCCCGCCATGTCCCGCAACCGCCGTCTCGACCCAGGAAATCCAGCGCTCGCCCTCATACGTCGCCAGACACTCATCGAAACTGCGGGCTCCGCCTTCGAGCAGTTGCGCTGGCCGACTGGCGAGTTGCGGCAGCTGCATCTTGCTGCCGACGAGATCGACCTCGCTCGCGCCGAACAGCGCCCCATAAGCCCGGTTGGCATAGACGATGCGCGCACCGTCGCGCCTGACGATCAGGTCGCCCTGGGCTTCGATCAGGCTGCGATAGCGTTCCTCGCTATCGGCGAGTGTCCAAAGCCGGTCGTTGAGATTTTCGGTATCGCGGAGCAAAGCGGCGACCTGCCGCCGCAACTGTTCACGCTGGAACAGGAGCCGGGCAATCAGCAGGCATAGCGCGAGCGCGGCGCCTCCGACGATGAGCCATGACCAGAACGAAGAAACCATGCCCTTCGATCTAGCCCTCGTCCCTTGAGAAAGGCGCCTGCGAACCCCGCAGATTCGCCGTTCGGCCTTCAGGATCGGTTAATCAAGAATACGTCGAGCTCATCGCATCTTGCGCGGTCTTCGGACGAGCCATCTGCTGCGCTCGAAAACGCGCCACGCGATCAGGCCGCCTGAACGAGCTCGCCACCGCGCGAGCGATAGGACAGCGCCTCCGCCAGATGCAGCCGCCCGACCTTGGCCTCGCCGTCGAGATCGGCGAGCGTGCGGGCTACTTTCAGCACGCGATGATAGGCCCGCGCCGTCAAGCGCATCGCCTCCGCGGCATCGCGCAAAAGGGCGAGCCCGGCATTATCGGGCCGTGCGATCTCTTCCAGCACCGGCGGAGGGCAGGCCGCATTGGTGCTGACGTGGCCCAGGCCGCGCTGAGGCAGTTCCAGCGCCTCGAAGCGCGCGCGCTGGCGCTGACGGGCGGCTGCGACTCTCGCGGCGACGGTGGTGGAGTCCTCTCCCGTCGATGGCCGGATCAGGTCGGCAGCGGTGACCGCGGGGAGATCGATGGCGATATCGATCCGGTCGAGCAGCGGACCGGACAGCCGAGTCTGATACTGCGCCATGCAACGCTCGTTCGGCTGGCGGCGGCAGGCGAAACCGGGCTCCGTCGCCTTGCCGCAGCGACACGGGTTCATCGCCGCCACGAGCTGGAATCTGGCGGGATAGGTGACCCGGTGATTGGCGCGAGAGATCAGAACATCGCCGGTCTCCATCGGCTGACGCAAAGCATCCAGCACCTGCGGCTGGAACTCGGGCAGCTCGTCGAGGAAGAGCACGCCGTGATGGGCGAGCGAGACCTCCCCCGGCTTGGCATGAAGGCCGCCGCCGCTGTCAATTCTCAGAGTTACTGCGACAATGTCTCGGTTTGTTCGCGCGAATCGACCGCCAAGCGAGCTGATTTTTCTCACTCAAAGTGAGACAAACTTTGAAATTATCATAGTTTTTAAGACAAAATTGGAGTGGCGTAATGCGTAGGATTATTCCTCCAAACCATGTGTCGGTTACGGGCTCGCTGCCTACACGGTTTCCTGCGCGACAATTGCACTACGAATCAAAGTGACCTGAGACCCTTTTCTCGTCCGTTCTGAGGGAGAGTCCTAGGTTTCATTTCTGGCCTCAGGCGGCCTGTTTTTCCAGCGAGGATTTGAGAGCGAACTCGGCGGGCGTGATGTTGCCGAGGGCCGAGTGGGGTCTTTGTCGGTTGTAGTCCTCCTTCCATGAGGTGATGGCGCTGCGGGCCTCGACGAGTGTCGAGAACAGCGTGTCGTTGAGGCACTCGTCCCGGAAGCGTCCGTTGAAGCTCTCGACGAAGGCATTCTGTGTCGGCTTGCCGGGGGCGATGTAGTGCCACTCGACGCCGGTCTCCTGGCACCAGCGCAGGATCGCCATCGAGGTGAATTCGGTGCCGTTGTCGGACACGATCGTCCCCGGCCGGCCGCGCAGGCGAATGACGCCATCCAGTTCGCGGGCCACGCGCAGGCCCGAGAGCGAGGTGTCGGCGACGAGTGCCAGGCACTCCCGCGTATAGTCGTCGACGATGGCGAGCACCCTGAAGCGGCGACCGTCCGAGATCGTGTCGGAGAGAAAATCGAGGCTCCAGCGCGCATTGGCCCGATCAGGCACGAGCATGGGCCTGCGCGTGCCCAGTGCCCGTTTGCGGCCGCCGCGCCGGCGCACCTGCAGCTTCTCCTCGCGATAGAGCCGTCGCAGCTTCTTCTGGTTCATCACGATGCCCTGGCGGTCCAGCATGATGTGGATCCTGCGATAGCCGAACCGCCGGCGCTCTCCTGCCACGGCCTTCATCGCCTCGCGCAACAGGGCATCGTCCGGCCGGGTGCTCGTGTAGCGCACCGTCGAGCGGTCGATCGTCAAGGCTAGGCACGCCCGACGCTGGCTCACTGCATGCACCGTGCAGGCATGAGCCACCGCCTTCCGCTTTGCATCGGGCGTCACCATTTTTTTGCGGCGACATCCTTCAGGATCGCGTTGTCGAGCATCTGTTCGGCCAGCAGCTTCTTGAGGCGGGCGTTCTCATCCTCGAGGGTCTTCAGCCGACGCGCATCCGACACGTCCATCCCGCCATACTTCGCCTTGAACTTGTAGAATGTCGCTGAGGAAATGCCGTGCTTGCGGCAGACATCCACTGTGGCAGCTCCAGCCTCCTGCTCCTTCAGCATCCCGATGATCTGCTCTTCCGTGAATCGTGAGGGGCGCATCGTCCGTCTCCGTGAGTGACGGACTCTACTCAAATCTGGAGGAAGATCAGGGTCTCAGGTCACAGCGAATCCACTTTCTTTACCCTGCAAGGCGCCCTGAAGCATTTCTGCGAACTGGTTGGGGAGGAGCTGTTCGATTCGATCGACGACTATTGCTAATCGGCGATGGCTTGGTGTCGAGCGCGGCGGCCCGCCGCTGAACAAGCGAATTGAAACGCCCCGCCTCATTGGCCGCGGTCTGGAGCTGTTCATAGATAAATTTGAACAGTCGGCTTCGGGCATCTCCGTATAGGAGGGAGGCCAGCGAAGATCACTCCATCGAGCCGCTTGCGACCTCTCCTGAGGCAGTCGCAATCGTCCCGACGACGCTGTTTGGCCTTGGCTCGTCGCCTTCGAGGATGCGTTTGATGTGAATGGCGATACTGGGGACGGACTTGCGACCAGCGGGGTTGCCAGACTGCTCTGGCTTGAACGCCGTGCCGACTGGGCGCCCATGAGGAGGCATGGCCGCTGCTCCACCCCTTATTTTCATCCTACCGCATAATTGTAAGATCATCTACCTATTCAAGGTTAAATCGATCTTTTGCGCCAACAGATATACAAGATCTTCTTCAATCTCTCCTTTCTTGGGCCAGTTCATTCGCAGCCTATCTGGCCCGGAAATCAGGCCGATTATCGCTGCTGCATTAGAGGAACTTAGCCCTAGCATAACCCGATTGTTATGATTTAGCGTCATATTATCACCCCGCCGTGGCGGCAGCTCGAAGGTGCCGTAATTCTCATTGGCCTTTGTAGTGAACGGCACCTCCCGAAAGAGATAGTCTTGATTATGATGCAGTGTCATTTGGATATCGCTGCGCAAGGAAATCGGCAGATCGCCGTTTACCAGCATGAGGTAAGCGACCCTCTCGCAGACCTCCCACTGCATTCGCTTTGAGGATTGCTCAATAATCCGAACCAAAGGCTCATACACTTCCTCTGGATATGCCGTGTTGTACCGCCGCTTCGGCCAACCGTTCTTCTCTTGGTAGTTGATCAACCCGCGCGGAAATAAGCTTTTGACAAGCCGGTCATCTGCAAACCTAGCGCATTGCTCAAATGACTGGTTCACCAGCCGGTGCATGAAGAAGGAGAACACGATCTCCTGCTTCCGCACTCGTGAAAATATTCTGGTGCCTCCAGCGCTCAGCAGAATGGACAGCCTTCTGAAATCAGTATGAACTAGGAAGGCTCCGAGCCAGTCTTCCGCCCGAGCGTTTAGCTCCCGTTCTAGGGCAGGAGCCTCGCTGTTGTCCAAGTCCAACTGGGAAGCCGCAAGCGCAAACCGGGCGACCCAATAGCGAGTATCTTGCGGCTTTCGCCGGAACACGTCGGGGTGCGACCGCCGCAGGCTGTCGCCAGCCCTCTCCCGAGTTCGCTTCCGCAGCTCGCCTGATCGTGCGTCCTTCAACAGAGCAACCAGAGTGTTCATTACCCCGCCCGGCTCTGCGGTAGGCGGCATGGGGCCGTAGGTCTTGGTGTCACCCATCATGAACTTGAGCTGGCCATCGAGCCAAAATGGGATCGGGATCGGATCGCCGATGGAGAAGCTTCGGCCCCGGTAGTCGCGAGGTATATCGATCTCAACAGTAAAGCTGTCGAAACCGCCGAATTGAGTAAAATGACCAATATTCAGGTCGTCATTGCACTCTGCCACAAACGTACGGTTCGAGCCTGACATGCCGAACAGAGTAAATCCAATACAATCGGCACTCGGATGGAATCTCGCCACCCCAACGATTTTGAGGATACTTCTGAGGCTCATCGAATCCGGCCCAAACTCTGATACAGCCCCATCACCTTTTCATTGATGACGCCGAAATAGCCCTGCATCGTATTGGGGTAGAGGCTGTACGTGATTATGTTCTTTGTGATCCTCGCCAGCTTCCTCTCAACTTCGGGCGTTCTCAGCCATTCCTGGCACACGATGACGCCGATCACATTCCCATCGTCCAGCGCAATATCGTGATCAACCTGCAATTCGACCGTTGCCGCTCTATCGTCTAGGTCTGTGCTCGTATTCTCGTTGTAAAGCCGGGCAAGCGCCATCACTTCCGCGTGCCTCATATCGATGGCGTGCTTCCGCTTCAGCTGCTTCTCGCTGTTCGGCTCGCGCACGATGTAGCTTTTCTCATCCTCAAAATAATAAGAGATCAGCTTATCGACGGTTTTCAGAGACGTCCCGAGCAAAAATCGCTCCCGGCTAAACGTCTGGATATAATCAGGCATCCTTTTGGCGCTGAACGCACCTGAATCAAACGGATACACCCTCTTTATCATCGGTGGCTTTTTGAACTCGAAAACGAACACGAGCGGCAGCATCCATTCCGGCGGATCGCCATCCACATGATATTTGAAAGCCGGCCGGCCGACAAAGAAGTATGTCAGCTTATCTCCCTTGAACACCGTACACGGCATCGCCGTTAACTTGCGCTCATTCAGGATTTCAAAGAGGTTCATCCCACTTGTAGAATGAAACCAAGGGAGACGCCCCACAGAACCGACGTTCTGCTTGTCTACAAACTCAGAGACCTTGATCCGTGACAATGCCATGGCACCCCCAGCTGCTGCGTAAGCCCACTCAAAGAGCCGGAAGATCATCGATCTTGCCCATGCCCTGCCGGTACTTTAGGTGGTCCTGAAACAGCACAAGCTCTTTCGGCATGTTGTCCAAGAGGTCGTACCGACCCGACAGCTCACGGAACTTTTCGCCGTACGGAGAAAAGAAATTGTAGAAGAGGATCGCCAGCTCGTAGTCGGAGATTTGCGATCTCAACACCCGGATGAATTTGGTGCGCGGGTCAACGCTATCGCTAGCCATTCGCGGTATTTCAGCTTCATCCACATAACGGATGAAATTGAAGAGGAAGCGCATGTAGTGGCCCAGATCCTGCCGGTTTTCCTTCCAGAACACCGCATATGCGACCTTGATCCTCGCCACAGGATCATCGGGGCCTTCCTGTTTCGCCGCCTTGTATTGCCCCAGCAGCCTCTGATGATATGCCTTGAAGCAATCCCTGCCGGAGGAGGTTGGAGCGCCATTTTTTATCAGATCGAGAGAGTTCACGATGCTGTCGTGCACCGTGAGCATTTGAAAGAACGTTGTCTCAAACCGCTGTCGTTCGGCGTTCTCGAACTGGCGCGTCGTCTGCTTTTCGTTCTCTGCTAGGTCATTCCGCTGAAGTTGGATTGAATAAAGGACCCCCATAAAGGCCAGGAAACTCAGGATCGGGTTCAAAATCCCGCCGAAGTAGTCGCCGGTCTGACCGAGGGTGCTGATGGGCGAGTCTTTCGTCAGCCACATCGTAAGCACGTAGATGAGAGCGACGATACCGGCGGCGACCATCGCAAACAGAAGCAGATTGCCGAGGTTGCCTTTTTCCCTGCCGCGCTCTCCGCCGAGCACGGCATCAAAAATCTTCTCGCCCCTGGTCTTGTTCATCAGCCCCCCGGCAAGTTGCGCCCGCGACACACACCTCTTACGGCGTTTGCGGTGCTTTTCTTACAGCCCAACCTAACCCTGCCATGCATCTCCCAACAAGAAGGAGGCAACATGCGCACAGGATGGAAACACGCGAAATTGGCAGACAGGCTCGAGAAGTTGGGATTCGCCCCAGCCTGCTTTCCAGCGTTGCGCCGACGTTAGCAACTGGCGCTGCATGCCCGTCGATATGGGAGCCCGGTGGCATTGCCAGTCGTGAGGTCGTCGAAGCTCACGAATTTGCGCCTTCGCGTTCGTATCGAGCTAACTCGACCTTGGCCTCCTCCAAGAGTTCCTCAGGCATTGTCTCGAGCATTCCGACGGACCGCGTGTCGCCGCGCGTCCGCCAGCGCTCATAGCCTTCGAAGCTCATGAGAACGAAGCGTGGCTTGCGGTGTTGCGTGATAATGACGGGCTCTCGGCTGGCGACGTGAGTCACCCTGCCTATCTGCTGGGTGAGCTCGACGTGCTGAACCGGCGCATGATCGGCTCCAACAGAGCAATATGTTCGTTCCTCAAACAGATCGCACCCAGGTTTGGTTGCGAACCTGGAAAGTCCCCTTTCGGCCAGAAAGCACGCCATTCGGGCGTCCGCTCGCCCTCAATATCTACTGCTGCAATCACGGAGGCGGCCAATGCCCATCTTGGGACAGCCCCGCCGTGAGACGGCCGCATTCGCTGCATCTTCAGAGACGAGCATCCAGACCGATCACGGCGACAAGCGACGTATCCTTGAGAAGAACGAGCCAAAGATTGCCCAAACTCGGGATCGCAATTTTGATGAGTTGCGGGAAATGGATGCGTCGCATAACCAGCCAGGCGGGCATACCAAACGCCTTACCAGCTTCGATTTGCCCTGGCGGCACGGCGTCATAGGCCGCGCGAAAGACCTCCGAGGAGTAAGCACCGAAARCAAGCGACAACGAAACGAGCCCGGCGGTGAACGCCGAAATTTCGAGCTTGCCATCGAAAGCGCTGTTCAATAACTGCTGCACTCCGAAATACACGATCAATATCGTGAGAAGCTCCGGCAAGCCCCTAAATAGATTTGCGATCCCGTACGCCAAAACACGCAGGATCGTAACGCTTGAAACCTTCGCCATCGCCAGAGCGAAGCCAAACAACGATCCACAGAGCAGGGCGCCTACAGCTAACTGCAGTGTCATTGACGCGCCCGCGATCAACTGCGGACCAAAACCGTGAAGGTCGATCATATCGCTGCAAACCGTCCAGCTCGTCAGCGGATATCGGCTTCCTCGGCGCTGGCGTGATCATGAAGGAAGGGATGAACGTTCGCGGTCTCAACACCGCGGCCACCCTTTGGTGCTCCGCCGCCGTAGGAGCCTGCGCAGGCGCCAACATGGTGGCTGAGGCCACGCTCGTCAGCATCTTCGTAATTGCGGGTAACACGCTGCTGAGGCCGCTGGTCAACGCGATCAACAGGATCCCGTTGAACGAGCGCGCGCTGGAAGCGACCTACGAAGTTGTCGTCACGACCCAGCCAGGATCCCTGGCTGCCACGCGTGACACCCTCATCGATTACCTAGAGGCCGCCCAATATCCGGTCAGCGACGTCACGACGATCGAGCGCGGTGAGGACACCGTCGAGGTGATCGCCAAGTTGATCAGCACTGCCATCGAACGGAAGGAGCTGGACCATGTTGTCGAACGGCTGGAGCGCTTGCCAGCGGTAAGTCACGCAACGTGGGAAAGCAGCACCGTCGACTAGCCGCGATGAAGCCCGCCCGGGCAGGTTCTGTCCAGGCGGGGATTTGACCGTCAACCCGGCCGCGTCAAATCGCGGCCTGCGTGTCGGCCAACCAGTCCCGCTCGAAATTCGTCAGGTCGAGTTCGCGGCCGTCAAGCCGCTTCAAACGCGCCAAGACGCCGTCGAAGTCCTCATAAGGCGCGAGCGCGTCTCCGATTTTTCGTACGATTTGGAGCGGCAGGCCATATTCCTCCAACGCGGTCAGCGAGCCGGGCATAAAAAGATTCTCGGCGTGCTCCGCATAGAGGCCGTAGCTCCCCGGCTGGACGCCAACCTTGCGGGCGACGTCTCGCTGTATGCGGTCAATCACCATCAGATCCTGCGAGAACTGGTAGCAGACCACTCGGCGGATGAAATTCAGAACCACGTCGATCCGTGAGCTCAGCGTACTGCCCGCGTAGTCCTCGTCGACAAAGTCGTCGAGGAAGGCCTTAAAGCCCTCGTACTCGAGCTTGCGGAGCTTGAACGCCAGCTGCGATCCGGAAAAGACCCGATGATCGGCCAGGCCCCTCGGGCCGCGTATATGCCCGACGATGAACTCACACGCCGCGGCGAGTTGGGGGTGAGAGCATCCTAAGCCACTCCAACGATACAGATCCGACCCCGCGCGTAGCTGTTGTTCAATCTCCCGGGCGATGTCGTTTTGGATCTCCACAGAGACGGAGGCGTTCGCCCGGATCGTCTCTTCGTCAAGGAGACTTCGAGCAAGTTCATCCTTGATGCGCTCAGAGGAATCTGGCGTGAGATCTTCCTCCGGTAGCTGAAGGATTAGCTCCATCGGCGTTTCGTCGTCCTGTCGGCCGATCTCGTACTCAACTACGAAGGGCTCTTCCGCCGGCGGCTTCTCCAGCACGTGTACCTTGCCGATGAAGTAGCGCCCCATGCGCCCGGCGCGTCCTTGGATGTTCTTGTAGGTGAAGAAATCGAAGAGCTTTCGCTTGCGGCGATCGAAAATGACCACCGTCTCCGCGGCCGTGTTAACGCCCTCGATCAATGTCGAAGTACAGACGAGAACCTTGATCGCACCTTCATTGAAAAGCCTGACCATCAATTGCTGAACCGACCGGGGCAACGATCCATGGTGGATACCGATGCCTGCCCGCACCGCCTTCGCCGCGATCCATTCGGGATGAAAGTTCTCGGAAAGCCAATCGGCGATAGGGACTGCCGCGACGGGCGGATCGACCACGCTGTTCCCGATCAGATGCTCGGCGATTGATGCCGCCGAGCCCGGCGCTTGGCAATAGATCAGCGTCGGCCCTGTGCTCGCTTGCAGGATCTCCACGAGCCTGTTCAATCGCTCAGGCTTCGAGTTCGACATGTCATGGTGGACGATATCCACCGCGACAGTCGAGAAACCCGAAGGGATGAAGTGCACCTCATGCCGGTCGAGCCCCTGGATCGCATGGATGTTCGGCCCAAGCAGGTAGAACTGCGCGCCCTTTGACGCCAGCTTGTGAAAGCAAAGGTTCAGTTCGATCGCGCGGCGTGCGTCGCCATCGTCACCCTTGCGGATATCGAGCTTATAGAACTCATCGATCACGAAGAATTCGACGTCATCCAGGTCGTCGCGCTTGCGGGCGCGCTCCTGCGTCAGCACGTAGACGGATCGCGAGCCGGGCGCCGCCTGTTGTGACGGTTGGGTAATGATCTGACGTTGCCCCCCGAACCGACCCGTGAGCCGACGACGCGTCTCGTCGATTAAGGCCAGCGTCGGAAGGATGATGACGACTTTCCGAAACTTGCCCGACGCAATCATTGCATCGATCAAGAGGCTCTTGCCCGCGCTCGTCGCGGCGCTCAGCACGACGTTCGAACCTGCTTGCAGGAGATTGTAGATTCGAGCCTGCAGGCCATGGAAAACCACATCCAGCTCCTTCATGTAGTGGAACTGGTAGGCCAGCACATCATCGTCCTCGGCCGCAGCGAGCTGCTCCTTCATGTAGGGAAACAGCCCTACGGTGCGGACAAGCGATATCAGGACCTTACGTTCGAAATCCCCGCAGAGTTGGGCCTTCGACAGGAGCCGGATGACAAGATCGCGACCGAGACCCAGCGTGGCAGGATTGTTCACCAGCTTCGCGACGCCCTGTAGGGCCGCGAACATTTGGCCGGCGCCGAACTCGGGATGATCGAGTTCGGCCCTAATGCGATCGTAGCTCATGTCAGATTCGCCGCGACTTCAAAATCTTGCTTCAGCTGGTCGAGCGACTCGACCGGCACGAGGAAAAGGTGAATCTGGATTTCGTCTACGCTCGCCGGGAGCTGCGAATGGTAGGAGTTCGCGAACTGGGTGAGCTCGGCGACAAGCCGGGTGCGATAATCATCACAGTGACCGCCCCCCAACACCTCGCTGTCGTAGACGATCAGGATCGCAAAGCGAAGGATCTCGAGGAAGCGGTCGATCGGCGCACCATCCGCCAGCGCCTCCTCAACGTCGTCCTTGCGCAGGTACTCAGGCTGACGCAGCTCTAGAATGATCTCGCGCTCTGCCTGAAGGAGAGGCGTCGCCAGGGCGTCCTCCAGCTCCTCGCACGCTGATGCGATGAGCGCGTCGACGTTAGACCCGCGGAAGACATGCGAACGGCCCAGCCAAATCTGGTCACCTTCATGATGCTGCACGATGTGCGCATTGTTCACGACACCCGAGGCCGCCGCCGTACGGTAAAACAGTTTGCAGGCGATCGGCTCGCTATCAAAGAAGTAGCGCAATATCGCGTGGAGCAGCGTCTCTACAAGCAGCCTTTCAATGCCGTGATGACGAAGCTCGCGCAGTTTACTAAGGCTTTGGCTGGTTTTCTCGGCGAGCGTGAGATGGTTGGTCTGAGCGATCTCGCTGGCCTTCAGGACGAGCTCCGGTACCCACTTGACCAAGTAATTGGCGAGCTGCGTTGATCGCCACTTCTTCCGTTCGTATTGAGCGTCGTAGCCTGTCGTGGCACGAGGTTTGTTCGGATCGCTGAACTCGTGGAACTTCACCAGGAAATTGGGTGTCGACACACGGTAGGGCAATGCAGAGCCCGGCCTAGCTGAAGCAAGATGCCGAAGTCGATCCCGCCACCATTGCCGCATCCACTCGCGGGTAAGCGTCTTGTCGGCGGGTACCCGCCTGTCTGCTAACGCGGCGACCTCCACCAATTCCAACACAGCCCGATAAAGCTCGCGGATTTGATCGGTGCGAGCAGAAAAGCCATCGCCTTCGCAAAGGCGCGAAACGTTCCAGAGGTTCCTGTTTCGGAGATCGTCCTCTGTGGACAGCGGCTCCCAGAATGCGTTCCTTGCCCAATACCCCAGATCAGAGCCGCGCCCCGACACCGTGGGGTACTTCTTGGTCAGCCTAGCGGCGATGTCGTCCAGATCGCTCGGACCGCGCTTCTCAAGCGGAACCGTCAATGGCGCCAGATCGGCGCGTACGCCATTTCGTGTGACTATGCGGAAACGACCCGCTGTCGGCCCCTGTTCGCAGAGGAGCGACTTCTCGACAATGGAAGTCGGGCTAGCCGCAATATCCCGATTGGTGAGCAAGCTCCAGGTCCAACGATCCACATCATTGCTCTTGACCTGAACGTATTCAATGAAGCGCTCTCCATCAACGAGCCAAACCATCGTGATATCGTCGCTGGTCTCGCACTCGATCTGCTCGATTCGACGATCTTCGAGCATCATCAGTACATAAAGCGCCGCGACGTGATCCTGAAATTTGAATCCCCTCCGCGCAGCAACTCCACCCGAATTCGATAAATCGTTCACGTCAGCCCACCCACCTCGAAATAATTATTTGTAATTGAGAATGGAGTACAGAGGATTACGATATGCATCGTGACATAAAAGCAGGGCGATTCGCGACGCTTCACTTAGCGGATATCCCCTAGGACATCGGAACATTGGGTGAGAAATGCATCACATCGACTTCGATGAACAAGAGCACGAACGCGACGATCGGGATGCGCTCAAACTCACGATCGCAAAGCTGCCCGCGAGAATACGGCGTACCTTCCTCTCTATCGGAAGCGTTGCCTGCTCACGGCCAACAGACGACATCGTCGCGAGCTCAACGGAGATCGGCCCTCCAACAGCCTGGCTTCCGGTTGCGCTCGTACCGGCATCGGCTCCGAAAAGCGGCAAGCGGTGCTTCTCGCTGTTTTGCGGTAGCCATCGCACGGAGCGCGTGTTGGTTGACGTCGAGATCACCGTCTCATTGTTGAACCGCGGCTTGCTCTGCTCGGTGCCAGGAGAGCTTACAAATCTGACGCTATCGACGAGTGCCACGGAACTCCTCCGATCGGGCAAGGTCACCATCCGGCAAGTTCGGAATGTAAAACCCGCCTGGAACCACGAGGAGATGGATCGCCAGTGGAAAGGCTCGACAAGCGATGGCAAAGACTTGCCGACGAGCCATTCCGTCAATGTCGACCCCGTCCGCCACGGTCCGGTCAGGTTTTATGAGCTAGCCGCTCGGGCTCCTGTGCATGGAATTCCTAGCGAACGCGATGCCTGACCCGCACAATCTGATGTTGCCGTGCCTCGCATTCGAAGGTTGGAATGCGAGGCTGCGCATCGCTAGTCGGTCGTTCTTCAGCCGCTGCACTCCAGGCATTTCAAGGTCTCCAGCCCTTCTAAGCCAGCCTCGCCAGCAAAGATGATCGGCACGGCGAACAGGCGAGCGTCGGTCACTATTTGATCCACGCTTCTTCCTCCGGGAAACACGAGGATAGCCTCCGGACGGCTGTCTCGGAGCATAAACTGATTACGTTCGATCTCGGATCGTTTGCCGTGCTGCCAGTTCGCCGGATAGCGGACGATGTGCGCATCCTTGTCACGAGCCCAAATCTCCAGCAGTGGCCCAAAACTTGGAGTGCGCCCTTGCGGGTAGACAGGATCAGGCTGCGGATTCGACCGTGAGCCGGGCGTGTTGATCCTCGAACTGCTGCGGGCTGAGATAGCCGAGTGCGGAGTGCAGTCGGCTGGCGTTGTAGACCTGATCGATGAAGCGTGGAAGATCGGTAGCGACGTCCTCGAAGGTCTCGTAGGCCATCGGATAGACAGCCTCGACCTTGAGTGTTTTCATGAAGCTCTCGGCTTTGGCGTTATCGTAGGGATTGCCGCGGCGCCCCATCGATCCGACGAGACTATGTTCGGCGAGGGCCTGCCGGTAGCGTCCAGCCGCGTATTGCGCGCCCCGGTCCGTGTGATGGACGCAACCGGGTGGCGGCCTTCGCTTTTCAATGGCGGAGCGCAGGGCGGCCAGCGTCAGCCTGACGTCGATCGAGCGACCGATGGCATAGCCGACGACCTTGCGCGACCAAGCGTCGAGGATGACGGCAACGTAGACGAAGCCCGCGGTGATCGCGACATAGGTGATGTCGGCCACCCAGAGCTGGTTTGGTCTGTCCGGAGTCATGTTCTTGGCCAAATTCGGGAAGATCGGCAGTTCATGATCGCCATCGGTGGTGGCGACATAGCGCCGGCGCCGACGTGGTTGAAGATCATGGTCCCGCATCAGGCGCCGGATCTTCTTGTGGTTCACGGCGAAACCGCGGTGACGCAGCTCCGCCTGCATCCGGCGATAGCCATAGGCTTCGAAGCTCTCGGAGATCGTGACCATCGTCTCGGCGAGCGCGGTGTCGTCGACGTTGGCGGCCGGCTTATCGTAGTAGGTCGAGCGTACGATCCCCATCAGCCGGCATCCTTCTGCGACGGAGATGCCGCGGGGCCGGTGACGACGGACGTAATCGCGCTTCTGGGCCGAGGTCCGTGCTTCAGAGCCCCCTTTAGGAACTCGATCTCCAGAGCCTGTCTGCCCACGAGCCGCTCCAGCGCGGCGATGCGCGCCTCGTAAGCTTCAATCGTATCGGCAGCGGCCGCCTCGTCGTCGAAGGCGCCGGCTTCGAACTTCTGGACCCAGATGCGGATCAGGTTGCGCGACAGATCATGTCGTCGAGCGAGGCTGTGGAGCGTCTCGCCCGCCAGGTAATCCTGGGCGACCTGGCGTTTGAATTCGATGCTGTGGGAACGATGTCGAACCATGGGCTTTCATCCTTCGAAAGCCCGGCTCCCAGGTCAATTGCTTACCATCACGCTGTCCCCCTCAAGGGGCGCACTCCAACTCGGGAGCCCACCGTGGATCAGAACTGTCACTCGACAGAGTTGATTGATCGTGTCGAGTTTCTGGATGACCGTATCATCTTCGTATGGATTGCTGAACCGGCCGAATTCGACGACGTGAGACGATCGGTGGCATCCGGCAAGCGCGAGACGAATGAGCGCCTCAGTGGTTCCATCTGCGACGCGCTACTCGCTCCTACCCCAGTCCTGCTACCGTTCGCGATCATCAGGCATTCGGTTCAAAAGGCGTTAGTCGCCAGCGACGCCGACGTCCTGGCAGCGATGCGGTTCGCTTATGATGAATTCCGCATTGTCCTTGAGCCAGGCGGGGCTGTTGGCCTGGCGGCGCTGCTTGCGGAGCCGAACATTCTAGCTGGGCGAACGGCACTGGTTTTGGCCTCCGGCGGCAACTGCGACCGCGACCTTTTCGTCTCGGCGATCACTGGCGCTGCGATCGCCGCTTAGCCTCAGATGCAGCCAGCGCTCCAGAGATCCTTTGGGGCAATTATCGCGGCGATCTCTGCTGCAGGTGCGATCTGCTCCCAATCCGTGGCCAACGAGAGGTCTGCTGACGGGCTAGTGCGGCTCGATCGACTTCTTGCCGTCGGCGATCGCTGGCGACGCGGCAGCCTGGTTTTCCGATTGAACGACTTTCAGCCTTTAGCGGCGTGCTTCATCTCGGAGACGCTTCTCTGTTTCGAGAGCAGCCGATACGGCATCGTCTTCAGGCGCGGGCGCGGCACGTCGATCCTCAGCGACGGTTGCAAAGCTCATCGAGAGCACGGCACTTAACTTAGGAGGGTGCCTCCAGCGACGCGCGCGCGACCCCGATAGCCGCAACGAATCGGATGCGCGTCGCTTCTCGAAGTCGGGCGAGGCCGAAACGGTCTCGCATGTGCTCCAGAATGTCTTCATCGGACATTCTGCCCGCCCGCAGATGCGGCAGTGCCAGGCTCGCCAACTCGACCAATGGAATGTCGCTGTGATCGCGCTCGTTGTTTGTAGGTCTGCGGAAGGCCTGTATCGACGTCGCGACGGTTCCGGCGGGCCAGATAAGCTCGCGATCGTCGTCTTTTGTGCGCGGGAAGCGCTTGTCGATAGCGCGTGTTACCCTTTCGACGATCGCTGGACCATTGCGCTGGTACCCGTGAGCGCGCGCGATTCGAGTCACCAGCTGGTCGACGTAAAGTGGTCCTTCGGTAGCCACAACGTGAGCAATCATCCGGCTCAACTCAGGTAGGTAGCCGTGATCATAGAACCGGGTGGCAACGGGTTTGACACCGCTTTCTGAGAGGTCGGCGGTCCTGTAGACGCCAGGCGTCACCACAATCGGCCTCCCGGCCCCAAACAACAGTCCCTGCTGCGGAGGGCTGAACGCGGGTGGCGCCGTCAGCGAAAACTCGGGCTGCGGCTTGGCGGGACGGGTTTCTGTATCGAGTCGCGAGACTATCTCGCAGATGGCGTCCAGATAGTGCTTCCGCTCCGCAGGATTGGTCGATTGCCGCTGAAAAGGTGGGATCTTCCGATACCAATCCTCGGGATCATCCAGCCTGGTCGAGACGATTGATTCGATCATTCCTTCGCGAAGAATGGATCGCTGAAGCTCCCAATCCTGCGTCTGGACGGCGATGACGGTCTCGCGGAACTCACGCAGGGCAGCGTGGAGTTCGACCACGTTCAACTTTCCGCTTCCAGCAAGAACAGACGGCTTCTCGACCGGCGGTTCGGATGGAGCTCCCTCGGTCACGGCAAGCTCGGGCTCGGATGCGGCCATCTCCGTGGGGCTGTCGGGGGCATCCCGTTCCGAGGCGAATGGGTGCGGCGTTGCCGCCGGATCCTGCAGCGCTGAAAAGCGGTAGCCATCGTCGTGCACGACCGGAGCCCGGCGCAGTTCCTCGAGACGGTCGACGAGGCGCTGGGTCTGAAGGTCTGCATTGTCGAACCAATCGGTCGACCACACCCGAAGCAGGCGCCATCCGAGACCCGAGAGAACCTCTTCACGCAGGCGATCGCGATCACGGGCGCTCTTGCTGGAGTGATAGGCCGCTCCATCGCACTCGACGCCCGCGAGATATCGCTCGGGATGATCCGGGTGCCGGATTCCCAGATCGATTTTGAAACCGGAAACGCCGATCTGGTAGTCAACCTCGAAGCCCTTCGCTCGCAAGCGATCGGCGACCTCCACCTCGAAGTCGGAATCCGGATTTGGACCTAGCGTTCTGCCTGCAGTCTGGCCGCGTGTTTCAGCGTATTCCAGGTAGCGCTTGAGAATGTGCACGCCCTCAGAACTCGTCTCCTGAGGTTTGATGTCGGCGGAGCCGAAGGAGGTGAAAAGCCCGATGCGCGTCCGTGCGCGGCTGAAGAGGACATTCAACCGGCGATGGCCCTGCTTTCCGTTGATGGGGCCAAAGCGCTGCGCCACGACCACGGCGCCCGGCTTGGGGCCGTATGTCATCGAGATCAGGATGAAGTCGCGCTCATCGCCCTGAACGTTCTCCAGGTTCTTGACGAAGAGCTGTTCGCCGCGTTCAGCGACCTTCTCGCGATAGAGCTCGACGAATGGGTCGTCGGCGCCGAGCCTACGGATTTCTTCGAAGATCAGGTCGCGCTGGTCGCTGTTGACCGCGACGATGCCGAGGGTTGGGATGGTCTCGACCGGATCCTCGGCATGATGTCGCATGAAGAGGATGGCCTCCTCCGAGATGGCCAGCGCCTCGGCCTGGTTGCGACGCGCCTGGTACTGGCCGTTCACGCGGATGAGGTCGACCGAGAAGGACCCCGGCTTCGCCATTGGGAAGGAGATCAGCTCGCTCTTGTAGAACTCGCGGTTGGAGAAGCTGATCAGGCTTTCGCAACGGCTGCGATAGTGCCAGCGCAGCAGGCGGGTTTCCCGAAACGTTTTCTGACAGGCTTCCAGGATGGACTCGTCGTCGAGGTCCTCGAAGTCACCCTCATCGTCGGCGACGGGGACGGGCTCGCCGGACCTTGAGAAAAAGTCGGTAGGCGGCAGCTGCTTCTGATCGCCGACCACGATGAGCTGCTTGGCCCGAAGAAGACCGCCTAGGGCATCCTCCGGGCGCATCTGGGATGCCTCGTCGATGACCAGGACATCGAAACTCAGTCCACGAGCCGGCAGAAACTTCGCCAGCGAGAGCGGCGACATCATAAAGCACGGTGCCAGTGCCTGAACAGCCCGTCCCGCGCGCTGCATGGCGTCACGGACGGGCACGAACCTCTTCTCCTTGCCGAACTCGTTGCTCAGCAATTCCATCTCGGTCCACGTCTTCCGGCTTCCATAGCGGTTGCCCGCCGGCGGCATGCGAACGAGGAGGTTGTCTTTGACGCGCTGTCGGTCGGCGTCGAGCTTGCGCCGGTCCCGCTCCGCAAAGTTCTCGCGGCGCGCTTCGATGCGATAACCCGCGGCCCGATTGAGGGCAGCGCTCGCCTGCTTGGCCGTGTCAGCCCGCTTCTGGGCGACGAGCCCCGAGAACAGCTCGCCGAGCTGGGCTGGCGCCACGTCCAGCTCCTCGGCTTTGGTCAGCAGGGGATCCAGTCCACCTCGCGCAAGATCCAGGCGCTGGTCGTGCAGGGCGAGGTAATCGCTCAGCTCGTCCCGGCGGGGGATCAGGGTTTGAAGCTGGTCAATGAGACCCTCAGGAATTGTCGTGACGAGCCCGGCAACGCCGTGGTTCGTCGCCAAGTCGGCAGTTCGCTCCTTGAGCTTCTCCAACCCGCTGCCAAGTTGAGGTGCCGCCAATCGGAGTTCATGCCGGATCTTGGCTGCGCCGATCGATGTCAGTGCTTCCACGCCGGGGGAGGTCGCCACGTTCGATCGGACGGATTCGATCCAGGTCAACGCCTGTTGGGTCAGTTCGATCCCATCGGCGTTTGAGATCAGCTGATCGGCTTTGTCCTTAAGAGGATGTGCCGCGAGGCGTGCCTCGACATCGCGCAGCTGAGACCGCAACTGCACGGCGGCAGCCAATTCCTCGAGGCTGCGGTCGAACCGTTCCAGCTTCCGGTTAGGATCCAGTGCCAGGATTGTCGTAGCCGAAATCTTGGAAGTTCTGAGCGACACGATCTTGTCGGCGACGGATTGCTCATCGAGCAGGTTCTTATGGTCGCCGATTTCGGAGACCGCGGCTCGGCAGCGTTCGAACTCCTGACCGAGCGCCATCAGGCCGGCGGCATCGAGACTGCGGACACGCTCGGCGATCGCCTTGCCGCCGGGGGCTTCCTCGACTTTGGCAAGGGCGGATGTCCGGCCTTCATCGACAGAGGCAATCCGCTCGACCGGGGTTTCAAGCCCATCCCAGAGGGAACCGAAAAGCTGCTGGTGCTTGCGATTATTGAGGAAGGCCGAGATGGCCTGGACGTGTTGTCCGAGGCCTCTGAGGTCCTCGGGTGGCACTCGGACGCCCGGTGTAATTCCCAGCCTTTGCAGGATCGCCGCCAGGATTTTGCTGTCGCCGGTCAGCGAGCCGAAGAGCCGCCCAAAGGATCCCTTGGCGGCGATATCCGCGGCCGTCAGCAACTCGTCGCGCGTGGGCCATGCGCCCATGCGTGCCGGAAAGCGGCCGCGCCAGCGGGCTTCCTCGGCCATGACATCCGACCATTCGGTCGCGGCAGCGAGCAGGGCTCCGGCGGGTGTGCTCGCAAGCCAGGCGAACCAGCCTCTTGTACCTTGGTCGAGCATGCTTGCGGTCTTGGCGGCGAGCATGATCGCCAGCGGCGAACTGGAGGGCATGCTTTCCGGGTCGCCGAGGATTTCGATTGCCGGCGCAAGCTTGTCGAATGCCTTGCAAATCGCGTCTGCCGCGGTCGCATGCTTGGCTGCCCAGTCGAAAAGCTCGCCAGGCGCCATAGCGTCGAGTTCCGCGATGTCGGCAACGGCTTCCAGAGAGAGAATCTGCGTCGTCTCATGGGCTGTGATGTCGGCGGACCACTCGCGACCAGCGAGCTGCGCTTCCAGATTCCAGCGCTGCTGCTGGATGGCAATGAGATCGGCGACAGCAGCCGGCTCCAGATTGCGCACCGCGTCGATCAAGGCGTCGTCCGGCACATCGTGGCCCAGAAGCTCGTTGAGCGCCACGAGCCGTGCGAGGTCCTCGAAGCTAGTTGGCCCCAGCGCCTTAACCTGTGCGGCCGTTGCGGCGACATCGTCGGCCACGCGCTTCAGATGCGCGAGATCCTCCACCAGGATCGCCGTGTTCGGGCGGCGATCCTGGTGGAAGGTCAGCCGGGACCAAGGCGATAGCTGCGGCAGCGAGTAGGTTGCTGCAAAGCGCGTTGCTAGATCGCCGTAGAGCGAAATCGAGCCCTGCGCCGCTTCGAATGCGTGGCCGCCGACGAGCAGAGTGTCGGGGAGCGCTATCGAACGCATCTCGTGGATGGCCGGGCCAATCTGACTGCGAGCGCGTAAGGATCGCCAGATCAGATTGAACGGGGTTTGGCCATCTTCCTCGGGTGCATGGAGCGCATTCACATAGGAGGCGATTTCCTGGCGGTTTTCCCCCCAGGTGGGATCCCATGATGTGTTGGCGGCGCCTTTGCGGCCGAGGCCGAGCGTCATGCGTTGTTTGAGGCTCTCGACGACGAGGCGAGGCGTCGCCTTTTCGGAATGCAACTCCAGGCAGAAGTCACCGAGGCCGGCCTTGACCAGGCGCCGCTTCACCACCTCCAGCGCCGCCTGCTTCTCGGCTAGGAAAAGGACGGTCTTATCGGCCGCCAGGACGTTCGCGATGATGTTGGTGATCGTCTGCGATTTTCCCGTTCCGGGCGGACCCTGGATCACCAGGTTCTTCGACTTCATCGCATCGACGAGGGCGCTGTGCTGGGAGGCATCGGCGTCGTGGATCAGGATCGGAGCCAGCTTTTCGATTTCCGGCTCGTCGATCGGATAGTCCTCTGGCGGCGTGAACAGTGAGCTTCCCGCATCGCCGGAAAGTTCGGTGCCGCTGACAATCGAGCCGACCAACGAGTCCGTGACGGGATGAGAGGCCCAATTGCCCGGCGCCAGATCCGCGTACATCGCGAAGCGTCCAAAGGCGAAATGCCCCAGCGTCAGCCAGCGCCGGACGTGCCAGCCCTTCAGCCCCTCGATCGCTTCCGAGACCTTTGCGAAATAGGCCTCGACCGAGCCGGCTTCATCCTCGCTGGTTTCGAGGTCGGGGATTTGCCGTGCGAACTCCCTTTGGACCTTGGTTTGAAGGCTGAGATTGGACTCCGCCGACTCCGCCATCGCGGAAAGCGAAAAGATGATTTTGCCCCTGGCGCCTTTCCGCTTCTCTAGCTTGACCGGGAGCAGCATGAGGGGCGCGAAGAGCTTCTTGCTGCCCTCCTTCTCGCACCACTCCAGGAAGCCGAAGACCATGAAGAGCGTGGAGAGCCCGGTCTCCTGCTCGGCCAGTCGGGCATCGTCGGCAATGCGTTCCAGAACGCTTTCAAGATTCTCCGGCCATTTGAGGGATTGGAGCTTCTTGTCGGAATGGGAATCCTTGGCCGCTGTCGGGTGCAGCTCGATCGACGGATCGATCCCCAATGATTTGGCGTGTTCCGAAGGATTGATCGTGCTTTTCGTCGGGCGGAGAGGAAGGCCAAGTTGTTGCCGGACCTTGTCGCGCAAATCGCGCTCGGCGCGCGCCAATTCGATCTCATCGTCCCGGCCCTGGCTTTCGAGGGCCTCGATCCTGGTGAGGTATTCGAGGTCCGAGACCTTGGCGTGCTCCAGCGCCGCGACGAAATCCTCTTCCCGTTCATCCTGCGGGATATCATCCGGTTCCGGTAGGGGCAGGATTTCGAGGCTTGTGCCGCCTGTAAGCAGGCCGTAGACGCTCTCCGGAACCTCGTCGACGATTTGGAGCTGCTTCTTCGACGCTGGACGGTGCTTGTAGCTGAGCAAAGGGTTTCGGAGAGACATGTCGAGCAACCGCTCGCGCAATCCTTCGTACAGTTTCTCGAGTCGATCGGTGTTCTGGCTTGCCATTCTGAAAACGCGGATCTGCAGCTTGTGATTGTAGTTGCGGAGGGCAATGTCGGCCGCCGCCCTTTCAGCATACATATTGGGCAGATCGCAGCGAGCACGATCTTGGCCGGCGGCCCAAAAAATGCGGGAAATTCGCTACAACTTTCGGACGATGAATGAATGGTCGCGAAAGGCGATATCGAAAACGGTCGTGCGTGCGCCAGCACGGGTCGAGCGCATGGCTGCCTCGATCAAGCTCTGAACAAGCCTGGTCCCTCGCGCAAAAAATATCCTCACATCGCTCGTCATCGGTCACTGGACGCCTAATTTGTGCGGAAGCGGCCGGATGCTGACGCCGCGGCTAACACCCCGCTCGATGCAGCGCGATAGCATTCAGAAAATGCTCGCCTCCTGACGGCGCGGACATCCTCACTGCAGCAGCTCTCCTTAGAGCCCAGAGACGGCCTTGCTGCAGAATAGGCTCCTCGAGCGAAGTCCTACATCAGGCCGTCTTCTCCATTTGCAGACGACAGCTGCTGGGCAACTAGCCAATTGATCTCCTCGTCGCTGCGCCCGGTCGTGCCCGCGTGTCGATAAGGATCGATTCCGACGAGGCGGTAGCCGGTGAAGACGCCAGTCGCACTCTTGTTGGTTCGATGCTGCTCGCTTTGGATCAATTCGTTGACGACCAGGAAGCTGAGAGCGGATTTGATGCGCTCGCGCCTGATGCCTGTGTACTCGACAATCTTGTCCCAACTGATGAAAGCGATGTTCGTAACCCAATCCCGCCTTGCGGTAATTAGATAGTAGATCTTCAGTGCATTGAGCTCGATCGGAGCTCGCAGCTTGAACTCTTTAAATGCGACGATCTCGTCGCCCTTGTACATCCGCTTCGCCGGAAGGCGGCCCCAAGGATTTATCTCGTAGCCTACCAGTCCGTACGTACTCCGACCCCGCGGAGCACGTACGATCACTCCGAGCTCTTGCAGCGCATCCAAACCGTTCGAAACCTTGGACCGGCTCAGGCCCGTAGCGGCTTCGAGCTGATCATAAGTTATTGTCGCGACACCGGTATCGCTGTCGGCATGATGGGCAATGGCCATCAGCACCATAAGTCCGGCAACGTTTTTGGACCCGAGGCCGTCCTTGCCCCATGTCAACTTTGTGAGGCCGCCGCTTTCGATCCAGCCGACCGGCAAGCGAACCCATGGCTGCATGGCCATCAGTGGCGATCCTTCGTGACGGTCAGCACCGCGTGGATCGCGAAGGCAGCCAACGCGAAGCCCGAGAGCACCACAATTCCAACAACGACCCAGATGGGAAGGCCCCCCAGTGTCTTCGACAGTTCCGTTAGTTCCTGCATCGCAATCTCCTTTGAGCGATTGAGATGCAAAAAAAGCCTTTCCCCACAAGTGTTTCTAGAGACAGTTACAGGCAGTTTCGTTTTGATTCAAAAATTTTCGTATGAAATATAAAGGCTTACATGAAAAATTGGTGTCCTGATAGATATCCAAAACAGTTCACGAAGCTTCGGCTGCGAACTGAAGCTTCAAAACCCTGAGGGTCTGGGGCATCCTCCTACGGATGGCCACAGCGCGTTCCTTGACCGTCCTCATCAGCCCTATGCGCGAGGATCGTCGCGGTACTTAAGTTTGGAGGCGCCGGCCGAGATGTCGGATGCCTGCGGTCGGCACCCGATGCCTCTACGTTCCCAAAGGCGCTGCGGGTCGAACTTCGCGATGCTGTGACGGGCGTTTTGTCGGCGCAGCTTCGTCCTTGGCTTCGGCGTCGCGCTTCTGGATCTCTTTAAGAGTTTCGGCCTTCTTCTCGTCCTTCATCCGAGGGCCTTGTCGCCCTGGTCCATTGACGAAGATGAGCGTCCAACGATCGCCCTCCTTGAGCGATGATTTGAAGTGCTCTTGAATCACGCCGGTGTGAAGGACCGGCTGGGTCGTGTAGATTACGCCATAGAATTTCCCCCAGTTCGCATCCCCCGCATAGTTGATCACATCTGCGGAGAGGCCCTCCAAGGCGATCTTAACGGCTGCCTCGTCGATAGCGAACTTGTATTCGACGAGCGCGCCCAGCGACTTTACGCCGAAATCGGGCTTGTATTTAGTGATCGCCTTATCGATCTCCGGTTTGTTGACGAAATCCGGGAACGCGTAGCGCACGATCTTCCCGATAGCCCCATCAACATCCGACTCCTTCTCCGGGCATATGTCTTGTTCGGAGATGATGCCACTCGTGTTCCGCAAGATCGATTCCAGCATTGTCATTCCGGTCGTTGCGCTACCGTCGACCATCACCGCCATTGCCTCGAACGTCGCATTCAACTCGATCATGATCGGCGAATAGAAGTCCTCAAGCATCTCAATCAACCCGGAACCCGTCATGCGCTTTATGCCTTTACGCCGCTCGACTAGGTCGGCCTTCGTCTGAGGCAATCCTAACCGCTCGGCGAGCATTCCGATTTCGCGGAAGCATTTCTCCACGTTGTACACGAACGTGACCTCGGCCAAGTCGTACGTAGAATCCGTCTCGTCGAGTTCCTCGACCGATTTGTATGCTTGGTTTTCGAGCTGACCAATCATCGCGAAACAAGAGGCCCAAGCATCCTTCAGCGTCGCCCGGATGTGATGAACCAGTAGATGTTCGGCTTTTGTCGGCATCATTCCCCCGTCTCAAAACAATCGCGTGCTGCCATGCCGCGATCAGGCCTGATCGCCTGCGCTGTATGCGTTTTACGGCAACGGCATCGACGCCTACTCAAGGGCCCGACGTGCGTCCAGATAGGCGATGACCTCGACGAGTCCTGCCACAGTCGGCATCCTCTCGATCGGCGGGACATCGAAGGCATTGTTCGGGCTGACAAGCCAGCTTGCGGCTACTTCCTCGTCGCCGCCGACAATTGCATCAAGCGAGCGAAACAAATCCACAAAAAGGACCGCAAGTTCGAAGGGCTTGGTGCCGGGCTCGAGTCCATAACCACCGCGCCTGATGCGCGAGATTGCAACCTCATTGACGCCGATGATCGCGGCAAGCGTCTCGGCGCTGATCTTCAGCTTGTCCGCTGCCCTAATAGCGGCTTTGCCAACGACCGCGCCCGATTCAGCCGGCGAAACAGGGGGATGTTGACCTGGCACGGCAGTTCCTTTTCTCAGAGAAGGACGACGGTGACCGTTCGCGTAAGAGAAACAATCCTGAGCGTCATGGGCCTAGCCTAAGTCAAATCCAGCATCATTGCTCGGACCTAGACCTCGACGATACAGTCGATCCGGAAGCTCGGATTCTCTCGAAATCCATCGCGTGGGTAACCGGCCTGATTGGCAAAAACCCGCGTTTGACCAACTAGGTAATCGTGCGAGCCGTGATCGTGCCCATGGATCCATAACTCCGGGTTGGTGCCTACGATCAACCAACTGAGATTCGACACGAACGCCGGCGACAGCGAATTACCCTGATGCCGTGGCTGCACCGAGCCTGGGTGCGGCGCGTGATGGGTTACGACCACAGTCGGCCCTTCGTGATGCCGCTCGAGCTCCTGGCGCAGATAATCACGGTCTTTGCGATGCTCGGCGGCCGCGTGCCACGGCATGAACCGGGCGTAGTGGCCGGTGTCCTCTCGATATCGGATCAGGCGGTGGTCGTTCATCTCGTCGCCCGCCGTGATCATTGATGGCTTCGGGGTGCCCAGTAACCGATAGTCGGTCCAGAGGATCGCTCCAATGAAACGAACCCCTTCGATGACGACTGCGCGCCTGTTCAGCATGTGGACCCCCGCTTCTTCAGCGGCGACCTGCCCCTTGGCCAGCTCAGACTTCATCTCATGCTTGTAGAATTCGTGGTTGCCGGGGACGTACACCACTGGCTTGCCGCGCAGAGCGCCGGCGTCGCGCTCTTGGGCGAGCCATTCGATCGCGGCCGTGACCGGCTGGTGAATGTCTCCGGCGAAGACTGCGACGTCGAATTCCGAGAGTTTGGTAGGGAATTCGAAGGCGCCGAACTCCAAATGAAGGTCCGACATGACGAGGAGCCGCATCTGAGACCCTTTGCGAGCATAAGTCGCGCGTCGTGATCGGTGGCGCAAGCACTGGGAAGCGCCGAAATGCACGAGGCCGGGAGCCGAGCAAGGTGCCCACTCCTTAGCTCAAACCGCATCGTCGGACATCCCAACGCCGCTTGACCAAGCGAGTATACGCCAGACTGAGGCCTAAGTGTCGGCCGCGGGTCTAATGGTCGTCTGGGACATGACGAAATCCGCAGTTGGCCTCAATTCACGGATCGGCCGTAAGTCGCATTATCTTTGATATTTCTCATTATCATTGAGAATTCACAGCCGACGAGCGCCGCCATCGAGGCCGAATGGTGCGGTGCCCGGAACGGGCGCCGATCGGTCAGGGCGCCGTCGGCGAGATGGCCCGCGACCGAGAGCACCATCGAAACCTCGAGCAACTCGCGCGGCGAAAGCGGCGGCAGGATCGACGGCAAGCGGCTCGCCAGCATCGACTTGCCGGCTCCGGGAGGCCCGTTCATCACCAAAATATGCCCTATTCCATGAAAGGCGCAGGCCGCGCACAGAGGGGCCGGAACCGATGGCAAAGACTGTAGAGGCTGCATTCGTTTATGATGTCGCGAGCGAGTTTCACGCGCTCGATGTGAGCCGTCTGCTCATAGTTCGGGAGGGCCAAGAGGTGCTCCATTATTATCGAGCCGATGACGAAGGTTCGGCCGTGCAGCGTGTCACCCCAAGGGTCGCAGTCGGAAGAGCGATCGCTTGGTCCGATCCGTTCGGGGAAACAGAGAGCGAGGTGCATGAATATCTGAAAGAGAGCGGGCTCGCAGAGGCCTATGTTGTCGGCCCGCTTCCAGCCTCCGTTTACGATGAACTAGATCGCGGCCTGCTCCGGAAAGATGGAACCTACCGTGAGGCGGAGCACGCGCTGCTCAAGTTGAGGTTCGACTTTTTCTAGGAACTTTTTCTTCGGACCTCCGTCAACATCACGGCCACGAAGAATCCGGGGGTTCAACTCTGGAAGCGCCCTTGCGCAACTTATGCGGTTATCCCATCTAGCTACAGCCTGCTGGCAATAGGGTCCATGGCTCGGGCTGTAAGGAAATCCTTCGGGATGACTTGGCATGCCTTTGGACATGACATGCTCTCTGGCATGATCACTTTGTCTCGGTTGATGGCTCCATTCGGATGGAGCCATGGATCGCCAGTAGGAGAACAATGGAGTGTGCGATGCGAAAGTTTTCCGCCGTCGTGCGCCTTGTTCGCGATATCGCTCTGGCGAGCGCTGCGATCCTTCGGGTCGTTGAGCGCGTCATCGATGTTGTGAACAAGGCCACCAACTGCGGGCGCACATGTTCTTCAATTATGACTTCAGCTTCAGAAGTGGCGGGAAGTTCATATTCGTTCAGAATGCAGACAGCCGGCGCAACGGCGAGAGGCTGATCGAATTCATCGAGGCGAACGCCCGCCTGCCTGATCATTTTTTCCACTATCAGAAGGGTGGTCATGTAGCGGCATTGCACCGCCACCTGCGGAACGCATTTTTCTTTCGGATCGATCTACAAAATTTCTTCTACTCGGTTTCGCGCAATCGAGTCGCCGCAGCGCTGCATCAAATCGGCTTCACCAAGGCTCGCACCTTCGCGAAGTGGTCTTGCGTCAAGAACCCGATCAGGCCCGGTCCTGCGTATGCTCTACCAATCGGCTTCGTCCAATCCCCGGCACTGGCAAGTCTCGTTTTGATGCGGAGCCCGGTTGCTGCGGCTATCGAGGCGGCGATGCGGGACGGGGCATATGTGTCGGTTTATATGGATGATTTGGTCGGCTCCGCTCCTGATCTTGAACGGCTAACTGCTGTGTTCGAGGCGGTTTTGGCTGCATGTAGGGAGGGCAGCTTTCCCATAAGCGAACGCAAGTTGCTCGCACCATCCGATCGGATCGAGGCGTTCAACTGCGAACTCCGGCATGGCTTTTCCGCCGTGACAGAAGCGCGGGTGGCGAGGTTCTTTTCAGAGCCACGGAGTTTTGCAGCATCGGCGAGCTTCGACGCGTATCGTCGATCGGTGGCAAGGCGCAATCTCTGATTTCGCCCCGCAAACTCGTCCTCAACGACCTCGGCAGATGGGTGCAGTCGAAAGCGCGCAACATCGCATCCGCCTCCTCTTCGCTGCCGCCGAGGACGGCAAAATAGTTTCCCAGTGGGGCGAGCCCGGTAGAATGGTTGTCGGGGTCGATAAAGCCGATCCGGCCCCTCAATATAAAAAGGTCCGCTGTCCCCACCAACCGGTCGTGGAAGATGGCTTGATGAAATTGATTATAGAGCAGGAGGACGATCGTTCTCGATCGACCGGCCTCCCACTCGGAAACAGCCTTCTCGACGAACGCGGCGGCGTGGGTATAGGGCGGATTGACGAAGACGACATCGGCCTCCCACGACTGCGCCAATCCATCATCTTCTTCGCAGAAGAACCGCTTCGCTCTCACCGGGCTCTGCGGATGGCCACAGGGGTCGAGATCGAATGGCCCGAAGATGACCTCCAGTGGCTTGGTGACAGCCGGGGGAGTAAAGCGCCAGTTCCTTCTCCCGTTCTGAAATCTGCTCACTTGAGGCAGAGCGAAACGCATTCTTGGCGCGACGATGCGTGCGACGGCAAGCATGGACGCCACGCGGGCCTGACCTCCTTCAACGCGGGCGACAGCGCCAGCCGAACATCCCGCTTTCGCAGCCAGCGCCTCAATCGACAGACCCCGCTTCAGCCTCGCAGCCTTCAGGCGCGGCCCCAGCGCCTTGCCCGGCGTCAGCCCCACGAAGTGCAGGTCGAGCGCGTGCATGGTCTCTTCGAACAGCGCCATAGTGCCTCGGCCATGCATCTCAAGCTCCCAAATGGTATTGAGCCTGTAGCCGGTCTTGGCGGCGAGTTCGGCCAGCGAAAGGCCGGAGCGTTCCCGCTTATCGCGGAGATCGTCGAAGAGAGTAGGCATAGGCGGAAAAATTTCATCCAAAATGGAGGCGATGGATGGGGCAGAGGCTCTGCAAGCGGGGGGCAAGCCTCTCTCATCGCCGACTCTACGGGCCATGACAAAATTCAAGGTGCAGGGGGCCTTGCAACTCCCGATGCCGTCTCGGTCACCCCCAGTGTCCCCGAATCCAAGCCAAACGACTTTTCCTTATCTCGAATTTCCGATCTTATAATAAAGCTTGCGAATTCCATCAGATTTAGAGGCGCTCCCACCGTCATGGGCATCGCACAACCTTCTATTCCGCTCGGCTCTAACTGCGGTATCGCCTTCGAAACCAGCGGCTGCGACGCGTTTAATTGACCAACATGCAGATATTTCGATCTTTTTTGGTAACTTTCCTTTAGAATTCTTCCGACCCCCTCTCCCAAATGACGAATTCCAAGTTCAACAACCCTACTTGATATCTTATGGATTGGTTGCCCACACGACGGACACGCTCCGGGAGGCGCATCCGGCAAGCTGATCGCTTCGAGCGCTGAAATGAAAAGGGCCGTGGATATATCTCCAAACAATGGCTTCTCGCGGTAGAGCGTGAGCGACCTGTGGAACAAATGCGCCGACCTTGCGATGCGATCGTCCTCGTTCTCTCCGCTGACGATCCTATCCCCAAATCGAATTAATTCTTGAGATAGCTTCAATACTCCGTCTCTTACAGGAAAATCGTCCAACCATTCTGGATCAATAAAGTAGTCATTCCACTCATAATTTGGCTCTATCACCTTCCCGCGTCCGGGCTCCATTATAATTCGAACGGCGCAATTGGTTGCGCACGACAGAATGTCGGTTACTGCATTGCAACGCTTGGCAAATTCGTAATTGGCATCAACACTATCAAAAGCAAATACCTTTAGTTTTAACTCGCCACGCCCATCAGATAGAGGCGCAATTTGCCAAAAATCACCGAAATAGTGGCCAATTGAAATGCTCGGCTCCAATTCCACTTCTGTGGCCACGCCAATCAATTTTGGAACAACATTTCTCTCATCAATTGAATCTAACATTCTTTGTATCGGAACAATGTCGCCTGCCGTCGCCGACGAACCTCTCTCGATCGGAACAAAGATTATCGAAGAAACGACGCCAGCTTTCTTGTATAAAACAGAGACTTCATATGTAAATCTTAAATTCCCAATTTGAGCAAACCCTAATCGTATTTGATTTTTACTGCCAACCTTCCTTGGCGTATACTGCCAACTTAATTTGCCAAATTCCGATCGAATCTTTGCCCATAAAAATCTCAAGAATAGATTCGACTGATTGATGTCGTTTAGGCGAAATTCCTTTTTCGCAATCATTCTCTCCGCCCCCAAAGAAATCCTACGGACAGCCAACCAAATTCTGTCTTCTCAAGTGAATGCAACCGCTTGATAGGGCATGAGACACCGAATTCTATGACCTAGCTATGGCTATCCCATACACCGGAAGCGATCTGCAACCGACATCAATCGCTTAAGAGCATGATTCAATAGGATGAGCCGAGGCTATAGCCCCCCCTAACCGGTAACGCCAGATAACCCGCAGCGCGCGCAAAGCCGACCGTCCGCAAGCCTATGGCTCTGCCGACAGGCGAACGGCAGCATGAAATCCGTCCGTAAGGATTGACTTCGATCAACGGACATGCAATTCAACGGTCAATACCTCTACGGACAAATCGAGGCCGTTTTGCAGACCGTTTTCTACGCCCGGTGCTCTACTTCCGATCAAACGATCCAACATCAGGAAACGCAGGCGAGAGAGGCCGGCTTTGCGATTGACCGCGTGGTGGCTGACCATGGCGTGTCTGGCATCAGCACGCGCCTTGCCGAGCGGCCCGAGGGCAAGCGGCTATTCGACCTATTGAGGGCCGGGGATGTGCTCTGCGTGAGGTGGATTGACAGACTCGGGCGCAACTATGCCGATGTCACCGAGACAATCCGGGAGTTCATGCGGCGAGGCATTGTCATTAAGACGGTCATCAACCGCATGACATTCGACGGGGCCACTACGGACCCGATGCAGCAGGCCGTGCGCGATGCGCTCATTGCCTTCATGGCGGCAAGCGCACAGGCGCAGAGCGAGGCCTCCAAGGTCGCCATGCGGGCCGGGATCGATTTCGCTCGGGCGAACAACGAGAATGCCTATCGCGGTCGGAAGCCCAGCTATACGCGAACGCAGATGGATTCGGTTCGGGACATGCTGGCCCAAGATGCCGGGATCAGCGCTATTGCAAAGGCGACCGGCCTCTCGCGGCAGGCCATCTATCGGATCAAGGAAGAGCCGGTCGAGGCGGAAGCGGCGCTTGCCAAGTGGGGGCTGTGAACGCTACGCCAGTGCGGCTTTATACCTCGGCTGTTACTGGGTCCCAGAGCCGTGCCGCCACCGCTTCTCCTATAGCGGTAAAGAGCGCGTGACCTTCCTTATCCAGCGCCTCGCGCGCTTCCTTTAGGCGAGGTCGAATATCCTCTTCCTCATTGAGTCTCTGCTCTTGAATGGCGGAATGCAGAATATCAACCAATTTAATCATGTCATCCCGCAGATTTGGAACAATAAAAATTCCGCTCTTACTAACAATTGAATTCGCCTCCCGCAGGGCGTTATTCGCCTCTACGAATTTCTTCCATTCCACAGCGCGCTGAAATATCTTTTGTCGATCGTGCGATGATTTTATTTGTTTCTTTGTTGGTTCAGAAAACGCAAAAGATTCAAGTAGATGATCAAGGTCCTCGTCGCTCATCCCGGATAAATTGGCATATTCTTTGAAGCGTGCGAGATAAACACCACACCGGTCTTTCGCATCAACGATCTTGCCCCAAACTTCGGGGAGAACCTCATACTCCCGATCGTTTAGGCGCTTGGCCCGGTCGAACACTCCGCCGATACGATGGCGAAGCCGTTCAAGCTCGCGAGCCTGCTCTGATTTGTAAGCTTCCAGTCTTTCCGCGAATTTCTGGTTCAGCCATTTTTCGCCGAGGAGTTTGAAGAGCGTGAAGGCTGCCCCGACGACTCCCGCGATCGAGATGCCCGCGATGCTGAAGAGCGCGAGCGCCGATTTCGACCACTCCCAAAGCGCCCACAGGTGGCCCAAGAACTGATCCATATTCCCCCGCGACTCGGCAGATGAGGGACGCCGATCACCGCAAACCCTCATGCGATTATCCGGCGAATATCATAGTTCGCCTGCCATCCAAGGCGCTGAACCGTGAAAGCCACAACGGTTGTGGAAAGTGGTGTCTCGACTTCGGCTAACGAGTCCAGTCGCGAGCCTTCAACCGCGCCTGCGCCACATAGTGTGCTCGATTGGTCAGATTGCTGATCAACCCCACAGCGGCGGAGGTGAACGAGCCTTCCGCACTGACCTCGACAGCGCCATACGGCTTCGCTCGGTATGTCAGAAGCAAACACAGGCTCTTGATGCCCTCATCGTCGAACGAGGGATGAACCGCGTGCGCAAATTTGTTTCTGATCCGTCTTATGAGATCGCATTCGTCCCGCTCACGATCGTTGATCAATCCCAACGCCGCAGCTAGGGCGATTTTGGCCGCGAACGAGCCGATCGGCGCGTTGAAGCCGCTCAACAACTGATCTTGGGATTTGCCTTCGATGAGGAACGATCGGAGCGTCTCGTGCAGCAGGCTGTCGAGGAAGCTTGCTGCCACAAGGACCCTTCCGCGCGGACTTTCTGCGTTGAGGACATCCAAGAACGGCAAAAATTCCGCGAGATGAGGATGYGCCCTCAATAGCTCATCATTCGGCGTTTTGACCCAACGCCCGTGCTCATGCTCGCTCATGGCTTCGACTGTGCAATTATCTTTTCGCGCCGCCAATCCCCAACCCAATGCTTTCGGATCACTAGTGAAGTCGATGAGCAAAATTCGCGTAGTTCGCAATGGCTGCTCGGAAAGGTGGACATCGGCTTCGCAATCAGTTCATCCAAGCCGCCGAGCTTGATGGTAGAGGTCGATAACAAAGATGCCGTCTCACTTCGTCGTCGGAGAGCCTTATACGCGAGAGGAGATCGCAGAGAA
Source organism: Allobosea sp. 10L417 (assembly GCF_056395485.1). Taxonomy (NCBI): domain Bacteria; kingdom Pseudomonadati; phylum Pseudomonadota; class Alphaproteobacteria; order Hyphomicrobiales; family Alloboseaceae; genus Allobosea; species Allobosea sp. 10L417. The sequence continues at coordinate 50,492 of NZ_JBFTJP010000003.1, forward strand.
GATCGGGATGCCGGCCGACCGCCGGAAGGGCGGAAATTGGGCCACCGGTTACGACAAATGGGCCGGTGAGTTTTTTGTCTTCTGCAACATCGGGATCGCTGGACGGTCAGGGCACGACTACGCGAACCGTTGGGATGGCAAAGCGCTTCATTGGTTCGCCAAGAACGGAAGCCGTTTGGGGCAACCCGTCATTGACGAAATGATCGCACGCAACGCGCAGGTTCAAATCTTCTGGCGCGGAAAAGATCGGGCGGCTTTCACATATGCCGGCAGGGCGACCGCCTTAACTGTCTACGATCAAAGCCCCGTTGCGGTGGTTTGGTCGTTTGAATCCGACGAGCAGCAATTCGAGGTCGGTTCTCAAGCGAGCGAGGGGACAACGGCAGCCCCTGCCTTTCGACGAGGACCGCCACCGTCGCCGGGTGAGCGGACGGTTGAAATCCCAGATGGAGAGACGATGCTCTACCTCATGCAGCTTGAGGGAGATTGCCACAGCATCCTCCCCACACTGACGGACGAGCACATCATCATCAAAGTCGGCATTTCGAACTCTCCCTCAAGGCGGGTCACCGAACTGAACCAAGGCTTCCCCCCCGGATCGAAGATCGGCTGGCGTCTTCTGCGCCATCGCCGTTTCGAAAGCGGCATGGGAGCATTTCTGGTTGAGAGTGAATGCTTGGAGCAGCTTCGAAACGCGGGGCAGTGGATAGGCGGCGAATTTGCGGTCGTGCACCTGCCCGCTCTGGACGATCTGATAAAAGAGCGGTGGCCCGACTAGCCGGATAGGAGAACGCGGTCAGGCTCCATTTTGGATGAAAGAATTCGTTGAAAGCGCGGAGTGGATGGCCTCTGCATGATCCGCTTCATCATGTAAAAGACCATTGGCTTGTCGTCATCGAATGGTGTTGAGCATTGTTCAGCAATCGCCTGACTGCGTTGCCTGATGATTCGCTTTATGTCCGGATGTGTTGCAGAAGCGTGTTCTGGCGTCTCTTCGCTTCGTGATTGCGTTGTTTTCTTATTCTCCTCTCTGTGGCTTAACTGATCTCGCTTCGAACCGGCGAAAACCCCTGTGGCATAAGGGTTTTCGCCTCCGCGTGTTTACACCCGGATTTTTGACCGGCGCGAGATGAGGTGGTTGAATACACCGTTCTGTCGAGCGAGATCGCGCAGTAGAGACGATCGAGCCATGCGGCCCATTCACGATCGAAGTTGGTCGTGAATTTCACCTTGCGGCCGTCCGCGTCATAGGCGCTGCTATAGGCGCGGATTTGCTTCGTAAAATATCCCGCGAGGTTCTCAATCTCCAAAGCCGCGTTGCCGCTGTGGAGGCCTTGGAGGTGAACGCGGCGCGCGCCGGGGAACTGTTTGCGAAGGTCACGGCCAAGAGCCTCCGGGCTGTCATAGCTCCGGCAGTCGATCAGCATATGGATGTGCACGATAATGACCTGCTCGTCGGCTGCTATCGCTTCGACATCCACATCGCGCAGAAGCGCCCGCTTGCCAGCGGTCAGGAGCTTCGAGGAGACGATATCGATCTCAAAGACGCCTACAACACGCACACCCCGCGTCAGGTGGCCGACCAAGCAGTTGCGAAAATCGGTTTCGAAGTTCGCCAGATCGGCGGCGACCAACGCTGACACATCGTCTGTCAGCTTCACGCGGTGAGCGGCGATGATGATGGTCACGAAGCGCAGGCGATCGGCCGGCACCTTCTTGAGCACCATCATTTCGGCGCGAACGCGCGCGCGGAATGCGTCGAGTTCGGTCAGAACGCGAGGGGAAGCGCGTCGGACTACCACTGGCCCAGCCACTCGCGAACGCGATCAAGAATAACCGCTTCATTGTTCGTGTCGGCGGCTCGCATATCCGCAATCTTCAGATGCGCTTTCGGGTTCCAGATGTCGCCGCCGCGAAAAGCGACCCGAACATCCAGTTCAAAGCCCGGCTGATGCTCATCGGCCGGAAATTCGATCAGGATCAGCCAATCTTGCGCGTCGCGCGGCAGCGTCGGCCTGCGGCTTCGAGCGACCTGACAACAAACCGACGCGCCGCCACATGTGAAAATGGCATTATGTCGAACTTCTGATGTATATTTCTTAATAATTACGGACAGGGATGCAACAACAAGATTCAAATCAGTAACTCCAAGGAATAAATAAACACACAATTATATATCAAAAACACAATATTCATCGACTATAAGGAAACGGCATGCGTTCATCAATATTTTTGAATACCCTCGACGAACTTCGTCGAATTGGATTGATCTCAAGCAATCGCGAATACGCAACGCTGCTCGGCAAGAACGACCAGTGGGTGCGCGACTTGCAACGCAGCGATGGTCGCGGCATTCGCGAGGTCCGTCAGACGACCGCGATGCGGCTGCGCCGACGCCTGCTCGACTGGCAGAGCGCCGTGCCGCGCCCAGTTGGCGAGCAGCTTGGCAAGATCATCCAAAAAATCGACGCAGAAGACGCGATGTCGCGATGGATGGCGCGCGGCAGATGAGCGCGTGGTCACGATCCCCTGCTGATGTTCGTTGGGCCATCACCAATTGGCGACTAGCCGCCGACGAGCGGCGGGAGCAGCGCATCCGTGACGCGCATCCAGTCACACGCGCCCAGATCGTTGCCGATATCCGGCGCAATCTCGATACCGCTGACCAGATCGTTGCCGATATCCATGACTGCCGGGCCAATCGGCGGACCGATCCTATTCGGTGGTCGATTGATGCGATGAAGGAGGCCAACAAGCTGTCGATGTTGCGAGCGCAGATCGTGGAGTTGGACCGGCTGCTGGGCGATCTCGGGGCCGATACCAGCCGAGCGGCGATGTCGTGACCAGCGCGATCTACACAGACCTCGTATTCCGCCTGCGGCTCAAGCAGGATGAGGAGCGCATATTCCTCGTCCGGCATCGCGAAGAGCTTGAAGCCCTCCGGCGCGAGATCGCGATCATCAAGAAACTGCTGGCCGATATCCGTTCTGGCCGGTTGGACGAGGGCGAGGTCCGCCAGCATCGCAGGGATGTGCTTGATCGGTTGACGATGGCGGAGACCCGATGCGCCGAGCTTGAGGAGTCCTTGCTCGCCGAGGCCGGGATGCCCCGGAGGCCGAAAGGGACGGTCGGACCTCGGAAGCCCCTCACGGCCGCGCAGGCGACCAAGGTCGCGCAACGCGATGAGAAGCGCCGCGACCGCGTGAATGACCTTCAGGCGAGCAAGCGTGAGACGACGCGAAGAAGGATCGGCAGATCGCTAATGTGAAGGCGAGGTTGGGCCGCTAGGAGGCCGAGTCGGCGTTGGCCGGACATTGAACGACGGCCGAGCGGCCGGCAGCAGCAAAGAGGACTGGCGGACCTCTCAAAGCCGTTTCGCCTCTGCGGACACCGGCGACATTGACTCTTTGCTTAAAATCGCGCAGCGCGTCGATTCGTTGTTGACGAATCACTTTACAAGTTTATCTTGACAAGCAATCCGATCTCGGTCGGAGGGAGATCGTGTCACGCGATCGACGGGGGGCTTGGCCCCCCGTGCTATTTCGGGAGCCACTTTTTCCCCCAACCGATCTTGATTTTGGTCTGGGGATGTCGGGCATACTTCCACCCTTCTAGGATGTGAACGACTTTGCTTCCAAAGTCGTCGGGCTGCGCTTGTCCCAGTTTCTCAAATCGCATTGCGCGAAAGCTTGGGTGAGCAAGTAAATCGACGATCTGCATGGCTGGGCAGTTGTCGGGCTTGGCGGCAAATTTTATCTCGTGGCTAGTCAGTGTCCTTTGAATGACTTCCGGCTTTATATGGAAAGTCCCTTGCTCATATATTTCCTGAAATACCTTCTTGACCTTCTTGTCCAGATTCTTGTTTCTGCCCTCAATTACAACATCGCCTCTGTATTGATGTCTGTTCATCCATAATACGAAGCGCTCGACAAGGGACTCAAGGCAGTAGTGATACGGTTCTCTGGTCCATTCGCCATACATTTCGAGGTGAAGCTTTTTATCCATCGCCACCGTAGATGCGAGGTAGGGTAAATCTCGAAATAGATGGAGCATCCCGTCATCAAACTGCCGGCCAATATCAGCGTCTCTGAGTCGCGCAAAAGCGCCTTCTCGACGCATGATTTCTCTTCGGTGCAAGATAAGGTTCGAGCCTTCCGAACCGAATACCGCCGACTTCAGTTCAGCCAATTCTGGCACGAACCGCCGATCATACATGTCGATACGGGTTATAAGGCCTGTAAGCGAGAGGTAGCGTTCGTTGGGGTTTTCGGAAGCGACCTTCAGATCGCCTGTTCCAACCTCATCGATGTATAGCCGACAGCGGGTCATTCTGCTCACGGGATTAGAATCTGAAGCGAAGAAGCTATCGGCCCAGCGATTAAGGATGAGTCGAGCACCGCGTCGTCGCGCCCAATCACCAACCCGAGCAATTTGATTCCGTCAATAGTGTCGCATAGGCGGGCGCTGGAGGCCGTTCTCCGGCCCTGCGCTACCCCAACGAGGGTGGCGGTAAAATATCGCTTGTAGGGGCTCGTGAGCCCTTATGTGAGGCCGTGGGTTTTCGCTACAAGATCAGTATACCAATCAGGCAACTTCTTGGACGAAGAAACATGCCGGACCTCGCCGCTGGCCATGAAGCGATATCCAATAACCATTGCGCTGGTGTCGATAGCAACCTCGATAAAGTCGGTATTGAACTCGATCCCAGCAATAGCGCTACGGAGAGCCTGCGCTAGTTCCGCGCGGATGTTATAAAGTTCCACGCCATCCGCTTTTTCCATTCTGCCACGCATCTCAACAAGGTAATTGCGTGAGGCAGATTTTTCTTGGACCAACAGCCTCTGCACCGTTTCACCGTTGGTGAGCAGTTTGGCCTTTAGTTGCGCCCTCTCTTCGCGATTCCGCCTTATCCTCCCTAGGATGTCCGGGTCGTCTCCTCCCTCCAGCGCGTCCAGCAGTCGCTGCTTTCGTTCTTCGAGCACAAACAGCGACTGCTCGAACTCCGCCGTCTGCGAGCGAGCGTGTCGCAATTCGATCGAAGCGCCCTGCTGAATCGACGGAAAATCCAAATCACGAACATGATCCAGAAATAGCGCCTCGAAGCGCTCGTAGGGATAGTGCGTTCGCTCGTTGCAGGCCCCCCCGCGCAATGCCGATGCGCAGGTGAGGTAGATGCCCCCTTTTGGAGGCGCTCCCTTGTCGCGAAGCTCCATAGATCCGTTACACGCCCCGCATCGGCAGAGGCCGGTGAAAAGGTTCTTGAACTTTTGACCTCTTCGGCCTGCGGAACGATGTCGCCGCGCCACTCTGCCGGACCTTGCATCCTGCCAAAGCTGCGGTGTGACCGTCTCTGGAAAGTAGGCTTCTACAATTTCACCCGTTGCGACGCGCTTGCCGCCGCGAGGTCGGGAATGCGGACGAAACCTACCCAAGACCGCATCATTCTGAAGAAGTTTTGTGATGTAAGATCGCTGCCATTCGCCTTCTTTGCCGAACGAGGTTTTGCCCTCGGCGTTCAACTGCCGGACAATCGCGCCTGATCCGAGACCACGAGCGCTATCCGCAAAGATGCGCCGGACGATGTCGCCGCGTCCCTCGATTTCCTCGTATTCGATGCCGTTCGGGGCAATGCGCAGCCAAGCCGGACACCGTTTAGTCAGCGGCTTTTTGGACGCTATGGCATCGGCCTTTTTCTTCCGCCATGCACCCCCCACGCGATCCGACTTAAGCTGGGATTCTTCGTTTGCTCTGGCAAAGGTAAGCACCGCCATCATCAGAACCGTCGTGTCATTCAGCGAGGCAGAATCGTATCGTCGTTCGTCCGTCATTGTGATCACCACAATGCCGGCCTTCACAATATCGGACAGGATGCCCAAGGCGTTTAGAACGCTTTGCCTAGACAGCCGGTCTAGGTTTTCGATGAGGAGATACGATCCTTTATCAATAGCTCCTGATCTAACAGCGGCGAGGAACTCGGAAAGTCGCCCGGTCTCTACATTCTCTCCTGTGAAGGCGGAAACGCCGAGGTCGCGGAAGCTGCGATCGTCCAGCACAAGCCCATGCTTTGCCGCATACTCCTCCGTCCGCTTCAGTTGCCGGCGCAGGCTGTCGCCTTTGCGCTGCTCAACAGTCGAGAATCGGATGTAGCTGTAGGCGCGGATTGTCATCGCGCGATGATACGGTTGTGGAATAGGTTAGACAATCAGGAGATTGTGCCCGCCGGCGGCGGCGATCTCGAGCGCGCGGCGCGCGCTCTCCTGCCCCTTGATATCGACCAGATCGGGCAGAACTCCGCCTTGACGGGCCACTGCCGGCTCGGGCCGCGCCATCACCTGCGTCCCCTTGAAATGGTTGGCGAGCTGGATAAGCGAGCGCGGCGCCAGAATATCGATATCGGCGGCGGCCCAGGCAGCTTCCGGACCGGAAGCAGCGGGACAGATGAGACCCTGCCCTCTTGCGTAGGCAGCAATCGCTGCCGGCAGGACACCGGCCACCGGCGTGATCGAGCCGTCAAGGGCGAGTTCCCCGAGCACGGCATATCCGGCGAGTGCATCGGCGGGAATCGCGCCGATCGCCGCCATGACCGCGAGCGCGATCGGCAGGTCGTAATGGCTGCCTTCCTTGGGCAAATCGGCCGGTGCCAGATTGACGGTGATACGCTTGGCCGGCAGGGCAAGCCCCGAGGCGATGAGGGCGGCGCGCACCCGCTCGCGGCTCTCGGCGACGGCCTTGTCCGGCAGCCCGACCAGAATGAAGGCGACGCCGCCGGCCGCGACCTGCACCTGAACATCGACGGCGCGCGCTTCGATCCCCTCGAACGCCACCGTCGCGACCCGCGTCACCATCTCGGCCTCGCCCCGTTCCCCTTGGGGACGCTAGCGGAGCTTCAGCGGCAGCGCAAGAACATATCGAGAACCTTCGAATAAGCAGGGAGGCGGGCGCCTCCCTGTCCCGTCAAAGTTCAGGCGTCGACGCCCAGGCCCATCTGGCAGGCGACACCGGTCCCACCGAGGCCGCAATAACCTGCCGGGTTCTTGGCGAGATACTGCTGATGGTAGTCCTCGGCGAAGTAGAAGGTCGGCGCCTCGCGGATCTCGGTCGTGATCGGACCGTAGCCGCCGGCGGCCAAAGCCTTCTGGTACTCGGCGCGGGACTTCTCGGCAGCGGCCTTCTGCTCGGCGTCATAGGTGTAGATCGCCGAGCGATACTGCGTGCCGATATCGCCGCCCTGGCGCATGCCCTGGGTCGGGTCATGGTTCTCCCAGAAGATCCTGAGCAGATCCTCATAGGCGATCTTGGCGGGATCGTAGACCACCAGCACGACCTCGGTGTGCCCGGTCAGGCCGCTGCACGCCTCCTCATAGGTCGGATTCGGCGTCGTGCCGCCGGCATAACCCACGGCGGTGACCCAGATTCCCTCGCCGCTCTGCCAGAACTTGCGCTCGGCGCCCCAAAAGCAGCCGAGCCCGAACAGCGCCTTGCGCGTGCCTTCCGGATAAGGGCCGGCCAGCGCGCGTCCGTTGACGAAATGGGTTTCAGCGGTGGGAATCGCAGCGGGACGGCCCGGCAGGGTCTCGGCCGCCGTCGGCATCTCGGTCTTCTTGCGCAAAGAGAACATTTCTCGCTCCGTTCGTTCGAGCTTCGGCGCCTATGTAAGCCTCCTGCGGCCCTTCGCACAGGGGGGCTTCGCGAGCCCGCGCTTCACCGACGCGTGACGATGCCGATCAGCGGCTCCGGCTGCCGCCCCAGCCAAAGCAGCGCGAATCCGAGCAGAAGCGCCGCGAGCGAAGTCGGCAGCCGCATCACCGACAGCAGCATGGGATCCCAGAGCAGTGGATGGAGATTGCGTTCGATGGCCGGCTGAATCTGCGCGTAGCGCTCGTGGATCAAGGCCGTCAGGGTTTCGCTCACCGCGGTGAAGCGCAGTGCCGAATTGGCGATGGAACGAGCGCCGTCGATCACAAGCGCGACGAAGCCGGCCGCGACCCACAGATATCCCAACACTCGTAGAAGGAATCTCACTCTGCTCCCCGTCACCGTTTGCCGTTCGCGTATCCGGCACCTGCCCCCAGCTTCAAGATGTGCTCATCAGCGGCGCTCGGCGCAACCGCGCGCACAGGTTTTAGTGGGATTGTGCAAAACCCTTCATCTCGGGCCTTGAAAGATGACGGCACGGCGGTCATAAGCAGCGCGCCGGACAGGTGGCCGAGTGGTTGAAGGCGCACGCCTGGAAAGTGTGTATACGGGAAACCGTATCGCGGGTTCGAATCCCGCCCTGTCCGCCAGAAATTCCCAGAGATCGATTCCCGAGCGCACAAGCGCCGCGAGAGCCCGACTGGCTCCGTGAGCGGATTCAGATGGAATCCGGAAATTTGTCAGCTGGCCGATGGGCAGACTGAGCCCAGCAGCGCGGCCGATAGCGGTCGGCACAGCCTGCTTTCGGATCGGTCCGTGGCACCATCAGCCGAGAGAAAGCATGCCCCGGATCTCGGCGTCGCGTTGCCTCATGTGCTGCAGCAGCGGATCGATATGGGGCACCCGGTCGCCCGCCGCGGCGAAAGGAGACGCCTCGCGAACCAGCGCGTGCAGCCGGCGTGTGACGGCACCGAGCGGCGCGGCCTTCCGGACTTCGACAGCTTGCGCGGCGACAAGTAGCTCGATCGCTGCGATCGAGCGGCACAGGCCGGCCACCTCGGCCGTCCTGCGTGCGGCAAGGCCCGCCATGCCGGCCCGGTCGAGATTGCCGTTGGAATGGCTCGAACTGGCGAGCTCATGCACCACGGGCGCGGTCGCCAGGCGCGCCTCGGACGTAATCGCCTTGTGGAACTGGGCCAACCCGTTGAAGCCGGGCAGACCCACGCCATCCTCCTCGATGAGCCCGACGGTGAGCCCCGACCAGAAGGAATCGACCAGCTTGGCGACGCGCTCGGCCGAACCGGTCACGACCGGCGCAAAGCCCAGCCTGGCGACGTCGAGCGCCATCGACAGCGAGACCGTATCGAAATTGGCGACGGAAATGAGCGCCTGCTCCTCGATCGAGACGATCGGGTTGTTCTGGCTCGCGCGCAGCTCGGCCTCGACCTGGCCGTAGGCGAATTCCAGACTGTCCGCCGCCGTGCCGTGGAGCAGCGGCAGCGAGCGGAAGCTGAGCGGGTCCTGCAGATGGCGCGGCCCGCCCTTGGCGAAGAGATAGCTGCCGGTGAGGTAGTGGCGGATGCGGGTGCCGTGCCGGTTGAGCCCGGCGAAGGGGCGCGACCGCAAGGCCGCTTCCGAGACGGTCGACGGGTTTGCCGCGAAACCTTCCATGCTCAGGGCGGCGATCAGGCTCCAAAGGTCGAGACTATCGCGCAGGTCGGCCATGGCCAATGCCGCAGTGCCCAAAGCGAGCGCGCTGGAATTCAGCAACGCCAGTGCTTCGCCGGCCTGCAATTCGATGTCGCCATAAAGTGCCAGCGCCAGATCGGTGATCGGCGCCATGTCGCTCTGGCCCATCGAGCCCCAGATATGGACCTCGATCGCGCGGTCTTCGTTCAGGGCGGCAGCAAGCCGCTCGGCGAGCAGGGGCCGCACACCGAGCCGTCCGCTCGCCATGGAATTGAGCAGCACCGCCATCATCGCCCGGACAGCTTCGCGCGGTGCGAGAGGCCCATGCGCGACGTTGTGGGTTAGCAGGAGCCGGCGGTTGAACTCGCCAATGCGATTGGGCGCGAGCGGCACGCCGGTCTTGGCGCCGACGCTGGTGGTGACGCCGTAGACCTTTTCACCGCGCGCCACGGCGTTGTCGACCACCGCACGGGCGGCTTCCATGCGCTGGATCGCCTCTACGGCGATAGAGACCGGCGCCCGCTCCCGCGCGATACGGACGAGTTGCTCGATCGTGAGATCGAAACCGGTGACGTCCACTTGGCTCATGGCAGATCCGTTCCCAACAAAGCCCGCGCAGCGCAATCACGCCTGACCGATTCCGTCATTAATGGGAAGCGCAGGAGTACGGCCGGGAAAGACCTTCGTTTCATGCCTTGAAATACCGCGCGCGCTTCCGCCCGGATCGCAGGGATCGGCTAGTTTCGCGCCGTCGAAACGGGCGCAGCGCATGGCCATCACCTACGATCTGGTCAAGGAAGTCACCGCCAATCTCTATGATTGGTCGCTGCGCCGAATTCCGGAATCCTCCAAGGCCGAATTCCGCAAGGCGCTGGCGACGGAGACCGAGCCGCAGGCGCGGCAGACGCTGGCCTTCATGCTCGACAGTGCCGAGCACGCCGAACAGACCGGCAAGTTCCTGTGCTCGGATGCCGGGGTTCCCAGCTACACCATCAAGATCGGCTCGGGCGTACGGATGGAGGGCGATATCCGTCAGGCGATCGTCGATGGCTTCGCCGATCTCGCCCGCGCGATCCAGCCGCCGATCCTGCGCTTCGTCACCAATCCGCTGACGAATGAGCGCAGCTATCACGGCAAGGACATGCCGCTGGTTTCCTGCGAGCTCATCGGTGATGTCGAATACCTCGACATCACCTGCGCGCCGAAGGCGCTCGGCGGCGGCCGCTGGGCCGCGATCGAGACACTGGTCAGTCCGAGCCTCGAGGAGATCGAACGCTGCATTCTCGAGCTCGTGCTGCGTGCGGGCGGCCAGCATTGCCCGCCCGTGGTCGTCGGCGTCGGCATCGGCGGCACCTTCGACCATGCGGCGAAACTCTCGAAGGACGCGACCTTGCGCCCGTTCGGCGAGTGCAATCCCGAGCCGATGGTCGCGGCGATGGAGGAACGCCTGACCCGCGCGGTCAACCGGATGGGCTTCGGCCCAATGGGCGTCGGCGGCGCGACCACGACCTTCGGCGTCCATGTCGAATACGCCTCGGGGCATGGCTTCACGCCCGTCGCGGTCTCGTTCAATTGCTGGATCAACCGGCGCACGCGGGCTCGCATCTACAATTCGGGCATCGTGGAGCGGATCGAATGATGGCCCCCTCGCCCCGGCGCCTCTCCCTGCCCTTGACGCCCGAAGCCGCGCGGGCGCTGAAACTCGGCGATGTCGTGCTGCTCGACGGCGACGCCGTCGCGACTGTCGGCATGCCCACGCAGAAGCGCATGGTCTCCGAGCTCGCCGCCGGCCGCGAATTGCCGCTGCCGCTGCGTGGCGGCTCGTTCTTCCATATGGGCGTCAGCTATGAGGAGGGCGAGGCCGGTCCCGGCCCGCTCCACTACGTCAACCCGACGACGTCGAGCCGCTTCGACCAGCTGATGCCGACCCTGATCCGGACGCTGGGCCTCACCGCAACCGGCGGCAAGGGCGGGCTCGGGCAGGAAAGCGTCGCGGCGATGCGCGAGGCCGGCTGCGTCTATTTCTCCTTCGTCGGCGGCGCTTCCGCCCTGCTGAGCCAGGGCGTCCGGGCGGTGACGGACTGCGCGTGGACCGATCTCATCATGCAGTTCCGGCTGAACCGCGTGCGGCTCGACGGCTTCGGCCCGGTCATCGTCGCCATCGATGCCCATGGCAACTCGATCTATGAGCGCCTGATGACATCGGCCCGCGCACGGATGCCCGAGATCATGCAGTCGCTTCGCTCCTCTCCAGACGAGACAGAGACACCACGATGAAAGCGATCGAAATCACCCGGCCGGGCGGCCCCGAGGTTCTGGCGTTCGGCGAACGTCCGTTGCCGCAGCTCGGCGCCGCCGATGTGCTGATCCGGGTCCGCGCGGCCGGGGTCAACCGCCCCGACATCCAGCAGCGGCGCGGCCTCTATCCGCCGCCGCCCGGCGCGACCGACCTGCCCGGCCTCGACGTTTCCGGCGTGGTCGAGGCTGTTGGTGCCGATGTTGCCTGGCCCAAGGTCGGCGACAGCGTCTGCGCGCTCGCCAATGGCGGCGGCTATGCCGAGTTCTGCGCGGTTCCTGCTTCGCAATGCCTGCCTTTGCCGGAAGGGTTCTCCTTCGCGCAGGCGGCTGCTCTGCCGGAAGTGTTCTTCACCGCCTGGAACAACGTGATCTGGCTCGGCCGGTTGGCTGAGGGCGAGACCCTGCTGGTCCAGGGCGGCACCAGCGGCGTCGGCATGGCGGCGATCCAGATCGCCAAGCGGCTACGCGGGGCGCGCGTGATCGCAACCGCGGGAACGGCCGAAAGGCGCGCGGTCAGCCTGGAGATCGGCGCCGATTACGCCATCGACTATCGCGGCGACTGGGTCGCCGAGATCGAGGCCGCGATCGGCAAGGAGAAGGTCGATGTGGCGCTCGACGCACAGGCCGGGCCCTATACGGAAAAGCAGCTCGGGCTGCTCGCGCCCGACGGACGGGTCGTACTGATCGCCAGCCATCTCGGCCAGATGGCGGAGGTGAATGTGCGCAACATCGTCCGTCGCAGGCTGACCCTGACGGGCTCGACGCTCAGGCCCCGAGACGCCGCCTATAAGGGCCGGATCGCCGCCAGGCTTGTGGAACAGGTCTGGCCGCTGCTCGCCAGCGGCGCGATCCGCAGCCATATCTGCGCGACCTTCGACTGGAGCGATGTCCGTGACGCGCACGCGCTGATGGATGCCGGCGAACAGATCGGCAAGGTCGTCCTGACCATGCCGGGCTGAGTGCCGCAGGCGCGATCTGAAAAACAGCGAGCAAGCGCGGGGCAATCTGCTCTAGAGTCGGCGTTCGTCTCCGTCATGCCGGACTCCTCAGAGTGTTCTCGTTCGCGCCCGTTCAATCCGTTCTCAAGGCCCTCAAGCTGCTGACCGAAGTCAATCGCTTGAGCGCGGCCACCGTCGGCGAATTGCATCGCCGCACCGGCCTGCCGAAGCCGACCATCGTGCGCCTGCTCGAGACGCTGATCGAAGCCGGCTATGTGACGCGCGACGAGCGGATGCGCGGCTATCTTGTCACGTCGCAGGTGGCGCATCTGAGCTCTGGCTTCCACGGCGCGCCAATGGTGATCGAGGCCGCCCGCCCCTGGGCGACGGCGCTGACACGCCAGATCAAATGGCCCTGCGCGGTCTGCCTGCTCGACTACGACGCCGTCATCGTCCGCTTCAGTACGATTCCCGACAGCCCGATCTCGCCCTTCCATGCGACGCTGGGTTATCGCCTGAGCCTCGGCGGCCGGGCGCTCGGGCGCGCCTATCTCGCCTTCTGCCCGGATGAGGAGCGCGCCGTGCTGCTAGCGGCGATGCGGGCTTCCTCCGACCCCGAGAATAGCAGCCTGACGGACGAGGATATCGAACAGCTGATCGCGCAGGCCCGCTGGCGCGGCTATACCGAGCGGGATGCGGCCGCCGAGCCACGCAACTCGGCCACGGTCGCGGTGCCGATCAGGCTCGGCGAGCGGGTGCTCGCAACCTTCGGCGTCACCTTCTTTCGCTCGGCCCTGGCGAACCCCGACGACAAGGCGCGGATCATCCATCCCCTGAAGAAGGCTGCGGCCAGCATCGAGGCACAGCTCGAAGCGCTGTCGCAGTCGATGGGCGTCGCATTTCAAGGTGAGAAATAGCCTGCCTTTTCCGCGGGCCGCCGGCCGGCGGCCCCTAGTCTCCGGCCAACACGTCCGAAGAGGCGTTGTCCGGAGGAGATCTCGATGGAGCGACAGCTCTCACGCCGCAGTTTCATGGCCTCGATCGCCGGAGCCGGGCTCCTGGCCGGCCAGCGGCAGGCGCTCGCCGACACCTGGCCAAGCCGCCCCACCAACATCGTCGTTCCCTTCCCGGCCGGCGCCTCGACCGATGTGGTCGCCCGGCTGCTGGCGGAGCGGTTGCGTGGCGAACTGGGGCAGGGCTTCGTCGTCGAGAACAAGACGGGCGCCGGCGGCAACATCGCGGCGACCAGCGTCGTCAGGGCAGCGCCGGACGGCTATACGCTGATGTTTTCTTCCTCGGGGCCGCTCGCGACCAACAAGCTGCTCTACAAGAAGCTGTCCTTCGATCCGCTCGCCGATTTCGCGCCGATCGCGCTGCTGGGCGACGTCCAGGGCATCGTCGCGGTCCACCCCTCGCTGCCGGTTTCGTCCTTCGCGGAGCTCGTCGCCTATGGGAAAGCCAATCCGGGCAAGCTGACCTTCGGCAGCCCCGGCTTCGGCCTGATGGGGCACATCACGGGCGAGCTGATCCAGCGCAAGGCCGGCTTCGAGATGACGCATGTGCCCTATCGCGGCTCGGCACCGCTCGCGACCGACCTGCTGGCGGGAACCGTCAACGTCGCCATTGATTTCCTGCCGAGCTACATCCCGCATGTGAAGAGCGGCGCAATCCGCGCGCTCGCGGTCACCAGCGATCAACGCGCACCGCAACTGCCTGAGGTACCGACCGTGGCGGAGGCGGGGCTTGCGGATGTCAACGCGACGGGCTGGTTCGGGCTCGTCGGCCCCAAGGGGCTGCCCGAGCCGGTGGCGACGCGCCTCGCCGCGATCACCCGCGCCTATGTCGACAGTGCCGAGGGGCGCGAAAAACTCGCAGTGATCGGCGTGCGGGCCCGCACCGGCGATGCCGCCGCTCTGCGGGTCGCACAGACGCAGGAAATCGCGCGGTGGGCGGATGTGATCAAGGCCGCGGGGATTTCACTCGACTAGGTTTTCCAGCTAACGATGGCGCAGGGATGCGCGCGGAGAACCCCTCTCCCGGATGGGAGACGGGCAGGGGCGAGGGACCGCCGCTGTTCATTGGAGCGCGGCGGTCCCGTTGTGTCTCCTGCGGGTAGGACAGGCCCTCATCCCTGCCCTTCTCCCATCCGGGAGAAGGGTTCCCCGCGCCCTTCATTTTTCCAACGCTCCTACCCGGAAGAAGAGTCCGCGAGACTAGAGATGGATCGGGTTGGGTCCTAAGCAGCGTCCAACCCCAGCAGCTCCGCCGCATGGCCACCGGTCATTCGCTTGATCTCGGCTTCCGTGAACTGCAGGTCGAGCAGATGGCCGACGATCTCGCGATAGCCGTCAACCGGGCGCGGCGAGCCGACGAGGCCGAGATCGGAGCACAGCACGGTCTTCTCGACGCCGGCGACCTCGATGACGCGGCGCAGCTCCGACGGCTCGAACTTCTTCGACTTGCCCTCGACGAACATGCAGATCGAATGCTCCATCACCGCGCCGAGATCGACGAGATGGCGGATTTCCGCATCGCTGCAATGGTTGACCATGTAGGTCGGGTGATTGACGAGCAGCTTCTTCACGCCACGCGCCCTCGCTTCCTCGAACACCGCGAAAAGCTCCGGCGTCGAGAGATGGCCGCCGGCGAGGATGATGTCGCCGGCCGCGATCAGGTCGAGGATCTGCTTGACCTCGTCGATGAGCTTGCCATCCGCGCCGAAGGCCGTCAGCGGGATTGGATCGAGCATCTTCTGCGCTGTCTTCGGGAAGGTCTTCACCGCGCCCGAGGCGAGCACGTCGATGTGGTTCTTCGCCGAGAGCGTCGGCAGCCAGACGATCTTGCCGCCGAGCTTGATGGCATGGTCGACCGCATGCGGGTTGAATCCGCCCGAGGCATTGTTCAGCGCGATGCCGGAGAACAGCCTGACGCCGGTATCGGGCACGAGCTTCTCGAGCAGGATCGCATGGGCCGTGCCGAGGTAGAAATGGTCCTTGTAGACGACGGCGCGAAACCCGGCTTCGGCGGCGTCCAGCATGGCCTCGTGATGGTCGAGGATACGCGGCATGGCGGCCGGGCCGCTATGGCAGTGAAGGTCGACGGCACCGACCAGGAGGTCGGCGATCTGGCGGCTGCGCGCATCGGCATTCATGGCAGTGGCAGTCATGTCCATGGCCCTCACGCGGTTTCGCCGGGCATCGGATAATCCGCGGCGTTGATGACCCAGCCGGGCTTCTGCGAGAAATCCAGGCGGGGTGGGGAGAAGATGTCGATCATCTGGTTCAGCCCGGGCAGCACCGAGCGGGAGGTGTGGATCGACGGCGGCGGGATCACGGTGAGCGAAGGCGCCGCCATCAGCTCGTGCTCGTCCTCGCGCCAGATCCGCATGTCCGGCGTCCAGGGCCAGCGGATGTCGTGGATATAACCGCCGTCGATGACGAGCGAGCCCTGCTCGAAATCGTCATGGTGATGCGGCGAGAGCGCGGTGATGTCGCGCAAGCCCATGCGCGGATCGAGGATGTTCACCATCAGCGTGGTGCAGCGGAAGATGCGCCCGAAGCGCCCTTCGCCGCCACCGGCATCGAGACTGTAGCTGCGGATCTTCCAGCCGCCTGTTGGCTCCGGCCATGGCTTGAGCAGCGCGACATTGGCGTGGGGCTGCGCGTAGGAAGCCGCATTGGAGCAGGCCGCGGCAAGATCGGGCGCGGCGCTGGAGAAGATGCGAATGAGGCGGCCCGTGCCCGTCGTCGTGATGCGCGATGCGCCCGGCGGGATGAAGGCGATCGAGCCGCCCGGCACGTCGACGGTCGCGCCCCCGGCGGAAACCGTCGCACCGAGCGTCTTCTCGGGCAGGATCAGGCAATACTCGTCGGGCTGCGATGCTCGCTCCAGCACGGCTCCGGCCTCGACATCGGAATAGGCGACGATGAAGTTCTGCCCGCGYGCCAGCCAGGTCTTGAAACCGTCGCCGGCCTGCTGCGGCTCCTGCGCATAGAAGCGGGCGTAGTCGGCGCCGGCATAGGCTTTGACCGCAGGTGCCTTGGCCGCCGGCTGCGCCGACAATTGCGAGCGTGGATCGCTGGAAGGATAGTTCGACACGGGTTCGGTACTCCTATCGCGCTGCGGAGGCTTCGACCCGGCTTCGGGCTGCCTGCATTTGTGAGAGCGCGTCGGTTGCGGCCTTGCGCAAAAAGCCCTGGTCCGAAGAAAGGATGAAGGCGCTGGCGCCGCGCTCGGCGAAGGCGGCGGATTCTTCGCCATTATCCGTCATCACGCAGACCGGCTTGCCGGCCGCTTTCGCCGCCCGGAAGATCGCGTCCACAGCATCGCGAACCACCGGAGCGTCGCGATTGGGCGCGCCGAAGGCGACCGTGAGATCACCGCGACCGATGAAGACCGCATCCAATCCCTCAACGGCGAGGATCGCGTCGATCCGTTCGATGGCCGACGGGTCCTCGATCATGGCGATGGTGGCTACGGCCGCGTCGGAGGCATCGACGAGGTCCCACATCTTCGAGCCGCCATAGCGGCCGGCGCGGGTGACGCCGGAGAAGCCGCGCCGGCCGCCGCGATAACGGCAGGCGGCGACGAGCGCCTCGGCATCGGCCACATCAGCGATATGGGGCGCGAGGACCCCGACTGCGCCGCAGTCGAGCACCGACAGGATCGCGTCCGCCGCGAGCGTGGGAACGCGGACGACTCCGGAGATGCCGGCCGCGCGCGCCGCCAGCAGCGCGATATCGGTCGCGTTGCGGTCGAAGGGGGCGTGTTCCTGGTCGACGACGACGAAGTCGAAGCCGCTATGGCCGAGAATCTCGGTGGCGTGAGCGGTGGGTGTCTTGATGAAGCTGCCGGCCAGGAAGGCGCCACTGAGAAGGCGCTGGCGGAAGCTGTTGGGTGCGGGAGCTTGCATGCTGCAACGTGCCGGTTTCGGTGGCGGCGATGATGGCACCAGCTCTGCCGAGCGCGGCCGGAAGTTGCCGCGTTTCACGCTTCGAAATGCATTGATGCGTGCCTGCCCTTTGGTCAGAAAGGCGGCAAGATCGAGCCAGGTTCAATGAAGCGGCGGATCGCACCGTCTGAAAGGCCATCCCAAATGAAGAAGCGCCTCCTGCTGATCGCCGGCCTGCTGGCCGCCTCCGCCCTGCCTGCCGCTGCCGGTTCGCTCGAAAATGTCAGGAATCGCGGCGAACTGGTCTGCGGCGTCAGCCCGGGCGTGGCCGGCTTCTCCGTCCCCGACGAGAAGGGGCGCTGGGGCGGCTTCGATGTCGACATCTGCCGCGCGGTCGCGGCCGCCGTCCTCGGCGATGCCGGGAAGGTGCGCTACACCCCGCTCAGCCCGAAGGACCGTTTCGTCGCCCTGCAGACGGGCGAAATCGACGTCCTGTCCCGGCAGGCGACATGGACCCTCGGCCGCGATACCCAGATGGGCCTGCGCTATGTCGGCATCGCCTATTATGACGGACAGGGTTTCATGGTCCGCAAGTCGCAGAACATCGCCTCGGCCAAGGACCTTAACGGCGCCTCGGTCTGCGTGCCGACGGGCACCACGACGGAGCTCAACATCGCCGATTATTTCCGGGCGAACGGCATGAAATACGAGGGCGTCGCCTTCGAATCCGGCGACCAAGTCGCCAAGGCCTTCGAATCCGGCCGTTGCGACGTGTTCAGCAACGATGTCTCGGCGCTCTCCGCCTACCGGCTCAAGCTGGTCAACCCGGCCGAATACGTCATCCTACCGGAGCTGATTTCGAAGGAGCCGCTCGGCCCGGTCGTGCGTCAGGGCGACGAGACCTGGACCAGCATCGTGCGCTGGTCGCTCTACGCCATGATCAATGCCGAGGAACTCGGCATCACCGCCGCCAATGCGGAGGAGCAGAAGCGCACCGGTTCTCCCGAGGCCCAGCGCCTGCTCGGCGGCAACGGCAATTTCGGCGAGTCGATGGGGCTGAAGCCAGACTGGGCCCTCCAGATCGTCAAGCAGGTCGGCAATTACGGCGAAGTCTACGAGCGCAATGTCGGCGCCGGCTCGAAGCTCGGCATCGGGCGCGGCCTCAATAAGCTCTGGACCGCCGGCGGCCTGCAATACGCTCCGCCGGCGCGCTGAGCGACATCGTCCCGATCCGGCTCCGCCGGGATTTGAAAACTGGCTTGCACGCCCGGTCGTCGCGCCGGGCGTGCTGCATCGAGGCGAAGCGATGTCGGTTTCGGATGTCTATCCTGCGGAAATCCTGACGGGCTTCGCCGTCGCGCTGCTCGAAGCGGCCGGGGCGCCGCCCGACAATGCGACCCTGGTGGCCGAGGCTCTCGTCGATGCGGATATCGAGGGGTTGGCCTCGCATGGCTTGCTGCATCTGCCAATGTATCTGGACCGGATCGCAGGAGGCTCCGTCGATCCCTGCGCGAGGGGCGAGATCGTCGCGGATCTGGGCTCGCGCCTGACGATCGATGCCGGGAACGGGCTGGGGCAGGTCACGGCCGAGCGGGCCTGCGAGATCGCAACGGAGCGGGCCACCGCGCATGGCCTTGCGGTGGTGGCGGTGCGCAACGCCTTTCATTTCGGCGCGGCCGGACGCTTCGCGCGGAAGATCGCGCTGAGCGGACAGATCGGCATCGTCATGGCCAATACACGGCCCATGCTGCCGGCCCCCGGCGCTGTCGAAGCCGTCGTCGGCAACAATCCGCTGGCGATCGCCGTCCCGACGGGCGGAGAACCCATTACGCTGGATTTCGCGATGAGCGCGGGCGCCATGGGCAAGATCAGGCTGGCTGCCGGCAAGGGCGAGCCGATTCCGGAGGGCTGGGCGCAGACGGCGGAAGGCCAGCCAACACGGGACGCTCGAGACGCGCTGCTGGGCACGCTCCTGCCAGCCGCGGGGGCCAAGGGCTTCGGCCTTGCCGTGATGGTCGATCTTTTGGCCGGCGGGCTCTCGGCCGGCGGCATCGGCGAGGCGGTGCAACCACTCTATGGCGACCTGGCCCGCGCCTATGGCAGCGCCAACCTGTTCATGGCGATCCAGGTCGAAGGGTTGCGGCCCCTTGCGGAATTCGAGGCTGCCGCCTCCGGTTTTGCCGATCGCATCCGCAGCTCGCGGACGGCTCCGGGCGCCGGCCCCGCGCGTCTGCCGGGAGATCGCGCAGTCCAGGCCAGAAGCCGTTTCGACGGCGCCTCTCGCCTGGGAGGAGAAACGCTCGATGCATTGCGCAGCCGCGCTCGCCGCCTGGGAGTCGCGATCCCCATCGCTCTCAGCGAGAGCCGGTCAAATCAGGATCGGGATTGAGCGCGAACATGCATCGCCCTGCCGCAAAGGCGGCTGCACGACCATTCAAAGCAGAAGCACGAATGGCTGGCGCGCCATTCCGATTCAAGCCTCGGCTTTCGGGCCTCTGACCGCCATGAGCATCGCATAGCCGAGCAGGCTGAACGCGACTATGCCGAGCAGGTTGAGAGCGACGTCGATCATGTTGGCAGCCTGGCGCAACGTAAGGTAAATCAATCCTTACCTGCATGCGCCCGGATGCGCCAGCCCCGGTAGCTTTATCCTTAGGTCACGCTCTCCGTCGCCAGCTTGAATGCATAGGCCAGCGCAATGAAGCCGATCAGGCCCAGCATGCTGAAAATATCCATGTCTTTTCCTCGGTGAACAGCCCGCAGCATGCCGCCCCGTTCCTAAGACAGGGGTCGCGATTTCGTTCAAATTGTTCCCAATAGCGTTCGCGTCGATGCGTGCGCCTCTCGCCGCCAGGCTCCAATGACAGGCGGATCGACGGAGCCGAAAATCGCGCGGCCCGGTCGCCGCGAGTTTGTTCAAACTGTCACGTTCCGGCCTTAGGCGAGGGCCACCGGCACGAGCATTTAGGCGGAGAACCACAATGCGCGCATATCAATGGCTGGCGGCGATCCTCGCCGCGGGCGTCACGGGAGGGTCAGCCGCCGCGCAGACCGTCTATCCGATCGACCGTGCCGAGATCCTCGAAGGCTCGCGGTTCGATTTCAAGGTCGAATTCCCGAACGCGCCGACCTCTGCCGATGTGAACGTCACCATCAACGGCAAGCCGGCCGCCGAGGTGTTCGGCCGTCCGACCAGCTTCATCCAGAGCGAGGAAGGCCAGAAGCACTCCGCCCTGTGGCTGCGCGGCGCTTCGCTGCCGGCCGGCCGCTATGTGGTCGAAGCCACGCAGGGCGGCAACAAGGCGACCGTGAACTGGGACGTCTTCGCCACGGCCCAGCCGCGCCGCGCCAAGAACGTCATCCTCTTCATCGGCGACGGCATGTCGGTCGCCAATCGCACCGCCGCGCGCATCCTCTCCAAGGGCTGGAAGGAAGGCAAATATGACGGCGAGCTCGCCATGGACGACATGTCCAACATGGCGCTGATCTCGACCTCGGGCACCGACTCGATCGTGACCGACAGCGCCAATGCCGCGCATGCCTACACCACCGGCCATAAATCCTGCGTCAACGCGCTCGGCGTCTACTGCGCCAAGAACGCGCTGACCCTCGACCATCC
This sequence comes from Allobosea sp. 10L417, assembly GCF_056395485.1. NCBI lineage: Bacteria > Pseudomonadati > Pseudomonadota > Alphaproteobacteria > Hyphomicrobiales > Alloboseaceae > Allobosea > Allobosea sp. 10L417. The sequence continues at coordinate 71,562 of NZ_JBFTJP010000003.1, forward strand.
GAAGGTCGAGACCATTGCCGAGCTCGCCAAGCGCCGCACCGGCATGTCCGTCGGCGTCGTGACCAACTCCGAGATCGAGGACGCGACCCCCGCCTCGATGGTCGCCCATACCCGCCGCCGCTCGGACTTCAACGACATCGTCAAGATGTTCTTCGACGTGAAGCCCGACGTGATCATGGGCGGCGGCTCGCCGAACTTCCTGTCCAAGGCGACGCCGGGCTCGAAGCGCACCGACGAGCAGGACTTCATCGCGAAGTTCAAGGAAGCCGGCTACACCCTCGCCACGACCAAGACCGAGATGAACGCGGCCGTCGCCGCCGGCCAGAAGAAGCTGCTCGGCCTCTACAACACCGGCAATATCGACGGTGCCTTCGACCTGCGCCTCGCCAAGAAGGGCACGATCTCGAAGTTCCCGGACCAGCCTGATGTCGTGGAGCAGACCAAGGCCGCCATCGACATGCTGAAGGGCAATCCCGAAGGCTTCCTGCTGATGGTCGAATCCGCCCGCATCGACAAGTACAGCCACTCGCTCGACTGGGAGCGTTCGGTTTTCGACACGATCATGCTCGACAACGCGGTGAAGGTCGCCAAGGACTTCGCCGGCGAGCGCAACGACACGCTGATCATCGTCGTCCCCGACCACGCCCATCCGATCTCGATCATCGGCACCTATGACGACGAGCGCCCCGGCCAGCAGCTGCGCGACAAGCTCGGCGTCTACAACGAGTCGCTGCCGCCGAACTACGGCCCGCTCGATGCCGAGGGCTATCCGACCGACATCAACACCTCGCGTCGCCTGGCCGTCGTCTATGGCTCGTATCCGGACACCTGCGATACCGGCCGCCCCGCCATGGATGGCGAGCGCGTTCCGGCCGTGAAGGGCCCGGACGGCAAGGCGAATATCGCCAACGAGAAGGACTGCTCGGGCCCGCTCGCGACGCGCAAGGTCGGCAACCTCCCGCTCGACGCCAATAGCGGCGTCCACTCGGCCGACGACGTCATCCTGACGGCGATGGGCCCCGGCGCGGAGCGCTTCCGCGGCCACAAGCCCAACACCTTCGTGTTCCGCGTCATGACCGAAGCGCTGGCTCTCGGCGGCAAGTGAGCCGATGATTGGGGCTGCGGAGGCATCCATGCGCCGGCGAAACCCCACCGTGACCATCACCCGCCGCGGGGCCGTGTTCGGCCTCGCGGCGGCGAGCCTTGGCGAGCCGGCCCGCGCCGCCGCCGAGACCGAGTCGATCTCCTTCGACGGCCTCTACAAGTCTTTCGGGGTTCTGGGCTTCCAGTTCTCCGACAGGGTCACTGCCCTGCGCGGCAAGACCGTGCGGATGGTCGGCTACATGGCGCCGCCGCTAAAGCCGGAAAGCCATTTCTTCGTGCTGACGCGCGAACCGCTCGCCATCTGCCCGTTCTGCCAATCCGATGCCGACTGGCCGGTCGATATCGTCGTCGTGTTCATGAAGAACGAGACGGCGATGGTCAGCGCCGGCCGCAAGGTCGTGGTAAGCGGGCGGCTGGAGATCGGCTCTGCGACCGATGCCGAGACCGGCTTCGTCAGCCAGATCAGGATCGCCGATGCCGGCTTCTCCCTCGCCTGAGGCGAGCGCGCAACGGCTCGTTCTCGCGGATATCGCACTGGATCACCGCGACGGCGATGGGCAGTCCTTCCGCGTTCTCGATATTCCCGCACTGGTGATCGAGCCCGGCGCCGCGCTCGGCATCAGCGGCCCGTCCGGCTGCGGCAAGTCCACGCTGCTTCATCTGATCGCCGGCCTGCTGCGCCCTGGCACCGGCTCGGTGCGCTGGGGCGAGACCGAGGTATCCGCCCTGCCCGAAGCCCGGCGCGACCGCTGGCGCAGGCAGACCCTCGGCTTCGTCTTCCAGGATTTCCATCTGGTGCCGGAGCTCGATGTCGCCGGCAACATCGCCTTGCCTGCGAGCTTCTCCTCCTGGCGCCTGAGCACGTCCGGCCGCGAACGCGCCCTCGCGTTGGCATCCCGCGTCGGGCTGAAGGACCCTCACCGACGGGCCGCGGTTCTCTCGCGCGGCGAGCAGCAGCGCGTCGCGATCGCCCGCGCGCTCTTCAACGCACCGCGCCTGATCCTGGCCGACGAACCGACCGCCAGCCTCGACGCCGATCACGCCGATGGCGTCGCGGACCTGCTCGCCGAGACTGCGCAGGAGAGCGGCGCCACCCTTATCTGCGCATCGCATGACCCGCGCCTGCTCGCTCGGCTGGCGCAGAGGCTCGATCTCAGGGCGGGACACGCGGCATGAACCCCTGGCCGATGGTGCTGGCCGATCTGCGCGCCCTGCGCTGGACCGCGCCGGCGATCATGCTGCTCGTCGCTCTCGCAGTCGCCACCGGGATCGCGATCGGCGCCCAGGAACGGGCGCTGCGCCAGGGTTCAGCCCGGGCTGCCGATGATTTCGACCTGATCATCGGCGCTCCCGGCAGCCAAACGCAGTTGCTGATGTCGAGTGTCTATCTGCAGCTCGACGCGCTGCCGCTGCTCGACGGGCGGGTCCTCAAGGCGCTGGCGCTGGACGAGCGCGTCGGGAGTTTCGCGCCGGTCGCCTTCGGCGATGTCAGCCGCGGCTATCCGGTCATCGGCACGACGGCCGCCTTTGCCTCACGATGGGGCCGGATCGCGCCGAGCGAAGGCCGGCTTTTCACGACGGAAGGCGAAGCCGTGCTCGGCGCCGATGTCCTATACCGGCTGGGCGACACGATCGAACCCTCCCACGGCGTCGCTGGCCATGTGTCCAGACCCGGCCAGGCCGACGAGGAGGAACTCAGCCACAGGCACGAGGGCCATGGCTATACCGCCGTGGGCCGGCTGCCGCGGCTGGGTTCGCCCTGGGACCGCGCCATCCTGGTGCCGATCGAGAGCGTCTGGGAGGTCCATGGCCTCGGCAACGGCCATGCCGAGGAGGCACGCGGCGACGCTCCGTTCTGGCACGCCGGGTCGGGCACAGGCGATCGACGCCCGGCCGAGGAAGCCCGGATCGGGCCGCCCTTCGACGGCAAGCGCGTGCCGGGCGTTCCGGCGATCGTGGTGAAGCCCAGGAGCGTCGCCGGCGCCTATGCGCTGCGCGCGCAATACCGGCAGGGCGGAACCATGGCCTTCTTCCCGGCAGAGGTTCTCGTCTCGCTCTACGGAGCGCTCGGCGACATGCGGGACATCCTCGTCGTCGCCTCCGCCTCCAACGCGGTGCTGATCCTTGCCAGCGTCGTGCTTCTCCTCATTGCCGTGAACGGGCTGCGCCGGCGTCGCTATGCGACGCTTCGGGCGCTCGGCGCGCCGCGCTCCTATGTGCTGCTGGTCACGTGGATCGGCACGATCGTCCTGATCGCCGCGGGCTGCCTCATCGGGCTGCTGCTGGGCGTGATCGCGACCCATGCGATCTCGGGCCTCGTCGCGGCTCGCACGGGGCTTTCGCTCTCGCCTGCGATCGGCCTGGGCGAGCTCGCGCAGGCGGGCCTGCTCTGCGTCGTGGGAAGCCTGCTCGCGCTGTTGCCGGCGGCGATCTCCTATCGAAGCCCGATCATCCAGGACTTGAGGGACTGAGGCCTCCGCCGGACAAGCCGGGGCGAGCCTGACGCAGGGCGCCCCTTCGCCGGCAAGCGCTTCTCACGGAATGGGCGAGCCCCTACGGTCAGTGCGCCAAGCGGCCAACGCCCGGCCACGACATCGACGCGAACCTGCTCCGGAAGGCTTTCATGGCGCGCCATCACTTCGTCCCGACCCGCTATTCGAACGTGATCGGCACTCTGCCCCCGGTTCTGGAGATCGCCAGCGGCGACAGCGTGGTCACCACCACGCTCGATGCCGCCGGCTTCGGCCATGACGGCGTGCAGCACGCGCCGCGCGGCAACCCGATGACCGGCCCGTTCTTCGTCACCGGCGCCGAGCCGGGCGACGCGCTGCTTGTCACCATCGAGCGGATGACTCCGAATCGGAAGACCGGCTGGACCTATTCGCCGCTGGCGCCTGCCGTGCTCGACCCGTCGATCCTGGGAGAACTGCCGAAGCGCGAGCGCTATGAGTGGGCTGTCGATGCCGAGGCCGGCACGGTGAAGCTGCTGGAGCCCTCCGCCCGCATCAAAGACTGGAGCTTCCCGCTCGCGCCGATGCTCGGCTGCTTCGGCGTCGCGCCGGAGCGCGGCCAGGCGATCTCGACCGCGACGAGCGGCGCCTATGGCGGCAATATGGACTACCGGCTGTTCGGGCCGGGCGCGACCATCGCCTTCCCGGTCTTCGAGGCGGGCGCACTGTTCTTCCTCGGCGACGGCCATGCCTGCCAGGGCGATGGCGAGATCGCCGGCACCGGCGTCGAGACCTCGTTCGAGGTCGAGTTCTCGGTGAAGCTCGTGAAGAAGCTCGGGCTGCGCTGGCCGCGCTGCGAGACCGAGACCGACCTACTGGTGATCGCTGCCGGGCGCCCGCTCGACCAGCCCTTGCAATTCGCTACCACGGAACTGCTGCGCTGGGTCGTCGAGGACCTCGGCGTCGATCCGGTCGAGGCGAGCCATCTGCTGGGCCAGGCGGTGCGCTACGACATCGCCAACGTCTTCAACCCCGCCTATTGCGTCGCCGCCCGGCTGGAGAAGACCGAGCTTACGCGGCCGATGTCGCTCCTCGCCCGGGCCTGACACGATTTCGCATTCATCGAAACGCCACCACCAAGAAGACGACCCATCATGCCCACGAATACCGCCGCCCTGAAGGCAGAGCTGCTTCAGGCGATTGACGATCGCCGCGACGAGATCGTCGAATTGTTGCGCCGCTTCCTGCGCATCAAGAGCGTCAACCCGCCGGGCGATACGCGCGAGGCTGCCGCTTTCGTGCGCGAGCTGCTCGACCAAGCCGGTGTGCCGCATCGCACCGAGGCCTTCGTGACGGAGATGCCGAACATCATCGGCCGTTGGGAGGGCGGCAATCCCGGCCGCCATCTCATCCTCAACGGCCATATGGACATCTTCCCGGTCACCAACGAGAAGCTGTGGGAGGCCGAGATCGTCGACGGCAAGATCATGGGCCGCGGCGCTTCCGACATGAAGACCGGGACGCTCGCCTCGATCCTCGCCTATTGCCAGCTCTATCCCCATCGCGAGAAGCTGAGCGGCGCGCTGTCCCTGACCGTGGTCTCGGACGAGCAGTCGGGCGGGCGCTACGGCACCAAATATCTGTTCGACGAATTCGCCGACGAGATGGCCGCCGATTGCTGCCTCAATGGCGAGCCCAGCGGCCTCGCCAATCTGCGCTTCACCGAGAAAGGCACGCTGCGCTTCTCGCTCTCGGCCAAGAGCATCGGCGGCCATGGCGGCTATGCCCACCGGGCGCGCAACCCGATCGCGGATGTCAGCCGGCTCGTGACCGTGATCTACGACCGCTACCACCTCAAGCTGGCGACGCTGCCGCTGGAGATCGATGCGGTTCTGACCTCGCCCGAGACGATTGCCGCCGCCGACCTCAATCTCGGCAAGGGTGCAGGCGATGTCGCCCGGCGCATCACCGTCAATGTCGGCATCCTGCAGGGTGGGCAGAAGGCGACGCAGATCCCGACGCATTGCATCGCTCATCTCGACATGCGCATCCCGATCGGCTCCGACCGCGACGCGATCCGGGCCGACCTCGAAGCGCTCGCCCGCGACGCCGATTGCGAAATGGTCGTCAACGAGGACCACAGCTACCCGGCGAGCCTGACCGATCCCTTCAGCGAGATGGCCAACATCCTGCGTGGCAACATCCGCGAGTTGCTCGGCCATGACGCCCCGCCGGTGTCGAGCTTGGGGGGCACCGACACGCGCTACTGGCGCTGGCGCGGCGTCCCGGCGCTGATCTGCGGCCCCTCCCCGATCAGCATGGGCACCGACGAGGAGTACGTCACCATCGACGAGGCGATCGCGGTGATGAAGCTGCACGTCGCCTGCGCGGTCGACTATCTCGGCGCGCCCGGCCCGGTGGCCAAGTAGGGCTCAGCCCTCGGGGACCGGCGCCTCGGCGGCGAGCAAACCCTCGGACTTGAGATCACGCCAGAGCGCGGCCGGCACCGGCCGCGCGACGAGGTCCAGGTTGCGCGTGACCTCCTGCGGGGTGACGGCGCCGAGCACGATCGTCGCGACCGCTGGATGCGCGGCGCAGAAGGCGAGCGCCGCCTGCGGCAGGGCGACACCGTGGGCGGCGCAGACCGCCTCGATCCTGGCGACGCGGGCCAGCACCTCCGGCGGCGCCGGCTTATAGTTGTAGAACGCACCGGGCTTGGCGCCGGTGGCGAGGATGCCGGAGTTGAAGACACCGGCCAGCATCACCGCGATCTTCTTCTCCAGCGCGAGCGGCAGGAATTCCGTCAGCGCTCCCTGCTCCAGCAGCGAATAGCGACCGGCCAGCATCATCACGTCGAAATCGCCTGAACGTGCGAAGCGCGCGCACATCTCGGCCTCGTTGACGCCGACGCCGATCGCCTTGACCGCGCCGGATGCGCGCAGCTTCTCCAGCGCGCGATAGGCGCCGTCCATGGCTTCAATGAAGCGCTGCTCCATCCTGTCGCCATGGGTCCAGACATCGACGTCGTGGATCAGCAGGATGTCGATATGGTCGGTGCCGAGCCTGAGCAGGGACTGCTCGAAGGAACGCATGGCGCCATCATATGAATAGTCGATCACCGCCGGGTGCGGCAGGCCGCCGGCATAGCCCGAGCCGTCGCGCTTCGGCTGGCCGGCCTGCATCCAGCGGCCGACCTTGGTCGAGACGATGACACTCTCGCGCGGCACGCTGCGGAGCGCCGCGCCGATGCGATGCTCGGAGAGGCCATGGCCATAGAGCGGCGAGGTGTCGACGAGGTTGATGCCGGCGGCCAAGGCGGCGCGAACCGTGTCCTGCGCCGTCACCTCGTCGAGATGGCCGTAGAGATCGCCGAGCGGCGCGCCACCGAAGCCGATCAGGCTGGGCTGGAGCCCGGCGATCGGCCGCCCGCGCGGAACGGAATCCGGGATTGGCCCGGATGGGGGGAGTTCAACGCCGGTCGTCATCGCGGATCCGCAAGGCAGGAGGGAGCGGGAGATTTGCGGATCGCCCGGGGCCGCGCAAGCCCTCCCCCCTCAGGCCCCGACCTTGGCGAGCACATCGGCGCGCAGGAAGCGCTCGATGAACAGCATGAACAGCACCGAAGGCACCAGCAGGATCAGCGCCGTGATCGAGGCGACCTGATAGTTGCCGCCCATCGCCGCATTGTAGAGCAGCAGCGGCAGCGTGGTGACCTGCGGCACGCCGACGAAGAAGGTCCCGGTGAACTCGTCGAGCGATTCCAGGAAGACGAAGATGCCGCTGGCGATGATGCCGGGGGCAGCGAGCGGCAGCGTCACGGAGAAGAAGGTCTTGAGCGGTGGGGCGCCGATGTTGCGGGCCGCCAGCTCGAGGTCGCGATCGACCGCCGCGAAGGCCGCGGCCGCGATCCAGACCGAATAGACCAGGCCGTGCGCGGCATGGACGAGCACGACGGCGAAGACGGTGCCGTTGATGCCGAGCTGGTAGAAGATGCGCGCGACGTTGATGTAGATCGCGACCGAGGGGAAGGCCTGCGGCAGCAGGAACACGACCATGAAGAGAGCGCGCGCCGGCAGCTTCAGCCGGGCCAGAGCGTAGCCGGCCGGGATCGAGAGCACGAGCGCGACGATCACCGTGAGCACCGCGATCCAGACCGAGGTGGCGAGCGAGGCCATGGCATCGCCGGTCGGGCGGAAGACCTGCTCCCAATAGCGCGTGCCATAGACGACCGGCAGCTTATAGGGCGTGTACCAGCGCTCGGCGACCGACCACAGCGCCAGATTGACCAGCGGCCCGATCAGGAAGAAGGCGAAGGCCGCGAGCGCGAAGGCGGCGAGGACCATGCGCAGGCCGGAGGCGACGCGGATCATGGCGTGCCCTCCTTTGCCATGCCGCGCTTGAGGTAGATGATCGCCGCGCCGGCCGAGATCAGATAGGTGATGACGCCGAGCGCATTGGCCGTGGCGTAGTCGCCATAGGCATTGATGCGGAAGGCCATGTCGACGGTCAGCATCGTCGGCTGCGAGCCCGCCACCATCATCGGCACCGAGAGCACCGAGAGCATCGTCACGAAGGAGAGGACGAGCGCGACGAGGAGCTGCGGCATCACCTGCGGCAGCGCGAGTTCGACGAGGACGCGCATGCGCGAAGCGCCGAGATTGCGGCCGGCCTCAAGCGTGGCGCGGTCGAGCGCGGCGAGCGCGCCGGCCAGCAGCAGCGCGACGAAGGGCGTCTGCTTCCAGACGAAGGTAGCGATGATGCCGCGCCAGTCGAGGAAGCTCACGGCCTGCAGCGGCTCCATCAGCCCCATGGCGACGAAGGAATTGTTCATCAGCCCGTTCTTGGCGAGGAAGGTGCGCATGCACTGCGCCGCGACGATGAAGGGGATGAACAGCGGCCAGCGATAGAGCGCCTTGAGCGTGCCGACGATGTAGCGGTTCTCGCCCAGCGTCAGCGTGCCGGCGATGATGATGGCGGCAAGCCCCGTCAGCAGGCAGGAGGAGAGCACGATGACGACGGTGAAGAGGATGTCGCCGGAATAAAGCTCATAGGCCTTGGCGAAGGCCTGCAGCGAGAAGCCGCCGTCCGGGCCGGTGAAGGCCGAGATCAGCGAAAAGCAGAGCGGATAGAGGAACAGCGCCGCGACGAGCGCGAGCCCGGGCGCGATCAGCAGCAGGGCGAGCTGGCGTTGGGAAAGAGACATCGAACCTGCCGGCTATGCGCGAAAAGGAGAAAGGCCGTCATGGCCGGGCCGGAGAGGCCGTCATGGTCGGGCTTGACCCGACCATCTCGGCAACCAGAGCGAGCTGGTCATGAGATCCTCGGGTCGAGCCCGAGGATGACGGCGGAGGCACTCCGCGAATGACGGCCCTTCGAGAGAACGAACCTCAGTTCGCGACCTTCTTCTCGTAGCCCTCGAGGATGTCGTTGAAGTAGGGCGCGATCGGGAAGGGCTTGGCGTTCTGCGACAGGTCCGTCGGAGTGATGTCGGTGAAGAGCTTGTCCCAGGCGGCCTTGTCGAGCTTGCCTTCGAGGTTCTTGGCGTCGATGCCCGGATACCAGTTGAACTTCTTGACGATGCCGTCAGCCTGGACCTGCGGGCTGGTGGCGAGCGCGATGAACTCTTCCGCCAGCTTCTTCTGCGCCGACTTCTCAGGCACCGCATAGTACATCGGCTGGCCGGGCATGCCGGGCGAGGCGAGCTTCAGCTTCATGCTCGGCGGCAGCTTGCCGTCGGCCTGCCAGGAATAGAACATGTCGACCCAGACCGGGCCCATCGCGATCTCGCCGCGATTGAGCATGTCGAGCGTGCCGGCATTGCCGGGGGTGATCACGGCGTTCTTGTTGAAGTCCTTGAGCTCGCTGAAGGCCGCGTCCCACTTGGCCTTCTCGGCCGCGTCATAGGGGCCCTGGATCAGCTTGTTGGCGTCGCCGCCGAAGGCGTAGACCCAGCCGGCGACGAAGGCGACGCCGGACATGCCGCCCTTGATGCCGTTGTAGCCGAACTGCTTCGGGTTCTTCTTCACCCACTCCTTCAGCTCCGCGAAGTTGGCGGGCGGGTTCTTCAGCATGTCGGCGTTGTAGGCGAGCGCCGTCTGCGACTGGAACATCGGCATGACGTAGCCGGAGACATCCGAGCCGAGCGAGTTCTTGGCCGTCTCGCTGGAGACCAGCTTCGAGGTGTCGACATTGGCCGTGTACTTGTTCAGCAGCCCTTCCTTGACCATCTGGCCGGCGGCCTTCTGATGGATGACGAGCACGTCGAAATCGGTCGCGGCGGCGCCCTTCTGGGCATCGAGCTTCTCATAGATCTTCTGCGAGCCGGAATCGCCGGGGCCGGTGCCGACCGAGACGACCTTCACGCCCGGATGGGTCTTCTCGAACATCGGCCCGAGATAGTCCTTGACGTAGTCGACCATGTTCTGGTCGCCCGCGGAGGCGACGTTGAGGGTCTGCGCGGATAGCGGCGAAGCCACCATCAGCGCAGCGAGCGAGCAGGCAAGCGTGATAATGCGCATGTGTCTGACTCCCTGTCAGGCGGCGATCCCGGCCTCGGTCGCCGGGAAGATGTGAAGGCGCTGCAGCGGGATGCGCAGTCCAACCTTCGTTCCGAGTTCGTGACGGTCGGCGTCGTCGACCGTGATCTGGCGGCCGGCGGCTTCGACCTTGTAGCGGTAGATGCCACCGGGATAGGCGCGCGCGGCGATCGTGCCGGGGACGACGAGATCGCCATCGGCAGCCGTCGCATCGAGCGCGCCGAGGCTCGCGACATCATCGCGGAAATAGGCGAGCGTCTCACCGGCCGGCAGCCCGGCGGCGACTTCGCCCGCAAGGGTCGCGCGGGCTTCGCCGGCAGCGACGGAAGCCCGTCCCTCGCCGCGCTCGATGCGCAGCGGCAGCACGTTCTCCGCACCCATGAAATTGGCGACGAAGGCGCTGGCCGGACGATCATATACCTCTTCCGGCGTCCCGACCTGCGCGGCGCGCCCGGCCTGCATGATGACGAGCCGGTCGGCCATGGTCATGGCCTCCTCGCGATCATGGGTGACATGGACGGCGGTGAGACCGAGCCGCTGCTGGATGGCGCGGATCTCGTGGCGCATCGTCATGCGGATCTTGGCATCGAGGTTCGAGAGCGGTTCGTCGAGCAGCAGGATGCCGGGGTCGATGGCGAGCGCGCGGCCGAGCGCGACACGCTGGCGCTGGCCGCCGGAGAGCGCCGTGACCTTGCGATCCTCATAGCCGGCAAGCCCGAGAAAGCTCAGCATCTGCCCAACCTTGGCCGTGATCTCGGCCTTGGACTTGCCCCGCAGCTTGAGGCCGTAGCCGATGTTCTGCAGCACTGTCATATGCGGCCAGAGCGCATAGGACTGGAACACCATTGCCATGCCGCGCTTCTCCGGCGGCAATCCGGCGACATCCTTGCCGCCGACGACGATCGAGCCGGAGTCGACCGGCACGAAACCCGAGAGGGAACGCAGAAGGGTCGTCTTGCCGCAGCCGGAGGAGCCGAGCAGCGCCGTGAAGCTACCCGGTGCGAAGTCCAGATCGATGCCGTGCAGCACGCGCGTGCCGCTATAGGAGACCTTGAGCGCGCGCACGCCGATGGCCGCGCCACTACCCGCTCTGGCTTGCGTTTCCGGCTGCAAGGTGCCCACTCCCCGCCTTCGTTTTTGTGTCCAGTGAATGGAATTTTTCTTCCATTCACTGGAGTGATTGAAATAAACATTACGTATGGGGCGCACTATGTGCAAGAGCTTTGTGAAACTTGGATGACAGCGCAGATACATTCTCTCTGGCTCATGGCGTCTCCCTCCGACGAGGCGATGCTGAGCGGTCTCGTCGGCGATCTGGCAGGGCGTTTCGGCACCCCCGTCTTCGCGCCACATCTGACACTGCAAGGTGACACGGCGATGCCGACCGCTGCGCTGGAGCGAGCGATCGCAGCTGCTGCGGAAACGGTCGCGGCCTTCTCGGAACCCGTCGCGCTGGTCGAAGGGAGCGAAGCCTTCTTCCGTTCGTTCTATGCCCGTTTCGCAATCTCGCAGCCGCTTGCGCAGCTTAAGCGCGCGCTCGATCCGGAAGGCCTCGACAGCTTCATGCCGCATGTTTCGCTGCTCTATGGACCTGTCGAAGCGGCGGCCAAGGCAGCTGCGATCGCGGAAGTGCATGCACGTCTCGCCGGCCGGGCGATCCATTTCGACCGGATCGGCATCGTGACGTCGGGACAGGAGATCCCGATCGCGGAGTGGCGGGTGGTCGCGAGCGTCGCCCTGCGCGCGGCCTGAGCCAGGCCGCTACTCGCCGGTCAGCTCGCGATTGCGGCGGCTGACCTCGTCGCTATAGCGCTTGATCGCATGCGCCTCGCTGAGGATGCCGACGAGGCGACGGCTGTCGCGATCGGCGACGACCGGCAGCGCCTCGCTCTCCGACTCGTCGAAGAGCTTCAGCGTGTCGCGCACCGACATGTCGGCCAGCAGCATGCGGTCGGGATTGCGCAGGAGATGGCGCACGGTGCGCGGCGCCGGCTCGGCCTCCGCCTCCTCGTCCAGCGCCGCGTCCGGCTCGTAGAGCGCGCCCGGCGGCACCATGCCGGCATAGGCCTCGCCGGGGCCGATCGCGACGAGATAATTGGTGGAACCCGGCGGGTATTTCAGCCGGGCTTCGGCGATGGTGGCGTCGGCTGCGATCTTCGGCACCTCGATACGCATCATGTTGCCGGCGGTGAGGTCCCGCATCCAGCCGACATCATGGGCGCCGCGGATGCTCTCGCCGCGCAGATGGAAACGCCAGGTCGCGAAGGAGAAGCCGAACAGGCGGCGCGTGACGAGCGAGGCCGCGCCGGCTGCGCCGACGACGGCGAGCGTCAGCTTGAGATCGCCTGTCATCTCGAGCGCGAGCAGCGCCATGGTCATCGGCCCGCCGACGACCGAGACCGCAAGCGAGCTCATGCCGACGAGGGCAAAAAGGGTCTCGTGACCGGCGAGGTTCGGGAAGGCGAGCGTCAGCACGCCGATGAAGAGGCGCCCGGTCAGCACACCGAGGAGCAGCGAGGCGAAGAACAGGCCGCCGCGGAAGCCCGAGCCGATCGATATGGAGGAAGCCAGCGCCTTGGCGACGAGCACCAGGGCAAAGAGCGCCAGGTCCCGGTCCGCTCCGAGATAGAGATTGATGGCGCCATGGCCGGCCGAGAACACCGAGGGGCTCCAGATCGCCAGCGCACCGACGAGGAGGCCGCCGAAGGCCGGCCTCAGCCATGTCGGGATCCGCGAACGCCGGAACCCGGCCTCGACGAAGGCGGCGGCGCGCATGACGACGATGCCGGCGAGCCCGCACGCCGCGCCCAGCAGGACGACGAGCGGCAGATCGGAGATGATGATCGGCCCGATCGGCGGCACTTCGACCGCGAGCAGCGAGGGCGCGAGCAGGCTGTGGGTCACGGTCGCCATGAAGGTCGCCGCCATAACCGGCACGAAGGCCGCGATCGCGTAGCTGCCGAGGATGAGTTCGAAGGCATAGAAGGCGCCGGTCAGCGGCGCATCGAAGGCAGCCCCGATGGCGCCGCCGGCGGCGCAGCCCACCATCAGGCGCATATCCGCCCGGCGCAGGCGCAGGCGGCGGCCGATATGGGAGGCGAGCCCGCTCGCGGCCTGGGTATAACCGGCTTCCAGGCCGACCGAGGCGCCCGCGCCGCTGGAGCCGATGGTCTGCAGCGCGACGAAAACGCTGTCGCGCAGCGACATGCGCCCGCCATGCAGCGCATTGGCCTCTATCGGGTCGACGGGCTGCTTGCGTCGGCGGAAGAACAGCCAGGATGCCACGCCGATGGCGAGACCGCCGAGGATGGGGCCGACGAGCGCCCGCCAGGCGGGGATCGTCGTGCTGAGCGACAGGCGCTGGCTATGCGCGAGACCGAAGATCAGCTCGTGCAGCAGCTGGGTCGCGAAGGACATCGCCAGCACGATCAGCCCAGCGAAGACGCCGACCACCGACGCCAGCACAACGACGCCGATCTCGCTCGAACGGATGAGCGCGCGCCAGCCCTGCGGCGCATCGCCCGCTCCGGCGGTTGCTGGGGTGGCTTTCACAGTGATCAAGGCAAGGCCCGTCAGGCTCGTTCGTCACATCCTCCCGCGGTCGCATATCGTCGCGGCCAGAACAAGACGCGCAGGCGATGCCGCGCCTGCGCCTGCCGCGGGGCCGCTACGAGACCGGCACGGCGAGCCCCGTCTTCACCCGGTCCATGGCGACGAAGCTGCGGAACTTGCGGATATTGGAATTGGCGAAGAAGAGCCGACGCGTCAGCGCCTCATAGGCCGCCATGCTCGGCACCAGCACCACCAGCATGAAATCGACCTCGCCGGTGACGTAGTAGCATTGCTGCACTTCGGGTGCCGCGAGGAAGGCCGTCTTGGCCGCGTCGATATCGACAGCCGTCTCGCTGACCAGCTCGACCTCGACGAAGAGCGTGATCGGATGGCCGAGCGCCGCCGGATCGACCACCGCGACATTGGCGCGGATGACGCCGCTCGCCTCCATCCGGCGGATGCGGCGCTGCACGGCCGGGGCCGAGAGATTGACGCGCTCGCCGATCACACGCTGCGGCGTGGTGTTGTCCTGCTGGAGGATGGCGAGGATGGCGCGGTCGAAGGCGTCGAGATCGTGAGCGGCAGGCTCGGGCATGGCGCGTCCTGAGAAAGAAACTTGCATCGGCTTGGCGGAAATCCAGCGCCTATTTCGCCGCGCTTGCAATATCCATTCATGAGCACGCACCGAGGTCGCCATGTTCCTGCTCAACCACCATCCCGACTACCGCTCCGCTCTCCATCCCGAGGATGTCGAGACGCTCGGTCCTTCGGGTGCTGATGCGATCGAGGCGCATCTCGCCCAACGCCGGAACCATGCCCCGACGCCGCTGCACAGCCTGCCCGGCCTCGCTGCTGCGCTCGGGATCGGCGCGCTCTTCATCAAGGATGAGGGGCAGCGCCTCGGCCTCGGCAGCTTCAAGGCGCTGGGCGGTGCCTATGCGGTGATCCGGCTGGCTCTGGAGGCCGCTTCCGAAAAGCTCGGCCGCCCCCTGAGCGATGCCGACATGAACGACCCCGCTGTCCGCACCGTGGCCGCCGGAATGACCTTCGCCTGCGCGACCGACGGCAATCACGGCCGCTCGGTGGCGCAGGGCGCCGAGCTGCTCGGCGCCAAGGCGGTGATTTTCGTCCATGGCGGCGTCAGCGACGAACGCGTCGCGGCGATCGCCCGCTTCGGCGCGCAGATGGTGCGGGTTTCCGGCACCTATGACGATTCCGTCGTCGAGGCGGCGCGTGTCGCGACCGCGCAGGGCTGGACCATCGTCTCCGACACCTCCTGGGACGGCTATGAACGCATTCCCGGTCTGGTCATGCAAGGCTACACCGCCATCGCATGCGAGGCGCTGGCGCAGATGCCAGCGCAGCCGACCCACATCTTCGTGCAGGCCGGCGTCGGCGGCATCGCGGCGGCGCTTGCCGCGCAGATGCAGACGCGCTTCGGCGATGAGCGGCCGTTCTTCACCGTGGTCGAGCCGTCGCGGGCGGCCTGCATCTTCGAAGCGGCACGGCTGGGCCGGCCGGTCAAAATCGCCCATGGCGCGCCGACCGTGATGGCGATGCTCGAATGCTACGATCCCTCGCCGCTGGCTCTGCGCGTGCTCTATCGCGCCGCCGACGCCTTCCTGACGGCGGAGGATTCCGATGCCGTCGAGGCGATGAACCGCCTCGCCCGCCCCGTCGCGGGCGATCCCGCCATCGTCGCTGGCGAAAGCGGAGCGGCCGGGCTCGCCGGGTTGATCGCGGCGCTGCGCAACCCTGAAACGCGGGCGGCACTCAAGCTCGACGCCTCCTCGCGCGTCTTCCTGGTCAACACGGAGGGCGCGACCGACCCCGTTCGCTACGCCGAGCTGGTCGGCCTCGAGCCGGCCGAGGTTGCGGCATGACCGCATCGGCGCAGGTCCAGCCCGAGCGGCTGACGCTCTTTTCGCAGAGCCATTCGCCCTATGCGCGCAAAACGATCGTCTTCGCGCATGAGGCCGGCATCGCCGATCGTCTCGTCATCATCGATCATGAAACCAGCCCGACCAACCGCAATCCGGCCGTCTTCGCGGTCAATCCGCTCGGCAAGGTGCCCGTGCTGATCACGCCCGAGGCCGGAGCGATCTTCGATTCGCTGGTGATCTGCGACTATCTCGACGCGCTGCACACGGGGCGCAGGCTGATCCCCGCCACTGGGGCCGAGCGCTGGCAGGCGCTGCGGCTGCATTCCGTGGCGCAGGGGCTGTGCGATGCAGGCATCGCGCTGCGCTGGGAAACGCTGCGGCGGCCGGAGCCTCTGCGCTACCCGCCACTCCAGGAGGGACAGACTGCGAAGCTGCTCGAATCCTATGACCTGCTGGAGCAGCAAGCGCCGTTCGACGGCCCCGTCGATGTCGGGCAGATCGGGCTGGCAACGGCGCTGGCCTGGCTGGAATTCCGTGCGCTGCCGGATTTCCGGGCCAGGCGCCCCCGGCTGGCGCGCTGGTACCAGGAATTCTCCGAGCGTTCCTCGATGCGTGCCACGGCCTATCACGGCGAGACACAGGACGGCCCCGCGCCGACCCCGATTGCCGGATAACGCGTTGGCGTCGTAGCAGGGGCGCGCAGCCGGATCCGGCTGCGCCGGAGGCCGTTCATGAAGCTTCGTCCCGATACGCTGGCGATGACCGCCGTCCTCGCCATGCTGACGGCGCTCGGCCCGCTCTCCACCGATTTCTACCTGCCTTCGCTGCCCGAGATCGCGCGGGTGATGGAGACGGATGTGGCGGGCGCGCAGGCAACGCTCTCCTCCTTCCTGTTCGGCTTCGCCGCCGGGCAGATCTTCTGGGGGCCGCTCTCGGACCGCCTCGGCCGCAAGCCTGTCCTGCTCGCGGGCTTGAGCCTCTTCACGCTGGCGACGCTGGTCTGCGCGCTCGCGCCTTCGATCGGGGCGCTGACATTTGCGCGGGCTCTGCAAGCGCTCGGTGCCTCCGGCCCGATCGTGCTCGGGCGCGCCATGGTACGCGATCTCTATGACGGCCCGCGCGCCGGGCGGGAACTCGCGCGCATGGGCATGATCATGGGCCTCGTCCCAGCCGTCGCGCCGGTGCTCGGCGGCGTGCTGCAGGTCGCCTTCGGCTGGCGCTCGACCTTCCTCGCCTCGCTCGCCTTCGGGCTTGCTCTCGCCGCCGTCATCATGACCGTGATGCCGGAGACGCTGCGCGTGCGCTCGCCGCAGCCGCTCTCAGCCGTAGCGATCTTCCGCGGCTTCGGCGTCCTGCTGCAGAACCGCGCCTTCCGCGTCTATGTCGCGCTGACGGCCCTGGCCTATGCCGGCCTCTTCGCCTTCATCTCCGGCTCGTCCTTCGTGCTGATCGGCATCTATGGGCTGACGCCGGTCGCGTACGGCTTCTCCTTCGGCTTCGGCGTGCTCGGCTACATCACCGGCACGATCATCGCGCAGCGCCTGGTCGGGCGGCGCGGCATGGACGGCGTCATCGCCATCGGCGTCGCCTGCCTCGCCGGAGGCGGTCTCGCAATGCTGGTCGGCGTGCTCACCGGTTTCGGCGGGGCGGCAGGCGTCGTCGTGCCGATGGCGCTCTATGCCTGCGGCGTCGGGCTCACCATGCCGCAGGCCCAGGCCTCGGCGATGATGCCCTTCCCGGACCGGGCCGGCGCCGCCTCGTCCTTCAACGGCCTGTGCCAGATGCTGCTCTCGGCCTGCGTCGGGCTGCTCGTCGGCCATCTTCTCAAGAACGCGGCGCTGCCGCTGCCGCTGGTGATGTCGACGCTCGGTGTCGCCGCCCTCGTGCTGTTCCGGGCGACGCGCTCCATCCGAGGGGCGAAGGCCTAGGCTGGATCAGCCGCCGAAGAGCCGCTCGAAGAAGTTGCGCTCCTGCGGCGCCGGTTTGACCCAGGCGCGATCCGAGCTGGCCGGCTGGGCCGGCGCCGGAGTGCCGGCATCGGCCACCGGCGCGCCGTCGCCGAAGATCGTCTTCGGCGCGCCCTGCCAGAGGCCTCCGGGCAGCGGAATGGGCTGCGCGCCGGCATGGGCGGCCTTCATGTACTTGCCCCAGATCTCGCCGGGCAGGCCGGCGCCGGTCACGCGCTTCATCTTCGAATTGTCGTCGTTGCCGACCCAGACGGCCGTGACGAGCTTGGCGGTGAAGCCGATGAACCAGGCGTCGCCGTAATCCTGCGTCGTGCCGGACTTGCCGCCGACCTGCCAACCCGGGATGTTGAACTTGCTGCCGGTGCCGCCGTTCATCACGCCGTTGAACATCGTGTCCATCATCGCGAGCTGTTGCGGCTGGATGACCTGGCCGAGACCCGCGGCCTTGCGGGCATAGACGACCTTGCCATTGGTCTGGCGCACCTCGCGGATGACATAGGGCAGCACCGACTGGCCGCCATTGGCGAAAGTGGCGTAGGCAGCGGTCATCTCCAGCGGCGTCACCTCCGAGGTTCCTAGCGCCAGCGACAGGTTCGGCTGCAGGGCCGAGGAGATGCCGAGGCGCTGGGCGGTGCGGACGACTTCCTTGGGCGTCACCTCCTGGATCAGCCGGGCGGCGACCGTGTTGAGCGAATGCTGCATGGCCGTCGCCAGCGTCACCGGACCGCGGAAGGTGCGGGAATAGTTCTCCGGCTCCCAGCCCTTGATCGAGACCGGCGCGTCGTCACGGATCGTGTCCGGCGTCATGCCTTTCTCGATCGCGGTCAGATAGACGAAGGGCTTGAAGGAGGAGCCCGGCTGGCGCCGCGCCGCCGTTGCCCGGTTGAATTGGCTCTTGGTGTAGTCCCGCCCGCCGATCAGCGCGCGGATCGCTCCATCAGGCGCGAGCGACACCACCGCGCCCTGCGAGGCGTTGAGCTTCGCACCCTGTGCGGAGAGCGCATCGACCAGGGTCGTCTCGGCGCTGGCTTGCAGCTTGGTATCGAGGGTGGTGAGTACGGTCACGTCGCCCTCGACCGCGCCGATGAAGTCATCGAGCACGTCCATGACGTAGTCGGCGGCATAGTTGACCGAACCGGCGCCGACGCGCTCGGGCACCTCGGCCGGCGTGGTCAGCGCGGTCTTGGCCGCCGCCTGCGAGATGAAGCCCTGCTCGGCCATCGCCGAGATGACGAGCTGGGCGCGCTTCTCGGCAGCATCCGGGTTGCGGTTGGGCGCCAGGCGGGAGGGCGCCTGGACGAGGCCGGCGAGCATCGCCGCCTCCGCGATCGTCACCGAGCGCGCCGACTTGTTGAAGTAACGCTGTGCCGCTGCCTCGACGCCATAGGCGCCCGAGCCGAAATAGACCCGGTTGAGGTAGAGCTCGAGGATCTGATCCTTGGTGTAGGTTCGCTCCAGCCAGAGCGCCAGGATCGCCTCCTGGATCTTGCGGGCGGCGGTGCGCTCCTGCGTCAGAAACAGGTTCTTGGCGAGCTGCTGCGTCAGCGTCGAGCCGCCCTGCATGCCGCTCCGGCCGCGCAGGTTGGTGACGATGGCGCGGGTGATGCCGACCGGGTCGATGCCGAAATGCTCGTAGAAGCGTCGGTCTTCGATCGCGACGAAGGCCCTCGGCAGATAAGGCGGAATTTCGCCGATCGTGACGGTGCGCCCGCCGGTCTCGCCGCGATTGGCGAGGAGCGAGCCGTCGGCCGCGAGGATCGCGATGTTCGGCGGTCGCTTGGGGACGGTGAGCTGATCGATCGGCGGCAGCTGCGAAGCGTGATAGGCGATGAACCCGCCGAGCCCGATGGCGCACCACAGGCCGAGCACCATCGTCCAGTAGAACAGCCCGCCGAGCAGCGAACGCCGCCGGCGCCCGCGGCGCTTGCCGCCGCCTCCCCCGCCGCTGCGCTTGTTGCGCACGGGCTGGCTGCGCGGCTGCGGGCGCGGCGCAGCGCGGTGGCGGTGAAGCGGGCGATCGTCGTCAGAAACGCGCATGTCGAAATCGTCGCGGCTCGCGCCGCTCTCGTCGTCGAAGGACGGCTCGCGCCGCTCGCCCCGTTTGGTCCGGTCGTTCATCCTGCCCCGTTTCGGCCGACACGCCGCCTTCGCAAATGCGGTCAGGTCACACAGGATTCAAACATGGCGCTTTTAAGGGACGGTTAAGGGTGCGGCGCGGCAAGGAGGACACAGCCGTCGCGAGAACGTGATCAAACTTGCAAATGCGCAAACGAAATCGTCATCGAACGGGATATTGCGCAAAATCTGAAGCCCTGCCTACAAGCCGGGCGGGAAACGCGCAGGAACCTATCGTCTTTCGTTTCGTTTTCTCCGACAGAGGACACAGATGAACTCGCTCAATCGCTATGCGCCGCATGTACTCGGCCTGCTGCGTATCGTCACCGCACTGATCTTCATCCTGCACGGCACGCAGAAGCTCTTCGGCTTCCCGGCCCCACCGGCCAGTGGCGCGCTGCCCTCGGCCTTTACGCTCATGTGGTTCGCGGGCACGCTCGAACTGGTCGGCGGCCTTTTGATGCTCGTCGGTTTCCAGACCCGGATCGTCGCCTTCGTGCTCTCGGGCCAGATGGCCTTCGCCTACTGGATGGCGCATGCGCCGAAGAGCCTCTACCCGGCTCTCAACGGCGGCGACGCCGCGATCCTCTACTGCTTCGTCTTCCTCTACTTCGTCTTCGCCGGCTCGGGCGCCTTCGCGGTCGACAAGCAAAGCCGCGCCTGAGAACCAGAATTCAAAGGCCTCCGGCTCGACGAATCGAAAAGGCCCGCTTTCAACCGAAAGCGGGCCTTCTTCATAAGGAATTCGCGAGGGCTCAGACTGCGGCCGAAATCCAGCGCGACAGATCGCTCTTCGGCGCGGCGCCGACCTTCTGCGAGGCGAGCTTGCCGTCCTTGAACAGCATCAGCGTCGGGATCGAGCGAATGCCGAACTGCGCCGGGATCTGCTGATTCTCATCGACGTTCATCTTGACGATCTTGACCTTGCCGTTGAGCTCGGTCGCGATCTCCTCGAGCGCCGGGCCGATCATGCGGCAAGGGCCGCACCATTCCGCCCAGAAATCCACCACAACCGGCTCGGACGACTTCAGGACATCGGCCTCGAAGCTCTGATCGGTTACCTTGCTCGTTGCCATGACTGGCCGCCTTTCGGTTTCAACGGGCGGCAGTGCCACCCTTCGCCAGCGAAGCTATGAACGCCCGCCCCTCCGGTCAAGGCGCGTGCATCGCAGGGCTGAGGCGAGGCCGGCGCGTCACGAGCCGCCCGAGACCAGGCTCGCGCCGACATTGATCGCCATGGCCAGGATCGAGGTGTTGAAGACGAAGGCGAGGACAGAATGCAGCAGCACGACGGCGCGCGCCTGCCGCGTCGTCACGCCGATGTCCGAGGTCTGCGAGGTGCAGCCGATCGTGTAGGAGAAATACAGGAAATCGACGTAGTTCGGATCGGTCTTGCCCGGAAAATCGAGGCAGGGCTTGGCCTTGCCACCGCGATAGTAGATGCCGGCGTAGTGCAGCGTGAAGAAGGCGTGCAGCAGCGTCCATGAACACAGGATCGTGACACCGCCCAGTGCGAGATGGGAGCCGCGCTCGCCGGCCGGAACCGCCCCGATGCCGCTGAGCTGAACCACGATGGCGACCAGGCTGGCGCTCGCCGCCAGGCAGGCGATGATGAGGATGGCGAAGGCGCCCTCGTCCTGCCGCTCGGCCCGCGCCCTGATCTCGTCGACCGACTCGGTGAACATCGTCGAGCCAAGCAGGCCGAGATAGAAGATCGCGCCGGCATCCCAGGCCACCAGGAAGCGCGTTGCCCACCGCCAGTCGCCGGGTAGCAGCGCCGCCAACCCCACGCCGGCACCCAGGGCCGCCAGAAGCCGCGGACGCAGCAGCAAGGATGGCAGGAGCTTCATGGCCGGGACGATCCCTAGAGCATTTTCGAGCGAAGCGGACACCGATTCGCGTGAAGAAAATGCGATAAAACAAAGAGATAGAGCACTTCCGCGTTTCGGAGAAGCGCGGGAGTGCTCTAGGAGAGGCCGACGCTATCGTTCGCCGCCGTACCGGCCAAGGCGAGAAGCGCCGCGTCGAGTTGCGCGGCAGCAAGCTCGAAATGGGCGAGATTCGCGGTGTAGACGACCAGCGCCCGGATTGTCCGACCCGGATAGATCTCCCGCATCAGCGCGGCATAGGCCGCGAGCTGCGCCAGCGTCCCGGCCGAAATCGCATCGGCTCGCTCCGGCGGCCGGGCCGTCGTCTTGAAATCGGCGATGACGACGCTGTCGGCCGTGACGGCCAGGCGGTCGATCCGGCCCGATACCGCGCGCACCGCACCGTCCGGCAAGCGGATGGCGCCGGCAACGGGCACCTCGGCCAGCGCCCCTTCGGCGAAGAGTGCGGCAAGGGCGGGCTCATCCAGCAGAGCAAGCGCCTGGGCGACGATGCGGGCTCGCCGTTCCGGGGGCAGCGCGCCGCCGCGCGCCTGCGCCAGCGCCTCGGCCGCCCCGGCGCGACGCTCGACCGGCGCATCAGGCAGGAGCTGGAGCAGGAGATGCGCCAGCCGGCCGGCGGCAGCCGCCTCCGCGAGGAACGGGCCGTCGCCCGGCCGCTCCTCGCCATCGGCTGCCGAGAGGGCGCTCGACGGCTTCAACGGCGGCGCGGGCTCGGCCTCGCGCGCAACCGGCTTCGTCAGCCAGATGGGCGGCGCCAGGGTCGGCTCGCCTCCAGGAGCTTCGATCTCCTCGCCCATCGAAACAGGCGGCGTGACGGAGAAGCGCAAGACCGCCTCCTCGCCCTCGCCGATCTGGCGCAAGCCCGCCTCCGACTGGGCGAGCCCTTCCGCAATCATCGCGTACCAGCTTCCGGCCGGCGCCTCGCCCTTGGGCTGCGCGCCGCAGACGATCAGGCGATCCTCGGCGCGAGTCATGGCGACATAGAGCAGGCGGTGATGCTCCTCGACCATCTGCGCGACGACGATGGCCTTGGCCGCGGCGGTCGCCTGCGTGTCCTCGGCGCTCGCCGGTGGCCAGATCGGGACGAGGCCCGTGCGCAGCGCCGGCACGGCGAGGATCTTCGGCAGGCGCTTGGCGCCGGGCTCGACGCCGAGATCGGCGAGGATCACGATCTTCGCCTCGAGTCCCTTCGAGCCATGGACGGTCATGACACGGACCTCGCCGGCACTGGCCGAGAGGTCGCGCTTCACGTCGGCGGCGCTGCCGGTGACGTGCTGGAGGAAGCCGGCGAGCGAGGGGCCGTAGCGCCGCTCATGGTCGAGCGCGGCGTTGAGGAAGGCATCGAGCGCATCGCCCGCTTCAGCGCCGAGCCGGGCCAGAGCGAGATTGCGCCCGCCGCCGGGGCCGAGCAGCCCGGCGAAGAAGCGGAAAGGGCCGGAACGGCCGGCCTCGCGCGCCCAGCCGGCGAGCTTGGCTTCGGCAGCGGCATAACGCGGCTCGCTCGCCGCAGCTTCCTGCAGGGCAGCTCGGAGCGAACCCGTGCGGCCGGGCGCGAGCCGCAGCAGATCGTCGTCGTTCAGGTCGATCAGCGGCGTCTTCAAAGCGGTGGCGAGCGTCAGGTCGTCGTCCGGCAGCAACAGCGCCCGGCCGAGCACGACGAGATCCTCCACCGCCGGATGCTCGGCCAACGTCAGCCGGTCACGGCCGGTGACGGGCACGCCGGCATCCTTCAGCGCCTTGACGATCGCCTCGAAGAGAGCGCCGCGCTGGCGCAGCAGGATCATCACGTCGCCGGCGGCGAAGGGGTTGCCGCGGTCGTCGCGGCGGTCGCGATGCCAGCGCTGCAAGGTCCGTGCGATGCGTTCGGCGAGCTTTACCGTGCCGCCGCGCCGCTCCGGCGCATCGACCGGCGTGGTCCAGGCGTCCGGCGGCTCGCCGGTGTCGTTGGCAGCTACAGGCCAGATATCGACCGTTCCGGGCGCGCTGCGGCGCACCGTGTCGTGCATCTCCGGCCGTGCGGCGCCGTCGAAGACGAGACCGCGCGCATGGTCGGGCAAGGCGAAGACCGCATCCACCGCTTGCATGATATCCGGTGCCGAGCGGAAGGAGGTGTTGAGGCTGATCGCCTCGAAGGCGAGTTCCGCCTCCGCGACGCGCCGGCCGAGCGCACGGCGCTCCTCGCTGAAGGCGGCGGGCGCGGCACCCTGGAAACCATAGATCGACTGCTTCTCGTCGCCGACCACGAAGATCGTACGCGGCTTCGGCCTGAGGTCGCCGCCGCCGGTGAATTCCTCGGCGAGCTTGCGCAGGATCGCCCATTGCGCCTCGCCGGTGTCCTGCGCCTCGTCGAGCAGGATGTGGTCGATGCCGGCATCGAGCTTGTAGAGCACCCAGGCCGCCTCGACCCGCTCAAGCAGCGAGCGCGTCCGGGCGATCAGGTCGTCATAATCGAGCAGCGAGCGCAGGCTCTTCTGGCGCTGGTAGGAGGCAA
This sequence comes from Allobosea sp. 10L417, assembly GCF_056395485.1. Classification (NCBI taxonomy): domain Bacteria; kingdom Pseudomonadati; phylum Pseudomonadota; class Alphaproteobacteria; order Hyphomicrobiales; family Alloboseaceae; genus Allobosea; species Allobosea sp. 10L417. The sequence continues at coordinate 95,549 of NZ_JBFTJP010000003.1, forward strand.
GCATGCGCGTGACCAGCAAAGCGAGCGCCGCGCTGCGGTCGCGGATCGCGATAGCGTTGACCGCGTCCGCCGCCGTCAGCAGGCAGGCGGCGAGAGCCTCCAGCGTCGCCAGCACGGCGCCGTCGAATTCGGATTTGCCCTTGCCGCGGATGTTCGCATTGATCGTGCCGGCCTCGGTGATGAAACCGCGCCTACAGAAGGCAATGGGGTCGCCGTCGTCCTGCCCGGCAAGCAGGGCGCGCAGGTTCGCGGCGAGGTTCTGACGCGTCGCGCTGCCGGCCTGCAACGCCTCGATCAGCGCTTGCAAACCCGGCAAGGCGGCAAACTCGGCGCGGAACTGGCGCTTCACCGTGTCGGCATCGAGATCCGCGTCGATGCCGAGGAAGGCGGCGATGCCTGCTTTCATCACAGCAGGGTCGCGGGCACGGCCGTTCTCGTCACTGAACAGCGCGCGTTGGCGCAAAGCCTCCTGCACCATCGTCTCGAAGGAATCCTGCGCCGCGAGCTGCGCCAGCAGATCGAGCGCGCGGGCCTCCGCTCCGCCCGGATTCGCGGCGACCAAGGCCAGCAATTCGCGCCGCGCCTCGCGCAGCATCTCGGCCTGGGCGAGATCATCCGCCACCTCGAAGCGCGGCGGCACATTGGCCTCGAAGGGCGCGGCCTGCAGCACGCGGGTGCAGAAGGCGTGGATCGTCTCGATGCGCAGCCCGCCCGGCGTCTCCAGCGCCTCGGCGAAGAGACGGCGCGCCTTGGCGCGCTCCGCCGCAGCGGGAACACGACCGGTCAGATTGGTCAGCTCTCTCGCAAGGACGGCCTCATCCAGCGTCGCCCAGGTGCCGAGCGCCTTGAAGATGCGGTTCGCCATGTTGGCGGCGGCCGCCTTGGTATAGGTGATGCAGAGCATGCGGCTCGGCTGCACACCGTCGAGCAGGAGCCTGAGGACGCGGTTGACCAGCACATGGGTCTTGCCGGAGCCCGCATTGGCCGAGACCCAGGCCGAGAGGCCGGGATCGGCGGCCAGCGATTGGCGCTGGTTGGTCAGCGGCGGGACGATCCAGCCCGGCTTCACGCCTCGCCTCCTTCGTCGCCGCCGGGCGCAGCCGACCATTCCTTGACCCGGGCCAGGTGATCATAGGGGCTGGCGTAGCGGATGTAGTCCGGCGCGCGGCGGGAGACATAGGCCTCGCGGCCGGAGCGCAAGGCATCGACGTGCTTGAGCAGGTTCTCGAGATGGCGCGCCGCGACATCGGCCAGCGGCTCGCCGTCGAAATCGAGCGGCTTGTCCTTGGCCCAGCCCTTCGGGTCGTGGTGGAGCTTCATGTAGATGACAGCCTCGACCGGCGTCGGCCCCGCGAGCCCCTTGAAGCCGGAGCGCGCCGCGAGCTCGGCTTCCAAGGTCAATTGCGGTGCGAATCCTTTTTCGACCTGCGCCTTGCTCGGCGGCGCACCGGTCTTGAAATCGACGATGCGCAGCGCCGGCTCACGCGTCAGCTCGATGCGGTCGGCGCGGCCGCTGAGCCGGAATTCGCTGCCGTCGGCCAGCTTGAAACTCGCCCCGGTGAACAGCTCGACGCCGATGCGAGCGATAACGGGCCGCCGGCGCTCCTCCCAGCGGATGTAATGCCCGGCCGTCAGCAGGAAGCGCGGCCACCAGAAAGCGCGTACCTCCGGCACGTCGTCGAAGTCGCGGAACAGCCTGTCGCCGATGGCGATAAACTGTCCCAACGCGTCCGCCGGCAGTTGCTCGGGATAGGTCGCGGTGAAGCTCTCGACGATATCGTGCAGCAGCCGGCCACGATCCTGCGCGGTCGGATCCTCGATCAGCGCGTCGAGCGCATCGAGCTTCAGGATCTTGCGGGCGTGGATCTGGTAGGGGTCGCGATAGAGCGTCTCGACCTCGGTGACGCTGAGCGAGAGCGGCTGCAATGCGCGCGGCGGGCGCGGCGCCGGCCGCGCGACCGGCTTCGCGGCTGCGGGGGCGCTCAAGAGCGCAGCGAGTCCGCGCAGACGGTCCCCGTCCGTGCGCGCCCTGCTCCATGCCTCCTTCGGCGTCACCGCCTGCAAGCGCTGCCAGAAGCGCGAGGCGATGGTCTCGGCCTCGCCGACCTTGCGCGGCCGCGTCAGCGTGATCTCGCGCGCCATCAGCGCCTGAACGAAATCATGCGCGGTCTGGCCGATGCGGCGCTCCGGCGGCGACAAGCCGAGCTCGGCGCGCATCGGCCGGTTGATGAAGGAATCGGTCGTGGTCTGCGGCGGCCAGACCGTCTCGTTCAAGCCGCCGAGCACGACATGATCGGCTTCGAGCAGGCGTGCTTCGAGCAGTCCCCAGATCGCCACGCGCGGATGGCCCGGTGTCGCCCGCTTGACCGCTCGCTCGGCGAGCAGGCCGTCGAGAATCGCGACGAAATCCTGCGGCCGTCCGCCGGGCGGCATGACTTCCTTCGCCCCGTCGAGTTCGTCGAACAGCCCGGCCAGCGCCTCGCCGTCAGGGCCGACGAAAGCGAGCGGCGTGCCGGCCTCCGTCGCGCTGACAGCGGTGACGGCCGCCCGTGCGGCTACGGCGACAACGGCAAGCGAGGGCTCGCCGAGGAAAAGCGCTTCGAGCAGCGGCGCGCAGGCTGCTTCCAGCGCATGGAGCACGCTCGCCGCAGCGGCTGCATCCTCCCCCGTCAATCGTTTACGCGGGCCGGGAACGTGTCCGGCCTCGCGCAGCTCGTTCCACTGAGCGAGCGCGACATGCAGGCCCGCCAGCCCCCGGCCGACGGCATTGCCGCGCCAGCAGCCGATCTCCAGCGCCGCGGCGCCCCGCGTCAGGGCTTCCCGGCCCAAGCCCAGCCGGCAGAGCGGATGACCAAAGAGCGGGACGAGCGAGGCCGGCGTCATATGTCCCAAGGCCGCTTCAAGGATCAGCCGCAGCAGCGACCCGGCCGGCCATCGGCCGAGCGGCTGGCCGGCGGAATCATCGACCTCGACGCCCCAGCGCGCGAGTTCGACGGCGACGCGCTCGGCAAGGCCGCGATCCGGCGTGACCAGCGCGGCCCGCGCCTGCGGCCGCTCCAGCGTCTCGCGCAGTGCGATGGCGACAGCGAGCGCCTCCTCGCGCTCGTCGGCCGTCTCGACGATACGCAGTCCGGCGAAGCCTGCTTCCGCCTCGCCGGGCGCGAAGCGCTGGCCGAGGCTGGCCCAGAGTTCCGTCACCGAGGCCGGCAGCATCGCCTCGCGCAGCAGCTCCCCCCGTGCATGGCGTGCCGCGTCGGGCACAGCAAGTTCGCGGACATCGGCGCGCTCGGCTCGAAGCGTCTCCATCAGCTGATGCAGCGCCGCCTGCGGATGCGACGGGGCGGGTTCCTTGGCGATGGCGTTCCAGGCGCGCTCGTCCAGCCCGAGATCCAGGCCGGGCAGGATGACCGCCCCGCTTGGAAGCCGAGCGATGGCCGAGAGCAGCCGCGCCGTGGCCGGGACGGTGCCGGTCGAGCCTGCGGCGATGATCGGCCCCCTCGCCCCGCCCGCGAGCAAGCGCTCGCGCTCGGCTGCCAGCATGCGATTGCGAAACTCGGCCGGGTCGATCGCGCCTTGATCAGCAAGGATCTGCGGCCAGGCCTCGCCGAGGATGGCGAGGAAGCTGGCATTGAGCTGCCAGACCCTGTCGAAACGGGCGGCGTCGAGGCCGGCGAGCTTCTCGACCGGCACGCCTTCGGTCTGCATCTGGTCGAGCAGGGCGGCGAGATCGCCGGCGAGTCCATAGGCCTCCCCCAGCGTGGCCGGCACCAGCGACGGCTCGGAAGGGTCAAGCCTGAGATGGCTGCGGTTGGCGGTGCGACCCCAGGCGTCGACGAGCCGGGTCAGCAGCATGCGGCGCTGCAGCGGCTCGACCGGAGCGAGACGCTCGCCCGTCCAGGCACCGGAGCCGATCAGCGCCGTCTCGGCTTCGTCGACATCGCCGAGCGGAACGATGCGCGGCAGCAGCAGCGGCTTGCCGCCGAGCTTCTCGGCCAGGATCGCGGTGAAGGCGCGGGCAGCGCGACGGGTCGGCAGGTAAAGCGTCGCCCGTGCCATCGCGGCCGGATCGGCCGGGTCATGGACGGGCCCCAGCCGCCCATCCAGCATCGCCCCCGCAAGCACCTCGAGGAAGGGTGCGCCGGCGGGTATGCTGAACAGGTTGAGCTCAGGCATCGACCGGCTGTGCGGCGAAGGCAGCCTCGGCCGGCGCGATCGCCTCGGGCGTGCCGACATGCAGCCAGCGCCCCTCCAGCACCTCGCCGAACAGGCGGCCGCTGGCGATGGCGCGGTCGAAGAGCAGGTTCAGCGAGAACGGCCCCTCGGGCGTCTCGGCGAAGAGCTCCGGCTTCAGGATGGCGACGCCGGCATAGACCCAGGGTGCGCTCGCTGCCGCGCCGCGACGGGTCAGGCGGCCGTCCTCTCCGAGGAAGAAATCACCGGCGCCGTCGAAGCCGAGGCTGGTCTCGCGCTCGGCGAGCAAAAGCAGCATGTCCATCTGCCCGGGGTTCCAGGCTTCGGCCATCGCCTGCATGGCGGGCCGCCCGCTTTCGCGCCAGAGCGCATCGGAATTGACGTGGAAGAACGGCGCGGCGCCGAGCAGCGGCAGCGCCTTCTTCACGCCGCCGCCGGTCTCGAGCAACTCGGTGCGCTCGTCAGAGATGGCGATGCGCGGGGTGGTGCGTCCGGCAACATGCGCCTCGACCTGCCCGGCGAGATGATGGACGTTGACGACGGCCTCCTCGACGCCGGCATCCGCCAGCCGGTCGAGCATATGGTCCAGCATCGTCTTGCCGCCGACCTTCACCAGCGGCTTCGGCAGCGTGTCGGTGATGGGGCGCATGCGCTGCCCGAGCCCGGCCGCCAGCACCATCGCCCGGCGGATCGGCAGCGAAGCGGTTGAAGTCACGCGAATCTCCCGAAGCGGACGGATGGCCATCCATAGCGTGTCATGGTCGGGCTTGTCCCGACCATCCACGTCTTCAAGGCCGTGTTCGAAGCGCGGATGCTCGCCCCCGGGGCGAGCATGACGAAGAGCCCGTTCACTCCAACTCGAACAGCTTGGGCATATGGGCCTGATACCAGCCCTTCAGCTCTTCGAGGGCGGGGTGTTCGAGGTTGCGGCGCAGATAGGTCTCGATGCGCGGCAGATGCTTGAGGTAGTCCGGCTTGCCGTCGCGCTTGTCGAGCCTGGCGAAGATGCCCGCGATCTTGGTGTTGCGCTGCGCGCCGAGGATCGCATAGGCGCGAGCGAAACCGGCGAGGTCGAAGTCGGGCGCCTCAGTGCGCCGGGCTGCGCCATAGGCAGCCAGCAGCCTCAGTTCCAACGAGGCGGGAACATCGACGCGCGCATCCTGGCCGAGCGCCGCGAGATCATAGGCGGGGTGACCGAGCACCGCGTCCTGGAAATCGATAAGACCGAGCTTGGCGAGGCCCTCGCGCCGCTCCAGCCAGATCAGGTTCGGCGAATGAACGTCACGCAGCGTCCAGGTCGTGGGCTGGGCAAGGATTTCGTCGAAGAGCTTGTTCCAGATGCGGGCGAATTCAGCCTGCGTCACCGCCGGCAGGGTGACGCCGGCGATATGCGGGGCGTACCATTCGAGGATGAGCTCGGTTTCGATCGCCAGCGCCTGCCGGTCGTATTCCGGGATCGGATGGTCTCGCCCCTCGGCCACCGGCAGGATCGCCGGCAGGGTGTGACGGTGGAGGTCGGCGAGCAGCCTGGCGGCGGCTTCGTAGCGTTCGGCGATCGGCCGACGCTCGGCGTCGATCACGCCCTCGTTGCCGAGATCTTCGATGACGAGCAGGCCGGTGTTCAGATCCTCGGCGAAGATCTCGGGCGCGGAGTAGCCCAGCGAGCGCAGGCCGCGATCCATCGCGACGAAAGCGTCGACGTTCTCGGCGAGGTGAGCCAGTGTGCTGTAGGGCTTGCCGAGGCGGATCGGCGGGCCGTCGGGACGCGGCGGCGAGATCATCAGCACGGCGGTCTCGCCGGTTGGCTGCGTCAGCCGCTCATAGGCGCGCGTCGAGGCGTCGCCCAGCATGAAATCGCGGCGCGCGCCGCCCCAGCCGGAAGCGTCGAGCAGGCGGCGCGAGGCCACGGCGATGGCGAGCCGCTGCTTCCAGAGCACGCCGCCCGAGAGATCGGCAATGCGGCCGGTCTCCGGATTGTCGGGGTCGACGTCGAGCACGATGTCGAGCCTGCGACCTGCGGGCAGGCGCGTGCCGGCGCGGTCCGGCCACTCGACCAGCGTGATCAGCCGCTCGACATCCTCGATCAGGCCGATGTCGTCGAGCTCGTCCGGCGAGCGCACGCGGTAGAGGTCGGCGTGCAGCACGAGGCCGCGCCGGGTGTCGTAGCTCTGGACGAGGGTGAAGGTCGGGCTCGGCGCCTCCAGCGCGGGGTCGTCCGCGAGGTCGCGCAGGATGGCGCGCGCCAGCAGCGACTTGCCGGAGCCGAGATGGCCGGAAAGCGCGACGATGTCGCCCGGTTTCAGGATCGCGGCGATGTCGGCGGCGAGACGCAGCGTCGCCGCCTCATCCACCAGCACGAGCCGGTGCAGGCCGGCCTTGCGGGCTTCTTCCGTCATTCAGCAGCGTCCGACAGCGGCATGCCCTGAGCCGGGAAGATGGCCGTCACCTTCGTGCCACGGCCCGGCGCGGAGTCGATCTCGACATGGCCGCCGTGCAATTCGACGATGGACCGGACGATCGATAGCCCGAGGCCGACGCCACGATGGCTCGAACCGAGAGAATGGCTCTCGAAGCGCTCGAAGACCTTCTCCATGACCTCGGCCGGGATGCCGCGGCCCCGATCGGCCACGGTGATACGGATGTCGCTGCCCTGCCGCGTCGCGCTGACGGCGACGGCCTGGCCGGGCGAGGAGAAGCCGATCGCATTGGAGAGCAGGTTGAACAGCACCTGTCGCAAGCGCTTGCCATCCGCACGCAGCGGCCCGGTGCGCGGATCGATCTCGACCTTGAGCTCAAGCCTGCTGTCGGTCAGCCGGTCGTGCAGTCCGGCCGCGGCCTGGGCGATCGTATCGGCGACGTCGACATCCTGGATCTCCAGCGTCAGCGCGCCGTTGTCGATGGTGGCGAGGTCGAGAATGTCGTTGATGATGGCGAGCAGCGCGCCCGAGGAGCGCACGATATGCGAGGCATAGTCGCGCTGCTTCTCATTGAGCGGGCCGACCGTTTCGGTGCCCAGCAGCTGGGCGAAACCGATGATGTTGGTCAGCGGCGAGCGCAGCTCGTAGGAGACGTGGTGGACGAAGTCCTCGCGCAGCCGCGAGACGCGCTCCAGCGCCTCGTTCTTCTCGGTCAGCGCCCGCTCGACATTCACGCTGGCGGTGACGTCGGCGAAGGAAATCAGCGTCGCGCCGTCCGGCAGCGGCGCGGCCGCCATGTCGAGCACGGTGCCATCGCGCCGCTCCATCCGGCTGCGATAATCCTCGCGCGCATCGCGCACGCCGGTGACTACGCTGTGCAACTCGCTCCAGACCTCGTCCTGCGGGAAGAGCGGCCGGCACAGCCGAATGACCTCGTCGATATGCGGGGTGCTGGCGGCGAGATCGCCGCCCTGGATGCGCCAGGACTGGGCGAAGGCGGGGTTGGAAAGCTTGAGCCGCCCGTCCGAGCCGAATACGGCAACGCCTTCGCGCAACGAGTCCAGCGTCTCGCGCTGGGTGCGGGAGAGCGCATTGAAGCGCGATTCGAGTGTGAAGCGCTCGGTGACGTCATCGTAGAGATAGGTCACGCCGCCCTGCGGATTGGGGCTGGCGACGACATGGATGGTGCGCCCGTCCGGCAGATACCACCAATCCTCGCTCGCGCGCGTCGCGGTGTAGGCAGCCTGGGCCGCCGCCTTCCAGCTGCGGTAGTCGCCGAGCTCGGGCAGGCGCCGCTCGGCCCGGAGCCGATCGAGGATTTCGCCGTCGGTCGGCAGACCGTCGAGGAAGCCGCCGTCCAGCGACCAGAGCGTGTCGAAGCCGGAGTTGCGGTAGACGAGGCGCTGCGAGCCGTCGAAGACCGCAACCGCCGTCTTCAGCCGGTCGAGCGTGCGGACATGGGCATCCATCTGGCGCTGAAGATCGGCCCGCACCGCTTCCAGCTCGCTCATATCCGTGGCGAACCCGGCAAAGCCCGTCGCAACCGGCAGCTCGACGATGTCCAAGGTCCGGCGCTGGCCCGCGACAACCGCCGGAGCCCGTGCCGTAAAGGGGCTGCCTTCGCGCCGCGCCCGCGTCGCCGCCTCGCGCTCGGCCCGGTCGAGCAGCTCGAGACCGCCCTTCACCGCGCTCGCCGCATCGCTGGCCTCGACAGCCCGCGCATAGGCGGCGTTGACCCATGTCAGGCGACCATCGGCGTCGCGCATCCAGGCCGGGTGCGGGAGCCCCGCGAGCAAATGGGCGAGCGCCGCGTGATCCGCCGTGACGCGCTCCAATTCGCCGCGCAGCGTCATGACCTGCGCCCGCTCGCCGGTAACCTCGCGGAAGCGGATGACGGCCCGGCCCGCCACGGGCCGTCCCTCGATATCGATGAAAGGTCCGGCCTTGCTGCGCAAAGTGACCGTAAAAGCCTCTCCGCGTTCCTTCAGCGCGTCGGTGGCGAGTTCCAGCCGCTTGGCGTCGGCAGGCGCCGCCCAGCTGCCATAGGCCAGTGCGAGCGCAGCTCCTGGAGCGCCGAGAAAGCCACTGTCACCCTCGAAGACCGGCTGCGCGTCCCGCCCGTTCCAGCTCACGACGACTTGCGGGTCAGCTCCCAGAAGGATCGAGAGTCGTTCCTGATGGCTGCGCGCGGCTTCGAGATCTGCCGCCAGCTTGGCTTCGCGCTTTTGCCAGCGGGCGCGCTCGCGGACATAGAGAAGCGAGGTCGTCGCGGCAAAGACCGTCAGTCCGGTGAGCGTCAGCGAAAGCGCGCCCGTGCTCATCATGTCGACCCGCATCGGCGCCAGCCAGTGATCCTGCGCAAAGGCGGGGGCGGAAGCGACCGAAGCGGTCAAGGCAGGCAGCAATGCGCGCGGAGTCCAGTCCCCAGCCCGCCTCTGTTGCCTCAACCGTCTCATCCTGCGCCCATCATCTCGCGGCGGCCGCAGCCGCCAAATCCGCCACACTCGTCGGAATCGGCTTAGAGAGCCGGCGGAAACCGCCGTCTCGAAGGCCGATGCACGCGCACCACCACGCCAATCACATCAGAGCTTTGATCCGTTCCGCGCCATGGCGGAAGCCCGAATCACCCCCACTGTAATCATCGGTGGAGTCCGTCAGGAAGTGCTTAATCGCCGGTAAATGGAGAGATTTTCGGGCAGCCCGGTTCACCGGGAGCAAAATATCAAGAAGTAGATTCAAAATCGGCTCGACCTACAATTTGTAGTATCGCGCTGCGTGATTCCATAATGGCACAGGGATAAAAAAAGGCCCGGCGGATGCCGGGCCTTCGAGAGACTGTGCGTTGGCGCGCGTCAGTAGCGGTAGTGCTCCGGCTTGAACGGGCCGGCCTGCGACACGCCGATGTATTTCGCCTGGGCGTCGTTGAGCTTCGTCAGCTTGGCGCCGACCTTGGCGAGGTGGAGCGCCGCGACCTTCTCGTCGAGATGCTTCGGCAGGGTGTAGACCTTGTTCTCGTACTTCGCGTGGTGGTTCCACAGCTCGATCTGGGCGAGCGTCTGGTTCGAGAACGAGCAGGACATCACGAAGGACGGGTGGCCCGTGGCGTTGCCGAGGTTCACCAGGCGGCCTTCCGACAGCAGGATGATGCGCTTGCCGTCGGGGAACTCGATCTCGTCGACCTGCGGCTTGACGTTGTCCCACTTGAAATTCTTCAGGCCGGCGACCTGGATCTCCGAGTCGAAGTGGCCGATGTTGCAGACGATGGCGCGGTGCTTCATCGCGCGCATGTGGTCGACGGTGATGACGTCGAGATTGCCGGTCGCGGTGCAGAAGATGTCGCCGCGCGGGGCCGCATCTTCCATGGTCACGACCTCGTAGCCTTCCATCGCCGCCTGCAGCGCGCAGATCGGGTCGACCTCGGTGACGAGCACGCGGCAGCCGGCCTGGCGCAGCGAAGCGGCCGAGCCCTTGCCGACGTCGCCATAGCCGGCGACGACTGCGACCTTGCCCGACATCATGACGTCGGTGCCGCGGCGGATGGCGTCGACCAGCGACTCGCGGCAGCCATAGAGGTTGTCGAATTTCGACTTGGTGACGCTGTCGTTGACGTTGATCGCCGGGAACGGCAGGCGGCTGGCCTTGGCGAGTTCATAGAGGCGGTGGACGCCGGTGGTGGTCTCCTCGGAGACGCCCTTGATCGCGGCGCGGGTCTTGGTGAACCAGCCCGGATTGGCCTTGAGCTGGCGCTTGATCAGCGCGAAGAAGATCGTCTCTTCCTCATTGCCGGGCTTGTCGAGGAACTCGGCCTTGCCGGCTTCCGCCTCGGCGCCGAGGATGATCAGCATGGTCAGGTCGCCGCCATCGTCGAGGATCATGTTCGGCGTGCCGCCATCGCCCCAGGTGGCGGTCTTCAGCACATACTCCCAGTACTCCTCGAGCGTCTCGCCCTTGATGGCGAAGACCGGGGTGCCGGTCGCGGCGATCGCGGCGGCGGCGTGGTCCTGGGTCGAGAAGATGTTGCAGGAGGACCAGCGGACGTCGGCGCCGAGTTCCTTCAGCGTCTCGATCAGCACCGCGGTCTGGATGGTCATGTGCAGGCAGCCGGCAATGCGCGCATCCTTGAGCGGCGCCTTGCCCTTGTGCTCGGCGCGGATCGCCATCAGGCCCGGCATCTCGTCCTGGGCCATGTTGATTTCCTTGCGGCCGTAATCCGCAAGCGCGATGTCCTTGACGATGTAATCCGACACGGGGAGCTCCAATCCTGGCACCTGAAACGTGCCGGCTCTCTAGCAGCGACCGAGGCGGAAGGCAATCAAAGATATAAAGATGTCTTTATGTGTCGCCCGAGCGCTCGCCCTTGTGGCGAGCATCCACGTCCTGAACACCGCATTCGGCCGGCAAGGACGTGGATGGCGGGGACGAGCTCGACCATGACGGGGCGGCCTTGGGAGCCACCTTCGCTTTCGCTCCCAACGACGGGAATGCCGACCTCGCCCGGTCGCCGGGTTACTCGCCCTCGCCGAACCTGTCGGCGATCAGGGCTGCCAGCGCATCGAGGGCGGGCTTGGCCTCTGCGCCCTTGGCGACGATGGTGATCGTCGAGCCGATGCCGGCGCCGAGCGTGAGCACGCCCATGATCGAGGTGGCGCCGACAGTCTCGCCGCAGCGGCTCACCGTGATGTCGGCATCGTAGCGGGCGGCGCATTGCACGAATTTCGCGGTGGCGCGGGCGTGCAGGCCCTTCTTGTTGACGATCTCGAACTCGCCGTGGAGAGCGCCGTCGGGAACCTGGATTTCGGGGCAGTCACAATTCTCGTCCAAGCCGCCCTCCCCGGTCGCGCGCGCTTACTTGCCGGCCAACACGCGGCTGGCGACGGTGATGTACTTCCGGCCTGCATCCTGCGCGCTGGTCACGGCCTCGTCGAGGGTCTTCTCCTCGCGGACGCTGGCGAGCTTGATCAGCATCGGCAGGTTGATGCCGGCGACGACGTCGACGCGGCCGGGCTCCATGACCGAAATAGCCAGGTTGGAGGGGGTCCCGCCGAACATGTCGGTCAGGATGATGACGCCATCGCCGTTCTCGACCTGCTCGACGGCAGCGATGATGTCGCGGCGGCGGCTTTCCATGTCGTCATCGGGAGCGATGGCGATCGTCGCCAGGTATGCCTGGGGGCCGACGACATGTTCCAGGGCGGCGCGGAATTCCGTCGCCAGATGCCCATGAGTCACAAGGACCAGTCCGATCATTCAATCCAGCACCGGAGAGCGCACATCGGCGCCCGGACAAGGTCGCGGTTTATGCGGCAGGTGCGAGACAATCGCAAGGTGTCAGCCGTTAAACTTGTCAAAATCGTGGTTACAAATCCGACTCTGTGAATAAGTCGAGGGCGGTCAGGACCTGCCCTTCGTCGCCGGCGCGACCGAAGATCCGCAGGCGCGGCAGATCCAACCCGGCAATGCGATCGACCAGTTCCTCGGGCTCAGGCATCCGGGCCGGCTCTTCGCCGATGAGGTCGACGAGCAGACGCACGACGGCGGCCCCGGTGAAGGGTTCGGGCGTGAGGCCGAGGCCGCGCCGTTCGATAATCCCTTCCAGCGGCGCGACCGGCCGCGCCAGCAGACGGCCCCCAGCCGCCGTCAAGGCGACGCGATCGTCGGCGACCAACCGCGCAAAGCGACCGGACCGCCCGGCGAGGCCGATGAGAGCCAGCGCGAGGGACGACTTGCCGCTGCCGGAGGCGCCGCGCAGGAGGATGCCTGCCTCGCCGATCGCGATCGCCGTGGCGTGGATGCGCTCGCCCATCTTCGCGTTCGTCTCAGCCGGCATGTGAATAGGCAGCCGGCAGGCAGACGATGAAGCGGGCGCCGATCCGGCAGGCTTCGCCATCCGGCCCGACCGGACCCAGCCGGTTCTCCGCCCGGATCGAGCCGCGATGCGCCTCGACGATCTGGCGGGAGATCGAGAGGCCAAGGCCCGAATTCTGGCCGAAGCCCTCATTGGGGCGGTCCGTGTAGAAGCGCTCGAAGATCCGCTCCAGCGCATGCGGCTCGATGCCCGGCCCCTCGTCCTCGACGGTGACGAGCACATCGTTGGCGATGCGCGAGAGCATGACGCGCACCGGCTTGTCCGGCGGCGAGAAGGAGCGGGCGTTGTCGATGAGGTTGACCATGACCTGGCCGAGCCGCGAATCGTGGCCGAGCACGAGGAAGGCATCATTGCCGGCGCGCTGGCTGCGACGGTCGGCCACCAGTTCGATCCTGGCCTGGCCCTCGCGGCGAGTCTCGTTCTGGATCGTCACCACGGCTTCCAGAACCCGTCCCATATCGACCGGCGCCGAGTCGTTGCGTGCGAGTTCGGCATCGAGGCGCGAGGCGTCAGAGATGTCCGAAATCAGGCGATCGAGACGGCGCACATCGTGCTGGATCACCGCGAGCAGACGCGAGCGCGAATCGTCGGTCTTGGCGCGCGGCAAGGTCTCGACGGCGCTGCGCAGCGATGTCAGCGGGTTCTTGAGCTCATGCGCGACGTCCGCGGCGAAGCTCTCGATCGCCTCGATGCGGCTGTAGAGAGCCTTGGTCATGTCGCGCAACGTGCCCGACAGATGGCCGATCTCGTCGTGCCGGCTGCTGAAATCCGGGATCTGCTCGCGCGATTTCACGCCCTTGCGCACGCGCTGCGCGGCATCGGCGAGCTTGCGGATCGGCTCGGCGATGGTGCCGGCGAGCAGGACCGAGAGCACGATCATCACGCCCGCCGCGATGGCGAAGACCTGGAAGATGGCGAAACGCTCGGCGGCGATGACGGCATCGATGTCGCCGCCCTGCGTCGAGAGCAGCAGCGCGCCCTTGACTGTGCGGAAGCGCTGCACTGGCACCGCGACGGAGACGATCGTTTGCCCGCGGGTGTTCACGCGCACCACGCTCGCCGGCGAGCCGGCCAGTGCGCGGGCGACCTCAGGGTAGGATTTGCCGTTGGCGTTCTCGAAATCGTCATAGGCCGGCACGTCGGCCTTCCCGAGCCGGTTGCGCAGCATGTTCCAGGTGCGCTCCAGCAGCGGCGGCTCGTCGGGCTCGCCGACGCGCGGCAGGTCGAGGCGCAACACGTCGCCGCGCGAATAGAGGCTGCGCGAGTCGAGTGTGAGCAGGCCGTCCTTGTCGTAGACCCGCGCGCGGGTCTTGGTCGGCGTGACCAGCCGGCGCAGCAGCGGCGCCACCTTTTCCGGGTTGATCGAGAAGTCGAGCGGATCCTCGGCGATGCCGGCGCTCTCGCCCGCCTGGAGCTGCAGAAGCTTGTCGGGATCGATGGTGATCGTGTCGATCTCGACCGTGGCCGAAGAGGCGATCGCGCCGGCGATGATCTCGCCTTGTGTCAGCAAGCTCTGCACGCGGGCCTCGATCAGGCCCTCGCGGAACTGGTTGAGGTAGAGGAAGCCCAGCAACAGCGCCACAAGGCCGCCGAGGTTGAGGACGAGGATGCGCCGCGTCAGGCTCGAGGCTGCGCGCGCCGAGATCGCGCGGCCCATCCGCCGCCAGACGAGGCCGACACGGCGGCGCAGCGCCCCGCGCCAGCCGGCGGCTGGCTTTGACGGCCGGGCCTGGTTGTCGACGGTTGCCATGGTTTGCGGCTGACTTCCCGCTCAGGAGACGATCGATGCGCCGGAGGCGGCGCGTCCCGCCTTCCTGCCTCAGACTTCCTTGAAACGATAGCCCACGCCGTAGAGCGTCTCGATCATATCGAACTCGGGATCGACCTGATTGAATTTCTTGCGCAGACGCTTGATGTGGCTGTCGATCGTGCGGTCGTCGACATAGACCTCGTCGTCATAGGCGGCGTCCATCAATGCGTTGCGGCTTTTCACCACACCGGGACGCTGCGCCAGCGACTGCAGGATCAGGAACTCGGTGACGGTGAGCGTCACCGGCTCGCCCTTCCAAGTGCAGGTGTGGCGCTCGGGGTCCATGCGCAGCAAGCCGCGCTCCAGCGCCTTGGCGTCCTCGGCGCGGGCAACCGTGGTGGTGTCCTTGGCACCGGCGCGGCGCAGGATCGCCTTGACGCGCTCGACCAGCAGCCGCTGCGAGAACGGCTTCCGGATGAAGTCGTCGGCGCCCATCTTGAGGCCGAACAGCTCGTCGATCTCCTCGTCCTTCGAGGTCAGGAAGATGACCGGCAGATCGGATTTCTGGCGCAGGCGGCGCAGCAGCTCCATGCCGTCCATGCGCGGCATCTTGATATCGAAGATCGCGAGATCCGGCGGGTTCTGCTTCAACCCGTCGAGAGCCGAGGCACCGTCCGTATAGGTCATGATGCGATAGCCCTCTGCTTCGAGAGCGATGGAAACCGACGTCAGGATGTTGCGGTCGTCATCGACCAGCGCAATCGTTGGCATAAGGCTTTCGTCTCTTGGTCTCGTTGCAATAAACGGGTTCCCCTCTCGCGGGAGAGAGGCCAAAGCGTGGCGGCAATCTAGCCGGGACGTGGCGATTTGCCTATGTCCCCGTATCACAAGCCTGAAATCGGAGAGAGGTTCCATGGCCAAGGACCCCAAAGACGTCATCCAGCCGATGGACGACGGCGTACGCGCGGAGGCCAAGGGATTGCTGCGCGGCGCCCGCTCGGCGGCTCTCGCCACGCTCCGGCCCGACGGCCACCCATCGGCCAGCCTGGTCGGGCTCGCCACCGACATCGACGGCACGCCGATCATCCTGGTCTCGGCTCTGGCCGCCCATACGGCGAACCTTATCGCCGATCCCCGCGCTTCCCTTTTGATCTCGCCCGGCGGCAAGGGCGATCCGCTCGCCCATGCGCGCATCACGCTCAAGGTCCGGGCCCGCAAGATCGAGCGCGAGAGCGAGGAAGGCCTGCGCATCCGCCGCCGCTATCTGGCACGCCAGCCGAAATCCGCGCTCTATGCCGATTTCCCCGATTTCAGCTTCTTCGCGCTGATGGTCGAGGGGGCCAGCCTCAATGGCGGCTTCGCCCGCGCCTTCGCGCCGACGCCGGCCGATCTGATGAGCGATCCCGCCCATGCCGCTGCGCTCGCCGATGTCGAGGAAGGGGCTGTGGAGCATATGAATGCCGACCATGCCGAGGCGATCGGGCTCTATGCAACCCGGCTTCTCGCTGCCAGGCCGGGGGGCTGGCGGGCGATCGGTCTCGACCCCGACGGGCTCGACATGACGCTCGGCAGCGCCGCGGTGCGCCTGCCCTTCCCTGCTTCCGTAGACGGTCCTGCGGCCCTGCGCCGGACCCTCGCCGAGCTCGCCGGAAAGGCGCGTGCGCAGGCCGCCTGACGCAGCCGGAAGACCAGATCGGCGCCTTGGCTCGGGAGGCACCGCCTACCGATTCACCACGCCGGCATTTCAATCGATTTAGCGAATTCTGGAAGTAGACCGGGCTTTTCCAATGCTTGAGCCCGGGCGATCATGGCCGTAAAGACCGGGCGTGGCCCAGTGCCTTGCCTAGACGCCCGGACCGTCGACCGGCCCGTGCGGATGTGTTTCGACAACAGGTTGCCCTGACAGGGACCGGCCTCCGGAGGAATTCAGTGGACAATATCGGTCAGTTCAACGCCGCCCATGGTGCCGAGGCCTTCGGCTTCCGCAAGCTCAAGGCCGTGCGCTGGAACCTGGAAGCGCCGCAGCTCTATGAAGAGTCGCTGCGCCGTGGCGAATCCCAGCTGGCGCGTGGTGGCGCGCTCTGCGCCGATACGGGCACCCACACCGGCCGCTCGCCCAAGGACAAGTTCACGGTGCGCGACGCGTTGACCGAGAATACGGTCTGGTGGGACAACAACCAGGCGATGTCGCCTGAGCATTTCGAGACGCTGCTCGGCGACTTCCTGGCCCATGCCGAAGGCAAGGAGCTCTTCGCGCAGGATCTCTATGGCGGCGCCGACCCGGTTCACCGCGTCCGCGCCCGCGTCTACACCGAGATGGCCTGGCACTCGCTGTTCATCCGCAACCTGCTGATCCGCCCGCCGCGCGACGAGATCGACGGCTATGCGCCGGAGATGACGATCGTCGACCTGCCGAGCTTCAAGGCCGATCCGAAGCGCCATGGCTGCCGCAGCGAGACTGTCGTCGCCATCGACTTCACCCGCAAGATCGTGCTGATCGGCGGCTCGGCCTATGCCGGCGAGATGAAGAAATCGGTCTTCACCTATCTGAACTACGTTTTGCCGACCAAGGGCGTCGTGCCGATGCACTGCTCGGCCAATGTCGGCGCGAAGGACGATTCCGCGATCTTCTTCGGCCTCTCCGGCACCGGCAAGACGACCCTCTCGGCCGATCCCGACCGCACCCTGATCGGCGACGACGAGCATGGCTGGTCGAAGGAAGGCATCTTCAACTTCGAGGGCGGCTGCTACGCCAAGACGATCCGCCTCTCGGCCGAGGCCGAGCCGATGATCCACGCGGCATCGCTGCGCTTCGGCACTGTTCTCGAGAACATCGTCATGGACCCGCTGACGCGCGAGGTCGATTTCGACGACCAGTCGAAGACCGAGAACACCCGCTCGGCCTATCCGCTCGACTTCATCCCCAACGCCTCGCGCACCGGCCGCGCCGGCATCCCCAAGAACATCGTCATGCTGACGGCGGACGCCTTCGGCGTGATGCCGCCGATCGCCAAGCTGACCCCGGCAGAGGCGATGTACCACTTCCTTTCCGGCTACACCGCCAAGGTCGCCGGCACGGAGCGCGGCCTCACCGGCGTCGAGCCGGAATTCTCGACCTGCTTCGGCTCGCCCTTCCTGCCGCGCCACCCGTCGGAATACGCCAATCTGCTGCGCGACTTCATCGCCAAGCACCATGTCGATTGCTGGCTGGTGAACACCGGCTGGACCGGCGGCAAATACGGCACCGGCCGGCGCATGCCGATCCGCGTCACCCGCCGCCTGCTCTCGGCAGCGCTCGACGGTTCGCTCAACCGCGCCGATTTCCGCCGCGACCCCTATTTCGGCTTCGCGGTGCCGAGCTCGGTGCCCGGCGTCGAGCCGCACATCCTCTATCCGGTGAAGACCTGGGCCGACAAAGCCGCCTTCGCCGAGACAGCGAATGATCTCGTCGGCATGTTCGCCAAGAACTTCGCCAAGTTCGAGGCCCATGTCGACGACGCCGTGAAGGCGGCCGCCCCGACGAACTCGCTCGCGGCCTGACGCCAAGCCATCCGGCATGTGTTACGAGAGGCGGCCATGGGCCGCCTCTTTTCGATTGTGCTGAAGCTTCTCCTGACCCTCGTCATTCTCGGTGCCGCAACCTGGGGCACGGGCTTCCTGCTGTTCCGGCTCACGGGCGCGATCGCGATCGTCGGCGCGATCGGCTTCGGCATCGCCGCATTGGCCGGCCTCATCGGCGTCTGGACGAGCGATACGCGCCTGCCGCTCGGCTTTGCCATGGTCTTTGTTGGCCTGCTCTCCTGGTGGAGCAGCTTCCAGCCCTCGCATGATCGCGACTGGATTCCCGAGCTCGCCCGTCTTCCGACGATCGCACGCGAGGGCGACGTGCTGACCGTCTCCAACCTGCGCCATTTCCGCTGGCGCACGGAGGAGGACTACGACCGGCGCTGGGAGACGCGCCGCTACAACCTCGCTGCGATCAGCGGCGCCGACATCTTCCTCTCCTATTGGTCGGGCGAGGCGATCGCGCATCTCCTGGTCAGCTTCACCTTCTCGGATTCCGTGCCACTGACCTTCTCGATCGAGGTCCGGCGCGAAAAGGGCGAGGAATGGTCGGCGCTGGCCGGCTTCTTCCGCAGCTACGAGATGGCCTATGTCGCCGCGGACGAGCGCGACATCGTAGGTCTGCGCACCCATGCGCGGCATGAGGATGCCAGGCTCTTCCGCCTCAGCGCCTCCGCCAGCCAGGCGCGCGACCTGCTGCTCGCCTATATCGCCGATATCAACGACCTTGCCGCCAGGCCGCGCTGGTACAACACCCTGACGACCAATTGCACGACCGTGGTCTACCACCTCGTCGGCAGCGTCGCGCCCGGCTGGAAGTTCTCGCTGCCGCTCGACCCCCGTGTGCTGCTCTCCGGCTATCTGCCGGGCTATCTGCAGCAGATCGGCGCGATCCGGCAGGATATCCCGCTGGCCGAACTGGTCCGGCTCGCCCGCATCGGCGACCACGCTCGCACGCTCTCGCTCGACGACCCGGATTTCTCCGCGAAGATCAGGGAAGGCGTTCCGACGGGGCGGCCGTGAGGCACCGTGCCGTCATGGCCGGGCACGGGGCCGCGGGCCGGCCTAGCCCCCCGCCACAAAGCTCGCAACGTCTTGCTCGCCCTTGTGGCGAGCATCCCCGTCTTGAACACCGCTCTGTATCGACGAGGACGGGGATGATCGGCACGAGGCCGACCCTGACGGATCGGCTCGCCCCCCCCTACCTGAAGAACAGGAAGGTCAGCACCACGAAGAGCGGGATGAGGATTGCACCCGACCAGAGCATGTAGCCGAAGAAGCTGGGCATCGCGACCTTTCGGTCCTTGGCGATGGCGTAGACCATGAAGTTCGGCGCGTTGCCGATATAGCTGTTCGCCCCCATGAACACCGCGCCCGCCGAGATCGCCGCCAGCGTCGACGCGCCGTTCGTCATCAGTGCCCTGGGGTCACCGCCGGCGAGCTCGAAGAAGACGAGATAGGTCGGCGCGTTGTCGAGGAAGGAGGAGAGCGCGCCGGTCAGCCAGAAATAGGCGGTCGTATTGGCGCCGCCATCGGCATTCGTCACCAGCGCGACCAGCGGCGCGAAGGCGCCTTCCCGCCCCGCCTGCAGCATCGCCAGAACCGGGATGATGCATATGAAGATGCCGGCGAAGAGCTTGGCGACCTCCTTGATCGGCCCCCAGGAGAACTCGTTGCCGGCGCGGACGGGGCCAGGCGTGAGCTTGAGCGAGAGACCTGCGAGAGCGAGCAGAATGACGTCGCGCAGCAGGTTCTGTCCTTCGACGGCGACACCGTGCACGGTGAAGGCGGTGCCCGGCTTCCAGTTCGCCGACATCAGGATCGCGGCGATGACGCCGGCCAGCAGCGGGATGTTGACCTTGCCCCAGAGCTTGATGGCGCGATCCGGCGTCGGGTCCTTGAGCGTCGGATAGCCCTTCTCCTTGCGGAAGAGGACGCTGTCGAATGCGTAGAACAGCGCCAACAGGACGATCACTGCGAAGGCGGTCTCCGGCAGCAAATGCGTCGTGGTCCAGAAGAAGTCGACGCCGCGCAGGAAGCCGAGGAAGAGCGGGGGGTCGCCGAGCGGCGTCAGCGATCCCCCGATATTCGAGACCAGGAAGATGAAGAAGACGACGACATGGACGTTGAAGCGCCGATCGTCATTCGCCCGCAGGACCGGGCGGATCATGATGATCGAAGCGCCGGTCGTGCCGACGAAGCTCGCGAGCACGGTGCCGATCGCCAGCAGGGTGGTGTTGGTCAGCGGCGTACCGCGCAAATTGCCGCTGATCAGGATGCCGCCGGCGATGGTGAAGAGCGCAAAGAGCAGGATGATGAAAGGGATGTAGTCGAGAAGCGCCGTGTGAAGCAGTGCACCGAGCGCCGGGTCGAGCCCTCTGAGAAGCACCAGCGGGACGAGCATGAGGGCGGCCCAGAAGGCGGCGAACTTGCCATAGTGACGCTCCCAGAGATGCGGAAACACCACCGGGCCCAGCGCGATCGAGAGCAGCATGCCGGCGAAGGGCAGAGCCCAGCCGGCACCCATCGTCGCCCCGCCGATATCGCCGGCGGCAAGCGCCGGCCCCCCGGCCAGAACGGCCGGCACCGCTGCGATCAAGACTCCCCCGCGCCGCGTCATCTCAGAGACCGGCCGTCAAGGCTTCGGCGCCTCGATCACCGGCGGCGCATTCAAATCGAAGCCGCCGGGCAGGCCCGGTCCGCCGAGGCCGGGGATCTGGATCGAATCGAACTGCTTGTCGATCGCCTTCTGGTCGAGCTGCACGGCCGATGCCTTGTAGTGCATCACCATTTGCGGGAAGAGCAGGACGAGCGCGACCATGATGCACTGGATCACCACGAAGGGCACCGCGCCCCAATAGATCTGGCCGGTGGTGACGGGCGCCATCATCTTGCCGGTGACGCGATCCTTGTAGGGGTTCTTCGGCGCGACCGAGCGCAGGAAGAACAGCGCGAAGCCAAAGGGCGGGTGCATGAACGACGTCTGCATGTTCACGCCGAGGATGACGCCGAACCAGATCAGATCGATCCCGAGCTTGTCCGCCGCCGGTCCGAGCAACGGCACGATGATGAAGGCCAGCTCGAAGAAGTCGAGGAAGAAGGCGAGCAGGAAGACCATCACGTTGACGACGATCAGGAAGCCCGTCGCGCCACCCGGCAGGCCGACGAGGAGATGCTCGACCCAGAGATGGCCGTTGACGCCGTAGAAAGTCAGCGAGAAGACGCGCGCGCCAACCAGAATGAAGAGCACGAAGGCCGAGAGCTTGGCGGTCGATTCCGTCGCCTGCCGGAGCAGCTCGAAGGTCATCCGCTTCTTGCCCCAGGCGAGCAGGATCGCGCCGGCAGCGCCCATCGCGCCACCTTCCGTCGGCGTGGCGACGCCGATGAAGATCGTACCGAGCACCAGGAAGATCAGTGCCAGCGGCGGCACCATCACGAAGATGACCTGCTCGGTCATCCGCGACAGCAGGTTGAGCTTCAGGAACTTGTTGATCAGCGCGATGACGAAGGAGACCGCCACCATCAGCGACATGGTGAGCACGACGAAGTCCGAGCCTGCCGTCACCTTCGTGAACAGCTTCATGTAGGCATAGGACAGGGCGAAGGCGATGAGCGTCACGACCAGCAGCGAGAAGCGCCGCGTCTTGCCGTCGGCATCGCGCAGCGTCTGCGCCTCCGGCGGCAGTCCCGGCGCACGTTGCGGGTAGACGATGGTGACGAGGAAGACGTAGCCGGCATAGAGGCTCGCCAGGACGAGGCCGGGGATGAAGGCGCCTTCATACATATCGCCGACCGAGCGGCCGAGCTGGTCGGCGAGCACGATCAGGACGAGCGAGGGCGGGATGATCTGAGCCAGCGTTCCGGATGCCGCGATGACGCCCGAGGCGAGGCGCCTGTCATAGCCGTAGCGCAGCATGATCGGCAGCGAGATCAGGCCCATCGAGATCACGGAAGCGGCGACGACGCCGGTGGTTGCCGCCAGGAGCGCGCCGACGAAGATCACCGCATAGGCGAGGCCGCCGCGAACGGGGCCGAAGAGCTGGCCGATGGTGTCGAGCAGGTCCTCCGCCATGCCGGAACGCTCGAGGACCAAGCCCATGAAAGTGAAGAACGGGATCGCCAGCAGCACGTCGTTGTTCATCGTGCCGTAGATGCGTTCCGGCAGGGCCTGGAGGAAATTCTCCTGGAACATGCCGAGATCGATGCCGATCAGCGCAAAGAGCAGGCCGTTGGCGGCGAGCGCGAAGGCGACGGGATAGCCAAGCAGCAGGAAGACGACGAGCGTCGCGAACATCACCGGCGCCATGTTGACGCGCAGGAAGTCGCCGACGCCGCCGCCGGCAGCGAAAGCGTCGCCGGTGTGGAGGCCGAAGAAGGCGATGACGGTGAGCGCCAGCAGCAGGCCGGCGACGCGCGGGAGGCGATGAGCGTGCATGGGATCGTTCCGGACTTCTTGCGGGCCGCTCACGAAGCGAGGCCCTGTTCCTTGGCTTGATCGAGCAGGCGCTGGGCTTCCGCCTCGGCCGCGGCCGCATGGCCGGCGGCGGCCTCTTGATCCTCAAGGTCGCCGCGCATGATCGCGATCTGCTTGATGATCTCGGAGACGCCCTGGAAGCTCAGCATCACGAAGCCGACGACGACGAGGCCCTTGGCGGGCCATTGCGGCAGGCCGCCAGCCGAGAGCGACTGCTCGTTGATGGCATAGGAACGCAGGAAGAACGGCCAGGAGTGGTAGACGATCAGCAGGCAGAACGGCATCAGGAAGAAGATATGGCCGAACAGCTCGATCCACTGGCGCACGCGCTTCGGCAGCATGCTGTTCACGATGTCGATGCGGATATGCTCCTTCACCTGCATCGTCCATGACGCGCACATCAGGAAGACCGCGCCGAACAGCATCCATTGCAGTTCGAGCCAGGCATTCGACGAGACGTTGAAGATCTTGCGGACGATCGCGTTGACCGTCGCGACGATCACCGCCGCGAGGATCAGCCAGGCGACCTTCCTGCCGATGAAGCCGTTGACCGCGTCGATGACACGGCTGATGGCGAGGAGACCCTTCACATTCCCGCTCCCGTGAGGGCGCAATTCTGCGCCGTTTCCGCCCCTTTGTCGGCAGGATCGGTATAGGAGGGATGCGCACCACGCAAGACTGTGTCGTTCTTATCCATTGGACCAAAGGACGACGCCCCGGACTGCACATTTTTGCGCCAACGGCTGTGCCGGCCCGCCACAGAAACGGCGGAGATGATTTATTATGTTCGCGTTCACCTTTGGGGAACAATATTCTCCATCACCGCTTCAACCGGCTGATTCGAGGCCGCGATGTGTCGTTTCCTCGCCTATTCAGGCGCACCCGTCTTTCTCGAGGATTTCGTCGCCTCGCCCTGCCATTCGCTGATCCATCAGTCGCTCCATGCCGAGGAGGCCAAGACCGGCACGAATGGCGACGGCTTCGGCGTCGGCTGGTATGGCGAGCGGGCCGAGCCGGGGCAGTATCGCGAGGTTCGCCCCGCCTGGTCCGACGAGAACCTGCTCTCGATCGCGCGGCAGGTGCGCTCCCATCTCTTCTTCGCCCATGTCCGGGCCGCGACCGGCACCGCGACGACGCGGGCCAACTGCCACCCCTTCGTTCATGGCCGCTATCTCTTCATGCATAACGGCCAGATCGGCGGCTACGGCCTGATCCGCAGGCAACTCGAGGCGCTGATCCCGGATGCGCTCTACGGCGCCCGCGCCGGCACCACCGATTCCGAGGCCCTCTTCCTGCTCGCCCTCTCCCATCTCGCCGAAGGAATGGCACCGGGCGAAGCGCTTGCCGCCGCCCTCTCCGACACCCTCGCCCTGATGGAACGGACGGGCGTCCGCGAGCCGCTGCGCTGCGCGGCCGCGCTCGCCGACGGAGAAACGATCCACGCGATCCGCTGGTCCTCCGACACGAGGCCGCCGAGCCTTTATGTCTGCCCGCGGCCAGATAGTGTCGTCGTCGCCTCAGAGCCCGTCGACGCCGCCCGCGAATGCTGGCAGGCCCTGCCCTGCAATACGCTGGCCAGGGTCGAGGGTGGCAAGGTCACGCTTGCGCCCTTCCTGGTCGGGCTGCGGCAGGCGGCTTGAACCGGCAGCAGCACCGAGAGGCAGTTGGAAAGGGGCCGCTATGCACGGCCCCTCTCCGAAAGCGGTGCCGGGCCTCAGTTGTGGTGGGGCAGCACGCCGCTATTGCCGCCCGACTGGTCTGATTGATTGGACTGGTCGGACCGGGCATTGAAGTGATTGTGATAGGCCAGATACTGCGCCTGTTCCGCCGCGGCCCGCTGGCTCTCGCTCTGTTCGTGCACGATGCTCTCCGCACCGAGTTCGGCGGCATAAGCGGCCGACCCGGCCCCCGAGAGAATCACCACGGCGGCGACGGCAACGATCTTGCGTGAAAGCATGACAGCCTCCTGCACCTTGTCCTTGTCACCCGTCAAGCTCAAGTAACCATCCCGCAGTAGCTGCCAATACTCCTCGTTGACTGCTTTCACTCACTTTCACGTGTATCGCCCGAAACTCGCCGAGTACATGCGCTACCCGCTTGAACCAGCCGCCGCCGGCGGGCGTGAACGGCGAATACGCCCTGGAATGCGCGGCTGCCATGCGCCGCGCGCGCTGACGCATCCCCTGTTGCCTTCCTACGTCGAGCGCCTAGCTTGGCCGTTCAGGCAAGGCCGCTTCCACGAAAGGCACGGGCGATGAAGAAGGGTTCGGATCTTCTGGTCGAGGCGCTGGAGAATGAAGGCGTCGATCGCGTCTTCGGCGTTCCGGGCGAAGAAAACCTCGATGTCGTCGAGTCCCTGCGCAAATCGAAAATCGAGCTGGTGCTGACGCGCCACGAACAGGCCGCCGCCTTCATGGCCGCGACGCATGGGCGGCTGACCGGCCGCCCCGGCGTCTGCATCGCGACGCTCGGCCCGGGCGCGCTGAACTTCTCGACCGGCGCGGCCTACGCCCATCTCGGCGCCATGCCGATGATCCTGATCACCGGGCAGAAGGCGATCATGACGGCCAAGCAGGCGCGCTTCCAGATCGTCGACGTCGTCGCCTCGATGCGTCCGCTCACCAAGATGACGCGCCAGATCGTCAGCCCGGCCAGCATCCCCTCGGTGGTGCGCGATGCCTTCCGCGTCGCGATGGAAGAGCGGCCGGGCCCGGTCCATCTCGAACTGCCCGAGGACGTCGCCGCCGAGGAGATCGAGGATACCGCGCTGATCCCGGTGCATCCGCTGGATCGGCCGATCGCTCCGGACGCGCCTTTGGACCGCGCAGCCGAGATGATCCTTGCCGCCAAACGGCCGCTGGTGATGATCGGCGCCGCCGGCAACCGGCCGCGACTGGTCGAACCGCTTTCCGCCTTCGTGCGCCGCACCGGCCTGCCCTTCTTCAACACGCAGATGGGCAAGGGCGCCGTCACCGGCGGCTCGAACCTCTATATCGGCACGGCCGCGCTGTCGGAGGGCGATTATGTCCATGAGGCGGTGGCGCTGGCCGATCTCATCATCGCCGTCGGACACGACACCATCGAGAAGCCACCCTTCCTGATGCGCAATGCGGGCGGGCCGAAGGTGATCCATATCGGCTACCAGTCGGCCAATGTCGAACAGGTCTACCACCCCGATGCGGAGGTGATCGGCGATATCGGCGCGACGGTGACGGGGTTGGCCGAGCGGCTCGAAGGCAAGGTGCCCGAGCAGAAGCAGATGCTGGAGCTGCGCCAGAAGATCCTGACGAAGATCAATGCCCGCGCCGAAGAGGACCGCTTCCCGGTGACGCCGCAGCGGCTCGTCCATGACGTGCGCGCGGTGATGCCGGAGGATGGCGTCGTCTGCCTCGACAACGGCATGTACAAGATCTGGTTCGCGCGGAACTACCGCACGCATGTCGCCAACACGCTGCTGCTCGACAATGCGCTGGCGACGATGGGCGCCGGCCTGCCCTCGGCGATGATGGCGGCGATGCTCCATCCCGAGCGGCGCGTCATGGCCGTCTGCGGCGATGGCGGCTTCATGATGAACTCGCAGGAGATGGAGACCGCCGTCAGGCTCGGCCTCAACCTCGTCGTGCTCGTGCTGAACGATGGCGCCTACGGCATGATCCGCTGGAAGCAGGCCGTCGACAAGTTCCCCGATTACGGCATGACCTTCGGCAACCCCGATTTCGTGCGTTATGCCGAGTCCTATGGCGCGAAGGGCTCGCGCGTGACCTCGGCAGAGGCGTTGGTGCCGACGCTGGAGGCCGCCTTCAAGGGCGGGGGTGTCCATCTCGTCGACTGCCCGATCGACTATTCCGAGAACACCCGCGTCCTGGTCGAGGAACTGCGCAACAAGGTGCCGGACGTCGATCTGGCTTAGCAGTCGCTATCACCGAAGCCCTCATCCTGAGGAGCAAGCGGAGCTTGCGTCTCGAAGGATGGTTCAGATGCTTCCGGAGCCTCCTGAAACATCCTTCGAGACGCCATTCCCGAGAGAATGGCTCCTCAGGATGAGGGCTCCGGAGCGTGACGATCAACGTTCTAAAGGAGAGACGACCATGCTCAGGGTTGTTCAAGCCTATGACCGCGCCACGATCACGGAGATCGAGACCGACGACGAGGCCGCGCTCGAACGCAAGCTCCAGGCGGCCCAAGAGGTCTTCCGGGACCGTGACAATTGGCTGAAGCCGCATCAGCGCATCGCGATCCTGCGCAAGCTCGCCGGCCTCCTCGAAGCGAAGCGCGACCATTTCGCCATGCAGATCGCCCGCGAAGGCGGCAAGCCGCTGCCTGACGCGATCGTCGAGGCGAACCGGGCCGTCGACGGCATCCATAATGCCGCCGACGAGCTGCGCAATTTCGCCGGGCGCGAGATCCCGATGGGGCTCACGGCTGCAGCCGCCGATCGCTGGGCCTTCACGACCAAGGAGCCGATCGGCATCGTCGCCGCGATCTCGGCCTTCAACCACCCGCTCAACCTGATCGTCCATCAGGTTGCGCCGGCCATCGCTGTCGGCTGCCCGGTCATCGTCAAGCCGGCCGGCACGACGCCGCTCTCCTGCATCGACTTCGTCAAGCTGGTGCATGAGGCCGGATTGCCCGAGGCGTGGTGCCAGACCTTCGTGCCCACCGAGACGGCGCTGGCCGAGAAGCTCGCGACCGATCCGCGCGTTGCCTTCCTGAGTTTCATCGGCTCGGCCAAGGTCGGCTGGTATCTGCACTCCAAGCTCGCCCATGGCGCCCGCTCGGCGCTGGAGCATGGCGGCGTCGCGCCGGCGATCGTCGACAAGAGCGCCGATCTCGACGCGATCATCGAGCCGCTCGTGAAGGGCGGCTACTATCATGCGGGCCAGGTCTGCGTGTCGACGCAGCGCATCTATGTGCATGACGACATCGTCAACGACTTCACCGAGCGGCTCATCGCGCGGGTGAAGAAGCTGCGCACCGGCGATCCGACGCTGGGGGATACCGAGGTCGGCCCCCTGATCATCCCCAAGGAGGCCGACCGCGTGGCGTCCTGGATCGACGAAGCGGTGAAGGGTGGCGCCAAGCTCGCGACCGGCGGCAAGCGCCTGTCGGAGACGACGCTGGAGCCCGCAGTGCTGATCGACCCGGCACCGGAAGCCCGCATCTCGAGCGAAGAGGTGTTCGGCCCGGTCGTCGCGATCTACCGCTACGGCAAGCTCGACGACGCCATCGCGCGGGCGAACTCTCTGCCCGTTTCCTTCCAGGCCAGCATTTTCGCGCAGGACATCGACGTGGCCATGAGGGCCGCGAACCGGCTCGAGGCCTCGGCGGTGATGGTGAACGACCCCACGACCTTCCGCACCGACTGGATGCCCTTCGCCGGCCGGCGCGTCTCGGGCTACGGCACCGGCGGCATCCCCTACACCATGCGCGACATGACGCAGGAGAAGATGATCCTGTTGAAGCGACGCTGAACGCGCGGCGCGGCGGAGCGTGACGCTTCGCCGCGCCCTGCCAACCGGCAGAATCCAGAGTACCCCCACAAGACAAAACTCGGAAACGACTGCGTTTTCAGCAAGTATCCGACGCAATATCATCAGTTTACGACCATTCTAAACTGATAAGATTTGATTGACCCTTGCCGCTCGGGTGCCTAGGCACTGGCTACATGCGCCGCGAATAGCTGATCGCGACGCGCAACCGGGCCAGGCTCGTCGTGATCGTTCCGTTTCTCATCATGCTCCGCGAAGGCATCGAGGCCGCGCTGATCGTCGGCATCGTCGCGAGCTATCTGGTCCGGACCGGCCGGCGCGAGTGGCTGCCCGCGCTCTGGCTCGGGGTCGGACTCGCCTGCGCGGTGAGCCTCGCCGCCGGTGCGGCGCTCGACATCATCGTCGGTGAACTGCCGCAGCGCGGGCAGGAATTGTTCGAGGCCGTCATCGGCCTGATCGCCGCGGCGATGTTGACCTCGATGGTGTTCTGGATGCGCAAGGCGGCCCGCTCGATCAAGGGCGAGCTGCAGGCTGGCGTCGACGCCGCGCTAGCCGGCGGGCATCAAGGTCTCGCGCTGGTCGGCCTCGCCTTTCTCGCGGTGGTGCGCGAGGGGTTGGAGTCAGTCTTCTTCCTGCTCGCTATCTTCCAGCAGAACGGCGGCTGGGCTCCGGCGCTCGGCGCCACTCTGGGCATCCTGCTTGCGGCGGCAGCCGGTTACGCAATCTATGCGCTGGGCGTGAAGCTCAACCTGCGCATCTTCTTCCGCTGGACCGGCATCCTGATCCTGTTCGTCGCCGCCGGGCTCGTGGCCAATGCCGTGCGCTCCCTGCACGAAGCGGGGCTCTGGAACCATCTCCAGCAGAATGTCTACGACCTCAGCGCCACGCTGCCGGCGGATAGCCCGCTCGGCGTCGTCCTATCGGGTTTCTTGGGCTATCAGGAGCGGGCGACGCTCGGCGAAGTCATCGCCTATCTGGGCTTCCTGCTCCCGACGCTTGCCCTGTTTCTCTTTGCCGGGCGCGAAGAGCGGGGCAACGCAGTCACGCCTCGGCCCGAGGCCAGGCGCTCGCCGCGCCTGAGGCTGGCCGGCATCGGCACGCTGCTGCTGATCTGCGGCGGTGTCGGCGCCTTCATCTACGCGGCCGGAAACGGCGCGCGCCGTGGCGCCGAGGCCAGCACAAGCGACATCGCCGTCGCCATCACCGATCGCACCTGCGAGCCTTCGACGCTGACCATTCCTGCCGGCAAGGCCAGTTTCGTCGTGACAAATCGCGGCGAGCGCGTGCTGGAATGGGAAATCCTCGACGGCGTGATGGTGCTGGAGGAGCGCGAGAACATTGCGCCCGGCCAGTCCCGGCGGCTGACGACGCAGCTCCATCCCGGCGAATACGCCATCACCTGCGGGCTGCTCAGCGCGCCGCGCGGCAGGCTCGTCGTGCAGGCCTCGGCGGCGCAGCCGCGCCCTGCCCTGACGCTGATGGACATGGTCGGCCCGGCCGCCGAATATCGCGCCTTCCTGAGCGAGCGCTCGGCCGCCCTCGGCGCGGCGCTCTACGCCCTCGAGCAAGCGCACGGCGCAGGCAACGCCGAGGCTGCGGACGAGGCCCGCCGTGATGCCGCCGTGCTGCTGCCCACTTTGCGCCCGGCAACCATGGGGGATGCCAGACTCGAAGCCCTCTTCGGCAAGGTGCAGATAGCCCTCGCTGGCGAGGCCGCGGTCGCAGCGTCCGAGGTCAAGCTGGATGCCGAAGCCTTCCGCGTCGCTCTCGGCCAACGCACCGTCCTGCCCGACACGATGCTGGCAGGTGCAATCGCTCTTCTGTCCGCTCAGGACGGAGAGACGGCCTCGCCGGAGGATGTTGCCGCTGCAAGCGGCATCGCGCGGCTGCTACTGCCGTTGACGGCGCGGATCGACCCCGAGTTGGCGGCGCGGACGAAAGCCGTGCTCGCGGCCCTCCCCAATGACGCCAAGCCGGGCGGCGCGATCCGGTCGCTCGTCGAGGATCTTTCGGCCATGCGTAAGGCGCTCGCCCTCCCCGAAGCGGAGCGCAAATCATGACCAGGCCGGGCAAGAGCTTCACACCATCGCGGCGGTCGCTGCTGACGGGCGGCGCAGCGGCGATCGGGAGCGCCTCGCTGGCACGGGCGGCGAGCGAACCGGCACAGAATCCTGCGGCTGCGCCGGAGAGCGACGCGACCGCCCAGCGCCAGCCCTTTCACGGCATCCATCAATCCGGCATCGTCACGCCTCGCCCGGCGACCGGCCTGGTGGCCGCCTTCGACGTCACCGCGACCTCGCTCGACGAGCTCGAACGGCTCTTCCGGCTGCTCAGCGAACGCATCGCCTTCCTGATGCAGGGCGGGCCGGCCCCCACCGCCGATCCCGGCTTCCCCCCACCGGACAGCGGCATTCTCGGCCCGGTCATCGCACCCGACAACCTGACTATAACGGTCGCGCTCGGCGCCTCGCTCTTCGACGAGCGCTTCGGCTTAGGTCCGCTGAAGCCGAAACGCCTGCAGCGGATGAAGCGCTTCCGCAACGACGCGCTCGACGGCGCGCTCTGCCATGGCGACCTGCTGCTGCAATTCTGCGCCAACACGGCCGACACCAGCATCCACGCGCTGCGCGATATCCTGAAGAACGCGCCGGACCTCATCCTGCTGCGCTGGAAGCAGGAGGGTACTGTCCCCGTCCTCAAACCCAAGTCCAGCGGGCCGGCCGAGAGCGCCCGCAACCTGCTCGGCTTCCGCGACGGCACCGCCAATCCCGACGCCGCCGACAAGGCGTCGATGGACCGTCTCGTCTGGATTCAGCCCGGCTCGGACGAGCCGGAATGGGCCGCCAATGGCAGCTATCAGGTGGTCCGGATCATCCGGAACTTCGTCGAGCGCTGGGATCGCACGCCACTCGGCGAGCAGGAAGCGATCATGGGCCGCCAGAAGGCGAGCGGCGCGCCCTTCGGCGGCCAGCGCGAATATGACGAGCCGGTCTATGCCGACGATCTCGAGGGAAAGCGCACCAGGCTCGACGCCCATATCCGGCTCGCCAATCCGCGCCGGCCGGAGACGGAAGCCAGCCGGATGCTGCGCCGGCCCTTCAACTATTCCAACGGCGTCACCCGCGCCGGCCAGCTCGACATGGGGCTGCTCTTCATCTGCTTCCAGCAGGACCTCGAGCGCAGCTTCATCGCCGTGCAGAAGCGGCTCGATGGCGAACCGCTGGAGGAATACATCAAGCCGGTCGGCGGCGGCTATTTCTTCGCCCTGCCCGGCGTGCCCGATGCCGGAAGCTATCTCGGCGCCGGTTTGATCCGGGCCGCGCGCGGCATCGCGCCTGCCTCGGCCAGGACTTTCCCCCGCAAGACAGGAGACTGATATGAGCTTGCGCTTCGCATGGCTGGCCGGGGCCGGCCTGTTCGCCATCATCGCGGCAGGGCCGGCCTTCGCCGTCTCGCCGCTCGACCTCGTGGCACCGGTCTCCGAGTACAAGATCTATGTCTCTAAGGGCGTCGACCAGCTGGTGAAGGACACCAAGGCCTTCACCGACGCGGTCAAGGCCGGCGATCTCGCCAAGGCCAGGGCGCTCTACGCGCCGACCCGCGTCTCCTACGAAAAGATCGAGCCGGTCGCCGAGCTGTTCAGCGACCTCGACGGCAAGATCGACTCGCGCGCCGACGACCATGAGAAGAAGGAGGAAGATCCGGAGTTCACCGGCTTCCACCGCATCGAATACGGGCTCTTCGCCAAGAACAGCACGGACGGGCTCGCCCCCATCGCCGACAAGCTGCTCGCCGATGTCACCGAGTTGCAGGGCCGCATCAAGGGCCTGACGATCCCGCCGGACAAGATGGTCGGCGGCGCGGCCGTGCTGATCGAGGAGGTTGCGGCCACCAAGATCTCCGGCGAGGAAGACCGCTACAGCCACACCGACCTCTGGGACTTCCAGGCCAATGTCGACGGCGCCAAGACAATCGTCGACCTGCTGCGGCCCCTGGTCACAAAGGAAGACAAGGCGCTCGCGGCCAAGATCGACGCGAATTTCGCGACCGTCGACAAGACGCTGGCGAAGTACAAGCTCGGGGATGGCGGCTTCGAGACCTATGACAAGCTGAGCGAGACCGACCGCAAGGCGCTGGCCGCGATGATCACGACCCTGGCCGAGGACCTCTCCAAGCTGCGCGGCGTGCTCGGACTCGGCTGAGTCCCCATCGGATCTTCGAGGGAAGCGGCTTCCGCAGTTCGGGAAGCCGACCTGACACAGAACGGTCACGCGAGCGCGGCACTCGACAGGCTGGAGCCGATGCGCCATGGACGGCGCATCGGCGACAGACGCCCCTTCGCAGACATGGACAGCCTGCTCTCATGACCGACATTTCCGCCAAAAACCCGGCCGCACAGGGCCGCATCGCCCTGCTGGGCTGCCCGATCGAGGTCGGCGCCTCGCGTCGCGGCGCGCTGATGGGTCCGGCCGGCCTGCGCACGGCGGGCCTCGTGCGCGTGCTGGAAGACCTCGGCTACGCCGTCGCGGACCATGGCGACATTCTCGCGCGCGACCTGAAACCGGTGGACGGCCCGGCGCCCGACAATGCCCGCTTCTACCATGAGATCGCCGCCTGGATGCGCGCGCTGAGCGCCGGCGCCTATGAGCTTGCCCGCACCGGCGACACGCCGATCTTCCTCGGCGGCGATCACAGCCTGTCGATGGGCTCGGTCAATGGCGTTGCCCGCTACTGGCAGGAGCAGGGCCGCAAGCTCTTCGTGCTCTGGCTCGACGCCCATGCCGATTTCAACATGCCGGCGATCTCGCCCTCCGGGAATATGCACGGCATGTCCTCCGCCTTCCTCTGCGGCGAAGCCGGCCTCGACGACCTGCTCGGCTCCGAGCCGCGCGCTTCGATCTCGCCGGAGCAGCTCAGCCTCTTCGGCATCCGCTCGATCGACCCGCTGGAGAAGGCGGCGGTGAAGGCACGCGGCGTCGATATCGCCGACATGCGCGCCATCGACGAGCACGGCGTCGGCGTGCTGATCCGCAAGGTGATCGACAAGGTGCGCGCGGCGGATGGCGTGCTCCATGTCAGCTTCGACGTCGATTTCATCGACCCGCCGCTGGCGCCCGGCGTCGGCACCACCGTGCCGGGCGGCGCGACCTATCGCGAGGCGCATCTGGTGATGGAGCTGCTGCACGATTCCGGGCTGGTGCGCTCGATGGACATCGTCGAGCTCAACCCCTTCCTCGACGATCGCGGCCAGACGGCCCGCCTCGCCGTCGAGCTCGCCGGCAGCCTGTTCGGCCAGCAGATCACCGACCGGCAGACGCCGTCGAACGCCATCGGCGCAGCCTGAATCCAAAAACGAAAACACCGTGCGCCTCGATGGGCGCACGGTGCTTCAATGCGTTTCACGCCTCGGGCGTGGCGGCCTTACACCGCCAGCGCGAAGCCGTCCTTGCGATGGTCGGAGGCGCCGAACATCACGCCACGCTTGTGGTCGACCCAGATCGCCTGGCATCCGCCGAGAGGCTCCTCTGCCCAGACCACGTCATGGCCGCGCGCCTTGAGATCGGCGGCGACAGCGGCCGGGATCGTCGTTTCCAGCGAGAGCTTGCCGTCATAGGCGAAGCTGCGCGGCGCATCCGAGGCCTGCTGCGGATCGAGGCCGCGGTCGAGAATGCCGGACAGGAAATGGACATGGCCCGTCGACTGATACTGGCCGCCCATCACGCCCATCGGCATGATCGCCTTGCCGTCCTTGGCCAGCATGCCCGGAATGATCGTGTGGAAGGGGCGCTTGCGCGGCGCGATGGCGTTGGGGTGCCCCTCGATCAGCCGGAAGCCGGAGCCGCGATTCTGCAGCATGACGCCGGCCTTCGATGCGTAGATGCCGCTGCCGAAGGCGGAGAACAGCGAATTGATGAAGGACACCATGTTGCCGTCGCCGTCGACGACGCAGAGATAGATCGTGTCCTTGTGCAGGGGCATGTCGAAGGCTTCCGCCGCCGCCGCCTTCTCGAGGCTGATCTCCTTGCGGATGCGGCTGACGAACTGGTCGGAAAGGAAAGCCCCGGTGTCGAAGGGGCTGACGGTGGGGTCGGCCACCAGCGCGTCGCGCTGGCGATAGGCGGCCTTGCTGGCTTCGGCCAGGAGATGGATGCGATCGGCTTCGCTCAGCGCCCCGTCCTTGAGGTCGAAGCCTTCGAGGATGCGCGCGATCAGTAGCGCGGCGATGCCCTGGCCGTTCGGCGGGCATTCCCAGAGGCGGTGGCCGCGATAATCCGCGCCGATCGGATCGACATAATCGGACTTCGCAGCGGCGAAGTCATCGAGCCCGATCAGGCTGCCGGCGCCCTTGAGCACCGCGACCATGTCCTCGGCGAGCTCACCTTCGTAGAAGGCTGAGCGGCCCTCGCGGGCGATGCGGCGCAGCGTCCTGCCGAGCGCCGGATGGACCATCTTGTCGCCGACGGCAGGGGGATTGCCGCCCGGCAGGTAGACGGCGTTGCCGAGCCCGTGCTTCTCGATGCGACCGCGGGCCTTCGCCCAGTCGAGCGCGACGCGCGGCGTCACCACGAAGCCCTCCTCGGCGGCGCGGATCGCCGGCGCGAAGATCTCGTCGAGGCTCTTGCTGCCATGGTCGGCGACGAGGCGGCACCAGGCGTCGATGGCGCCGGGCACGGTGACCGCATGGGGCGAATCCGCGGCGATCGCGGTCATGCCCTGGCCGAGGAACCAGCCGAGTTCAGCCTTGGCGGYGGAGCGGCCGGAGCCGTTGAGCGCGACCATCTTGCCTTTGGCCGGCGCATAGATCGCGAAGCAGTCGCCGCCGATGCCGGTCATGTGCGGATCGACCACGGCCTGGACGGCGACCGCCGCGATGGCAGCGTCGATGGCGTTGCCGCCGGCGCGCAGGATATCGACGGCGGCCAGTGTCGAGGCGGGATGCGAGGTCGCCGCCATGCCGCGGTCACCGACCGCAACCGGCCGGCCCGGAACCATGAAATCGCGCTTGCCCCAACTCATCCGTCGTCTCCGCCTCTACCGCGCCTTCGTTTCGGGGGCGCTCGTTTCGCACAAGGCTTTGGCGCGCCGGCCGGGGGCTTGGCAATCCCGCCCCGCGCATGGCCGACATAACCGCGCCAAAGACAGGCAGCCCTCATCCTGAGGAGCGTCGCAGGCGCGTCTCGAAGGATGTTCGCGGAGGCTCCGGACCATCGGGAGCATCCTTCGATACGCCGCGGGCGCGGCGCCTCAGAATGAGGACTCGCACAGCTGGAGCGCCTTCCGCACCAGCGCCAGCGCGGCCGGGACGATTGACATCGCGGTACAGCGGGCTATCGCCGCCCGAGAGGACGAGCTGCCATGCAAGACTACATCCGCAAGATCATCGGAGCGCGCGTCTACGACGTCGCGATCGAGAGCCCGCTCGACCCGCTGCCGCGGCTTTCGGCCCGGATCGGCGGGCAGGCGCTGCTGAAGCGCGAGGATCTACAGCCCGTCTTCTCGTTCAAGCTGCGCGGCGCCTACAACAAGATGGCCGGCCTCTCGACCGAGGAGGCCGAGCGCGGCGTGATCTGCGCCTCGGCCGGCAATCACGCGCAGGGCGTGGCGCTGGCGGCGCGCAAGCTCGCCATGAAGGCGACCATCGTGATGCCGCGCACCACGCCCGACATCAAGGTGCAGGCGGTGCGCAGCCTCGGCGGGCGTGTCGTGCTGCATGGCGAGAATTTCGACGAAGCCTATGGCCATGCCCGCAAGCTCGAGGCCGAAAAGGGGCGGACCTTCGTC
The DNA here is from genome assembly GCF_056395485.1 of Allobosea sp. 10L417. Taxonomy (NCBI): domain Bacteria; kingdom Pseudomonadati; phylum Pseudomonadota; class Alphaproteobacteria; order Hyphomicrobiales; family Alloboseaceae; genus Allobosea; species Allobosea sp. 10L417. The sequence goes on from NZ_JBFTJP010000003.1 coordinate 131,082, forward strand.
CACCCCTATGACGATCCGGACGTCATCGCCGGCCAGGGCACGGTCGGCATGGAAATCCTGCGCCAGCATCCCGATCCGATCGAGGCGATCTTCGTGCCGATCGGCGGCGGCGGGCTCGCGGCCGGCGTCGCGGTCTACGCCAAGTTCCTGCGGCCCGAGATCAAGGTGATCGGCGTCGAGCCGCAGGATGCCGCCTCCATGGCCGGCGCCATCGCGGCGGGCGAGCGCATCGTGCTCGATCAGGTCGGGCTCTTCGCCGACGGCGTCGCGGTGCGGCAGGCGGGCGAGGAAACATTCCGGCTCTGCCGCGAACTGCTCGACGAGGTCGTCACCGTCTCGACCGACGAGATCTGCGCGGCGGTGAAGGACATCTTCGAGGATACCCGCGCCATTGCCGAGCCTTCCGGTGCCGTCAGCCTCGCGGGGCTGAAGGCCTATGCGGCGCGTGGGGCCAAACGCGCCGGCGCGCTGATCGCGATCAATAGCGGCGCCAACATGAATTTCGACCGCTTGCGCCATATCGCCGAGCGGGCCGAGATCGGCGAGCATCGCGCAGCGCTGCTGGCGGTGACCATCCCCGAAAAGCCCGGCAGCTACCGCGCCTTCATTCAGTTGCTGGGCAGGCGCGCCATAACCGAGTTCAACTACCGCTATTCCGATCCCAAGGCGGCGCGCATCTTCGTCGGCGTGCAGCTGTCCGAGGGCGAGGCCGAGAAGCGCCAGATCATCGCGATGCTGGGCGAGCACGGCTATCCCGTGCTCGACATGAGCGACAACGAACTCGCCAAGCTGCATATCCGCTACATGGTCGGCGGCAAGGCGCCAGGGCTCGGCGACGAATTGCTGTTCCGGTTCCAATTCCCCGAACGGCCGGGCGCGCTGCTGAAATTCCTGAACAGCCTCTCGGCCGACTGGAACATCTCGCTGTTCCACTACCGCAACCACGGCGCCGATTACGGCCGCGTGCTCGCCGGCGTCCAGATACCTCTGGCCCAGCGCAGCCAACTGACCAAGCGGCTCGATGCGCTCGGCTACCCCTATTGGAGCGAGAGCGAAAACCCGGCCTATCTTTCCTTCCTGTCGGAGCGCACCGGTGCGGATTGATCACCAGGCCGCCGCCCTGCAGCCCTCATCCTGAGGAGCGCCGCAGGCGCATCTCGAAGGATGGTCCGGGAGGCTCCGGAACCATCTGGATCATCCTTCGATGCAGCCCTTCGGGCTTCCTCAGGATGAGGGCTGAGTGTTTACAACCGAGCTGTAAGGTCAGGGCATGACGCTCGAACAACTCCGCATCTTCGTCGCCGTCGCCGAGCGGGAGCATCTGACGCAAGGCGCCCGCGCCCTCAACCTCACGCAATCGGCCGTGAGTTCCGCGATCGCGACGCTGGAGGCGCGCTACGCGACCAAGCTGTTCGACAGGATCGGCCGGCGCATCGCGCTGACCGATGCCGGCCGCCTCTTTCTGACCGAGGCCCGCGCCGTGCTGACACGGGCAGCAGCAGCCGAAGCGGTGCTCTCCGATCTCTCGGGACTCGCCCGTGGCTCGCTCGCACTGATGGCGAGCCAGACCGTCGCGAATTACTGGCTGCCGCCGCTGATCCAGCGCTTTCGCCGGGAGCATCCCGGCATCACGGTCTCGCTTGCCATCGGCAACACCGAAACGGTGAGCGCCGCCATCCAGAACGGCGACGCCGATCTCGGCTTCATCGAAGGCGAGATCGACGATCCGGCCCTCGCCATGACCGCGGTGGCGGAGGACGAACTCGTCATCATCGTTCCGGCCGGTCATCCCTGGGCGCAGACGCCTCCCTCACCCGCTGAACTCAAGCAGGGCGCCTGGGTGCTGCGCGAGCCCGGCTCCGGCACGCGCGCCATGTTCGAGGCGGCGCTGCCGGGGCTCGGCCTTGTCGCGACGGACCTTGCTGTCGCGCTCGAACTGCCGTCGAACGAAGCGATCTGCGCCGCGGTCGCCGCCGGTGCGGGCACCACCGCGATCTCGCGGCTCGTCGCCGCCAATGCCATCGCGGCAGGGCGCCTCGTCACGGTCGCGCTGCCATTGCCGAAGCGCCGCTTCCTCGCGCTGCGCCACAAGGAACGCTACCTCGCCAAGGCGGCAGCAGCCTTTCTCGCGCTGGCTGAAAACAACAAGCACTGAACGTCCTCGCGCTGCCCCGCCACCGCGGCGCGGTTGACAATGATGAAATGTTATAATGTAACAAATTTTCATTCATCAGACCGGACTTCCTCCGATGGCTTCGTCTCCCCTCCTCGTCGACCGGCGCCTGCCGGTCACCGTCCTCTCCGGCTTTCTCGGCGCCGGCAAGACCACGCTGCTCAACCACATCCTCAACAACCGCGAGGGCCGGCGCGTCGCCGTCATCGTCAACGACATGAGCGAGGTGAATATCGACGCCGATCTCGTGCGCGAGGGCGGCGCCGACCTCTCCAAGACCGAGGAGAGCCTGGTCGAGATGAGCAATGGCTGCATCTGCTGCACGCTGCGCGACGACCTGCTGACCGAAGTGCGCCGCCTCGCCGAGGAGCGGAAATTCGACTACCTGCTGATCGAGGGAACCGGCATAGCCGAGCCGCTGCCGATCGCCGCGACCTTCTCCTTCCGCGACGAGGAAGACCGCTCGCTCGACGATGTCGCCCGCCTCGACACCATGGCGACGGTGGTCGACGCACTGAACCTCCTCGAGGATTACGACAGCCGCGACTTCCTCGGCGACCGCGGCGAGACGGCCGGCGACGGCGACGAACGGACGCTGGTCGATCTGCTCGTCGAACAGATCGAGTTCGCCGATGTCGTGGTGATCAACAAGGCCGGCGAGGTTTCACTCGAGGAGCTGGACAAGGTCAGGCAGGTGGTGCGTGGCCTCAATGCCGACGCCCGCATCGTCGAGGCCGATTTCGGCCGCGTTCCGCCCGACCGGCTGCTCGATACCAAGCTCTACAGCGAGGAGAAGGCGCAGACCCATCCGCTCTGGCACAAGGAGCTCTACGGCTTCCGCGACCATGAGCCCGAGACCGAGGAATATGGCATTCGCTCCTTCGTCTACCGGGCGCGACGGCCGTTCCATCCGGCGAAACTGCACGGCTTCATGGGCAGGCGCCTGCCCGGCGTGATCCGGGCCAAGGGCCATTTCTGGCTGGCGAGCCGGCCACACTGGGTTGGCGAATACTCATTGGCCGGGCGCATCACCCGCACAGAGGGCATGGGGCGCTGGTGGGCGTCAGTGCCCAGGGAGCGCTGGCCCCGCTCGGAGGAATTCCAATCCTTGATGAACAAGCACTGGTCGCCGACATGGGGCGACCGGCGCCAGGAGATGGTGTTCATCGGCGGCCTCGAGATGGACGAGGCGGCGATCCGCACCGAACTCGATTCCTGCCTGACCGGGAGCCCCAGCACAGGGCTGACGCAGGCGCTGCTCGGGCTCGAAGACCCGTTCCCGCGCTGGGAGCGGGACGCGGCGTAAGTCCAAACGTCGCTGTCATCCCGGACGGAGCTAAGCGGAGATCCGGGATCCATGCCTGAACCTCTTGTGGAAGCGCTCTGGCATGGATCCCGGGTTCAAGCCCGGGATGACGACGTGGTTACAGCGACCACCACCAAGCCGGATGGCCTCACGCCGCCGCGACGGCGCTAGGCGCGGCGCGCATCAGCATGCCGAAGAGATCGCGCGGATCGTCGGGGTCCGCGATCAGGTCGAGATCGACATAGGTGCCGGCCTCGCGGATGCGTTCGTGGACATAGCGCAGCGCCGAAAAATCCTCGATGGCGAAGCCGACCGAGTCGAACAGCGTGATCTGGCTGGCATCGGTGCGGCCCGCCGCCGCCCCAGTGATGACCTTCCAGAGCTCCTCGACCGGATGGTCGGCGTCGAGCTGCTGGATATCGCCCTCGATGCGGGTCTGCGGCGGGTATTCGACGAAGATCGAGGAGCGCAGCAGCACGTCGCGGTGAATCTCGGTCTTGCCGGGGCAGTCTCCGCCGACCGCGTTGATGTGGACGCCGGCGCCGACCATGTTGTCGGTCAGGATCGTCGCATATTGCTTGTCGGCGGTGACGGTGGTGACGATCTCGGCGCCCTCGACCGCTTCCATCGCCGTGGCGCAGCGCGTGATCCTGAAACCGTGGCGCGCGAGGTTGCGGGCGCATTTCTCGGTCGCGGCGGGATCGACGTCATAGAGCCGCAGATTTTCGATGCCGAGCAGGGCGCGGAAGGCGAAGGCCTGGAATTCCGACTGGGCGCCATTGCCGATGATCGCCATCGTCGCCGCGTTCTTGGGCGCAAGGTGCTTGGCCGCGACGGCTGACATCGCCGCCGTGCGCAGCGCGGTCAGGAAGGTCATCTCCGAGAGCAGGACGGGATAGCCCGTCGCGACATCCGAGAGCAGGCCGAAGGCGGTGACGGTCTGGAGACCAGCCTTCATGTTCTTGGGGTGGCCGTTGACGTATTTGAAGCCGTAGAGCTTGCCGTCGCTGGTCGGCATCAGCTCGATCACGCCTTCGAGGCTGTGGGAGGCGATGCGCGGCGTCTTGTCGAAGATCTCCCAGCGCCGGAAATCGTCCTCGATATAGGCGGCGATGTCGGCCAGCATCCGCTCGATGCCGATCGCATGGACCAGCTTCATCATGTGGTCGACGCTGACGAAAGGCACGACGTTGAGCTGCTGAATCATGGGTCCCCGCGCTGTTCTCGTTGAAGGGGCCATTGTCCTCGTTTTCGGCGGCAGCCGAAAGAAGCCAGAATGATCCTATCGGCGCCGATATTGATCGAAACGGCAAACAGAATTATCCATTTCGGGCGATGGACGATCTAGACCGCAAGCTCATCACCCTGCTGCGTCATGACGGGCGCCGCAGCATCTCGGACCTCGCGGCCGATCTCGGCCTGACGCGGGCGACCGTGCGCGCACGGCTGGAAAAGCTGGAGCAGTCCGGCGAGATCATCGGCTTCACCGTGATCCTGCGCTCGGACGCGATCGATCTGCCGGTGCGCGGCATCACCATGATCGAGATCGCCGGCCAGGCCGCGGATTCGGTGATCGACGCGCTCTCCGGCTTCACCGAGGTCTCCAGCATTCACACCACCAACGGCAACTGGGACCTCGTGGTCGAGCTCGGCACCTCCGACCTGATCGCCTTCGACCAAGTGCTCCGGCGCATCCGCCTGATCCCCGGCGTCACCAACAGCGAGACCAGCCTGCTGCTGGCGACGCCGCGCAGCGTCAAGGCGCGGCTGTAGAAGTCAATCTGCGCGAACCACGCCGTCATCCCGGGCGGAGCAAAGCGTAGACCCGGGATCCATCGTAGGGCCCCCGCACTCTACGATGGATCCCGGATCGGCGCCGCTGGCGCGGCTTGTCCGGGATGACGCGGAGGGTTTGGCGGATGCCGAACGACACCGGTCGCCCCACAAGAAGCGCCGCTGCATGGCCGCCATCCGCAAATGCGACACGCTGCCCCGTGACAGGCACGCGCCGCCCCCCTAACGTGCGTCCCGTCAGACGAAAGCGTCGATGGCGGCCGGCGATGCATGATCGCGCAAGGCCGCCCGTTCACGTCCGACATCGACAGTTCCTTGCTTGGGGCATGGACCGCCGGTCGCTTCCCGGCCGGCTCCTCGCGCTTTGAGCCAAGACATGTTCAGGGAGATCAGACCATGGCGCATGAACTCGAATTCTATATCGATGGCCAGTGGGTGAAGCCGTCGGGCAATCGCACGCTCGGCGTGATCGACCCCTCGAACGAAGAAGCCTTCGCCACGATCGCGCTGGGCGAGCAGGCCGATGTCGACAAGGCCGTCGCCGCCGCCCGCGCCGCCTTCCCGGCCTTCGCGAAGACCTCCAAGGCCGAGCGCCTCGCCCTGATGCGCCGCCTCGCCGAGGCCTACAAGAAGCGCTACGACGACATCGCCAATGTCCTTTCGCGCGAGATGGGCGCGCCGAAGGAGCTGGCGCACCGGGCGCAGGCCGCGATGGGCACGGCCCATCTCGCCAAGATGATCGAGACCCTCGAAAACTTCGAGTTCGAGGAGCTGCGCGGTACCACCCTGATCGCCAAGGAGCCGATCGGCGTCGTCGGCATGATCACGCCGTGGAACTGGCCGCTCAACCAGATCATGTGCAAGGTCGCGCCGGCGCTGGCCGCCGGCTGCACGATGGTGCTGAAGCCCTCCGAGATCGCGCCGCTCAACGCGCTGATCTTCGCCGAGGCGATGGAGGAGGCCGGCGTGCCGAAGGGCGTGTTCAACCTCGTCAACGGCGACGGCCCGACGGTCGGCGAAGCCATCTCCCGGCATCCCGGCGTCGACATGGTTTCCTTCACCGGCTCGACCCGCGCCGGCATCCTCGTCGCCAAGGCGGCGGCGGATACGGTCAAGCGCGTGCATCAGGAGCTCGGCGGCAAGTCGGCCAACATCATCCTGGATGATGCCGATTTGAAGAAATCGGTGAAGCTCGGCGTCGAGAGCGTGATGCGCAACTCCGGCCAGTCCTGCAACGCGCCGACCCGGATGTTCGTGCCGGAGAAGCTGCATGAGGAAGCCCTCGCCATCGCCAAGCAGGTCGCCGAGCCGCTCAAGGTCGGGGCTCCCTCCGCGGACGGCGTCTTCCTCGGCCCGGTCGTCAGCGAGGTCCAGTACGAGAAGATCCAGCGCCTGATCGAGGCCGGCATCAAGGAAGGCGCGACGCTCGTCACCGGCGGCCCGGGCCGTCCGGAAGGACTGAACCGCGGCTATTATGTCCGCCCGACAGTGTTCGGCGCCGTCACCGACGAGATGACCATCGCGCGCGAGGAAATCTTCGGGCCCGTGCTCTCGATCCTGCCCTACAAGAGCGACGACGAGGTGGTGGAGCGCGCCAACGACACGCCCTACGGCCTTGCGGCCTATGTCCAGTCCGGCTCGCAGGATCGCGCCCGCAAGGTCGCGTCGCAGATGCGCGCGGGCAATGTCTACATCAACTACCCGGCCTGGGACGCGGGCGCGCCGTTCGGCGGCTACAAGCAGTCCGGCAACGGCCGCGAATACGCCGATTTCGGCCTCGAGGAGTTCCTCGAGATCAAGGGCACGGTCGGTTACGCCGCGGCCTGATCGGTTCACCGCGTGTCTTTCCGGGGCGGGCCGTCAGGCCCGAGCCCGGAGCCCGTGAACACGCGGCTCCCGTCATGGTCGGGCTTGTCCCGACCATCCACGTCTTCGCTGGTCGAAAGCCTCTTTCAAGACGTGGATGCTCGCCACGAGGGCGAGCATGACGGCGTGGTTCCCATTGATGCGCCCGGTGGACGAAACGCCACCGGGCCTTCATTTTATGACCGATTCAATCGATTGAGAGGCAGAGGCCATGGTCAATTCCAACCGCTATGACGCGATGCGCTACAATCGCTGCGGCCGCAGCGGGCTGCAATTGCCGGCGCTGTCGCTCGGCCTCTGGCAGAATTTCGGCGAGACCGGTGCCCACGCCAATATGCGCGAGATCTGCCGCACGGCCTTCGATCTCGGCATCACCCATTTCGACCTCGCCAACAATTACGGGCCGCCGCCCGGTTCGGCCGAGACCGCCTTCGGCGAGATCCTGAAGCAGGATTTCGACGGGCTTCGCGACGAGCTGGTGATCTCGACCAAGGCCGGCTACCGGATGTGGCCGGGCCCCTATGGCGAATGGGGCAGCCGCAAATACCTGATCTCCAGCCTCGACCAGAGCCTGAAGCGGATGAAGCTCGACTATGTCGATATCTTCTATTCGCACCGCTTCGACCCGAACACGCCGCTGGAAGAGACGATGGGCGCGCTCGATGCCATCGTGCGCCAGGGCAAGGCGCTCTATGTCGGGCTTTCTTCCTACAACTCCAAGCGCACGCAGGAGGCGGTCGCGATCCTGCGCCGCCTCGGCACGCCCTGCCTGATCCATCAGCCGAGCTATTCAATGCTCAATCGCTGGATCGAGCAGGACGGTTTGCTCGACACGCTCGACGCGGAAGGGATCGGCTCGATCGTGTTCTCGCCGCTGGCGCAGGGCATGCTGACCGACAAGTACCTCAAGGGCGTGCCAGCCGGCAGCCGCGCCGACAAGAAGGCGCCCTCCTTCCGCGAGGGCTTCCTCAGCGAGGCCAATCTCAAGAGCATCGCGGCGCTGAACGAGATCGCGAGGGCGCGCGGCCAGAGCCTCGCCCAGATGGCGATCACCTGGGTGCTACGCGGCGGGCGCGTCACCTCGGCGCTGATCGGCGCGAGCCGGCCGGAGCAGGTGACGGACTGCGTCGCGGCGCTGAAGAACCCGGAATTTTCCGCCGAAGAGCTGGCGGCGATCGACAGGCACGCCGTCGAGGGCGGCGTCAATATCTGGGCAGCTTCGGCGGAACGGTGACGCTGCCCGTCATGCTCGGGCTTGACCCGAGCATCTCTTCGACCAGTGCGTCCCGAGATTCTCGGGTCGCCGCTGCGCGGCGCCCGAGAATGACGGCACGGCTCAATCCTCCTCCGCCACCGCCGCGATCGGCAGGGCGCTAGAGCGCTTCACCTGCCCCAGCGCGAAGCTCGATTCGATCGAGGCGACGCCATCGAGGCGAGTAAGCTTGTCCTTGAGGAAGCGCTCATAGGCTGGCAGATCGCGCACCACGATGCGCAGGAGATAGTCACGCTGGCCGGTCATCAGATAGCAGTCGACCACCTCGGGCCAGCGCGCCACGGCTTGCGAGAAGCGGTCGAGCTCGTCCTCGCGCTGGCGCTCCAGCTTGATCGAGACGAAGACGCTGATCGGCAGCCCGACCTTGGTCTGGTCGATGATCGCCGCGTAGCCCTGGATGACGCCGGCTTCCTCCAGCATGCGGATGCGGCGCGCGCAGGGCGAAGCCGAGAGGCCGATCCGCTGGGCGAGGTCCTGCACCGAAAGGCGCGAATTGATCTGCAGTTCCGCGATGATCTTGCGGTCGAGCGCATCGAGGCGCAGGCGTGCCATTCCCTGTCTCCGGTCCCGGCTGACTTGGCTCTCTTACAGGAGCGGCTGCTGGCTACCATCTGCATCGCGGCGGTGCCAGACGGCAGCAACGACATGCCACTGGCGCGGATGGGCCGTCCGCGCTATGCGATACCTACAATCGCGGGAATGTATGGAATTGGTTCGGGCGAAGGCCGCTAGCGACGAAGCGCTCCACTGGGTCGGCCGGCTCGACCCGGCGGCAGGACCGCGCTACCTCCAGATCGTCGCACAGCTCGAGCGGGCGGTTGCAGACGGGCTGCTCAGGCCGGGCGACCGTCTGCCACCGCAGCGCCGGCTGGCCGAACATCTCGCGGTCGATCTCACCACGGTCACGCGCGCCTTCGGCGAGGCTCGCGAGCGCGGCCTGACCGACGCTGTGACGGGGCGCGGCTCCTTCATCTCCGCGCGGCAGGAGCAGAAAGGGCCGCCGCTCGACCTCAGCATGACGATCCCGCCCGCCCCCAAGGGCCTGCGGCTGGGCGAGCTGATGCAACGCGGCATTGCCGAAATCCTGGCGCGCAGCGATGCCGACCAACTGATGAACTATCATGGCGGCGCGGGATCGCTGGCCGAGCGCGCGGCCGGAGCGGCCTGGCTCGCGCCGCTCATGGGCTCAATCGCGCCGCTGCGGATCGCCGTGGTGCCGGGCGCCCAGCCCGGGCTCAACGCGCTGCTCTCGCTGCTGGCCCGGCCCGGCGAAACGATCCTGATGGAACCCCTCGCCTATCCCGGCCTGATCGGCGCGGCGCGGCAGCGTGCTCTCTCCATGGTGCCCGTGACCAGCGACGCGGATGGACCGCTGCCGGACGCACTGGACGAAGCTGCCGCCCGTCTTGGCGCGCGACTGTTCGCGCTGACGCCGACGCTGCAGAATCCGACCTGCATCACGCTGTCCGAACGGCGGCGGCGGGACCTCGTCGCGGTAGCCCGACGGCGTGACCTCATCCTGATCGAGGACGATCCCTACAGCCTGCTCGCCGGCGATGCGCCCGCGCCGCTGGCCGCGCTGGCACCCGAGCGGACATGGCATGTCGCAACCTTGTCGAAGGTGCTGACGCCCGGCCTGCGCACGGCCTTCGTCGTCATGCCGGAGCGAGCCGACGGCGCTCCGTTCCTCGCCGCCCTGCGCGCGACGGCGCTGATGCCCCCGCCTCTGATGACGGCGCTCGCCGCGCACTGGATCAGGATTGGCGCGGCCAAGGATCTGCTGGAGGGCGTCCGGCGCGAGGCAGCCGAGCGACAATTACTGGCGCGGGAAATCCTGCCGGAGACGATGCAGGGCCATCCGCATGCGCTGCATGTCTGGCAGACCTTGCCTGCCCATTGGGAGCGCAACAGCCTGATTGGGCGCGCCCGCGTCGCCGGGCTCGGCGTGATGGCCGCCGATGCGTTCAGCACGGACGGCGCGGCGCCGGACGCGATCCGGATCGCGCTCGGTGCGATACCGGAGCGGGCGAGGCTGGCGGAGGCACTGAGCCTTCTCGCCGGCCTGATCCGCGACGGTGGGCAAGCCGGGCGCTGAGCGCCCGATCAGCTCAGTTGGAGGCGACCGGCTTGTCCTGCGGAGCCGGGCGGGCGAGCCGGCCTTCCTCGGCCTTGTGGAAGAACTGCGAGGCGACAAGCCAGCCCTTGAGCGGCTGGAGCGGTGGAATGCAGGTCAGCAGGATCAGCGGCAGCGTCGTGACGAGATGCACCCAGGTCGGCGGGTTGTAGGTCAGTTCCAGCCAGAGCGGAAAAGCCGCGGCCGGAATGCAGACGAACATCATCACGAAGAAGGCCGGTCCGTCGGCCGGGTCGGCGAAGGAATAATCCAGGCCGCAGACCTCGCATTTCGGCTTCAGCTTCAGGAAGCCCTCGAACATCTTGCCCTGTCCGCAGCGCGGGCAGCGGCCGCGCAGGCCGGTCTGGAGCGGAGAAAGTGGCGGCCAATGCTCGCCGGACATGGGATGTCTCCTCGGGACGGCGCCGTTCGATCGGCGTCGCCTTTCAGATCTTCTTCGATGAAGACAATGTCAAGATTGTATGCATCTTAGCTGACTGCCTGCGCGGATCGGTCGCGGGATGGCGTGGTCTGTGAGAACCAAGAACCAGTGATTGCGGCGCTCGCCTTAGCGAAGAGCCCCGAAGGCCGAGACCAATGCAGAGCGTCATTCTCGGGCTTGACCCGAGAATCTCTGGCAGGTGAGGCACAAAAGCCTCCTCCGGCAGGAGATGCTCGGGTCAAGCCCGAGCATGACGGCGGGGCGCTCCGGAATGGATCCCGGCTCTGGGCTGCGCTCCGGCCGGGATGACCCGCGCCCTTTTAGGGAGAGGAGCGCCGGTCCCCTCAAATATGCAGCGCGTGTCCCAGCGCCTTCATCGCGGCCTCCGGAAAGGCCTCGCCCAGCGTCGGGTGGGCGTGGATCGTGCCGGCGATGTCCTGCAGGGTCGCCCCCATCTCGATCGCGAGCCCGAAAGCGGCCGAGAGCTCCGAAACGCCCTGCCCGACCGCCTGGATACCGAGCACCAGTTCGCTGCCGCCCTGCGCCACGACCCGCACGAAGCCAGCCTCGCCATGGCGGGTCATGGCCCGGCCATTGGCGGCGAAGGGGAACTGGCCGATCTTGAGCTCATGGCCGGCACGCTTGGCCTCCTCCGGCGAGAGGCCGACCGAGACGATCTCGGGATCGGTGAAGCAGATCGCCGCGATGCCGCGCTTGTCCCAGGCACGCGGCAGGCCGGCGATGATCTCCGCCACCATCTCGCCCTGCGCCATGGCGCGATGGGCCAGCATAGGCTCGCCGGTGACGTCGCCGATCGCATAGATGCCACGCATCGCCGTCTCACAGCGCTCGCCGATGCGGATGAAGCGGCCGTCCATGTCGAGGACGAGGTTTTCGAGGCCGAGATCGCCGGTGACCGGCTTGCGGCCGACCGTGACAAGAATCTTGTCGGCCGGCAGGCTGCGTTCGGTGCCATCGGCAGTCTCGATGCGCAGGCCATCGCCCTTCGCGGTTGGCCCGAGCGCCTTGGCGCCGGTGAGCACCTCGACGCCGAGCCCGGTCAGACGCTTCGCGACCGGGCCGGTCAACTCGGCATCGTAGAGCGGCAGGATCTTGTCCTGCGCCTCGACCACCGTGACCTTGCTGCCCATTCTGGCGAAGGCCGTTCCCAGCTCCAGCCCGATATAGCCGCCGCCGACCACGACGAAGCGCTTCGGCATTTCGGTCAACGCGAGTGCGCCGGTCGAAGAGATGACATTGCCGCCGAAAGGCAGGAAGGGCAGCTCGACTGGGACGGAACCGGTCGCGATGACGATGGCCTCGGCCTGGATCGTCTTCGGGCCGGTCTCGGTCTCGACCACGACGGTCTTGCCGTCGCGGAAACGCGCCTTGCCATGGACGATCTTGACCTTGGCCTTGCGCAGCAGGGCGGCGACGCCGTTGTTGAGGCGCTGGACGATGCCGTCCTTCCAGGCCACGGCCTGTTTCAGGTCGAGCTTCGGCTCGGCCGCGGTCAGGCCGAAAGGCGTCTTGCCGGCGGCGGCGTCAGCCGCCTTCTCGAATTCCTCGGCGACATGGATCATCGCCTTGGAGGGGATGCAGCCGACATTGAGGCAGCTGCCGCCGAGCTTGGTGCTCTCGACGATGACGGTGTCGACGCCGAGCTGGCCGGCGCGGATGGCGCAGACATAGCCGCCGGGGCCGGCACCGATGACGAGGAGCTTGCAGGTGATTTCTGTCATGGCACGCCCCTCAGATGTCCACGAAGAGCGTGGCCGGGTTCTCCAGCAGCTCCTTCAGCCGCTGCACGAAGACGGCGGCGTCCCAACCATCGATCACGCGATGGTCGAAGCTGGAGGAGAGGTTCATCATCTTGCGGGGCACGAAGGTAGTGCCGTCCCAGACCGGGCGCACGACCATCTTGTTGACGCCGACGATGGCGACCTCCGGGTAGTTGATCACCGGCGTCGTCGCGATGCCGCCGAGCGCGCCGAGCGAGGTGATGGTGATGGTCGAGCCGGTCAGTTCGTCGCGCGTCGCGTTGCCCTGCCGGCCGCGCTCGGCGAGGCGGGCGAGCTCGATGCCGCAGCCCCAGAGGTCTCGCGCCTCGGCATGCTTCACCACCGGCACGATCAGGCCGGTCGGCGTCTGCGTGGCGATGCCGATATTGATCGCGGCATGCTGGCGCACGATGCCGGCATCGTCGTCATAGAGCGCGTTCAGCGCCGGCTGCTCGGAGAGCGCCTTGACCATGGCGCGCATCAGGAAGGGCAGCAGCGTCAACTTCGGCCGCTCGGGCGTCGGCTTCTTGTTCAGCGTCGCGCGCAAATCCTCCAGCGGCGAGACGTTGATCTCCTCGACAATGGTGATGTGCGGGATGCGCGCCTTCGACAGCGCCATCTTCTCGGCGATGYGGCGGCGCAGGCCGACGATTTTGACCTCGGTGACGGCGCTCTGCTCGACGAGCCCGCCGCCCCGGACCGGCTCCGGCCCGCGCAGCAGGAAGGCGTCGATATCCTCATGGGTGATGCGGCCGGCTGGGCCGGTGCCCGGCACCTGGCGCAGGTCGACGCCGGCCTCACGCGCCTTCAGACGCACGGCCGGCGACGCCAGCGGCTTCTCGCCCGGAGCGCGGCGCTGGGCGGGGGCTGCGTCGGCGCGCATGGGCTTGGGAGCCGGCGGAGGCGGAGCAGCCGGCTTGGCTGGAACAGCCGACGCGGCTGGCTTTTCGGCCTTGGGCGGAGCAGCGACAGGAGCCGGAGCCGGCTTCTCGGCGGGCGCTTCTTCCGCGGGTTCCTCTGCCGCGGCACCCGCGCCCGCGACCCTCAGCTTCACGATGGCCGAGCCGATCGCGACGGTGTCGCCGACCTCGGCTCCGACCCAGGTCACCTCGCCCTCGACCGGCGAGGGAATCTCCACCGTCGCCTTGTCGGTCATCACGGCAGCGAGCAGATCGTCCTCGCGGACGATGTCGCCAACCTTGACGTGCCACTCGACCAGCTCCGCCTCGGCGATGCCTTCGCCGACATCCGGCAGCTTGATGATGCGCTCGCCCATCAGCGTGCCTCCATGATATCTAGCAGCGCCTGTCCGAGGCGGGCGGGGCCGGGGAAATAGTCCCATTCCTGCGCATGCGGATAGGGCGTATCCCAACCGGTGACGCGCATCACCGGCGCCTCCAGATGGTAGAAGCAGTGCTCCTGCACCAGTGCGACGAGTTCGCCGCCGAAGCCTGAGGTCAGCGTCGCCTCGTGCAGCACGATGCAGCGCCCGGTCTTCTCGACCGAGGCGACGATCGCTTCGAGATCGAGGGGAACGAGGGTGCGCAGGTCGATCACCTCGGCGTCGATACCGGTGTCCTCAGCCGCCGCCAGCGCGACATGGACCATGGTGCCATAGGCGAGGATGGTGACGGCATTGCCCTCGCGCCGCGTCACCGCCTTGCCGAGCGGCACGATGTAGTGGCCTTCCGGCACCTCCGCGAGTTCATGCTTCGACCAGGCCGTGATCGGGCGGTCATGATGGCCGTCGAAGGGGCCGTTATAGAGCCGCTTCGGCTCCAGGAAGATCACCGGATCAGGGTCCTCGATCGCGGCGATCAGCAGGCCCTTGGCGTCGTAGGGATTGGACGGGACGATGGTCTTCAGGCCGGAGACATGGGTGAACAGCGCTTCCGGGCTCTGGCTATGGGTCTGGCCGCCGAAGATGCCGCCACCGGTCGGCATGCGGATCACCATCGGGCAGGTGAAATCGCCGGCCGAGCGGTAACGGAGGCGAGCGGCTTCCGAGACGATCTGGTCGTAGGCCGGGTACATGTAGTCGGCGAACTGGATCTCCACGCAGGGCTTGAGGCCATAGGCCGCCATGCCGATCGCGGTACCGACGATGCCGGCCTCGCTGATCGGCGCGTCGAAGCAGCGCGACACCCCGTATTTCTGCTGAAGCCCATGCGTGCAGCGGAAGACACCGCCGAAAAAGCCGACATCCTCGCCGAAGACCACGACATCGTCGTCGCGGCCCATGGAGACGTCCATGGCGGAGCGGATCGCCTCGATCATCGTCATCCTGGCCATGCTCAGCGGGCTCCGATGACGACGTTGCGGGCGTTGCAGGGCGTCATGCTCGGGCTTGAACCGAGCATCTCGGAAGCCAGAGCCTTCGCGTCCTGAGATTCTCGGGTCTGCGCTTCGCTTCGCCCGAGAATGACGCGGTGGAATTCGTCGCAAACCATCGTCACACCCCGATCTGCTGGCGCTGGCGGCGCAGATGCGGCGGCAGCTCGGCATAGACGTCCTCGAAGATGTCGCGCGCCGAAGGCTTGCCGCCGGAATGCAGCGTGCCGAAGCTCTCGGCCTCCTTCTGCGCGGCGATGACGGTGGCGAGGATCTCGGCCTCCGCCTGCTTGTGGCGCTCCTCCGTCCAGGCGCCGACCGCGATCAGGTGCTGCTTCAGCCGGATCAGCGGATCGCCCAGCGGCCAATCGTCGGATTCATGCTTGGGGCGGTAGGCGGAAGGATCGTCCGAGGTCGAATGGGCGCCGGCGCGGTAGGTGACGTATTCGACCAGCGTCGGGCCGAGATTGCGGCGGGCGCGCTCGATCGCCCATTGCGCGACCGCATAGACCGCAAGGTAGTCGTTACCGTCGACGCGCAGCGCCGGAATGCCGAAGCCGAGGCCGCGGGCCGCGAAGGTGCCGGAGCCGCCGCGGGCGATACCCTGGAAGGTCGAGATCGCCCACTGGTTGTTGACGACGTTGAGCACCACGGGCGCCTTGTAGGTCGAGGCGAAGACGAGCGCGGCGTGGAAATCCGATTCCGCGGTCGAGCCGTCGCCGATCCAGGCGGTGGCGATGCGGGTGTCCTGCTTGATTGCCGAGGCCATCGCCCAGCCGACGGCCTGGACGAACTGGGTGGCAAGATTGCCCGAGATCGAGAAGAAGCCGTGCTCCTTCGAGGAATACATGATCGGCAATTGCCGGCCGCGCAGCGGGTCGCGCTCATTCGAGTAGATCTGGTTCATCATGTAGACGAGCGGGTAGTCGTTCGCGATCAGCAGGCCCGCCTGGCGATAGGTCGGAAAATTCATGTCGCCGGGCTGGAGCGCGATGCGGAAGGCGCAGCTCACCGCCTCCTCGCCGGTGTGCTGCATGTAGAACGAGGTCTTGCCCTGGCGCTGCGCCATCTGCATGCGCCCGTCGAAGGTGCGCAGCGTCATCATGTGGCGCAGGCCCCGGATCAGGTCCTCATGCGAGAGATCGGGCACCCAGGGGCCAACCGCCTCGCCTTCGCGGTCGAGCACGCGGATGATCGAATAGGCGAGGTCGCGGATGTCCTTGGGATCGACATCAACAGGCGGGCGGGCGACGGAGCCCGCCTTCGGGATCACGACATGGGAGAAGTCCGGCTTCTCGCCGGGACGGCTCGCCGGTTTGGGGACATGGAACTGCAGTGGCTGGGTTGCCGCCGGCGCCTGGCCTGCCTTGTCGCTGCTCATGAGCGCCTCCATCCCTGTCGCCGCCAGCATTCCGCCTTCGCGCGCATCCCGCAAGCGCCTCTCGCGCCCGGCCGTGATGCAGCGGCGAACGCAGCCGGCGCTGCGATCGTTCCCCTTGCAACCAACGCTAGCGGTGCCGCCCCGGAGGTTCCTTCCGAATTTGCCGGCTTCGACAAAATCCGGCAGAAGATATTTCTGTAAGAATTACCCAACGCAGAATGATCCGCCGATGATTAAAAAGAGCCAGAACGGTCCTGCTCTGGATCTGATCGATCGCAAGATTCTCGCTGCGTTGCGGGATGACGGACGGCTGACGACGCAGGCACTGGCCGAGAAGGTCGGGCTCTCGCCCTCGCCCTGCTGGACGCGGGTGAAGCGGCTGGAGGAGTCCGGCGCGATCGAGAAATATGTCGCGCTGCTCGACCACAAGGCGCTCGGCTACAACAATATCGTCTTCGTCGAGATCACGCTCGACAAGCATGACGACAAGGTGCTCGACCAGTGTGGCGAAGCGCTGAGCCGCGCGCCGGAGGTGGTCGAGGCGCATCTCGTGACCGGCGAGTACGATTATCTCGCCAAGGTCGTGGTCAGCGGCACCGACCATTACGAGCGCTTCCTGCGCGGAACGATCTACCGCATCCCCGGCGTGCGCCAGACACGGACGACCTTCGGTCTCAGGGCGCTGAAGCGGACGCTGTCGGTCGATCCGTTGAAGGTTGTGGGGTGAGCGGTGTCGTCGATGACAGGCGCGGGGAACCCCTCTCCCGGATGGGAGAGGGGCAGGGGTGAGGGCCTGCCGCTGCTTGTTAAAACGGAGCGGTGCCGTTTCGCCCTCGGCGGTGAGCGCGGGCCCTCATCCGGCCCTCCGGGCCACCTTCTCCCATCCGGGAGAAGGAAACAGCGCCGCGGTACCAGAGCCCGACAGGCCTCTTACGCCAACATCTCCCGCACCAACGGCACGACCTTCTCGCCGTAGAGCCGGATGCACTCCATCGCCCGCTCGTGTTGCAGCGGCCCGGCGCTGTATTTGAGCTGGAATCGGGCGATGCCGAGCCCCTTGGCGGTCGCTGCGATCTTGCGCGCCACCGTCTCGGGCGAGCCGAGATAGAGCGAGCCACGCGCGACCTCCTGCTCGAAATCCTCCCGGCTCATCGGCGGCCAGCCGCGCTCGGCGCCGATGCGGTCGCGGTTTGCCTTGAAGGCCGGGAAGAACTCCTCCCTGGCCTGCTCGTCGGTCGCTGCGACATAGCCCGGCGAATGCACGCCGACCGGCTTCGCGGGCTTGCCGATCTGGCCATAAGCCCGATGGTAGAGATCGACATAGGGTTTGAAGCGCAGCGGATCGCCGCCGATGATGGCGAGCATCATCGGCAGGTCGTAGCGCGCCGCACGCGCGACCGATTCCGGGCTGCCGCCGACGCCGATCCAGGTCTTGAGCGGGCCATGCTCCACCGGCGGGTAGACGAGCTGATCCTTGAGCGGTGGGCGGATCGAGCCCTGCCAGGTCAGCGGTTCCTGCGGCAGCAGGCCGGCAAAGAGATCGAGCTTCTCCTCGAAGAGCTTCTCGTAATCGCGCAGGTCGAGACCGAAGAGCGGAAAAGACTCGGTGAAGGAGCCGCGCCCGAGGATGACCTCGGCGCGCCCGTTCGAGAGCGCATCGACCGTCGAGAAACGCTGGAAGACGCGGATCGGATCGTCCGAGCTCAGCACGGTGACGGCGGAACCGAGCTTGATGCGGCTGGTGCGCGTGGCCATGCCGGCCAGCACCGTCTCGGGCGAGGACACCGCGAAATCGGCGCGATGATGCTCGCCAACGCCGATGAAATCGATGCCGATCTTGTCAGCCAGGACGGCTTCCTCGACGAGATTGCGGATCACCTGCGCATGCGGCAGCGGCTTGCCGTCCGCCCCGTTGGTGACGTCGCCGAAGGTGTCGAGTCCGAATTCCAGGTCCTGTGCCATGATCATCCCGAGGCCGCGACGCGACCCTTTGCCTGCCGGCCATCCCGGCCTGAGGGAGTTAGGATCGAGATTGCCGCAGCGCAATTCTCCAGGCGTTGCCCCGGCAGCAACAGGCTGTTTGCACGGATGCAACCGCCGCGCTTGCATCGCCCGCGCAAGCTGCCGATGCTCGGGCGCGCGGCGCTCTCCGCCGCTTCCGAAACGACACCATGATCATTCGCCAGTTAGTCTATCTCGATGCGCTCGCCCGCGAGAAGCATTTCCGCCGCGCGGCCGAGGCCTGCCATGTCTCGCAGCCGACGCTTTCGGCCGCGATCGTGCAGCTGGAGGAAGAACTCGGCGTGATGATCGTCGAGCGCGGCCGGCGCTTCCAGGGCTTCACCAAGGAAGGCGAGGTCGTGCTCGCCCATGCCAGGCGCATCCTGGCCGAAGCCGAGGTGATGAAGGATTCGATCGCCGAACTGCGCGAGGGCGTCTCCGGCCGCATCCGGCTGGGCGCGATCCCGACCGCGCTGCCGATGATCGCGCATATCACCGCGCCCTTCTCGGATCGCTACCCGGCGGTATCGCTCACGGTGCTCTCCCTGACTTCGCAGGAAATTCAACAGGGCATCGACGATTTCGAGCTCGATGTCGGGCTGACCTATCTCGACAACGAACCGCTCGACCGGGTGATCTCCAAGCCGATCTATCAGGAATCATATGTGCTGCTGACGCGCGAGGACGGGCCGCTGGGCGCGCGCGACACCATCACCTGGGCCGAGGCGGCCGAGCATAAGCTCTGCCTGCTCACCGGCGACATGCAGAACCGGCGCATCATCGACGGCATCTTCCGCTCGGTCGGCACGGCGCCGCGCCCGGTCATCGAGACCAATTCGATCTTCAACCTGTGCTCCCATGCCGGCATTCAGGGCGTCGCCAGCATCGTCTCGCTGCAGTTGCTGGAATTCTTCGGCGTGCCGCTCGGCACCAGGGCGCTGTCGCTGGTCGAGCCCGAGGCGCAGCGCACGATCGGGCTGATCGTGGCGGACCGTCAGCCCGTCGCGCCACTCGCCCGCAACCTGCTGATGATGACGAAGCCGGTGACCGATGCGCGGCTGCCGCGGCGGCCCATCGTGCGATAGACCTAGCCTATCGTCTTAGAAGCACCGCAGCATTGTGCGGCGCAAAATTGCTTGATTGCGAAATTTTTGGACCGCCGCGTCGGCTCGCTTGGCCGCGAGGCCCAGCAATCGCGCAGGTTTGATAGCTAAAAACTATCATGCAGTTGAAACAAACGATTTGAAATCATTCCAGGATACCCCACCTTTTCCGACAAGGAGCGCCCGGCGAACCGGGCCGATGGAGGAAAGATGGCGGGTTATCCGGCCTGGGATCAGGACAACGCGCGCACGCTCATTGCCGGCCTGGCGCATCTGGAAGGCGCCACGCTGCCGATGCTGCATGCCCTGCAGGACGAGTTCGGCTATGTCGACCCGCAGGCCGTGCCGCTGATCGCCGAGGCGCTGAACCTGTCGCGCGCCGAGGTCCATGGCGCGATCTCCTTCTATCACGACTTCAAGACCGCGCTGCAGCCTGCCCGCGTGATCAAGCTCTGCCGGGCCGAAGCCTGCCAGTCGCTCGGCTGCGAAAAGATCGTCGCCGAGCTCGCCGCCGAGCACGGCATCACGGTCGACGACCACCACACCGGCGACGCCGTGGTCGAAACGGTCTATTGTCTCGGCAATTGCGCGCTCGGGCCTTCGGCCCTGGTCGATGGCGAACTGATCGGGCGCATCGACGCTGCCCGCATCGCCGGGCTCTGCCAGCACGGAAAGGCGCAATGATGAGCGCCGCCCCGGTTCGCATCTTCATCCCCGTCGACGCCGCCGCCCTTTCGGTCGGCGCAGAAGCCGTCGCGCAGGCGGCTGCCAGCGAAGCGGCCGCGCGCGGGCTTTCCGTCGAGATCATCCGCAACGGCTCGCGCGGCATGCTCTGGCTGGAGCCGCTGGTCGAGGTCGAGACGCCGGAAGGGCGTATCGCTTACGGGCCGGTCGCGGCCAAGGATGTGCCTTCGCTCTTCGATGCCGGCTTGATCGCCGGCGGGGCGCATGCACTGCGCCTCGGCAAGACCGAAGAGCTCGACTGGATGAAGCGCCAGCAGCGGCTGACTTTCGAGCGCGTCGGTGTCATCGACCCGCTGTCGATTGCGGATTATCGCGCCCATGGCGGCCTCATCGGGCTGAAGAAGGCGCTCGCCATGACCGGCGGCGAGATCGTCGAGGCCGTGAAAGCCTCTGGACTGCGCGGACGCGGCGGGGCGGGGTTCCCGACCGGCATCAAGTGGAAGACGGTGCACGACGCCAAGGCCGAGGAGAAATATATCGTCTGCAATGCCGACGAGGGCGACAGCGGCACTTTCGCAGACCGCATGCTGTTCGAAGGCGACCCCTATCTCACGATCGAGGGGATGGCGATCGCGGCCATCGCGGTCGGTGCGACACGCGGCTACATCTATCTGCGCTCGGAATATCCGCACGCCCATCGCATGCTCCAGCGCGCGATCCTCAAGGCGGAAGCGGCGGGGTTGATCGGCGCCTCGGTGCTTGGTTCGGAGCACGCCTTCCATCTCGAGGTACGGCTCGGCGCAGGCGCCTATATCTGCGGCGAGGAGACCTCGCTGCTCGAAAGCCTGGAAGGCAAGCGCGCCATCGTCCGCGCCAAGCCCCCACTGCCGGCCTTACAGGGTCTGTTCGGCAAACCGACCGTCGTCAACAATGTGCTGTCCTTCGCGGCCGTGCCGTGGATCATGAACCATGGCGCGCAGGCCTATGCGGATTACGGCATGGGCCGCTCGCGCGGCACGCTGCCGATCCAGCTTGGCGGCAACGTCAAGCGCGGCGGGCTGATCGAGCTCGCCTTCGGCATCAGCCTGCGCGAGATCATCGAGGATATGGGCGGCGGCACGCTGTCGGGCAGGCCGATCCGCGCGGTGCAGGTCGGCGGGCCGCTCGGCGCCTATCTCACGGCCGAACAGCTCGACGTGCAGATGGATTACGAGGCGCTCGCCTCCATGCGCGCCATGCTCGGCCATGGCGGCATCGTCGTCTTCGACGACAGCGTCGACATGGCCAGGCAGGCGCGCTTCGCCTTCGAATTCTGCGCCAAGGAATCCTGCGGCAAGTGCACGCCCTGCCGCATCGGCGCGACGCGCGGCGTCGAGACGATGGACCGCATTATCTCCGGCACAGAAGTGCCGAAGAACATCGCCGTGCTGCGCGATCTCTCGAAGCTGATGACCGACGCCTCGCTCTGCGCCATGGGCGGGCTGACGCCCATGCCGGTGCTCAGCGCGCTCAACCATTTCCCCGAGGATTTCGACCGTCCTCCGCTGCCTTTGGCGGCCGAGTGAGGAGGCTGAGATGAGCCTGATCAAGGAAATCGACTACGGCACGCCGATCCGGCTCTCCGAGAAGACGGTGACGCTGAGCATCGACGGCCAGAGCGTCACGGTGCCGGCCGGCACCTCGGTGATGGCGGCGGCGATGAGCCTCGGCACCAAGATCCCCAAGCTCTGCGCCACCGACTCGCTCGAACCCTTCGGCTCCTGTCGGCTCTGCCTCGTCGAGATCGAGGGGCGGCGCGGCACGCCGGCTTCCTGCACCACGCCGGCCGAAGAGGGCATGGTCGTGCGTACCCAATCGGAGAACCTCTCCGGCCTGCGCAAAGGCGTGATGGAGCTCTACATCTCCGACCATCCGCTGGACTGCCTGACCTGCTCGGCCAATGGCGATTGCGAATTGCAGGACATGGCCGGCGCGGTCGGCCTGCGCGAGGTGCGCTACGGCTACGAGGGCGAGAACCACATCTTCGCCAAAGGCAAGGACGGCGCAGTCAACGAGAACTGGCTCGCGAAGGACATCTCTAACCCGTATTTCACCTACGACCCCTCGAAATGCATCGTCTGCAATCGCTGCGTGCGCGCCTGCGAGGAGGTGCAGGGCACCTTCGCGCTGACGATCACGGGCCGGGGCTTCGAGTCTCGCGTCGCGGCGGGACCGACTGATTTCCTCGGCTCGGAATGCGTTTCTTGCGGCGCCTGCGTGCAGGCCTGCCCGACGGCGACGCTGATCGAGAACAAGGTCATCGAGCACGGCCAGCCGGAGCACTCCGTGGTCACGACCTGCGCCTATTGCGGCGTCGGCTGCTCGTTCAAGGCGGAGATGCAAGGCGACCGTGTCATCCGCATGGTGCCCTACAAGGACGGCAAGGCTAACGAGGGCCATTCCTGCGTGAAGGGCCGCTTCGCCTGGGGCTATGCGACCCATACCGACCGCATGACCAAGCCGATGATCCGGGCAGAGATCACCGACCCATGGCGCGAAGTGTCATGGGAAGAGGCGATCAACTACGCGGCCTCGGAATTCAAGCGCATCCAGGCGAAGTATGGCCGTGAATCGGTCGGCGCCATCACCTCGTCGCGCTGCACCAATGAGGAGGTCTTCCTCGTCCAGAAGCTGGTGCGCGCCGCCTTCCGCAACAATAATGTCGATACCTGCGCCCGCGTCTGCCATTCGCCGACCGGCTACGGTCTGCGGACGACGCTCGGCACCTCGGCCGGCACGCAGGATTTCAAGTCGGTCGCCAAATCCGACGTCATCCTCGTCATCGGCGCCAACCCGACCGACGGCCACCCGGTCTTCGCCTCGCGGATGAAGAAGCGCATTCGGGAGGGCGCCCGCCTGATCGTCGCCGATCCCCGCCGGATCGACATGGTGCAGTCGCCCCACATCAAGGCGGATTATCACCTGCCCCTGCGCCCCGGCACCAATGTCGCGCTGCTCAACGCGCTCAGCCATGTCGTCGTCACCGAGGGGCTGATCGACGAGGCCTATGTGCGCGAGCGCTGCGACCTCGGCGATTTCGAGCACTGGGCCCGCTTCGTCGCCCGCGAGGAGAACTCGCCCGAGGCGAGCGAGCAATATACCGGCGTGCCCGCGGCCGATGTCCGCGCCGCGGCGCGTCTCTACGCCACCGGCGGCAATGGCGCGATCTATTACGGGCTCGGCGTCACCGAGCACAGCCAGGGCTCGACCACGGTGATGGCGATGGCGAATTTGGCCATGGCGACCGGCAATATCGGGCGCGACGGCGTCGGCATCAATCCGCTGCGCGGGCAGAACAACGTCCAGGGTTCCTGCGACATGGGCTCGTTCCCGCACGAATTCTCGGGCTATCGCCACGTCTCCGACGATTCGACCCGCCAGGTCTTCGAGATGCTCTGGGGCGTGCCGCTCGATCCCGAGCAGGGCCTGCGCATCACCAACATGCTGGACGAGGCGGTCGGCGGCACGTTCAAGGGCCTCTATGTGCAGGGCGAGGACATCGCCCAGTCCGACCCCAACACCAAGCATGTCACGGCGGGGCTCGCCGCGATGGAGTGCGTCGTCATCCAGGACATCTTCCTGAACGAGACGGCGAAATACGCCCATGTCTTCCTGCCCGGCGCCTCCTTCCTGGAGAAGGACGGCACCTTCACCAATGCCGAGCGGCGCATCAACCGCGTGCGGCAGGTGATGGCGCCGCTTTCCGGCAAGGACGAGTGGCAAGTCACGATCGATCTTGCGCGGGCACTCGGCTACGAGATGGGCTACAGCCATCCGAGCGAGATCATGGACGAGATCGCGCGGCTGACGCCAAGCTTCGCCGGCGTCTCCTATGACAAGCTGGAGAAACTCGGCTCGGTGCAGTGGCCCTGTAACGACAAGGCGCCGACCGGCACGCCCTTGATGCATGTCGACCGCTTCGTGCGCGGCAAGGGCAAGTTCATGATCACGGAATATGTCCCGACCGAGGAACGGACCGGCCCGCGCTTCCCCCTGTTGCTCACCACCGGGCGCATCCTCTCGCAATACAATGTCGGCGCGCAGACGCGGCGCACCGAGAACGGCGCCTGGCATGACGAGGACGTGCTGGAAATCCACCCCTTCGACGCCGAGAGCCGCGGCATCCGCGACGGCGATCTCGTCGCGCTCGCCAGCCGCTCGGGCGACATCGCGCTGAGAGCCGAAATCTCCGAGCGCATGCAGCCGGGCGTGGTCTATACCACCTTCCACCACGCCAAGACCGGCGCCAACGTCATCACCACCGACTTCTCGGACTGGGCGACGAACTGCCCGGAATACAAGGTCACCGCCGTCGAGGTGCGCCGCACCAACGCCTGGTCGGCCTGGCAGGAGAAGAACTTCGAGGAGGACGTGACCCTGCGCCGGATCGCGGAGCGCCTGCCCGATGCCGCAGAATAACCCGCCCGATAACCCGCCCGCCCAGCCGCCGGCCTCGGCTGCCGTGAAGGCGCAGCCGCTGCGCTTCGGCGCGGCGCCGGAGTGTGGGCGCGAGATCGAGGTCGCGGTCGAGACTCCCATCAACATCGTCTACGGCAACATGCCCTATGCGGTGATGATGGCGAGCCCGTCCGATCTCGAGGATTTCGTCACCGGCTTCAGCCTGACCGAGGGCGTCGTCCGGGAGGCCTCCGAGATCCGCGGCATCGCCGTCGAGGCGAAAGACGAGGGCGTCGTCGTCACGGTCGAGCTCGCGCCCGGGCGCTTCCGCGAGCATCTGGCGCGGCGGCGCAATCTCTCGGGCCGCACCTCCTGCGGACTCTGCGGCGTCGAGACCATCGAGGAGATTCCGATGGCCGATGCCGCGACGCGAGCCTCGCGCGCCGTACCCGCCTCGGCGGTCGAAGCTGCGCTGGCCGCGCTCGACCGCCGTCAGCCGCTGAACCAGCTCACCCACGCCGTCCATGCCGCAGCCTGGTGCGATCTCCACGGCGCGATCCTCGCTGTTCGCGAGGATGTCGGCCGCCACAACGCGCTCGACAAGCTGATCGGCGCGCGGCTGCGCGCCGGGGCGGATGCCAGCGACGGCTTCCTGCTCGTCACCAGCCGCGCCTCCTTCGAAATGGTCGAGAAGGCCGCGATCTTCGGCGCGGCAACGCTGGTCGCGATCTCCGCGCCGACCTCGCTCGCGATCGAGCGTGCCCGGCATCTCGGCCTGACGCTCGCCGCTGTCGCACGGCGCGACGGCTGCATCGTCTTCACCGGGGCGCTCGCGCCCGAGCCCGAGACCATCGCCCAATGATGGAGGCTGCGCTGACGACCGGGCACGCCCCAGGCGACCATCACGACGAGAACATCGCGAAGCTCCGGCGCATGGCCGGGCAGATCGCGGATTTCTTCAAGGCCTATCCGGAAGAGGAGGCGGCCGCCTCCGTCGCCGATCACATCAACCAGTTCTGGACCGGGCGCATGCGCGGGGACTTCCTCGCCGCCTTCGCCACTTGTCCGGAGGACCTCCCGCCCCTGCTGCGGCGCGCCCTGCCGCGGATCAGGCCGGGGCGCGGCGGTTAGCAAGCAAGGCGCCGCCAGAGCGGTGCGCGGAGCAATTCAACGAGCCGGGAACCTACCCGGCCCGAACGGCGAAGCCATGGGGAAAGGAAACGGGGAATGAGCGTCGCACAGGATATCGGACAGATCGGGGGCGGCATCGGCCTGCTCGACCGCGAACGAACCATCGCCAAACCGGGCTTCAACCGCTGGCTCGTGCCGCCGGCCGCCCTGTGCATCCATCTTTGCATCGGCATGGCCTATGGCTTCTCGGTGTTCTGGCTGCCGCTCAGCCAGGCGATCGGCATCACCAAGCCGGTGGCCTGCGCCGCCGATGTCGGCCTCGTCGCCTCGCTGTTCACCACGGCCTGCGATTGGAAGGTCGCCGATCTCGGCTGGATGTACACGCTGTTCTTCGTCTTCCTCGGCTCCTCCGCCGCGATCTGGGGCGGGTGGCTCGAGCGCGTCGGCCCGCGCAAGGCGGCCTTCGTCTCGACCCTGTGCTGGTGCGGCGGCCTCATGATCTCGGCGCTCGGCGTCTACTGGCACCAGCTCTGGATGATGTGGCTCGGCTCGGGCGTCATCGGCGGCATCGGCCTGGGCCTCGGCTACATCTCGCCGGTCTCGACGCTGGTGAAGTGGTTCCCGGACCGGCGCGGCATGGCGACCGGCATGGCGATCATGGGCTTCGGCGGCGGCGCGATGATCGGCTCGCCGCTGGCGGACATGCTGATGAATTATTTCAAGACGCCCGCCTCGGTCGGCGTCTGGCAGACCTTCGTCGCGATGGCAGCGATCTACTTCGTCTTCATGATGGCCGGCACCTTCGGCTACCGTGTGCCGCCGTCGAACTGGCGCCCGGAAGGCTGGACGCCGCCCGCGACCCAGAACGCCATGATCACCTCGGGCCATGTCCATCTGAAGAACGCGCATAAGACGCCGCAGTTCTGGCTGATCTGGGCCGTGCTCTGCCTCAACGTCTCCGCCGGCATCGGCGTGCTCGGCATGGCTTCGCCGATGCTGCAGGAGATCTTCGCGGGCAAACTCATCGGGAAGCCGGAGATCGGCTTCGCCGCCCTCGACGCCGGGCAGAAGACGCAGATCGCCACAATCGCGGCGGCCTTCGTCGGGCTGCTCTCGCTGTTCAACATCGTCGGGCGCTTCTTCTGGGCCTCGCTGTCGGACAAGCTCGGCCGCAAGCTGACCTATGCCACCTTCTTCGGGCTCGGCATCCTGCTCTACGCGCTTTCGCCCTGGGCGGCGCATGCCGGGTCGCTGGCGCTCTTCGTCGGCTTCTTCTGCATCATCCTGTCGATGTATGGCGGCGGCTTCGCGACGGTGCCGGCCTATCTCGCCGACATGTTCGGCACGCAGTTCGTCGGCGCGATCCATGGCCGCCTGCTGACGGCGTGGTCGACCGCCGGCATCATCGGCCCGGTCGTCGTGAACTATATCCGCGAGGCGCAGATCAATGCCGGCGTGCCGCGCGCGCAGGTCTATGACCGCACCATGTACATCCTCGCCGGCATGCTGGTGCTCGGCTTCATATGCAACCTGCTGATCCGCCCCGTCGCGGCGAAGTGGTTCATGAAGGATGCCGAGGTCGCCTCCTTGCAGGCGAAGACCGCCAATGCCACCGCGACCACGCATTACGGCTCCTACGGCATCGGCAAGGGCGGCTTCGACGGCACGGCCCTGCTCGCCTGGGCAGTGGTCGGCCTGCCGATCGCCTGGGGCGTCTGGATCACGCTGTCGAAATCGCTGGCTCTGTTCCGCTGAGCGCACCGCAAACACCTGGCCCGCATCGAGCGATCGGTGCGGGCTTCCCTATTGGATGACAGGCGGCTCATCCGCGGAGACACGATCCACGCGCGCGCCGGTTCCAGCGCCCGATCGGCGCCTAATAGTGGCTAAGATAAGGGTCTGAGGACGAATAGAACGACTGGCAGTCAAGCCAGTATGCGGATTGGATGGTTCGATTGACCGGAACGGCACAGACGGAAGCAAGCTCCGGGCTCCGATATTCTGTCACCGCGCAGCCCGACAGCAACATCCCGATGGCGATAAACAGGCATGCCCGTTGAATCGTTCTCATCTTCCTGTCTCCCGTTGCGAACTATGTTCAATCGTTTCGCTGCGAAGCCGCATTTGCGGATTTGACCCAGGCCGATGTCCGGGATGGGCTGGAAGCCGACTTACCTATCCTGCCTTTCCCGCTATGATCATCCCATTCGAACACATTTTTCGCCGCCTTCGAGTGCCGGTCACCAGCAAGTGAACCCGAGGCGCCCCGAAACCGTTATCGAAGGGTAGCTTTCCAGCCGCAGCATATCCACCCCAACCAGAACAGGAGATAGCGTCATGGCGATCAACAGGACCGGCTCGGCCCATTGGGAAGGTGGCATCAAGGACGGCAAGGGCACGATCTCGACCGAGAGCGGCGCGCTCAGCGCCTACCCTTACGGTTTCTCCAGCCGCTTCGAAGGCAAGCCCGGCAGCAACCCAGAGGAGATCATCGGCGCAGCGCATGCGGCCTGCTTCACGATGGCGCTCTCGCTCATTCTGGGCGAAGCCAATCTCAAGGCCGATGCGCTCGACACGAGCGCGCGCGTGACGCTGGACAAGCTCGACGACGGCTATGCGATCACCGCGATCCACCTGACGCTCAAGGGTAAGGTGCCGGGTGCCGACCAGGCGACGTTCGAGTCGCTGGCCGGCAAGGCCAAGGCCGGCTGCCCGGTCTCGAAGCTGTTCAAGGCGCCGATCACGCTGGAAGCGACGCTGGTCGGCTGAGTTTCACGAGCCGTGCTGTCATGCTCGCCCTTGTGGCGAGCATCCACGTCTTGAACACTGCCCTCGACCAGCGAAGACGTGGATGGTCGGGACAAGCCCGACCATGACGGGTGTTGCGTTCATGGGTTCCGCGGTGCCCGGGAACAACGCCTGGCCGGTCAGGCATAATGGCAGGCGACGCGGACGTCGCCCAGCATCCGCAACTCCGGCCGCTCGGCCCGGCAGCGCTCGGCTACACGCGAGCAGCGCGGGTTGAAGCTGCAGCCCGGCGGCGGGGCGATTGGGCTCGGCACCTCGCCGGACATCGGCCGGCGCTCCCGGTTCGGCCGCTCGACATCGGGAATCGTGTCGAGCAGCAGCCGCGTATAGGGGTGGCGCGGGTTGGTGAAAACGTCCTCAGCCGGCCCCGCCTCGACGAAGCGGCCGAGATACATGATGGCGAGATCGTCCGACATGTGCCGGACGACCGAGAGATTGTGGCTGATGAAGAGATAGGTCAGCCCGAACTGCTTCTGCAGCCGGACCATCAAATTGAGGATCTGCGCCTGCACGGAAACGTCGAGCGCCGAGGTCGGCTCGTCGCAGACGAGGAAATCCGCCTCGGTGGCGAGCGCGCGTGCGATTGAGATGCGCTGGCGCTGGCCTCCGGAGAAGGCATGCGGGTAGCGGCTCGCATCGGTGCGGGAGAGGCCAACGACCTCCAGTAGATCGCCGACACGCTGCTGGACCGCCGTCTCGTCGGGCCTGAGCTTCAGCTCCCGGATCGGCTCGGCGATGATGTCCCCGACCCGCCAGCGCGGGTTGAGCGAGGCATAAGGGTCCTGGAAGATCATCTGCACGCGCGGCGGGCCGAACGAGCCATCGCCGCGGCGGATGTCGCGGAAGCTGAGCTTGCCCTCGGTCGGACGCTGCAGCCCCACGACCATGCGCGCCAGCGTCGACTTTCCGCAGCCGGACTCGCCGACGATGCTGAAGGTGGTGCCACGCCTCACCGTGAAGGAGATGTTCTCGACCGCGCGCAGGATGCGGCGCGGCTCCTTCGAGAACAGCCGGGACAGGGCCGGCGCCGAGACATTGAAGCGGCAGGACGCCGCGGCGACGTCGAGAATGATATCGCTGCCTCCCCCAGACGATCGGCCAACTGAGCCCTCGTCCTGAGGCGCACGCGCAGCTTGCGTCTCGAAGGATGCCTCAGAGCGCACCGGAACATCCTTCGAGACGCCGCCGCGCGGCTCCTCAGGATGAGGGCTCGCGATAGGGGCTTCCATATGCTCACGCATGCGCCGCCTCCTTCAGCGGGAAATGGCAGGCTGCGGCATGGCCCATCACCGGCAGGCCCGGCTTGTGGTCCCGGCAGAAGGCCTCGGCCCGGCCGCAGCGCGGATTGAACGCGCAGCCGGGCGGGATGGCGTTGAGGCGCGGCATCGCGCCGTMGATCTGGTTGAGATGCTCGTGGCGGGCGTGGACGCTGGGGATCGAGGCCATCAGCCCGGCGGTGTACGGGTGGCGCGGGCGGCGCACGACCTCCTCGACCGGCCCCATCTCGACGATGCGGCCGGCATACATCACGGCGACCCGGTCGGCCGTCTCGGCGATCACGCCCATGTCGTGGGTGACCAGCATGATCGACGTGCCGTGCTCGCGGCAGAGCCGCTTCAGCAGCGTGGTGATCTGCGCCTGAATGGAGACATCGAGCGCGGTCGTCGGCTCGTCGGCGATGATCAGCGAGGGCTCGGCGCAAAGCGCGAGCGCAATGACGACGCGCTGGCGCATGCCGCCCGAGAATTGGTGTGGGTAGGCGTCGATACGCGACTCGGCGGCGGGGATACCGACCTCCTTGAGCAGATCGAGCGCCCGCTTGCGGGCCTGCGCCCGGCTCACCGGCAGATGGGTCATGATCGTCTCGACGATCTGGTCGCCGACCCTGAGCAGCGGATGCAACGAGGTCAGCGGGTCCTGGAAGATCGCGCCGATGCGCCGCCCGCGCAGCTTGCGCATCGCTTCTGCCGGCAGGTTGTCGATGCGCTGGCCCGAGAGATGGATCTCGCCGCCGGCGACGCGCCCGGGCGGATCGAGCAGACCGATCACCGCGGTGCCCGTCAGCGACTTGCCCGCACCGGACTCGCCGACCATGCCGAGGATCTCCCCGGGCGCGATGTCGAAGCTGATGCCGTCCAGCGCCGTCAACGGGCCGTGGCGGCCGTCGAAGACGATGCGCAGGTCGCGCACGGACAGGAGAGGCGCGGCGGCGGAAGCGGTCATGCGATGGCCTCGCTGCGTTCGATCGCGTAGCTCGACGAGAAGATCTCGCTCATCGGCGGGTGGCCGAGCGTGCGCTCGGGATAACGCGCCATGACGCCCTCGAACTGCTTCTGGGCGCGGGCGTTGTCCGCAGCCTCGTCCTGGCCAGCGATTGCCCGGTTTTCCATGACGAAGCGCCCGTCGATCACCACCGTCGCGAAATCGCGGCCATGGCCGGTGAGCATCATCGTCTGGATGGGGTCGATGACCTGGCCGCTATGGGGCCGGTCGAGCTCGAAGACGGTGATGTCGGCCCGCGCACCCGGCTTGAGCCGCCCGAGATCGGGGCGCTGCAGCGCATCCGCGCCGCCGATGGTCGCTGCGTCGTAATAGTCCTCCGAGCGCACGGCGGCGACATTTCCCGCCATGGTGCGGGCGAGGATCATGCCGGTCTGAAGGTTCATCACCATGTCCGGCGGGCTGGTATCCGTGCCCATGGCGATGTTCAGCCCCATGGCGCGGTAGCGGCCGAAATGGTCGATGGCATTGCCGTGCCGGCCAGAGACCAGGGGGCAGTGGACGATGCTCGCGCCGGAATCCCGGATGATCTCAAGATCGCGGCCGGGCCGATCGATCAGCCTGCTGCCGGAGACGACCGTGCCGTGCGGCAGGAGGCAGCGCTCGCTGAGGAAGCCGAGGCTCTCCAGCCATTCCGGCGGGCTCATGCCGTGCTGGGCGAGGACGAGGTCGTATTCGATCTTCGACTGGCAGCAATGCAGCCGCAAGGGCACGTCGAGCTCGCGCGAGGCGGCAGCGGTGCGGCGCAGCAGCTCGGCGGTCGAGGTCTCGACCCGGTCGGGCGCGAACATGGCGCGGATGAGGCCTCCGGCCGCGCCTTCATGGCGCTTGGCGAAGTCGATGGCGGCGTCGAGCTCGGCGAGGCCGCGCGCCTCGTCATAGTGGGTGACGACGCGCCCATCGGTCTCGACGATCTGGTTGCCGGTGCGATAGGCCGGGCCGAGATAGGCGCGCAGGCCGAGATCGGCGGCAGCCTGCGCGGCATCCTCGAACTCCTGCACCGTCTCGCCCCAGGCGCGGTAGAACAGCGAGGCGATCGGCAGGGCGGTCGTGATGCCGTTGCGGATCAGCGAGGCGAAGGCATAGCGCTTTTGGAAGGCCAGCTCCTCGCGGGTATACATCTCGTAGGGGCCGGCCTCGAGATAGCTGCGCGGCCAGACCCGGCCCTTCTTCCAGGCCGGCTGATTGTCATAGGCGATGATCGTCGTATCGAGGTCCGAGAGTGCGTCGCAATCGACGAAGCCCGGCCCGATCAGGGCATTGCCATAGTCGATGCGCCTGCCGATCTCTCCGGGGAAGCCGTGGCCGACGAAGACGATTGCGCCGTTCTCGAACACGACCTCGCCGTTCTCGTAGAGACGATGGCGCCCGTCCTTGTGGCCGACGACCCAGCGCGCGGTCATCAGGACGCGGCCCTGCGGCCGTTTGGCTGCCTGCAGGCTCACGGGGCGGCCCTCACCGATACGCCGTCGCGGGCGACGACGCGGCCGCGCTTGACGACGCGGCGCTTCGGCGAACGGGTGACGATCAGCTCCGCCAGCGTCTCGCCGGGCATGATGACGAAATCGGCGGCCTTGCCCTCGGCGAGACCGTAATCGGCGATCTCCATGACCTTGGCGCCTTCGGTCGTGCAGACGTCGAAGGCGAGCTTCAGCTCGTCGTCACGGCGGAAGTTGTTGCGCAGGCCGACGAACATCGCGCGCTCGACCATGTCTGCATTGCCATAGGGGCCCCAGGTGTCGCGGATGCCATCCGAGCCGGAGCAGACGCGCACGCCGGCCTCGAGCAGCTTCCTGACCGGCGGCGCGGCGCTGCGGGATGGAGCCGTCGTCATGATCGCGATGTCCAGCTCGGCAAGCTGCTCGATCAGCGGATCGACCAGGGCCATGTCGGGCGAGCCGAGGCAGAAGGCGTGGCTGACCGTGACCTTGCCCTTCATGCCGAGCGCGCGGGTGCGCTCGATGATCAGGTCCATCGAGAAGGCGCCCATCTCGCCGGGCTCGTGCAGGTGGATGTCGAGCGGCTTGCCATAGGTCTGGCAGAGGCCGAAGACCGCATCGAGATGCCCCTTCGGGTCGCGGTCGATGCCACAGGGATCGAGTCCGCCGACGATCTCGCAACCGGCCTTCATCGCCTGGTCCATCAGCTCCAGCGTGCCGGGGCGGCGCAGCAGGCCCGATTGCGGGAAGGCGACGAGCTCGATGTCGACGATGTCGCGATAGCCGTCGCGGGTCTTCATCACGCCCTCGACGCCCCACTGCCCGTGCTCGGTGTCGATGTCGACATGGCTGCGGATATGGGTCGTGCCCATCAGCGAGGACTGGATCGCCTGCCGGGCCGACTGGCGCGCGGGATCGATGTCGAGGCGCTTCTTGCTCTCCCGCTCATTGTCGATCTTGTCGAGGAGCTTGGGGCCGACTTCGTTGACGTACCAGGACTGGCCCCAGAGGCTCTTGTCGAGATGGGTGTGCGCCTCGACGAGGCCGGGAATGACGATCTCGCCGCGACCATCCTCGACCGGCACACCTGCGGGCGCGGCGATATCCTTCGCCAGGCGGCTGATGCGGCCGTTCTCGACCAGGATGTCGACCGCCGCTCCGGCGTTCGGGCGGAGATTGCGGATCAGGAGGGAGGCAGTCATCGCGGGCGTATCCTCGTGGTTTCTTGTCAGCGGAGTTTCGGGTTGAGCGCATCGCGCAGCCAGTCGCCGAGCAGGTTGACCGAGAGCACGATCAGGCCGAGCTGCAGCGAGGGGAAAACGACGAGCCACCAGGAACCGGAGAACAGGTACTGGTTGCCGATGCGGATCAGCGTACCCAGCGAAGGCTGGGTGATCGGCATGCCGACCCCCAGGAAGGACAAAGTCGCCTCCGAGAGGATGGCGAGGCCGAGATTGAGTGTGGCCGAGACGAGCACCGGGGTCATGGTGTTGGGCAGGATATGGCGGCCCATGATCCGCGCCGCCGGCACGCGGATGATCCGGGCTGCCAGCACATATTCCTTGCGACGCTCGACCATGGTCAGCGCACGCACGGTGCGGGCGTATTGCACCCAGCTCGTCAGCGCGATCGAGAGCACCAGCACCACGGCGGCGAAGGGTTCGCGCAAAGCCGGCGGCAGCATCTCGCGGAAGATCGCCGAGACCAGGATCGCCATCAGCAGCGTCGGGATCGACAGTACGGTATCGCCGAGGCGCATCAGCAGGTTGTCGACGCGCCCGCCATAGAAGCCGGCGCAAAGCCCGATCGAGACGCCGATCAGCATCGAGACGACGACGGCGGAGAAACCGATGATCAGCGAGATGCGCGAGCCGTAGAGGATGGCGGAGAGCACGTCGCGGCCCTGCGGATCGGTGCCGAGCAGGAAGGGCCACTCGCCGCCCTCCTGCCAGATCGGCGGAATCTCCGCCTTGTCGATGAAGATCTGGGTGAGGTCGTAGGGGTTCTGCGGCGCGATCAGCGGCGCGAAGAGCGCGCTGAGCACGAGCAGCGCCAGCACCAGTGCCGAGAGCCAGGCGACCGGGGTGTGGCAGAAGCTCCAACCGATGTCGCTGTCGAGGAAGCGGCGCAGGCGGCCGGGTTTCCTGGCGGTGTCAGCGGGCCGGGTCTTCTCAACGAGCATTGGCGCCTCCCGTGAGGGCGTCTTCGCGCAGGCGCGGATCGACCCAGGCATAGGTGAGGTCGACCAGCGTGTTGAGCGTGACGAAGATGAGGGAGACGACGATCAGATAGGCCGCCATCACCGGGATATCGACGAAGGTGACGGCCTGGACGAAGAGCATGCCCATGCCCGGCCACTGGAACACCGTCTCCGTCACCAGCGCGAAGGCGATGAGATTGCCGATCTGCAGGCCGGTGACGGTGATCACCGGCATCAGGCAGTTGCGCAGCGCGTGGCCGAAATGGATGGCGCGCGACGGCAGGCCGCGGGCCCGGGCGAAGCGGATGAAATCGGTGCGCATGGTCTCGAGCATCTCGGCGCGGACGAGACGCATCACCAGCGTGATCTGGAAGAGCGAGAGCGTGATGCCGGGCAGGATCAGCGCCTTGCGGCCGGAAGCGGTGAGGAAGCCGGTGCTCCACCAGCCGAGCTGAACGACCTCGCCGCGGCCGAAGGCCGGCAGCCATTGCAGCGAGACCGAGAAGACCAGGATGAAGAGGATGCCGAGCGCGAAGCTCGGCAGCGAAACGCCGAGCACCGAGACGAACTCCAGCGCCCTGGCGAGAATGCTGTTTCGCCGGATGGCGGTATAGACGCCGAGCGGGATGCCGATGGCGAGCGACAGGAAGGTCGCGACGAGGACGAGCTCGAAGGTCGCCGGGAAGCGCTCCGATATCAGCGTGAAGACGTCCTGCTGGTTGCGGTAGGAGATGCCGAAATCGCCGCGCGCGGCATTGCCGACAAAGGTCGCGAACTGCATCGCGAAGCCCTTGTCGAGGCCGAGCCGGACGCGCAGCTCGTCGCGCTGCTGCTGGCTCGCCTGCTCGTTCAGCATCAGCTCGACGGGATCGCCGACGAAGCGGAAGATCAGGAAGGCGAGGAAGGCCACCGCCAGCATGACGCCGGCGGCGTTGAGCAGTCGCTTGAAGAGAAAGGCCGGCATGGAAAGCTCCTGCGTTCCGGCGTCATTCCCGGGCTTCGCAGAGCGAAGACCCCGGGAATCTCAGGACGAGAGGGCGCTGGTTTCCGAGATGGCCGGGTCAAGCCCGGCCATGACGTCGCGCCTGCCTCACTTCATCATGGTCAGCCAGAGGCGCGGCTTGTTGTCCGAGGCCTGCACGGTCGAGGCCACGGTCGAACGCATCGCCCAGGCCATCGGTTGCTGGTGCAGCGGGATGAAGAGGTGCTCGGCCTTGGCGATCTTGAGCGCTTCCTTCATCAGCTCGATGCGCTTGGGCGTGTCGAGTTCGACACCGGCCTTGTCGATCAGCGCGTCGATGCGCGGATCGCCCCAATTGCCCCAGTTGAAGACGCCGCCCGTGCCGCTCTTCGAGCGCATCACCTGCACCAGCAGCGAATAGGCGTCGATCATCGGCTCGTTGGCCCAGCCGAAGGAAATGACGTCGAAATCGCCCTTGACGCGCTTCGGCGCCTGCTGGCTGCGCGGGGCCATGCTGAGATTGGGTTTCAGGCCCGCGCGCGCCCACATCGAGGCGACCGCCTGACAGAACTCCTCCTCGTTGACGAGGGAGTCGCTCTGGCAGTTCAGCTGGAAGGAGAAGCCGTTGGGATAGCCGGCATCCGCCAGGAGTTTCTTGGCGCCGTTCAGGTCGAAGGGCAGGCGTTCGTCCTGCGAGGGCTCGTAGCCGGGGATTGCGGGGGCGACGAGCGCGCCGGTGTTGCGCGAGAGACCGCGCATCGCCCGCTTCTGGACGGCATCGATGTCGATGGCGCGGTAGAGCGCCTCGCGCACCTTGATGTCCTTGAAGGGGTTCTTGTCCTTCACGTCGCTCTCGAAGAGCTTGTCGGTCAGGTTGAAGGCGAAGAAGACCGAGCGCAGCTCGTTGGTCTGCAGCACCTTGACATCCGGGGAGGCGGACAGGCGCGGCAGGTCCTGCAGCGGGGCGACGTTGGTGAAGTCGATCTCGCCGGACAGCAGGGCCGCGACCCGCGTCGAGGACGAGGTGATCGGCGTGAACTCGATCTTATCGATGTTGTGCTTCGGCTTGTCCCACCAGTTCGGGTTCTTTGCGAAGACGGTCTTGGAGTCGGCGCGGCGGCTTTCGACGAAGAACGGGCCGGTGCCGTTGGCGTTGTCGGTGGCATAGCCCTTCACGCCCTTGCCGGAATCGGTGGGGAGCAGCGAGTTGTTGGCCTCCATCCACTCCTTGTCGAAGATGAAGATGTTGGTGAGGTCGTTGAGGAGCAGCGGATAGGGGCCGTTGACCTCGATCTCGACGGTGTAGTCGTCGATCTTCTTCGAGGATTTATAGGCCGGCAAATTGCCCTTGAGCGGGGAGTCGGGATGGGTGACGCGCGCCAGCGAGGCGATGACGTCATCGGCCGTGAAGGGATTGCCGTTGTGGAACTTGACGCCCTGGCGCAGCTTGAAGCGCCAGATCGTCGGCGACACCGTCTCCCACGACTCCGCCAGCGCCGGCTCGATCTTGAGGTCGCCGGTGTAGCGCACCAACCCCTCATAAACATGGTTCAGCACCGACAGGGTGAAGGTCTCACCGAAGGAGTAGGGATCGAGCGAGGCGATTTCGCGCGCCGACCCCCATTTCAGCGTCCTCGCCTCGGCGGCTCCCGTCAGGGCGAAAGCGGCAACGGCCGCCAGTAACCAGGCCTTCTTCATCCAACTCTCCCCTTTTGTGTTCGACCCCGCCGTAGCGGGCCCGGATCGTCGTTGCCGCCTGTTTGGGCACCGTGGCGTTTTGATCGCCATCTCGTGTGCGATTATTGAACAAACTTGCATACGATGAAAATATCGTATTGTATGCAATTATTGAACACAAGCAGAAACTGGATCGGAGCCCGCGATCGTGACATTGACGCCCCCGCAAATGGTCAGATCAGGACGAGGGAAAGCGGAGATGGGCGAGCGTCGTACGCCGGTTCTGCGGGCGGAATCCGTATACAGGGCGCTCCGGCGCGCGATCATCGAGCAGGCATTGAAGCCCGGCGTGAAGCTGCCGGAGGATTCGATCGGGGAGCAGCTCGGGGTCAGCCGCACGCTGGTGCGCGAGGCCTTCGGGCGCCTCGCCGTCGAAGGGCTGGTGGAACTCAAGCCCAATCGCGGCGCCTCCGTCGCCTATCCGACTCTGGAAGAAGCGCGCGACGTCTTCGAGGTCCGGCGCGGGCTGGAGCGGCTGGTCGCGGAGAACTTGGCCGGGCGCCTGACGGCGTCCCAGGCGGCCGAGCTCGAAGCCCATGTCGAGCAGGAAGAGAAGGCGCATGAACAGGACGGGCCGGAATCGATCCGCCTCTCCGGCGAGTTCCACATCAAGCTCGCAACGATGACCGGCAATGCGCTGCTGCTGCGCTATGTCCAGGAAGCATCGTCGCGCTGCTCGCTGATCCTGGCCATCTACGGCCGCCCGCACTCCAGCGAATGCGCGGTCTCCGAGCACCGCCAGTTGATCGAGGCCCTGCGCTCCGGCGATGCCGCCCGCGCCGCCGATCTCATGGACCACCATCTGCGCGCCGTCGTGACCCGCGCCTTGCTGACGCCACGCGTCGAGCGGGACATCCGCGACGTGCTCGCCCCCTACGCCCGCAGCGAAGGATTGACCCCATCGTGACCGCCCACCCGACCGGACAGCCGCGCGCCGAAACTGCCCCCGGCATCGTCACCTTCGACTTCGCAGCGCTGACCCCGCGCGAGCGCTACAAGCTGCTGATCGGCGCCGTCGTGCCGCGCCCGATCGCGCTGGTGACCACGGTCGACGAGCACGGCACGGTCAATGCTGCCCCCTTCTCCTTCTTCAACTGCCTGTCCGCCGACCCGGCCATCCTCGCGCTCGGGGTCGAATACCGACCGACCGGGGCGCAGAAGGACACCGGCCGCAATGTCAGGCAGACCCTGGCCTTCACCGTCAACATCGTCTCGGACGCGCTCCTGGAAGGCATGAATGTCTGCGCGGTGCCCTTCGAGCCCGGCGCCGACGAACTGGCCGAAGCCGGATTGACCGCGATGCCCGGCGTCAAGGTGCCCTGCCCGTGGATCGGACAGGCGCCGGCAGCCTTCGAATGCCGGCACCACACGACGCTCGGCATCGGCAATTCGCGCGAAATCATTCTCGGCGAGGTCGTCTACGCCCATTTCCGCGCCGACGCGGTCGATCCGCAGAAGCTCTATGTCGACCCGGCCGCGCTCGATGCCGTCGGCCGCATGGGCGGACATGGCTACGCGACCACGCGCGACTATTTCGACCTGCCGACCATGTCCGTGACGACCTGGCGCGAGGATCCGGCAGCGGCGAACCGGCGTCGCTGACACCTGTACGCCAAGCCTCTTCCCTGCTCGGCAGAATGGCTTGCGGCGATAAGGCACAAAGCCATGCACTAGACGCAGGCCAATTAGTCTTTGGTCTATTCGACCTGCGCCAGGAACATCCCGCCCCCTGCGCTCAAGCCATGGCAGGTGCGGCCCTGATGCGCCATCCTCGCACGAACCGGTCCTATCGGCCAGATCAAGGCCGAACGACCGGCGGGTGGGCGACCTAAGCTTTCAGGGAGGATGGGGCCATGTCCGGGATCCTGCGCGCCAGGCGCAACAACGCATGCCGCCTTTCGCGAGGTGACGCATGACAGCCACCACCGAGATCACCGATTTCAAGGTCGAAACGCCCGACGGCGCGACGCTGCACGCCTTCAAGGAAGGACATGGGCAGCCGCTTCTTCTGGTCAGCGGCCTCAGCGGCACAGCCGCGTTCTGGAAAGACATCGCGACGACGCTGTCGCGCTCCTTTCAGGTCATCCGCTTCGATCAGCGCGGCATCGGCGCCAGCACGCGCGGCGATGCTCCCTGCGACATGGAACTCCTGGCCCGCGACAGCCTTGCCGTGCTCGACGCAGCCGGCGTGGGGCGCGCCGTGGTGCTCGGCCATTCCACCGGCGGCTGCATCGCCCAGATGATCGCCAAACTCGCGCCGGAGCGCGTGGACGGACTCATCCTCAGCGCAAGCTGGCTTGCCCCCAGCCGTTTCCTGAGCGCGCTGTTCGGGGCGCGCCTCGCAATCCTCGAGGCGGACCCCTACGCCTATGCCGCCATTTCGGTGCTCAGCGGCTATCAGCCACGCTGGATCGAGCAGAATTGGCACGTCTATGACGATGCGCTGGAAGCGGCCCCGGTCAGCGAGCACGCGAAGATCGTGACCCGCGAGCGGCTCAACGCCCTCCTCGCCTTCGACGGCTCGGCCGATATCGGCTCGCTGCCGATGCCGATCCTGATCCTCGGCACGCGCGACGACATCGTCGTCCCCGTCTACCATCAGGAAGCGCTCGCTGCCGCTCTGCCCGGCTGCCGCCGGGCGATCATGGAGACCGGCGGGCATTTGTTCCCGGTGTCGCGGCCGGACGCCTTCACGGCGACCGTGGCGGAGTGGATCGGCGAACTCTGAGGCCGAACCTGGAGCAACGGCGCGGCGAAATGGCCCATGCGGCGCCGCGCGGCTTCGGGCTAAATGAGAACGCCTCCAAGTCGAAAGACCTGCCCATGCGCGTGATTCTCCCGAGCCTCCTCCTCATCCTGCCCTTT
Organism: Allobosea sp. 10L417; assembly: GCF_056395485.1. Classification (NCBI taxonomy): domain Bacteria; kingdom Pseudomonadati; phylum Pseudomonadota; class Alphaproteobacteria; order Hyphomicrobiales; family Alloboseaceae; genus Allobosea; species Allobosea sp. 10L417. The sequence goes on from NZ_JBFTJP010000003.1 coordinate 171,188, forward strand.
TTCGCGCAGCCTGCCGCAGCGCAGGACGCCGCTGCCGGCGAGCGATCCTTCAACAAATGCCGCGCCTGCCACCAGATCGGCGAAGGCGCGCGCAACCTCGTCGGCCCCGAGCTCAACGGCCTCATCGGCCGGCATTCGGGCGCGGTCGAAGCCTACAGCTATTCGACCGCCAACAAGACTTCCGGCCTGACCTGGGACGAGGCCACCTTCACCGACTACATCAAGGATCCCAGGGCCAAGATCCCCGGCACCAAGATGATCTTCGCGGGCATCAAGAGCGAGAAGGAGATCAAGGATCTGATCGTCTTCCTCAAGCAATTCGACAAGGACGGCCGGAAGCTCTGAACCGCGCTGCGACGACAGCGAATTTGGCCTTCGGCGCCGGCCTGTCGTATCTCCTTCTGCCTGATCGACAGAGGAGAGCCCGATGGCCGGCCCCGCCCCCCGGACGAGACCCCTTTCCGCATTGCGGGACTTCCTGCGCAGCGAGGCCGCCGGCGGCATCATCCTGATGGCGGTAGCGGCGCTTGCGCTCGTCATCGCCAACTCGCCAGCGGCGCCGCTCTATTTCGGCGCGCTGAAGAGCTATATGCTCGGCCTCTCCGTCCTGCACTGGATCAACGACGCGCTGATGGCGGTGTTCTTCTTGCTCGTCGGCCTCGAAATCAAGCGCGAGATGCTGGACGGCCAGCTTTCCAGCTGGGGGCGGCGGGTGCTGCCCGGCTTCGCCGCGCTCGGCGGCATGATCGCGCCGGCGCTGTTCTACCTCGCCTTCAACCTCGGCTCACCGGAAAGCCTGCGGGGCTGGGCGATCCCGACGGCGACCGACATCGCCTTCGCGCTCGGCGTGCTCTCGCTGCTCGGGCCGCGCGTGCCGGCCTCTCTCAAGGTCTTCCTGACGGCACTCGCCATCCTCGACGACCTCGGCGCGGTGATCATCATCGCGATCTTCTACACTGCCGAGCTGTCGGGCCTGTATCTCGGCCTCGCCGCGGCGACGCTTGTCGTCCTGACGGCGCTGAACCGCTTCGGCGTGACGCGGCTGGTGCCCTATCTCCTGCTCGGCGCGGCGCTCTGGTACTTCACCCTGAAGTCCGGCGTGCATGCGACGCTGGCGGGTGTCGCGCTGGCCTTGACCATCCCGCTGAAGCCTTCCCCGGCCCGGCCCGATGACGCCGCATCGCCGCTGCACAAGCTCGAACACGGGCTCCACCCTTATGTCGCCTTCCTGGTCATCCCCGTCTTCGGCTTCGCCAATGCGGGCGTCTCCTTCAGCGGCCTCGGGCTCGCGACGCTCGCCGCGCCGGTGCCGCTCGGCATCATGCTCGGCCTGTTCCTCGGCAAGCAGGTCGGCGTCTTCGGCTTCGGCTGGCTAGCGATCCGCGCCGGCCTCGCCGATCTGCCGGCTCGCGCCTCCTGGCCGCAGTTCTATGGCATCGCCCTGCTCTGCGGCATCGGCTTCACCATGAGCCTCTTCATCGGCCTGCTCGCCTTCCCGGATTCCGAGGCGCTCCAAAACCAGACCAAGATCGGTGTCCTGGCCGGCTCGCTGCTCTCCGGCATCGGCGGCTGGCTGCTGCTAAGGCTTTGTCCGGGCGAGGTTATGCACAAGAAGCAAGGCTGATCTGTTCACCTTTTTGGCAGAACGCCTCTTCCATTTTCGCGCAGCGATGCAATATTTATTCGGTCCGGCAGCCATTCCCGATTCGTAGCCGGAGCGAGCCCGCAAGCAGCGAGGAGCGTCCAGAGCCGATGAAGAAGGCCAAGCGGAAACCGGGGGAGAAGCGGTCGCAGATCGCCGCCATGCCGATCCGCCACGCTGCCGACGGCTCGCGGGAGATCCTGCTCGTCACCTCGCGCACGACGCGCCGGTGGATCGTGCCTAAGGGCTGGCCCATGAAGGGCCTGAAGGATCATGACGCGGCCGCCCGCGAGGCCTTCGAGGAGGCCGGCGTCGTCGGCCGCATCAGCAGCGAGCCGGCGGGGCGCTACAATTACTGGAAGCGCATGAGCGACCATTTCGTGCTCTGCGAGGTCAATCTCTATCTGCTCGAGGTCGAGGAGCAGTTCGAGAACTTCTCCGAGCAGCATCAGCGCGACCTGCACTGGTTCAAACTGGCCGACGCCGCCGATCTCGTCGACGAGCCGGAGCTCAGCACGGCCATCCGCAAGCTGGAACGCCTGCCCGCTTTGGCGGCGTGAGGCCGCCTCTCGATGCATGAGCGCAGCCGCGTCCACCTCGAATACGGCATATCGTTCTGATGGCACGGCTCGCGAATAAGTTGAAGCCAATAAAAAACGGAAACGAATTCGTGTAGATTCCGCCGAGGCATCGCCGCTTGCGCGCTGCAACACATCTTCAACTGGCAGAATCTGCCCAAATGACGTAAAGTCAGCCTTTCCGGACCAAAGGGCCAAAGAATGCCCGACCAGACTCGCCATGACGCATGGCAGGCCGGCGAGAATTACGATCGCTATATGGGGCGCTGGAGCCGCGAGCTCGCGCCTCTTTTCGTCGACTGGCTCAATCCCCTGCCCGGCTTCGAATGGCTCGATGTCGGCTGCGGCACCGGCGCGCTGACCGAGGCGCTGCTCGGCGGCGCCGTGCCGGTCAGCATCATCGGGATCGACCCTTCGGAGGGGCTCCTGGCACTGGCGCGCGAGCGCATCACCAACTGGCGCGTCAGCTTCCGGCAGGGCAGCGCCGAGGCGCTGCCGGTCGAGACCGCGAGTTGCGACGCCGTCGGCTCGGGGCTGATGCTCAACTTCGTGCCTGACCGGGGCAAGGCGCTGGCCGAGATGCGCCGCGCCGTGCGGCCGGGCGGGCTCGTCAGCTTCTATGTCTGGGACTATCCGGGCGGAGCCCCACAATTCGTGCACGCCTTCTGGACCGCGGCGACGGCGCTCGACCCGCAGGCGACGGACCTGGCCGTGGACAGGCGCTTTCCCTTCTGCACGCCTGAGGGGCTGACGGAACTCGCCGCCGCCGCCGGGCTGATCGACATCGCCTGCGAGCCGATCTCCGTGCCGACGCTGTTCCGCAGCTTCGACGATTTCTGGCAACCCTTCACGCTCGGCACCGGCCCGGCGCCCGGCTATTGCGCGAATCTGTCACTGGCCGCGCGCGAACTGCTGCGGCAGCGGCTGCGCGAAAGCCTGTGCTTCGCCTCCGACGGCACGATCCCGCTGGAGGCGCGCGCCTGGGCGGTGCAGGGCATCTCCCCCTGAGAGGGACCGCGCGTGGATCACCATGCGCCCGACCGGACGCGCTGGCGGCGATCGATGTATTTGTTGTCGCATCACACCCGGGCCTCCCTCCCGTCTCACGCCCGGGCTTGCCGCTCGCGTCATGCCCGGCCTTGACCCGGGCATCTCCGGGCAAGGAGTCTCCCGCAGGCTGTTCCGGCCTGAGATTCCCGGGTCTCCCGCCGGTCGCCCGAGAATGACGCGCGTGTTTTCACCCGCCCACGCTTCCGCGCGGGCGTTCGCGATCGAGGGGCAGCGGAGCGCCGCGAGGCGCGAGGTATCGGGCCGCTTCCGTTGAGCCAGGACGCGGCGCGGAAGGATTGAGCCACCTTCCGCACGCCCCGTGGCGCTCCGCTTGCCGGCGATTTGAAAGCCACGGGCCGCGCTTATCCGGCCGGGGTCTCCTCGTGCCCGACGCTTCGCGGATCAGTTCGGCTCATCGCCTCGTCATCCGCTCCGCGTCAAAGCTGGACGCCCCCAACCTTCCAGCGAGCTCCTCGCACAGGGGCCGTAGTACCCCCAGGGCGGTGCCCCGCAGCCTCCCGAGTCCGGGGTGCAAACCCGGCCGCAGGGCGCCGCCCCCACCCCGCCATGCAGCATGCCTCCGGATGGCCGCCCCTCGGGGTGAGGTGGGCCGAGGATAGGGCGATTTGGCAAGGCGGGGACAAGTTTCGTGCGGGGGACCGCGACGCCGGAGGGGACGGTCATCGCCGGAGGATGGGCGACGGGGCCTCCGCCGTCATGGTCGGGCTCGTCCCGACCTTCCACGTCTTTGCCCTGGCTGAGCGAGGCATTCCCGATGGGGCCGCCCGTCATCAGCGTCGCAAGACGTGGATGCTCGGCACAAGGCCGAGCATGACGGCAGAGCACATGAACCGCGACGCTATCCTTCTCCCGGATGGGAGAAGGTGGCGCGGAGCGCCGGATGAGGGTGTGCCGTATCCATAGAAGGCGCAGCGGCTCCGTTGCGCTCTGGTAGTCAGCGGCGGCCCCTCACCCCTGCCCCTCTCACTGACCTCGGGGTTGCCCGAGATCAACACTTCAAGTGGCGTAGTCGGCAACAGCCGACTACGCTGCGGGAGAGGGGTTCCCCGCGCCTCAACTCATCGCGTGCAGCGAGGTCGTTCGAGATCGCGTGAGGCGTAGACGAAGGTGGAGGGGATGTCATGGCGGGAGGATAAGCGATGGCGCCTCCTCCGCCATGGTCGGGCTCGTCCCGACCATCCACGTCTTTGCCCTGGCCGAGCGACGCATTCCCGATGGGGGCGCCCGTCATCAACGCCGCAAGACGTGGATGCTCGGCACAAGGCCGAGCATGACGGCAGAGCGCATGCACCGCGACGCTATCCTTCTCCCGCAGGAGAGAAGGTGATGCGGAGCGCCGGATGAGGGCGCGCCCTATCCGTAGAAGGCGCAGCGGCTCCGTTGCGGCTTGACGATCAGCGGCAGTCCCTCACCCCTGCCCCGCCCCCATCCGGGAGAGGGGTTCTCCGCGCTTCATTGCATCGCGCAGCGAGGTTGTTCGAGATCGCGCGAGGCGTAGACGAAGGTGGAGGTGGAGGTGCAGGGGACGGTCATGCGGGAGCCTCTTGACGGCCTTCACCCCACAACCTCCAATTGAGCGGAAATGCATTTCGAATCAGCGGGGCGATTAGTGGCTCATCTCTTTATTGAGGACATTGTTGGAAAACTGAAAAGGGGCGAACTTCGCATACCCGCGTTTCAACGTGGGTTTGTCTGGACGCCGGACGATGTAGCCTTTCTTATGGACAGCATCTATAAAGATTATCCATTCGGGAGCGTCCTACTCTGGCGAACAAAAATAAAACTCACGCAAGAGAGGAACTTAGGGCCCTTTGAGATACCGAAGCCAGAAGCTGATTACCCTATTGATTATGTCCTCGACGGGCAGCAAAGGCTAACGTCGATTTTGGGTGTTTTCGCAAATGACCTTCCAAGAACCAACATCATAGATTGGAAGGATATTTATTTTGATATGCAAGCGCCCGAGAACGCGCAGAACTCTCAGTTTATCGCGCTCGATCCTCCCGAAGTCGACCCTGAGAGGCACTTTCCGCTCAAGATTATCTTCGATTCAACTTCTTATAGAAGAACAACGCGAAATTTTAGCGATGAATTGAGCGCTCGTTTAGACGATCTACAGAAACGCTTCCAGCAGGCGCAATTTCCGTATTTTCTGATGGAAACGGAAGAAAAGCAAAAAATCGCAATCGTATTTGAACGCATCAATCGCAAAGGAATTCCGCTCGATACGTTTCAGCTTCTCACAGCTTGGACATGGAGTGAAGATTTCGAGCTTAAACAGCAGTTCGAAGAACTCGCCGACGAGCTTGAGCCTTTTGGATTTGAGTCAATCGGAGACGATACCGATTTGCTCCTTAGATGCGCAGCGGCAGTATTGCTAGGCAAGGAAAGCCCGGAAAGCCTTCTACTCGTCGATGGAGCAACCGTTAGAGACACATTGCCTCGAATAAAGAAAGGCATCAAAGCGTCTATCGATTTTCTTAAGCAAAACTTCGGAATCCAGCGACTAGGCAACCTGCCTTATCCAACAATGCTGATTCCTCTTACGGCCTTCTTTGAAGGGCCGGAAGGAGAGCAACTTTCGCTTACCGCAAGCAATCCGACGTAATTAAGCAATGGTTTTGGCGATCGGCATTCTCTCGGCGGTACAGCAGCGCGACCAAACGCAATTTGGAAGCCGACATCAGCGGAGCGAAAACCCTTCGTGCGGAAGGAGATAGCACGCTCGGAAATTTCGACGCGCCTATAAGCGAGAGCTACTTCAAGGATCGTCGATTCATTATCGGAACGGTCGATACACGCGTTTTTGTTTTGCTCCTTAGCCATCAAAACCCAAAATCTATTGTAAATGGCAATAGTATTAATATCTCAAAAGTCCTCACTGCCGGAAATCGAGCAGAGTTTCACCATCTTTATCCTCAGGCCTTCCTGCGATCAAAGGGAATCGACTCCGTAAGAATAAATGCTCTTGCAAATTTTTGCATCTTATCTGCTGCTGACAACAAAAAGGTCGGCAGCCTTCAACCATCTCAATACAAGCCAAGGCTCGCCGACAACGTTGAAAAAACACTCCCTGGAAATCTCATACCTATATCTATATTCGATGACGACTTTGAAAAATTCATCGACGAGCGCGCAAAGATCCTAGCTTCGGCGGCGAATAAGCTGATGGCGAAGTAGCCTACCTCCTCCGCCTCTCTCCCGCGCCCTTCGGCCGCGATTCCGGCACCGGGCCCATTTCGTCCAGGGTCGGCTTGCGGGCGCGTGAGGCGAGCGGGTCGCTCTTCGGCTTGCCCTCGCCACCGCCGAAATTATGGGGGCCCATATCGGCGTCGGTCGGTTTCCGCGCGCGGGTCGGCGGCAGGTTGGCGCTGGAGCCGTAAGAGCGCTCGCCCTTGTACTTGCCGGCGGAGGCCTCGACATCGCTCTGGCGGGCGAGCGGGTCGTCCGAGATCGCCAGCTCCGTCGCCTGCAGGCGCTTGATCTCGTCGCGCAGACGCGCGGCGGTCTCGAATTCGAGATCGGCCGCGGCCTCGCGCATGCGCTTCTCGAGATCGGCGATCGCGGCCTTGAGGTTGTGGCCCGAGGCCGGCGCCACCAGCCCCTTGTCGACCGTGACATGGTCGCGCTCATAGACCGAGCCGAGGATGTCGCCGATGGCGCGCTTGATCGTCTGCGGCGTGATGCCGTTGGCCTCGTTATAGGCGACCTGCTTCTCGCGGCGGCGATTGGTCTCCGCCATCGCCCGCTCCATCGAGCCGGTGATGTGATCGGCATAGAGGATGACCTTGCCGTCGACATTGCGCGCGGCGCGGCCGATGGTCTGGATCAGCGAGGTCTCAGAGCGCAGGAAGCCCTCCTTGTCGGCGTCCAAGATGGCGACGAAGCCGCATTCGGGGATGTCGAGGCCCTCGCGCAGCAGGTTGATGCCGACGAGGACATCGAACGCGCCCAGCCTGAGATCGCGGAGAATCTCGATGCGCTCGATCGTGTCGATGTCCGAGTGCATGTAGCGCACGCGAATACCGTTCTCGTGCAGGTATTCGGTCAGGTCCTCGGCCATGCGCTTGGTCAGCACGGTGACGAGGGTGCGGTAGCCGCTCGAAGTGACCTCCTTGACCTCGTCGAGGAGGTCCGCGACCTGATGCTTGGCCGGGCGGATCTCGACCGGCGGATCGATCAAACCTGTCGGGCGGATGACCTGCTCGGTGAAGACGCCGCCGGTCTGGTCCATCTCCCAGCCGCCGGGCGTGGCCGAGACATGCACCGACTGGGGCCGCATCGCGTCCCATTCCTCGAAGCGCAGCGGCCGGTTGTCCATGCAGGAGGGCAGGCGGAAGCCGTATTCGGCCAGCGTCGCCTTGCGGCGGAAGTCGCCCTTGTACATCGCGCCGATCTGCGGGACCGAGACATGGCTCTCATCGGTGAAGACCAGCGCGTTGTCGGGCAGGTATTCGAACAAAGTCGGCGGCGGCTCGCCCGGCTTGCGGCCGGTGAGATAGCGCGAATAGTTCTCGATGCCGTTGCAGGAGCCGGTGGCCTCGATCATCTCGATGTCGAAGGTGCAGCGCTGGTCGAGCCGCTGCGCCTCGAGATAGCGGCCCATGCGGTTGAGCTCGTCGAGGCGGGCCTTCAGCTCCTGCTTGATCGACTTGACGGCCTGGGTCAGCGTCGGGCGCGGCGTGGTGTAGTGCGAATTGCCGTAGACCTTGATGAACTCCAGCTCGCCGGTCTTCTGGCCGGTGAGCGGGTCGAACTCGCTGATGCTCTCGACCTCGTCGCCGAACAAGCCGATGCGCCAGGCGCGGTCTTCATAGTGCGCCGGGAACAGCTCGATGACATCGCCGCGCACGCGGAAGGTGCCGCGGGCGAAATCGCCGAGCGTGCGCTTGTATTGCAGGGCGACGAGATCGGCGATGAGCTGGCGCTGCTCGATGCGCTCGCCGAGCTTCACCGAGAAGGTCATCGCCGTATAGGTCTCGACCGAGCCGATACCGTAGATGCAGGAGACGGAGGCGACGATGATCACGTCGTCGCGTTCGAGCAGGGAGCGCGTCGCGGCGTGGCGCATCCGGTCGATCTGCTCGTTGATCGAGGATTCCTTCTCGATATAGGTGTCCGAGCGCGGAACATAGGCCTCCGGCTGGTAATAATCGTAGTAGGAGACGAAGTACTCGACCGCGTTGTCGGGGAAGAAGCTTTTGAATTCCCCGTAAAGCTGGGCCGCCAGCGTCTTGTTCGGCGCGAGCACCAGCGCCGGGCGCTGCGTCTCCTCGATCACCTTGGCCATGGTGAAGGTCTTGCCGGAGCCGGTGACGCCGAGCAGCACCTGGTCGCGCTCCTGACGGCGGATGCCGTCGACGAGATCGGCGATGGCGGTCGGCTGGTCGCCGGATGGGGAGAACTCCGATTTCATCGTGAAGGCGATGCCGCCTTCCGATTTCTCGGGGCGCGGCGGGCGATGCGGCGTCCAGGCCTTGCCCGGATCGATGAAGGGGCTGCCGGTTTCGAGGAGGTGCTGCAGCGAAGTCGCGGTCGCGGCCGCCGCCCCCTCGGCGCCGGCGAAAGCGGAATCGGCCTTCTTCGACAGCTTCTTCTTCGGCCGGGTGTCGCCATCGCCGGGGCGGGCCTCGGCCTCGGCCTCGTAGCCGGCCTGCGGCTGGTCACTGAAGCCCGAGGCGCCGCCCGGAACCGCCGTGCCGCGGTTGATCGCGGGGTTCAGCAGATCGGCGAGATAGCCTTCGAGCGGCTTCAGCTCCGGCTTCGACGCCTTCGAGTTCGGCGTGCGGGCGCTCGACGGCTTCTTCGCGGCCTTCGGCTTGGTGGTCGTGCTGTCGGGGCTTTTCGGCATGGCCGCAATATGGGGCGGAACGGCTGCGGATGCGAGAGGGCGCGGCGCCTCGCCAGCGCGATTGGTGACAGGAGTTGACAGGGGATCGTCTTGCTATTTTAAGTTGTATATAATCGATTCCAACAACCTGAAGGACGGGCCATATTGAGGAGTAGGTCCGTGCCGGCGGGCGATGAAATCGAGACCTTCATCGCCCGCTGGCGGGTTTCGGAGGGAGCGGAGCGCGCCGCCTATGCGCAGTTCCTCAGCGAGCTCTGCCGGCTGATCGGCGTCGAGCCGCCGCAGCCGCCGACCAGCGACTCCGACGCTGTGACCTATCGCTTCGAGTATCCCGTGCGCTTTCCCGATGGGCAGGGCGGCCACAGCACGGGGCGCATCGATCTTTACCGAAAGGGCGCCTTCGTCCTCGAAGCCAAGCAGAGCCGGCTGAAGGGGCAGGCGAAGGAGATATTGCCGGCACAGGGCGCCCTGCCCTTCGCGGAGCCGGCGGGACCGCGCGGCCGGCGCGGGGCCGATCGCGCCTGGGACGTGCTGATGCTCAACGCCAGGCGCCAGGCGGAGGACTATGCCAAGGACCTGCCGGCCCCGCATGGCTGGCCGCCCTTCCTGATCGTCTGCGACGTCGGCCACTGCTTCGAGTTCTACGCCGACTTCACCGGGCATGGTAAGAACTACGTCCAGTTCCCGGACCGGCAGCGCTACCGCGTCTATCTCGACGATCTGCGCGACGAGGCTGTGCGTCGCCGCCTCGCGATGGTCTGGACCGACCCGCTCTCGCTCGACCCGACCCGCCATGCGGCGCGCGTTACCCGCGCCATCGCCGAGAGGCTGGCGGCCGTCTCCAAGGCATTGGAGCGCGAGCACGACCCCGAGGAGGTCGCGCTCTTCCTGATGCGCTGCCTGTTCACGATGTTCGCCGAGGATGTCGGGCTGATCCGCAAGGACGCCTTCAAGACATTGCTGCGGGATTGTCGCGACGACCCCGCCTCCTTCCTGCCGCTGGTATCGGAGCTGTGGCAGGCGATGGACAAGGGCTCCTACTCGACCTCGGTGCGAGAGCGGATGAAGCGCTTCAACGGCAAGCTTTACGAGGACGCCAAGGTCTACCCGCTCGGGCGCGAGGAGATCGGCGAATTGCTCGCCGCCGCCGAGCATGACTGGAAGGAAGTCGAGCCCGCGATCTTCGGCACGCTGCTGGAGCAGGCGCTCGACGAGAAGGAGCGCGCCCGGCTGGGCGCGCATTACACGCCGCGGGCCTATGTCGAGCGGCTTGTCGTCGAGACGGTGATCGGCCCATTGCGGGACGATTGGCGGGCGGTGCTCGCCGCCGCCCAGCAGGCGCGCGATGGCGGCGACGCGAACAAGGCGCTGGCGCTGGTCGAAAGTTTTCACGAAGCCCTGTGCCGAACGCGCGTGCTCGATCCGGCCTGCGGAACCGGGAACTTCCTGCACGTTGCTCAGGAGCTGATGAAGAAGCTCGAAGGCGAGGTGCTCGACGCCGCAAGTGAGCTCGGCAGTGCCGAATCGCTCGGCGGCTTTGCGCGACATGCGGTAGGTCCGCACCAGTTCCTCGGCATGGAGATCAATCGCCGCGCTGTCGCCATTGCCGATCTCGTGCTCTGGATCGGTCATCTGCAATGGCATTTCCGCACGCGCGGCTTCGCTCCCAAGGAACCGATCCTCGAAAAGCTCAATCACATCCACAAGCGCGACGCCGTTCTGTCGTGGGACGACTGGCCGATCCCGGGCTGGCGCAATGGCAAGGAATTCCTGCCGAATCCGCGCCTTCCGGAATGGCCGGAGAGCGAGTTCATCGTCGGCAACCCGCCCTTCATCGGCGGCAAGGACCTGCGCGGCCGACTCACCGACGTCTATGCGGAGGCGCTGTGGGCGGTGCATCCGCAGATGAACGAGAGCGCCGATTTCGTGATGTATTGGTGGGACCGGGCCGCCGAGCTGCTGACGCGGCCGGACACCAAACTGCGGCGTTTCGGCTTCGTCACCACCAACTCGATCACGCAGCTCTTCCAGCGGCGCACGATCGAGCGGCATCTGGCGGCGCGACGGCCGCTCTCGCTGGTCATGGCGATCCCCGACCACCCCTGGACCAAGGCCGGCAAGGACACCGCCGCGGTGCGGATCGCGATGACGGTGGCGCAGGCGGGGCGGCGTGATGGAAGGCTTTGCGAGGTCACGTCCGAGGCGGCGCTCGACACCGACCAGCCTCATATCGAATTGCGCGCATGCGAGGGGCGGATCAACGCCGATCTGACGGTCGGCACCGATACCAGCCAGGCCATGGGCCTGCAGGCCAATGCAGGGCTGAGCTCACGCGGGATGATGCTGTTCGGCAAGGGGTTCATCGTGTCGCCTCAACAGGCGGAAGCGCTCGGCCTCGGACGCAGGGCAGGCCTGGAGGAGCACATCCGCCTCTATCGCAACGGCCGCGACCTGATGGCTCGCCCGCGAGGCGCGATGGCCATCGATCTCTATGGGCTGCGGCCCGACCATGTCCGGGAACAATACCCGGAGGTCTATCAGCATCTGCTCCGGACCGTGAAGGTCGAGCGTGACCGCAACAGGGATGCCGATATCAGGGCACGATGGTGGCTCTTCGGACGGACGCGCGATGAAATCCGCCCCGTCCTCGCGCCGCTTCAGCGCTATATCGCCACGGTCGAGACCGCCAAGCACCGGGTCTTCCGGTTCCTCGACGCGTCGATCCTGCCCGACAACATGCTGGTCGCGGTGGCGCTATCCGACGCGTTCCATCTCGGCGTGCTATCCTCGCGCATCCACGTCACCTGGTGCCTGGCGCAGGGCGCGACTCTGGAAGATCGCCCGCGCTACTCGAAATCCCGCTGCTTCGACCCCTTCCCTCTTCCCGATGCGGCGGAGCTTCAGAAGGAAGCCATCCGCCGACCCACGGAGAAACTGGACGCGCTGCGCAAACAGGTGCTGGCCGATCACCCCGATCTCACCCTGACCAAGCTCTACAATGTGCGCGAGGCGATCCGCGCCGGCCGCGCCCTGACGACGGCCGAAGCCGATATCCGCGACCGCGGGCTTGTTCTGATCCTCGACGAGCATCACGACGCCATCGATGCCGCGGTCGCCGCCGCCTATGGCTGGCCGGTCGATCTGGCCGCCGAGGAGATGCTGACGCGGCTCGTCGCCCTGAACCGGCAGCGCCTTCAGGAAGAGGCGCGCGGCATGGTGCGCTGGCTGAGACCGGACTATCAGCGCCCGCGCTTCGGCGATGCCGGCCGGGGCGGCGAGCAGATCGAGGCGGAAGGGCTGGCTGCTGCGCTGCCGGCTGGCACGCAGCGGCCGCTCTTCCCGCTCGATCCGGTGGAGAGGGTCGCCCGCGTGCTGTCGGTTCTCGTCTATGCTCCGACAGCGCTCGACGCTGCCGCAATCGCCGCGCGCTTCCGGCAGGGCCGCAAGGTCGAGCGCGCAATCCGCGGCATCCTGGTGTCGCTGGCCCGCGTCGGCGAAATCTCGACTGCCGATGGCGGGCGCCGCTTCGCGCGCCGCTTGAGCGCCACGGGATGAGCGGGCTCAGGCTGGCTTCTGCCCGTGTCCTTCGGCCCGGTCGAGTTCCGCCTGCTTGCGCTCGCACCAGACGCGGCCCTCGTCGCCGCCCCAGAGCAGCCAGGCGATCCAGCCAGCAGAGGGATTGTCCTTGTCGCCGAAGCCCTTGGCCTGGCAGTCGACAGCGTGGCGAGCGAAATAGCTCACCATGCGACGCACGGTTTCCTCGCTCAGGGGCCTGCGATGACTGAGATCGCGGGCGCGCGCGACGCCGATCTGCGTGCCGCCGCGGTTAAACTTCTGGCGCAATCTCAGACCTTTCGCAGCCGCCTTGGCGACGGTTTCAGGCGGCGTGAGGTCGACATGCTGCATCGCAGCCGCTCCCCTCATGATCATCGCACGACACTCCCCTCCTTCGGTCTGGAAACAACGCCCAGGGGCAGGCAGAGGTTCAACCGGTGCGGCCTTCCTCCTGTAGCCAAGTTGCGATTCCGGCGGCAGCAGCGACGCCGGTCGCAAAGCTCGCCTGCAGCAGATAGCCGCCGGTCGGTGCCTCCCAGTCGAGCATCTCGCCGGCGGCGAAGACGCCCGGCAGGCGCTTCAGCATGAAGCCGGCATCGAGCTCGTTATGAACGATGCCGCCGGCCGTCGAGATGGCGCGTGCGATCGGCATCGGCGCGTCGAGGCGCAGCGGCACGGCCTTGATCAGCGATGCCAAACCCTCCGGTTCAGTCGGCAGTGCGTTACCAGTCGACTCGCGCAGGAGCGCGGCGGCGACGGGCGAAAGCCCCCCGGCCTTGCGCAGGTGGTTGCTCAGCGTCTCGCCCTTGCGGCGCTTCGCCAGGCGCATGGCAAGATCGCCCATCGCAAGATCCGGCCGCAGGTCGATCGCGATCCCAGCGGCGCCATCGCGCAGGATCGCCTCGCGGATCGGCGCCGAGAGCGCGTAGATCGCGCCGCCCTCAATGCCATCAGCATCGATCATCGCCTCGCCAGAGGCTGCCTCGCCGCCGAAACGGATCACGATGCGCTTGAGGGGGTGGCCGGCGAAGCGCTCCTTCATCAATGGCGACCAGGCGACCGCGAAGCCGCCATTTGCCAGCCGGAGCGGCGAGACAGCGACGCCGCGCTCGGCCAGCAAAGGCACCCAGCCGCCATCGGAGCCGAGCCGCGGCCAGCTCGCGCCGCCCAGCGCCAGCAACGCCGCATCGGGGCGGACAAGCTCCATGTCGCCGCTCGCAAGGCGAAAGTTCAGGGCGCCATCCACGTCCCAGCCGGTCCAGAGCCGGCCCGACGCGAGCGTCACGCCCAACCCTTCGAGACGCCGCAGCCAGGCGCGCAGCAGCGGCGAGGCCTTCATCGCGCGCGGAAAGACGCGGCCGCTCGAACCGATGAAGGTCTCGGCGCCGAGCGCATCGGCCCAGTCGCGCAAGGCCTGTGGCGGGAAGGCCCGCAGCGCCGGCTCCAGCCAGCCCTGCGCCTCGCGATAACGGCTGAGAAAGGCGTCGAACGGCTCGGAATGGGTGAGGTTCAGGCCGCCGCGCCCGGCGAGCAGGAGCTTGCGGGCCGGGGAGGCCATGCGCTCATAAATCGTGACGCGATGCCCGGCCTCTGCCAGCCGCTCGGCGGCGATCAGTCCGGCGGGGCCGGCGCCGATGATGGCGATGTCGGGCATGGGCTCTCGCATCCTGAGGCATCATCCCGGACGGAGCGAAGCGGAGATCCAGGACAGCGTTGTTTCCGCAAGGCTTGGCTTTAGACTGGCGCTCCCGCCGCGAGAAGCCCCACCAGGACGCTCCATGCCCACTATAGCCGCTTATATCGGCGCCGCGTTCTTCGAGATCGCCGGCTGCTTCGCCTTCTGGGGCTGGCTCAGGCTCGGCAAGCCGGTCTGGTGGCTGCTGCCGGGGCTGGTGTCGCTCGGGCTCTTCGCCTGGCTGCTGACGCTGGTGGAGAGCGCGGCGGCAGGGCGCGCCTTCGCCGCCTATGGCGGGGTCTACATTGCCGCCTCGCTGGGCTGGCTCTGGGCCGTCGAGGGCGTCAGGCCGGATCGTTGGGACCTGACCGGCGGCGCCATCTGCCTCGCCGGCGCCGCGATTATCCTGGCAGCGCCGCGGTAGGGCGGTGGATCACCTGCCCGAATGCGGGGCGGGGACGAGCACGGCCGGCGTCTCACGGTTGCGCGCCGCTTCCTTGTTCTCGCGCAGGCGGCTTTCGCGCAATTCGTTGGCGCTCTCGAGGATCGGATAGGCGATCGAGACGACATGGCCGTGGATGCGCTTGAGGTCCCGGATGATGTCGAGATGGATCGCGCTGGTCTCGATCGATTCCGGCCGGCCCGAACGCAGGCGCTGGAAATGGCTGTCAGCGGCATGCCGCTCGGCCTCGCGCATCGCCGCCTTGTCGGCGAAGAGCTGGCGGGCGAGCACGATGTCGCGGGTGGCGAAGACGTTGAGCGCCAGCGCCAGCGCCGAGGCGACGCGCTGATGGAAATCGCGGATCTCGGCCAGCCCCTCAGGCGAGAAGCTGTAGCGTTTGCGGATCTTCTTCTCGGCGAGCTCGCGCAGGTTCTTGTCGATGATGTCGCCGATATGCTCGAGATTGGTGATCAGGGTGATGATCTCGAACAAGCGGCGGCTCTCCTCCTCGGTCAGCTCGTTGCGCGAGACCTTGACCAGATAGAGCTTGATGGACTCGTGGATGGTGTCGACGCCGTCATCGGCCTGGGCGATGGCGCGGGAGAGCTTGAGCTCGTCCTTCTCCAGCAGGGTCATCGTGTCGCGCAGCATGGCCTCGACGCGGTCGCCCAGCCGCAGCGCCTCGCGCATCGCGCCGGCGAGCGCCTCGGTCGGGCTGTCGAGGGCGTTGGGGTCGAGATAGCGCGGCGTCACCGCCTCGGATTTCTCCTGCTTGCCGGGCATGAAACGCTCGACCAGGGCGGCGATCGGCCCGACGAAGGGCAGGAAGATCAGCGCGCCGACCAGATTCAGCCCGACATGGAACTCGATGGCGAAACGCTGGCCGGTGATCGGCAGGCTGGTGAGCCAGGCCGAGAGCGGGCCGACGAAGGGGATGACGGCCAGCGCCAGCAGGAGGCGCGTCAGCAGGTTGCCGACGGCGGCGCGGCGCTGGGCTGCGGGCGCGCCGAGCTGGTCGAGCACCGGGATCAGCGCATTGCCGAGATTGGCGCCGATGACCAGCGTCAGCGCGGTGGCCGGCGGGAACAGGCCCGACGCCGCGAAGGTCGCGACCAGCAGGATGATCGCGATGCTGGAATGCACCATCCAGGTCGCCGCGATGGCGACGAGGACGGCGAGCAGCGGCTCGCTGCCGAGAGCGCCGAGGACAACCCGGAAGGTCGGCGATTGGGCGAGCGGGGCCGCCGCCGTATTCAGCTCGATCAGCGAGAGCAGAATCAGGCCGATGCCGACGAGGACGCGGCCGATATTGCGCGGCCGCTCCATCGCCTCGCTCGAAAGATACATGGCGACGCCGATGGCGATGCAGAGGCCCCAGAGCCAGCCGAGATCCATCGAGATGACGAAGGCGGCGAGCGCCGTGCCGAGATTGGCGCCGAGCAGCACGGCGAGCGCCATGGCCGAGCCGATCAGCGCCTGACCGGCGAAGGAGGAGACCAGGAGCGTCGTTGCCGTCGAGCTCTGCAGCACCATGGTCACGACGACGCCGCTGCCAAAGGCGGCGAAGCGATTCCGTGTGAAACTCTGCAGGGCGTGCCTGAGCTGCGAGCCGAAGGCGCGCATCGCGCCGGTTCGCACCAATCTGACCGCCCAGATCAGCAGCGCGACGCCGCCCGCCAGATGGATCAGGATATTGGTTGCGCTCTCGCCCGTGGCCATTTTTGTGCGGTCTTTTCCCGATTCAGGTGACGATGACAGGCCGAATCTAACAGTTTTTGATTAGCCAACTCAACAGATATAAGCAGTGAAAGTGCTGAGAATGCGGCAGTTTCCTGCCGCATATGTGAGCGATTTCCTGTCTCTGGCGGCCTTCAGGCCGGCGGAATCAGCGTCACGCCCGATTTCGCGAAGGAAACCGCGACCGGAGCACCCTGCTCCAGCAAATCGCGAGCACCATACTGCACCACGAAAAGCTCGCCGACCTCGGTCTCGACCATGATGTCGAGGTGATTGCCGAGATAGGCGCATTTGCGGATCGTGCCCGGCAGCGAGCCAGCCAGACCGGTCTCGCCGAGCAGCAGGGATTCCGGCCGGATCGCGACCTTGGCCGGGCCGGGACCGAGCCCGCGCGCCGGCAGCGACACGGTCGCCGAACCGATGCCGACATCGGCGCGGCCGTCCGCCACCGCCTTCACGGTGACATCCACCAGATTGGCATCGCCGATGAAGTCCGCGACGAAGGCGTTGGAGGGCTGCTCATAGAGGTCGCGGGGGGCGCCCTCCTGCGCGATCCGCGAATTCGACATCACGATGATGCGGTCGGAGACGGCGAGCGCCTCCTCCTGGTCGTGGGTGACATAGGCGACGGTCAGGTTGAGATCCTGCTGCAATTCGCGGATCTCCTCGCGCACGCGGCGACGGAGTTTCGCATCGAGGTTGGAGAGCGGCTCGTCGAAGAGCAGCACTTGCGGCTCCAGCACGAGGGCGCGCGCCACTGCGACGCGCTGCTGCTGGCCGCCGGACAGCTCGGACGGGTAGCGGTTCTCGAAGCCCTTGAGGCCGACGAGCGCCAGCTTCTCCAGCGCCATCTGCTTCGCCTGCTCCTTGCCGAGACCCTTCACGGTCGGGCCGTAGGCCGCGTTCTCCAGCACGCTCATATGCGGAAAGAGTGCGTAGGACTGGAAGACCATGGAGACGTCGCGGTCAGCGGCGGAGAGCTTCGTCACGTCCTTGCCGCCGATCAGGATCTGGCCTTCGCTGGCGATCTCGAGCCCGGCGATCATGCGCAAAGTCGTGGTCTTGCCGCAGCCGGAGGGGCCAAGCAGCGTGACGAGCTTGCCGGCCTCGATGGTGAAATTGACGTTGTCGACCGCCGTCACCGCGCCGTAGCGCATGGAGACGTTGCGGAATTCGACGGAAGCGGGCCCGGCCTTCACGATGCGGCTACTCCTGGCTTGAGCGGCTCGGCGGCCGAACTCGACAGCGGGATGAGCTTGCGGCGGCCGAGCTTACGCTCGCCGACGCCGAGCTGGATGAGGCCGATGCCGAGCGCCATGAAGACGATCAGCACCGAGGAATAGGCGATGGCGAGACCGAACTCGCCGGCTTCCACACGCCCGACGATATAGGCCGTCGAGAGGTTGTACTCGGCCGAGACCAGGAAGATCACGGCGCTGACCGCCGTCATCGAGCGCACGAAGGAATAGACCAGCGCCGAGACCAGCGCGGGCTTCAGCAGCGGCAGCACGACGCGCCAGAGCGTGGTGAAGCTGCGAGCGCGCAGCGTGGTCGAAGCCTCGTCCAGGCTCTTGTCGATCTGCGACAGGCCGGCGATGCCCGAGCGGACGCCGACCGGCATGTTGCGGAAGACGAAGGCGATGATGAGGATCAACCCCGTGCCGGTGATCTCGATCGGCGGCACGTTGAAGGCGAGGATATAGGCGACGCCGAGCACTGTGCCGGGAATGGCGAAGGAGAGCATCGTCGCGAATTCGAGCGCGCCGCGGCCGCGGAAGCGCTGGCGCGTCAGCAGATAGGCGGTCAGCAGGCCGATGATCGCGGTCAGCGGCGCCGAGATGGCCGCGACCTTGATCGTGGTGAAGAAGGACGGCCAGGCGGAGCCCTGGAAATAGATGCCGTTGCTGAAATCGATGGCGAAACCGGTGAGATAATGCTGCAGCGTCGGCGTGAAGTCGCGGCCCATGTTGCGGACGAAGCCGCCGATGAGGATGACGATGTAGATCACCAGCGTCAGCGCGACCCAGGGCACGATCACAGCGACGGAGAGCCAGGTGATGCGGCGCGGCAAGGGCGTCGGCAGGCCGGCGTCACCCTTGCCGGTCACGGTGGTATAGGATTTGCCGCCGAGCCAGCGCTGCTGCACCCAGAAGGCGCCGAGCGTGAAGGCAAGCAGCACGATGGCGAGCACCGCCGCCTGCCCCTGATTGTAGGAAGCGCCGACCACCGCGAAGAAGATCTTGGTCGAAAGCACCTCGAAATTGCCGCCGAGCACCAGCGGATTGCCGAAATCGGCCATGCTCTCGACGAAGCCGAGCAGGAAGGCATTGGCGATGCCGGGCTTGAGCAGCGGCCAGGTCACGGTGCGGAAGGTCTGCCAGCGCTTGGCGCCGAGCGTCTGCGAGGCTTCCTCCAGGCTGGGCGAAATGCCCTGCACCACGCCGATCAGCACGAGGAAGGCGATCGGCGCGAAGGCGAGCACCTGCGCCAGAAGGACACCCGGCAGGCCGTAGAGCCAGCGCGAGCGCGGAATGTCGAACCACTCATACAGCAGCGTCGAGAAGGCGCCGGCGCGGCCGAAAAGCAGGATCAGCGCGAGGCCGATGACGAAGGGCGGGGTGATGATCGGCAGCACGGTGAGCGCGCGCATGATGCGCTTGCCCGGCATGCCGGTGCGCAGGATCAGCAGCGCGCAGGCGAGGCCGAGCAGCGTGGTGATGACGCCGCAGAGCACGGCCAGGACCAGCGTGTTCCAGGCGACGCCGCAATTGGTGTTGCTGGTGACGCAGCCAAGACCCCAGATCGAGGAATCCAGGAAGCGCGCGACGAAGGCCGAGAGGGCAAAGGCGCCGCTCTGGTCGACCAGCGCGCTCCTCAGGATGATCGCGACCGGGAAGAAGATGAAGACGCCGATCAGCAGGATGATCAGGCCGATCGTCGAGGTGGTGAAGAGATCGCCCCGGCAGACACCGCGATAGGCGAGGCCGTGACAGAGCAGGAAGAGCAGCGAGAGCAGCGTGACGAAGGCGCCGCCGCCAATGCCGCGCTGCGCGGCGCCGGCGCCGCCGAGCAAGGCGGCGAGCCAGCCGATGCCCTGATCCTTCAGCACGATGGCGAAGGCCTGGGCGAAGAACAGCAGCAGGCCGAGCGCGCCGGCCCAGATCAGCACGGCGGCCGTGCGCTGACGGTCCTGACTGCCCCAGAAGAACGTCGCCGCCGCGAGCGCGACGCCGACCGGCAGGAGCCAGGGCGTCTGACCGGAGAGGGCGAGCGCCAGCGCGCTACCGGCCTTGCCGAACGGATATTCCGCCAGCCAGCCCCAGCTCGTCAGGCTCATGCCTTCGACGAGATACCAGGGCATCAGCGCATAGCCGAGCCAGCCGATCAGCAGCACGAATCGCGTCGCCGGTGCCATGCTTGCCCTGCCCTCACAGTTTCCGTTGGCCCGAACCGGTTGCCCCGGCTTTCAGAGCCCAGCCCTTGTCCTGCGCCCGAATCTCCAGCGTCATACCGGACGCAGCGAAGCGGAGATCCGGGATCCATGCCGGAGCGCATCCGGCGGAGGTTCAGGCATGGATCCCGGGTCAAGCCCGGGATGACGACGTGTTTCCGCGATCATCCGGAAACACGCCGGAGAGACGCGCCTTACTTCGGCAGCGCCTTGACTTCCTTGTCCCACTTGGCGAGCAGGCGGTTGCGCTCGGCCGAGGAGCCGTATTTCACGAAGTCGTAGTTGATCAGCTTCATCTGATCCATCTTGGGCGACTGCGCCGGCACCGGCGCCGCCTTGTTCGACGGCACCTGATAGGACTTGGCCGGGGCGGCAAGCGCCTGGGCCGCCGGGGTCAGGGCCCAGTCGTAGAACTTCTTGGCGTTGTCGAGATTGCGCGCGCCCTTGACGATCGACATCGAGCCGATCTCGTAGCCCGTGCCCTCGCAGGGTGCGACCGGCTTGATCGGGTCGCCCTGCACGGCGAAGACCACCGCGTCATGGATGAAGACGATCCCGACCGCGGTCTCGCCGAGGCTCGCCGCCTTGGCCGGTGCCGCACCCGACTTGGTGTACTGGCTGACGTTCTTGTGGAGCTGCTTCAGATAGTCGAAGCCCTTCTCCTCGCCCATCAACTGCACGACGGTGGCGAGCAGGTTGTAGGCGGTGCCCGACGAATTGGGATCGGCGACCTGGACGTCGTCCTTGAGCTTGGGATTGAGCAGATCGGCCCAGCATTTCGGCTCCGGAATGCCCTTCGCCTTGATCTGCTCGGTGTTGTAGCCGAAGCCGAGCGCGCCGGCGTAGATGCCGATGGAGCGCTGCTTGGCCGCCTTCCACTGATCGAGCGCCCAGCTATGCAGCTCGGCGTTCTTCGGCGACTCGTATTCGAGGGTCAGCCCCTCTTCAGCCGCCTGCAGATGCGGATCGCCCGTGCCGCCCCACCAGATGTCGCCGCGCGGGTTGGAGGACTCGGCCTTGAGCTGGGCATAGATCTCGCCCGCCGATTTGCGGGTCATGGCGACCTTGATGCCGGTGTCCTTCTCGAAGGCCGTCGACATGGCGCGGCACCATTCCTCCTGGACACCGCAATACATGACGAGCGACCCTTGCGCGCGGGCCGGGGTGGCGGCGAAGGCCGCTGTGGCAAGCGCGGCGAAAAGCCCCGCCTTGAGCCAGGATTTCGATGACATGCTAACCTCCCTGATCGAAGAACCCGGCTTCTATGTCCGGTTCTTGTGACTGATGTGAAACTGAGACGAATGGTTGCGAAAGATCAACGAAATACAGCGCCGGCTAAGCGATTCCTGTGATCTCCTGGAGTGTCGGAGCCAGTTTCGGCGTGCAGCACAGGATCGGGTTGCCCTTCGCGATCCCCTCGCCCGCGAAGAAATCGTTGATGGAGGCACCCGCCTCGCTGGCGATGACGATGCCGGCCGCAACGTCCCAAGCGTTGATGTGCAGCTCGGCATAGGCATCGCTGCTGCCGTTGGCGACATGGCAGAGACCGAGCGTGCCCGAACCGCCGCGCTTCATCGCCGCGCCCGCGGTATAGCCACGCTCGATCACCTTGAGATAGTTCGCCGCGGGCACGCGGGTCGACCATCCCAGTTCCACCGAGGCGCGGGCGATGTCGGTGGCGCCGGAAACCTTGATCGGATCGCCGTTCAGGGTCGCGTCGGCACCGCGCCGGGCAGCATAGACCTCGCCCAGCGCCGGCGCCGCCACGACACCGATCTCGGGCGTGCGGTTCGCGAGGAAGCCGATCGAGATGCACCAGTTGCGGTCGCCATGGGCGAAGTTGGCGGTGCCGTCGATGGGATCGAGGATCCAGACCGCGTCCGAAGCCTGGCCCCCGCCCTCCTCGCCGATGACGGAGTCGTTCGGGAACAGCGTGGACAGGCGCTGGCGCAGGAAGTCCTCGACCTTGCCGTCGGCGACGGTGAGCCAGTCCTGCGCGCCTTTCATGGTGATGCCGAGCGACTCGCGCTTGTTGAAGTAGCCCAGCGCCAGATGGCTCGCCTCGGCCGCAAGGCCGAGCGCCGCATAGTAGCGCAGATCGCGTTCCGCCGGGGTCATCGAACCACCAGCCATCACTTGGCCCCCAGGTCGACGCGGACGGGCTTGCCGGTCTGCGCGGATTCGGTCGCGGCATCGGCGAGGATCTGCGCCTTCAGGCCATCGAGGCCGGTCGGCGAGGCCGCGGCCTTGCCGTGGCAGGCGGCGATGAAGGCGTCGAGCTCGGCGCGGTAGGCCGCAGCGTACCGCTCGAGGAAGAAATTCTGCACGGGATCGGCGCGGAAGCCGGAGGCGGTGGCAATTTCCACGGTCGTCTCGTGGATATTGCCGGCGCGCAGCATGCCCTGCGAGCCGTGGACCTCGATGCGCTGGTCGTAGCCATAGGTCGCGCGGCGGGAATTGGAGATCTGGGCGATCTTGCCGCTGGCCGTCTTCATCACCACCGCGGCGGTATCGACGTCGCCGGCCTCGCCGATCGCCTTGTCGACGAGGGCCGAGCCCAGCGCGAAGACCTCGATGGGATCCTCGGCCAAGAGGAAGCGGGCCATGTCGAAATCATGGATCATCATGTCGCGGAAGAGGCCGCCCGAGCGCTTGACGTAATCGACCGGCGGCGGCGACGGATCGCGCGAGATCACGGTGACGACCTCGATCGCGCCGGCCTCGCCCGCGCGCAGCCGCTTCTCCAGCGCGGCGAAGTTCGGGTCGAAGCGGCGGTTGAAGCCGATCATCAGCGGCTTGCCGGACTTCTCGACGGTGGCGAGGCAGCGGCGGATGCGGGCGGCGTCGAGATCGACCGGTTTCTCGCAGAAGACGGCCTTGCCGGCGGAAACCGCCTGCTCGATGAGATCGGCATGGGTGTCGGTCGGCGTGCAGATCAGCACGGCGTCAATCGCGGCATCCGCAAGGATCGCCTCGGTCGTCATCGCCTTGGCACCGGCAGCGGCGGCGAGCGAGGCGGCGGCCCCCGGCATCGCGTCGGTGACGGCGACCAACTCGGCATCGCCACGCGCGGCAACGTTCAGCCCGTGGATGCGCCCGATGCGGCCGGCGCCCAGCAATCCGATCTTCATGGTCGTCTTCAGTCCCGTGGTCATGTCAGGCGGCGCTCCTGCCGCGATTGGGGCCGGCGCTAGTCGTGCGCGCCGAGAATGTTCTGGTCGAAGTCGATATTGGCGCCGGTCATCAGCCCGGACTCGGCCGATGCGAGATAAGCGACGGCCTTGGCGACCTCGCGCGGATCGATCAGCCGGCCGAAGGGCTGACCGGCCTCGGCCTCCTCCAGCCACCCGTCCTTGGCGTCGTGGCGCAGCTTCATGATGGCATCCTCGCCCGGCGTCGCCATCCAGCCGATATTCAGGCCGTTGACGCGGATGCGGTGCTTGATCAGGCCGTAGGCGACGTTCTTCGTCAGCACCGCGAGCGCGCCCTTCGAGACGCTGTAGGCGGCGAGGAAGGGCTGGCCGCCATGGGCCGACATGGACTGGATATTGACGATGGCGCCCGCGATCTCCTGCCGGCGCATCAGCTCGGCCGCATCCTGAATCAGGAAGAAGGGCGCGCGCAGATTCACCGCCATGATGCGTTCGTAGAGCGCGGGCGAGGTGTCGAAGATCGTGCCGCGATCGGTGTCTCCCGCCGCGTTGACGAGGATGTCGAGCCGGCCGAAGGCTTTCTCGGCTGCCGGGACGATCTGCCTGACGGCATCGAGGTCGGCGAGATCGACCTGATGGAAGCGGGCATCGCAGCCCTCTGTGCGCAGGCTTTCCGCCACCGCCTCGCCGCGCGCGGCATTGCGCCCGGTCAGCAGCACCGCCTTGAGGCCGCGGCCGACGAATTCGCGCGCGATTGCCTCGCCGAGGCCCTGGCTGGCACCGGTGATGACGGCCGCCTTGGCATGAAGGTCACGGCTGAACGAACTGGCTTGCGGCAAGGTAGCTGTCTCCCGGAAACGGCAGGAATTTTTTAGGCTTCCCGCTCGATGGAATAAACATTCCATTTCCGGCATAGGCAAGTCAAGACGATCCGGACGCTCGCGTTGACAAAAAGCGGCGAAGGCGGTGTTTGGTCCGGCATGGTCCCCGACCAGCGAGCCCGTGCAAACCATACGATCATGACGACCGCGAGACCGAAGGCCCTTTCCCGGCCACAGCGTAGCTCAGAACCGGTCGCCTTCCGGCGCGCGACCGGACGAGGTTGACCGCAGCGCGCCGCGCGCAGCCGTCTTCGTTCCGCGTCGTTGTCGTTTCCTTGAAAGGGCCGCCCCCTCGGCGGCGTCAGCCATGCTCGATCTCAGCTCGACCCTCACCCTCGCCTGCCCGAACCGCCCGGGCATCGTTGCCGCCGTCTCGACCCTGCTGTTCGAAGCCGGCTGCAACATCCTCGACGCCCAGCAGTTCGACGACACCGAGTCCGACCGGTTCTTCATGCGCGTCGTGTTCAACCGGCTCGAAGGCAGCCAGCCGCACGAGGCCATCGCCGAAGCGCTCGCCGAACTCGGCCGGCGCTTCGGCATGGAGCTCAGCCTGCATGAGGCCAGCCGCCGGAAGCGCGTCATGCTGCTGGTCTCGAAATTCGACCATTGCCTCGCGGATCTGATCTATCGCTGGCGCATCGGCGAATTGCCGATGGACATCGCCGGCGTCGTCTCAAACCACGCGCGCGAGCACATCGCCTCGACCGATCTCGGCGACCTGCCCTTCTACCATCTGCCGGTCACCCGCCAGACCAAGATGGAGCAGGAAGGGCAGATCTGGCAGTTGATCCAAGAGACGCAGACCGACCTCGTCGTTCTCGCACGCTACATGCAGGTCCTGTCGGACGGGCTTTCGGCCAAGCTCGCCGGGCGCTGCATCAATATTCATCATTCCTTCCTGCCCGGCTTCAAAGGCGCCAAGCCCTATCATCAGGCGCATGAGCGCGGGGTGAAGCTGATCGGCGCCACCGCGCACTACGTGACCTCCGATCTCGACGAGGGTCCGATCATCGAGCAGGACGTCGAGCGGATTTCGCATCGCGACACGCCCGACGACCTCGTCCGCAAGGGCCGCGACATCGAGCGGCGGGTCCTGGCGGGTGCCGTCCTCCATCATCTGGAGGACCGCATCATTCTCAACGGAAAGAAAACTGTCGTCTTTACGGGGTGACCCGCATAAAATTGCGACATCGCGTGAATGGAAGGCACATTCATGCAAAGCTTACCGCTTCAAACCGCCCAAAGCCCTCACCGGGACCGAACGGTCCCGCGCCGCACAGTTGACGCTTTCGTTGGCACATGCCTTGCTGAGACCATCAACGAGAAAACGGCGCGAAAGCGCTGGGGATGACTTATTGTTTATATGGTGGAGGCAGTTCGATGAATGAGCAGGAAATCCGCGGCATGGTCGCGGATGTGAAGGGTGGCGCGCTGTCGCGACGATCCTTCATCCAGAAGATGGCGGCGGTGGGTATTGCCGCGCCGATCGCGAGCCAGATCCTCGTCTGGAACGGCGTTGCGATGGCGGATGCCACGCTGCCCTACAAGCCGACCAAGGCCGGTGGCGGCGGGCCGCTGAAGATCCTGCTCTGGCAGGCCCCGACCCTGCTCAACCCCCACTTCGCCTCCGGCACCAAGGATCAGATCGCCTCGCGCATCTTCTTCGAGCCGCTCGCCGGCTGGGACAAGGAAGGCAACCTCATTCCGCAGCTCGCGGCTGAAGTTCCGACCCGCGCCAATGGCGGCCTCTCGGAGGACGGCAAGTCCGTCACCTGGAAGCTGAAGCCGGGCGTGAAGTGGCATGACGGCAAGCCGCTCACCGCCGACGACGTCGTCTTCACCTGGGAATATGCCAAGGATCCGGCGACAGCCGCCTACACCACGGGCGCCTACAAGGACATCAAGGTCGAGAAGGTCAACGACCTCACCGTCAAGGTGATCTTCCCCGAGGCGACGCCGTTCTGGGCCGACGCCTTCGTCGGCGTGACAGGCCAGATCCTGCCGAAGCATCAGTTCGGCGATTACATCGGCGCCAAGTCGCGCGAGGCTCCAGGCAACCTGAAGCCCATCGGCACCGGCCCCTACAAGTTCGTCGAGTTCAAGCCGGGCGACATCATCACCGCCGAGCGCAATCCCGACTACCACGTCAAGAACCAGCCGCATTTCGACACGCTTGAGGTCAAGGGCGGCGGTGACGCGGTCTCGGCGGCGCGCGCCGTCCTCCAGACCGGCGAATACGACTACGCCTGGAACCTGCAGGTCGAGGACGAGGTCCTCAAGCGCATGGAGACCGGTGGACGCGGCAAGGTCAGCGCCGTGCCCTCGGGCGACATCGAGTTCATCATCCTGAACCCGACCGATCCGTGGACCGAGGTCGATGGCGAGCGCTCCAGCGTCAAGACCAAGCACCCGACGCTGTCCGACCCCAAGGTTCGCGAAGCGATCAACCTGCTGATCGACCGCGATTCGGTGCAGAAGTTCATCTATGGCCGCGGCGGCACCGCGACGGCGAGCTTCGTCAACGAGCCCAAGCAGTTCAAGTCGCAGAAGCTCAAATACGAGTTCAACATCGACAAGGCCAACAAGATCCTCGACGAGGCCGGCTGGAAGAAGGGTGCCGACGGCATCCGCGAAAAGGACGGCAAGAAGCTCAAATACGTCTTCCAGACCTCGATCAACGCCCCCCGCCAGAAGACCCAGGCCATCATCAAGCAGGCCTGCCAGCGCGCCGGCATTGACCTCGAGCTCAAGTCGGTCACGGCGTCGGTGTTCTTCTCGTCGGACGTCGCCAACCCCGACACCTACACCAAGCTCTATGTCGACATGGAGATGTATACGACGACGCAGCCGCAGCCTGACCCGGAGCGCTTCCTCAACCAGTTCACCTCCTGGGAGATCGCGACCAAGGAGAACAAGTGGCTCGGCCGCAACGTCTCGCGCTACTCGGACCCTGAGGCCGACAAGGCCTACAAGGCCGCGCAGAAGGAACTCGACCCGGCCAAGCGCGCAGCGCTCCTGATCAAGGTCAACGAGATCTTCTGCGAGGCCAACATCATCCTGCCGCTGCTCTCGCGCACCCGCGTGGCTGCAGCCTTGAACAATATCTCCCACGACCACTCCGGTTGGGACGTCGATACCTGGAACCTCGCGGCCTGGTATCGCAGCTAAGTGCCGATTAGCCCCTCGCGGAGAGGTGATCTTCGCGAGGGGCGCTTTTGCACCCGCTCATCCCCTCGGCTTTCGGTAGCTGCAAGGGGTGAGTAGGTTGCAATCGGCGTTCGGTCCGCGGCGACGCCGCGCACGCAAAGAGAAAAACACTACATGGCGACCTATCTCATACGGCGGCTTCTGATCGCCATTCCCAGCCTTCTCGGAATCAGCCTGATCCTGTTCACGGTGCTTGCATTGGCGCCGGGCGATCCCTTTTCCGAGATGGCGACGAATCCCAACGTGCCGCCCGAGGTGCGTGAAGCCATCCGTGCCAGCTTTGGCCTGAACGACCCGATCATGGTGCGCTATCTGCGCTGGCTCGGCGCGATGGTGCAGGGTGATTGGGGCTTCTCCTTCGCCAGCCGCATCAATGTCGACCAGCTCATTCTGCAGCGCGTGCCGACGACGCTGTTCGTGGTCGGTTCCTCGCAGATCCTGGCGCTATGCATCGCCCTGCCGGTCGGCATCTACGCGGCGACGCGGCCCTATTCGGTCTTCGACCAGATCGCCAACACGCTCGCCTTCGTCGGCTTCTCGCTGCCGACCTTCTTCACCGGCCTGCTCTTCATCCTGCTCTTCTCGGTGACGCTGGACTGGTTCCCCTTCGTCTATCGCTCCGACGTCGCCGCCACCGGCTGGCGCTGGTACTGGGAGATGTTCCGCCAGGCGATCATGCCGATCATGGTGCTCGGCCTGTTCCAGGCGGCTTCCTATACGCGCTATGTGCGCTCGGCCGTGCTCGACGTCATCCGGCTCGACTACGTCACCACGGCGCGCGCCAAGGGCCTCAGCGAACGCAAGGTCACGCTGCGGCACATCACGCGCAACGCGCTGATCCCGGTCGTGACGCTGGTCGCGCTGCAGATGCCCGCCGTCTTCGGCGGCGCCATCGTGACCGAGCAAATCTTCCGAATCCCCGGCATCGGTTCGCTTCTGATCGACGCGATCCTCGCCAACGACACACCTGTGATCATGGCCGTGACTTTCGTCTTCGCCTGCCTGGTGGTCCTGTTCAATCTCATCGCGGATGTCCTTTATGGCTGGCTCGACCCTCGCATCTCCTTCAGCTGATCCGATGGCAACCGCAGCAGCCACCACCGCCGTGGTCTCGCCGGGGCGCGAGACGTGGCGCCGGTTCCGCCGGCACAAGCTCGCCATGGCCAGCACCTTCGTGCTCGCCTTCCTGATCCTCGCTGTCGTCGTCGGGCCCTGGTTCTGGACCATCCCGATCAACGATATCGACTTCTCGGCACAGCTCCAGGGGCCGTCCTGGTCGCACCCGCTCGGCACGGACGACCTCGGCCAGGATATCCTGGCGCGGATGATGTATGGCGGGCGCATCTCGCTCGCCGTCGGCCTCGCCGCGATGATCGTGGCGACCATCGTCGGCGTCATCGTCGGCGCCTTCGCCGGCATGTCCCGCAAGGTCGCCGACCCCGTCCTGATGTGGGTGACCGACCTGTTCCTGTCGCTGCCGCAGCTGCCGCTGCTGCTGCTGATCATCTACCTGTTCCGCGAGCAGCTGAAGGCGGTGTTCGGCGTCGAGGGCGGTGTCTTCGTGCTGATCGTCGTCGTCATCGGCGGGCTGCGCTGGATGCCGGTGGCGCGGCTGGTGCGCGCGCAGTTCCTTTCGCTGCGCGAGAAGGAGTTCGTCGAGGCAGCCCGCGCCCAGGGCGCGACCAAGTTCCGCCAGATGACGCGCCACATCCTGCCCAACGCGCTCGGTCCGGTCATCGTCGCCTCGACGATCGAGGTGTCATCGGCGATCATCGCGGAATCGACGCTCTCCTTCCTTGGCCTCGGCTTCCCGCCGGACATCCCGACCTGGGGGCGTCTGCTGTTCGACGCCAAGGACCACCTCGACTCGGCGCCGCACTGGGCGCTGTTCCCCGGCGCCGCGATCTTCCTGACCGTGTTGTCGATCAACTTCATCGGCGACGGCCTGCGCGATGCGCTCGACCCGCGCCGCGTGATCTGATCCAGAGAAGGACCCGAAATGACCTCCCCGATCCTGTCGGTTTCGAACCTCTCGACCTCCTTCCGCGTGGAAGGCCAATGGAAATCCGTCGTCCGCAACATCTCCTTCGACATCAAGCCGAAGGAGACGCTGGCGGTCGTCGGTGAATCCGGCTCCGGCAAGAGCGTGACCGCGCTCTCGATCATGCGCCTCACCCCGCCCCAGTCGAGCAAGATCGAAGGCTCGATCAAGCTCAACGGGAAGGAGCTGTTGACGCTGCCGGATTCCGACATGCGCCACATCCGCGGCAACGAGATCGCGATGATCTTCCAGGAGCCGATGACCTCGCTGAACCCGGTGCTGACCATCGGCTTCCAGATCGCCGAGGCGCTGATCCTGCATCGCGGCCTGTCGCGCTCGGAGGCCGAGGCCGAGACGGTCCGCCTGCTCGAGAAGGTCCGCATTCCCGCGGCGAAGTCGCGCTTCCACGAATATCCGCACCGCTTCTCGGGCGGCATGCGCCAGCGCGTGATGATCGCGATGGCGCTGGCCTGCAAGCCGAAGCTCCTGATCGCCGACGAGCCGACCACCGCGCTCGACGTCACCATCCAGGCGCAGATCCTCGAGCTCATCAAGCAGTTGCAGGACGAAGAGGGCATGTCCGTCCTCTTCATCACCCATGACATGGGCGTCGTCGCCGAGATCGCCGACCGCACCGTCGTGATGTACAACGGCGACGAGATCGAGACGGGCAACACCGACGACATCTTCCGCAATCCGCAGAAGCCCTACACCAAGGCGCTGCTCTCGGCCGTGCCGAAGCTGGGCTCGATGGAGGGCCGCCGGCGGCCGATGCGCTTTCCGGTCGTCGACCGCGCGACCGGTCTCTCGGACGTGCCGACCGAGGTGCCCGATACCGTCCAGGCGGCCGAGCGCCCCGTGCTCGAGGTCGCCGGCCTCACCACCCGCTTCGAAATCCGCGGCGGCCTGCTCTCCTCGGTCAAGGGCCGGGTTCACGCGGTCGAGAACGTCTCCTTCAGCCTGAAGGCCGGCGAGACCCTGGCGCTGGTCGGCGAATCCGGCTGCGGCAAGTCGACCACCGGCCGCTCGGTGATGCGTCTGATCGAGCCGCTCGCCGGCTCGGTGCTGCTCGACGGCGTCGACGTCCTCAAGCTCAACCAGCATGACCTGCGCGAGCAGCGCAAGCGCATGCAGATGATCTTCCAGGACCCGTTCGCCTCGCTCAATCCGCGCATGAATGTCGGCACGGCCGTCGCCGAACCGCTGCTGATCAACAACCTCGCCACCCGCTCGGAAGCGCGCGACAAGGTCGCCGACCTGCTCAAGCGCGTCGGGCTGCTGCCTGAGATGGCCAACCGCTTCCCGCACGAATTCTCGGGCGGCCAGCGCCAACGCATCTGCATCGCGCGTGCGCTCGCGGTGGAGCCGCGCCTGATCGTGGCGGACGAGGCGGTCTCGGCGCTCGACGTCTCGGTGAAGGCGCAGGTCGTCAACCTGATGCTCGATCTGCAGGCCCGCATGGGTCTGGGTTATCTCTTCATCTCGCACGACATGGCGGTGGTGGAGCGCGTCAGCCACCGCGTCGCGGTGATGTATCTCGGCGAGATCGTCGAGATCGGCCCGCGCGAGGCGATCTTCCAGAACCCGCAGCATCCCTACACCAAGCGCCTGCTGGCGGCGGTGCCGATTGCCGACCCGGCCCGGCGCCTGGAAAAGCGCCCTGTCTCGAACGACGAGATCAAGAGCCCGGTGCGAGCGCCCGATTATGTCGTGCCCGTGCGCCAGTACCGCGAGGTCTCGCCCGGCCATGCCGTGATGATCTGGGGCGAGGAATGGGAAAAGAAGGAGCCCGCCGCCGTCGCGGCCTAAGTCCTTCGAAACTCGAAACGATCAGCCCGCGGCGCCAGCCGCGGGCTTTTTACTGGGCGGCGGGAATGTCCCAGTCGGGTGGGACGCGGAAGCTCGTTGGGCGCCGTCCCTGGGCCGGGTGGCGCCATGCGCCGACCTTGGCCTCGGGACCGTAAGCGGGCGCTCATGCGATCCTCCTGCCTGGGCCGGAGGCCCAGCCTTCTAGATCGACACCGAAGAATGCCCGGAGGCTCGCATGCCCCGGGAACTCAGCAGTGCCCGGCGCTCCCTGACGGAATAACGGGCGTGGTTGATCGCGAGGGCCATCGTGGAATCATTGCCAGAGCGGCCAGCGGAGGCAACGGCCTCGGCGATCAGGTGATGAAGTGAGCGATCAAGCGCCTCCAGTGCCTCGGCATCAGCGCTCTGCGCCTGGTCGGCGATCTGGATCAACTGCCCGATCCGCCCCTGTTCCTGATGCATGCGCCTCGACTTCACACTCCCCATGATAATCGTCGCAAGCGAAGCCAGGAGGCTGAACAGGGCCGCCGCAAGGTAGAAATAGCCCTGAAACTCATCGAAAAAGCTCTGTTCGCCGTTGTTGAGGTAATTGGCGACGCCGGGATGGATCGGCAGGATGGGGTTCTTCGCGTCGGGGTCTGGCGCTTCGATTTGGCTCGCCAGGGGGGTCAGCGCAGTCAGCTTTGACTTGGAGGTGAAGAGGGTCCGGCCTATGGCCCCGGCGACAAGATCGAGCATCGTGTCAGGCGCGACGAGCCGGTATGTCACGGCGAGCGTCGTGACCGTGTCGTCGGGCGTCGCCGGGCGAGACTTGAAGGCACCTTCCGGCACATCATACGACTCGAACGCCGGAAAGCGCCGATTGAAGGCATCCGCATCAGAGAACGCCAGGATCGTCGGTGTCCCCGCGGCCCCCTTGGCCATCGCCGTAACGGCGCCCACCACCTCCCCCGGCCCGATGGGCCCCACGGCAAGGATGGCGGCAACGTGCCGTAGGTGAACCGCCGCGACCAGCTCGTCGGGCGAGAGGAACAGGCGCTTCACCTCTTGAGGCGCGACATTGTAGTAGCTCAGGATCACGTCGAGCAGCACGGAGTTGGTGTCCTGCAGACGCCCTTGCGGAATTGCGATCGTCTTGCCGGCGAGTTTGCCGATGCTGTCGATGGCCGATTTCGGCGGGAGCACGAAAGCGACGACGTCTCGGCGCAGGATCGCGATCGTCTGGCCATTGGTCGGAGGCGAGACGTCACTGCGGATCAGCGCGAGGTCGACATCGCCGTTTTCGATCGCTTTTGAACTGGCAGCCAGATCGTTGACCTGAACGGGTTGGAGCCTGATGCGGGGGTGATCCTTGGCCGTCTCGGTGATGAGAGCGCCGATAAAGCGCTGAGCGTCGGTGCCGAAGGCCCCCGTTGTCACCCGCAAGGTCGCGTGCGGGGACCAGTAATGGATTGCCGCCGCGAGGGCGGCGACGATGAGGAGAGCCCCTGTCCATAGGACAAATCGCATCGACCTGTTCCCCCGTCTTCGGCTGGCTCAGCCGCTCTGTCCGGCGAGTAAGGCGCTCCCCTATTCTTGGACAGATCGGTGGGCTTTGCCCAGCTTGGTCGCGATCCCCGTCGTCGTCGTAGCCGCCTCCGGCGCCTGACCGCCCAAGGTGAATGTAGCCTCGATCAGCAACTCGGTAATCACCTTCGTTGAACGATGATCTCGACAAGGTGCCGCCGGGAGCCGATCAAGGCGCCGTCAGGAGGCCCGGCCGGGTTCGGATAGGTTGCCCGGCGCCTTGGGGAGATCGTTCCGAGCAAACGCGCGCCACGCAGGGTCGACCGCCGACGTGACGGGTTTCGCCGTTTGGGCTGGGATAGAGGCCGCCGGCCCCGGCTCCCTCCCTCAATCCGGAATCCGCTCCCAGTCCTTGAGCCATGGTGCTGCCGACGCATCGCTCGGCGCGCGCCAGTCGCCGCGCGGCGAGAGCGAGCCGCCGGACGAGACCTTCGGGCCGTTCGGCACGGCCGAACGCTTGAACTGGCTGGTCTCGAAGAAGCGGCGGATGAAGACACCGAGCCAGCGCTTGATCACCGGCAAATCGTAGGCGACGCGCTTGCCCGCTTCCATGTTCGGCGGCCAGTCGCCTGCTCCGGCATCGCGCCAGGCATGCTCGGACAGGAAAGCGATCTTGCTCGGGCGGAAGCCGTAGCGCGTCGTGTAGAACAGGTTGAAGTCCTGCAGCGCGTAGGGGCCGACGAAATCCTCGGTCTTCTGGGCGGGCTTGTCGCCATCGCCCGGCACCAGCTCCGGCGAGATCTCGGTGGCGAGGATATCGAGCATCACATCCGACGCCTCCGCTCCGAAGCGGCCGGACTGCGCCACCCAGCGGATCAGATGCTGGATCAACGTCTTCGGCACCGAGCCGTTGACGTTGTAATGCGACATGTGATCGCCGACGCCATAGGTGCACCAGCCGAGCGCGAGCTCCGAGAGGTCGCCGGTGCCCATCACCAGGCCATTGTGCCGGTTGGCGAGGCGGAACAGCACGGAGGTGCGCGCGCCGGCCTGCACGTTCTCGAAGGTGATGTCGTAGACCGGCTCGCCCTGCGCGAAGGGATGGCCGATATCGACCAGCATCTGCCGGCAGGCCGGCGTCATGTCGATCTCCTCGGCGCTGACGCCAAGCGCCCGCATCAGCCGCCAGGCATTGTCCTTGGTGTCCTTGCTGGTGGCGAAGGCCGGCAAGGTATAGGCGAGGATGTTCTCGCGGGGCAGGCCCAGCGCATCGAAGGTGTGGGCCGCAACGATCAGCGCCTGCGTCGAA
This sequence comes from Allobosea sp. 10L417, assembly GCF_056395485.1. NCBI lineage: Bacteria > Pseudomonadati > Pseudomonadota > Alphaproteobacteria > Hyphomicrobiales > Alloboseaceae > Allobosea > Allobosea sp. 10L417. The sequence goes on from NZ_JBFTJP010000003.1 coordinate 205,095, forward strand.
TCGAGACCGCCGGAAACGCCGATGACGACCTTGTCGAGCCGCGTGCTCTCCAGCCGCTTGCGCAGGCCGTGCGACTGGATGTTGTAGGCCTCGAAGCACAGTTCGTTCAGCCTGGCATCGTCGCTCGGCACGAAGGGGAAGCGCTCGACGGTGCGGGCGAGGCCGAGATCGTTCTCGCGGTCTGGTTCCAACGTGAAGTCGATGCGGCGGAAGCCGAGCCGGTCGCGGTTCACATCGGCGCTGTCGCCGAAGGTGTTCTGGCGGATGCGGTCCATGGCCAGCCGTTCGAGATCGATATCGGCGAGGGTGAGCTGCGGCTCGGCGGCGAAGCGCTCGGCTTCGGCCAGCAGCGCACCATTTTCGTAGATCATCGCCTGCCCGTCCCAGGCGAGGTCGGTGGTCGATTCGCCGGTGCCGGCAGCGGAATAGGCGTAAGCCGCGATGCAGCGGCCGGAATGGGCCTTGCAGAGCGCATGGCGCCAGTCCGACTTGCCGATGGTGACGTTGGATGCCGAGAGATTCAGCAGGACGGTCGCGCCCGCGAGCGCCGCAAAGGACGAGGGCGGGATCGGCGTCCAGACGTCCTCGCAGATCTCCATATGGACGACGAAATCCGGGATATCGGCCGCAGCCAGCAGGATATCGGTGCCGAACGGCACGTCCTGGCCGCAAAGATCGATATAGAGCGCGCTCGCCCGCTCGCCCGAGGCAAACTGCCGGCGCTCGTAGAATTCGCGATAGTTCGGCAGATAGGTCTTGGGCACAGCGGCGAGGATGCGCCCGCGATGAACAGCGACGGCGCAGTTGAACAGCCGCCCCTCGACCCGCAGCGGCGCCCCGACGACGACGACGCCACGCAGCGCGCGGCTCTCCTCGACGAGGCGACCCAAGGCGTCGCGCACGGCATCCAGCAATGCATTCTGCTGCAGCAGATCGTCGATCGCATAGGCGCTGATGCCGAGTTCGGGAAACAGGGTCAGCGACGCCCCGCTCTCATCCGCCCGCCGCAGCATCGCGATCGTCTCGGCCACGTTGAAGGCCGGATCAGCCACCTTGAGGCGCGGCGCGGCGCAAGCGATCCGGACGAGACCGTGCGAATGGATGTTGCGGAAACTCATGGAGACTCCGTTAGGCTCGGACGCCGACAACACGGCCACTGCTTATCGCGCAGACGATAATCCCAGAGCAATGCTGCTCCTGCATCCCGGCCCGGCTGACGGATCAAGAAACCCAAGGCAGGTCAATCCAGCCGCTAGCCGCTATTCCGCCAGTGTTGAGGCGATAGGCATCCGCCTGCCCAGATATCTCGACGGAAGCTTCGTCGCCGAGCAATACACATCCCGGCCACCTTCCAGGCAAGGACCGCTCAGCGCGAGGCTGCGGCAGGATCGCGATAGCGCGTCGCCTCGAAAGCAGGCACCTGTGCCGCGAAACGATCGAGCCAGCCCGTCAGCATAGGAAACTCCGTCCGCCAGGCGCCTTCAAAGCGCAGGTCGAGATAACCAAGCGCCGAGGCAAGGGCGAAATCACCGATCTGGAGCCCGTGATCAGGTCGGGAAACAATCTGAGCGGCGCGCGCCAGGCCGCGTGACATCTTGCCCTGCTGATGCGCTACCCAGCGCGGTTCGCGCTTTGCTTCTTCGCGCCAGCGCCGTTCGTAGACAACGAGGACGATCGCCTCCATCACGCCGTCGGCCAAAGCCTCGTAGGCTCGAGCGACGAAGCCGGCCTCCCCCTGCGGTGTCAGTGGGCTGCCGGCGCGGACGTCAAGATAGGCGGCGATCACGGCGGAATCGAAGAGTGCCTCACCCTGTGGCGTGACCAGCGTGGGAATTTTGGCGAGTGGATTGGCAGCAAGGAAGGCAGCGTCGGGCGCGCCCGTATCGACGAAACGCTCCTCGACCTGCCCATCCAATCCTAGATGGCGCGTCAGCATGCGCACCTTGCGGGCGAAGGGCGAAATCGGCGCGCAGTAGAGGATCATCCGCCGCGTCCTTTCATAGCACGCACCAGCCGCCCGCGAGCCACCGCCCCGGCCCCGGCCGCGAGGCGACCGAGCGTGTGCACGGGCCGCTGGGCGAAGGCTCCTGCCGCCGGGCGCAGGATGGCGCCGAGCTTGCCCTCGAAGGCATAGGTGCCGACCGCCTGCAACCAAACGTCGGCCACCGCCTTGCGGCGGTCGGCCGGTGCAAGGGCCGCGAAGACATCGCGATGCTTCGCGAGCAGCAGCTCGGCCGAACGCTCCACAACCTCCCCTAGTCGCGCGCGGCGATTATAGACGCGCGCCAGCGGTTCGCGAACCGCGACGATCGTGCCCTTGCGCGTATAGCGGATCAGCCAGTCCCAGTCCTCGAAACGGGGCAAGGTCTCATCAAGCGGGCCGATGGTGTCGAAAACCGCACGGCGCGTGAGCTGTGTCGTGCCGGGGCTCAGGTCGCAATCCATCGCCAGCCGCCGCGCCCAATCGGGGCTGTCCTCCAGTGGCTGCATTCGCGTGACCGCATGGTCGAGCAGATGCATCTCGACGCCGGTGCAGGAGACGGCGGCCTCGGCGGGCGCGGCTTCGAGCGCCGCAACCTGGATTTCGAGCTTGCGCGGGAACCATTCGTCGTCGGAGTCGAGAAAGGCGATCAAAGCTCCGCGCGCGTTGGCCACGCCGACATTGCGCGCGGCAGAGGCGCCGCCATTGCGCTCGCGGCGCAGCAGCCGCACACGCGGATCGTCGATAGCGGCGACGGTCGCGACGGAATCGTCACTCGAAGCGTCGTCGACGACGATCACCTCGATGTCGCGGAAGCTCTGCGTCAGGGCACTCTCCACCGCCCGCCGGATGGTGGCGGCGCGGTTGAACATCGGGATCACGACGCTGACATGCGGTGTCGATGCCGTCATGTCTCCTCCTTCCGCGGGATGGGATCGAGACCGAATGTCTGGTCGAGGACCGCTTGCCTGTTGAATCGGGCAGGCAGCAAGGGCGACGCGAGCGCGTGCAGCCAACCCGACAGAGGCTGCGCCGCAGCGTAGGCGAGATGGCCTGCCGCCCGGCGCTGCGTGGCCTCGACCGGCTCGGCCCAGCGCCATTTCAGAAGATAGGATTGCACGGCATAGCGCAGAGCCGGTGTGTCGGGCGCGCGAAGCCCGACGAGCGCAGCATGATAATAGGCGGCGCTGAGCGCCTGCGGCCCCAGCCTCCGCACATGTTGGGGAAGATCAGATCGGCCCAGGAGGCGCTTGATCGTTTCAATTTTCTGGAGCGCCAGCCGCGGACCTTGGCCGCGGCGGGTCGCGCCACCGGCGTGCAACCGCCAGGTAGCAAGCACGTGTGGGAGTCGCCTGACCTTGGCGCCACGCGAGCCGAAACGCAGCCAGAAGTCGTAATCGGAGATCAGTGAGGCGCGAGCGTCGCGGACAGGCTCGCCGGCGAGAACACTGACCCGAAAGAAGGCGCCCGGGCCGGGAATGCAGAAATGCTGGCCGAGCAGCACATCGTAGTCGTATTCGCGCGTCGCGATGCGCGCGAGTTGCCGCCCGTCCGCCTCGATCTTGAGCCAGTCGGGATACACAGCATCGAGGGTGGGATCGTCGTGGAAGGCGGCCCGCACCGCATCGAGGAGGCCAGGCAGGATCGGGTCGTCGGCGTTCACGATCCCGACGATGTCGCAGGCCGCATGTGCGATCCCGGCATTGACGGCCTGTGCCTCGCCTGCATTGGCCTGTGCGACGAGCTCGATCGGCAGATCGGCAGCGACGAGGCGCGCCCGCGTGTCATCGGTCGAACCGTCGTCGACCACGACGTAACGGTCGCCGGGACGCAGTTGCTCTGTGACGGAGCGCGCCGTCTCGACAATGTAGTCGGCGCCGTTGAAGACCGGCGTGACGACGGCGAGCCGAGGACCCGACGTCATGACACCTGCTCCTGCGCGGCAAGGCGGCGATAGAGCGCTTCATAGGCGCGCGTCATCGTGTCGAGCCCGTAATGCGTGCGGGCTTCGGCAAAGGACGCTGCCCAGCGCGGATCTCCGGCCCGCGCGAAGGACAAGGCAGAAGCCAGCGATCGCGGGTCGGCGGGCGGTGCCAGCGCCTCGGGCGGACAAGGCAGCCGCCCGACATCACCGATGCGGGTCGCGGCGATCGGCTTGCCCATCGCCAGCGCCTCGAGCAACGCCATGGGCATGGCCTCGCCATAGCGCGAGCCGAGCAGAACGGCGTCGGCGGCGTCGAGGAGGCCGGGCATGTCGGCGACTGCCCCGAGTGTCAGGACAGCGGCCTCAAGTCCGCGCGCGGCGATCATGGCGCCCAGCCCCACATCTGAACCGTCCATGCCGCGCCCCGCCAGCAGCAGCCGTGCCTGCGGCGCCTTGCTCCGGAATAGAGCGAAGGCGTCGAGGCAATTGGGCAAGTCCTTCTGTGGATCGTTACGGGCACTCAACAGTACGGCAAAGGCGTCGTCGGAAAGGCCCAAACCGGCGCGGCGCGCCACGCGCCGCGCCGCGTCAGGGCGGAAAAGAGCGAGATCGACACCGTTCTCGATGACGAGGCCGCGTTTCGCCGCATAGCCGCGCGCCTCGTGGAAGGCTCGCGCGGACGACGCGCAATAGACGATCGCATCGGGCGCCGCGCGTGAGCGCGTGGCGAGCGCGCGATCGACCAGATGCAGCAGAGGATTGGCGAGAAGCCGTGGAAAGGTGGTGTTGTGGATCGACCAGACGAGCGGCGCGCGTGCGCCGACGGCAAGGCTGAGGAACGCGCCGTAATAGAGCCAGCCCTGCACGACGTCGGGCTTGAGCCGTTCGATCAGGGCGCGCAGACGCCGACGTGACGCCGGCAGATGGGTCAAGGCCCCGAAGCGGTGCCCCAGGTCGAAGCCGAGATCCTCGACATGTAGGCTGGCCCGGTCGAAGAAGACCTCGTCCTGCATGAGCGCAACATGGTGGGTTACGCCGTCAGAAGGATGCGTCGCGAGCTCGAACAGCAGCCGTTCAGCACCGCCCTGGCGCAGATGGGGCGCAACATGCAGGATTTTCAGCCCGGCCATGCCGCGCCCTCTCGCCTCACGGTTTGCGCCACACCGTGCGATTTATGTAGTCGATATAGCTCAAAACGATAGCAACGACCTTGCGCGACACGGGGCCGGCGACATAGTCGGCGACCGGCCGCGGCGTGAGTCCGGCCACGTCGGCGTGCATGACGAAGCGCACGGAATCGAGAACCGACTCGCGCGTGAGGCCGCACATCACGAGCGTGCCCTCATCCATGCCCTCGGGACGCTCATGCGCCTGGCGGATGGTCACGGCCGGGAAACCCAAAAGCGAGCTTTCCTCGGTGATCGTGCCGCTGTCGGAAACGACACAGGCGGCTGTCATCTGCAGCTTGATGTAGTCGTGGAAGCCGAAGGGCGGCAGAAACCGGATGCGAGGATCGAGATCGGTCTCGCCCAGCGCCTCCAGCCGCTTGCGCGTCCGCGGGTGGGTCGAAACGATCACCGGCCAATCATAGGTTTCGGCGAGGCCCTTGAGCGAATCGAGCAGGTCGGCGAGATTCCGCTCGCTGTCGACATTTTCCTCGCGGTGGCTGGAGACGACGAAGAAGCGACGCTCGGTCAGACCGAGGCGATCGAGGACGTCGGAGGCCTCGTAGCGGGGGCGGAAATGCTCGAGCACCTCATGCATGTGCGAGCCAACATTGAACGTGAGCTCGGGCGGCAGCCCCTCGGCAACCAGATAGCGCCGCGCATGCTCCGTGAGCGTCATGTTGACGTCGGAGAGGTGGTCGATGACCTTGCGGTTGAGCTCCTCGGGAACACGCTGATCGAAGCAGCGATTGCCGGCCTCCATGTGGAAGACGGGAATCTTGCGCCGCTTCGCCGCGATCACCGCCAAGCCCGAATTGGTGTCGCCATAGATCATCAAGGCGTCGGGCTTCTCCTGCTCCATCACCGCGTCGGAGCGCTTGAGCACCTCAGCGATGGTGTCGATCGCCGAGCCGCCCGCCGCCTCTAGGAAATGATCGGGCTTGCGGATGTCGAGATCCTCGAAGAACACCTGATTGAGGCCATAGTCGTAATTCTGGCCGGTGTGGACGAGGACGTGCTGCGTCTGCTCGTCGAGCAGGGCGATGACGCGGCACATCTTGATCAGCTCGGGGCGGGTGCCCACGATCGACATTACCTTGCGCATGTCTAGCCTTGCAGCTCAGCCTGGATGTAATCGAGGCCGAGGAGCAACTTCTTCACCCCCTCGACGTCGAGAATCTCGGTGTTGTCGGAGGTATAGTCCTCCGCCATCGAGATCGCGCTTTCGCCTTCGACGAAATATTTGGCGTAGTTGAGATCGCGATCGTCCTGCGGCACGCGGTAATAGCCGCCATGATCGATGGAGCGCGCCATCTCCTCGCGCGAGACGAGCGACTCATAGCGCTTCTCGCCGTGGCGGGTGCCGATCACCTTGACTGGAACGCGCTTGTCGAAGATCTGCATCACCGCCTCGGCGAGATGGCCGATGGTCGAGGCGGGCGCCTTCTTGATGAAGATGTCGCCCTGCTCGGCGTTGCGATAAGCATAGATGACCAAATCGACCGATTCCTCGAGCGACATCAGGAAGCGGGTCATGTTCGGATCGGTGATGGTGATCGGCTGGCCCGCCTTCACCTGCGAGACGAAGAGCGGGATCACCGAGCCGCGCGAAGCCATGACGTTGCCATAGCGGGTGGCGCACAGCGTGGTATCGCTCTTGGAGAGCAGGCGGGCCCGAGCGACCGTGATCTTCTCCATCATCGCCTTGCTGATGCCCATGGCGTTGATCGGATAGACCGCCTTGTCGGTGGAGAGCACGACGACACGCCGAGCGCCGGCGTCGATGGCGGCTTCGAGCACGTTGCCCGCACCGAGGACGTTCGTGCGCACCGCCTCCATCGGATAGAACTCACAGGAGGGCACCTGCTTCAGCGCCGCAGCGTGAAAGACGAAATCGACGCCGCGCATCGGGGCGCGCAAGCTGCCGGGCTCGCGCACGTCGCCGATATAGAACTTGACGCGATCGTTCTTCAGCTCGAGGCGCATATCCTCCTGCTTCTTCTCGTCACGGCTGAAGACACGAATCTCGCCGATGCCCTCGCGCAGAAAGCGGCGCAGAACAACGTTACCGAAGGATCCGGTTCCGCCCGTGATGAGCAGGGTCTTGCCCTTGATATCCATGGGATAGGTCACTTTCTCCTAGCGTGCGCTCAGCGTGCGGCGTGCATGCGTGCGATCAGCTCCGGCCAGGCCGGGGCCACGTATCCCGTTGCCGCCTGGAAGCGCGAGCCGTCCATCGAACGGTCGATCGCGACCGCATCGTCGGGGATGATGTCGATCGTCTTCCCGTATTCCTGCGCCACCAGCTTCAGCAGCTCGAATTTATCGATCTTGCCAGCGGCGACATGCCAGAGGCCGCGCAGCTCCGGGCGCGGAATGACGACATCCCGAATGACGCGCGCGAGTTCGACCGTCGGCAGGCCGGTATAGATCGCCTTGCGATACCCCTTCACCGCGGGACCGGGCTGACTCAGGAACCAGTCAACCAGCGAATGGGCAGAATTGAGCTCATGCCCGATGATCGACGTGCGCAGCGTGATCGCGTTGGGATAGTCGACCTCGCCGAGAAACTTGCTCTTGCCATAGAGATCTTCGGCGTTCGAAAGGTCCGTTTCCTTGTAGTCACCCTTGCGGCCGTCGAAAACGCAATCCGTCGAGATATGCACGAAACGCGCCCCGGCCGCCGCACAGAGTTCAGCGAGACGGTGCGGCAGCAGCGAATTCAACGAGATGGAGACAAGCGGGTCCTTGGCGGCAGAAAGTTGCTTGACCACGCCGATGCAGTTGACCACCACGTCGGGCCGCGTCTCGCCAATCATCCGGACAAGGCCGTCCTGATCGGCCGCATTGACCCCTCCTAGCAGGCGGGCCGTCGCACTCTGCGGGAGCCCGACCGGCGCACCGCCACGGATCGTGCCGACGACGTCGAAGCCCGGCGACGCGGCAAAGAACCGGTAGGCGGCGTTGCCGAGCATGCCCGCCGCGCCGAGAATGAGGATTTTGGTCAAGGGCATCTCCGCTCAAACGGTGAAACGGCGTCTTTCCGTCGCAATCGCGTCCGCCGAGGCGAGCAGGATTTACTCAACCGATCCGGGATTGTCGAGCCGCCCGACCCGCACCACGACAGAACGCGTTTGCGGGACGCGGATACGAGGTGCTAAAGGGGCGCCGCGGCCGACCACCCGGTGCGGCTGGAGTCCAAGGATTAAAGCGTTGACGAGTTGGGGCGACCATCTGCGCCAAACGACAGAACTGACCCTGCGCCTAACAATGCGTGACTTCGAAGCGCGCTATCGTGGCAGTGTATTGGGCGTCGGCTGGGCTTTCCTGACGCCACTGCTGACGGCGCTGATCTTCACCTTCGTCTTCTCCGCCGTGTTTCGGGCTCGCTGGGGAACCGGGCAAGACGGGACCGATGCCAACTTCACCTTGATTCTGCTCGTCGGCGTTCTGCTGCACTCGATGCTCGCGGAGACGTTGAACCGGGCTGCGGGATTGATCCTCGCCCATAGCAGCTACGTCAAGAAGGTCGTCTTCCCGCTCGGCATCCTGCCCATCGTCGTCGTATTGGGGGCCCTGATCACCGCAGCCTTCGGCCTGCTGATCGTCGTGCTGGGCCATTTCCTGCATAGCGGTCACGTCGAGGCGACCGCGCCGCTCTTTATTCTGATCGTCATCCCCTATCTGCTGCTGCTGCTCGCGACGGCCTATGTGCTTTCAGCCCTGGGCGTCTATCTCCGCGATATCGGACAGATCGTGGCTTTCATCGTCACGGCCTCGATGTTCCTGACGCCGATCTTCTATCCGATCTCCTCGGTTCCTCCTGGTTTCCGGGCCGCGATGCAGCTCAATCCCCTGACCATCGTGGTCGAGGAGTCCCGCAATGTGCTACTGTTCGGCAGAGCTCCGGACTGGCAGGCCCTGGCATTTCTGTGGCTGGGAGCGCTGGTGAGCCTGCCCGCCGCGTTCTGGGTCTTCAATCGCCTGCGCGCGGGTTTCGCCGATGTCCTCTGAGATCGCGATCGAGGCCACACGGCTCGAAAAAGCCTATCACATCTATCAGAGCCCATCCGACCGGCTCGCCCAGGCCGTGATGCCGCGTCTGCGGCGGGCGATGGCGCCAGCCCTGCGCGCGTTCGGCGTGAAATGGCCGGAGAAGAACTACTACACCAATCACTGGGCTCTCAAATCCATCACCTTCGAGGTTCCGCGCGGCGACAGCATGGCGATCATCGGCCGCAACGGCTCCGGGAAATCCACGCTGCTGCAGCTCGTATGCGGGACCCTGGCCCCCACTGCGGGCGAGGCGCGCGTCAAGGGGCGCGTCGCTGCGCTGCTGGAACTGGGATCGGGTTTCAACCCGGAATTCACTGGCCGCGAGAACGTCTATCTCAATGCCTCAATCCTTGGCATGAGCCGCGAGGAAACGCAGGCCCGCTTCGACGACATCCTCGCCTTCGCCGATATCGGCGACTTCATCGAAAGACCGGTGAAGACCTATTCGACTGGCATGGCGATGCGCCTGGCCTTCGCGGTGATTGCCCATGTCGACGCCGACGTGCTGATCATCGACGAGGCGCTCGCGGTCGGCGACGCCTATTTCCAGCAGAAATGCTTGCGCTGGCTCCGGCAGTTCCGCGAACGCGGAACAGTCTTGTTCTGCGGCCATGACACCGGCGCGGTGATGAGCCTGTGCGACAGCGCGATCTGGATCGACAAGGGCGATCTGGTGATGCAGGGCTCCGCGAAGGATGTCTGCGAAGCTTATTCAGCGGCCATCATGAGCCAGGCGCAAGGATTGTCGGATCGGCCGGCCCCGCGGCCTCGCGTCAAGGCGAATGCGGGCCCGGCCGATGCGCCGGCGACGGCGGGCGAGGAGACTCCGCCCGCAGCGAAGCCGAAACGCGCTTCGCTCCCCGAGCCGCCCAGGCCGGACCGTCCGGCCATCTTCGACACCATGGCAGATAGCGCCGATTTCGGGAGCGGCAAGGCGCGCATCCAGCGCGTGAGCCTCACCCATGCCGACGGCTCACCGCTGCATTGGATAGAGGGTGGGGAGGACGTGCAGCTTGTCATAGACATCGCCGTCCTCGAGGATTTCGAGGCGCCGATCGTGGGCTTCCACGTCAAGGACCGTCTCGGCCAGCCGATCCTCGGCGACAACACCTTCCTCAAGACTCTCGCCAACCCGCTCACAGCTCGTGCCGGCCAGACACTCGAAACAACCTTCGCGTTCCGATTGCCCGCGCTCGCGTCCGGACGCTATTCGGTGACCGCCGCCTGCGCTTCCGGAACGTTGGAGAACCACGTGCAGCATCAATGGATGCACGACGCGTTGATGTTCGACGTCCATTCGCCGTTCCGGAACGGTGTTCTGCTCGCGATCGATATGGACCGCGTCGAGATCGCTCCTGTCGAGCCGCACCAGCCGAAGGAAACGACCGATGCTTGACGCCGATGAATGTCTAGCCGGGGCCACCACGGGTCGACACGGGCCGCCACCAAGGTCGTCGGTTCATTAATTAGCCAGTGCCGCTCCTGGATTCAGGATCTCGGCAATGGGTTGTATGGAACTGACAATATTTTGTAATCCACGAGTGGCGTCGAAAGTTTGGTCTTTCTCCGCCGGGTTGATGATGCGAGCGCTCGATTTTCCGCAGGGTTGGGTGCGCAGCGATGGGTAGTCCAGTGACGCAATCTTCTTTCACCAGCAGCCTTTTGCGCCGTCTTCCAATTTTGCGCGAGGAAGCGCGCAAGCGCGACGATTTGCGCGAGGCAGCTCGCAAGGCCGCCGAAGAGCGCGACGCCTGGCGCGAGACCGCGCGCAAGTCTGCAGAGGAGCGTAACGCCCTGGTCGAGCAGTTGGCCGCGAAGGCGACGCTGGAGGACCAAGTCAACCATTTGCTCCAGCGGATCGGCGCCTATCACGATTCCACATATCTGAAGCTGGACAATGTCTCCGCCCAGATCCTCGGCGTGAGTGCGCGTCAGGAGGAAGCTGTCGCTCGCCTCGGGCGCCGGCTGCGCGGCGACGGCGCCAGCCTTGGCGGCGATGGGCGCGCCGCGGAGCTCTACCTCGACCTGCTGGAAGCGTCGCTGACCGGCCTGCTGATCGAGGATGCTTCGCAGGCACCCTGGACGGAGCGGAAGTTCGACCCGTCGCTGCGCGCCATCGGCCGCGACTGGCCCGAGCAGGCGATCACGATGATCGGAACCGCGCGCATGCGCAATCTGCGGATGCTGGCGACACGGGCGTTGGAAGAAGGCGTTCCCGGCGATTTCATCGAGACCGGCGTATGGCGGGGTGGCGCCTGCATCTACGCTAAGGGAATCTTCGAGGCTTATGGCGCAAAGGATCGCAAGGTCTTCGTCGCCGATAGTTTCCGCGGCCTGCCCGAACCCGACTCAGCTCACAATCCGGCCGATACTGGCGACACCCACCACACCTATGGGCAGCTCGCTATTTCCCGTGAGGCCGTCTCCGGCAATTTCCGCCGCTACGGGTTGCTCGACGAGCAAGTCGTCTTTCTTGAAGGCTGGTTCAAGGACACGCTTCCCGCCGCGCCGATAGACCGGCTGGCGGTGCTGCGCCTCGACGGCGACATGTATGAGAGCACGATGGATGCGCTCAACGCGCTCTATCACAAAGTATCGCCGGGAGGCTTCGTCATCGTGGACGATTATGTGCTCGAGCCCTGTGCCAAGGCGATCCATGATTTTCGTGGTCAGCATGGCATCGAAGCGCCAATGGAGCCCGTGGACGGCGCTGCGGTCTGGTGGCGTGTTCCCCTATGAAGCATGACGCGGTTTCACAGCGCGAGGCGAGCATTCGACGCTGACCGTGCCTTTTAGCATCGGATTGAAAAGTGGAAGCCGCTTTTCGATCCGATGCCGAGTCCTCTTTGGGCACCAAGCGTTTGGCACCAGCGCCCTCGCCATTTCCCTTAGGCAGGCGACAGCATGACGCCTCTCAGGAAATCGTCGCGAAAAAGGCTCCCCCTTTGTGGTTTGCGCCATCAAGATTCGGATGGCGCCACATGGATGAGAAGATCGCGTGAAGCTCTGGCGTCTCGCCAATAAAATAGGCGGCGAAATCGGGCCTCAACTTATCACCGGCAAGCAGCCAGCAGGCCAGTAGATACTGTTCATTGAAATACCATTCCAACCACGCAGCCGGGTAGTCGTCCGGCAGGAATACGTCATGTATTCCAAATACGGTTCCGCTCTTGAGACGGGGGAGTATTTCGTTAAAAAATACGGTTACATCGCTATTCTGAAAAGACCGGTGACTACCGTCGAAAAATATCATATCGCTTGACGTAGCTTTCTCGAAAAATTCGATAGGAACATCCTCAAGCGGCGCTCGAATTACTTCATCGCAAATTGCGTCGATTTCGGTACGCGGCTCCGGATCAATTGATATCAGTTGCGTGTCAAGGCGATGATCGCGGATCGCGCGCCTGGCAAATTTGGTGGAAAAGCCCGAACCAATCTCGATCAGGCGCCGCGGCTTGTGGAGCGCTATCATTCCATAGAGCGCCATCGCGTCCAGGGCAGGGAAAGCCGGATTAACCCAATTCGGTTCAGTTGCATCCGCAACAGGATTGCTCGGGATCGTCAGCATCGGCTCCAGCAAAGGGAGCATCGTGCGCATTTGCGAAGCAAATTGATGCGAGCAAGCCTTTAGCCGAGCCAGCATGAGCGGCTCAGGTGGCTGACCATAGCCATGGCGCACTTTTGGAGTAACCGGAAAGTCCAGTTCAATGAGCTGACGGCGGTTCTTGAGATATAGCCAATGCGCGTTGCGGTCGCTTTCTTCGGCCGAGACCCCGGGACCAGAGCCGATTGCATCCTGCTTTGAATGCAACCCGTAGTGTGCAGTTGCGCTCGTCCGCCCTTCCGCATCCGACTGCGCAAGCAACGCGTTTAGCTCCGCAGCCAACCTGTCCGCTTCCTGCCTCGCTGCTATTCTCCCTGTCTCGGCCTGCAGGGCAAAATCATGCAGGCGACGAAAGGGCGGAAAGAGGCGGGCAGTGTCGCGAGCGATCCGACGCAATACCATCACAATTACTCGCATCCTGTTATCGAAGGCCGAAGCAACTGTCGTACGCAGGAGAAATTCAAGCTTCGTCGCTCGGAGAGCTCAGAGTTCCACAAAGCTGGATCAAAAGGCAAGGCGATTGCCGCTCTGATGAAGTGCAGCCTGGCTCAGGGCTTCGACGGCATTGAGCCTGGAGCTTCTTCAACAAGCTCAAGAAGGTCAGGGCTATCGCAGTCGGGTACGGCGCGTTTCTCGCGTACCCGTGAGCTTCGCAAAACTCGCCGCTTTGGTCACTTAACCCGGATAGCAAACTATCGCCGCCGCCTCAACATCAGCGCCGCCCATCGTCAGACGCCTCGGTCCCCGATGCTTGGGCCTGCTTCCGCCTCGCCATCTTTGTAACCAAGAAACCGGCGCACCACACGCTCCATCTGCGGCAGGGTGAAATCGGCGAGAAATGCCCGTCTCGCGGCCAACGCCGTCGCCTCATACAGCGCGCGATCCTCGACCAGATGGGCGAGGCCGTTATAGACCGCCGACGGCAGAAGGTCACGGCAGAGATAGGCTGCGCGCCGTTCCTTCAAATAGGCGTAAGGCGCCGAGTAAGACGGGCCGTGAAACAGGATCGGCCGCCCCGCCGCCAGATAGGTGGGAACCTTCGACGGAAAGCTGAGACGCGAGACCTCCGCCATCCTTTCCGCGAAAGGATAGGGGCAATAGGCGATGTCGCAATGCCGGGCGATCGTTCGGATCACGTCAGGTTGATCCATCCAGCCCATGAACCTGAGATGCTCATCAGGAACGTCGTTTGGCGGTCGCTCGTGGCCGAACGTCATTAAAACGACCTTCCGTTCACCGACCCGCCACTTTGCGATCTTGAGGGCTGCGACCAGTTGTGCCCACTCCTCGCTGGCATAGAACTGGCCGACCATGCCGATGACGACGCTGTCGTCGCTGACAAGCTTCGGCGGCGGCGCTTGGGCGAGCGCCGGGTCGATCGAGGCGATGACCGCTGTCGAGGGGACGCCATAGGTCTCCTCATAGTGCCGCGCCATCGGGTCCGATGCCGCGGCACAGCTCGCCGCCTGCCGCAAGGTGCGATCGAACATCGCGAGATCGAGCTGGCGATTGACCGGGTCGACCCCGTGGGCGTCGAGCCACCAGCGCAGCGGGTCCCAGACGTGAACGCGCAACGGCACGCCGAGCCCCCGCGCCACAGGCGCGGCGATACGCACCATCGTCTGCCCCTGGAGAATCGCCCACAGATCGGTCGCACCTACCACCCGGCCGTAGTCGATCGCTTGGCGGATGAGGCGGCGGGGCAAGGCTATGCGCCTCATCGCCTCGATCGCCGCCGCACCCGCTCTCCCCACCCTGATGCCGCGCAGCACCCGGCTCTGCAATTCGGTGGGCTTGCGGACAGTCTTCATCTCGATGCCCGCTAGATCGTCGTAGCGCTTCGGCTGAAGATGCGGATTCATGACGCAGAAGATCGCAAGCTCATCTTTCGGCAGGAAGCGGCACATCTGCGCCGTCACGATCCCCGCAGTTAGATTGCTGCATGGTGGGATGTCGGTCAGGAGAAGGATACGCTTCTTCGGAGCCTCCCGCGTCATCCCTGCACAACCTTTCGATAGAGCGCCGACATCTTGCGCGTGAAATCGACGTCGCTGTAATGCGCTTCGGCCCAGCGTCTGCCCGCAGCGCCCCGCCGCTCGCGCTCGTCGGGCGACCCGACGAGGCGTTCAATCGCTGCAGCTAGCGAGGCCGCATCCCGCATCGGGGTGGCGATCGCAACATCCGGCGCTCCCGCAACCTCGGGCAGCGAAGTGCCCTCAAAGACAATGATCGGCTTGGCGAAGGCGAGTGCCTCGATCGCCATCATGCCGAAGGCTTCGGCCGTCGAGGGCATCAGGAAAATATCCGTCGCAGCGAAGGTATCCATTATGGTCGCATTGTCATTGACCCAGCCGAGATCGATGATCTGATGACGCCCGATAAACTCGTTGAGGTGCCCTTTGCCGTGGGTCGTCAGAATGGTCAGAGGGACGCCCGTGTCGGGTAGCTGCCGCAACGCCTCGACGACATATTCGAACCCCTTGAACGGGCTGTCGGCAAAAGCACGCACGCCGAGCACCAGCCTGCCGGGCAGGACTCCCAGACGGGACCGCGCCGGTTCTGGATCGACGGGTCGGAAGCGTGTGAGATCGATGCCGAACGGAATAACCTCGATGTTTTTGCCCGCGGCGATAGGGGACCGTGCAGCCATGTCGCGCATGTAGCGTGAGGCGACGACGATCTGCGCGCGGCTTTTGGCGACGATGCGCTTCTTCCAGGCAAACTGCTCGGCCGTGCGATCCTTGCGCATAGCGAAGGGCAGGTCGAGCGACGGGCACCGCCCGCAACCATCCAGCCACCGCTCGCATTCCAGGGAGTAGATGCAATGGCCGGTCATCGGCCAGGGATCGTGCCAGGTCCATACGCTCGGCTTGCCGCGCGTTAGCCAAGGCAGGGCGTCCAGGCTGAAATAGCCGTCATGGACGATGTGGAAATGGACCAGATCGGCCTCGCGATAGGCTTTCGACAACGCCAGCGTATAAGCCTGCCATTGCAGCCGCGAATGGATCGACAGTCTGGATTCGATCCGGTTGATGGCCCTGTTGGCCAGGCGCGCGCCGGGCACGTCGAAGAAGAGCCGGGAGTCCGGGCTGTCGCTCAGCTTGCTCCACACAAGATGCGTCGAATCGATGCCTTCCGCGGCGAGCAGATGGCGAATGTCGAAATTATTGAAACGACTGCCGACGACATCGCTTGCGTTGACCTGGAGGACTTTCAGCGGGGTTCACTCCCCTCGTGACGGGACGGCATGCCGAGCGCTTGACGATAGAAGTCTCGGATGGCCGGTGTCATGACAGTCTGATCGAGGCGGGACCGTATGATATCGAGATTGCGTATCGCCGCTTCGTCGACCAGGGCGTCGTCCGTTAGCGCGCGTTCGAACTGCGTACAAATCTCATCGAAATCGTCGGGAGAAACGGCGAAACCGGTCTCCCCCTGCACGAACCATTCCTCACAACAAGACGTATTGGTCTGAATTGGAAAGGCACCCATCAGCATCGCCTCGAGCACCGAGGTCGAGATTCCGTCGGATATGCTAACGGCCAGATATGCTCGAGCACGTCCGAAGCATTCCAAAATCTCGTCATGCGTGGCGATATCGATGACGCGGATATTGAGGATACCGGCGGCCTTCAATTCGAGTGCACGGACGCGAGGACGGGAACCGACCGAAAACATGACGATCTCATAGTCTTTCAAGCGGTCGGCGAAACGCTCGAGCACGGCAAGAGAGACCATGGCGCGGCCGGCAAAGTGGTCGTAGCCCTTGACCATGATGAGCTTGCGCTGCGATGGGGGGACTTGGCTGCGCAGGCGCTGGGCGGCGTCGACATCGATGCCACCGGAATTGGCCAGAACCGGCAATTCCGGGCCCTGATAGCCGAAGCTGCGCCCAAGCGCGAGATCGCGCCGACATTCGCACGAATAGAGGTCGACCGCCTCGCATACCCGCCGAATCTGGCGCGCATGCGCTTCGTCCCGACCGAAGTAATAGATGTCACTGCCCCAGTTCGTCGCCAGCCAACGCGGGAAGCCACGGGACGGATCTGCCGCGAGCATGAGATCGCGCGCTGCCAGCACAAGGTAGGCGTTGTGCTGGAATTCCAGCGAGTGGATGAGGTCCGGCTGCACCTCGGCGATCACTTTGGCCAGCATCTGCGGACCGTGAAGCGCCATAATGGTTTCCTCGCTTTCGTCGGGGCGACCGAGCCGCACCCGTGCCTGCGGATCGTCGCCATCGAACGGAACCGGGCGAACGCGAAGAGGGTCTCCAGCGCGCGGCCGCGGCTCCGGCGCGGGCGTCGAGGCCGCATGGCGGGCGAGTTTCTCGCGCAGCAGGCGGATCGCGTCCAACGGATCCTGGAGAACATGCCGAAGAAAGCGTGCCACCCGCCGGCTGATCGAAACCGACGGTGCGGCGACAGGGGATGCCGGCGTCGGTCGATGTAGAGTCAGGCCGCGGATGTAAGCGTGTGGGGGAGCGGGGTCGACCGGATACAAGTGCAAGTCGAAGTCCGCGTCCAGAAGAGCTTCGATCCAACGTGCCGCATGCACGGAATGATGCATCGCCACGAATAGGATGCGGGGGCGTCTTCCGCCCGACAAAGGCTTCATTCTATGCGACCTCGCCAAGCGCGGCCGAAAAGGCCGCACGGGCGCGATCGACACCAAATTCCTTCGCCGCGACCCGCGCGTTGGCGACGAGATTGGCCCGCAGGGTCGCATCTTCGCTCAACCGAGTCAGGGCCTGTGCGAGTGTCTCGACATCCGGTTGATCGATCACCAGCCCCGCCTCGCGCTCCGTGAAAAACGACGATACGAACGACCCTCGCGGCGCGTGAACCACGACAGGCCGTCCCGAGGCGAGATATTCCGCGACTTTGGCGGGTGCCGATGAACGTACGACCTCAGGGATCGGAGATTCGAAAGCAAGCGGCAAAAACAAAATGTCGGCCTCGCGCTGCCGCACGAGCGCCTGCTCCTGCGGCAAGTGGTCAAAACGGCGAACGAAGGGGCCAACAAGACCGTTGTACCGAAGCTGCACTTCGCTCTGCGCCGTGTGGACATGAAGATGAAAGCGCCCCTCGGCCCGCTCCAGCGCACCGATCAGATTCCGGAACGCGCTCGCCTGCGCGCTATAAACTGAACCGGTGTACAGCACCGTCCAGGGAGATTGCGCACTCGGCAGGGGGACTTCCTGCGCCGCGCTGTCCGGACCGATCTCCCCATGCTCGATCCGCGCCAGATCCACCGGATTGCGGACGATGGCAATGGAGGCTTTAGGAACGCGGGCGCGCACATCCTGGGCCAGCACCTCATTCGGAACGATCACCTTCGCCGCAGCCACGGCCCACCGCCTTTCCCAGAACCGGGCCAGACTGCGGTAGGGACCCTCCTCCCATTGATAGACCGGATCATCGAACAGATAGGCTACAAAGGGGAGATGCAAACGCCTTGCAGCGATGGCAGCAGCCGGCAGATCGAAGGGGTTGCCGCTGCATCCAACGATCATCTGCACCGGGTGCCTCTTGACGGCAGCCACGATTTCGCCCGCGCGTGCCCAAACGTCCCGCACCAGCCCGGCGAAATTATTGAACCGCTGGATATGTTCATTTCCGAGAGTCCGCATGATCTGGAATCTCGGCGGCGACAAGGCGACGTAAACCCCAAATCCAGCTTCGCCTGCGTCGCGCGCATGAAGCTGATCGGATAGAAAAAGATGGCGTGACTCGCCGCGCTCTTGTGCCAGAAGCGCGCCCAGCACCCGCGCCTGACCGCTGGCGGAGGGCGGCACCGCAGTTGTGACAATCGCTAAGCGCTTCATTATACTGCGTACTACATCCTGAAAGGCCAAGACGCCTCAACCCAACCGGCGCAGCGAGCGCATAGCACCCGCCCGACAGCACGGTCAACGGCAGGAACCTCGCATGCCGAAGTCGACAATCAGTCAGACCTCGCGTGGCAGAACTCGTCAGGCTTTGATCACGTTAGCAGCCAAGACGCCGTGCCGCTCGCAAGCATTACGCGTGTCTATAACCAGACGAGCTTCCGTGACGAGTCTTTTGTAATCGACGGCGTCGTGGTCTGTCGCGATGAGAACGGCATCGAAATCGCCTATCGTACCGGGGGCGAGGTCAATGGATCGGCGCCCGGCTAGGCCCCCGTGCTCCCTGGTCTGCGGAATGATCGGAACATGCGGATCGTGATAGGACGTCTGGGCGCCGCGTTGCTCGATCAGCTCGATCAGGCGCAATGACGGGCTTTCGCGCATGTCATCGACGTTCTTCTTGTAGGAGGCGCCGAAGACGAGAATCCGCGCTCCGTTCAGTCCGCGCGCGAAACGCTGATCCAGCCCCTGCGCGAGCCGTTCGACCACAAGGTGCGGCATGGCCGTGTTGATTTCGCCCGCCAGTTCGATGAAGCGGGCCGTGATCCCGTATTCTCGGGCCTTCCATGAAAGATAGAATGGATCGATCGGGATGCAGTGCCCGCCCAACCCAGGGCCGGGATAGAACGGCATGAAGCCGAATGGTTTGGTTTTGGCGGCCTCAATAACCTCCCAAATATCGATGCCCATCGCCGCGTAGATCAATTTCAGCTCATTGACGAGCGCGATATTGACCGAGCGAAAGATGTTCTCCGTCAGCTTCACGGCTTCTGCAACGGAGGTCGACGAGACCGGCACGGTCTGAACGACGAATTCGCCATACAACGCCTGCGCTATCGCGAGCGCCTCGGGACCATCGCCGCCGACGACCTTGGGTATCGAGGCGGTTCCAAAGCGCAGGTTGCCCGGATCTTCCCGCTCGGGCGAGAAGGCCAGGTAGAAATCCTTCTGGCTTTTTAACCCGGTTCGTTCGAGAATCGGCTTGAGGATTTCCTCGGTCGTCCCCGGATACGTCGTGGACTCCAGCGCGATGAACTGCCCCTTTCGCAAACGTCCCGCGATGGCTTCCGCGGTCTGGACGACGAAGCTGAGATCCGGCTCGCGGTGGCGCGTGAGCGGTGTCGGCACGCAGATAATAAGGCCATCCGGCTCATCCAGCCGCGAAAAATCGTCCGTGGCGAGAAAGCGCCCTGCCCTCGCGGCCATGGCGAGATCGTCGGCTTGAATATGCTTGATCCCGGTTCTGCCCGCGTTGAGCTCGGACACCCTTGCAGGGTTGATATCGAAACCGAGTACGTCGAATCCGGC
The DNA here is from genome assembly GCF_056395485.1 of Allobosea sp. 10L417. Taxonomy (NCBI): domain Bacteria; kingdom Pseudomonadati; phylum Pseudomonadota; class Alphaproteobacteria; order Hyphomicrobiales; family Alloboseaceae; genus Allobosea; species Allobosea sp. 10L417. The sequence goes on from NZ_JBFTJP010000003.1 coordinate 225,021, forward strand.
ACGGAGAGCAGCCAAGGCGAGCGGGACGCCGACATACCCCAGGCCGATGACACCAACTCGAAAGCTACGGTCGCGCACGCGCTGCAGCAGCCTCTTCGCCGCCTCATCCGGCAGAATTTCATTCATAGCGATCATTCTCAGACGGACACAGCAGGAGTTTCGATGCTGGGCACCCGTTGCTGCTCCTCGCGAAATGGATGCATGCGAACGCCTAGCAACCCACTTTCGGCCACATCCTCGCGGCCATGACAAGTATGCTGGGTCCGTAACTTGCTTCCGGCGCGGCGACTCGCGATTGGCTTTCGAGCAAAGATGAACCGTAGGCAAGCCGTCCGGATGTGCGGCCCCACGCGCTGAGACACCGTTCCGACCTATGCCATACAAGATTGAGGGCAACGGCCAAATTGGTCATGCGCACGGTATCGGCTGAAAATGACGGATCGCTGCTGGCGAAAGTTCGCCAAGCCTGCCAAGCAGGCGGTACGAGCGAAATCAATAGGATTGCGCAGACGTAGGCRCAGCGCCTTCCTTCGTTTGGGGTTCCACGGTAAAAAATGTTCGATCGAGGAGCGCAGTCTCCGAACTAGGAATGCCGGCCCCGAACGTCCGGTGGTCGAACAGTTGGGGGCCAGTTGGGCCGATCGAGTATGGTACGAATGCAACAATCTTGGAGCCGCTTCTCGGCGACTATACTTGTAACTATTGCCGTTGCGGTCGCAGCCACATGGCTTTTCACCTTGATGGCGGATCCGTATGATACGGGTCGCTTCGCGACCTTCGGTAAGCGACCGCTGTCGTCGATATCAACGCGGATGGCAATCGCCAGCCTCGGCCGAAATGATCGGTTCGATGCAGCGATCATCGGTAACTCCCATGTTGCTCCTCTATCGCCCCATCGGCTCTCCACCAAGACCAGGCTGGAGTTCGTATCTCTGACTCTTCCAGGAGCGTCGGTTCAACCCGAGTTGCAACTGCTGAAGTGGTTCCTCACCCATCGAAAAGCGCCGCCAAGGCTGATCGTCGTCGGCATCGACGATGTTTGGTGCCGACAATCGCCAAAATATGTGGAGGAGCCTGCGCTTCCCACTTGGCTCATCAGCGACAGTTCATTGTCGTATGCGGCAAAGCTGTTTCGCTACGACAGTGTGGAGCAGGCGGTACAGCGCTTCACCAACTCCGAGAGATCCGTCGCGCGGCCGCCTGATCCTCGCGGTTTTTGGGATCTCGAACTGGACTATAAATGGGACGAAGAGAAGATTCGCTCCGAGCTTTCCAAGCCTTGGATTCACTCGACCAACTTGTCCGGAACTTATCCCGCCTTGGGATTACTTCAGCAAACTCTATCGCTGGCACCACCCGATGTGGCCGTCGCGCTGATTATGCTCCCCGTTTGGGCCGAAACGCTGCCACAAGGAGGCGCCGAGCTGATCTCCGAGGGACTGTGCAAGCGCGCCTTCAAGAACTTCGCCGAGTCTCTTCACCGCGGAATATTCATTGACCGCAGAAAGGCGGATGCCCTCACGAAAACCCCCAAGAACTTTTTCGATAGAACCCATTATCGAGCGCCGATTGCCGAGCAGGTCGAAGCAGAGCTAATCCAGGAATTGCAGCGTCTCTTGTGAGCTTGCTCACTAGAAGGGCGTTCTAGCGCGCGACCGTAGGCCCGGCCATCGGGCTTTCCGAAGCTATGATCGCAATAGTTGTAGATCGTAGCGCGCGAGGACGCCGCGCCGCGCGCCGTGCTCAGCCATGCGCCGTAAGCCAGCTCTTCATTTGACGGGCAGTTGCTCGGAAGCCTCGGTGCTGGAGCGGCCCGCAAGCATGATCCCGCCAATACGGAGATCACGTTCTGCGTAATTCGCGAACACTGCATCAAGAACGCTCGGCTATGGGGCGTCTTCGCGTACGGCATCCCACAGAACCTCGACCTGCGCAGCCGGCATCGATCGGAAGATTCGTAGCCAATCTGATGCACGTAGCCGATTTCCGCGTGCATCCGCATCGCTTTCCCGCCAGTCGGTGTCGACTGCAAGAAAGGCATGCGGATTATGTCGGTAATCGAGATGGTCTTCAAGATGGATGGCATGCAAGGCAACCCCACCCGGGCGTAGCGCGGCCTGCGTGTTGGCGACGATGGCTCTGACATCGGCGAGCGGCAGATGCTCCAACACCGTGGCGGAGTGAATGAGATCGAAGGTGCCGGCGAATTCCGTCTCCCGGCCAAAATCAGCCGGGGCCAGGTAGTCGATCCCCTGCTCTGTGATGCGTTCCGCAACGGTCGCCCCCGACGCCGCCGGCGCCAAAGCGGCCAGCAACACATCGCGGTCGGCAGACGTAAACGCGCGGCGCGCGAAATGCAGGTGCAAGAGGGAGAAATAGTCGACAGCCACGACTCACGCGCCCCCCCGCGAGCCAGAAGACCAGCGCCTCCGAGCGCAAGTGCCCACGGCCGAATTCAAGGCAGGAACGGCCTTCAACGGAGCCACATGTGTCTCTAATCGAGGCGGCGAGCCCAGGGCCAATTCGGTCGATGCGCTTTTCGCCTCGGGCCCGGTGCCAAGCCCAGAGAGTGTGCGTCCAGTGTTGAGCATGGCCTTCGCCGCCGATGGCCCGCCGCAACGACCTGCGCAGCGGCGTAGGCAAGTGGCCTACCAAGTGAGCCAGAGTTTGCACTGGCACGAGCGAAAGCCTCCAAATAAGACTAAACGGCGCCCAAATCCGTTCGGCGGGGCGCGCGACAACCGTTCAATATCCGAGGCAAATGTCCAGAAGTAGTTGTAGCGTAGTATGCGTTTCTCAGTGAGGAACTTTGCGATTGCGCGGTTTCGAGCGATAGGCGGGATTAAAAAAGGGCGACCAGGTGTGTTTCGGCACGCAAGTTTTGGACGCCGTAAGTCGGCAAATGGAGTACCCACTGAGTTGGACAATATGCCTGCCAGCAATTGGTAGGAGCGCCGTGCTTTCGCAAGCAGACTGCACTCCGCGCTCAGCTATTTTGGGATCAACGCCCGGCTCACGACAAAAACGCGGCGTGATGCTGTCTAGCCGCGGAGTCGCGCATCAAAACGGATCGGCATGAAAACGACGCGGTCGCAATTGCAAGCAAGACCCCGTAATTCTCCACCGCATCTGGGTCGACGGACCTACCTTCGAACGGGAGAATGCGACGACCCTAATCTGTCCTAAGCAATCGCCTCGGAGAACGCCCGCGAGCACGCAAATCGATAGCGCCTCAATCGCCGCCAACGAGCTGTGCGTTTTCACCGACTGACACCGCACTCCGACCTATGCCAGATTGCTCCCGACTGCCGACAAAACGGGCAGGTAGCGAAGCCCCTGGACACGCCATGCCTGACGTCGCCTCCACCGCCCGCCGCCTGATCGGCACCTTCGACTACGTCGTCATCGGTGCGGGCTCGGCCGGCTGCGTGGTGGCGAACCGGCTCGCGGCCGATCCGGAGGCCAAGGTTCTGGTGCTGGAAGCCGGCGGCATGGACGACTGGATCTGGCTCCACATTCCGGTCGGCTATCTCTTCGCCATCGGCAGCCCCCGCGCCGACTGGCTGTTCCAGACCGAGCCCCAGCCCGGCCTCGGCGGGCGGGCGCTGGCCTATCCGCGCGGCAAGGTCGTCGGCGGCTCCTCGGCCATCAACGCCATGGTCTATATGCGCGGCCAGGCCGCCGATTATGACGGCTGGCGCCAGCGCGGCCTGACCGGCTGGGGCTGGGACGACGTGCTGCCGTACTTCCTGAAACACGAGGATCATATCGCGCCGTCGCCCGGCGGGATGCACAAGGCCGGCGGGGAATGGCGCGTCGAGCATCCGCGCGTGCGCTGGGCGATCCTCGACGCCATCCGCGATGCGGCGGAGGCAGCGGGCATCGCCAAGATTCCGGATTTCAACACCGGCGATAATGAAGGCTCCTCCTATTTCCAGGTGAACCAGCGGCGTGGACGCCGCCTCAGCGCCTATCGCGCCTTCCTGAAGCCGCTGCTCGACCAGCGCGAGCGCACCAATCTCCGGCTGGAGACGCGCGTCCATGTCGAGCGCATCGTCTTCGAGGACGGCCGGGCGAAAGCGGTCGAGTTCACCCATGGCCTGGGCACCCCCAGCGAAGAGAAGCTGCGGGTCGAGGTGGGCGGCGAGGTCGTGCTCTCGGCCGGCGCGGTCGCCTCCCCGCTTCTGCTCGAACGCTCCGGCATCGGCGCCGGTGCGCGGCTGCAGGGCCTCGGCATCGACACGCTGGTCGACGCCCCCGGCGTCGGTGAGAATCTGCAGGACCATCTCCAGATCCGGCCGGTCTACAAAGTCCACGGCGTCAAGACGCTGAACAGCGACTACGCCAGGATCTGGCGCCGGCCGCTGATGGCGCTGCAATGGGCAGCCCTGCGTTCCGGGCCGCTGACGATGGCGCCCTCGCAGGTCGGCGCCTTCGCCAAATCGTCACCGCGCTATGAGACAGCCAATCTGCAATATCATTTCCAGCCGCTCTCGCTCGACAGCTGGGGTTCCGGCCTGCACCCGTTCGATGCCTTCACCGCCAGCGTCTGCAATCTCCGGCCGACGAGCCGGGGCAGCATCCATCTGCGGTCCGCCGGTCCGTTCGACAACCCGGTGATCTCGCCGAACTACTTCGATACCGAGGAAGACCGGCAGGTCGCGATCGACGCGCTGAAACTGACGCGCCGAATCGTGGCGCAGCAGCCGCTGGCGCGCTTCCTGCCTGAGGAATATCTGCCGGGCGACACGGCTCAGTCCGACGAAGCGCTGCTGGAGGCGGCCGCCAAGCTCGGCACCACGATCTTCCATCCGGTCGGCACGGCGAAGATGGGTGCCGACGACGATCCGGGCGCCGTGCTGGACGAGCGGCTGCGCGTGCGCGGCGTCTCGGGCCTTCGCGTCATCGACGCCTCGGTGATGCCGACCATCACCTCCGGCAATACCGCCAACCCGACCATGATGATCGCCGAGAAGGGCGTGGCGATGCTGAAAGAGGATGCGCGCGGTTAGAGCGGGCAACTGAACCGTCATTTGCGAGCGGAGCGAAGCGATCCGGGCGAGAACCTTTCACCCTGCCCTCCTGGATCGCTTCTCAGCTGGAGCTCCTCGCGATGCGAGCAGCGCGCTGCATCGAAATGCCATAAATTCGGGCCAATGAGTCTGGCAGCAATGTCCAACAAAATCCCGCCCCCGCCCGCCCCGGAGCGCGGCCCGCTGAAGCGCGGGCTGCTTGCGGCACTGCGCGCGGTCCTCACCGTCTTCATCGTCCTCGACGAGTTGCTGCGGCCGCTCTACCGGCCGCTGATCCGCAGGCTCGCGGGCCTGCGTGTCATGCGCAGGCTTGAGGAGATTGTCGCCGGGCTGCCGCGTCCACTCGTCCTTCTGGCGTTGGCGATCCCCTTCGCCATCGCCGAGCCGCTGAAGCTCGTCGGCCTGCTGCTGTTCGCGCGCGGGCAGTTCTGGGCCGGGCTCGTGGTGACGGCCTTCGCGCATCTGATGAGCTTCGTCTTCGTCGAGCGCATCTACCATGCCGGCCGCGAGAAGCTGTTGAGCTATCGCTGGTTCGCCTGGATCATGGGGCAGGTGGTGCGCGTGCGCGATCAGGTGCTTGGCTGGGTTCGCGCCTCGGCCGCCTATGGCTTCGCCATCCGCACACGCAACGCCGCCCGGCGGTGGTGGCAGGGGCTCGTCGCCTGAGAGCGCGCTAGCGCCGGCTGCGCGCCAGCAGGACGAGCGCTGTCGCCGCAAGAGCGGAGAAGGCGATCAGCAGCAACGTCGAGACCGTGACGCCGCCGCGCTGCAGCGAAACGGCGAAGACGAGCGGCGCCGCCGCCTTGATCACGAGGCCGGGCGCCGAGAGCTTGCCCATCGTGGCGCCGAAGCCGACCGGGCCGAAGAGCTGGAGCGGAACGGTGCCGCGCACGATCGAGCTCAGCCCCATGCTGATGCCGAAGGCGATGGCGAAGAGGCCCGCGACCACCGGGAGCGAGCCGCCGACCAGGAGAAGCCCAAGGCCCAAGGGCATCAGCCAGGCCGAGACCCAGGCGGTGGTGACCGGCGAGAGCGCGCGGCCGAACAGCATCTCGGCGAGGCGCCCGGCGACCTGAGACGGCCCGAGCATGGCGCCGAGGCCGACCGCGACGGCGGCACTGAGCCCGAAGCCCTGGAGCAGGGCCAGCATGTGCACGGCCATGGCCGAGACCACGAAGCCCTGCAGCGAAAAGGCCAGCGCCAGCAGCAGAAAGGCGCGGCGACGGGCATCGCCCGTCAGATAGGCCGCTTCCGGCTCCTGCGGGGCTGTCGCCGCGGCATGAGCCGCCGGCGCCAAGAGCGGCCGTTTCACCCGCCCAGGCAGAAAGACGAGATGCAGCGGCATGCAGACCAGGATCTGCGCGAGGCCATAGAGCCGGTAGACACCGCGCCAGTCGAGAATGGCGAGCAGGCTGCTGGTGAGCGGCCAAAACAGCGTCGAGGCGAAGCCGCCGATCAGAGTGAGCTGGCTGATGGCGCGGCGCGCCTGGCTGCCGCGCGCCTGCGTCAGCGCGGCGAAGGCGGCATCGTAGAAGACCGCGGTGGTGACCGCCTGCAGAGCCACCATGGCGAGGACATAGCTGACGATGCCGCGCGCCTCGGCCAGCGCCAGCAGTGCGAGACCGGCCAGCGCGGAGCCCACGGTCATCACCAGCCGCGTGCCGTAGCGATCGATCAGGCTGCCGGTGACGGGCGCGACGGCACCACCGAGAAAAAGACCGGCCGCAAGACCACCATAGGTCCATTCCGGCGCCCAGCCGAAGCTTGCGGTGATGCGCGGCGCCAGCACCGTGAAGGCGTAGTACAGCGCGCCGTAGCCGAAGACCTGGGTGATGCCGAGCGCGAGAATGAGCGACGGCCCGCCGGGCCGCCCGAATTTGGGCCAGGGCATGGCCGCCCCCTGTTCCCGGTCAGACGATCTGGTTGCGCAACGCCGTCTCGCCACGGGCGAGGCGAGCGAGATTGTCGAATAGGATGTCGACCACATTGCCTTCATAGGCACGGGTCTCTCCGGCGCTGTGCGGCGTAACGATGACCTGCGGCAGGCGCCAGAGCGGTGAGGCGGCCGGCAGCGGCTCCTCATGGACGCAGTCGAGCCCGGCGCCGGCAATCCGGCCGTTGCCGAGGGCATCGAGCAGCGCCGCCTCGTCGACGACGCGGCCGCGCGCGACATTGACCAGGAAGGCGGAGGGCTTCATCGCCGCGAGGATGCGGGCATCGACCAACCCTTCGGTCTCGGGCGTCAGCGGGCAGGTCAGCGCGACGAAATCCGCGTTTGCCACGGCTTCTTCGAGCTTTTCGGGATGGACGACCGCCTCGACATGAGGCTGAGGCTCGGAGCTGCGCCGCACGCCGATGACGCGCATGTCGAAGGCATCTGCCAGCTTCGCCAGCCTCTGGCCGATGCGGCCGAGCCCGACGACGACCAATGTCTTGCCGCCGAGCTCGTCCTCGCGGCGAGCACGCTCTCCGATCATCGGGCGCCAGTGCTGCTTCGCCTGATTGTCGCGAGCGAGATGGATCTGACGGGCGAGCGCAAGGATCAGCGACATCGCATGCTCCGCCACCGCCCGTTCATTGCTCCCCTGCGCGCTGGCAAGGCGGACGCCGGCCGCGGCGATCGCCGCCTTGTCGAACTGGTCGGTACCGGCGCTGATCGACTGGATGAAACGCAGCTTCGGCAGGCGCGGCAGCAGCTCGTTGCGCCACAGGCCGGAAACGACGAGCACATCGGCCTCCGGCGCACGCTCGCGCAATTCGTCGAGGGTGCGGACCTCGAAGCTGCCGGCCGAATGGCCGCGCGTCGCGAACTCGTCACCCAGCTGATAGGCGGCGTGGGCGAAGCCGATCGTCAGTTCGCCTTCCGGCGGCAGGAGTGCCATGCGTTGTCTCTCCCCGAATCCTTTTCGGTGGACGTTAGCTGGCGCGCCGGCTCCCGTCCCCGCATCCGCCGCATGCAAGCTTCACGCTGGAGGCGATGCCTCCCGCGCATCGGCGGCCAGCGCCGCCCGCAAGCGCGACCAGCCGGCCTCGTCGCCCGGCAGGCCGAAGCGCAGACGAACCGGCGCGTTCTGGAAACGACGGACATAGATGCCGTGGCGACCGAGGCGGGCGAAGAGCGCCGGCGCCGCGGGCGTCTCGAGCAGCCGGAACAGGCTGGTGCCGCCGACGATGCGGCCATGCGGCGCGAGCAGCGCGTCGAGACGAGAGGCATCATGCGTCCGCGCTTCACCGGCCCTGGCAAGCCAGTCGGCATCCGCCAGAGCCTGGGCGCCGACATGAAGGGCTGGACCGGCCACCGACCAGGGGCCGAGCGCCGCCTTGAGCCTTGCCATCATGTCGGCGGCGCCGATGGCGAAGCCGAGACGCAGGCCCGCGAGCCCATAAGTCTTGCCGAAGGAGCGCAGCACGATCGCGCCTTCGGGCAAATCCGGCACGACGCTGGTCTCGGGCGTGAAATCGGCGAACGCCTCATCGATGACGAGCAGGCCGCCGCGCCTGGCGCAACGCGCGGCGAGGCTCACCAGTTCGGTGCGGGAGAGCTGCCGCCCATCGGGGTTGTTGGGATTGACCACGACGATGGTCGCGGCTGTCTCTTCAGGCGGCCCCGCCTCGGCGACCGAGAAGCCCGCCTTGCGCCAGGCATGGCCGTGCTCGGCATAGGTCGGGCCGAGGATGGCGACGGGACCAGACGGCGCAAGGCGCGGCAGCAGCTCGATCAGGATCTGCGTGCCGGGCGCTGCGACGATGCCGGCATGATCGGGCACGCGATAGGCCGCACGGGCAGCGGCGATCAGCGCCGCCTCGTCATCGGCACCGGGCAGGCGCGTCCAGAGGCTTAACGGCAGCGCCGGAAGCGGATAGGGGATCGGGTTGATCCCGGTGGAGAGATCGACCCAGGGCTGCGGCGCATCCGGAAAGAGCGCGCGGGCCCTGGCGAGATCGCCGCCATGCCAGATACCGTCCTCAGCCACGACCCTGCCCGCGCCCCGCATGAACCTCTCCGCCAGCCTGCCGCTGCTCGTGCTCGCGCTTACGATCGAGGCAGCCCTCGGCTATCCCGAGCGCTTCTATGCCGCAATCGGCCATCCCGTCACCTGGATCGGGCGCGTGATCGGCATGCTCGACCGGGCCCTCAACCGCGACGCTTCGTCCTTCATCACCCGCAGGGCCATGGGCGTGCTGGCGCTGGCGCTGTTGCTCGCCGTCACCATCGCATTGTCGGCATTGGTCCAGCGCCTGTGCCTATTCTTCGGACCGCTCGGTCTCATCCCGCTCGCGCTGATCGCCTCGACGCTGATCGCGCAGCGCAGCCTCTACGAGCATGTCGCGCGCGTTGCCGAAGGGCTGGAGCGGGATGGGCTGGAGGGCGGCCGCACGGCTGTGTCGATGATCGTCGGGCGCAATCCGCAGAGTTTGCACGAGGCGGGGGTGGCCCGCGCCGCGATCGAGAGCCTGGCGGAGAATTTCTCGGACGGCATCGTCGCGCCGGCCTTCTGGCTCGGCGTTGGCGGGCTACCGGGCATCACCGCCTACAAGGCGATCAATACCGCCGATTCGATGATCGGCCACCGCACGCCGCGCCATATCGCCTTCGGCTGGGCCGCTGCGCGCCTCGACGACCTCGTCAATCTCCCGGCTTCGCGGCTGACCGCGTTGCTGCTGGTTGCCTCGGCGGCGCTCGATCGGTCGGCGGATGCCGGCGGTGCCTGGCGGGCTGTGGGGCGCGATGCCGGCAGGCACCGCTCGCCCAATGCCGGCTGGCCGGAGGCGGCCATGGCGGGGGCGCTGGGCCTGCGTCTCGCCGGGCCGCGTGTCTACGGCCAGACCCGCATCGACGATCATTGGATGGGCGATGGCCGGGCCGAGGCAACGGCGGCCGATATCAGGCGCGCGCTTGCGCTCTACCGGCGCGCTTGCGGCCTGCTTTGGGTGCTGGCGGCGCTGCTGGCTGCCGCGCTGCTCTGACGCCCGCCCGTCATTCTCGGGCGGAGCGGCGCGCAGACCCGAGAATCTCTTGCAAATAAGGCACCGAAGCCCCTTTAGGCATGAGATGCTCGGGTCAAGCCCGAGCATGACGCGTGGCATGCATCTCGGTTTTTCGGCCTCAATCCGGAACCGGCACGGCGCGACGCGCGATCGCCTGGAGATCGGCTCCCGCAGGCAGCGAGCCGAAATGGCCGGACCAGCCACCGGCCAGCCGCGAGGCGACGAAAGCATCGGCGACCGCATGGGGCGCATGGCGGATCAGCAGCGCGGCCGACAAGGCCAGCGCCATGCGCTCGACGAAGCGGCGCGCCAGATGCTCATGCTTGAGCACGTCGACGAGATCGGTCTCCAACTCTGCGAGGAAAGCATCGTAGCGCGGATCGTTGCCGCGCGCGGCGCGCAACTCGTCGAGCAGGGCTGCCACGCAATCCGGATAGCGGCGGATCGAGCGGAGCACGTCGAGGCAGACGACATTGCCCGTGCCCTCCCAAATGCCGTTGAGCGGCGCCTCGCGATAGAGCCGCGCCATCAGATGGTCCTCGATGAAGCCGTTGCCGCCATGGCATTCGAGCGCCTCGGTGACGACCGGCGTGGCGCGCTTGCAGTTCCAGTATTTCGCGATCGGCGCGCCGATGCGGCCGATGAGCTTCTCGGCCTCGCTCTCGCCTTCGCGATCGAGCGCGTGGACAAAGCGGAAGGCGAGCCAGGCGGAGGCCTCTGCTTCCAGCGCGAGATCGGCGATGACATTCGTCATGATCGGCTGGTCGATCAGCGCCTTCTGGAACGCACGGCGATGCGCGGTGTGATGCGCCGCCTGCGCCACGGCGTGACGCATCAGCCCGGCCGAGCCGACGGCGAAATCGAGCCGCGTATAGTGGTTCATCTCCAGCCCGGCGCGGATGCCGTGACCGGGCTCGCCGATGAGATGGGCGATGACGCCACGGAATTCGACCTCGGAGGAGGCGTTCGACTTGTTGCCGCACTTGTCCTTGAGCCGCTGGATCTGCAGCCGGTTGCGCGAGCCGTCCGGCAGCCAGCCCGGCACGACGAAGCAGGAGACGCCTTCCTCCGTCCGCGCCAGTGTCAGGAACACATCCGAATGCGGGACCGAGAAGAACCATTTGTGGCCGGTGAGCGCATAGGTGCCGTCGGCATTGCGCGTCGCCACGGTCTGGGTCTGGCGGAGATCCGAGCCGCCCTGCTTCTCGGTCATCGCCATGCCGACCGTGCCGCCGCGCTTCTGCGCCGCCGGCAGCGGGCGCGGATCGTAGTCTGACGAGGTGACCAGCCGGCCGAACTCCGCCCAGCGCTCGGGATCGCGCTGCAGGACCGGGATTGCCGAATAGGTCATGCCGAGCGGGCAGCAGATGCCGTTCTCGCCCTGGTTCCAGAGATAGGAAACCGCGGCACGCGCCACCTGCGCGCCGGGCCGGGGCTTCGTCCAGCACAGCGAATGGAACTCGTCGCGCATCGCGAGCCCCATCAATTCGTGCCAGGCGGGATGAAACTCGATCTGGTCGACGCGCCGGCCCCAGCGGTCATGGGTGCGCAATTCCGGCAGGCTGCGATTGGCCTGCCGCGCCAGATCCTGCACGCGCTGCGAACCGACATGGCCGCCGACGACACTCGCCTGCTCGCGGAACCAGCCCGCGCCGAAGGCATTGAGGATGCGTCCGAGCGCGGGGTCCGCCGCGAAGGCATCGTAATCCGCCAGCGCCGGCGCCTGGTTCAGCACTTCATGGGTGTCGTAGCCGTAAGGGTCGAGAGCGGTCATGCAGCTTGTCCTTCACGGCTGATGAGGGCGGCAAGGGAGAGATCTGCCAGAGCCGCCGCGATCTCGCGGCCGCGCTCCGAGGTGATGGCACGCTCCGGCGAAAGCGGGCCGATCAGCGCCTCCATGAACCCGCCGACGATCATCGCCGCGGCGGCGTCGGGGTCGACGGGGCGGAAAGCGCCCTGTTCGCCGCCTTCGAGGACGAGTGCCCGGAAGATGCCGGCGATCTCGCGGCGATAGTCGAGCCGCGTCGCGTCGACCGCCGGATCGGCGGGCTCGGCAATCATCGACCATGCCAGGCGGCGATTGGCGAAGGCGCGCCGGGCGAAAGCCTCGACCGCGGCGGTCAGGCGTTCGGCAACGGGCGCATCGCTGGCGGCGATCTCGCGCAGCACGGCGAGTTCGCGCGCCGAAACGATGGCGACGATCTCAGCCATCAGCTCAGCCTTGGACGAGAAATAGGAATAGACGCTGCCTGTGGATACGCCGCTGGCGGCAGCGACGGCTGCGATTGATGTCTCCTGGAAGCCAACCTCCGAGACGATGCCCCGCGCGGCGGAGAGGATCGCCTCGCGCTTCCCGACCTTGCGCGGTTGTCTCGGTGTGGCAACAGGCATGGCCCGCCTCGAGTTTTGAATCTGAATTCAAATTCAATCTGAGAGCAAATCCAGCACCCGTCAAGCGGCGCGAAGCGTGCGGGCTCTGGGAGGGGTCCATTGAACCTGGCCTATTGCTGGCGCGGCCGGAGCGGACCTGAAAATAACGGGATGCGCTGTCGCATCAGCGAGTTCGACCGTGAGCCTGTGCGTTGCAGCCGCTATGCCATCCGACTGAAGCAGCCGCATTCGAGCCGCGAGCGCATCCGCGGCATCGCCGCCACGGCTGCACGGCAAGCTGCTGCGGTGCCGCCTTCCGATCTCGCAAGGCGCAGCAGCGGTTCGACGAGCCGGATCGGATCGCAGCGAGCCTAGGTGGCGCGTTGCTAGCCCATCGCGGATGTGAAACCGACGCAAAGTCGACGCAGCGCGACGACGTAGGGGTTTCGCGCCAAAAAGCTGGCTTCGCCGAAATAGATCGGAATTTCAGGCAGTTCCGGCAAATCGATCACGGTGATCGTGGTTTCGCTGCCATCCATGCACCAGGCGGGAATGATCGCGTAGCCGAGACCGGCTTCGACGCAGCGTTTCACGCTTGAGCTGCCCGATGTCGAGATCGCGATCTCCATCTCGGTATCGTCCGGCTGCAGATAATCGATGGCGAGGTTGCGCAGCAGTTGGCCGGGCTCATAGGTCACGAAGGGGCGCCCCTGCACCCATTGCCTGATCTCCCCCCGCGGCGGCGTCCCCCATTCGCGCGGCAGGACGAGCGCCGGCCGGTATGTGCAGACAAGGTGCTGCGGCACGTTGGGGTCGCCGAAATAGCGCTCCGTAATGCACAGGTCGAGGCTGCCGTCCCGGATCATCTCCGGAAGAGCGGTATCGCGCTCGAAGGCGATGATCTCGACCTGCGGGAAAAGCGTGCGGAACTGCGCCAGGATCGGCGGCATCAGATAGAAGAAGATCGCCTGCGGCAGGCCGATGCGCAGCACGGGACGCTCCTTCTGGAGCGTGCGGTCGAGCCGGGTCAGCACAGTATCGAGCTCGGGCAGCAACAGCTTGTAGAGGCTGCGCCCACGCGGCGTCAGGGTCACCGTCTTGGCGCCCTGCTCGGAGACGACCAGTCGCTCCGCCAGCAACTGCTCAAGGCGCCGCACATGGTTGGCGGCCGATTGGTAGCTCATGCCGAGCTTGCGCGCCGCGGCGGAATAGGAGCCGTCGCGCGCAACGATGAAGAACGTCTGGATGAGCGTCAGATTGGCTTCGCGCATGGTCCCTTCCGCCGGCCGGCCCGTCATTCCTTCCTACAACAGCTCTCCTTCCGCCACTTGCAAACAATGAGGCAAGTCGGCCCGGATCATTTGCATCGACCCGGCAGGAGAAGCGAACGAGGTTCTGGCCATCGCGTTACGGGACGAACCGCTCCGGGCATGGCCTCTTCTTCATCCATTCATGTCGCCGTGATCGGCGCCGGGATCGTGGGCGCAGCGGCCGCCCATTTTCTGGCTGCCGCCGGTGCGCGGGTGACGCTGCTCGACGCCTCTGGGCCAGCTGCGGGCGCGACCGGCGCGTCGGATGGCGCCGTCTCGGTCGCCAGCAAACGGCCGGGTCCGATGATGGATCTGGCCCGCCACGCCCGGGCCTTCTATGTCCGCAGCGAGCGGGATGGCCTGTTTCGCGGCCTGTTCCATCGCCGCTCGACTTTCCTCGTCGCACGAACGGCGATCGAGGCCGATCTCGTCGCCCAGCATGGCGCCGACCTCGCCGCGGTGGGCGAGCGCGTCGTCGAAATCAGCCGCACGGCTTTGCTGGATCGCATTCCGGGGCTGGGTGCCAGCGTCTGCGCAGCGCTCGAAATCCCCGATGACGGGCATGCGCTGGGCTATGAGATCACCGAGCGCCTCCTGCACAAGAGCGGCGTCAGCATCCGCCGCAATGCGCCCGTGTCCGAGATCGTCATGCGGGCTGGGCGCGTCGGCGGCGTCGCGATCCGGAACGAGCTGCTCGCAGCCGATGCCGTGCTCGTCGCCGCGGGGATCGGCTCGGCTCCGCTGCTCGGCCTTGGCGAGATTCTGATCCCGCGCAAGGGGCAGATGGTCGTCACCGACCGTGCCAGCACGGCAGGACCTGCGATCGACGGCCATCTGATGGCGGCTTCGTATCTCGCCGCCAAACGCGGCATCGTCCGCGACAACGCCCATATCGGCTTGGTGATCGACCCGCTGATGACGGGCCAGTTCCTGATCGGCGGCAGCCGCGAAGACCATCGCAGCGACCACGCCACCGATGCCGTGACCATCGCGGCGATCCTGCGTGAGGCGCTCGATCTCTACCCGCCGCTCGCCGGTCGCCGCGTCCTGCGCAGCTTCGCCGGGGTTAGGACCGCCTCCCGCGACGGCCTGCCGATCGTCGGCCTGCACCCGTATCGCGAAGGCGTCGTCATTGCGACTGGCTTCGAGGGCGACGGCATCTGCCTCGGACCGTTCATGGGTGCCTGCGCTGCCCGCCTGCTGCTGGGCGAGAAGCCGGAAACCGACCTGTCCGCTCTGTCGCCGCAACGCTTCGCTCGCGTCGAGGCCCACGCATGACCAGCCATTTTCTCTGGAACGGCGCGCCGGTGGCTTTCCAGCCGGGCGAGACGATCGCCGCAGCGCTGCTCCGGGTCGGGATCACCGATCTCGGCCAGTCCAACGACGCGCCCGGCGGACGGATGTTCTGCGGGATCGGCGCCTGCCAGGGCTGCGTCGTCGCGGTCGCAGGTGCGGCGCCGGTCGAGGCCTGCCTGACGCTCGCTAGCGAAGGCCTCCGGCTCGGCGCGCTACCTGCGGTCGGAGCCGATCATGCATAAGGGCCCTGTCCTCGTCGTGGGCGGCGGTCCGGCCGGCGCCAGCGCGGCTGCCGCCATCGCGGAGGCCGGCCTGCCCGTCATGCTGGTCGAGCAGCGGGATCAGCTCGGCGGCGCCATCCATCGCCAGCCGGCTGCCGGCGAAAACCATGTCTGGCGGCCCGCTCGTCACCGCCGCAACTGGACGGAGCTGACGGCGCGACTCCGGGGCTCCGCCGAGCGGATCGAGGTTCGGACGCAAACAGTGTTCCTCGGCGTCGACGGCGAGGGTCGCTTTTTGTTCGACGATCGTCGTGCCGGCCACGTCTTTGCGCACCGCCCCCGGGGAGCGATCATCGCGGTCGGTGCCGTCGAGACGATCTGTCCGTTCCCGGGCTGGGAACTGCCCGGCGTCATGACGGCCGGCGGTGCGCAGGTCCTGCTCAAGGAAACGGGCCGCCCTCCGGAGGGCCCGATCCTGGTGGCCGGCAGCGGACCGCTGCTGCCCGCCCTCGCGGCCCAGCTCGCAAAGGCCGGCAATCCCCCGGTCGCCGTGCTGGAGCGCGGCCGGCCATGGCGCGCCGCAAGGGCTCTGGCCCGCCTCGCCGCGTCATGGGCGCCGATGGCCGAGGCGGCTGCCTATGCAGCGACGCTTGCCATCAGCCGCGTGCCCTACCGCTGCGGAGCCGTCGTGACACGGGCTGAGCCTGATGGCCCAGGCCTCAAGGTCGGCATCCGCGTTGGGGAGACGCAGGACACCCTGCGCGTGCGGCATTTGCTCATCCATGACGGCATCGCCCCGAACCGCACCGGGATTCCGTTGCCGGCCCCCGACGCGGCCGTGCCCGTCCTGCTCGCCGGGGATGGGCGGGAAGCGCTCGGCGCCGATGCCGCGCTGCTCGACGGTCGACGCGCGGCGATGCAGATGCTTGCCCGCCTCGGCCTGGCAGGCACAGACGCTTCGCAAGTGCAACGCGGCCTGCAGCGTGCACGGGGCTTTCAGGCCGCTCTCGGACAAGCGCTCCACAGCGAGCCGGTGGTGCCTGCGCCCGAGACCGTGATCTGCCGTTGCGAAGGACGCAGCTGCGCGGATCTGGCCGCCCTGGCAGACGACGCTTCGCCGCGCGAGATCCGGCTGATGGGGCGCTTCGGCCTCGGTGCCTGCCAGGGCCGCTTCTGCGGCCCGATGATCGCAGCCCTGCGAGACCGGCCATTGCCGGCCGCAACTCCCCCGCGCTGGCCCTTGCGACCGGTTTCGGTCGCGGCGCTCGCCCGCCTGACAGATGATGAAACGGAGTGATCTGACCGTGACGATGTCCCTCGCCAAGCCTGCCCGGGCTATCGCCGCCTCCATGGTCGAGGTGACCAATCCGTTCGACGGCGCCCTCGTCGGCAAGGTCCGCGGAGCGGACGAGGTCGCGGTGGCCGAGGCCCTGCGCCGGGCGCGCAAGGCCTGGTCCAGCTTCCGCTTCAGCACGCCCGCGGAACGCAAGGAACTGCTCTATCGCCTGGCCGGCCGCCTCGAGGACGAGGCGGAGGCGATGGCCCGGACGATCTGCGCGGAGGTCGGCAAGACGATCGCCGAGGCACGCAACGAAGTCCGCCGCGCCCGCAACACGCTCCGGCTGAGCGGCGACGCCGTCACCGTCCTGCATGGCGAGGTCCTGCCCACTGCCATCGTGCCGGGAGCGCCGGACAAGCAGGCCGTGATCACGCATGAGCCTGCCGGGGTCCTGGGAGCGATCACGCCGTTCAACTATCCGCTCAACCTGCTCTGTCACAAACTCGGCCCCGCCATCGCGGCCGGCAATGCCGTCGTCGCCAAACCCTCGCCGAAGGCTCCGCTCGCTGCGCAGCGCCTCGCAGAGCTGGCCGAGGAGGCGGGCTTCCCGGACGGCCTGTTCGGTATCGTCCATGGCGGCGCCGATGTCGCGGCGATGATCGCGAGCGGCGACATCGATCTGCTCAGCTTCACGGGTGGGCCGACGGCGGGATTGGCGCTGAAGAACGCCTCTGGCCTTGTCCGCTGCCTGATGGAGCTTGGCGGCAACGACCCTCTGATCGTCATGCCGGACGCCGATCTCGACCGCGCCGCCGACGTCGCGATCGCGCACCGCTTCGAAATCGCCGGCCAGAGCTGCGCCGCCGTGAAGCGGCTCTATCTGCACGACGCCATCCGCGAGACGATGATCGAGCGCATCGCGGCGCGCGTCGCGAAGGTCACCACCGGCGATCCGGCCGATGCCGAGACTGCCATGGGCACCGTCATCGACGAGCCGGCGGCAGCGGAAGTCGAACGACGTGTGAAACTCGCCGTCGCGGACGGCGCCCGGATCGTCGCGGGCGGAAACCGCCGCGGCACGCTGTTCGCGCCGACCTTGCTCGACGCCGTTCCGGCCCAGACGGAACTCGTTCGTTCCGAGACGTTTGGGCCGGTGCTCGCCGTGCGCCGCTTCGACGATCCCGACGCTGTGATCGCCGAGATCAATGGCGGCGCCTACGGGCTGCAGGCCGGGCTCTTCACCAACGACCATGCGCTCGTGAAGCGGGTCTCCCGCCGGCTCCGCGTCGGCGGCGTCATGATCAATGAAGGGCCGGATTTCCGCGCCGAGAATGTGCCGTTCGGCGGCATCAAGTCGAGCGGACTGGGCCGCGAGGGCATCCACATGACCCTGCGCGAGATGAGCGAAACCAAGGTCGTCATCGACTGATGATGCAAGGAGCCAACAAGATGATCGATCCCGAACTGCGCCGGCGCCTGACTGGCGTCTTCACCGCGCTGGTCACGCCCTTCCGCGACGGAGCGCTCGATATTCCCGCGCTCGAGAAGCTCGTCGCTGCGCAGATCGCGGCCGGTGTGTCCGGGCTCGTCCCGGTCGGCACGACAGGCGAAGCCGCGACGCTGAGCGAGGATGAGGCCGACGCTGTGATCCGCACCACGGTGAAGGCGGCTGCCGGACGCGTCTTCGTCATGGCCGGCGCCGGCTCGAACGCGACGCGGCTCGCCATCGGCAAGGCCGAGCGTGCCCAGGCGGCGGGCGCCGACGGCCTCCTGCTCGTGACCCCCTATTACAACAAGCCCTCGCAAGAGGGGCTGTTCGACCATTTCTCCGCCATCGCCGGCGCGGTTAGCCTGCCCATCATGCTCTACAGCGTGCCGGGACGCGCCGGCGTCGAGATCGCGCCGGAGACCGCAGCGCGGCTTGCGGCGGCGCATTCCAATGTCGTCGCCATCAAGGAGGCAGGGGGCAAGGCGGAACGGATCACGGAGCTGCGGCTGGCACTCGGCGAGGATTTCGTCATCCATTCCGGCGACGACGGCCTGACGCTGCCTTTCCTCGCGCTCGGCGCCGACGGCGTGACGAGCGTCGCCTCGAACCTGCTGCCCGCCGAGGTCGTCGCGCTGTGCCGGGCCTGGTACGCCGGAGACCCGCGCGAGGCGCGCCGCATCCACAACGCCTTGTTCGACCTCGTCGGCCATCTCTTCATCGAGAGCAACCCGGTGCCGGTGAAGACGGCACTCGCGCGCGCCGGCCTGATCGGCCCGGAGCTGCGGGCGCCGCTCGCAGCGCTGCGCCCGGAAAGCCGCAAGGCGCTGGAAGCAAGCCTGCAATCGTTCGAGAGCCGAGCGAACATATAAGAAAGCCGGTAGGACGACGACCTACTCTCGCATTGTCCACGCAAGTGCGTCGCCTAGGCTCTCGTCGTCCTAACCACCAGCGCAAGACCGAAAAACATCGGCAAGGGAACGGAGTGGAAAGCTCATGAAATCGATCATTCGCGCCATCTGCGCAGCCAGCCTGGGATTGCTGGCACTTCAAGCCTCGGCCCGGGCCGAAGACACCATCGACGCCATACGCTCGCGCGGCGTGCTGCGCATACCGGGGATCATCAACGAGGATCCCTACTTCAACAAGGACCCGCGGTCCGGCGAATGGCGCGGTTTCGCCATCGAGATGGCCCGCGACATCGCCACCACCCTCGGCGTCAAGCTGGAGGTCGTCGAGTCGAGCTGGCCGAATTCCATCCTCGACGTGCAGAGCGGCAAGGTCGATCTGGCGCTTGGCGTCACGGCGACGCCGCAGCGCTCCCTCTCCGTCGCGTTCTCGAACCCGACCTACTTCAACAGCTTCGTCATCGTCTCGCCCAAGGCGGAGCTCTCGAAGCTGAGCTGGGCCGAGCTCAACGACCCGAAATACACCTTCGCGGTCGACCTGGGCTCCTCGCAGGACCTGATCGCCCAGCAATACCTGCCGAAGGCCAAGATGCTGCGCTTCAAGTCCCGCGACGAGGCGATCGTGGCGGTGGTCACAGGCAAGGCAGACGGTCTCGTCAACACCATGTTGAACGGCCTCGTCATGAGCAAGAAGGCGAGCGGCATCGGCAAGGTGATGGTGCCGTCTCCGGTTCTGTCGACGCCCTCCGTGGTCGCCATGAACTGGAAGGCCGACGAGAAGTCGCGCGCCTTCATCTCGGCCTGGGCCGAATACAACCGCCGCATCGGCAACAACCAGACCTGGATCGTGAAGAGCCTCGCGCCCTTCGGCATCACGCTCGACGACATGCCCGAAGGCTTCGGCTTCGGCGGTTAAGGCAGGAGCAGCCCCCAGAGCAGGATATTCGCGAAAACCGGCTTCCGGCTTTTCGCATCCTGCTCGAGGGCTGCCTTCACAAAAGGCTGGCATGATATGTACACGTGGAGCTTCGCCCCGATCTTCCAGGCGAGTGATCTGTTCCTCTGGGGCGCGTGGATCACCATCGTCTACACCGTGGCCTCCATCGCCATCGGGCTGGTCCTCGGGCTGCTCCTCTGCTTCGCGCGGCTTTCCGGCATCGGGCCGCTGAGCTGGCTGGCGCAGGGCTTCCAGGAGCTGTTCCGCTGCACGCCGCTGCTGGTGCAGCTGCTATGGATCTACTACGCCCTGCCGCTGCTGCTCGGCTTCGATCTCGCGAATTGGGCGGCGGCGCTGATCACGCTCTCGCTCTATGCCGCGGCCTTCTACGCCGAGGTCTTCCGCGGCGGCATCGTCTCGATCGACAAGGGGCAATCCGAGGCGGGCGCCGCCATCGGCATGTCGGGCTGGCAGGTCATGCGGCGCATCGTGCTGCCGCAGGCCATCCGCCGGATGATGCCGGCCTTCATCAACCAGTCGGTGACGCAGTTCAAGAACACCTCGCTCATCTCCGTGATCTCGGTGGCGGAACTCACCTACATGGCCAGCATCGTCAACGGGCAGACCTATCGCCCGCTGGAATCCTACACCATCCTCGCGCTGCTCTACTTCGCCATCCTGTTCCCGATCACGAAGTTCGCCGACATCGTCGAGAGCCGGACGCGCGGCAGCCATTGAGCGAGAGCCATTCCATGAACTCCGTTGCCATGCCCGGCCTGCGCGAGACCGTTCTCGAAGCGCGCGGCATCACCAAGCGCTTCGGCGCGCTCACCGTCCTTCACGGGATCGATCTCTCGCTGACCAGCGGTGAGGTCGTCTCGATCATCGGGCCCTCCGGCTCCGGCAAATCGACCTTCATTCGCTGCATGAACATGCTGGAGGTGCCGGACACCGGCGAGGTCCTGTTCCGCGGCCGCCGCGTCGGCCCGACATTCCGCGGCACGGGCCAGCTTCTCGGTCTTGGCGAATTGCGGCGCCATGTCGGCATGGTGTTCCAGCACTTCAACCTGTTCCCGCACATGACCGTGCTGGAGAACGTGATCGAAGGCCCCATGACCGTGCAGCGCAAGCCGCGCGGCGAGGCCATCGACATCGCGATGGACTACATCGCCAAGGTCGGCCTCGCCGATAAGCGCGACGCGCGGCCGGACCAGCTCTCGGGCGGGCAGAAGCAGCGCGTGGCCATCGCCAGGGCCCTCGCGATGCAGCCGGACGCTCTGTTGCTCGACGAGATCACCAGCGCGCTCGATCCTGAGCTCGTAGGAGAGGTTCTGGGCGTCGTGCGCAACCTTGCCGAACAGGGCATGACCATGGTCCTCGTCACCCATGAGATCTCGTTTGCGGCCGGGGTTTCCGATCGTGTCGTCTTCATGGAAACCGGGCGCATCGCCGAGCAGGGCAGCCCGGACCGCATCCTGCACAACCCGGACAACGAGCGTCTCAAGACCTTTCTCGCGCGCTTCCATGGCTGATCCGCAGGCAAGCAACGCCCGGCCCTTCAAGGTCGTCATCGTCGGTGCAGGCCGGATCGGCACGGCGCTGGCGCTCCTCCTGCGCGGAAAGCCGGAATTCGAGTTCCTGCTCGCGGACCCGACCGAGCCCGGCCGCAGGCGAGCCAAGGACCTTGCGCTGCCGCTGACGGAAGCCGATCCGGCCAACGCAGCCCAGCTCGACCGGCTCTTGACCGGGGCCGATGCCGTGGTCGCGGCATTGCCGTCCTCGGCGACGCCCATGGTGGCCGCGGCCGCCCGCCGCAGCGGAAGCAACTATCTCGACCTTGGCGATGACGGAGCCGCGCTCGAAGCCGTCCAGCACGAGGCCAACGCCGCCGCAGGCTGCTTCATCGCGCAATGCGGCATCTCGCCGGGGCTCGTCTCGGGCCTGGTTCTCGATCTCGCCTCGCGCTGCCCGGGCCTGCCGGATATCGACGTCCGGATCGGCGCTCTGCCGCGAACGGCCGCCGGGCGCCTGGGCTACGGGCTGGTCTGGGATGTCGACGCCACCCTGCGCGAATATACGCGCGCCTCGCTTGCGCTCGTCGACGGCCGCGAGTCCGGGCTGGCGCCGCTGTCCCGCTGCAGCCCCTTGCATCTCGGATCGCGCGACTACGAGGTTTTCGTCTCAGGCGCGATCCCGGCTACGCTTCGCGAGCGCCTGGCCGGCAAGGTCGGGAATCTGATCTCGCATACCATCCGCTATCCCGGGCACGCCGAACAGATGGCGTTCCTGCTGGACGAGTTGAAATTGCGCGACCGCGTCTATCTGCTGCGCAATCTCTTCCTCAACGCGCTGCCCGAGATCACCGATGATCGTCTGCTGATCTCGATCACCGCAGCGTCTCGTGACGCGGATGGTGCGCCCCACGAACACTTCCTGCGCGAGGTCGAGCCGCTAGAGATCGGCGACGCCGCGATCGGCGCCATGCGGCGCACCGCTGCCTCCCATGTCGCCGCGGTGCTCGATCTGTTGCGCCTCGGGCAAATAGGCCGCCAAGGCCTCCTTGCGCAGGAGGACATTCCTCTGGATCTCCTGCGCGAAAACCGTTTCCTTGCCTGGTTCTTCGAGACGCCGGCACCTGTCCCCGGTCGCGTTTTGCAGGGAGTGCATCCATGAACGGCTCTGGGTCCGGACGGCTGGGCGCGGTCGTGAACGATCTGAGCATCGGGGTCCTGATGCTCGACACCCATTTTCAACGCCTGCCGGGCGATATCGGCAACGGCCGCACCTGGCCTTTCCCGGTCCAGTTCCGGGTCGTCCGCGGCGCCGATCCCGCGGCCATCGTCCATGGTCGCCCGGAAGAATTCCTCGAGCCCTTCATCGCCGCCGCCCTCGATCTCGTCGCTTGCGGGGTGCGCGGCATTGCTACCAGCTGCGGTTTTCTGGCGCTGCTGCAGCGAGAGCTGGCCGCCGCACTCCCGGTTCCCGTGGCCACGAGCAGCCTGCTGCAGGCACCGTTGATCGAGGCCATGCTGCCCGCCGGCCAGCAAGTCGGCATCCTCACCTTCGCCGCGGAGGCGTTGACGGCGCGCCATCTGGCCGCCGTCGGGGTGCGTCCCGACACTCCCATCGAGGGGCTGCCTCCGGACAGCCTGTTCCGCCAGGTCTATGGCAATCGCGGCGGCGTGTCCGACGTCGCAAAGCTCGAGGAAGAAGTCGTGACAGCCGCCCGCGCGCTGGTCCGCCGCCATCCGAATGTCGGCGCGATCCTCTGCGAATGCACGAATCTTCCGCCGCATTCGGCGGCGGTCGCTGCTGCCACCGGGCGGCCGGTCTTCGACGTCATCGGGTTCGTTGAATGGTTCGGGCATGCGATCGCGCCGCCGCGCTTCCGCTAAGGTTTGACGAGGAGCGCCGCTGGCTTTTGGTCTCGCTATTGATTGAAGTGCTCGCAAGGCGGGACTAGGCATGTCCCTAGGCGCGAGACTGCAGCGGAGATGCGGGGGTCGCGCTCGGCCTTCAGCGATGGCGTCCATCTGCGGGACTACGCAAGTTTCGTGCGGGACCGGGAGGCGGAGATGTGCCGCAGCCTCGGCATCCAGGCTCCGCGGTAGCTTGCGCCACCCCGCGCCGTGTCCCGGCCCTCCGCTGCCATGGGCCAATCGGCGCGCGAGATGGGCCGAGTGACTAAAACTCGATGCCCTGCTGCGCCTTCACGCCGGCGGCGAAGTGGTGCTTCACCAACGTCATCTCGGTGACGAGGTCGGCCGCCTCGATCAACTCCGGCTTGGCGTTGCGGCCGGTGACGACGACGTGCAGGTCTGGGCGGCGAGCGACCAGCGTCGACACGACGTCGGCGAGCGGCAGATAGTCGTAGCGCAGGGCGATGTTGAGCTCATCGAGCACCAGGAGCCGGATTTCGGGGTCGGCCATCAGCTCCCTCGCCTTCGCGAAGGCGCGCTCGGCGGCAGCGATGTCACGGGCCTTGTCCTGCGTTTCCCAGGTGAAGCCCTCGCCCATGCTGTGCCAGGCGACCTGATCGCCGAAGGTTTCCAGCGCCTTGCGCTCGCCGGTCGACCAGGCGCCCTTGATGAATTGCACCACGCCGATGCGCCAGCCATGTCCGAGCGCGCGCAAGATCAGGCCGAAGGCCGCCGTTGACTTGCCCTTGCCGGGGCCGGTGTTGACGATGAGAAGGCCCTTCTCGACGGTCTTGGAAGCGACCTCGGCGTCCTGCACCGCCTTGCGCTTCTCCATCTTGGCCTTGTGGCGGGCGGTGTCTTCGGTGTCGGTCATCATTTCACTCGCATCGGCAATCCGGCGACCATGAAGACCACGCGGCCGGCGCGCGCCGCAAGCGCCTGATGCAGCCGCCCGGCCTCGTCGCGGAAGCGGCGGGCGAGCGCATTCTCCGGGACGATGCCGAGGCCGACCTCGTTGCCGACCAGCACGAGCGGCGCGGAGACGCTTTCGCAGGCGGCGATCAGGGCCTGGCGCGCCGCGGCCGTATCGCGCTCGGCGAGGATGAGGTTGGTCAGCCAGAGCGTCAGGCAATCGACAAGGATGGGCCGGCCGGCCGGACGGACGGCGATGGCCTCGGCGAGATCGAGCGGCGCATCGACGGTCTGCCAGCCCTCCGGGCGGCGTGCGCGATGCTCGGCGATGCGCTCGCGCATCTCGTCGTCATAGGCCTGGGCGGTGGCGATGTAGCTCCAGGGGGCCGGGCAAGCCTCGATCAGCGCCTCGGCATGGCGGCTCTTGCCGGAGCGGGCGCCGCCGAGGACGAGGGTGAGGTGGGGCAATTCCATCGAAAAGTCCTATGCCGTCATGCTCGGGCTCGACCCGAGCATCTCCATCCGAAAGGGCGAGCCTCTTCCTGTACGAGATTCTCGGGTCAAGCCCGAGAATGACGTTTCTGCCACGGCGCACTGCATTGCACAGCGGCACGCCGATAGCTAATGATGGTCCATGACGGTGCCTCCGCAAGGAGGTGAAAAGGGAACGCGGTGAGATACCGCGGCTGCCCCCGCAACTGTAAGCGGGTGTTTCCCGCCATCGGCCACTGGAGCGCTCGCTCCGGGAAGGCGGTGGGGAACATCAGACCCGCGAGCCAGGAGACCTGCCGTCGACCCGCAACGATCCAACCGGCTGCCGGCGGGGCGGCCACGGAGAGCCCCATGAACACCGCTTCGGTTTCCACCACTCAACTCAGCGTCTCGGAACGCGTCAAGGCAGCCGCCGCCGCGCTCGTGATCGGCGTCGCGCTGATCTACACGACCGGCTTCGCGGCCTCGACGAACGTTCACAACGCCGGGCACGATACCCGCCACGGTCTCGCCTTCCCCTGCCACTGAGGGAAAGCATCCATGGTTACGCGTGTTCTCACGGTCAGCATTCTGGCCGGGCTTCTGGCTGGGCTGATCGTCGCCGCCCTCCAGCATGTCACCACCACCCCGCTGATCCTCAAGGCCGAGACCTATGAGGCGGCGTTGCGCCTGCAGGCGCCGACGCTCGCCGCCTTCGACGGCGAGGCGAAGATCATCCTCGCGCATGGCCCCGCTGGCGATGCGCCCGGCCACGACCATGCCGAATGGAAGCCGCAGGACGGCCTCCAGCGCACGCTCTTCACCAGCGCAGTGACGATCGCGACCGCAATCGGCTTCGCCGCGCTGCTGCTCGCGGGAATGATCGCGGCCGGCGATACGATCGACCAACGTAGCGCCCTGGTCTGGGGCGCCTGCGGCTTCCTGGCGCTCGGGCTCGCCCCCGCGATGGGGCTCGCGCCGGAATTGCCGGGCGCGGCTTCCGCAGCGCTGGAGCAGCGGCAGTTCTGGTGGCTGGTCACCGCTATCGCCACGGCGCTTGGGCTCTTCCTGTTCCTGCGCTTCGAGCAGCCCTGGCTCAAGCTGCTGGCCGTCGTCGTGATCCTGCTCCCGCATGTGATCGGCGCCCCGCATCCGGCTGCGCCGGAGAGCAAGGTGCCGGCCGAGGTTGCGGCGCATTTCGCGGCTCTGTCACTCGGCATCCAGGCTGCGCTCTGGCTCGCCACCGCCTTCATGGTCGGCGTGCTCTGGCCCTGGGCCAGCCGGCGCGCCGCGCTCGCGCGCTGAAGGCAGCGGAGCCTCCGGGCTCCGCGCGAAAGGCAAGTCATGTCCGAGGGCGACCTCACTATCCATGTCTGCACCGCCTGCAGGCGGGCGCGCGCCGATCTCCCGGAGGGTTACGACCAGCCGGGGCTGGCGCTCGCGGAGCGTCTCACCGCTCAGCTCGCAGCAAAGGGCAGCACCATCCCGGTGCTGCCTGTCGAATGCCTCGCCGTCTGCAAGCGGCCCTGCACCATCGCGCTCAGCGCCGATGGCAAATGGACCTATCTGATCGGCGACCTCGACACCGACACCCATCTCGACGAGATCGTCGGCGCGGCGGAGGCCTATGCCGCCAGCGCCAACGGCATCGTTCCCTGGAAAGAGCGGCCGCAGTCCTTCCGCAAGGGCGTGGTCGCACGCGTGCCGCCTTTGCCGGCGCGCCAGCAAGGATGACATCATGAACGCTCCGCAAACCACGAACCTGGGCAAGACGCCCTGCACGATCATCACCGGCTTCCTCGGCGCCGGTAAGACGACGCTGGTGCGCCATCTCCTCGAGAATGCGCAGGGCAAGAAGCTCGCCGTGCTCGTCAACGAGTTCGGCGATCTCGGCTTCGACGGCGAGTTCCTGAAGGGCTGCGGCATCGCCGGCTGCAGCGACGAGGACGTGGTCGAGCTGCCGAATGGCTGCATCTGCTGCACCGTCGCCGATGATTTCGTGCCGGCGCTGGAGAAGCTCCTGAACCGGCCGAACCCGCCCGAGCATATCCTGATCGAGACCTCCGGCCTCGCCTTGCCGAAGCCGCTGGTGCAGGCCTTCAACTGGCCTGCAATCCGCGCCCGCGTCACCGTCGACGGCGTCATCGCCGTGGTCGACGGACCGGCCGTGGCCGATGGCCAGTTCGCCGATGATCCCGAGGCGCTCGCGGCGCAGAAGGCGGCCGATGTCTCCGTCGAGCACGACAACCCTCTGGAGGAGGTATTCGAGGACCAGATCCTCTGCGCCGACCTTATCCTGCTCAACAAGAGCGACCTCGTCGACGAGGCCGGCCGCGCACGGGTCAAGGCCGAGATCGCCGAGCACCTGCCCAAGGCGATCAAAATCGTCGAGACCGCCCATGGCAAGGTCGAGCCGGCGCTGATCGTGGGCTTGGGTGCCGCGGCCGAAAGCGATCTCGCCGCCCGCCCCTCGCATCATGGCGAGGGCGAGCATGATCACGACCATGACGATTTCGACTCGGTCGCCGTGCCGCTGCCGGCGGGGCTTTCACCGGAGGAGCTGACGGCGCGTGTCGCCAAGGCCGCCGAAGCCGAGGGCGTGCTGCGGCTGAAGGGCTTCAGCGCCGTGCCGGGCAAGCCGATGCGCCTCGTCGTGCAGGGCGTGGGCCGGCGCGTCGGGCATCATTTCGACCGCCCCTGGGGCGCGAGCGAGCCGCGCGACGGGCGCCTCACCGTGATCGGCCTCAAGGGCTTCGACCTCACGGCCGTGGAAGCGGCTCTCGCGGGGGCGTAAACCGGACCGATGCATCTTCTCCCGACCAGCGAGATCAGGCTCGACGACGGCGAGGACGCCGTCGATCTCGCCTTGCCGCCGGGAGACGTGCTCATGCTCTCCTTCACCGACAGCGACCTCTCCGCGCTGGCGGTGGCGGCCCGCGTCGACGCGGAACCGCCCTCGTCATGGTCGGGCTTGTCCCGACCATCCACGCCTTCCCCTATCGAAGGTCGTGTTAAAGACGTGGATCCTCGCCACAAGGGCGAGCATGACGGACAGAGCCTGTCGGTGCGGCTCGCTCCGCTCAGGCGGCTGAGACATCCGCTCTCGGTCGATTTGTTGATCGAGAAGACGGCGGCGCAATGCCGCTTCGTGCTGGTGCGCTGCCTCGGCGGGCTCGACTACTGGCGCTATGGCATCGAGCAGCTCGGCATCGCCTGCCGCGCGCGCGGCATTCCGCTCGCGATCCTCCCCGGCGACGAGCGCGACGATCCGAGACTGGGCGAGCAGGCGACCGTCCCGGCTGAGTTCGCGGCGGAACTGCTAGCCTATTTCCAGGCGGGCGGCGGCGCCGAGAACATGCGGCGGCTGCTGGGGCGGATCGCAGGATATATCGCGCGGGCGCCAAGAGCATCCAACCTGACGCCACTCCCGCTGCCATCGTTCTTCGCGCTCGGCAGCGACGGCAAACCCCTGCCATGGCTCGACGCGCTCGCTACGATCCCGGCCGACAAACCACTCGTCCCGATCCTGCTTTACCGATCCGGCGTCGCGGCTGGCGACACGGCCATGGCCGAGGCCCTCGCCACCGCCCTCGCCGCGCGCGACCTCGCACCCCTCCCGCTCGCGGTGACCAGCCTGAAGGACCCCGCGGTCACCGCCGAACTCGCAGCGCTGATCGCAGTGCGAAAGCCGGCGCTGATCGTCACCAGCACCGCCTTCTCCGCTCGCGAAGGCGCGGATTTCGTGCTCGACGGCGCCGATTGCCCGATCCTGCAGGCCGTGCCGGTGGGCAGCCCGCGCGAAGCCTGGGAAGCCTCGCCGCGTGGCCTCTCCGCCGCCGATCTCGCCATGCAGGTGGCGCTGCCGGAATTCGACGGGCGCATCGGGGCAATTCCGGTGGCGTTCAAGGCCGAAGCAACCGACCCGGCGACCGGGCTCAGTATCCGCCGGCTCGTGCCGGATGCAGAGGGCATCTCTGCGCTTGCCGATTTGGCGAAGGGCTGGATCGCTCTCGCCCGGAGACCGGCGGCCGAGCGAAAGCTGGCACTGGTGATGTCGGACTATCCCGCGCGCGGCGGCCGGGCCGGCTTCGCCGTCGGGCTCGATACGCCTGCCAGCGTGACGGCGATCCGGGAATTGTTGGCGGGGGTGGGATACGCTGTTGCCGCTCTCAACCCTCATCCTGAGGAGCCGCGCAGCGGCGTCTCGAAGGATGATCCAGCGCGCTCTGGAGCATCCTTCGAGACGCTAGGCTCGCGCCTTGCTCCTCAGGATGAGGGCTCGCTCTTGATGGCCGCACTGACTGCCGGGCCAACCAATCTCTCCATGCCTCTCACGGCCTATCGCGAATGGCTCGCCACCATCCCCGCTGCGGCGCGCGAGTCCCTTCTTGCCAGCCACGGTGCGCCCGAAGCCGATCCCACCTGCCGCGAGAGCGCCTTCCGCTTCCGCGCCGTACGCTATGGATGCCTCACCGTAGCCCTGCAGCCGCCGCGCGATACCACGCCCGACCGCAAGGCGCGCTATCACGACCCCGACGCGCCACCCGGCCACACCTACCTCGCCTTCTACCTCGCGCTGCGCCAATCCGAGGCCATCGACGCGCTGATCCATCTCGGCACGCACGGCACCACGGAATGGCTGCCGGGCAAGGCCGTGGCGCTCTCGGCCGGCTGCTGGCCGCGCCTTGCCGTCGGCGGGCTGCCGGTGATCTACCCCTATGTCGTCGACGACCCCGGCGAGGCGGCGCCGGCCAAGCGACGGCTCTCGGCCGTCACCCTCGGCCACCTCCCGCCGCCGCTGGCCGAGACGGAGGACGCCGGCGAAACCGCCTTGCTGCGCGATCTCGTCGAGGAGTTCTCGCAGGCGCAGGTGCTCGATCCGCGCCGCGCCGACCTCGTCGCCAGCGAAATCCGGGCGCGGGCCGAGGCGAGCGGGCTCGCGGCCTCCTGCGGCGTCGCAGCCGACATGGAGATGAGCGAGGCCCTGACCCGGCTCGACGCCCATCTCTGCGACATCGCCGAATTGCCCTTCCGCGACGGGCTGCACGTCTTCGGTCGGTCCGACGCCGACCCGGCTTCCGCCCGCAACGAGCGCGAGAACCTCCTGCGCTCCCTAGATGGCCGCTTCGTTCCGCCGGGCCCGGCCGGCTCGCCGCATCGCGGCCGTCCTGACGTGCTGCCGACCGGGCGCAACCTCTCGACGCTCGATCCCCGCGCGATCCCGACACGCGCCGCCACACGGCTGGGCCAACTGGCGGCGCAGGCTGTGGTCTCGCGCCATCTGCAGGATCATGGCGACTATCCGCGCCGGATCATCATGGACCTCTGGGCCTCACCAACGCTGCGCTCCGGCGGCGAAGACATCTCCCATGCGCTGGCATTGATGGGCGTCGAGCCGCTCTGGGACAATGCCTCGACCCGCATCACTGGTTTCAGTATTCTGCCACAGCCGAAGCTCGCCTATCCGCGTCTCGACGTGACCGTGCGCATTTCCGGCACCTTCCGCGACACCTTTCCGGGGCAGATCGCGCTGATCGACCAGGCGGCGCGGGCTGTCGCCGCGCTGGACGAGCCCGACGACTGGAACGAGCCGGCCGCTGCCCGCCGCCGCGGCGGGCATGGCGCGCGCATTTTCGGTGCGGCTCCCGGCCGCTATGGCGCCGCCATGGCGGACCGAGCGCTCGACGGCGACTGGACCGAGCGCCAGGAGCTGGGGGCCGCCTATCTCGCCGCCTCCGACCATGCCTATGGCGGCCCGGAAGGCATGGCCACGGCCGACCCCGGCTTTATCGACCGCATCAAGGCTTCCGACGCTTTCATCCATGTCAGTGACACCGCCGGGCGTGACATTCTCGAAGCCAGCAGCGCCGCCGATGTGATCGGCGGGCTCGCGGCAGCTGCGAAGGCGCTCGGCGCCGATCCTGCCCTCTACAGCCTCGACAGCTCGAACCCCGAAGCGCCGAAGGCGCGGACGCTGGCCGAGGACATCGCTCGCATCGTGCACGGCCGGCTGACGCATCCGCGCTGGATCGCTTCCCAACTCGCCCATGGCTGGCGCGGGGCGGCGGAGCTGGCCGAGGCGGTCGATACGCTCTTCGTCTTCGCGGCGAGCACGGAGGCCGTCGCGGACGGGCTGTTCGAAGCGGTCTTCCAGGCCTATTGCGCCGATCCGCAGATCTGGTCCGCTCTCGAAAGCGCCAATGCGCCGGCCGCCGCTTCGATCCGCTCGCGACTGGCCGAGGCGGCGCGACGCGGCCTCTGGACCAGCCGGCGCAACTCGGTCGGCGCCTTCCTGGCGCGGGAGGCGGCGGAATGAGCGCGCTCCCGCAAAAAGCGCCGCAGGCCGGAAAGGAAGCGCTGCGACGCGGCTGGTGCCCGAGCACCCTCAGGCCGATGGAGACCGGCGACGGCTGGCTGGTGCGCCTCCATCCGCCCGGCGCGATGCTGACACCTTCACAACTGAGGCGGATCGCGGCTCTGGCAGCCGAGCACGGCAACGGACTCGTCGAAATCTCCGCCCGCGCCAATCTGCAAATCCGGGGGGTGACGCCCGCGAGCCATCCGGCGCTGGTCGAGCGCCTGCTGGCGGAGCATCTCGTCGATGAGCATGCGGGTGATGGACCACAGCGGCTGACGCTGGTCTCGCCGCTGGCGGGCAGCGATTCGAACGGCCTGATCGACGCAGCCGCATTGGCCGGGCAGATCGAGCTGCGCGCCCGCAGGATTCCCGGCCTGCCGGCCAAGCTCAGCGTTATCGTCGATGATGGCGGCACGCAGGCTCTGGACAGCCTTTCAGCCGACATCCGAATCGTCGGCGTCGGGGCCGGGGGTGTCACCCTGTGTCTGGCGGACCATCTGTGGCGTGGGCCAATCCCCGAAGCGGATGCCGCAGCGACGGTTGACACCATCCTGCGCGGCTTCGCAGCGCTGCGCAGCGCCGCTCCCGACCGTATCCGCCGCCTGCGCGACCTGCCATCCGAGAGGTTGACCGGCCTGAGCACGCTCCCGGAAGCGCCTGCACATGCCTACCGCCCCCGGGGGCTGCGCGCCGGGCTGCTCGCTCTGGGGGAGGACCGGTTCGCGGCGGTCATCGGCCTACCCTTCGGCCGGTGCGATGCGGCCACCCTCGACAAGCTCGGCGCCGATATTGAGACCAGCGCAGGCGACATCCGGCTTTCGCCCTGGCGAGGGCTTGCCTTCCGCAATCTCCGCCGCGCCGAAGCCGACAAGCTGATGACACGGGCGAACGGCCTCGGCCTGATCACGCGGGAAGAGGATCCGCGCCTTTCCGTGCAGGCCTGCGCCGGCAGCCCCGCCTGCTCGCGCGCCAAGGCACCGGCAACGGCGGATGCGGCTATCCTCGCCGACGCGGCCGCCGATCTGCTCGCGCGAGGCGTGACGCTGCATGTCTCCGGCTGTGTCAAATCCTGCGCCCATCCGGCGGCCACCGATCTCACTCTGGTCGGGCGTGACGGGCGCTACGACGTCGTGTTCGGCGGCACGGCGCGGGACAAGCCGGTCGCGACGCTTGACCTTTCGACGCTGCTGGCGCGATTGCAGCCGGGAGAAGAGTTTCACGCGCGGCTGGCCAATGTCGCGCGTTCAACGGGATCGCAGGGTTGAGCAGGGCATACGATTACATTCAGGACGGGGCGGCGATCTATGAGCGCTCCTTCGCAATCATCCGTGCGGAAGCTGATCTCGCCCGCTTCAACGGTGTGGCCGAGCGCGTCGTCGTGCGGATGATCCATGCCTGCGGCATGACCGACCTGCCCGGTGACGTCGAGATGTCGGCGGATTTCGCGAAAGCCGCACAGGCCGCGCTCAGGAGCGGCGCGCCGATCCTCTGCGATGCCAAGATGGTCGCCAATGGCGTGACGCGCGCGCGCCTGCCGGCCGGCAACGAGGTCATTTGCACGCTCGACGCCCCTCAGGTCCCCGCGCTCGCGGCTGAGATGGGCACGACCCGTTCCGCCGCCGCGATGGAGCTGTGGAAGTCCCGGCTTGCCGGCGCCATCGTCGTGATCGGCAATGCGCCGACCTCGCTCTTTCGCTTGCTTGAAATGCTCGATGCCGGCGCGCCCAAGCCGGCGGCCGTGATCGGCATCCCCGTGGGCTTCGTCGGCGCGGCGGAATCGAAGGCAGCGCTGGCGGAGGATGGGCGCGTGCCGTGCCTCGTCGTGCATGGACGGCGCGGCGGTTCGGCCATGGCGGCAGCGGCCGTCAATGCGCTCGCGCAGGACAAGGAATAGGCGATGAGCGGGACACAACGGCCCCTGCTCTACGGCGTCGGCCTCGGGCCCGGCGCCCCGGACCTGATGACGGTCAGGGCGCGCGAGATCATCCTTTCGGCCGATCGTCTCGTGCATTTCTGCAAGCGCGGCCGGCGCGGCAATGCCCGCAGCACGGCCGACGCCATCATCGCGCCCGATCCGGCCCGCGAGATCGAACTCGCCTTCCCCGTCACGACCGAGGCCAATGTCGGCGAGCCCGACTATGACGGGCCGATCGCGACATTCTACGAGGAGGCAGCGGAACGTCTGGCGGCGGAGATGCAGGCCGGGCGGTCGCTCGCCGTGCTCTGCGATGGCGACCCGTTCTTCTACGGCTCCTTCATGCATCTGTGGCGGCGGCTCTCCCAGCGCTTTCCGACCGAGGTGGTGCCCGGCGTCACCGGCATGACCGGCGCCTGGGGCGAAGCCGGGGCGCCGATCACCTGGGGCGACGACGTCATGACCGTGCTGCCGGGCACGCTGCCGGAGGCGGAGCTGGCGCGACGGCTGGCCGATACCGACGCCGCCGTCATCATGAAGCTCGGCCGCAATCTCCCGAAGGTGCGCCGTGCCTTGGCGGCCGCCGGGCTGGCGGGCCGAGCGATCTATGTCGAGCGGGCGACGATGGCGCGGCAAGTGGTGGCGCGCCTCGCCGACAAGGCCGATGACGAGGCGCCCTATTTCGCCATGGTGCTGGTGCCCGGCGAGGGACGGCGCCTGTGACGGGCTCGCTCACCATCGTCGGCCTGGGCCCGGGCACGCCGGAGTGGATCACGCCAGCGGCGCAGGCCTCTCTCGACTCCGCAACCGACATTGTCGGCTACGGCCCTTATGTCGACCGGGTGCCCGAGCGGGCCGGATTGACCAAGCACGCCTCGGACAACCGCGTCGAGGTCGAGCGCGCCTCGCACGCCCTGCGGCTGGCGGCGGAAGGCCGGACAGTCGCGGTGGTCTCGGGCGGGGATCCTGGCGTCTTCGCCATGGCGGCGGCGGTGTTCGAGGCGCTGGAAGCCGGCCCCGCGGCGTGGCTGGCCATTCCCATCGGGGTCGAACCCGGCATCACCGCGATGCTGGCGGCCGCCGCGAAGGCCGGCGCTCCTCTCGGCGGGGATTTCTGCGCGATCTCGCTCTCGGACAATCTCAAGCCCTGGGATGTGGTGACGGCGCGGCTCGACGCTGTGCTCGCCGCCGATCTGGTGATCTGCCTCTACAATCCGATCTCGAAGGCCCGGCCCTGGCAGCTCGGCAAGGCGCTGGAACTGGCGGCCAAGCAGCGCGAGGCCGGAACGCCGGTGCTCTTCGCCCGCGCCGTCGGGCGCCCTGACGAAAACCTGCGCGTGCTGACGCTGGCGGAGGCTGTTGCTGCCGCGAGCACGGCGGACATGGCGACGCTGGTGATGATCGGCGCGTCGAGCACGCGCCTGATCGCGCGCGAGGGCGCCGCGCCTTACGTCTACACGCCGCGCTCGGTCGCGAAGATGCCCTGCGCCACCAGCCAGGGCAGGACCTGATCGATATGATCGACGGTCTCGACATCGGGCTTGGGCGGGCGCTCCACCATCACCACCGGCAGGGAGAGCCGGCGCGCCGCCACGAGCTTGCCGACCGTCGCCGGCCCGCCCGAATTCTTGCTGACCAGGATCTCGACGCCCTCGCGGCGCATCAAATCTTCCTCGTCGTCGACGTCGAAGGGGCCGCGCTGCTGGATAACGTCGACATGCGGCACCGGCAGGCGATCGCCGATCGGCTCGATGGCGCGGACGAGATAGCGATGCTGGGGAGCGTCGGCGAAGGCCGGCAGTTCCAAGCGCCCCACGGTGAGGAAGACGCGCCGCGGCGCGTCGCCCAACGCCTGCGCGGCAGCCTCGATATCCTGCACGGATTTCCAGCGGTCGCCGGCGCGCGGCTTCCAGGACTCGCGGCGGATCGCCAGAAGCGGCACGCCTTCGGCCTTGCAGGCATGCTCGGCATGGAAGGGCATGATCGCGGCGAAGGGATGGGTCGCATCGACGACGGCGACGATGCCTTCCTCGACCAGATAGCGCCTCAAGCCCTCGACGCCGCCGAAGCCGCCAGTGCGGACCGGCAGATTGGTCGGGCGGGGATCGACGGTGTGCCCCGCCAGCGAGATAATGGCGCGAATATCGGGAGCCTGATCAGCCAAGTGCTGGTCAAGCGCAGCAGCTTCAGTCGTTCCGCCAAGGATGAGGACGGTCATGTCGACAGTTTTGCGTGAATCGGATGCTCTGTCGAGCGGCGAAGCGCCGGCGCCCTGGCTCTCGCTGATCGGCCTCGGCGAGGACGGTTCCGCAGGCCTCTGTCGTGAAGCGCTGGCAGCGTTGAACGAGGCCGAGATCGTCTTCGGCGGCGAGCGGCATATCGCGCTCGTCGGCTCCGTGCCGGGGGAGCTGCGCTCCTGGCCGCAACCCTTCCGCAACGCGCTGCCGCAGATCCTCAAGGAGCGCGGCCGCAAGGTCTGCGTGCTCGCGACCAGCGACCCGTTCCATTACGGCATCGGCAACAGCCTGAGCCGCGCGATCCCGGCCGAGGAGATGCGGATCATCCCGCAGCTCTCCTCTTTCTCGATGGCCTGCACGCGGATGCGCTGGCCGCAGGAGGAATGCGCGCTGGTGTCGCTGCACGGCCGCACGCTCTACCGCATCGTCCCGCACCTCCAGCCCGATGCGCGCATCCTTGCCCTCTCCTGGGACGAGAGCACACCGCGCGCCGTCGCCGAGCTGATGGTCGCACGCGGCCTCGGTGCGAGCCGTATCGTCGTGATGGAATCGCTCGGCGGGCCGCAAGAGCGCATCCGCGAGGCCCGCGCCGACGCCTTCGCCATCGATGATATCGTGCCGCTCAACCTGATCGCGGTCGAGGTTGCCGCGACCCACGACTCGCGCATCCTGCCGCTGACGCCCGGGCTCGACGAGGAATGGTTCGCCCATGACGGGCAAATCACCAAATCGGAGATCCGCGCCATCACGCTGTCGGCGCTGGCGCCGCGCGGCGGCGAGCTGCTCTGGGACGTCGGCGCGGGCTCCGGCTCGGTCGCCGTCGAATGGTGCCAGCGCCATGTCCGCAACCGGGCTGTCGCCTTCGAGGCTCGGGCCGACCGGGCCGAGCGGATCGCGCGCAACAAGCTCGAACTCGGCGGCCTCGACGTGACCGTCGTTGGTGCGGCGCCCGCCGGCTTCGTCGGGCGCGAGGCGCCGGATGCGGTCTTCATCGGCGGCGGGCTGACCGAGGAAGGCCTGTTCGTCGCGGCCTGGGCGGCGCTGAAGCCGGGCGGACGGCTCGTCGCCAATGTCGTCACCATCGAGGGCGAAGCGAAGCTCGCGGCGCTACACGCCGAACATGGTGGCTCGCTGCGCCGCATCTCGATCGATCGGCTCGCCCCCGTCGGCGGCAAGCATGGCTGGCGCCCGGCGATGCCGGTGACGCAATGGCGGGTCGAGAAGCCTTGAGCGCCGGCCGCCTGGTCGCCGGCATCGGCATCCGGCCCGGCACGGAAGCAGTCGACATCCTGGCCTGTCTGGACGAAGCGCTGGCGATTGCCGGCCTCAGCGGCACTGCGACGCCGCGCTTCGCCACGCTCGCGAGCCGTGTCGGGGAAGCCGGCATGATTGCCGCGGCGGCAGACCGCGCGGCCGAGCTCGTCGCCATACCCGACGAGGCGCTGAAGGGCTTCGAGGCCGCCTGCGCGACGCGTTCGACCCGCATCGCTTCCCTCTACGGCGTCGGCTCGGTGGCGGAGGCTGCGGCGCTGGCTGGAGCTGGCCCAGGCGGCCAGCTGGTGCAGCCGCGCATCGCGACGGGCCGCGTCACCTGCGCGCTGGCCAGGACGGTATCGTGATGCACCCGAACCTCCCCGTCATTCCGGGGCATGCCGCAGGCATGAGCCCGGAACCCATGAACTCGACATTGCCGCGTTTGCCGCACCGATCGCTGCCCGCGCCTCTTTGGTTCCGTGACGTGCTCATGGGTTCCGGGCTCGCAGCTTCGCTGCGTCCCGGAATGACGGCGGCGCAGAACCGCAAGGCATCGCCCTTATGACCGTCCATTTCATCGGTGCCGGCCCCGGCGCGCCCGATCTCATCACGCTGCGCGGGCGCGACCTCATCGCCGCCTGCCCGGTCTGCCTCTATGCGGGATCGCTGATCCCGACGGCTATGCTCGACTGGTGCCCGCCGGGCGCCCGCATCGTCGACACCGCCCCGCTCGATCTCGACGCGATCATCGCGGAGATGGAAGCCGCCCATCTCGCCGAACAGGACGTGGCGCGGCTGCATTCCGGCGATCTCTCGATCTGGAGCGCCTGTGGCGAGCAGATGCGCCGGCTCGACCGATCAGGCATTCCCTACACGGTGACGCCGGGCGTGCCGGCCTTCGCCGCCGCCGCCGCCGCGCTGAAGCGCGAGCTCACCCTGCCGGGCGTGGCGCAATCGCTGGTGCTGACGCGCACGTCCGGCCGCGCCTCGGCTATGCCGCCGAAGGAAAAGCTCGCGACCTTCGCCGCCTCCGGCGCGACCCTCGCCATCCATCTTTCGATCCACGTCATCGAGCAGGTCGTGGCGGAGTTGACCCCGTTCTATGGTGCCGACTGCCCCGTCGCGGTGGTGTTCCGCGCGACATGGCCGGACGAGACCGTGCTGCAAGGGGCGCTCGCCGACATCGCTGTCAAGGTCCGCGCCAGCGAACTCGAACGCTCCGCGCTGATCCTGGTGGGGCCGGCGCTCGCAGCCGATGATTTCGGCGAAAGCGCGCTCTATTCGATCGACTACGACCGCCGCTTCCGGCCGCGGGGCGGGCTGTGAGCGCGCGCGGCCTGCTCATCGCCGCGCCGCGCTCCGGCTCCGGCAAGACCACGATCACGCTCGGGCTGCAGCGTGCGCTGGCACGCCGCGGTCTGACCGTGCGCGGACTGAAATGCGGGCCCGATTACATCGACCCCGCCTTCCACGCCG
The DNA here is from genome assembly GCF_056395485.1 of Allobosea sp. 10L417. Classification (NCBI taxonomy): domain Bacteria; kingdom Pseudomonadati; phylum Pseudomonadota; class Alphaproteobacteria; order Hyphomicrobiales; family Alloboseaceae; genus Allobosea; species Allobosea sp. 10L417. The sequence goes on from NZ_JBFTJP010000003.1 coordinate 262,892, forward strand.
CCGCGACCGGGGCGCCAAGCGCCAATCTCGACAGCTACGCGATGTCGGACCGCCTGCTCGGGCGGATCGCGGCCGAGGCGGCGCGCGCTGCCGACATGGTCATCGCCGAAGGTTCCATGGGGCTGTTCGACGCCGTGCCGGGTCCTGAGGGCCATACAGGCGCCAGCGCGGACATCGCGGCACGGACCGGCTGGCCGGTCGTGCTCGTCATCGACGTCTCCGGGCAGGCGCAGTCGGCGGCGGCGGTCGCGCTCGGCTGCAAAGCCTACGATCCGCGCATCCGCATTGCCGGCGTCATCCTCAACAAAGTCGCGAGCGCCCGCCATGAGCGGCTGGTGCGGCAGGGCATGGAGCGCATTGGCCTCTCCGTGCTCGGCGCGCTGCCACGCGAGGCGAGCCTGATCCTGCCCGAGCGCCATCTCGGTCTGGTGCAGGCCGGCGAGACCGCCGACCTGCATGCCCGGCTCGACGCGCTGGCCGACGCCGTCGCGGCTGCTGTCGATCTCGATGCAATCGCAGCGGCAGCCGGCGACACCGTTCCCATGGCCGCAGCCGATGGCGATACCCCGCCGCTGCCCGCACCGGGACGGCGGATCGCAATCGCCCGCGACGCCGCGTTCTCGTTCGTCTATCCGCATGTCGAGGCCGGATGGCGTGCGCTGGGCGCCGAACTCGTGCCCTTCTCGCCGCTCGCGGACGAGGCCCCGCCGGAGGATTGCGACGCCTGCTGGCTGCCGGGGGGCTATCCCGAGCTCCATGCCGGCACGATAGCGGCAGCAAGCGGTTTCCTCGGCGGCCTGCGCAGCTTCGCCGAGACCCGGCCCGTGCATGGCGAGTGCGGAGGCTACATGGTTCTCGGGCGCAGCTTGATCGATACCGACGGCGTCGCTCATGCCATGGCCGGGCTGCTCTCGGTCGAGACCTCCTTCGCCAAGCGCAAGATGAATCTGGGCTATCGCCGCGCCATCCTGGAAGCGGACGGACCGCTCGGGCCGGCGGGTTCCGCGCTGACCGGGCACGAGTTCCACTATGCCAGCATCGCCGCTCAGGGAGAGGATCCGCCATTCGCTGTGGTGACGGACCCGCATGGCTCGGCTCCTGCCCCGGCCGGAAGCCGGCGCAGGCTGGTGACAGGTTCGTTCTTCCATGCCATCGCGGCGGCGGAAGCAAGATGAGCCGGGCTCCGGCCTTCGACGAGACCTTCGCCGGGCAATTCGAGGAATTGCTGCGCTGGCGGCGCGATGTCCGACGGTTCCGGCGCGATCCGGTCCCCGCCGATCTCATCGAACGTCTCATCGCCCAGACGCAGCTCTCGCCCTCCGTCGGGCATTCGCAACCCTGGCGCTGGCTCGCCGTCGAGGAGCCGGCTCAGCGCGAAGCTGCACAGGCCAGCTTCAGCCGCTGCAATGTCGAGGCTCTGGCGTCCTATGAGGGCGAGCGCGCCGCGCTCTATGCGCGCCTCAAGCTCGAAGGTCTGCGCGAGGCTCCGGTGCAACTCGCCGTGTTCTGCGACCATGGCACCGAGCGCGGCCATGGCCTCGGCCGTCGGACCATGCCGGAGATGCTCGACTACTCGGTCGTCGCGGCCATCACGCAGTTCTGGCTGGCAGCCCGCATTCACGGTCTCGGCGTCGGCTGGGTCTCGATCCTCGAGCCCGCCGAGATCACCGCAGCTCTCGACGCACCGCCCGACTGGAAGCTGATCGCCTATCTCTGCGTGGGCTGGCCCGAACAGGATTGCGACGTGCCGGATCTGGTCAGAGCCGGCTGGGAACAGGGCTGAGGGCTCAGGCACTTCCCCATCAGACGCCGCCCTGCCGCAGCCGCACGACGAGGCCGCGCAAGGCCATGGCCACCATGCTGCAACAGAAAGAAAAAGCCGGCCCGAGGGGCCGGCCTTCCGGATGATATAAGCGGGAGACGGCGCCTCAGCGGCGGAATCCGCCACCGATCACCCCGCCCAGAGCGCCGCCGACGATGCCGCCGAAGATCGCGGCACCCGTGCTGTCCCCGGTATCACTCTCACGCGTCCGGACGCGGCCCTGATAGCCGGTGCTGGTTGTGCCGCGCGGCTGCGTACCCGAGCTGGCGGTGCCACGCTCGCGAGCGAGATCGCGCCGGTACATTTCCTCGCCCTCATCGGCGACCTTGCGTGTGCTGCGGCTGCCTTGCGGTGTATCCGCGACAGCCTTCCGCGTCTTCTTTTCGGCGGCCGCCTTCTGCTCCTCGGCCAGGAGCTGTTGGTAGGCAAGCTCGCTCTGGGCGCGCAACGCCGTCGCCTGCATGGCCGTCAGGAAGCCGGTTTCCGGGATGCTGCGCGACTTCTGCCATTCCTGAATCGCCTTGCGCTGGCTCGGCCCGAAGGTTGCGGCGGCCTTGCCGGGCTGGAAGCCGGCGACGCGCAGACGGGCTTGCAATTCGCGGCGATCCTTCGCCTCGAGCTTCATCGCCGTCTCGGTCTGCACAGTGCCGACCTCCTTCTTGAGCGCCTCGTCAGTGACGCCGGGAGGCGCCTCCGTGGCGCTCGCAGCGGGCTTCGCCGCTTCGAGGCTGGCGAGGCGATTGCGCGCGAAGGTGGCAAACTGACCGGACGGGAAGGCATCGAGATAGGCGCGGTAATCGGCCGCGGAATTACCGCGCTCGGCGACTTCCCAGGTCTTCACGTCGAGCTGGGCGCGATCGAGGGAGGGCGCAGCCGGCATGGCCGGAACCGGCACGGCCGCATCGATGGTCTTGGTCGCGGCAGCCGAAGCATCGACCGAGGCGAGCTTCAGCGTCGGGTTCAGCCTGAATTCGCCGATGATCGAGGAATTCGTCCAGGGCTTCTGCTTCTTGCCCGTCGTTTCCCATACATCGGCGCGGACGCGGTCCATCACCGTGGTGATGGAAACCTCGGGCGTCTCGATGTGCTTGAGCAGCGCGGAGGTGAAGGGGCTGTTGCCATCACGCTCACCATCGAGCGCAGTCGCACGCGGATCGGTGGCGAAGGCGATCAGGATGCCCGAGGCCGACTGGGTCTCGATCGCGGTCAAGCCGCGGGAGACGGAGCGGGACTTTGCGGCGAGCTGGGTCGCGAAGGGGTTGTCGCGGCAGGCGTCGAGAATGACGATATTGACGCGCTCGTCGCGCTGCATCTGGCGCAGGACCAGCTGGACGTTGACCGCCCTGAAGTCGAGATCCGCCTCCGAACGCAGCGAAGCGTCGACCGGGATGAGATAGTTCTCGTCGCCGATGGCGATGCCGTGGCCGGCATAGTAGACGAGGCCAGCCTTGGCGCCGTCGAGCTTCTGCGCGAACTCGCGCACCATGCCCGTCATCTCCTCCATCTTGAGATCGTAGCCTTCGACAACCTCGAAGCCGAGGCGCTTCAGCGCCGCCGAGACGCCCTTGGCGTCCCGCATCGGATTGGCGAGAGGCGGCACCGCCGTATAGGCGCTGTTGCCGATCACCAATGCGACCCGCCGCTCCGGCGCGGCCGCAAGGCCAGGGGAAGCCAAGGCAATGGCCCAGAGCACCAGCGCAAAGGTCGAAGCCAAGCGGGCTTGGAACACCGAAACCAGAGACGCGAAGTTCACGACAACCTCCCCCCAATTCAGCGGCACATACCCTCTGGCCGCGAAGCTCCCGACAAGGGCCACACGATTGGTCGACTGACAACGAAAACGAAGGCCAATGGGCATTTTTACCGCAACATTTCCCAACGGTAAACCAGAATACCCCTTGGTCGCGCCTCCCCTGCCGCAGGTTCAAACGGATTTTCCGGAGCATTGTCCGGAGCTGGCAACATCGCGCGACGCGGCCGAGCGCGACATCCTCCATTTGCAGGAGATCGGCGGAATAAGACCAAGGGATGAGATGTCCCTTCCGCGCGCCGCTTCCGGCCCCGGGATCGTTGACTTATGTTCGCGGCGCGGTGCAGCATGCCATGCAAGGGGAACCGCACAAGCAAGAATGATTAAGCTGATGAGGGCTGGCAACCGGCATGCCTGAGGACAATATTCTTTCGACGTCAGGTCTAACCAAAGAATTTGCCGGCTTTACAGCTGTGAACGGCGTGGACCTCAATGTCCGGCGGGGCTCGATTCACGCTTTGATCGGCCCCAACGGAGCCGGCAAGACGACCTGCTTCAACCTGCTGACCAAGTTCCTCCCTCCGACGCGCGGCACGATCATGTATAACGGCCGCGACATCACGCGCGAGAAGCCAGCGGAGATCGCACGGCTCGGGCTGGTGCGGTCGTTCCAGATCTCGGCCGTGTTCCCGCAGCTCTCGGTGCTGACAAATGTCCGCATCGCCCTGCAGCGCAAGCGCGGCGATTCCTTCGATTTCTGGCGTTCGGAGCGCACGCTGAGGAGCCTGGACGATGAGGCGAGGAGCCTCGTCGACGCGGTCGGTCTCACGCCCTTCCTCTCCCTGACGGCGGGCGAGCTCTCCTACGGCCGCAAGCGCGCACTCGAGATCGCGACGACGCTGGCGCTCGATCCGGAGATGCTGCTGCTCGACGAGCCCATGGCCGGCATGGGCCGCGAGGATGTCGAGCGCATCGAGGCCCTGATTCGCAAGGTCTCGAAGAACCGCACCATCCTGATGGTCGAGCACAACCTCTCGGTTGTCGCCTCGCTGTCGGACCGCATCACCGTGCTGGCGCGTGGGCAGGTGCTGGCCGAGGGCGACTACGCCACCGTCTCGAAGGACCCCCGCGTGGTCGAGGCCTATATCGGCTCGGGAGGCGGACATGGCCACCACTGAAGCCGCGAAGGCCCCTGCGACGGCGGCCGGCAACGCTCCGCTGCTGAAGGTGCGCGGGCTCGAGGCCTGGTACGGGGAATCGCATGTACTGCACGGCATCGATCTCGACGTCGCGCCCGGCGAGGTCGTGACTCTGCTGGGCAGGAACGGCGCCGGCAAGACCACGACGCTGAAGTCGATCATGGGCGTGATCGGCAAGCGCAGGGGCTCGGTCGTGCTGGAGGGCAAGGAGACGATCGGCCTGCCCTCGCGCGCCATCGCCCGGCTCGGCATCGGCTTCGTGCCCGAGGAGCGCGGCATCTACGCCTCGCTCTCGGTCGAGGAGAACCTGATGCTGCCGCCGCAGGTCAGGCCGGGAGGGCTTTCCCTCGACGCCATCTTCACGCTCTTTCCCAACATCAAGGAGCGGCTGAAGAGCCAGGGCACGAAGCTCTCCGGCGGCGAGCAGCAGATGCTGGCGATCGGCCGCATCCTGCGGACCGGCGCGCATCTGCTCCTCCTCGACGAACCCACCGAGGGCCTCGCGCCGGTGATCATCGAGCAGATCGGCCGCACCATCGCAAAACTGAAGCAGGAAGGCTTCACCATCATCCTGGTGGAACAGAACTTCCGCTTCGCCCAGACCGTGGCGGACCGACACTATGTCGTCGAGCAGGGCAAGGTTATCGACATGATCCCGAACGCCGAGCTCGACGCCAATATCGAGAAGCTGCACCGCTATCTCGGAGTTTGACGGGCTTCGCCCGGATGCCGGCATCGCGCGGCCAAGAACACGGCGAAATGCCGACAACCACACCAGGGAGAACGACGATGAAACTGAAGACGATTCTTGCAACGACCGCGCTCGCCGCCCTGATGGCCAGCCCGGCACTGGCCCAGCAGATTTCGGTCAAAGCCGGCGTGCTGAACGACCGCTCGGGCCTCTATGCCGACCTCTCGGGCGAAGGCTCGGTCATCGCCGCGCGCATGGCGGTCGAGGACTTCAAGGCCGCCGATAAGGGCATCAAGGTCGAGATCGTCTCGGCCGACCACCAGAACAAGCCGGACGTCGGCTCGACCATCGCCCGGCAATGGTATGATCAGGACGGCGTCGACCTGATCCTCGACGTGCCGACCTCCTCGGTTGCGCTGGCGGTCAGCCAGATCACCAAGGAGAAAAACAAGATCCACATCAACTCGGGCGCCGGCTCGTCGGACCTGACCGGCAAGGCCTGCAGCCCCAACACCGTCCACTGGACCTACGACACCTACGCGTTGGCGCAGGGCACCGGCGGCGCCATGGTGAAGGCCGGCGGCGACACCTGGTTCTTCCTGACCGCGGACTACGCCTTCGGCCATGCGCTGGAGCGCGACGCCACGGCCGTGATCACCAAGGCCGGCGGCAAGGTCGTGGGTTCGGTGAAGACGCCGTTCCCGGGCACCGACTTCTCGTCCTTCCTGCTCCAGGCGCAGGCCTCCAAGGCCAAGGTCATCGGGCTGGCGAACGCGGGCGGCGACACGATCAACTCGGTCAAGCAGGCGAGTGAGTTCGGCATCACCCAGGGCGGCCAGAAGCTCGCCGGCCTGCTCACCTTCATCAGCGACGTCAACGCGCTCGGCCTGCAGGCGGCGCAAGGCCTGGTCCTGACGGAAGCCTTCTACTGGGATCACGACGATCAGACCCGCGCCTGGTCGGAGCGCTTCGCCAAGCTCAACGGTGGCAAGAAGCCGACCATGGTCCATGCGGGCGTCTATTCCGGCATGCTGCACTACCTCAAGGCGGTCGAGGCCACGAAGAGCAAGGACAGCGCCACGGTCATGGCCAAGATGAAGGAAATGCCGACGGACGACCCGCTCTTCGGCAAGGGCACCATCCGCATCAACGGCCGCAAGGTGCACGACATGTATCTCTACGAGGTCAAGAAGCCCTCCGAGTCGAAGGGCCCGTGGGACTACTATAAGCAGATCGCCGTGCTGCCGGGCGAGCAGGCCTTCCAGCCGCTTTCCGAGAGCGAGTGCCCGCTCGTCAAGAAGTGAGCCACTGAAGCCCGGCTCGGCCGGGCTTCGAACCCTCCGACGTCATTCCGGGCCTGCGCTTCGCTGCGCCCGGAATGACGGACGAGGTTCCATGAAGACATCCAGATGATCTGAGCCCCGCATGTTCGAACTTCTTGGAGTCCCGCCCCAGGCGCTGTTCGGCCAGGTTCTTCTCGGCCTGATCAACGGCTCGTTCTACGCGATCCTCAGCCTCGGGCTGGCGGTGATCTTCGGGCTCCTGAACATCATCAACTTCACCCATGGCGCCCAGTACATGATGGGCGCCTTCGTCGCCTGGATGTGCCTGAACTATCTCGGCATCAACTACTGGGCAGCGCTGCTGCTGGCGCCGATCATCGTCGGTGCGACCGGTATCGCGATCGAGCGGCTGCTGCTCAAGCGCATCGCCCATCTCGACCATCTCTACGGGCTGCTGCTGACCTTCGGGCTGGCGTTGATCATCCAGGGCGTGTTCCGCAACTATTACGGCTCCTCAGGCCTGCCCTATGCCATTCCGCCGCAGCTCGCCGGCGGCCAGAATCTCGGCTTCATGTTCCTGCCGAACTATCGCGGCTGGGTGATCGTCGCATCTCTCGTCGTCTGCCTCGGCACATGGTTCCTGATCGAGAAGACCAAACTCGGCGCCTACTTGCGCGCCGCAACCGAGAACCCGACCCTGACCCAGGCGTTCGGCATCAATGTGCCGCTCCTGGTGACCCTGACCTATGGCTTCGGCGTTGCGCTCGCGGCCTTCGCCGGCGTGCTTGCAGCGCCGATCTATTCGGTCAATCCCAACATGGGCGGAGACCTGATCATCGTCGTCTTCGCTGTCGTCGTCATCGGCGGCATGGGCTCGATCATGGGTGCCATCGTCACCGGCTTCTCGCTTGGGGTGATCGAGGGCCTGACCAAGGTGTTCTACCCGGAAGCGGCCGCGACCGTGATCTTCATCATCATGGTGCTGGTGCTGCTGGTGAAGCCCGCCGGCCTGTTCGGCCGTCAGGCCTGACGCGAGCGAGGGACAATCTCATGACCGACCTTGCCTCGAGCGACACCCCGGCTGCCGCCGTCGTCACCGAGACCGACGACAGCACGGCGCGCCTGCACCGCAACCTGTTCATCGCCATCGCCGCGGTGCTCGTGGTCGCGCCCTTCGTCGCCTATCCCGTCTTCGTGATGAAGGTTTTGTGCTTCGCGCTGTTCGCACTCGCCTTCAACCTTCTCCTTGGGTATGGCGGGCTCCTTTCCTTCGGCCATGCCGCCTATTTCGGCATGGCGAGCTATGTCAGCGCCTACACCGCCAAGAACTGGGGCCTGACGCCGGAGCTCGCGATCCTGCTCGGCACGGCAATCGCCGCCGTGCTTGGCACCGTCTTCGGCGCGCTCGCCATCCGCCGCCAGGGCATCTATTTCGCCATGATCACGCTGGCGCTCGCCCAGATGGTGTTCTTCTTCTCGCTGCAGGCGCCACGCTTCACCGGCGGCGAGGACGGCATCCAGGCGGTGCCGCGCGGTAAGTTCCTCGGCCTGATCAGCCTCGCCGACGACCGCGTGCTCTATTGGCTGGTGGCGGCGATCTTCATGATCGGCCTCTTGCTGATCTACCGCATCATCCACTCGCCCTTTGGCCAGGTCTGCAAGGCGATCCGCGACAACGAGCCCCGCGCCATCTCGCTCGGCTATCGCGCCAACCAATACAAGCTGGCGGTCTTCGTGCTCTCGGCGACGCTCGCGGGACTCGCGGGCGCAACCAAGGCGATCGTATTCCAGCTGGCGTCGCTGACCGACGTCTACTGGTCGATGTCGGGCGAGGTCGTGCTGATGACGCTGGTCGGGGGCTTGGGCACCGTGTTCGGCCCGATCGTCGGCGCGCTCGTCATCGTCGCCATGCAGAACTACCTCGCCACGCTCGGCGCCTGGGTCACCGTCGTCCAAGGTGTGGTCTTCGTGGTCTGCGTGCTGCTTTTCCGCGAGGGCATCGTCGGCGTCATCGCCAAGGCGATCAAGAAGCCGCTCTGAGCCGAGACGGGGCCGTCACCGGATCAGCTTCAAGACCGGCCGGAACTGCGGATGGTCCGCCGTCCGCAGCCATTCGAACAGCACCATCTCGGTGGTGACGATCTCGGCGCCATGGCTCGCCATGCGGTTCAGCGCAATCGCGCGCGACTCCGGGACGCGCGAGCCGATCGCGTCCGCGGCGACGACCACCCGCCGGCGGCGATCGAGCAGGCTGAGCACGGTCTGGCCGACGCAGACATGCGCCTCGCAGCCGCAGATAACCAGCTCATGATCTCCTGCGACGGCATCGAGGAAGGCGGGTTCCGCGCAAGCGTCGAAACTCATCTTGGTGACGACCGGACCAGCCCCGGCCAGTTCCGGCACCGTCGTGCCCAGGCCGCGCGGATTCTGCTCCGTCAGAACCGCGGGGATATCGAGCAGGCGCGCCGCCTCGGCGAGACGGCCTGCATTGAGCAGCACCTTATCGCCGTCATGGATCGCCGGCATCAACCGCGTCTGGAAATCGATGACGACCAGCATCACATTCTCGGCGGCCAGCAGCGGCATCGCGAACCTCCTTTCGCCGTTTCCGGTTTACCTACCATAGCGCGCCTCGGCACCCTCAGCGTCAACCCGGCCGGTCACCCGCCGCGGGTGCCGCTTGACTCGCTCCGGCGCGCCCCACATGCCATCGACATGAACGAGGATGCGAGCGTTCCCTTCGCGACCACGCTGCTGGTGCTCGCCGCCGCTCTCCCGATCTGGCAGAGCAGCCACGCCGCCGTCGAGGCGGCATTGCCTGGGGACTGACCGAGGCGCTGCGCGCTGCATTGCGCCAGCTAGCCTAAAGAAGATCGCAGCCGCTCCGCCCCCATCGCAGAGCGGCCCCGACAACACGCGGCTGGCGCATGGCTCACGCCAGCACTAATTTCCGTCATTCTCAAAATGCAGATTGAAACACGGTTTCCATGGACAAGCGGCTCGACGCACCGGCCCAGGCCGCATCGCTGACACCTGCCGATATCCGCTCGATCCTGATCGGCGTCATGCTGGCGCTGTTCCTGGCCGCGCTCGACCAGACGATCGTCGCCACCGCGCTGCCGACGATCGGCCGCGAACTCAACGACGTCACGCATCTGTCCTGGGTCGTCACCGTCTACCTGCTGTCCTCGACCGCCGTGACACCGCTCTATGGCAAGCTCGCCGATATCCATGGGCGGCGGGTGGTCCTGCTCTCCGGCATCGTCGTTTTCGTGATCGGGTCGATCGCCTGCGCGCTCGCACCGTCGCTCTGGCTGCTGGTGCTGGCGCGCTTCATCCAGGGGCTCGGCGGCGGCGGTTTGATCGCGCTTGCCCAGACCATCGTCGGCGACATGGTGCCGCCCAAGGAGCGCGGACGCTATCAGGTCTATTTCGCCAGCGTCTTCATGTCGTCCTCCCTCCTCGGCCCGGTCCTCGGCGGCGTGCTCGCGGAGCAGTTGAACTGGTCGGTGATCTTCTGGATCAACGTCCCGCTCGGCTTCGTGGCCTATTGGATGACGAGCTCGGCGCTGAAGCGCCTCCCGCGCCATGAGCGCCCCCACAAGCTCGACGTGCTCGGCGCCTTGCTGATGACGCTGGGAACCGTATCGCTGCTGCTCGCCCTGTCCTGGGGCGGCACCGCCTATCCCTGGCGCTCCCTGCCGATCGCCGGGCTGGTCGGCATATCCCTGGTGCTTTGGGCGCTCTTCGCCTGGCGCCTGCGGACGGCCGCCGAGCCGCTGATTCCGCTCGACCTGCTCGGCAACCGCGTCGTGCGGCGCGGCACCGTCGCAGCCGGTTTCGGCATGGGCACCTTCATCGGCCTGACGATCTATCTGCCGCTCTATTTCGAGACGGTGATGGGGATGAGCGCCACGCATTCCGGCCTCGGCCTCCTGCCGCTCACCTGCGGGACGGTGGTCGGCGCGTTGAGCTCCGGCCGCGCGATGTCGCATCTGACGAATTACAAGCGCGTGCCGCTGGCCGGGCTCTTCGTCGCGCTTGTCGGCACGGCCGGGCTGTCCGCCTTCTCGGGGCAGCTTCCGCTGTCGGCTTTCTCCGTGATCCTCGCCGTCGTCAGCATCGGCTTCGGCACCCTGCTGCCGGTCGCGACCGTCTCGATCCAGAATGCCGTGAACTCGCATCAGCTCGGCACGGCAACCGCAGTGGCCAACTTCTTCCGCCAGATCGGCGGCGCGCTCATCGTCGCGATCTTCGGCGCGATCGTGCTCGGCGGCGTCGGTGGCCCCTCCGCGCAGCTCTCGCCCGAGGCGCTGAAGCTCGGCACGGTCGATCGCGAGACGATGGTGACGCTGTTCCGCTATGTCTTCGGCGCAGCGAGCCTCGGCTTCGGCTGCGCCCTGATCTCGCTCGCACGCATGAAACAACTCCCCCTGCGCGGCCGGGCGATCGAAGCGGCCGAGGTGGTCGGCGGCGAGTAGGGCCAGTATCGGATCAGGTTGAAACAACCTGAGCTGAAAACGATCCCTGGCGGAACCGACAGCGATGCTGCGCGTTGCCTTGTGCTTGTCACCTGCACGGGCCAGCATGCCACCATTCGCAGCAAGAGGTTCACGCCATGTCCGATCTCGTCGTCATCGTGTATCCGACCGAGGCCCGCGCCGAAGAGATGCGCCAGAAGCTCATCGGCCTGCAGAAGGAATATCTGATCGAGATCGGGGATGCCGCCATCGCGGTGATGCATGAAGACGGCAAGGTGAAGCTGAACCAGTTGCTCAACACCACGGCGATGGGCGCGCTCTCGGGCTCGTTCTGGGGGCTCCTGATCGGCGCGATCTTCCTGATGCCGATCTTCGGCGCGGCGCTCGGCGCGGCTTCCGGCGCGCTCGGCGGCGCCCTGACCGATTACGGCGTCGACGACAAGTTCATGAAGGATCTGTCGAGCAGCCTGCGGCCCGGCAATGCCGCGCTCTTCGTGCTGGTCAAGAAGGTGACAGGCGACAAGGTGCTGGAGGCGATCCGCGGCACGGGCGGCACCGTGCTCAAGACCTCGCTCGACCGCACGCAGGAGCAGAAGCTGCGCGACGCACTGGCCGACGCCCATACGGCGACCCCGCCGGCCGCGGACTCGCCGCCCGAACCCTATCCGCAGGGAACCGGCGCGCCCTCGCCGGTGGGGTGAGGTATCCCGGCTTTCCGTCATTCTCGGGCGAAGCGGAGCTGAGGCCCGAGAATCGCGTTGAGGAGATGCTCGGGTCAGGTCCGAGCATGACGCGTCGCGACCGACGCCTCAGTCCCTGAGCAACTCGTTGATGCCGGTCTTGGAACGGGTCTGGGCATCGACCGTCTTGACGATGACGGCGCAGGAGAGCGCCGGACCCGGCGTGCCGTCCGGGAAGGGCCTGCCCGGCAGCGAACCCGGCACCACCACCGAATAGGGGGGCACCTTGCCGATATGGACCTGGCCGGTGGCGCGGTCGACGATCTTGGTCGAGGCCGAGATGAAGACGCCCATCGAGAGCACGGAGCCCTCGCCGACGATCACGCCCTCGACGACCTCGGAGCGGGCGCCGATGAAGCAGTTGTCCTCGATGATGGTTGGGTTGGCCTGCAGCGGCTCGAGCACGCCGCCGATGCCGACGCCGCCCGAAAGATGCACGTTCTTGCCGATCTGGGCGCAGGAGCCGACCGTCGCCCAGGTATCGACCATGGTGCCGCTATCGACATAGGCGCCGATGTTGACGAAGGACGGCATCAGCACGACGCCCGACGCGATGAAGGAGCCCTTGCGCGCGGCGGCCGGCGGCACGACGCGGAAGCCGGCGGCGCGGAAGCGGTTCTCGCCCCAGCCCTCGAACTTCGACGGCACCTTGTCCCAGAACACGCCCTCACCCGGGCCGTTGGCCATGATCACGTTGTCGGTGAGGCGGAAGGAGAGCAGCACCGCCTTCTTCAGCCATTGATGCACGACCCAGTCGGCACCCTGCTTCTCGGCGACACGAGCCTGGCCGGCATCGAGCATCTCGATCGCCTGCTCGACAGCGTCACGCACGGCGCCCTTGGTCGAAACGCCGATCTCGGCCCGGTTCTCCCAGGCGGCGTCGATGGTGGCGGCGAGATCGGCGAGGGACATCGGGCAGCTCCGGCGCTTGGAAGGTCGCGGGAGCGATGGCGGATGAGGGGCGCTGCGTCAAGCCGCAGAGCGCCGGCGCAGCAGATAGGTATCCATGATCCAGCCGTGGCGGGCACGGGCCGCAGCCCTGACGCTGGTGATCTCGGCCGAGAGCTCGGCGAGCGGCCCGGCACGCAGGATCTCGTCGGGCGTGCCGAGATAAGCGCCCCAGTAGATATCGAGTTCAGACGGATCGATCTTCGTGAAGGTCTGCTCACCGTCGAGCATGACGACGACGCTGTCCTGGTCGGCCGGGAAGCCTGCCGCCAGCCGGCGCCCGGTGGTGATCAGGATCGGCGCGCCGATCGTGTTGAGGGGAATGCGGTGGCGCGCAGCCAGCACCTGGACGCTGCTGATGCCGGGATAGACCTGCCAGTCAATGGCGAGGCCGGAGGCGGCGACGCGGTCCATGATGCGCAATGTACTGTCGTAGAGCGCGGGGTCGCCCCAGACCAGCAGCGCGCCGGTCTGCCCCTCGGCCAACTCGGCCTCGAACAACGCGCGGTAGCGCGTAGCGATGCGCTCATGCCAATCGTCGACTACGCCATGATAGTCGCTGCCGGCCTCGACCCGGCGCGGGATGTCCACGGGAACCGTGCGGTAGCCCGGCTTGCGGATGAAGCGCGTGCAGATGCCTTCGCGCAGGGCCCGCAGCGCCGCCTTCTCCTCACCCTTGTCGGGGATGAACAGGACATCGGCGCGGTTCAGCGCCTCGATCGCCTCGACCGTCATATGGTCGGGATTGCCGGCCCCGATGCCGATGATGAGGATGTTGCGCATGCCGCTCCGAGGGTTCGCAGCGGCTTAGCATGGCCTGCGCGCGAAATGCGAGATCAGGCCCGGCCGAGCACGGCCATGCCGGCGAGGCTCGGCTGGGGAGCTGGCGCTGCGCTTAACGCCAGCGCCGCCTGACGCGCCTCCAGATCCGCCTGGAGGCGCGGCCGCCAGCCGCAAGGGCATGGCTGATCGCCGCGATGAGCATCCGCCACCTCTCTGTCGACAGAACCGACCGCCTGCGCCGCCAGCTCGATCAGGGTGAGAGGCGGCAGCCGAGTATCGCGGAGCGCCACACAAAAAGCCGTCAGCACCGCCTGCCGGATCCTGCCCGGGCGGTTTCCAACGATTCTGCGCTCCCCTGATCAAGCCGCACAATCGAGGCCCTTCATGGCGGCATGGAGGCGGCTCGGTGGCCCCTGTTCGGGCAATGTGACGCCAAGCAGATCGACGAGGCGCTGCATGCGCGGCGGGAGTGCCGCATCGGCGGCGAGATCGCCCGGCCCCTTGGCGAGAGCGAGCGCGCGGCGCAACTCCGGCCGGCTCGCGCCGGTGCGGACGATTTCTTGAATGATGATCTTGTCGATGCGGCCGATTGCGGCCGCGACATCGACCTCGGTGACTCCACCCATTCCGGTCCTCCGTCGGTTGATTCACTGATCGCGGCAGAGAGATAGGCAGTCAGGCGATTCGAGGCAACCCTTTGTTATTAATACGTAAATAGAACTATTCGAAGGTAACGGGCCACTCTCGCCCGCAAGCGTGACCGGAAAATGACGCCGCCGGCTCAGGGCTCGCGGACGATCTCCAGCCGGGCGCCATGGGCCGGATCGACGTCGAGCACCGCGTCGTCCGGACCATAGAAGGAAATCGCATAGGCGCCCTGGCCACGGGCGATGAGATGCGCCGCCGGGGCGGCTGCGGCCGCCGCACGCGGCTCCACCAGCGAGAGGGTCTGTCGCTCGATGCGGAACTGGGCGAGGCCAAAGCCGAGTCCGGGAACGCTGCCGGTTGCGACCGGCTCGCGGCCGAGCAGAGCACGATAGCGCGCCGTCGAACCCGCGAGGTCCTGAACGGCAACCGTGACGCCGGCGACCCCGGTGACGCCGTTCGGGTGACGACGTGCCGCACCGGTCGGGACGCGCAGATCGCGCGGGGTGACGTCGGTGACGAGGAAGGGAATGTCCGGCTCGGGCGGGCGTGCCGAGCGCCAGGCGAGGCGCGTGCCGTCCGGCTGGAGCCGGCCGCCCTCGATCGGGCCGTCCATGACGATGCCGGTGGCGCGGGCGCGGGCGAGATCAGCCTCGAAATCATCCGGCAGAACGGCATAGTCGACGAGGCCGGGCCCGGCGCTATCGAGCACCTGCCACCAGCGGAAACCCGGCACCGGCCGCGGAAAGGCGATGATCTCGAGATAGGCGCCGTCCTCGAACACGACGAGCGCATTGCGCGAGCCCCGCGGATGCTCGCCGCCCGGCAGCACGGTGAAGCCGAGGGCGGCGTAGTCCCGCATGGCCGCATCGAGATCGGCGACGGCGATGACGATATGGTCGATCGAAAGCGGCATGGCTGTCGTCCTGCGATGCGGTGATCAGTCGCTTTGTGCGATGGCTTCGATCCTGGCCATGCCGCCAAGCTGGGGGGCAAAGCTCGCCCAAACCTTGCGGGCGCCGTCCTGCCAGCCGGCGCGGTCCTCGGCCGGCACGGTCCTGCCGCCTTCGGAAGCGGCCTTCGCCATAGAGGCGGCCTCGTCAGCCAGCATGAGCTCGTCGAAATAGGCGGTTCCCTCGGCCACAGCTGCGGCCAACGCCTCGCGGTCGGACGGCGTCARCGCCTTCCAGAACGGCGCAGCGAACATCACGACGCCGCTAGCCCAGATATGGCCGGTCTCGATCAGGACCGGCACGACCTCATGCAGCCGGAAGCCGACATAGGCGGATTTGGTCAAGTCCATGCAGTCGACCACGCCGGTCTTCAGGGCGTTGTAGGTCTCGGGGATCGGGATCGGCGTGGGGTAAGCGCCGAAGCCGGACCAGAGCGCGGTGTGGAGCGGGCTCTGAATGACGCGAATGCGCTTGCCCTTGACGGAAGCGGGCGTCGTCAACGGCTCCTTGGCGAGGAGATGGCGGGCGCCGTAGTTGATGAAGCCCGGCACGATGAAGCCCTGCGCCTCGTAGCGCGCCTTGAGCTCGGCCCCGAGCGGGCCGGCCAGAACCCTTCCGAGATGGTCGCGATCCCGGAAAAGGAAAGGCAGGTCGAGGATCTGCCCCTCCGGCACCCAGCCGGACAAGGATGAGACTGTCGAGAGCGCCGCCTGAATGGAGCCAAGGCGTAAGCCCTCGGCGACCTCTTTTTCGCCGCCGAGCGCGGCATTGGGCACGATCCGCAGATCGAAGCGCCCCGGCGCCGTGCGCGCCAGGATCTCGGCGACGCGCCGCCAGATCCTGGTCTCCGGCTTGGCCTCTCCGAGCAGCGAGGCGACGGTGACCGGCCGGCCGGCGGCAAAGGCCCGCCCGCTTCGCAAAATAGCGGGCGCGACGAGGGAGCCGGCGGCGAACTGGCGGCGGGTGATCGGCAAGGGCGTGCCTCCTTCAGCGCTTGCCGCGAGATCGCGCGAAACGCGCCCCGCGGCAAGAGGTGCGCACGATTCAGGCCGGGAAGGCGCCCTCGAAGGCGGTCGCCGAGATCGGGTTGCGCTGGCTGGGCGTCTCCCGCGCCTGCAAGGCTTCCGGCAGCTGCGCCTTGTCGCCGGGCTTGCCGATCGCGACCGCCGCCTCGACGCGGTAGCCAGCAGGCACCTTAAACTCTGTCAGCGCACGCGCACGGTCGAAGCCGACCATGCCATGCGCCTGCCAGCCCAGCCGCACGGCCTGGAGGGCGAGATTGGCCCAGGCGGCGCCGGCATCGAAGGAATGGCTGTAGGACGGCACTTCCTCGGCCTTGCCAGGCACCGCCATGGTCTCCTTCGAGACGACAACGACAAGGGCCGCGGCGTTCTTCGCCCAGGACTGGTTGAACGCGTTGAGCAGGCCGAGCAGCGTCTGCCAGTGTGCCGTGCCACGGCGGGCGTAGACGAAGCGCCAAGGCTGGGAGTTGTAGGAGGATGGCGCCCAGCGCGCCGCCTCGAACAGTGCCTTCAGCTCAGCTTCGGAAATGACCTCGTCGGTGAAGGCGCGCGGCGACCAGCGCTCGAGAAAGAGCGAGTCGATCGCGTGATCGGCGGTGCGGCTATTGGCAATACTGGTCATCAGAAATCCTGACGGCATGAACGAAACCCGGCGCGAGATACACCACGCCTGGAGCCCTGCGGGGCCTCCGGCAGGATCGGCATGGGCGAAGGAGGGGTCAAGGAAAGGAAAAACCTTAAGAAGACCCGTTTCGGCAACGCGTTACTTGCCTGGCAGCGCGGCGGAGAACGATGCCGCTTTTGCATGGATTCCGGGGAATGCGGTGTCACTCTTGCGTGATATGCAGGGCGGACCGATCTGCCAGATCGCGGCGGCCAGCGGAGACGACGATGACGGACACCCACGAAATTGCTTCCGGCCGGCTGCGTGCGACGATCCGGGCACAGGGCGGCGAAATGATCGCGTTGTCCGATGCCAACGGGCCGCTGCTCTGGCATGGCGGGCCGGAATGGCCGCGCCATACACCCGTGCTTTTCCCCATCGTCGGGCGGCTCACCGACGACACGCTGATCCTAGGGGGCCAGTCCTATCATCTGACGCAGCACGGCTTCGCGCGCGACAGCCTGTTCCAATGGGTCGAACGAGCGGCGGACCGCGCCGTGCTGGAATTGCGGGAGAGCGCTGAGACGTTGGTACGCTACCCGTTCCGCTTCGTATTGCAGATGATCTACGAGCTCGCCGACGACAGGCTTTCGGTGACGACGCGCGTCACCAACCCGGCCGAGACGAAGCTGATCTGCGGCGTCGGCGCCCACCCCGCTTTCCTCTGGCCCTTGGCGGAGGGCATCGCGAAGGAGGCCCACCGCCTCAGCTTCATTCACGCCGAGCCCGGACCGGGCCTGGGCGTCGAAGGCGGGCTGCTCGGCGCGCCGATCCCCTTGCCTTTCGACGGCACCGAGCTGCCGCTCGCGGAGGCGCTGTTCGCCAACGATGCGATCGTGATCCCGGACGTCGCCAACAGTTCGGTGCGCTTTGCAGCCTTCGACACGGCCGGGCGCGAGGTTCGCGCCCTTACCGTGAGCTGGGAGGGCTACAAGGACCTCGGCATCTGGTCGAAGCCGACCGGCGCCCCCTTCCTCTGCATCGAACCCTGGTTCAGTATGGCGAGCCCGGCCGGCTGGCAGGGCGAGTTCGCGGAGAAGCCGGGCATCCTGACGCTGGCGCCGGGCGAAAGCCGCGACTTCGTCTGGCATGCCACGCCGCATTTCATCCCGACGGCTTCGCCAGCTTGAACGCCCCCGGCGCTATTTCTTCTCGATGTTCCAGAACAGCATGACCGGCGCCGCCAGCACGCCGGCGACATTCGTGCGGCGGGCATAGGGCTGATCGAACTGGCCGAGCACGCGATAGGGCTGCACCTCGGCAAGACGCTTGTGCAGCGCTTCGAGCGCGATCTTGCGGCTGGCGTCATCGGGCGCATCGACGAAGGCGCCGCGCAGCTTCTCGGCTTCAGCATCGCAAGGCCAGCCCGCCCAGGCGCGCTCGCAGGCCATGTTGGTGCCGATATTGGTCAAGGGCGACTGCATCGTCGCGCCAGAGGCATAGGTGACGAAGAGGTTCCAGCCACCCTGATCCGGCGGGTTCTTGTTCTGCTGGCGCGTGGTGACGGCACCCCAATCCGCGAACTGCACGTCGACATTGAAGCCGACTTCCTTCAGCGAGGCGGCCGCAACCTCGGCCATGCGGCCGATCGGCGCGATGTCGTTGCTGGTCGAGAGAACCAGCTTCTCGCCCTTGTACCCGCTTTCCTTGAGCAGTTGCCGCGCCTTCGCGAGATCGGGCTTGGCATAGCCCTCGGCACCGGCTTCGGTGCCGTTCGGGCTGCCGCAGACGAAATAGGCGTTGCAGCGCTTCCACCATTCCTCATCGCCGAAGCCGGCGGCGAGGAAATCGGCTTGATCAGTGGCATAGGCCAGAGCGAGCCGCGCCTTCGGATTGTCGAAGGGCGGGTAGAGATGGTTCGGCCGCAGCATCACCTGATTGGCGAGGTTGGAATAGCGCTCGACCTTGATCTGCTTGTTGGTGGCGATCGTCGGGATCAGATCCTGGCTCGGCTGCTCCCAGATGTCGATCTCTCCGGTCTGGAGCGCCGCGGCGGCGGTGGCGGCATCGGGCATGATCAGCCATTCGACGCGGTCGACCTTGACGACACGGCCACCTGCGAGGCCGTCGGCAGGCTCGGAGCGGGGCACATAGTCGGGATTGCGGTCGTAGACGATCTTCGAGCCGCTGCGCCATTCCTCGCGGTTGAACTTGAACGGGCCGGAGCCAATCGTCTCGGTGATCGGCTTCATCGGATCGCTCTTGGCGTCCGCCTCGCGCATGATGACCGGGATCTGGCCCACGGCCGAGCCGAGCGCGAACGGCACCAGCGCCAGCGGGCGCTTGAGCTTCAACTTGAAGGTCCTGTCGTCGACCGCCTCCATGCCTTCGGTGTACTCGCCGAGCTTGCCGCCGATGGTGTCGCGCTTCATCCAGCGGGCGAGCGAAGCGATGACGTCCTTGGTGGTCACCGGCTGGCCGTCATGAAATTTGAGGCCGGGGCGCAGCGTAAAGCTCCAGCTCAGCTTGTCCGGCGCGGTCTCGAAGCTCTCGACCATCTGCGGCTTCGGCTGGAGGTTCGAATCCCAGGCGAACAGCGTCTCGTAGATCATCAGCCCGTGCATCCGGGTGATGACGATCGAGGCTGCGACCGGGTCGAGCGTCTTGAGATCGGCATGCGGCGCGACACGCAGCACGCGGTTCGCGGCGGGCTGCGCCTGCGCTGCCGCCGGCAAGGGCAGCAGCGCAGATGCCGTCAAAAGCAGCGCGGCAGCGAAACGGGGCAGTTGCATCGGGACGTCCTCCTCAATCGTCATCGACCCAGCTGCATCGCCCACGCGGAGCGGTGTCAGCCGACGCGTTTCAGTTGCAAAATCCTTGCCCTGTGCCCGGCGACCTGCAAGCCGCCGGCGCCATCGAGCCAGAGGCAGGGCCGCGAACGCCAGGGGCCGTGCAGCAGATCGGCCAGCGCGCGGCCGTTCGGCAGCGGCGTCAGCCGTGAGACCGTGCCGCCTGAGGGCCAAGGCATCAGCGCGGTGCCGTCGGCGCGCACCTCGATCTCGGTGCCGAAATGCGGATCGCGCCAGTGGCCTACGAGCCGGGCATCGAGTGCCGTATCGGCGGGGACGCGCCGCAGCGAACGCTGCACGCCGCCGATTGGGCCGGACAGGCGGTCAGCCCCCTCCTGCCGGAGACGGATATCAAGATAGGCCGGCAGGCTGCGCAGCCCGTCGGCCCCGTCCTTCACAAGGCGCTCATAGCCGCCCATGAAGCTGATCGAATCCGGCGTGAGTTCCGCCCAGAACGGACCTTCTTCGGCGGCGAAGAGGCCGGCGGGCGCGTCGGCCGGCACGGGCAGTTCCTGCCCGAGCAGCGCCGCCAGCACCGTCATGGCCGGCCAGAGCGCTTCTTCCTCGCGATTGGTCAGCACGACCACGCCGGCGCCATAGGCCGGCGCCATCAGAAAGTGGTTGCGATAGCCCGTGAGCGAGCCGCCATGGCCGACGATCCCGATCTCGCCGAGGCGGCTGCAAACAAGCCCCAGCCGATAGACGCTCTCGCTGCCATCGGCGAAATGGCGCGGTATCGTCAGGCGTTCGAGCATGCCGGCAAGCGGTCCGCGCCCCGCCAGCAAGGCGGAGGCCCAGCCGGCAAGATCGGCAGCGGAGCCGGCGATGCCGCCCGAGGCGGAGAAGTGAAAGCCGTAATGACCGCGCCGCCAGCTTTCGCCATCACGCCAATAGCCCGTGGCAAGGCCCGGCACGATCTCCGCGCTGTCATAGGGCAGCCGGAAGGCGAGGCCGAGTTCGCCCGACAGCTCCGCGACGATGTCGGCGTAGGGCCTGCCCGTGACCCGCTCCAGAATGCGCTGGCCGAGCCGCCAGCCGGTGTTGGAATAGGCCATCTCCGTGCCTGGCTCTGCGCTCAGCGACGGGAAGCGGCAGGCGAGCGCGAAGACTTCGTCGGCGCTCAGCGTCGCCGTGAAGGGCACGCCCTGCTGCCAGAAGACCTCCATCATGTCCGGCAGGCCGGCGGTCATGTCGAGGGCGCGGCCGAGCTCTACTTCTGCGAGCGGCGCCGACAATTCGGTCAACCAGCGACCGAGCGGGGCATCGAACGGCACACCTGCGCGCAGCAACGCGATCGCCAGCACATGCTTGCTGATCGAGGCGAAGCGGTTCGGCGTCTGCGGCGTGAAGGGCAGCTGATAGTCGATGCTGGCGAGACCGCCGGCAAAGGCCTCGCGCACGCCGTCGCGATCGAACAGCACGACGGCGCCGCCGGGACCGGCCTCGCGCTGCCAGCTAGCGACAATTTCGTTCGCGCACGCAGCGGCGCGCATCCAGTCCAAAGCCATCCGGCTTGTCCTCAGGCTCGCGGGGCTTCGCCGACTAGATTGCGCAGCGCCCGCATGAAGACGCGCGCTCCGGTGTCGATCGCATCGTCCGGGAAGTCGTAATCGGGGTTGTGCAGATGGGCGGTATCGCCCGAGCCGAGCAGGAACATCGCCGACTTGGCCTTGCGGCCGAACAGGCCGAAATCCTCCGAACCGCGGGACGGCTTGGTCGGGCCGTGCGGCACCTTCTCCTCGTCCATCGCCCGGCGCAGCATCGCGACCGCCTCGGGCTCGTTCTCGCAGTGGTGGAAGATGTCGTGATAGCTCATCTCGGCGTCGAGGCTGCCGGCGGCTGCGACCTCGCGCACCAGCGCCTCGGCCTTCGCGCAGAGCGCGCCCATCTGCGCGTCGTTGACGGTGCGAAGCGTCACCCAAAGCTCGCCACGGCCGGGCGCGATGCCGAAGGCCGGCTCGCCGATCCCGGCATGCGTCACGGTGACGAGCGTGAAATTCGCGTCGAGTTCGCCGCCCGGGCCGAGCGCCGTCAGCTCGGGGATGAGGCGGGCGATGGCGGGAGCCGGCGAGCGGCCGTGCTCCGGTGTCGAGGCATGCGAAGTCTCGCCGTTGAGCACGATCCTGAGGCCGCGCGAGGCGCAGTTGGCGGCGCCTTCCGAGATGCGGGCATGGCCGACCGGGACACCCGGGCGATTATGCAGGGAGAAAGCGTAGTCCGGCGCGATCTCGGGGAATTTCGGGTCGGCGATCACGGCGGCGGCGCCGGCTCCGGTCTCTTCCGCCGGCTGGAACAGCAGGATGGCGCGGCCGCGCTTGGGCGGATTGCGGTGAAGCCCGCGTGCCAGCCCTGCGAGGATGGTCATGTGACCGTCATGGCCGCAGAGATGGCCCTTGCCGGGAATTTCGGAGCGGTGGTCGCTGGTCGAGAGCTCCTCGATCGGCAGCGCATCGAGCTCGGCGCGGATCAGCACGGTCGGGCCGGGCTCGGCGCCCTCATAGATCGCGGCGACGCCGTGGCCGCCGAGTTCGGTGACGATGCGGTCGGGCCGGGTCGGCTCCAGAAACGCGACGATGGTGGCAGCGGTCTCGCGTTCCTCGCCCGAGATCTCGGGCCTGCGATGCAGCCGATGCCTGAGATCGACGAGATCGACCATATCGCTGTTGGTCAGGAACACGGATGAGCCTCCCAGGCTGTGGCCGGCGCGTGTGCCGGCTCTTTCCCGGAGAGGTTCGACAATTCATCCGCTTCGGCAACCCGCGTCGTCGCCGGGGGCGGCATGCGCGAGCGCGATGCCGGCCAGAATCAATTGCCGAGCTCGGCCTCGACCTCTGCGTCGAAGGCCTGCGCCAGCATGGCGCGACAAGCCTCGGCCTGCGCGCGGGCGGCGTCGAGCGCGATGTGCGGCATGATTTCCGCGAGATCGCGGAGCGCAAAATCGACAGCCGAAAGCAGACCGAGCACGGGCTCGGGCGCGGCTGGTGGCTGTTGCGGGCGACGGAACGCGATGACCTGACCCATAGGCATACTCACACTGAAGGCGAATCGGCGAACAGTGTGCGGGCCCAAGCTTCAGAAAGTGGTTAACGGCAAAATTGCGGCAGAGAGACCGCGTCAACCATAACCGTGCAGGCTCGCGCCGTGGCGCTTCAGCCAGGCCTCCGCCTCCTCGGTATGCGGGCAGAGCTTGTGGGTCAGCGCCCAGAAACGATGCGAGTGGTTCATCTCCCTGAGATGCGCCACCTCATGGGCCGCGAGATAGTCGAGCACCGAGGCCGGCGCGAGAATCAGCCGCCAGGAGAAGTTCAGATGCCCCTGCGAGGAGCACGAACCCCAGCGGCTCGTGGTGTCGCGGATGGTGATCTTGCGGGCAGGGATGCCGAGCGCAGCGGTGTGGCGCCGCACCGCCTTCTCCAGATCCTCGAGCGCGAGCCGCCTGAGGAAATCCTTGACCCGGCGCGCGACATGGGCCGCCTCGCCCGCGACCGCGATGATAGGGGCGCCGTCCTTGTCCTGCGTCGCCTGCGTCAGCCCGCGGGCCTTCGACCAGTGGACGATCCGATGGGGCACGCCGCGCAGCGGCACAACCTGCCCCGGCTCGAACGGCACCGCCAACGGGCGCTTCGCGACACGCGCGGCGATCCAGCCACCATGATTCTCGGCAAAGGTACGCCCCGCAGCGAAGTCGACCCGCTCGGGCAGGGTCAGGGTGATCTCTCCAGTCGCTTGCGAGACGCGCAGCGTCATCCGCCGCGCATTGGCGCGCCGCTTGATCGATACGGGATAAAGCGTGCCGGCATGCCCGACCTCAATCCGGTCGGGGTCCGGCTGGCGCCTGAACAGGGAGATGCGCATCGCCTACGATTGTGCGGGATTCGCGAGCGATGGGAAAGAGCGGGGCTGCTGCGCCCCGTCAGCCGACGACCTTCAGAGCCTTGCGCTGCTCGTCCGCGCTCTCGCTGCGACGGCTCTTGGCCGCCTCCATGTCGAGGCTGACCATGAAATCGGAGATGCGGGGCTGGATCTCGGAGCGGAAGCGCGAGCCATTGAAAACGCCGTAATGACCCACCTTCGGCTGGAGATAATGGACGCGCTTGTCGGCGGGGATGTTGGCGCAGAGATCATGCGCCGCCTGGGTCTGTCCGACGCCGGAGATGTCGTCGTTCTCGCCCTCGACCGTCATCAGCGCGACGCGGCGGATAGCCTTGAGGTCGACAGGCTTGTCGCGATGCATCATCTCGCCCTTGGGCAAGGCGTGTTTGACGAAGACGGTGTCGACGGTCTGGAGGTAGA
Organism: Allobosea sp. 10L417; assembly: GCF_056395485.1. Taxonomy (NCBI): domain Bacteria; kingdom Pseudomonadati; phylum Pseudomonadota; class Alphaproteobacteria; order Hyphomicrobiales; family Alloboseaceae; genus Allobosea; species Allobosea sp. 10L417. Next base: position 286,955 of record NZ_JBFTJP010000003.1, read on the forward strand.
ACTCCGCCGTCAGGTCCATCACGGCGAGATATTCGTCGTAGAACTCGCGGTGCTTCTCGGCCGAATCGCCGTCCCCGCCGACGAGATGCTTGAACATGTCGTAATGGGCGGTGACGTGGCGGTCCATGTTCATCGCCATGAAGCCCGAGAGCTGCATGAAGCCCGGATAGACCTGCCGGAACGCTCCCATATGCGGGAAGGGAACGACGGTGATGCAGTTGCGGCGGAACCAGTCCGTGCCGCGCTCCATCGCGAGCTGGTTCACGGCGGTCGGCGAGCAACGGGTATCGATCGGCCCGCCCATCAGCGTCATCGAGCGCGGAGCGCAGGGATCGCTCTCGGCCTCCATGCGGGCGATCGCGGCAATGACCGGCACGGAAGGCTGGCAGATTGCCATGACATGGGTGTCCGGCCCCAGCGTCTGCAGCATGGCGATGACGTAATCGATATAATCGTCGAGATCGAAGCGGCCCTCCGTCAGCGGCACCAGCCGCGCGTCGGTCCAGTCGGTGATGTACACCTCATGGCCGGGCAGGAAGGCCTCGACCGTGCCGCGGAGCAGCGTGGCGTAATGGCCCGACATCGGCGCCACCATCAGCACCTTCGGCTGCGGCTTGCGCCGGCCCGCGATCTTCCGGTCGAAATAGACGAGCTTGCCGAAGGGGCGTTCCCAGACGACCCGCTCCTCGACCGAGACCTTGACGCCGTTGATCGTCGTCTCGTCGAGACCGAAGGCCGGCTTGCCATAGCGACGCGTGGCGCGCTCGAACAATTCGCAGGAGGCCGCGACCGTACGCCCGAAAGGCGTATAGGTCAGCGGATTGGCCGGGTTCTTGAAGGCGAGGTGCATGGCGTCGGAGACCCCGCGCACCGGGCTCACCATCATGTGAACCGCTTCGTAGGCATGATAGGCAAACGACATTGTGTCCCCGTACATGCGATCGCGTGTCCTTCTGGCGACGCAGCAAGGAATGATGCGCCGCAATAACGCAGCTTACGTTGATTTTGTTCTCATTCAACCCAGCTAAAGGCTAAGATTCTCCTGCCATGTGGATGAAACCGTCATTCCCGCTCTCGGCGGGAGCCGCGCAGGAGGCCGATCAGCGGTGAGTGCCTCGGACCTCTCGCCACCTCTTCTCGCCCGCACGGGCCGCCATCTGCGGCTCGACACGCTGGTCAGGCTGCGCTGGCTCGCCATCGCCGGCCAAAGCGCGGCCGTCGCCGGCGTGCATTTCGGCCTCGGTTTCCCCCTGCCCTTCGGCTGGTGCTTCACGATCATCGCCGTTTCGGCCGGGCTCAATATCGCGCTGCGGGTCCGCTTTCCGCTCAGCCATCGGCTGCAGGATGGCTCGGCGACAGCGCTGCTCGGGTTCGACATCGCCCAGCTTGCGGCCCTGCTCTTCATGACCGGCGGGCTGCAGAACCCGTTCGCGATCCTGTTCCTGGCGCCAGTGATGATCTCGGCGACGGCGCTGCCGCCGGAACGCACCCTGCTGCTCGGCCTGCTGGCGATCGTCCTGGCGACCCTGCTCAGCCGCTTCCACCTCCCGCTGCCCTGGGCGGGCGAGGAACGGCCCGTGCTGCCGCCCTTCTATCAACTCGGCAACTGGGTCGCGCTCGTGCTCGGCCTCGCCTTCACCGGCATCTATGCCTGGCGAGTCGCCAAGGAGGCGCGCGATCTCTCCGACGCGCTCGCGGCGACCGAGCTCGTGCTGGCGCGCGAGCAGCACCTGTCCCAACTCGACGGGCTCGCCGCAGCAGCAGCCCATGAGCTCGGCACCCCGCTGGGCACCATCGCGCTGGTTGCCCGCGAACTCACCCGCCTCGCCCCGCCGGATGGCGAGATGGCCGAGGACATCGCACTGCTGCGCGAGCAGGTCGAACGCTGCCGCGGCATTCTCGGCAAGCTCTCCAGCCTGCAGGACGACGATGCCGGCCCGCTGGACCAGCTGACGCTCAGGCTGCTGATCGAGGAAGCGGCCGGGCCGCAGCGGCCCTTCGGCGTGCCCTTCGAGATCAGCATGACCGGCGACAAGCCGGAACCGGTCTGCCGGCGCAACCCCGGCATGATCTACGGACTCGGCAACATCGTCGACAATGCGGTCGATTTCGCACGCTCCACCGTCGCCATCACGGCCGAATGGACGCAAAGCCGCGTCGTGCTGACGATCGCCGACGACGGCCCGGGCTTCCCGCCGGATGTGCTGATGCGGGCGGGCGAGCCTTATCTGTCGCGGGGCTCGGCAGAGAACCGTGCCGGCGGCGGGCTCGGGCTCGGCCTCTTCATCGCCAAGACGCTGCTCGAACGCGGCGGCGCGACGCTGGAGTTCTCGAATCGCCCTGCCCCTTCGAGCGGCGCCTCGATCCGCATCGTCTGGCCCCGCGACATTTTTGAAGCGGACCTGCCCGCCATGGGGGGTACCAAGCTGGAAGCATCGGCATTACATGAGCTTAGCTGACCGCAAGCCCGAACGGGCGTGCGGCCGGCGTTTCGAAACCTCACTTCGCGCCACCGCAGCGCGCATGGACAAGCGGTCAGGAGATCAAAATGCAGGACGCGCCGAGCGAGACCGACAGGCCCGAAAACACGGACATGTCGTTGCTGCTGGTCGATGACGACAAACCATTCCTCACCCGCCTCGCCCGCGCCATGGAAGGCCGCGGCTATATCGTTCGCACGGCCGACAGCGTCGCCGCCGGAATCGCGGCGGTCGAGCAGGCCGCACCCGCCTTCGCGGTGATCGATCTGCGTCTCGGTGACGGCAATGGGCTCGACGTGATCGCTCGGCTCAAGGAGCGCCGGCCGGGAGCCCGCGGGGTGGTGCTGACCGGCTATGGCAACATCGCCACCGCTGTCAGCGCCGTGAAACTCGGCGCCTTCGACTTCCTCGCCAAGCCGGCCGATGCCGACGAGATCCATGCCGCACTTGCCGCCGCGCGCGACGCCCGGCCCCAGCCGCCGGAAAACCCGATGTCGGCGGATCGCGTGCGCTGGGAGCATATCCAGCGCGTCTACGAGCTGTGCAGCCGCAATGTCTCGGAGACGGCGCGCCGCCTCGGCATGCACCGGCGCACGCTGCAGCGCATCCTGGCCAAACGCGCTCCACGCTGATTCGACGACCTACAGAAGAAAGCCCGCCGGATGGCATGTCCGGCAGGCTTTCGCTTGTTCGTGAGTTTTCCCTGCCTCAGGTCGCGCAGGCGGGAACGATGCGGGCCGCGCGCCGGTCGAGCGCCACCGCGAAGACGGCGAGGCCGAGCGCGACCAGCGGAACCACCGCCGCGATCGGCGCGATGGCGCCATAGCCCAGTCCCTGCGTGATGACCGCGCCGCCAAGCCAGGCGCCGAAGGCATTGCCGAGGTTGAAGGCGGCGATGTTCAGGCTCGATGCCAGCCCCTGCCCGGCGCCACCGGCCTGCTGCAGCACCCACATCTGCAGCGGCGCGACGGTGGCGAAGGCGGCTGCGCCCAGGGCGAAGGCCGCGATGACGGCGCCGATCCGGCTGTGGAACCCGAAGGTCGAGGCGAACATCACCGCGGTCAGCAGCGCGATGGTTCCGATCAGGGCCGGTGCCAGAGCCCGGTCGGCCCAGCGCCCGCCGAGCAGGTTGCCGATGACGAGCCCGGCGCCGAAGACGAGCAGGATCGGCGAGATCGCCCCCTCGCTGTAACCGGCGAGCTCGACGAGGATCGGCTGGATGAAGGTGAAGACCGCGAAGATGCCGCCGAAGCCCAGCACGGTCATGACCAGGCCGAGCTGGACCTGCGGCCGCGTCAGAACCTTGAACTCCTCGGCAAGCGAGCCGGGGATGACGCGTTCGCGGTCCGCGGGGACGAGCGCGGCAAGGACGACCAAGGCGACAAGGCCGATGGCGGTCACGGCCCAGAAGGTCGAGCGCCAGCCGAAGGCGAGGCCGAGCCAGGAGCCGAAGGGCACGCCGAGCAGCGTCGCAAGTGTGAGCCCGGTGAACATCAGGGCGATGGCCGAAGCCTTGCGTTCCGGCGCGACGAGGCTCGTGGCGACAAGCGAGCCGACGCCGAAGAAGGTGCCGTGCGCCAGCGCGGTGACGATGCGGGCCGACATCAGCCAGGCGAAGCTCGGCGCCAGTGCGGCGGCGAGGTTGCCTAGGGTGAAGATCGCCATCAGCACCAGCAGCGTCGTCTTGCGGGGGAGAGAGCGTGTCGCGATCGTCAGGATGGGCGCGCCGACGAAGACGCCGAGCGCATAGCCGGTCATCAGCAGGCCCGCTAGCGGCACGCTGACGCCGAGATCGTCGGAGACCTGCAGCAGCAGGCCCATGATCACGAATTCGGTGACGCCGATGCCGAAGGCACCGACGGTAAGGGCATAAAGGGCAACGGGCATGGGATGCCTCCGGGAACTTGTTCGGGCCCGGAGATAGCGCCGCGAAGGCTTGTGAATTAGACTACAGCAAAGATCAGCAATTGTGAGTTGAATTCACGATGCCGCGCTCCGAGATCAACCGTTCCGGCGAAATGGAAGTCTTCGCCCGCGTCGTCGAGCTCGGCGGCTTCTCGCCGGCGGCGCGTGCGCTCAGAATGACTCCCTCGGCGGTCAGCAAGCTCGTCGCGCGGCTGGAGGCGCGGCTCGGCGTCCGGCTGATCGTACGCTCGACCCGCAAATTCATGCTGACCGAGGAAGGCACGACATTTCATGAGCGGACGCTTCGCGTACTCGCCGAACTCGACGAGGCGGAGCGGGCGGTCGCGGCCTGCCAGATCCCGCGCGGCCGGCTGCGCGTCAACGCCAATGTCGCGGTCGGCTGGCATTTCCTGCTGCCGCTGGCACCGCGCTTCATGGCGGCCCATCCCGGCGTGCAGCTCGACATCACCATCACCGATCAGGTCATCGACCTGGTGGATGAACGCGCCGACGTCGCGATCCGCGTCGGGCCCATGCGCCCATCGCAACTGATCGCGCGCAAGCTCGGCGAGAGCCCGACGGTCATCGTCGGCGCCCCGTCGTATCTGGCACGGCATTCGGCGCCGTCGTCGCCGGCCGACCTCGCCGCGCACGACCTGATCACCTTCAACTTCGCGCGCCTCCGCGACGAATGGCCGTTCAGAATCGACGGCAAACGGGTCTACCTGCCGATGCATGGCAAAGTGCTGATCGGTGATGGCGAGAGCGCCCGGCGCCTGGCCGTCGCGGGCCAGGGCCTCACCAGGCTGGCGCTATTCCACGTCGCCGCCGACATCGACTCAGGCGCCCTCGTGCCCGTGCTGCAGGAGTTCAACCCCGGCGATGTCGAGGAGATCAACGCCGTCTATGTCGGCCATGGCGGGCGTCTGCCCGCCCGGGTACGCGCCTTCATCGATTTCCTGGTCGCCGAAATCGACCTGCGCCGTTTCGCCAAGCCACTGGAGCCGGCAAAGGCCCAAGCAAAGCGGGAAGCCGTCTCAATCTGAGCCGACCGGGTCCTCGATCAATGCGAGCCGGCCCGAGGCCAGCCGCGCCAGCGCGATGGTCAGCATCTTGCGGCGCGCCGGGCTCAAGGGATGGCGCGGCGGCTCGCGCAGCAGCTCGCCGCCATAGGCATCGGCGACGATCAGACCGACATCGTCGGGCAGGATCTCGCGCGGGAACTCAGGCGCGACCGCGAAGAGGAAGCCGTCGCAATAGTCGCGATAATCCGGCCATTTGCCGTCGACGCGGTAGTCGGCAATGCCGGACTTGACCTCGACGACCCAGAGCTCGCCCGACGGCGACAGGGCGACGATGTCGCCGCGCCGGCCATTGGCGAAGGTCATCTCCTTGACGATGGCATAGCCGCGCTCGCGCAGATGGCGGGCGGCGCCGCGGCAGACCATGCGCGTGATGTCGGGCCGGGCGGGCGATGGGTTGAGAACGGAATCCTGAAGGGACATCCGGTCATGTTCCCTCTTTGTTTCCGAATTTGCAAGCCTCGACCGCCGGTCTAGGGCAGGTTCTCGCGCAGGATGATCTCGATGCTCGGGGCCGCCGTTCCCTCCAGGGCAGGTCGCCCTGCCCGCAGATTGGCGAAGATCGCGATGCAGCTCATCAGCGCCGCATGCGGATGCTGGGTGATGACGGCGTCCATCGTGCCGTCAAGCAGGAGCACGCGAGTCTCGGGCGTCAAGCCATGGCCGACGAAGACGATCTCCTGCTGGCGGCCGACCTCCTTGAGCGCGCGGGCAATGCCCTCCGGCCCGCCGCCGATGTTGTAGATGCCGGCAAGATCCGGGTGCTTGCCCAGCAGGGCCTTGGCCTGGCGATAATTGCGCCCTTCATCGTCCAGCCCTTCGCGCAGCCCGACCACCTCGATTTGGGGAAACATCTCCTCGAAGAGATGGAGGAAGCCCATCTCTCGCTCCTCATGGGCGCGATAGCTCAGGCTGCCGGCGATCATCGCGACCTTGGCCGGGCGCTTGCCGATGAAGCGGGCGACGAGATAACCGGCCGTGCGGCCGGTCGAACGGTTGTCGAGCCCGACATAGGCGGCGCGGCGCGAATTGGCGACGTCGGAGATCAGCGTCACCGTGGGCACGCCGCGCTCGGCCAGCGTGTTGACCGCCTCGCGCACGGCTGGGTGCTCCAGCGCCATGAAGGCGATGCCATCGACATCGCGCCCGATCTGCCGGAGCTGCTGGGCCAGCAGCTCGGGCTTGAAGCTCTCGATGAACTCGACGCGGGCGCGCATATTGAACGAGGCGAGCTGGTCCTGCGCCGCCGCGATATGGCGCCCGAGCATGGCCAGGAAGCGATTGCTGCCGGCCGGCAGGAGGAAGGCGAGCCGCATCGGCGTCAGGGCCTGCGCCGGCAGGCTGGAATCGAGGACGTAACCGAGCTCGCTCGCCGCCTTCAGGACGCGCTGCACGGTCACGGCGCGTACGCCGGGGCGCTGGTTGAGCACCCGGTCGACCGTCGCGGTCGAGGCGCCCGACAGCGCCGCCACATCGGCGATGCGCGCCATCCGGCGGCGTTGCAGCCCGTCTGCAGCCTTCGAATCACTCATGGAGCAGCATCAAAAACCATCAATAATTGAGTTTGACGACCATCATTCCTGCTTTCTACTCTTGAGGCAAGAAGACCTCAAACAAATCAAATCGCATCAGCGATATCGGGAGGACCACCATGACGAACTTCACGCGCCGCACGGTGCTGCGCACGCTGGCCGCCGCCCCCGCCGCCTCGCTCATCGGCATGCCGCACATCGCGCGCGCCGCCGAGATCGAGCTGAAATACGGCAACAACCTGCCGCTCAGCCACCCGCTCAACATCCGCGCCCAGGAAGCGGCCGAGCGCGTGGCGAAGGAGACGAACGGCCGGGTCGAGATCAAGATCTTCCCGAACAACCAGCTCGGCGGCGACACCGACATGCTGAGCCAGGTGCGCAATGGCGGCATCACCTTCTTCACGCCCTCCGCGCTCGTCATCGCGACGCTGGTGCCGGTCGCGGCGATCAACGCGGTCGGCTTCGCCTTCGCCGATTACGATCAGGTCTGGAAGGCGATGGACGGCAAGCTCGGCGCCCATGTCCGTGACGCCATCTCCAAGGTGAACCTCTATGCCTTCGAGAAGATGTGGGACAACGGCTTCCGCCAGATGACCACCTCGGGCAAGGCGATCGAATCGGCCAAGGAAATGGCCGGCCTGAAGATCCGCGTGCCGGTGAGCCCGCTCTCGATCTCGATGTTCAAGGCGCTCGACGCCGCCCCGGCGAGCCTGCAGTTCTCGGAAGTCTATTCGGCGTTGCAGACCAGGGTCGTCGACGCGCAGGAGAACCCGCTGCCGATCATCCAGGTCGCCAAGCTCTACGAGGTGCAGAAGAGCTGCGCCGTCTCCAACCATATCTGGGACGGTTTCTGGTTCATCGCCAACGGACGCGCCTGGCGCGGCCTGTCGGCCGACATCCAGACGATCGTCGCCAATGCGATCAACGATGCCGGCGTCGCCCAGCGCGGCGACATCAAGAAACTCAACGAAACCGTGCAGGCGGACCTGCAATCGAAGGGCCTCGCCTTCAACAAGACCGACCCCGAATCCTTCCGCGCCAAGCTGCGCGATTCCGGCTTCTACAAGGAGTGGCAGGAGCGCTTCGGAGCGGAGGCCTGGAGCCTGCTCGAAGGCGCCGTCGGCAAGCTGGCCTGAGGAATGCGGGCGGGCCTATAAGGCACCCAACGCATAAATCAGGAAACGCCCCGATGGATGTTCACAGCGCGACCCTTCCCGCTGCCGCCATGCCCACGACCGGGATCGGCCGCTTCGCAGGCCATCTCGACCGCGTGCTGGGCGGGTTGGTCGAGACGGCGGCGGCAGTGCTGGTGCTGGTCGAGATCATCATCCTCGGGGCGGGCGTGGCGGCCCGCTACGTTTTCCATGCACCGCTCGTCTGGTCGGACGAGCTCGCCTCGATCCTGTTCCTGTGGCTGTCGATGCTCGGCGCCGTCGTGGCGCTGCGGCGCGGCGAGCATATGCGGATGACCGGCCTCGTCAGCCGCGTCTCGCCGCCGACGCGGGCGCTGCTGGAGGCGGTCGCGATCACCGCCTCCATCGCCTTCCTGCTGCTGATCATCCCGCATGCGATCGAGTATGCGCAGGAGGAGAGCTTCATCGTTACCCCGGCGCTGGAGATCACCAATGCCTGGCGGGCAGCGGCGATTCCGGTCGGCGTCGGGCTGATGCTGATCGCGGCGGGTTGCCGGCTGCTGCGCTTCGGCTCGCTGAAGCCGGTGCTCATGGCGATCGGGCTGACGGCGCTGCTCGTGCTGCTGTTCTGGCTCATCGGGCCGATGCTGAAGCCGCTTGGCAAGCTCAACCTGATCGTCTTCTTCGTCGGCGTCGTCGCACTCAACGTCTTCTCCGGTGTGCCGATCGCCTTCTCCTTCGCGCTCGCCACCTTCGGTTACCTCGCCTGTACGACGTCGACGCCGATGCTCGTCATGGTCGGCCGGCTCGACGAGGGCATGAGCCATCTCATCCTGCTCGCCGTGCCGCTCTTCATCTTCTTGGGCGCGCTGATCGAGATGACCGGCATGGCGCGCGCCATGATCCAGTTCCTGGCGAGCCTGCTCGGCCATGTCCGGGGCGGCCTGTCCTATGTGCTGGTCGGCGCGATGTATCTGGTCTCCGGCATTTCCGGCTCGAAGATCGCCGACATGGCGGCGATCGCGCCGGTTCTCTTCCCCGAGATGAAGAAGCGCGGCGCCAAGCCCGGCGACCTCGTCGCCCTGCTTTCGGCGACTGGCGCGCAGACCGAGACGATCCCGCCCTCGATCGTGCTGATCACCATCGGCTCGGTGACCGGCGTCTCGATCGCGGCGCTGTTCACCGGCGGCATGCTGCCCGCCGTGGTGCTGGGCGCGGCGCTCTGCTTCGTGGTCTGGTGGCGCTGCCGCGGCGAAGACCTCAGCAACGTCACCCGCTTCTCCAAGCGCGAGATCGCCAAGCTTGCCCTGATCGCGGCCCCGGCCATCGCCCTGCCCTTCGTCATCCGCGCCGCGGTGGTCGAGGGCGTGGCGACAGCCACGGAAGTCTCCACCATCGGCATCGCCTATGCGGTGCTGGCCGGCATCCTGCTCTATCGCCAGTTCGATTGGCGCCGGCTGCCGCGGATGCTGGTCGAAACGGCCTCGCTCACCGGCGCCATCATCTTCATCATCGGCTGCGCCACCGCGATGGCCTGGGGCCTGACGCAATCCGGCTTCTCGCGCGACCTCGCCCAGATGATGGCGGCCGTGCCGGGCGGAAGCTGGGGCTTCCTCGCCATCTCGATCGTCGCCTTCACCATCCTCGGCAGCGTGCTTGAGGGCATCCCCGCGATCGTGCTGTTCGGGCCGCTGGTCTTCCCGATCGCCAAGCAGGTCGGTGTGCATGAGGTGCACTATTCGATGGTCGTGATCTTCGCGATGGGCATCGGGCTTTTCGCCCCGCCCTTCGGCGTCGGCTATTACGGGGCCTGCGCGATCAGCAAGATCAATCCCGACGAAGGCCTGAAATACATCTGGGGCTACATCCTCGCCCTGCTCATCGGCCTCGTCGTCGTCGCTGCCGTGCCGTGGATCTCCATCGGCTTCCTCAGAACCTGATACTCAGAAAGCAACGCCCATGAGCCGCTTCTTTGGCCAGATCCGTCAGGCCGGCTATGTCGTCCCGGATATCGAGGCGGCGATGGACTATTGGAGCCGCGTGCTGGGCGTCGGGCCGTTCTTCTACAATCCGAAGGTTCCGATCAGGAACTACCGCTACAAGGGCGAGGCCTACGAGCCGCACAACTCGGTGGCATTGGCCAATTCCGGCCCGCTCCAGATCGAGCTGATCCAGTGCCGCAACGCCGTGCCGTCCATGTACAAGGACTTCACCGATGCGGGGCTGACCGGCCTGCAGCACGTCGCCTACTGGACCTCGGACTACGACGCCGACATGGAGCGCCTCCTTGCCGAGGGTTTCAAGCCGGTGATGTCAGGCGAGGTCGGCGAACGCGGCCGCTTCGTCTATTTCGACACGCATTACCATCCGGGCACGGTGATCGAGCTCTCGGAGGTCGCCGGACCCAAGGGCGAGATGTTCCGGCTGATCCGCGAGGCCTCGGAGACCTGGGACGGCAAGGACCCCGTCCGGCCCTTCCCGGACCTGAGCAAGCTCACTGCGGCGGCGGCCTGAGATCGCGAAAGCGCCACGTCAGGTCGGGCTTGACCCGACCATCTCAGGACCAGCGCCCTCTGGTCCTGAGATTCTCGGGTCAAGCGCGAGAATGACGCCTTATGAACGGCCTGGATGCGTGCGATGACCGAGAACCGCTTCGAAGCGACCTACCTGATCGAAACCCCGCTCGACCCGGCTGAGGTCGCGGAGGTGATGGCGGGCGAGCAATCCTGCGGCACCTTCGCCCGCGTCGCCGGCGAGACCGACGAACTACGCGAGCGGGCCCGTGCCGTCGTCACGCGGATCGAGGAGCTGGCGCCGGCGACGGAGCCCAGCCTGCCGAATGCCTGGCTCGCCCGAAAGGGCGTCGGCGGGCCATGGCGTCGGGCGCGGATCACTATCTCCTTCCCGGTCGACAATGTCGGCGCCAATCTCGCGACGCTGGCTGCCGTCGTCGCCGGCAATCTCTACGATCTCGGCGAAGTCACGGGCCTGCGGCTCGAAAGCATTTCGCTGCCCTGGTCCTATCGCCAGCGTTTCCCGCTGCCGGCGCAGGGCATTGCCGGCACGCGCCGCCTGACCGGCGTGGCAAAAGGGCCGCTCGTCGGCTCGATCATCAAGCCGAATGTCGGCCTGAGCGCCGCGCAGACGGCCGAGCTCGTCGCAGGCCTCTGCGAGGCGGGGCTGGACTTCATCAAGGATGACGAGATCTCGGCCGATCCGGTGCATGCGCCGCTGGCCGAGCGCATTCCGGCGGTGATGGCGGCCGTGCGCCGGCATCAGGACAAGACCGGCAAGCACGTCATGGTCGCCTTCAACATCACCGACGAGACCGACGCGATGCGCCGCCATGCCGATCTCGTCGCGCGCGAAGGCGGCTCCTGCGTGATGGCGAGCCTGAACTGGTGCGGTTTCTCCGCGATCGAGAGCCTGCGCCGCTCGACCGATCTTGCCCTGCACGGGCATCGCAACGGTTATGGCGCCCTCTCGCGCCACCCGCTGCTCGGCATCGGCTTCCAGGCCTATCAGGTGCTGTGGCGGCTGGCTGGCGTCGATCATATGCATGTCCATGGCCTGAAGGGGAAATTCGCGCAGGAGGACGAGGAGGTCGTGACCTCCGCCAGGGATTGCGTGACGCCGTTGACGGAAGGAGCCGACGACCGGGTGATGCCCGCCTTCTCCTCCGGGCAATGGGCCGGCACCGCGCAACCGACCTGGGACGCGATCGGCCATGATGACCTGCTGTTCATGGCCGGCGGCGGCATCCTCGCCCATCCTGGCGGGCCAAAGGCCGGCGTCGCCAGCATCCGGCAGGCGTGGGCGGCGGTCGCCGACGGCATGCCGATCGCCGAGGCAGCCCGCGCGCATCCCGAGCTGCAACAGGCACTCGACACCTTCGGCGGCGAGGCGGGTTAGCGCGCCGTGACTGCGAAGCGCACGCCTCTCTATGGCTGGTATGGCGACGATTTCACCGGCTCGACCGATACGCTGGCAACGTTGGCCGAAGGCGGATTTCGGGCCCTGCTTTTCCTAAGCCAGCCGAGCGCCGCACAGCTCGACGCCGCCGGTCCGCTCGACGCGATCGGCATCGCCGGGGCGAGCCGGGCCATGGCGCCGGAGGCGATCGCAGCCGAGCTTGCCGAGATCGGGCGCTTCTTCGCCGAACGCGGCGTCGGGCTGATGCACTACAAATGCTGCTCCACCTTCGACAGCGCGCCCCATATCGGCAGCATCGGCGCGGCGGTTGCGGCGCTGAGACCCTTCTTTCCGAACCCGCTCGTGCCGATCCTCGGCGGTCAACCCAATCTCGGGCGCTTCTGCCTGTTCGGAAACCTGTTCGCGGCTGGCGGCGACGGCACGATCCACCGCATCGACCGGCACCCGACGATGAGCCGCCACCCGGTGACGCCGATGGCGGAGGCCGATCTGCGCCGGCATCTTGCCGCGCAAGGCCTCGACGATGTCGGGCTCGTCGACTTCCGTGCCTATGCGGGCCACTCGGTCGCACAGGCCGATGCTCTCTCCAACGGAAACGCGGCCGTTCTCTTCGATGTCGCCGCCGAAGCCGACCTCGCGGCGATCGGCGGATTGCTTGCGACTTCGCTGGAGAATGGGCCGATGCTGGCCGTGGGCGCCAGCTCGGTTGCACGCGCCTTCGCGGCCGGGCATCCAAGGGCGTTCGCCGCCGCGCTGGCCGACGAGACCCATCAGCGCCACGGCGGGCCCTTGCTTGCCCTCGTCGGTAGTCTGTCGCCGGTGACCCGCGCTCAGGTTGAAACCGCCAGAGGCTATACGATGCTTCCTGTTCGGCCGGAACGGCTGCTCTCGGACGAAGCCTATGGCGCCCAGTTGCAGGCAGCGACCCTTTCCGAGCTTGCCCAAGGTGACGTGATGCTGGTGACCGAGCAGCCGGAGGGCGCGCCCGCATCAGCCGCTAAAGTGGCGGGCGCGACCGGGCGCCTGCTTGCCGCGATCATGGCCGAGGCGCGCCTTAGCCGGCTCGTCGTAGCCGGTGGCGACACCTCGACCATGGCTATCCGCGCCCTGCCTCTCTGGGGCCTGTCCTATCGCGGACCATGCGTGCCCGGCGCCCCGTTCTGCCGCGCCCATTCCGAAGATCCGCGTCTCGACGGGCTCGATATCGTGCTGAAAGGCGGACAGATGGGTCCGCCCGGCTTCTTCAACGACGAGGTCCGCGCCTAACTCGGCAAGCAGCCATCGGTTCCGGCACCGCAGACCAGCGCGCAGACTTTCTCGCCGCCGGTAAGCGCGACCCGTCCGGACTGCAGCGCCGCCAGCGCGGCTGCGCCCGACAGGTCGGCTGCGATGCCGAATTCGAACCAGAGCGACTTCGCCGCCTGTTCCATCTCGGCATCGGTGATCAGCACGATCTCGTCGACATTGCGGGCCACCGCCTCATAGATCGCCTGATCCGTCTGGCGGCAGGACATGGTGGCGACGCGTGTCTCCAGCCGGTCGAGCGCGACCAAGCGCCCGGCGGCGAGGCAGGCATGCAGAGTTGGGGAGCCCACAGGCTCGATGCCGATGATCCGCGTCTGTGGGCGCAAAGCCTTCACCGCCGTCGAGAGGCCAGTGATCAAACCGCCGCCGCCGATGGCGACGAGGATGATGTCCACGTCCGGCATGTCGTCGAGGATATCGAGGCCGAGCGTGCCCTGCCCCGCCACAACGACGGGATCGCTGAACGGATGAGCATAGGTCGCGCCGGTCTTTGCTGAATGGGCGAGTGCAGCCGCATTCGCATCGTCCCAGATCGCGCCGACGATATGGACGTCCGCGCCCCAGTCGCGCAGCTTGGCGATCTTGTCGGGCGCCGCGTTGGACGGCAGGAAGATCGTCGCGGGCACGCCGAGCACATGGGCCGAGCGGGCAATGGCGAGGCCGTGATTGCCGCCCGATGCGGTGACGACGCCGCGCGCGAGCTCATCCTTCGACAGCGTCAGGAGCCGGTTCATCGCGCCGCGCGCCTTGAAGGAGCCGGCGGCCTGCAGCAATTCGAGCTTCAGCGTGACGTCGCCGCCGAAATCGCCGCCGCGCGTCTTCGCATAGGGCAGCATCGGGGTTTTCCGGATGTGGGGCGCGATGCGCTCACGGGCGGCGCGGATCTCGTCGAGCGCGATCATCACAGGGTTCCGCGATAGGGCGCCGCGACGATCAGGCAGCAATTGCCCGGCTTCACGCGGCCGGGTTGGCGACGGCCATAAAGGATGCCGTCGGCGGCGTAGTGCAGCGTCTCGGGCGGGCGCGCCGGGTCCCAGGTGCAGTGGATGCGGCCGGCCGGTTCGCCGGCGCTGACCTTGGTGCCATTGGCGTGGAAGGGCTCGAAGATGCCGTCCGCCGTCGCATAGACGTAAGCGGAGATGCCGGGCAGTTCGAGGATCTGGCCGTCGCCGCGCTTCGGCTCAGGCTTCTCCCTGACGACGACGCCGAGATGGTCGAGCACATTGGCGACGCCGCGCCGGCAGACCGAAAGCGCTTCGAGCGAGACCGTGCCGGCGCCGGCCATCTCCGTGCCGACCGTGACGAGCCCGGCCCGGCAGGCGGCGGCGGTCGCCGTACGGGGCTCGCCGAGATTGCTGATGACGACGGTCATCGGTGCGTCGAAGGCCTGCACGGCGGCGACGTTGCGCTTGTGCAGCGCCGGGTCATCAGTCGGCTCGACGATGGCGCTCGGGATGATGTCGAGCGAGGAGCCGCCCGAATGCAGGTCGAGGAAGGCGTCGCCGATCGGCAGGATATGGTCGCTGACGAAGGCCGAGATCTGCTGGGTGATGGTGCCGCGCGGATCGCCCGGGAAGGTGCGGTTGAAGTTCAGCCCGTCGACCGGCGAGGTGCGTTGACCGGCCATGACGGCATGGACATTGTTCGCCGGCATCAGGATGAGGCGGCCCTGGACGCGGCCGGGATCGAGATCGCGGATCAGATCGCAGATCGTGATCGGGCCCTCGTATTCGTCGCCATGGTTTCCGCCCTCCATGATCACGGTCGGGCCGGCGCCGTTCTTGATCACGGCGATCGGCACGCGCGTCGCGCCCCAGGCATCGTCATGCGGCGAGTGCGGGATCATCAGGAAGCCGGTCTGCTTGCCCTCCCGGTCGAGATCGACGGTGAGGAAGGCGCTGGAGGGGCGCGGGTTCGGCTTGGGGCGGGAGCTGGTCATGGCGGGCTCGATGGGACGTGGCTTGGGAGCCCTCTCCGGCAAAGGAAGGGCGAGACGAGCCGTCATGCTCGGGCTTGCCCCGAGCATCTCCGGCAGAAGAAGGCTCCCGACCAGCGCCTTCTGGTCAGGAGATTCTCGGGTCTGCGCTACGCTTCGCCCGAGAATGACGGATGTGGCTCCGACTAGAGCGTCGGCAGCGGGTCCATCGGCATATCCAGATACTTGCGATGGAGCCGGTCCAGCTCGCCGTTCATGGAATTGAAGAAGATGAAGCCGTCGAGCCAGCGCACGAGATTATGCTGGTCCATCTGCACGCCCATATGCGCCGGGCTGCGGCGGATGACGAATTTCCGCTCGAACTCCTTGTTCGGGTTCTGCTTGGCGAGCGCCTGCGCCACGATCGAGTTCGTGGCGAGCAGATCGGCCTGGCCGGTGATATAGGCCGCCGCTGCCGTGGCATCGTCCTCGGTCCGCATCAGGCTGGCCTTGGGCGCCGCTGCCGAGATGGCGAGCTCCTGCGTCGTGCCCTTGGCGGCGGCGACACGCGCGGAGCCGATCGTCTCCGGGCTGCTCACCGTCGAATTCTTGGCGCCGTAGACCGCCAGGAAGGTGTTGGCGTAGGGCGCCGTGAACTGGATCTGCCGGGCGCGCTCAGGGGTCAGGCCCATCACCGAGATGACGATGTCGACCTTGTCGGTCATCAGGAATGGGATGCGGTTGGCGCCGGTGATCTGCTGCATCTCCAGCTTCACACCGAGACCTTTGGCGACCATTTCGGCCATCTCGATGTCGAAGCCGATCGGCTTGCGGTCGGCATCCTGGGCGCCGAAGGGCGGCGCGTCGAGCGGTACACCGATGCGCACCACGCCCTTGGACAGGATGTCCTGAAGCTTGTCGGCCTTGGCCTCCGCCGCACCGAAGGCTGCGACCGCCAGGGCGGCTAAACCTGCGAACAATGAACGCATCGTCTTTTCTCCCCTCGTTGATGTCGGTTTTTGGTTCCGCCTCAGTGCAGGACAGCGCTGAGGAAGGTCTGGAGTTCCGGCGTCTTCGGCTCAGCCAGCACGGCAGCGGCCGGGCCCTGCTCGTGGATACGCCCCTCATGCATGAAGACGACGCGCGAGCCGAAGCGGCGGGCGAAACCCATTTCATGCGTCACCAGGATCATGGTCATGCCTTCCTGCGCGACGGATTCGAGGACCTTGAGCACCTCGCCGGTCAGTTCGGGATCGAGGGCGGAGGTGACCTCGTCGAACAGCATCAGCTTCGGCCGCATGGCGAGCGAGCGAGCGATGGCGACGCGCTGCTGCTGGCCGCCGGAAAGCTGCGAGGGATAGGCGTCGAGCTTGTCGGCAAGACCGACACGGGCAAGCACCTCGCGCGCCACCTCGCGGGCGGCCTGCGGCGCCTGCTTCTTCACCACCCGTGGCGCCAAGGTGATGTTGTCGCAGACCGAGAGATGCGGGAACAGGTTGAAGCTCTGGAAGACGATGCCGACCTCCTGGCGCAGCTTGCGCAGATTGGTCTTGGGATCGTTGACTTGCGTGCCGTCGACACGGATGACGCCGGCCTGCACCGGCTCCAGCCCGTTGATGCAGCGGAGCATCGTGCTCTTGCCCGAGCCGGAGCGGCCGATCACGGCGATGATCTCGCCCTTGGCGACGTCGAGCGTCACATCCTTCAGCACCTGGACGGCACCGTAACTCTTGTTGATCCCATGGATTTCAACGAGCGACATCGAGCTTCCGCTCGATCGAGCGGCTCCATTGCGTGAGGGGGAAGCACATCGCGAAATAGATCGCGGCGACGGTGATGTAGACGGCGAAGGGCTTGTAGGTGCCGGCCGCCGTGAGCTGTCCTTCGCGGGTGATCTCGACAAAGCCGATCACCGCGGCGAGCGAGGTGTTCTTGATCAGCTGGACGAGGAAACCGACCGTCGGCGGGATCGCCACCCGGACCGATTGCGGCACGATGATGTAGCGCAGCTGCTCCCAGAGCGAGAGCCCGAGCGAGGCACCGGCCTCCCACTGCGTCTTCGCAATCGAGACCAGTGCGCCGCGCCAGATCTCACCCAGGAAGGCGCTGCCATAGACCGAAAAGGCGGTCGCGGCGGCAATCCACGGATTGACCGAGATGCCGATCAGCGGCAAGCCGAAGAAGATCACGAACAGCCAGACCAGCAGCGGCGTGCCCTGGACGATGTGGATATAGGCCGCCGAAACCCAGCGCAGCGGCGCGAAGGGCAGGATGCGGGCGATGGCGATGAGGATGCCGATCAGCGAGGCGCCGATGAAGGCGGTGACGGTGAGCGCCAGCGTCCAGCGCGCCGCCGCGATCAGATACATCACATCGATGAGGCCGAATTCGCGGATCATCGCCTGACGAACGCCCAGTAGTAGATGCCCGCGAACAGGCCGCGGAAGGCAATCGCGAGCCCGAGATAGAGCACGCCGATGACGGTGTAGACCTCGAAGTCGCGGAAGGTGCGCGACTGCACGATCGAGGCCGCATGGAAGAGGTCCTCGACCGAGATCTGCGAGACGACGCTGGTCGCCAGCATCAGCAGCACGAACTGGCTGGCGAGCGCCGGGAACATCGCCTTCAGCGCCGGAAACATCACGACATAGCGGAAAACCTGCAGGCCGGAGAGACCGAGCGAATGGCCGGCTTCGACCTGCGCCTTGGGCACGGCCTCGAGCCCGGCGCGGACGATCTCGGTGGTATAGGCGCCGAGATTGACGACGAGCGCGATGATCGCGGCGGTGAAACCGTCGAGCCTCAGGCCGAAGCTGGGCAGGCCGAAGAAGATCAGGAAGAGCTGCACCAGCAGCGGCGTGTTGCGGATGATTTCGACATAGCTGCCGACGATCCGGCGCAGCCAGGCCGGGCCATAGACGCGGGCCGCCGCGCAGGCGATGCCGATGACGAGGCCGCCGATCATCGCCGCCGCCGAGAGGAGCAGCGTGACCCAGACGCCGGCGAGGATCGATTCCCAGGCCGCGAAAACATCGCGGAACTGCAGGCCATATTTCATGCCCGGCCGCCTTGCGGCTGTCTCGCAGCGTTGTTCGAACGCGCGATATGATCAGGCCACCGCACCATCCGCCTCCCCTTTACGAGGAGGCTAGGTTCGTTTCTTATTTGATGTCAAGCTTCATATATGAAACAGGAAGATATGAGCGACCTGCCCGACTCCGAGAACGGAGACAAAAGTTCCTACGCGGCGCCCGCGCTGGAGAAGGGGCTCGACATCCTCGAGCTCCTCGCCGAGGCGGGCGAGCCGCTCTCGACGCGTGAGATCGCCGAGCGCCTCGCCCGCTCGAAAAGCGAGATCTTCCGCATGGTCTTCGTGCTGCAGCAGCGCGGCTATCTCGCCCGCGAGGCCGGCACCGACCGCCTCGCCCTGTCACGCCGATTGTTCGACCTCGGCATCCGCACGCCGGGCGGGCGCCAGCTCACCTCGATCGTACTGCCGCTGATGGAGCGCTTCAGCGAGGATAGCGGGCAGGCCGCGCATCTCGTCGTGCTGAGCCGGGCGCAGACCGTGGTGCTCGCGACCACCTCCGGCCATCTCGACGCCAGCGTCATCGTGCGGCCGGGCTATGGAAGGCCGGCGCTCGACGCGAATTCGGGCCTGCTTATCCTCGCCTTCCAGAGCGAGACGCGGCGCCGGCAATTGATGAAGGAGGCCTCCGAGGCCGACCGCGACAAGCTGGAGAGCGACGAGACCAATCGCACCCTCGCGGAAATCCGCGCCACCGGACATCGCGTCGCGCCGAGCCGCGACATCATGGCGGTGACCGACATCGCCTGCCCGGTGATCGGCCCGAGCGGTCATGCCGAAGCGGCGATCCTCGTGCCCTGCCTGCAGCGGCACGGCATCGCGACCGATGAAGCGGCGATCCTGCTCGCGCTCAAGGCCTCCTGCCGGGAGGCGGGTTCGCAGCTCTCGCTCTGAGAAAGTCCCAATCGAGAACGCCGTTGCGACCAGCGCGAGAGGCCTTGACGGTCGCAGTCTTCGGGTGATCCCCTCCTGCCGAAACAATGGGCTTCGCGTGGCTGTCGACAGCACCGATTCCCGGTCGCCGCAGTTCAAACCATCAGGAGATCGTCATGGAGATCATGCGCGCGGGCTCGCGCCCATCCGGAAAAGGACCGGCCGACTGGTTCACCGGATCGGTCCGGATCGACCCGCTCTTCAATCCGCATGCGCCGGAGCGCGTGCAGGGCGCGAGCGTCACCTTCGAGCCGGGGGCGCGGACGGCCTGGCATACGCATCCCCTCGGCCAGACGCTGATCGTCGTCAGCGGGGTCGGCCGGGTGCAGCGCTGGGGCGGTCCGATCGAGGAGATCCGGCCCGGCGACGTTGTCTGGTTCCCGCCCGGCGAAAAGCACTGGCACGGCGCGGCGCCTTCGACCGGGATGACCCATATCGCCGTTCAGGAAGCCGAGAACGGCAAGGTCGTGGAGTGGCTGGAGCAGGTCTCCGACGACCAGTATGGCGGCTGATGGCCGGCATAGTGGGGCGAAACGATGAAGCCTGAGCTCTCCAGCCTCCTGCGCGAGGCCCGCCACGTTCTGCTCGACACTCCGACGCCGCTTCAGCGGCTGCACCGTTTCGAGGAGAAGCTCGCGCGGCCCGGCATCTACGCCAAGCGCGATGATCTGATGCCAATCGCGCTCGGCGGCAACAAGCTGCGGAGCCTTGAATACTGGCTGGGGGACGCGCTGCGGCAGAAGGCCGATATCCTCCTAGTAGGCGGCGGCGCCAGCTCCAATCTCTGCCGTCTGACGGCCGCGGCGGCTTCGCTCGTCGGGCTCGACTGCCTCGTCCTGCACAATGCGGCCGACACGCAGGAGAACCGCCAGGCCTCCTTCCTCAACCGGCTGTTCGGCGCGGAGTTGCGCTTCCTCGGACCGGTCGATGAAAGCCAGCGCAACGCGGCGCTTGCAGCGGCCGCCGCAGAACTCGCCCGGCAGGGCCGGACGCCCTACATCGTCGGCGATCCCGTGCTGGGCGCGATGGGTTATGTTCGGGCCGCCTTCGAGCTGCATGAGCAGTCGCAAGGTGAAGAAGCCCCGATCAAGCATGTCTTTCTTGCCGGCTCGATGGGGCCGACCGAGGCTGGCTTCCTCTTCGGCAACGCCCTGCTGGGGCACCCCTTCCGCATCCATCTCGTCAGCGTCGAGTATGCGCTGACGGAGCTGGCGGGGCGTGTCCGGGCGATCTACGAGGGCCTGCGGGAGCGGACGGGGCTCGACGTCGACTCGCTGGAGGCCGCGCCCCTGCATTATCACATGGGCTATCTCGGCGACGGCTGGGGCGCCCCGACTCCGGCCTCGGAAGCGGCCATCCTGAGCTTCGCGCGCACCGAGGGCATCCTGATCGAACATGTCTACACCGCGAAGACCTGCGCCTGCTTCCTCGAGCGGGTTGCCGATGGAGGGATTGCCGGCGGCGAGCCCGCTTGCGTGCTCCATACCGGCGGCACCGCCGCGCTCTTCTCGCAATTCAGCCTGTTCCGGACGCTGACCTAACGTCGTATCGCTTGACGGGCTTCGGCGCCGCTCTATGGTGCCGCTCGATCGAGGTTCTCCGGGTCACGCCCGGAGCTAAGAGGGAATTCGGTGAGGCGCTTCCCGCGCCAATGCCGAGGCTGCCCCCGCAACTGTAAGCGGCGAGCCCTCCGTCCATCGTCCACTGGCGCCCTGCGCCGGGAAGGCCGGGCGGATCAGGCGTCGACCCGTGAGCCAGGAGACCTGCCGCGATCGCAAGGCGTCTTTCGGGCGGGGTGTTCCGGAGGGGTGCGCGTCGGCGGCCGGCTCCAGAGCTGCGCCTTCCGGCCGTATCCATCGAAGCTCCCCCGCCTCATCTCGGGGAGCGATGAATTCCATGTCCATGATCTTCGGCCGGGCCGCCGCAAGGGCCGCGACACGCTTGACGCGTCCACGTCGTGCGACCTATGAGAAATGCAACATTGTTACATCTTGTGAACATCGCGCCGAAACCGCCCGGTTTCGCCGACGCGGTGCCCGCGTCAGCCCGGTTGCCCCCATGCGTCCCGCCTTTTCGCTGCTGCCCACCCTTTTCGCCGCCGCAGCCGGCCTTGTCCTGTTCGCCGCGCCGGTCGCCGCAGCGCCGACGCAATACCCGCTGACGCTGGAGAATTGCCGGGAGACCATCACCTTCAACGCACCGCCCAAGCGCGTGGTCGCGATCGGCCAGACCCAGACAGAGATTCTCTACGCGCTCGGCCTCGGAGACCGGGTGGTCGGCACCGCCGTCTGGTTCTCGCCGGTGGCCAAGCCCTATGAGGCCGTCAACGCCAAGGTGAAGCGCCTCGCCGACAATGATCCGAGCTTCGAGGCGGTGGTCGGGCAGGAGCCCGATCTCGTCACCGCGATGTTCGAATGGCATGTCGGGCCGAACGGCATCGTCGGCAAGCGCGACCAGTTCCACAAGGTGAAGGTGCCGACCTATGTCTCGCCGACCGATTGCGTCGGCAAGGACAATTCAGGCCCGGGTGACGGCGTGCGCACGCAGATGTTCTCGATGGAGCTGGTCTATCGCAACATCCGCGAGTTCGGGCAGATCTTCGATGTTTCCGACCGCGCAGAGAAGCTTGTCGCCGAACTGAAGGCGCGCGAGGACAAGGCGGTCGAGTCCGTCGCGAAGCTGAAAGCGCAGGATGTGCCCGTCGTCGTCTGGTTCTCCAGCAAGGACATCAAGGGCGACGGCTTCATGGCCGGTAGGAACGGCGTGCCCGCCTATATCCTGTCCAAGCTCGGGGCGCGCAACATCATCACCACCAATGAGGAATGGCCGCTGGTCGGCTGGGAGAGCATCGCCGCCGCCAACCCGGCCGTAATCGTCACCGTGAAGATGGACCGCCGCCGCTTCCCGGCTGATGACATCGAAAAGAAGCTCGCATTCCTGAAGACCGACCCCGTTGCCAGCAAGCTCGACGCGGTGACGAACAACCGCGTCGTGATCATCGACGTGGGCGCGACCCGCGCGGGGCTCGACACGGTCGATGGGATCGAGACGCTCGCCAAGGCGATCGCCAGCTTCGGCCTCACCCCTTGAGCCACGCCGCCCACGGCCCGAATTGGCCGGCGCGGATCGGCATCGCGCTCCTCTCGCTGGTGGCGCTTACCGTCTCGGTGGCGCTGGCGGTGACGATCGGCGAGATGGCGATCCCGTTCGATGTCGCGCTCAAGGCGCTCGGCAACGGATTGTTCGATCTCGGCCTGCCGGTCGGCGCGATCCAGCAGGGCGTCATCTTCGACTACCGCCTGAGCCGGGCGCTGATGGCGGGGCTATGCGGCGGGGCGCTGGCGCTTTCCGGCGTGATCCTGCAGGCGCTGCTGCGCAACCCGCTGGCCGAGCCCTATATCCTCGGCATCTCGGCCGGCGCCTCCACCGGCGCCGTCGCGGTGCTGATCCTCGGGGTCGGCATCGGCGGCATGGCGGTCAGCCTGTCGACCGGCGCCTTCATCGGCGCCTGCGCGGCGCTTGCCGTCGTCGCGCTGCTAGCGGCGGGGGCCGGCGGCGCGAGCGACCGCGTCATCCTGGCCGGCGTCGCCGCCTCGCAGCTTTTCAACGCCGCGACCGCAACCATCGTGACGACGCTCGCCAGCGCCGAGCAGGCGCGCGGCGTGATGTTCTGGCTGCTGGGCAATTTCGGCGGGGTGCGCTGGCCGGATCTGTGGATCGCGACCCCGGTTGCGCTGATCGGCTTCGGCATCTGCATGCTGCACGCCAAGGCGCTCGATGCCTTCGCGTTCGGCGCCGACGCCGCCGCCTCACTGGGCGTGGCGGTAATGCGCGTGAGGATCGTCCTGTTCGCAACGACCGCCGTGATGACCGCCGCGATGGTCAGCATCGTCGGCACGATCGGCTTCGTCGGCCTCGTCATCCCCCATGCCGCGCGCTTCCTCGTCGGCTCGGGCCATGCCCGGCTGCTGCCGGCCAGCCTCGTCATCGGCGCGATCTTCATGATCCTCGCCGATATCCTCTCGCGCGTGCTGGTGCCGCAGCAGATCCTGCCGATCGGCGTGGTCACCGCGTTGTTCGGCGCACCGGCCTTCGCGCTGATCCTCTACCGCGCCCGGAAGCCCGCATGACGCTCGCGACCCAAGATGTGCGCTGGGGCGCAGCCGGACGGATGATCGTCGACGGCGTGACGCTTCATGCCGCTCCCGGCCGCATCCTCGGCTTGATCGGCCCCAACGGCTCGGGCAAATCGAGCCTGCTCCGGCTGCTCTGCCGATTGCGCAACGTGGCGAGCGGCGTCGTGACGCTCGACGCGCGCGACATCGCCGCCGTGCCACGCCGCGAACTGGCGCGCCGGCTTGCCTTCGTCGAGCAGCAGGCGACGACCGAGGTCCAGCTCTCGGTCTGCGACGTCGTGCGCCTCGGCCGCACGCCGCATCGCGCCGCGCTCGCCTCCTGGGCCGCTGCGGACGAGGCCGCCGTCAACGCGGCGCTCGCCCGCGTCGGGCTCGCCGAGAGGCACGAGCAGCTCTGGCACACGCTATCGGGCGGGGAGCGCCAGCGCGTCCACATCGCCCGGGCGCTGGCGCAGGAGCCGAGCGAGCTCATCCTCGACGAGCCGACCAACCATCTCGACATCCAGCACCAACTCTCTATTCTGACGCTGATCCGGCGGCTCGGCATCACCTGCATCGTCGCGCTGCACGATCTCAACCTCGCCGCGCTGTTCTGCGACGAGATCGCGCTGCTGCATCACGGGCGCCTGCTGGTTGCGGGCGCTCCGGAATCTGTGCTGACGGAGGAGACGATCCGCGAAGTCTTCGGTGTCGCCGTGGCGATCCGGCCGGGCACCGCCGGACGCCGCCATATCGAGTATCTGGTCGATCTGGAGCGTGACGAAGCGGGCGCGTGACGGCCGGCACCAATGTGCCGCAGGTCTTGCACCCCGCTCACGAGCCGGAGGTCTTGTCTCCGGGATGCACAGCCTCTTCGGCGTAGCGCGCGACCAGCTGCTTCTGGATCTCCGTCTCCGGCCCCGAGCCGGCGGCGGCGATGGCTGCGACCGCGTCGGCACCACTCAGGCCGAGCGCAACCAGGATACAGGTCGCGACCATGCCGGTCCGGCCGATGCCGGCGGCGCAGTGAACAAACAGCTGCCTGCCCGCTTCGAGATCGCGAGCAGCCTGTTCGGCGAGAGCCTTCAGGCCGCCGCCATCATCGGGAACGCCGAAATCGCCGATCGGGAAGCATGTGACGGGGATGCCGAGGTCGGACTGCCGCGCGGCGTAGTCCGGCGCCTTCAACTCGATCTCCTCGAAGGGCGTCAGGCAGATGATGCGGGCGATGCCTCGCCGGGCCAGATCGGCCAGATCGTCCACCAGCGGCCGCAGCCGGCCCGGCATCGGCCCAAGCCAGAGGGCGCCGGCGATCGCCGCCGGCAGGTCGACGCGTCGCATGAAACCCGTTCGGGCGCTGATCATCGCAGCCTCCCCTGCTTATCGCTCAGGCGAGCAGCGCCTTCGCCTGAACAGCCATGACCTTCTCCTCATTAGCCGGGATCACCAGAACCTTGAAATCGCCGAGGAAGGTGAGGCGATCGAGGATCGCGCTACGGACCGGCGCGGCATGTTCGCCGATGCCGCCGGTGAAGATGAGGCCATCGATGCCGCCCATCGCCGCCGCCATCGCCGCGCTGAACTGCGCGACCTTCAGCGTGAAATAATCGAGGGCGAAGCGCGCGCGGGGATCGTCGCTGTTCAGCAGCGTCTCGACGTCGTTGGAGAGGCCGGAGAGGCCGAGCAGGCCGGAGCGCTCATAGAGCGCGTTCGAAACCTCCCCCGCATTCATGCCCAGGCTCTGGAACATGTAGAGCACCGCTCCGGCGTCGAGCGCGCCGCAGCGCGTGCCCATCGGCAACCCGTCGAGCGTCGTCATCCCCATCGTCGTATCGATGCTGCGCCCGCCCCGGATGGCACAGAGGCTTGCGCCATTGCCGAGATGGGCAGCAACGACGCGGCCGGCATGGAGGTCGGGATGCCGCTCGGCCAGCACGATCTCCAGCCATTGATAGGAGAGGCCGTGGAAGCCGTAGCGGCGGATGCCCTTGTCGCGCAGTCCCTGCTCCAGCGCGAATTCATGGGTGAGCGCATCGTGCCGCGCGTGGAAGGCGGTATCGAAGCAGGCGACGTTGGGGACGTCGGCCATTAGGCGCCGGGCGGCCGCCACCGCGGCGAGATTGTGCGGCTGATGCAGCGGCGCCAGCGGCGAGAGCGCCTCCAGCGCGGCGAAGATCTCGGGCGTCAGCACGACCGGATCGGCATAACGTTCGCCACCATGGACGATGCGGTGGGCAACCGCCTTCATGCTCCAGCCATCGTCGTGGCGGTCGACAAAGGCGAGGACGGCGGAGAGCGCCGTATCGTGGTCGCAGGCCTGCGGCAGCGCGATGCGCTCGCGCGGGCCGTCCGCGAGGCCTGCATCCATGGCCGGCTCCGGCTCGCCGAGACGCACCGCCTTGCCGCGCGCGAGCACGCTAAGGTCGT
Organism: Allobosea sp. 10L417; assembly: GCF_056395485.1. Taxonomy (NCBI): domain Bacteria; kingdom Pseudomonadati; phylum Pseudomonadota; class Alphaproteobacteria; order Hyphomicrobiales; family Alloboseaceae; genus Allobosea; species Allobosea sp. 10L417. The sequence goes on from NZ_JBFTJP010000003.1 coordinate 312,803, forward strand.
CGCTGCGGAAAACCTGAAATTTCAGGCTGGATGAGCCGGCGTTGAGGACGAGGATGGTATCGATCACCTGAGCCGCCCCGTGCGCCGCGCATCAGCCAGAAGAACCGCCAGGACGCAGGAGAGTAGGCGCGCCCGCAGATTGTCGGCCCGGCTCGTCAGGATGATCGGCACACGCGCGCCAAGCACGATCCCGGCCGCATCGGCGCCGCCGAGGAAGGTGAGCTGTTTGGCCAGCATGTTGCCGGCCTCGATCTCGGGCACGAGCAGGATGTCGGCATGGCCGGCAACGGCCGAGACGATGCCCTTCTCCTTCGCCGCTTCCGCGCTGATGGCGTTATCGAAGGCGAGCGGCCCGTCGACGATGGCGTCGGTGATCTGGCCTCGATCAGCCATCTTCGAAAGCGCGGCAGCATCGAGCGTCGCTGTCATGCGCGGGTTCACGGTCTCGACGGCCGCCAGCACCGCGACCTTGGGCAACTCGTCGATGCCGTTCAGCGCGACATGCCAGAGATTGACGGCGTTCTGGACGATGTCCGCCTTGGCGGCGAGATCGGGCGAGATGTTGACCGCGGCGTCGGTGATGATGAAGGGCTTGGGATAGCTCTCGATGTGCATCACGAAGGCATGGGAGATTCGCCGCTCGGTCCGCAGGCCGGAATCGGCGTGCACGACCGCGCCCAGCAGTTCGTCGGTGTGCAGCGAACCCTTCATCAGCGCCTCGAGCTCGCCGGCGGCGGCCAGCGATACCGCCTTCGCCGCCGCCTGATGGCTGTGCTCGGTATCGATGACCTGCCAGGGCGAGATGTCGATGCCGGCCTCCTGCGCGGCGGCATGGATGCGCGCGGCCGGACCGATCAGCACGGGATCGATGAGCTGCTCAGCCACGGCGTCGGCCACCGCCTCGATCACATTGGCCTTGACGGGATGCACCACCCCGGTCCGCACCGCCGGGAGATCCTCGCAACGGCCTAGCGCGAGGCGGAAATATTCGGTGGAGGTTAGCGTCGTCATGGCGCCTCTCTAGCTCTGCGCGGCGATCCAGCGGGCGATGCCGGGCCAGGTTTCGCCAAGCGTCTTGCGGCCCATGAACAGGCCGATATGGCCGCCGGGCACCAACTTCTTCTCGATCTTCTTCTTCGGCGTGCCGACGAGGTCCTCCGCCGCAAAGACCTGCTCGCTGGTGGTGATGTCGTCCCCGGCGCCAGCCAGGAGATAGACCGGGCAGGTCACGTCCTTCAGGCTCAGGCGCCGGCCCAGCCCGACGAACTCGCCCTTGGCGAAGCGGTTGTCCTTGAAGATCTGCTCGATGGCCTGGAGGTAGTAGACGCCGGGCAGGTCGAGCGGGTTCTCGTACCAGGCCGCGAAGGTCTCGGTCCGGTCGAGATAGTTCTTGTCGGCGATGTTCTGGTAGAGCCGGACGTACTTGTCGACGTAGTGCTCGTCGGGATGCATGTTCTTCCAGCCCGCCAGCATGAAGCGCCCCGGCATCAGGCCCCGCCCCGTCCGGACCATGGCGCGATAGCTCTTCAGCGGCATGGTCTTCGCCATGCGCTTGATCGGCCCGTCGCCGGCATCGGCGTCGATCGGCGCGCCGGCCAGCACCAGCGACTTGACCTTGCCCGGGAAGCGGGAGGCCAGCATCGCGCTCAGCCAGCCGCCCTGGCAGAGGCCGACCAGATGCACGACGCCACCGAGATCGTCGATCGCGGCGTTGAGCTCGGCCAGATAGGTGTCGATGCTGAAATAGCGCATCTCCTGCGTCGCCGGCTTCCAGTCGGTGACGAGGACGTGTTCGAGGCCGTTCGCGAGCAGCGTCTCGACGAGGCTCTGCCCCTTGTCGTAGTCGGCGATGGTCGCGCTGTGCCCGGCATAGGGGGCGTCGACCAGCACGGGAATACCATCCGAGCCGGCCTTGCCGAATTCGCGCAAGGACATCGTCGGCAGGTCGAGGCGGACGGTGTGTGGCGTCGCCCAGCCCGGCGGCGGCGGCCGGGTGATCTTCACTGCTTCGGAGAGGAAATCGAGATTGCGCTCCGTCAAGCGCAAGGCGGCGTCGACGGGCCAGAACCAGGGCAGGCTGAGCTCGTCGGCTCCGTTCGCCGGCTGGGAAGACGTCTTTATCGCGCTTCGGCTCGTCGCCATGGTCGAAACATCCGTTTTCTCGATCACATTCGGAAGGTAGGCAGCCGATCTTGCCGAGGCAACCGCGACAGCCTTGCGACAGGTCAAAGCCCTTCCGCGATTCGCGGCGCCGGAGCGGCCTCCGCAGTCGGGCGCCGCGCCATAGGGCCTACTAGCGTGCGCAGGGCGTTGAGGATGACGGCGATGTCGATGCCCTGCTGCAGGAACGCGCCGACCACGGGCGGAATGTAGCCGAAGGCGGCGAAGATCATGGCGATCCCGGACAGGCCGAGGCCGACGACGATGCTCTGCTGCGCGATCGCCCGCGTCCGCTGCGCGATCACGACCGCTTCCGCGACCCGGTCGATCCTGTCGACGAGGATCACCACGTCGGCCGCTTCGGAGGAGGCCGTCGCACCGCGGGCGCCCATCGCCACACCGACATCGGCGGCGGCCAGCGCGGGTGCGTCGTTCAAGCCGTCGCCGACCATCATCGTCGGCTGACGAGCCTTCTCCGCCGCGATGGCAGCGACCTTCTCGGCGGGGCTGCACTCGGCCTTGACGTCGTCGATAGCGAGGTGAGCGGCAACCTCCGCCGCCGTGCCGGCATCGTCGCCCGTCACCATCAGGATGCGATTGACCCCGGCACCATGCAGGCGATCCAGCGTCTCGCGCGCGTCGGGCCGCACCGCATCCGCCATGGCGAGAAAGCCGGCGAATTGCCCGTCGATGGTGACAAAGACGGCAAGAGCGGCAGCACCGTCGAGGCCCGCTTGCGCCGTCCGCGCCCAACTCGGGAGCGGCTCGTCTCCCAGGACGAGATTGCGCGAGCCGGCGCGGACATGCCTGCCGTCCACGATGCCTTCCAGACCCGAGCCCCGATATTCCCGCACCTCGGTTGGCTGCGACAGCGGCCGCGCCTTCTGGCGCGCCAGCGCGACCAGGGTCTCGGCGAGCACATGATGCGAGGCCTGCTCGAGCGAAGCCACGAGACGGAGGATCTCGGCCGCTTCGACATCTGGCGCGGCCTCCAGCGCCACCAGCCGGGCTCCGCCCTCGGTCAGTGTACCCGTCTTGTCGAAGATCGCCGTGCGGACTTGCCCGAGCGCCTCGATGGCCGAGCTGCCCTTCATCAGGATGCCGGCACGGGCAGCGCGCGAGACGCCGCCGATGAAGGCGACCGGCGCCGCGAGGATCAGCGGGCAGGGCGTGGCGACGACGAGCACGGCGAGGGCGCGGATCGGATCGCCCGACAGCCACCAGGCGAGGCCGGCGACGACCAGGGTCGCCGGCAGCAGCAGCAGCGCGAAGCGATCGGCCATGCGGATGAAGGGGGCCTTCGCTGTCTGCGCCGCCTCAACCATGCGGACGATACCGGCATAGGTGCTCTCACGCGCCGGCGCCGAAGCGCGGTAGCGGAACGCCTCGCCGGCGTTGACTGTGCCACTGCGCAGCGCCTCGCCCTTCGCCTTCGCCTCCGGCAGCGGCTCGCCGGTGACCGCGGATTCGTCAAGCCGGGCCTCGGCATCGAGAAGCTCGCCATCCACCGGCAGCATCTCGCCCGCCCGCACCAGCAGCTCGTCGCCAACCGCCACCTCCTCCGCAGCGATATCGACGAGCCCGTCCGCGTCCTGCCGGTGGGCGATGCGCGGTGTCCGGTCGCGCAGCGACCTGAGTTCGCGCTCCGCCTTGCCGCGCGCATAGTCCTCGAGCAGGTTGCCGCCGGAATACATCATGGCGACGACCGCGCCGGCTAGCGGCTCGCCCATCGCGATCGACGCGATCATCGCGACGAGCGCGATCGCATCCACGCCGAGCCGCCCGGCCAGCATGTCGCGGAGCATCGAGACCGCCAGCGCAACCGCCACGGGGATGGTGACCGCCGTCCAGATCAAGTCCGGCGACCATGCGCTGCTGACACGGCCTGCGATCAATCCAGCGATGGCACCGGCCAAGGCGATGGCGAACAGGCTCAGATGGACGACCATCTCACGCATCGGCGCTGCTCCCGTTCCGCCTCTGCCCGCCGCGCCGCCTCAAGCGAAAATCACCTTGCGGAACCGGGCGAGCGCGAAGGCGAAATAGGCCGCGCCGATCGCAATGATCTTGGCAATCTCCGGCCAGACCACGTCGAACCCCGCGCCGCGATAGAGCACGCCTTGCGAGAAGGATACGAAATGCGGCGTCGGGCTGAAGATCTGCATGATCCACTGCAGCCAGACCGGCATGCTCTCCATCGGGGTCGTCGCGCCGGACAGAAGCTGCGTGACCACGAAGACCGGAATCGCGAGCAGGCCGAACTGCCCCATCGTCGTCGCCACGGTGCCGAGCAGGATGCCGAGCGCTGCGACGGAAAAGGCATAGATTGCGGTTCCCAGCACGAAGAGCGGGATCGAGCCGGCGATCGGGACGCCCAAGGCCAATTCGACGATGAGGACGAGAGAGGCGACCGCGGCCACCAGGATGACCAGGGCGTTCGCGACCATCTTGGCAAGCATGATCTCGATCGGAGTGACCGGCATTACCAGGAGATGCTCGACCGTTCCCTGCTCGCGCTCGCGGATCAGCGCCGCGCCGGTCAGGATGATGGTCAGCAGCGTGACGTTGTTGAGCACCTGCATCACCGAGCTGAACCAGCCGGAATCGAGATTGGGGTTGAAGCGCGCCCGCACCACGAGATTGATCGGCAGCGTGGTCGTCGTCTCGCGCCCGGCCTGCCGGTTCGCGATCTCCTGCGCGATGATCTGCTGGATATAGACCGCGCCATTGCCAGCCTGACTCATCGCAGTGGCATCTATGTTGAGCTGCAGCGTCGCGGCTCGCCCCGCCTGCAGGTCGGCCTGGAACTTCGGTGGAATCTCGAGCACGAAAACGAGGCGGCCGGAATTCATCTCGGCATCGATCTCGTTGGCGGCGATGCGCTTCGAGACCTTGAAGAGCGGGGGGTTGAAGGCGCCGAGCAGCGTGCGCGAGAATTCCGACTGGTCCTCGTCGACGATGCCGATCGTCAGGTCCCGAGCCTCGAGCGTCACGCCGGTCGCGACCGTGTAGACGGCGATGCTGAAGGCATAGACCACCAGCACCAACATGATCGGGTCTGCCCGCAGGCTGCGCAGTTCCTTCACCACGAGGCGCAGGATGTTCTGGAGGTGTATGACGAGCGCGGCCATCTCAAGCCTCCTGCTTGCGCAGGCCGAGCTGAGCGACCGCGAGGAAGAGCAGGAAGAAGAAGCCGAGCATCAAGAGATTGGGCCAGAGTTCACTCGGCCCCAACCCCTTGGTGAAGACACCGACGCTGACCGGCTGATACCAGGCCGGGGGCAGGCTCATGCCGATGAGACGGCCACCGCCCGAAAGCGAAGCGACCGGCACCATCAGGCCGGAGAAATTGACCGCCGGAATGATCGACAGGATCGCGGTGGCAAAAACAGCCGAGACCTGCGTGCGCGTGAAGCTGGAGATGAGCTGGCCGAAGCCGGTCGTGGCGGAGACGTAGAGCAGGGTCGCGAGCCACAGCACCCAGGCCGAGCCCTTGATCGGCACCGCGAAGACGGTCAGCGCGATAATGACGAGCATGACGAAGCTGGCCATCGCCACGGCGATGTAGGGCAGCTGCTTGCCGAACAGGAATTCGAATTGGCTGATCGGGGTCGAGCGGAAATTGGCGATCGAGCCGGTTTCCTTCTCGCGGACGACGCCGATCGCCGACATGATCGCCGGGATGAGGATCAGCATCAGCATGATCACGCTCGGCACCATCGCATTGGCGCTCTTGAAATCCTGATTGTAGCGGAAGCGGGTCTCGATCGTGACGGGCGACGGCACATGGCTCGACGCGGCCTGGGCGGCCACGAAGCCCTGCGCGTATTGCGTCGCCAGCCCGGTGACGTAGCCGCGCGTCGTCTCGGCCCGGAACGGCATGGCGCCGTCGAGCCAGACCGAGAGCTCAGGCGTCCGGTCGGCCATCAGGTCGCGGCCGAAGGAGGGCGGGATCTCGATCGCGAGCTGCAGCTCGCCGCTTCTCAGGCGCTGGTCCAGCTCGGCTGCGGAGCGGATCGGCGGCTGCTCGCTAAAGTAGCGCGAGCTGGAGAAGGCCTCGACCAGCTGCCGGCTCTCCATCGAGTTGTCCTGATCATAGGCCGCGAATTTCAGGTTCTCGACATCTAAGGAAATGCCGAAGCCGAAGGCCAGCATCAGCAGCACCGGCCCGAGAAAGGCGAAGCTCAGCCGGATCGGATCCCGCAGCAGCTCCATCGTCTCGCGCCGGGTGCAGGCCCAGAGCCGGCGCGGATCGAAGCGGCGGGCCGGCCGCGCGGGCTGCGCGGCGGCGGCCGGGATGGCCGTAGCTTCCACCGGCACGTCCTCGATGCCGGCCGCCTCTTTGAGATAGACGATGAAGGCCTCTTCCAGCGTGTCGACGCCGCGTTTCTGCACCAGCTCTTCCGGTGTGCCGACCGCCAGAACCTTGCCCGCATGCATGAAGGAGATGCGGTCGCAGCGCTCCGCCTCGTTCATGAAATGGGTCGAGAGGAAGATGGTGACGCCGTCGTCGCGAGAGAGGTCGATCAGCGTGCGCCAGAAGGCGTCGCGCGCGATCGGGTCGACGCCCGAAGTCGGCTCGTCGAGGATCAGCATCGCCGGGCGATGCAGGACGGCGACAGCGAGCTGGAGGCGCTGGCGGATACCGAGCGGGAGGCTGTCGGGCCGCTCGTCGGCGACGGTCTCGAGGTCGAAGCGGGTCAGGAGCTCCGCGATGCGGCCGGGAATCTCTGCCGATGGCAGATGATAGAGCTCGGCATGCAGCAGCAGATTCTGCCGCACCGTGAGCTCGCTGTAGAGCGAGAAGGCCTGGGACATGTAGCCGACATTGCGCCGCGTCTCCATGTCGTCGGCGGCGAGCGGCTGGCCGAACAGCTTCGCGGTGCCCTCGGTCGCCGGCAACAGGCCGGTCAGCATCTTCATCGTCGTCGACTTGCCGCAGCCGTTCGAGCCGAGGAAGCCGAAGATCTCGCCGCGGCCGATGCGGAAGCTGACATGGTCGACGGCGACGAAATCGCCGAAGCGGCGCGTCAGCCCCTCGGCCTCGATCGCAGGGGTCGCATCATCGCTCACGACCCGCGGCCGGAGCACGACCTCGCGGTGCTGCGCCCGCTTGGCTTCGGGCAGCAGGGCAACGAAGGCTGCTTCCAGCGTCGACTGCCCAGCCTTGCGGCGCAGCTCTGCGGGCGTTCCGGTGGCGATCGCCTTGCCGTCATCCATCGCCACGAGCCAGTCGAAGCGTTCGGCCTCCTCCATATAGGCGGTGGCGACGATGACGCTCATGCTGGGCCGGCGGGCGCGGATCGTATCGATCAGATCCCAAAACTGGCCGCGCGAGAGCGGATCGACGCCGGTCGTCGGCTCGTCCAGGACGAGCAGGTCGGGATCGTGGATGAGCGCGCAGCAGAGGCTGAGCTTCTGCTTCATGCCGCCGGAGAGCTTGGCGGCAGGGCGGCCCTCGAAGGGATCCAGCCCCGTCGCCGTGAGCAGTTCATCGATGCGCTGGCGACGCTCGGCCGCGTCCTGCCCGAAGAGCCGCGCATGGAAGTCGATATTCTCGAAGACGGACAGCGTCGGATAGAGATTCCGGCCCAAACCCTGCGGCATATAGGCGATGCGCCCGCGCCGTGCCTCGCGTTCGGCCTTGACGCCGAGATCGCCGCCGAGCGCGTGCACGCTGCCCTGCTGGATCGCTCGCACGCCGGCGACGAGTGCCAGCAGGGTCGACTTGCCGACGCCGTCCGGCCCGATCACGCCGATCATGCGGCCAGCGGGGATATCGAGCGTCAGCGCATCAAGGGCGGTCACCTTGCCGTAGCGGTGCGTGACGCCCGCGAGGCTGGCGGCAGGCACGACCTCCGTCATGGCAGCTTCACAGCGAGCGAGTCGGGCCATTTCGCGGAGGGAGAGGTGCGAACGAAGCCGAGGCCGCGCACGCCGGTCTTCACCTGCCGGTGGTATTTGGCGAGCAGATCCTTGTCGACCTGAAGTTTAGCGCGGAAGACCAGCTTCTCGCGCTCCTCGGCAGTCTCGACGGCCTTCGGCGTGAACTGGGCGTCGGCCGCGACGAAGCTGACCGTCGCCGGGATGACGTATTGCGGCACGGGATCGAGAATGATGCGGGCCTCGTCGCCCAGGGCGAGCTGACCGGCCTGCGCCGCCGGCAGGTAGATCGTCATGTAGACATCAGACAGGTCGAGGATGGTGATGACGCGCGTGCCGGCCGAGACCACCTCGCCGGTCCGGGCCAGTTGGTACTGGACGCGCCCGCTCCGCGGCGCGAGGAGCACGAGATCGACCAGGATCGCCCTGATCTGCTCGGCATCGGCCTCGGACGCGTGGATCGCGAACTGAGCCTGGTCGCGCTGCGCCTGGGCGGCTCGCAAGGCCGCGTCGGTGGCATCGGCCTTGGCCGAACGCTGGTCGAAGACCTGCTTGCTGAGATAGCCCTTCTCGACCAGCTCCTTGCCGCGATCGGCATCAGTCCTGGCAAGGATCTGATCGCTCTTGCGCTGGGCGATCAGGGCTTCCGCCTCGGCAAGCGCCTGGCGTGCCCGCAGCACCTGCGCCTGCGCGGCCCGCAGCTGCGCCTCGTATTCCGGCGAGGCGATCCGGGCGATCACCTGACCGGCCGTGACCTCGTCACCTTCCTTGACCGTGACCTCCGCCAGGCGGCCGGCATATTTCGAGGCGACATCGACCTGCGTCGCCTCGATGCGCCCGTTGGTCTTGACGATCCCTTCCGGCATCGTGTCGCCGCGCAATCTTTCGATCAGCGCCTTCAGCCGCGACTGCGCCTGCGCGGAAGGCGGCGATAGCAGAAGCACAGTGAAGGCAACTGCGGCGGCTACTCGACAAAATCGCATGGAGCATCTCCAACGGAGCAGGCTTGGAACGTTCAGCTCTGCAGCCTTCATAGCATGCGCGAAGCTGTCCGCGAGGCCCATACTCGCATCACGCCGCTTTCAATTGTGCACCAAAGCGCGGCCAGATGCCGCTGATCCTGCCCGCGACTTGACGCTCAGCCGGCTATTCGAAGAGGTCCGGATGCGCAGCCTCGGTCTTCGGGAGGGCGCGCAGGATCTCGGTGAGATGATGGCGCATCGCGGCCTCGGCCGCCGCGGGGTCGCCTGCATCGATCGCCGCCACGATGCCCCGATGCTGCTCGACCAGCGGCTGCATCGCGCCCGGCCCCGGCAAGGTGAGCTGGCAGACCCTGTCCATATGCGCCTTGATATCCCGGATCGCCTCCCAGGCGAGCGGCATGCCGACGCCTTCCGTCAGCTCGACATGGAAAAGCTCGTCATAGCGCTGGAAGGCAGCATGGTCGTTCCGCGACGCGGCCTTGTCCTGCATCTCCAGGAGATCGGCGATGCGCTGCCGGCTTTGCGCGGAGAAGGACAGGCAGGCCTGCCGGACGATCGCGACCTCCACCGCCTCGCGCACGAAGCGCGCCTCCATCATCTTGCGGACGGAGAACTTGACCACGACCGTGCCGCGCTGCGGCTGCACGTCGACGAGCCGCGTCTTGGCGAGCGCGATCAGCGCCTCGCGCACCGGCTGGCGCGATACGCCGTATTTCAGAGCGATCTCCTGCTCCGAGAGACGCGTGCCGGGCGGCAGATCGAGCGCGATGATCGCCCGGCGCAATTCGGCTTCGACACGGCCAGCCGCCGAAGCGCCCGGATAAGCGGCGGGTGACGCCAGCGAAAGGCTCAAGCCAAAAACCTCCAGGGCCTGTTGCGTACCATACAACTACATACTACCATACAATGACTGTCGCGGCCAAGCTCGGCTCGCAGACAGAAAGCTTACGTTCAACGCGCCACCGAACAAGCCGGGAAACGGCGAGGCGTCTGAACCCAGGGGAGAACGCACCATGACCGCACGCCGCAGTTTCCTTGCCTATACCGCCGCGCTGGCCATCTCGGCCGTTGCGGCGACCTCCGCCCTCGCCCAGAGCGTGACGCTGCGCTCGGCAGACATCCATCCGACCGACTACCCGACCGTCGAAGCGGTCCGCTACATGGGCAAGCTGCTTGAGGAGCGCACCCAGGGCCGCGTCAAGATCAACGTCTTCCACTCCGCCCAGCTCGGTCAGGAGAAGGACACGATCGACCAGACCCGCTTCGGCGTCATCGACATCAACCGCATCAACATGGCGCCGTTCAACAACCTGATCCCGGCGACCAACATCCCATCCCTGCCCTTCATCTTCCGCTCCGTCGACCACATGCGGAAGGCGATGGACGGGCAGATCGGCGACAACCTCCTGAAGGAATTCGAGAAGCACGACCTCATCGGCCTCGCGCTCTACGATTCCGGTTCGCGCTCCTTCTATAACTCCAAGCGCCCGATCAACAGCCCGGCCGATATGAAGGGCATGAAAATCCGCGTCCAGCAGTCCGACATGTTCGTCGCGCTGGTCTCGGCACTCGGCGCCAACGCCACGCCGATGCCCTTCGGCGAAGTTTATTCCGCGCTACAGACCGGCGTGATCGACGGCGCCGAGAACAATTGGCCGTCCTATGAATCGACCCGCCATTTCGAGGTCTCGAAGTTTTATTCGGTGACCGAGCACTCGCTCTCGCCGGAAGCTCTGGTGATGTCGAAAAAGAGCTTCGACAAGTTCAACGCAGCCGATCAGGCGATCATAAAGGCCGCGGCGAAGGAGTCGGTGCTCAAGATGCGCGAACTCTGGGATGCGCGCGAGAAGGCGTCCGAAGCCAAGGTCAAGGCCGGCGGCGCCCAGATCAACCAGGTCGACAAGAAGCCCTTCATCGATGCGATGAAGCCGGTCTACGACAAGTTCGTCACCGACCCGAAGCTCAAGGAGATGGTCGCCGCCATCCAGGCGGTGAACTGAGCCTCGTTCAAGTGGGGCGGCTCGAAACGGCTGCTCCGCTTTCCAAAGCCCTCATCCTGAGGAGCGATCGGAGATCGCGTCTCGAAGGATGATCCAGAGATCGCTGGAACCGTCCTTCGAGAAGCCGCTTCGCGGCTCCTCAGGATGAGGGCTCAGGATGAGAAACCCGCATCCACGGACATCCCATGCGCGCCTTCACCGCCTTTTTGACACGCCTCGACGCCAAGCTCAGCCTGTTCGCGCTGATCACCGCCGGGGCCGGCCTCGTCCTGATGACCGTGATGGTCGCCTGGGGCGTGTTCGGCCGCTATGTCCTCAACGACACGCCGATCTGGGTCGAGGCCGGATCGCTCTTCCTGATGTCGTGGTTCATCCTGCTCGGCGCCGCCGTCGGCGTGCGCGAAAGCGACCATCTCGGCTTCGAAGTCGGGCTGGTGATGTCGCCACCGCCGCTGCGCGCCGCGATGATCGTCATTGGTGAAGGCCTTGTCTGCGCCTTCGGCTTGGCCATGCTGGGCTATGGCTGGCAGCTCGCGGCCGGGACCTGGGCCGACCGGATGCCGATCATCGGCATCTCCCGCGGCTGGGACTATGTGCCGATCGCGGCCGGCGGCGCGCTGATCGCCCTGTTCGCGCTGGAAAAGCTCCTGCTCTTCATCACCGGTGAAGAACAGGCTCCGCTCGGCTTCGTCCATTTCGGCGAAAGCCAGGAGGCCTGAGCCATGGAACTCTGGATTCTCTTCGGCGTCTTCTCGCTGCTCCTGCTGATCGGCGTCCCCGTGGCCTTCTGCCTCGGCATCGCCTCCGTCGCGACCGTCGCCTTTATGGGCCTGCCGCCCGTCGTCGTCTTCCAGCAGATGAATTCCGGCATGAACGCCTTCGCGATGATGGCGATCCCATTCTTCATCTATGCCGGCGACCTGATGATCCGCGGCGGCATCGCCGAGCGGCTGATCCAGATGGCGGCGAGCCTCGTCGGCCATCTGCGCGGCGGCCTCGGCCAGGTCAATGTCGTCACCTGCACGCTCTTCGGCGGCATCTCCGGCTCGGCCGTGGCCGACGCCTCGGCGGTCGGCGGCCTCATGATCCCGCAGATGAAGAAGCGCGGCTACGACGCCGACTATGCCGTCAACGTCACCGCGAACGCGGCAATCATCGCGCTGCTGATCCCGCCCTCGCACAACATGATCATCTATTCGCTCTCGGCCGGCGGCAATCTCTCGATCGCGGACCTGTTCACCGCCGGCGTCGTGCCGGGCCTGCTGCTCTGCGCCGCGCTGATGGTCGCTGCCTGGGCGGTCGCGGTGAAGCGCGGCTATCCGCGCGAGCCCTTCCCGGGCTTCGCGACCGTCGGGCGCTATGTCGTGCTGGCGCTGCCCGGCATCCTCCTGATCGGCATCATCTTCGGCGGCGTCCGCTCCGGCGTCTTCACCGCGACGGAATCCTCCTGCGTCGCGGTGGTCTATGCCATCCTCGTCACGATCTTCGTCTACCGGCAACTCACCTGGACGGCCTTCGTCGAGGCGACGCTGGGCGCGGTGCGGACTACGGCGATGGTGCTGCTGGTGATCGGCACCGCCGGCGCCTTCGGCTGGCTGATGGCCTTCCTCGAGGTGCCGCGGGCGACGATCGCAGCGATGAAGGCGGTATCCGACAATCCCATCACCATCCTGCTGATGATCAACCTGATCCTGCTGGTGCTCGGCACCTTCATGGACATGGCGCCGATGATCATCATCTGCACGCCGATCTTCCTGCCGGTGGTGAAGGCCTTCGGCGTCGACCCCGTGCATTTCGGCGTGATCCTGATCCTCAACGCCGGCATAGGCCTCAACACGCCGCCGGTCGGCTCGGTGCAGTTCGTCGCCTGCGCCATCGGCCGCATCTCCATCGGCGAGTCCATGCGCACGATCTGGCCCTTCTACGGCGCCAGCATCGCCGTGCTCCTGCTCGTCACCTATGTGCCCGGCCTGTCGCTCTGGCTGCCGCGCCTGTTCCACTGAAGGACTGATCATGACCATCGACATTCGCCAGGTTTCGCACCCCGAGGCCGTCAAGGGTTTCGACACGGCGGAACTGCGACGCCACTTCCTGATCGAGACGCTGTTCGCCCCCGGCGAGGTCAAGCTGACCTATAGCCATCTCGACCGCGTCATCGTCGGCGGCGCCATGCCGACGGGCAAACCGGTGGTCCTGCCGACACCGAAGGCGGTCGGTACCGACGCCTTCCTCAGGCGCCGCGAGCTCGGCATCGTCAATGTCGGCGGTCCCGGCAAGGTTTCGGTCGGCGGCAAGGATTACGCGCTCGCCAAACGCGATGCGCTCTATGTCGGCAAGGAAGCGGGCGAGGTCTCCTTCGCCAGCGACGATGCCGGCAACCCGGCGAAGTTCTACCTGCTCTCGACGCCGGCCCATGCCGCGCATCCGACCAAGGTGATCAGGGAGGCCGATGCCAGGACGATCGCGCTCGGCGAGCAGGCGACCGCCAACAAGCGCGTCATCCGCCAGTACATCATCCCCGGCGTCTGCGACACCTGTCAGCTCGTGATGGGCGTCACCACCCTCGACGAAGGCAGCATCTGGAACACCATGCCGGCGCATGTCCATGACCGGCGCTGCGAGATCTATCTCTATTTCGACGTTCCGGCCGACGCCCGCGTCTTCCACCTGATGGGCGAGCCGCAGGAGACCCGCCACCTCGTCATCGCCAACGAGCAGGCGATCCTCTCGCCCGGCTGGTCGATCCATTCCGGCGTGGGGACGAAGGCCTATTCCTTCATCTGGGGCATGGGTGGCGACAATGTCGACTATACCGACATGGACATGGTTGCGACCGGAGACCTGCGCTGATGCACTCGGCCTTTGACTTGGGCGGCCGGACCGCGATCGTCACCGGGGCCAATACGGGCCTCGGCCAGGCGATCGCGGTCGCGCTCGCCCAGGCCGGTGCCGGCATCGTCGCGGTCGGCCGCTCGAGCATGGCCGAAACGAAGGCGCTGGTCGCCGAGACCGGCAAGCTCTTCCATGAGATCGCCGCCGATCTCGCGACGCTGGAGCCGATCCCGCGGATCGTGGAAGAGGCCGAGGCGGCAGCGAAGGCCGACGGCTCGCGGCTCGACATCCTCGTCAACAATGCCGGCATCATCCGCCGCGCCGACGCGATCGACTTCACCGAGGCCGATTGGGACGCGGTGATGGACGTGAACCTGAAGTCGACCTTCTTCCTGACGCAGGGCGTGGCCAAGCGCATGCTGGCCGACGGCAAGGGCGGCAAGGTCATCAACATTGCCTCGCTGCTGTCCTTCCAGGGCGGCATCCGCATCCCGTCCTACACGGCGTCGAAGAGCGGGCTTGCCGGGCTGACACGGCTGCTCGCCTGCGAATGGGCGGGCAAAGGCATCAACGTCAACGCGATCGCGCCCGGCTATTTCGCGACCAACAACACGCAGGCCCTGCGCGCCGACCCCGAGCGCAACACGGCCATTCTCGCTCGGATCCCGGCCGGGCATTGGGGCGAGCCGCAGGAACTCGGGGGCGCCGCCGTGTTCCTCGCCTCGGACGCAGCCGCCTACATCCACGGCGTCGTGCTGCCCGTCGATGGCGGCTGGCTCGCGCGCTGAGGGAGAACCGACATGGACCGCAGGAACGAGCCTTTCGCCCATGATGCCGATCTCGCCTGGGAGCCGGCCGGCGACGGCGTGGCGCGCAAGATCCTGACCTATCGCGACAATGTCATGATGGTGCGCGTGCGCTTCGAGGCCGGCGCCATCGGCCCGGCGCATAGCCATCCGCATATCCAATGCTCGCTGGTCGAAAGCGGCGTCTTCGACATCACCATCTCCGGGCGCACCGAACGCCTGAAGGCCGGCGACAGCTTCACCGTGCCGCCGGATGCGGTGCACGGCGCCGTCAACGTGGAGGCCGGGACGCTCGTCGACGTCTTCACACCGATGCGGCAGGACTTCGTCTCCTGACGGAACGGCCCTCGGCTGTCCACGTTCGGATTGACTCTCTCATAACCCGTCAGCTATGGATCAATCCCATAACTGACGGGTTATGCTTTTGATCTCGACCGATCACGACCAGCTTTTCAGGACGCTTGCCGATCCGACACGGCGGGCGTTGTTCGAATGGCTGTGCAGGGATGGCGAACAGACTGTGGGAGCCCTGACGATCCGCGCCGGCGTCTCGCAACCGGCCGTGTCGAAGCATCTCGCCGTGTTGAAACAGGCCGGGCTGGTGCGGGACCGGCAGGAAGGCCGCCAGTCCCACTACAGCGCACAACCGAAGGCGCTGGCGCCGCTGATCGACTGGACCAGCCAGATGGGCGGGTTCTGGGAGAGCCGATTCGACGATCTCGAAAATCTGCTCAAGAGGATGGACGAGTGAACGAAGCAGCCACCGAACTCCGCTCCGTCGTCGTCGAGCGAGAATTCCCGCACCCGCCCGAGAAGCTTTGGCGCGCCCTGACCCAGCCGCATCTGATCGCGGAGTGGCTGATGAAGAACGACTTCAAGCCGATCGTCGGTCATCGTTTCGGTTTCAGCGCCGAATGGGGCGCCGTTTCGTGCGAGGTGCTGGAGATCGAGGAGACGAAATCGCTGTCCTACACATGGGGCGATCACGAGCTGAAGACGGTGGTGACCTGGACCTTGACCCCGGCCGGCGCCGGCACGGCGCTGCGCATGGAACAGACCGGCTTCCGGGACAACCAGCCGCGCTACTTCCAGGGCGCCCGGGCTGGCTGGCCGCGCTTCCTCGCCGCGCTGGGGGAATTGCTGGCGCGGATGGGCTGAGGCCAAGTCCAGAGGCGTGAACGCACAGAATTTGAAGAAGGGAGAGCGTGGTGGCCGACACCGCAACCCAGACGGAGAAATCACCGTCCGAACTGATCGACGGGCGGATCGCAGAGCTCGGCGACTGGCGCGGCGAGATGCTGGCCCGGCTCCGCGCCCTGATCCAGCAGACAGTTCCCGATGTCGTCGAGGAATGGAAATGGCGCGGCGTGCCGGTCTGGTATCGCGACGGCATGATCTGCACCGGCGAAACCTACAAGTCGGTGGTTAAGCTGACCTTCGCCAAGGGTGCGGCGCTGGAAGACGCGTCCGGCCTGTTCAACTCCAGCCTGGACGGCAATGTCCGCCGGGCCATCGATTTCCACGAGGGCGATGCGATCGACG
The DNA here is from genome assembly GCF_056395485.1 of Allobosea sp. 10L417. Classification (NCBI taxonomy): domain Bacteria; kingdom Pseudomonadati; phylum Pseudomonadota; class Alphaproteobacteria; order Hyphomicrobiales; family Alloboseaceae; genus Allobosea; species Allobosea sp. 10L417. The sequence goes on from NZ_JBFTJP010000003.1 coordinate 329,009, forward strand.
AAAAGGCCCTGGCCGAGCTGATCAGCGCAGCTGTTGCGCTGAACGCGTCGAAAACGAAGAGAGCCGGCCGCTCGGGCTGAGCAGCCGGCCCTTTCTTGATCGAGTGCCCACGACTGAAAGTCGCGGGCTCCCGCTGTGCCGTCGTATCAGCCCTTGGACTTCTTCCCGGGCTTTCCGCCACCCTTCTTGCTTGACGAGCCGCCGCCCTTCTCGAACACTTTGTAGAACTCCTCGGCCATGCCGCGCAGAGACCTGCCGATGTTGGCGTATTGGTACTCGTTCAGATTGGCGAGCGAGGCGCGCCCCGCCGGCTGGCGCGTGCCGAAGCCGCGGCCGGGCAGCAGCACGATGCCGGTTTCGTCGGCGATCCTGAACAGCAGCTCGTCCGGATTGACGTTCTTCTTCACCCAGGCCTCGAACTCCGGCCCATACAGGTCTCTGGCCACCGCCGATAGATCGAGCAGCGTGTAGTAATCGACCGCATTCTCGTCGTTGCCCTGGGGGACGCCGAGCTCGCGATAGAGCGCCGCCTCGCGGCGGCGGATCAGCTTCTTCAGCTCCGCCTTGTAGCCATCGGCCTCGTCCATCAAGGCAAAGAGCGAGAACAGCACCATCTGGACCTGCTGCGGCGTCGAGAGGCCGGCGGTGTGGTTGAGCGCCACGGTGCGGCTGTCGGCGACGAGCCGGTCGATGAAGCGCAGCTGGCTGACATCCGGCAGGAGCGAGCCATAGCGCCGGTCCAGCGCCTGCTTGGCGCTCTTCGGCAGCTCGTCCAGCGCCTTGTCGAAGATGGAATCCTTGTGCGTCGCGACGACGCCGAGGCGCCAGCCGGTCGCGCCGAAATACTTCGAGAAGGAGTAGACCAGCATCGTGTTGTGCGGACAGGTCGCGAAGAGCGACCGGAAGCCGTCGGCAAAGGTGCCGTAGACATCGTCCGTCAGGATGAAGAGGTCCGGCCGGTGCTCGCGCACGATGGCCGCGACCTTTTCGAGGCTGCGATCATCCATCTTCACCGAGGGCGGATTGCTCGGGTTGATGCAGAAGAAGATCTTGATCGCCGGATCCTTGAGCTTCTCCAGCTCGGAATCCGGATACTGCCAGCCCTTCTCGGGATCGGCGTCGATCGCGACCTCGACCAGCCCGTATTCGTCGAGCTCGGGAATCTCGATATAGGGCGTGAAGACCGGCATGCCGATCGCGACCTTGTCGCCGCGCTTGACCAGACCGTTCTGCTTCAGCGTGTTGAAGATATAGGTCATGGCGGCAGTGCCGCCCTCGACCGCGAAGAGATCGACGCTACCCGGCGGGATGGAGCCCCCGATCATCTCCTTGACGATGTAGTGGCCGACGATCTGCTCGCTCACCCTGAGCATGCGCGGCGGAACCGGGTAGTTGCAGCCGAGGATACCCTCGACCATCTCGTGCAGGAACGCGGAAGCCGAAAGGCCGAGCTGATCACGGACATAGCTCAGCGAGCGGCCGAGGAAGACGACGCCGGGCTGGTCGCGGTTCTCGGCGATGAAGCGCTCGAAGCGCCCCTCGATGCCCTCGATCTGCGGCAGGCCGCCGATGCCGTTGGGCATATAGGAGTAGGAGAGCTCCGCCTCCGCCGTGGCGAAGAGGCCGAGCCGAAAGAAAGCCCGGCGCGGCAACGTCGCCAGGAAGTTCGGATTGCCGCGTCCGGCATTGAGCATCAGGCGGTTTTCGCGGCTTGAAGCCAGCTTGATCAGTTCGTCCTTGAGCTCGAAGGGGCTGAGCTTGGCGTATTTGCTGTAATCAGTCGCCATAATACGTCTCCTCGATCAAATCAGGTGAAAGCCACGACGAGCGGGCCGAGCAATGTCAGGAAAACGTTCGCCAACGCATAGGTGATGGCGAAGGGAGTGGTCGGGATGGAGTTCCCGGCCTTGTCCAGAACCTCGCCGAAGGCGGGGTTGGCGCTGCGCGAACCGGACAATGCGCCGGCAAAGACGGCGGTGTTGTCGTAGCGCAGGATGTAGCGCCCGACGAGCATGGTGATGATCAACGGCAGGATCGTGACGACCACGCCGATCAGGAAGATCGACAGGCCACTCTGAGCGATGGTGGTGACGGCCTGGTGCCCCGACTGGAGCCCGACCACCGCGACGAAGCCGGCAAGGCCGAGATCGCGCAGCAGTGTCGAGGCCGCCGTCGGCATGTTGCCGATGGCGAGATTGCGGCTGCGATACCAGCCGAAGAGCAGGCCGGACAGCAGCGCGCCGCCGCCGCTGCCGAGCGTCAGCGGGACATCGCCGATACGAACCACCAGCAGGCCGATCAACAGGCCGACGACGAGGCCCAGACCGTGGAAGACGAAATCGGTCTTGTCGCTGGAGACCAGCAGCGTGCCGACCACCTTCGCCACACGCTGGACATCTTCCGCCGTGCCGTAGAGCGTCGCGACGTCGCCGGCTTCGATGACGGTATTCTCCGTCAACGGAAGCGGCTTGCCGGCGCGCTGCAGGCCGGTGACGTAGATGCCGTGGCGGAGATTGCCGGCCGTCGCATCTCTGATCTGCTGCACGGTCTTGCCGATGAAGTCTCGGCTGGCGATGGCGACGTCGCGGCTGAGCACGACCAGATCCATGCCATCGGAGGACTGGAGCTCGGGGCCGATCTTGCTGGCCGCGCCGACGACGCCCGCACGCCGGCCGACGACGAGGATGGTGTCCCCGGGCTTGAGCTTGAGGTCCGGTTCAACGCCGATCACCGAACCGTCGCGCTTGAGGCGCTCGATGGCGAAGGCGGCAGGACCGGCCAGGGCCTCGACTTCCGCGATCGAGCGCCCTGCGACACCCTCCACCTTGAACAGGCGACCGACCAGATCAGGCGCCGCCGGGTGCTCGCCGGCGCCATAGACCCGGATGCCCGCGAGCATCTCGGCCTCGGCCTTGATGGCGTCGTCCCGGATGCTGCGGCCCATGAGCCAGGGCAGAATGTTGACGCAGACGATGATCGCGCCGAAGGAGCCGAAGATGTAGGTCACGGCATAACCGATGGCGACGTTGCCCTGCAGGCGCTGGGCTTCATCCGCCGCCAGCCCGAGTTTGCCGATGGCTGCGCCGGCGGTGCCGATGATCGCCGATTGCGTCAGGCCGCCGGCCGCGATGCCTGCCGCCAAGCCCTTGTCGAGCCCGAACATCCTGGCGAGGATGACGACGGTGGCGAGGCCGCTGAGCGCCAGCACCGCCGCCATGACGATCTCGCGGATCGATTGCCGACCCAGGGAGCGGAAGAACTGCGGTCCGCTCTCGAAGCCGACGGCATAGATGAACAGCGCGAAGAGGACAGATTTGATGCCGTTGTCGATGGTGACGCCGACCTGGYTGATCAGGACCGCTGCGAGCAGCGAGCCGGCGACACCTCCGAGCTGGAACTTGCCAAACTGGAACTTGCCGACCCAGTAGCCCACCGCCAATGACAGAAAGAGAGCAATTTCCGGGGATTGATGGAAAATCGACGATAGCGCCGCCACAGATCGCCTCCCAAATGCTGGAACAGAACTGATCGAAATCAAGCAAACGATAACAGCGGACAGAACTCTAGACGCGAATTCACATATGACTCAAGGAGCGATATTCGGAGCACTGCCTCTGCAGACGCGCACGGCCAGAACATCGACACCAGAAACAATATTCAACATGGCAGAATTCAAAACTGTCATTTTGACGATAATTTTATGACTTGGTCAGGCATCTCGCCGCTTTCCACTCCCGGCCAAAGCTGTGGCTATGGCGACTATATTTCGGCGTTCTGAGCGAGCACCACCCTCACCGGGATCAATGCCGCCAAAGCTTCGGCCGGCACCAGTCAAGACCGCTCTTCGGCATGAACAACAGCCAAGATCAACGAGCACCTTTTATGACAGCTCGAACAAGGCTGTAGCGCCCTTCAAAAAAAACGCCCAGTATCGCCGCGATCCGGCCCATCCCCGCGATGGAGCCGATCCGGCGGTCGAGATGGCAGGGGAAGGGAATGCGGATGCCTGGATTTTCGCAGCGCGCGGATGAAAGACTGCGCCCTGGAATTCTCTGCCTTGCGGCGATGGCCCTGGCCGTTGGTCTCGCCTTGAATCCCGCGACCACCGCCCTCGCCCAGCAAGCCGCCCCGGCGAAGATTCCGGTGGGCACCGTCCCCGCTGAAAAGCGGCCCGTCGAAAAAACCGCCGATTTCGTAGGCCGCATCGCAGCCATCAACCGCGTCGACATCCGCGCGCGCGTCACCGGGTATCTCGAAGAAGTGCTCTTCAAGGACGGTGCAAACGTCAAGGAAGGCACGCCCCTCTTCCGCATCGAACGGGCACCGTTCGAAGCGGCCGTCGAACAGGCGCAAGGCGCGCTGGAAGGCGCGCAGGGCACCTTGCAGAATGCCATCGTGCAGCGGCAGCGCGCCGAGGATCTCCTGCGCACCAGTGCAGGGTCCGTCGCCGTCCGCGATCAGCGTGTCGCCGATGAGAAGAGCGCGCAGGGCAACCAGACGATCGCGGAAGCCAATCTGAAGACTGCGCAGATCAATCTCGGCTACACGGAAATCACGGCCCCGATTGCCGGCCGGATCGGCCGGACCAAGGTTACCAAAGGCAACGTCGTGGGCCCCGATAGCGGCGTGCTCGTCCAGATCGTCAGCAACGACCCGATGTACGTCAACTTCCCGGTCAGCGAGCGCGAGTTCCTGGGGCTGAAGACGAACTCGGTCGCGGAACTGAAGGACCCGCCCTCCGTCAGTCTCAGATTCGCGGACGGCAGCGCATATAATTACAAGGGCCGCGTCGACTTCGTCGACGTCTCGGTCGACCGTTCCACCGATACGGTTCTGGTGCGCGCGGAGGTTCCGAATCCGGACGGCAAGCTCATCGACGGCACGCTCGTGCGCGTCACCGTCCAGGCCGACAAACCCGAAGAAAAGGTCCTGATCCCCCAATCGGCTCTGATCGCCGATCAGCAGGGCCCCTATGTCTTCGCGGTCGAGGACGGCAAGGCCGTGGTCAAGCGCGTCAAGATCGGCGCAGAGGTCGGCGCCTATGTCGTCGTCGAGCAGGGCCTCGTCGGCAACGAGCAGATCATCGTCGAGGGGCTGCAGAATCTGCGGCCGGGGTCGCCGGTCCTGCCCTCGCCCGTGCCTGCGCCGGTCGGCCGGAGCTGAGCCATGTTCACCTCCGTCTTTGTCGACCGGCCGCGCCTGGCCATCGTCATCGCGCTCGTCACCACGATCGCGGGCCTGTTGTCGCTCTTCGCCATCCCGGTGGCACAGTATCCCGACATCGTGCCCCCGCAGGTCTCGGTGACGGCCTCCTATCCCGGCGCCTCGGCGGCGGTAATCGAGGCGACCGTGGCCCAGCCACTCGAGGCTCAGATCGTCGGCACCGACAAGATGCTCTACATGAAGAGCGTCAGCGGCAATGACGGCAGCTATTCGCTGCTCGTCTCCTTCGAGCTGGGAACCAACCCGGACATCAACAGCGTCAACGTCAACAACCGCGTGCAGGTCGCGCTGTCGAAGCTGCCCCAGGAGGTGCAGCGCAACGGCGTGACGGTGAAGAAGAAGTCCTCGGCCCTGCTCGGCGTGATCGCGGTCTATGCGCCGAAGAACAACTACGACACGCTGTTCGTCTCGAACTACGTCACGATCAACCTGCTCGACTCCATCCGCTCGACGCCCGGCGTCGGCGACGCCGCGCTGTTCGGCGCTCAGGATTATTCGATGCGGGCCTGGGTCCGCACCGACAACCTGACCGGTCTCAACCTGACGACCGGCGATATCATCAGCGCCATCCAGTCGCAGAACACGCAGGCCGCCGTCGGTCGGATCGGCGCCCGTCCGATCTCGGACGATCAGCAGCTGCAGCTGAATATCCAGACCAAGGGCCGATTGAGCTCGCCGGAGGAGTTCGGCAAGATCGTGCTGCGCACCAATCCGGACGGCTCGATCCTGCGGCTCTCCGATGTCGCGCGGCTCGAGCTCGGCGCCGCCAATCTCGACCGCGACACGCGGCTGAATGGTGGCCCCGCCGTGCTGATCGGCGTCTACCAGTCGCCCGGCGCCAATGCGATCGCCGCGCTCGACGCCGTCAAGAAGACGGTCGGCGACCTGTCGAAGTCCTTCCCGGAAGGGCTGGAGTGGAAGGTCACCTACGACCCCACGGCCTTCGTCGAGGCGACGATCCATGAGGTGCAGAAGACGCTGATCGAGGCCTTCGTCCTCGTCGTCCTCGTGGTCTTCCTGTTCCTCGGCAATTTCCGCGCGACGCTGATCCCGACGGTCGCGGTGCCGGTCAGCCTGATCGGCGCCTTCGTCGTCCTTAACGCCATCGGATACTCCGCCAACACGGTGTCGCTACTCGCCGTGGTCCTCGCGATCGGCATTGTCGTCGACGACGCGATCGTGGTGATCGAGAACGTCGAGCGCGTGATGGAGGAACATCCGGAGCTGACCCCCGCCGAGGCGACGAAGAAGGCGATGAGCGAGATCGTGGCGCCGATCATCGCGATCACGCTTGTGCTGCTCTCGGTCTTCGTGCCGGTGGCCTTCATCCCCGGCATTTCGGGCGAGCTGTTCCGGCAGTTCGCGGTCACAGTCGCCGTGGCGATGGTGCTCTCCGCCATCAATGCCCTGACGCTTTCCCCGGCGCTCTGCGCCGTGCTGCTCAAGCGCCATGAAGGGCCGCGGCATGGGCCGATCGCCCGCCTCATGCGCGGGATCGACTGGGTGCGCGACCGCTACGGCTCCGCCGTCGCGCGCCTCGTGCGGGTTTCCTTCATCAGCCTCCTGCTGACCGCCGCCTTCGGCGCCGGTATCTACGGGATGAGCCGCATCACGCCGACGGGCTTCCTGCCCGACGACGACCAGGGCGCCTTCTTCATCGTCGCACAATTGCCCGACGGCGCCTCGATCGGCCGCACCTCCGCAGCCATGGCCCAGGTCGAAGGCATCCTGAAAACCGAAAGCGCGATCGCCGACTACTCCACCGTCATCGGCCTCAACTTCCTCGACAATTATTCGCAGCCCAACGCCGCCTTCGTCATGATTTCGCTGAAGCCCTTCGATCAGCGGCCAAGCCGCGAGGATTCCGCCGAAGCGATCATCGCCCGGCTCTCGCAGAAGCTCAGGGCGGTGCGCGACGGTAACGTCGTGGCTCTGGCCCCACCACCGATCATCGGCCTCGGCAGTGGCGGCGGCTTCAGCTACGTCGTGATGGACATGGGGACATCGGATCCCAAGGCGCTCGGCCGGGCGCTGCGCGGCCTCACCATCGCGGCCAATCAGGACCCGCAGCTGCGGCGTGTGTTCTCGACCTTCTCGGATTCCGCTCCGTCGATCTATCTCGACATCGACCGGGACAAGGTCCAGATCCTCGGCGTCGAGCTCAGCAACGTCTTCCAGGCCCTGCAGGCCTCGCTCGGCGGCTACTATGTCAACGACATGAACCTGTTCGGCCGCACCTGGCAGGTTCAGGTCCAGGCGGACGGCGCCGATCGCGCCTCGGTCGACGACATCTACCGCATCAATGTCCGCAGCCGCGCCGGCGACATGGTGCCGCTGCGCAGCTTCGTCGAGGCGAAGGTCGTTGTCGGGCCGCAGGCGCTGATCCGCTACAACAACCGCCTCGCCGTGACCCTGCAGGGCTCGCCCGCGCCTGGCGTCTCCTCCGGCGCAGCGCTCGCCGCGATGGAGGCGGTTTCGGCCAAGACCTTGCCGGCGAACTATCGCGGGGCCTGGACCGACGTGTCGTTCCAGGAAAAGCGCGCGGAGGGGCAGACCGGAATCATCCTCGCCTTCGCCCTGCTCTTCGCCTATCTCTTCCTCGTCGCGCTGTACGAAAGCTGGACGATCCCGATCCCGGTGCTGCTCTCGGTCGCGGTCGGCCTGCTTGGCGCCTTCGCCGCGATCGTGGTCGCCGGATTGACGCTCGATCTCTATGGTCAGATCGGCATCGTCGTGCTGATCGGCCTGGCGGCAAAGAACGGCATTCTGATCGTCGAGTTCGCCAAGGAGATGCGCGAGAAGGGACATCCGCTGCTGCATGCGGCGACGGAAGGGGCGCGTCTGCGCTTCCGCCCGGTGATGATGACCTCCTTCGCCTTCATTCTCGGCCTGCTGCCGCTCGTCATCGCCGAAGGGCCGGCGATGCTCGCCAGGCGCAATGTCAGCACGCCCGTGTTCGGCGGCATGATCGCGGCGGCCTTCATCGGCATCTTCGTCATCCCGGCGCTCTATGTGGTGTTCCAATCCCTGCGCGAGCGCGTGCGCCCATCGACGCGCCCCGAGGAGAAGCCGGAGGCAGCGGCATAGGGCGGGGGCGGAGCCCAGCGAGGGGCGGAACCCTGTCGGAACGGCTATTGTGATCCTTTCGGCGCCCGGCTCTTCAGGGATGCCAGAAGGCAGCCGAGCCAGCTGCCGCTCCGGGGCGGCGCGAGCGGTTCGCGCGACCGCTCGACACGGCAGAGAATCTCGATCTCCTCGATCGAGAGATCGAGAAAGACCAGAAGCATCGGGTTTGAAGCCAACGGCACATCGCCTGCCGGAGCGCTGTCGGGATCCATGGATCGACCTGCCCCAAGTGAGATGGTCGATCCCGATTGATCCCCTGCGGCTTCGCCGGCAACTCCCATCTGGGAGGCGCGGGCTCGCGCGCCACAATATTCGGGGCGGAGATGCCAGGGGCATGCGCCGCAATTCTTCGGCCGCCCTGATCTTCTAGCGCCAGAATGGTTGAAGCTCGATCAGCGCGCCATGGGCCTCGATGGCGGATGCGAGCAGCTTCTGCTCCTTCGCCTCGACATCGGCCAATGCCAGGCCGGCGGCAAACTGGACGGAACCGACGGCATCGGAGCCGACCACGCGCTTCATCAGCTGCTGGCCGGCTGCGATGTCGTTGAGCCCGCCGAGGCTGCTCTGCAGTTTCGAAAAGACCGATGCGAAGGCCTTCTGGAGTTTGCGCTCCTTCTTGCCTTCATAGAGGCTGGCGAAGAATTCGGCGCCGTAGCGCAGCTTCTTGGCCGCGATGCGGACCTGATGCCGCTCCTCGATGCCCAATGCCGCGAGGTTTCGGCCGCGCTTCTCCACCTGCCGCCTGCGCTTGTCGAGCATCCGCGACGCGAAGGGTCTCACGGGCTGGTCGCGCTCGGTATCATTCTGCGCCGTGAGCCACGGCCCGGCGTTGATCCACGCGACCAGATCGATCAGGAAGCGCCGCCAATCCTCCGAACGCAGCGTCAGCACCACCGCGAGATAGGCTTCGGCACACTGGCTCTGAAGATGCTTTTCGAGGCTCAGCAGCTCGGCATGATCGGGATGGCGCGCCAGCTCCGCCGGTAGCGTCTCCGTGAGGAAGACATCCAGGTTTCGGGCCCGCCCGAAAGGCTGCGACAGGCGCTTCAGTTCCGCCTTGATGCTCTCGAACCGATCGTCGGCCAGGAGGTCCTTGAACAGCGACATTGCCGAGCGGAGCCTGCGGATCGCGACGCGACCCTGATGCAAGGCGTCGACGTCGTGGCGGCCGAGCAAAACATCCTCGTTCAGCCGCAGCTGGCGCAGGCAGCCATGAGCGATGCTGCGGAATGCGTCGGCGGCCGTCATGTCGTCCGACAAGTCGATCGGCTCGGCCTTGTGAGCCCGATCGCCCTCCCCATCGATCAAGCCGAACCCGCGCTCCGCCTTGCTCACGACGCCGAGACGCACAGGGACCTGCTCGCAGATTTCACGCGCGAGAGCGAAGAGGTCTTCGGCCGTTCCCTGCTTCAGCTCGAGCTCGATCTCGCTAATCGCCGCGACGTCCGAACCATTCTCCGCGCCAGGATTCGTCACGCGTCCCTGGTCCAGCGCAACTTCGATCCGAGAGCTTCCCTGGCTGACGAGGCAAGTGGCGCGCTCGACGGACACAGTGAACAGCGCGGCGAGCTTCGCCTTCCTGCCGAGCAGCTTCGCGAGCGGTGTCCCGCGCAGGGCATCCCGATCGGGCTCGGGGCCGTCGACCGGCTCCTCCCATTCGCGCCGCTCGATCAGCCCGTCACCGCCTGCCTTCACCGTCTGGACATGGCGATCATCGGTTCGTCTCACCCGCAGCACGTAGCCGCAGGCCTGCAGCAGGCGCTCGGAGGTGTCGAAATAGGTCGACTCCAATCGACCTGTGCTCAGTGCCTCGGCGGCAAAGCGCGGCCATTCTCGCAATCCAGCCAAGTCCGAGGGATCGCAAACCAGCTTCAGCTCGACTTCCTTCGGATCGCTCATGCTTTGGCCCCGACAAGCTCCGCCAAGACAGGGAAGGGAGACGAAGGCTAGCGCGTCCTCAGGCTCGTGACGATGATCGAGGTCAAACCGTCATGGGGAGCAAAATCTCCGACATATTTGCTTGCTCGACGGCGCTGCTTCCTTCGCCGCCGACATCGATGCCAAGACCGTTCCCTTCGCGGTCGAATTCCAGATGCCCTGGGGCACCGCAGCACTCAACGTCGCGGCCTCGAACATCGAGCCCAGCCTCCATCTCGGCGCCGGCAACGACAGCATGATCCCGCCCCCGGTCCAGCGCAAGGTGGCCGCTGCTCGTGAAGCGCGGCTCGGCCTCGCTCTTCAATCGTAGCCGCTCGCTGTCCCCCGACTCGCGAAACCAGATGCTCGCGCAGCCCGCCTCTTGGTGCCGACTGCCCGTCTTTCGGCGGATCGGCGGCGCGTATTGCAAAGCGGCGTCGGCGTTGCCGTGGTCGACCCTCTCTCCCCGGTCTTTTCCGGGCATTACGATCTGGCTACCCGCCCCCTCATGCCCGCTTCCGAGGTGACGGCCTCGGCCGTCCGCTCGCGCAAGCGCCCGGATCTCGCGCGCGGCCGACGCCTTCCTGTGCGGGTCAGGTTGATCACCGCCGAGACAGCCGCGAACACGGCCAGGACTGAGCGCGATGGCGCTATGCAACGCGCGAATGTCACCCCGGAAATCCGCATAGACGCCACCATTGTGTGGCCGCGCGGGCTGGCCCAAGGTTCCCGGGCTGCCTGCCGGCGGCAAGTATCGTAAGACGACGCAGGCCGGCCCGACCGGCTGCGCCCCGTTCGAACGGACCGACATGACTGCCACCGCCAGGACGCCCGACACTGACGCGGCCATCGCCGCGGCCGTCGCTGCCCAGCGCGGCTGGGTGGAGGCCCTGTTCGACCGGCTGGCGACCGGCAGCCGCGACGAACCCGGCATCACCCGCGACACCTATGGCGCGGGCGAAGATTTCGGCCATCGCCTGCTGACCGAACACGGCAAGGCGCGCGGGCTTGCCGTCTCCCATGACTTCGCCGCCAACACCTATGTCACCCTGCCCGGCCGCGAGGCGAGCGCCCCGCGCATTCTGATGGGTTCGCATCTCGACAGCGTGCCGCATGGCGGCAATTTCGACGGCGCGGCCGGCGTCATCGCCGGGCTCGTCGTCATCGAGACCCTGCGCGCGCTCGGCATCCAGCCGCGCTGCGACGTCGCGGCGATGGGTGTGCGGGCCGAGGAGAGCGTCTGGTTCCAGGTTTCCTATATCGGCAGCCGCTCGGCGCTCGGAACCCTGCCGGACGGCGCGCTGGAAGCGAAGCGCATCGACGATGGCCGCGTGCTCGCCGCGAGCATCGACGCCTGCGGCGGCAATTCCGCGGCGATCCGCCGGCGTGAGCGCCATCTCGACCCCGCGGCGATCCGTGCCTTCCTCGAAGTCCATATCGAGCAAGCACCCACCCTGGTCGAATCCGCGCTGCCGGTCGCGATCTGCACGGGCGTGCCGGGCAATTTCCGCTATCCCGACGCCCGCATCGTCGGGCGGCACGACCATGTCGGCACGCCCCGCCGCTTCCGCCGCGACGCCGCGATGGCCGGCGCCGAACTCGCGGTGATGCTCGACCGGCTCTGGCAGGAGGAGGAGGCCAACGGCTTCCCTATGGCCGTCACGCTCGGCCGCTTCCACACCGATCCGGCCGTCCACGGCCTGACCACCGTGCCGGGCAGCTTTGCCTTCAGCCTCGACGTGCGCGCCTATGACCCTGCCGTGCTGGAGCGCGTCGAGGCGAAGATGATCGCCGCCATCCGCGAGATCGAAGCGCGAAGGCGCGTCACCTTCGAACTCGGCGCCCGCGCCAGCGCCGCCGTCGGGCCGGTCGACCCCGGCATTTTTGCCGGCTTGGAGGCGGCGGCGGATCGGCAGGGTATCGCGACGATGCCGCTCGGCAGCCCGGCCTCGCATGATTCCGCCGCCTTCGCCGCTGCCGGCGTCCCAATCGCGATGCTGTTCGTGCGCAACGAGCATGGCAGCCACAATCCGCAGGAGGCGATGGAGATTGAGGATTTCCTGGCCGCCTGCACGATCCTTGCAGATTGGGTCGTGCAAGAAGTCGCCTGAAGCGCCGAGCGATGCCATGCTGAACGACCAGCCCACCATCTCGGGATTTCACCGATGAACCGCCGCTCCCGCATCCTCGTCCTTAACCCCAACTCGAACGAGATGGTCACCGAAGGGCTGCGCCAGGCGCTCGTGCCGCTCAGCTTTGCGGAGGGCCCGGAGATCGTCTGCGAGACGCTGGCGGAGGGGCCGATCGGCATCGAGACGCAGGAGCATGTCGAGAGCGTGGCCCTTCCTCTGCGCCGCCGGATCGAGGCCGCAAACGACGTCGATGCCTTCGTCATCGCCTGCTATTCGGACCCCGGCCTCCATGTCGCCCGTGAGGGCACGCAGAGCCCGGTCTTCGGCATCGCCGAATGCGGCGTGCTGACGGCGCTGACGCGGGCCGACCGCTTCGGCGTCATCGCGATCAAGTCGCGCTCGATCCCGCGCCATATCCGCTACCTCCGCCAGATGGGGCTGATGGATCGGCTGGCCGGCGAACGCCCGCTGGAGATGTCGGTGGCCGAGAGCGCGTCCGGCGAAGGCACGCTCGCGCGCATGGTCGCGATCGGACGCGAGTTGAGGGATGAGGATGGCGCCGGCGCCATCGTGATGGGCTGCGCCGGCATGGCGCGTCATCGCAGGCCGCTGGAAGATGCGCTGGGCGTGCCCGTGATCGACCCGACGCAAGCGGCGGTCGCCATGGCGCTCGGCACGATCATGGTGCGCTAGGCAGCTTGTTTGAGTTACCAGCCCTCATCCTGAGGAGCGCCGCAGGCGCGTCTCGAAGGATGTTTCAGGAGGCTTTCGAGCGCACTGGAGCATCCTTCGAGACGCCGCTTTGCGGCTCCTCAGAATGAGGGCTTGAATAGCCGAGTAGACGTTAGGCTGGAAGGATAGAGCAGATGACGGCGACCTACGATCTGGTCATTCGCGGCGGCACGGTCGGCTCCGCGACCGGCAGCTTCCGCGCCGATGTCGCGGTCAAGGACGGCAAGGTCGCCGCACTCGGTCTCGGCCTTGCGCCCGGCGCACGCGAGATCGACGCGACGGCAAAGCTCGTCCTGCCGGGCGGCATCGACACCCATGCCCATGTCGAGCAGGTCTCGGCCGGCGGGCTGCTCAATGCTGACACCTTCGAGAGCGCCACGGCCTCGGCAGCCTTCGGCGGCAACACCACGCTGATCTCCTTTGCCGCCCAGCATCGCGGCCTCGACCTCAGAAAGATCGTCGACGACTACGCCGCGCTGGCCCGGCGCGGCGCGCTGATCGACTACGCCTTCCACCTCATCGTCGCCAATCCCGACGCCAAGACGATCACGCAGGATCTGCCGGCGCTGATCCACGAGGGCCATGCCTCGATCAAGGTCTTCATGACCTATGACCTGATCAAGGTCGATGACGAGCCGCTGCTCGACCTGCTGCTGACGGCAAGGCAGAATCGCGCGCTGGTCTGCGTCCATGCCGAGAACCACGGCATGATCTCCTGGATGGGCAAAAAGCTCGTCGAGAAGGGCTATGTCGCGCCGAAATACCACGCGATCAGCCATCCCCGCGGCTCGGAAGCCGAGGCCTTCAACCGGCTGATCACGGCGGCCGAACTGCTCGACCAGCCGATCATGATCTTCCACGTCTCGACTGCCGAAGGGGCACAAGTGATCCGCGATGCGCGCGGGCGCGGCCTCAAGGTCTTCTCCGAAACCTGCCCGCAATATCTCTTCCTGACCCGGCACGATCTCGACAAGCCGGGCCTTGAGGGCGCGAAGTGGATGTGCTCACCGCCGCCGCGCGAAGAGTCCGATCAGGAGGCGCTCTGGCAGGCGCTGGCGCTCGGCGACATCCAGACCGTCTCATCCGACCATGCCCCCTATCGCTTTGACGAGACCGGCAAGCTCTCGGCCGGACCGAACCCGAATTTCAAGCAGATCGCCAACGGCCTGCCGGGTCTGGAGACGCGGTTGCCCCTGCTCTTCGACGCGCTGGTCTCGAAAGGTCGGCCGGAATTCGCCGGGCGCGGGCTCGATGCCTTCGTCAACCTGACGGCGACGTCGCCCGCCGCGATCTACAACCTGCCGGGCAAGGGCACGCTCTTGCCCGGCTACGACGCCGACATCGCGATCTGGGACCCGCAGAAGGCAGTCACCATCACCGACGAGGCGATGCATGACCGCACCGGCTTCACCCCCTTTGCCGGCCGCCACGTCACCGGCTGGCCCGAGCGTGTGCTCGTCAGGGGCGAGGAGATCGTCGCTGACGGCGCGCTGCAGGGGAAACCCGGCGCCGGCCGCTGGCTGAGCCGCAAGGGCGGCTGGGCGACGGAGCCGACGGGACGCCTTGTCGCCGATATGGACCCGGGCTCGAATTTCGGCGCGGCGATCCTCGACTGAGCGCAGTATGCCGCCTGCGATTTTCAGCGGCTGGCGGCCGGAACCACAATGCGCTCATCGGGACGCATGGCCCGGAGCGCATTCATCCTCAGGGCACCGGCCGCCCTCGCCGGTCGCACCGCCAGACGACGCCTGCGTGTGCGGGTTCAGTCGTCGACGCGCGCATCCCTTCGGCAGAACTGCACGACGTTGGAAGGCGGCGGAACGCTCTCGGCATGGCTTGCAGTGTCCAGCACGAGCTCGATCGCCTTTCGCAGGCGCTCGTCTTCAGGATTTTTCTCGGTCACGCAAAGCAGGGCGCATTTGAGAAAGATGACGCACTGGTCATGATCTGGATTGATGTGCTGCGTCATGTTCATGGCCTGCTCGGATAGCGGCGCGGCATGAGAGGCAGACGATCGAGCTTTGAACGCATAATGGCCCCACGCGGTACACACTGTTTCAATTTGGGCCGGCACAGTCATAGCAGGCGATGGAAGCGCAAGCTTGGGGCCAGCGCGTCGTGCGCCCTTGGGAGGCATGGCATTCGCGCGGCTTCTCGCTGGACCTGGCAAGCGGTTCAAAGCATTGGCCAGGGCTTTCACGATCGTCCCCGCCTGCGCGCTACGAGCGCGACCATCGCCGGGTTGCGATCCGAAAGAAAGGAAATGGCGCTCCCGAGGGCATCTGGCTCGCCAACGGGCACGTTGCCGAAATCAGTACGTTCGAGGCTAAAATCGATGCCTTCCCGGCGCGCTACGGCAGCGCTAGGCTCCGCTAACGCAGCGCCGCCTTGGCGCGCCGCATCTGCCGAGGCGGAACATGCAAGCCGATCTGATCATTCGCAACGGCCATGTCGTCAGCATGGACAAAGACTTCTCGGTCCATGTCGGCGGCGCGGTGGTGGTTTCCGGCAATCGGATCGCCGCTGCCGGACCGGCCTCGATCGCCGAAGGCTTCACGGCGAGGCAGGAGATCGACGCCGAGGGCGGGCTGGTGATCCCCGGCCTGATCAACAGCCATTGCCATTTCGCGATGACGCCGTTTCGTGGCCTCGGCGAGGGCCTGCCCGACCGGCTGGAGCGCTTCATGTGGCCATTGGAGCGCGACATGGTCGATGGCGATCTGGTCGAGGCCGGGGCGACCCTGGGCGCGATCGAAATGGTCGTCGCCGGCACGACCTGCGTCGTCGACAGCTATACTTATCCCGAGCGGCGGGCACTGGCGGCTGAGAAAGTCGGCATCCGTGGCCTGATCGGCCAGACCATCATGAACCAGCGGACGCCGGATTCGCCGGACTGGCGCGCGGGGCTCCGTCGTGCCGAGGGCTGGCTCGCCGATTGGGCCGGCCATCCGCTGGTGACGCCGATCCTTTCGCCGCATTCGCCTTACGCGCTCGACGACGAGGCGCTGGCCGGCATCGTGGCGCTGAGCGACCGTAGCGGCTGCAGCGTCACCATGCATGTCTCCGAATTCGAGTGGGAGGCACAGCGCCTGCGCGAGCGGCGCGGCCTGACGCCCATCGCCCATCTCGATGCGCTCGGCTTCTCCCGGCGCGTGTTCATCGCCGCGCATTGCATCTTCGTCGACGACGAGGACATCGCGATCATGGCGCGGGGCGGCATGAGCGTCGCGCACAACATGGTCGCCAACATCAAGGCCGGAAAAGGCGTGGCCCCGGCGGCGAAGCTGCGCCGCGCCGGCATTGCCGTCGGGCTGGGCACGGACGGCCCGATGAGCGGCAACGGCATCGATACCCTCGGCCAGCTCGGCTATGTCGCCAAGGTCGCCAATCTGATGGCGTTGAGCAATGCGGCGATGCCGCCGCGCGACGTGGTCGAGATGGCGACGATCGGTGCGGCGCGGGCCATAGGCATGGCCGATGAACTCGGCTCCCTCGAAGCCGGCAAGAAGGCCGATATCGCGATTATCCGGACGGATCAGCCGCATATGCAGCCGCTCTACGACGTCTATACCTCGCTCGTCTTCAGCGCGACGACCCGCGACGTTCGCGCCACGATCGTCAATGGCCGCGTCGTCGCCCGTGACGGCGCCCCCCTTCATGCCGATATGGGCGCGGCAATCGCGAGGGTGCGCGCGGCGGGTGCGCGCCTGGCCGCGCATGTCGGCCTGCCGCCGCTGGAGATGAGCGGCGGCCACGCCATCCCGCCTGCACGGCCCTTCCGGTCCCCAGCCACGGAGCAATGATGAGCAGGATCCCCGTTCAATCGATCGTCTGTCCCAGCCGGCGCACGCTCCTGGCCTCCGGCCTCGCCCTTGCCGGCGGAGGCCTGAGCATCTCGGTCGCCCGCGCGGCCGGCAAGGATGTCGTGAACGCACAGCTCAGCTGGCGGCTCAGCAACAACCAGCTCGGCGAGATCGCCGCCATAAAGCTCGGCTACTACGAGGCCGAAGGCATCGAGCTGAAGATGCAGCCGGGCGGCCCCAGCAATGACGGCGTCGCCATCGTCGCGTCGGGCCGGGCCAATGTCGGGCAGCTCTCATCCTCGCCTTCCCTGCTGCTCGCAGTCTCCCAAGGCATCCCGTTGCGCTGCTTCGCCTCAGCGCTGCAGCGGCACCCGTTCACATTCTTCTCCCTGCCGCGCGCTCCCGTGCGCACGCCGCAAGACATGGTCGGCAAGCGCGTCGGCATCCAGGCGACGGCGCGGCCGCTGCTGCGCGGCATGCTGCTGCGCAACGGCCTCAAGGAGAGCGACGTCAAGATCACCGTGATCGGGGCTGAGTTGACGCCGCTGCTCACCGGCCAGGTCGATGTCGCGACCGGCTGGATGTCGAACGGCCTTGCCGTCGGCCCGGACCGGATCGAGCTCGCCCTATGGGACTGCGGCGTGCGCCTCTACGCCCTGCCCTATTACGCGACCCACGAGACATTGGCGAAGCACAAGGACGTCCTCGCGCGTTTCGTGCGCGCCAGCGCCAAGGGCTGGGCCTTCGCCTACCAGAATGTCGAGCAGGCCGTCGCCTATCTGCTGGAGAACCAGCCCGAGCTCGACGCGGCCAATGCGATGGCGACCGCAAAATCGCTGATCACCTTCGCCTATGACGAGACGACGCGAACACAGGGCTGGGGAGCGATGTCGCAGACGGTGTGGCAGGACCAGATCGACCTGTTCCGCGAACTCGGCGAGTTCACGGCGCGCGTCCCTTCGGCAGACGAGGTTTATACGCCGGAGATCCTCGCCCTGACGCAAGACTCGCGCCCGCGGCTGGGCTGACCATGTGCAGCACCCCGGACGCGAACATGCATGCGGCGCTCGAAGCCGCCCGCGAAAGCCCCAACCGCGTGCGCCAGGTCGGCGCCATCCTTCGGGCGAGCGACGGCACGGCGATCGCCGCGTGCAACACCTTCCCCGCCGGCGTGCGCGACCTGCCCGAGCGCCACGAGGGCGACGGCCGCTTCGTCTGGATGGAGCATGCCGAGCGCCATGCGATCTTCGCCGCCGCACGGCGCGGCATCGCGACGGCGGGCGCCACGCTGACGACAACGTTCTTTCCCTGCATCGACTGCGCGCGCGCTATCGTCGATGCAGGGATCGTCTGCGTGGAGACCCCGCCACCGGCCTTCGAAGACCCGGTCTGGGGGCAGGCCTTCATTCGATCCAGCGTCATCCTGGAGGAGGGCGGTGTCGCCGTAAGGCATGTCGACGTCGCGGCGGTCACCCCCAGCTGAGGCATCGCGCTGCGCAACGCCGCGGCAATTGCCGGCGGCTTGTGCATGTTCTCATTGCGGCAACGCTTCGAACGAAATTTTGTGATATCTGAGTACGCCGGTTAATGATCTACTCCCCCGATAAGGCGGTTACCGCCACATAAAGGGGACGATGATCATGCCGCTCGACAGACGTGATTTCCTGCGTTGCGCCGGTGCCGCCGCCTTCTCCGGTCCGCTGCTCTCGATAGAAGCCGAAGCCCAGGGCAAGGCCACCGTCAACATGCAGCTGGGCTGGATCGCCGGCGGCAACCAGATCGGCGAGGTCTGCGCAAAGGCGCTCGGCTATTACGAGGCCGAGGGCATCGACATGCGCATCCAGCCCGGCGGCCCGAATGTCGACGGCGTCGCCGTCGTTGCCAGCGGACGGTTCGAGGTCGGGCAGGTATCGTCGAGCCCCTCGCTGATGCTGGCCGCCTCGCAGGACCTGCCGGTGGTCTGCTTCGCCGCTGGCTGCCAGAAGCACCCCTACACCTTCTATTCGCTGAAGAAGAACCCTGTGCGCGAGCCGAAGGACTTCATCGGCAAGAAGGTCGGCATCCAGTCGACCGGCGTTATCCTGCTGCGCGCGCTGCTGGCCCAGAACAAGATCCCCGAGAAGGACGTCACCGTCGTCCCGATCGGCGCGGAGATGACGCCGCTGCTCACCGGCCAGGTCGATGTCGTGACCGGCTGGGAGACCAACACCACCGCGCTCAAGGTGCTCGGCCCCGACCGCGTGGGGATGTCGCTCTGGGATGCCGGCGTGAAGCTCTACGCCCTGCCCTATTACGCGACGGTCGACACGCTGAAATCCAAGAGCGACGTGCTGGCGAAATACCTGCGCGCGACCGCAAAGGGCTGGGCCTATGCCCATGCCAATCGCGACCAGGCGGTCGCCCTGCTGATCAAGGAATATCCGAACCTGATCGCCGCCGACGAACGCGAGGCGCTCGATGTGATGCTCGCCTTCTCCTTCGGCCCGCAGACCAAGGCCGAGGGCTGGGGCACGATGGATTCGACCGTCTGGCAGCAGCAGATCGACCTCTATGCGGCGCTCGGGCAGTTCACCAAGCGCACGCCGAAGCTCTCCGAGGTGATGACGCTCGACGTGCTCAGGATGACGGCCGACGCCCGGCCACGGATCGGTTGATCCGATGGCCACGCTCGCCATGATGGAACCGCGCCAGGCCGATGCAGCGCGGCCGGCAGGCAGCACCGCCGTCGGCTGTCACAACCTCTCGGTCCGCTTCGTCACCGAGCGGCGCACCGTGACCGCGCTGGAGAATGTCAGCTTCTCCGTCGAGAGCGGCGGCTTCCTCAGCCTGCTCGGCCCTTCCGGTTGCGGCAAGTCCACCTTGCTGCGGGTCGTCGCTGATCTGATCCCGCCGAGCTCGGGCCAGGTCACGGTTCTCGGCCAGACCCCGCAGCAGGCCAGGCTCCAGCGCGCGCTCGGCTTCGTCTTCCAGGACGCCGCCCTGCTTCCTTGGCGAACGGCCTTGCAGAATGTCGAGCTTTCGCTCGAGGTCGGCGGGCGCCCGCCCCTGCCCGCGGGCATGCCGACGCCGCGCGAACTGCTCAAGCTCGTCGGGCTGGAAGGCTGGGAAGGCAGTTTTCCGCACGAACTCTCCGGCGGCATGCGCCAGCGCGTCTCGATCGCCCGCGCGCTGCTCGGCGGCCCGCGGCTCCTGCTGATGGACGAGCCCTTCGGCGCGCTCGACGAGATCACCCGCGACCGGCTGAACGAGGAATTGCGCCGCATCTGGCGCGAAACCGGCACGACCATCCTGTTCGTCACCCATTCCGTCTACGAGGCGCTTTTCCTCGGCGAGCAGGTCCTGGTCCTCGCCGCCAACCCCGGCCGCGTCGCCTCCCTGGTCGATATCGACCTGCCGCGGGACCGCACGCTCGCCATCCGCGAGACGCCCGAGTTCATGCGCACCGCCACGGTCCTGCGCGCAGCGCTGGGAGGCACCGAATGACGCTTGCCACCGCGATCTCGCATAACGAGACCATTGCAGACGCCGAAGAGGGCTTTCGCCGGGCCCGGCGCCGCGCGCAATTGCGCCGGCGCATCCTGCCCTTCGTCGGCATCGCCATCTTCCTCGGAATCTGGGCCGCGCTGGTCTACCTGTTCAAGGTCCCGCCCTTCGTCGCCCCGACGCCGCTTCTCGTGGCGCAGACGCTGATCGGCAAGAGCGGCATCCTTTTGTCGAACCTCGTCCCGACCGCGATCGAGGCTCTCGCTGGCTTCCTGCTCGGCAATATCGTCGCGATCATCATCGCGACCGCCTTCGTCCATAAGAAGACGCTGGAAGAGACCTTCTTCCCGACGGTGGTGTTGATCAACACGATCCCGGTCGTGGCCAAGGCGCCGATCCTCGTGCTGCTGCTCGGCAACGGCATGGAACCCAAGATCGCGATCGCCGCGCTGATCTGTTTCTTCCCGACTCTGGTCAACATGGTGCGCGGGCTGGAGGCGGTGAACCCGCAGGCGATGGAGCTGATGCGCGTGCTGTCGGCCTCAAAGCGCGAGGTCTTCTTCAAGCTCCGGCTCTACAACTCGCTGCCCTATCTTTTCTCGGCGCTGAAGATCTCCGCCTCGACCTCGGTCGTCGGCGCAATTGTCGGCGAATGGATCGGCTCGAATGTCGGCATCGGCGCGCTGATCATCCAGGCGACCTACTCCTTCGACTCGGCGCTGCTCTACGCGACCGTGATCGTCGCCTCCTGCTTCTCGATGCTGTTCTTCCTGAGCGTGACCATGCTGGAGCGCCTGATCGTGCGCTGGCAGCCCGTCAACGCGCACTGACACCCCGCCAAAACATGGAGAGGTCCATGACACCGACCACCATCGCAGAACCGGGCGGGTCCGTTCCCGTCGTCGCCAAGACCGACGTGCTCGTCGTCGGCGGCGGGCCGGCCGGCATGGCCGCCGCGATCGCCGCCCGCCGCGAGGGCTGCGCCGTCACCATGGTCGAGCGCTATCCCTATCTCGGCGGCCTCGCCTCCGGCGGCATGGTGCTGGTGCTCGACGACATGCACAATGGCGACGAGGTCACCGTGCAGGGCATCTGCATGGAGATGATCGAGCGCATGGCGGCGCGCGGCGCCTGCGTCTATCCGCCGCCCGAGGAGCGCCGCCAGGATTGGGCGATGCACCGCAAATGGGCGCGCTGGGGCGCGCATGACTTCCGCGCCCAGACCAAGCCGCAGCCAATCGTGATGGCCGCCGCCTTCGACCCCGATGGCTGGAAGCGCGCCGCCAACGAGATGGTCGCCGAGGCGAAACTCGATGTGCGCCTGCATTCCTGGTTCTCGCGCACCCTGGTCGAGAACGGCAAGGTCACCGGCATCGTCTGCGAGACCAAGTCGGGACGGCAGGCGATCCTCGCCGATGCGATCGTCGACGCCTCCGGCGATCTCGATGTCGCCGCCTCGGCCGGCGCGGCCCATGAGAAGGGCTCCTTCATCGTCACCACCGTGTTCCGCCTTGGCGGCGTCGATACCGACGAGGCCGAGCGCTTCCAGCACGAGGAGCCCGACGCCTTCGCCGTCGTCGACCGGCAGGCCAAGCGCATCATGGGCGGCTCCTGGGATATGTGGTGGCTGAAGACGCCGCTGCCCGGCGTGGTCTGGTGCAACTGCCCGCATATGGCAGGGTTCGACGCGCTCGCGGTCGAGGACCTGACCCGCGCCGATTTCGAGGGCCGCAACAAGCTCTATGCCCTCGTCGACTATGTCCGCGAGAACATGCCTGGCTTCCGCAACTGCTTCGTCGTCGATGTCGCGCCGCAGCTCGGCGTGCGCCAGACCCGGCTGCTGCAGGGCGACTATGTCGTCAGCAAGCGCGACGTGCTCGATCGCGTGCATTTCGCCGACACGGTGGCGCGCGGCCGCGACTACTACACGCCCTATCGGTCCATGCTGCCGCGCGGCCTCGAAGGGCTCGTCGTCGCCGGGCGGCATTATTCCGCGACCGAGCAGGCGCAGAAGATGTCGCGCGAGATTCCACCCTGCATGGCGATGGGCCAATCGGCCGGCATCGCGGCTGCGCTCGCCGTCGCCGGCGGGCAGCGCCTGCGCGACATCGCTCCGCAGGAGATCTGCAAGCGCGTGCGCGCCCAGGGCGGCGACCCCGGCGACATTCCCTCAACGAACGCCACCATCCTGGAGAATGCCGCGTGACCAACCCCGCCGAACTGCCGCTCGCCGGCATCAAGGTCGTCGACTTCACCCAGGTGATGATGGGGCCCGTCGCGACGCAGGTGCTCGGAGACTACGGCGCCGACGTCATCAAGATCGAGCGCCCGCCCACTGGCGATCTCTCGCGCACATCCTTCCCCAACGACCCTGCCGGTCTGCAGGGGCCGGTGTTCTGCTCGCTCAACCGCAACAAGCGCTCGATCGTGCTCGACCTGCGCAAGCAGGAGGCGAAGGACGCCGTATTGCGGCTGATCGACGAGGCCGACGTCGTCGTCAACAATTTCCGCGCCGGCGTGATGGAGCGGATGGGCTTCTCCTATGAGACGCTGTCCGTTCGCAATCCGCGGCTGATCTATGCGGTCGGCACCGGCTTCGGGCTGACCGGGCCCTATGCCCATAAGGGCGGCCAGGACGTGCTGGCCCAGGCGCTCTCGGGCGTGATGCACCGGCGCGCCAATGCCGATCAGCCGCTTGCCGTGCTCTCGACCACCTTTGCCGATTATTCGGCCGGCATGCACATGGTCCAGGGCATCCTGCTGGCGCTGCTGCAACGCCACAAGACCGGCAAGGGCCAGCGCATCAGCGTTTCGCTGTTCGACTCGATGCTGGCGGCGCAGACGCAGGAGGCCGCCGCGCAGATGATGCGCGGGCGCGAGGTGAATTGGGGAGCGATGCCGCTCACCGGCGTCTTCGCGACGCAGGACGGCGCCCTCGTCCTGGTCGGCGCCTTCAAGGCCGATCCGCTCGGCGATATCGGTGCTGCGCTCGATCTGCCGGCGCTGAAAAGCGACCCGCGCTTCGCCGGCCATGAATTGCAGGTCGCCAACAAGCCGGCCTTGCAGGCGATCTTCGCCGAGCGTTTCGCGACGCAGACCACGGCCTATTGGCTGGAGCGGCTCGAGCGGCAGGATCTGCTCTGCGCGCCCGTGCGCCAGCTCGCGGAGGCGCTCGACGACGAGCAGACCCACGTCAACGGGATGATCCTTGAGGCCGACGGGCCGACGGAGCGGGTGCGTGTGGTCGGCTCGCCGATCCATATGGAAGCCGCGCCGGTGACGATCCGCATCGTTCCCGCCGGCCTCGGGCAACATACCGACGAAATCCTGGGCGAGCTCGGGCTGCCCGCTTTCGAAAAGGTGGCCTGATGCCTGTCAGCCTCTCGGTCGAGGACCACGTCGCCCGCGTCACCATCGACCGGCCGGAGGTGATGAACGCGCTCGACCAGCCGGCCGAGGCGGAGATGGAGGCGATCTGGCAGCGTATCGAGGCGGACCCTTCGGTGCGTGTGGTCGTGCTCACCGGCGCGGGCGACCGCGCCTTCTGCACCGGCGCGGACATGCGCAATGTCGATCCGGACCTGACCGGCCTCGCCTATTGGGCGGCGGCCCGGCCGGCAGGCTTCGGCGGCATCGCCCTGCGCCAGACGCTCGACATCCCCGTCATCGCCCGCGTCAACGGCCACGCGGTCGGCGGCGGTTTCGAAATGGTGCTGGGCTGCGATCTCGTCGTGGCCGCTGATCACGCGAGCTTCGGGCTGACCGAGCCGCGCGTCGGCCGCCTGCCGCTCGACGGCGGCATGGTGCTGCTGCAACGCCAGATCGCGCATCGCCACGCGCTCGGCATGTTGCTGACCGGGCGCCGGATCAAGGCTCAGGAAGCGCTCGGCTTCGGCCTCGTCAACGAGGTCGCAGCCGCGGACGAGCTGGACGCGGCGGTCGACCGCTGGGTGCAGGATATCCTCGCCTGTGCGCCGCTTTCGCTGCGCGCGATCAAGCAGGTCGCGCGCCGAACGGCCCATCTTTCGCCGACTGAGGCACAGGCGCTGCGCTTGCCGGCCCTGGTCGCAGCTCTGGAATCGGCGGATTCGGACGAAGGCGTCCGCGCCTTCCGCGAGAAGCGAAAGCCCGTCTGGCAGGGGCGCTAGAGCATTTTCGAGCGAAGTGGCCACCGGTTCGCGTGAAGAAAATGCGATAAAACAAATAGATAGAGCATTTCTGCGGTTCGGGGGAAACGCGGAAATGCTCAGGCCGGGAGGCCCGCCATGCCCTTCGTGATCACCGACGCCTGCATCGACATCAAGGACAAGGCCTGCCTGGCAGCCTGCCCGGTCGACTGCATCTACGAGGGCGGACGCACCCTCTATATCCAGCCTGACGAATGCATCGATTGCGGCCTGTGCGAGACGGTCTGCCCGGTCGCGGCCATCCACGCCGACGACCGGCTGCCACCCGAGCTTGCCGAATGGCCGGCGGTCAACCGCGAGTTCTTCGGACCGGCCGTGACGGGCTGGGGCAAGCCCGGCGGCGCCGACTTGTCTTTGACGACGATGCGGGATCATCCCACGGTGGCGGCTTGGCCGAGGAAGGCCGCAAGCTGAGGATGCCCGGTCATGCACGCCGCTGCCCTGTTCTATTTCCGGGAGGTCGCGCGGCTGGGTTCGATCCGCCGGGCCGCAGCCCGGCTGAATGTGGCGGCGAGTGCCATCAACCGACAGATCCTGAAGCTCGAGGACGAGTTCGGCGGCCCCCTTTTCGACCGGCTTCCGGCCGGAATGCGCCTGACCGTCGCGGGCACGCTGCTTCTGCAGCACGTCACCTCGACGATCGAAGCCTTTGGGCAGGTTCGTGCGGCGATCGACGATCTTCGCGAAGCCCGCTCGGGCCACGTCACGATCGCTGCGCTCGACTCGCTGCTGGTCGACTTCCTGCCGCGGGCATTGGCGCGGTTCGGGCGCGACTTCCCAGCGATCAACCACACCGTGCTCGCCGCGCCGCCGGCCGAGATCGCCGGCATGGTCAGCAGCGGCGCCGTCGATATCGGTCTGACCTTCGTCAGTCCGCTATCGGCCGCGAATGTCAGTTTCATCGCTGAAGTGCCGGCGCCGATCGGGGTGGTCATGCCGGTCGATCATCCGCTGACCGCGCGCCTCAGCGTCAGCTTCAAGGAAGCTCTGTCCTATCCGGTGCTCGACCAGACCGGACCGTTGCCGCGCGGTGCCGACACTGACGCCGATTTCAGCCAGTTCAAGGCGATGCTCAAACCGAAGATCACCTCGAACTCGATTCAGATGATCCGGATCTGCATCGAGCTCGGACTCGGCATCGCCTTTTTCACCCGCCTCGGCTTCCTGAAGGAAATCGAACAGGGCAAGATCGCCTGGCGCCCGCTGTCCTCCCCCGGGGTGAACATGCTGCGCATCGGCATCATCACGGCGACCCATCGTTCGCTGTCGCCTCCGGCGGCCCAGCTTTCCAAGAGCCTGATGAAGGATCTCCGACATCTCACGAGCCCCTGAATTTCGGGCGCGGAAGCCAGTGATGGAGCGAGATTGCGCGCGGGGCTTTCGCCGCAGAGCGAAACAGGCTTTGCCGTTTCGCTTCCCGCTGGGTCATTGTGCTCGCCGATACAAGTTCCGTGCAGCGACGACGAGCGGATTTCGCAGCCATGAACGAGCATGACGATGATGCGCCCAGTACCGGCCCAGTGCCGCGCGGCATGCGCCGTAACCTCGCGACCTATGGCGACCCGGGCTTCTCGCTCTTCCTGCGCAAGGCCTTCATCAAGGCGGCCGGGTTTTCAGACGACGCGCTGGATCGGCCGATCATCGGCATCACCAACACCTTCAGCGATTTCAACCCGTGCCACGGCAATGTGCCCCGGCTGATCGAAGCGGTGAAGCGCGGCGTCATGCTGGCGGGCGGCCTGCCGATGGAGTTCCCGACGATCTCCATCCACGAATCCTTCGCCAATCCGACATCGATGTACCTGCGCAATCTCATGGCGATCGACACCGAGGAGATGATCCGGGCCCAACCGATCGACGCCGTCGTGCTGATCGGGGGCTGCGACAAGACCGTTCCGGCGCAATTGATGGCCGCGGTCAGCGCCGATGTGCCGGCTATCCAACTCATCACCGGGCCCATGCTCGTCGGCCATCACAAGGGCGAGGTTCTCGGTGCCTGCACCGATTGCCGCCGCTTATGGGGGCAGCATCGCGCCGGCAAGATCGATGCGGACGAGATCGAGGTGCTTAGCGGGCGGCTGGCGCCGACGCAGGGCACGTGCATGGTGATGGGCACGGCGAGCACGATGGGCTGTCTCGTCGAGGCGCTGGGCATCGCGCTGCCCGGAACGGGCACGATCCCAGCCACCCATGCCGACCGCATCCGTGCCGCCGAGGCGAGCGGTCGAAGGGCTGTGGGGCTCGCCCAGGGCGGTCCGAAGCCGAGCGAGCTGCTGACGGAGACGGCTTTCCGCAACGCGCTGACGGTGTTGCAGGCGATCGGTGGATCGACAAACGGCCTCGTCCATCTTGCCGCGATCGCGCGACGCGCCGGCCTGAAGATCGATCTCGACGCGTTCGATGCCATCGGCCGCAAGGTGCCGGTTCTGGTCGATCTCAAGCCCTCCGGCGACCATTACATGGAGCATTTCCATTGGGCCGGCGGCGTTCCCCGGCTGATGCAGGAGCTCGGCGACCACCTCGACCGCGCTGCAATGGCCATCGACGGCCGAACGATCGGCGAGATCGCCGATGCCGCCGAGCGGGTCCCCGATCAGAGCATCATCCGCAGTGTCGCGCACCCGGTGAAGTCGACTGGTGGCATGGCCGTGCTGCACGGCAACCTTGCGCCCGACGGCGCGATCATCAAGCATGCCGCCGCCTCGCCGGGCTTGCTGACGCATACCGGGCGGGCGGTCGTCTTCGCGTCGGTCGAGGACATGGTTCGCCGCATCGACGACCCCGATCTCGATGTGACCGCAGACGATGTGCTGGTGCTGACCAATGCAGGCCCCAAGGGAGCGCCCGGCATGCCCGAGGCGGGCTATATCCCAATTCCGAAGAAGCTCGCCCAGGCCGGGGTCAAGGACATGGTCCGGATTTCGGATGCGCGCATGAGCGGCACTGCTTTCGGCACCATCGTGCTGCATATCGCGCCGGAATCGGCGGTGGGAGGCCCCCTCGGACTTGTGCGTGACGGCGACATGATCCGCCTCGACGTCCCCGCCCGCGAGATCACGCTGATGGTTGATGAGGCCGAGCTGCGGCGGCGGAAAAGCGAATGGCTTCCGCCGGCGCACCTCGTAGCGCCCATGCGCGGCTATCGGCGCCTCTACCTCACCACTGTGCTGCAGGCGAATGAAGGCTGCGATTTCGACTTTTGCTGAAGCGCCACGAGCCGGGCAATTGCTCGCGAGACGCAAAGTGCCGAGATATCGTCGCGTGGCCGCGATGGCGGACGACCACATAGCGGGCGCATTCTTCTCGGAGCACGGCCTTGCCCAAACGCAGGAGGAAACGACGGATGATCATTCGTTCCTGGCGCGCCGTCGCAGGTTCGGACGCGGTACTGGCCGCCTATGCCGATCACCTCCGGAAAACGACCTTTGTCGAGATGGCCGAATTGCCCGGCCATCTCGGCGCCACCTTGGCCCGCAAGGTGAAGGGAACCGAGAACGAACTCGTCGTCATGAGCTTTTGGGAGGACATTGCGTCGGCAGGCCATTTCGGGAAGGGCGATTTCGACGATGCAGTCGTGAAGCCGAGTACCCAGAAGCTCCTCAAATCCTTCGACCTGAAGGTCGAGTACTTCGAAACGCTGGTCTCGACGGGCATCGCCGGCGGGCACGACATCCCAGCCGGGCCAGCCTGACACGTTCCTCCACGTCGACCCTCGGTCTGCGGAACTCGCCGATGTCGCGCTATCTCAGGTCGCCGCGACGGAGTTGCTGTCGGCGCTGACACGGCCGAACAGGTCCCGGGCGCGCACGCGATAGAAGCCGTTCACGAGGCGTGCGTCGAGATAGACGCTCGAAAGCAGGCCGGCCGGATTGATCACCTGCCAGGGGCCATTCTCCTGCGCACTCCAGAGCACGTCGAAGAGCTGGACGCTCTCATGCGGCGCCGGCTCCCAGAACAACACACGATTGCTGCCGTTGAGGCCGCCGAAGTGATGGACCCGGAGGGCAGAAGGCGCGGTAGGTGCCGCGCCTTCGCGCCGAACGAGCGCAGCCAGCGCGACCGACGGCAGCGGCATGTCGAGCCTGAATTCGTGCCGGGCAACGGTCCCACCGATCTGGAGGTGCTCGACCGTCAGGGCGGCCTCCTGCGCCAGGCGCATCGCTTCGAGCTCCGCGGCGTTCGGCAGATCGGGCGCGCCGAGATCCTCCCAGACCGTGAAGGGATCGCCCTTGCCATGGGCGATGCGGAAGGTGGCGAGCGCATAAGCGCCAGGCTGCAACCCGGAAAAAGCGAGTTCCACCGCGCTCTCGCCAGACTGCCAGATGCGGTCGACGCTGTTGTAGAGGAGCACGCTCGCGCCGGAGGGCGAGGCCGCGCCTCCAAGCGCGGTCGCGATCGCGCCGAGACCATTCCGGTCGGGATCGAGCCCCTGGCCGTCGAGCGTGAAACGGCGCTCGCTCAGCAGGCCGAGCAGCTCCATGACGCTGAGCGCCGGCTTCTTGACGAGATCGAAAGGCTCGGGCTCCCCCTGGCGCGCTTCCAGGGCGGCGATGTCGGTCTTGTGCTCGGCCTGGGCGGCACGGACCGGGCGCTTGCCGAAATAGGTGAGATGCGTGCGGTGGCCCCAGTGGCCGACGAAGCCGTTGTCGTTGCTGAGGACCTCGTAGTCGACGCCCTCCCCGTCGATCATCAGGCGCTGGTGCTGGTCGACGATCTTGGCCGCGAGCCCGGCGAAATAGGGCATGCCGTGCCAGGTATGGTAGAGATGCCAGCCGATCTGCGGATCGCATTCGTCGTTGACGAAGGGCAGGTTGGCGAAGCGGGGATGGTGCTCGCGGATATAGTCGACCGCCATCATCTCGTGCCGGATGATGGCGAGACTGTTCGGCGTCAGATCCTCGGCGTGCTTCTTCACCCCCTTCTCATGCACGGAGATGAAGTCGAGCCGCACGCCGGTCTCGCCGGTGAAGAGGTTGGTGCCGGTGTCGCAATGGGCGAGGAAGCTCTTGAAGATTGGCGGGATGCGCCGGGCGACGCCGGGGCCGCCGAGCCTGAGCTTGGGATCGACCGCTTTCAGCGCCTCGGAACAGGCGTCGTAATAGTTGTTGAAGCCGGTCTCGCCGCCGAGCTTCCACCAGATGTCGGGCTCGTTCCAGGTCTCGAAATACCACTCGCGCAACTCCCCGGCGCCGTAGCGCGAGCGGTAGCGCTCGATCATCTCGACCATGAAGTCGCGCCAGTGATGCGCCTGCGCGACGTCGTTGAAGTCGGTGTAGAGGTAGGAGGGGTTGCCCATCAGCTCGAAGAAGGGCCGGATGCGGTGTTCGAGCATGACGTCGATGGCCGCATCGAGCCGCGACCAGTCGTATTTCCCGAAGCCCGGCGCGGTCACGAGGTCGAGCATGTAGTGCACGCGCATGTATTCGATGCCGCGATTGGGCACGCCGCCGACATAGGCGAGAGTCTGCCGCATTTCCGGCTCCAGCAGCAGCTCCGCCGGGGAAAACCCGGTGCTGCGCCAGAAGCGCCGGAACGGGGTGGTCGGGGCGGTAAGGTCGATATGAATGCGGGTCTTGTCAGGCATGACAGGTCCTTCGCTCGCTGACAGCGGAGTTAATTTGTTGCCGGCTAATTTTAATGAGATCGAAACTTCAGCCCTCATCCTGAGGAGCGCCACAGGCGCGTCTCGAAGGATGATCCAGTGCGCTCTGGAGCACCCTTCAAGACGCGAGCTGAAGCTCGCTCCTCAGGATGAGGGCTTGTGGGAGTCACAGATGCACTCTCATTTGAACTTGTCGCGCATCGACTGGATGCCGGGGATCGCGGCCATCAGATGGGCGTGGCGGTCGTCGAAATGCTGGACCAGCCCGCGCTGCGTCTTCCCGACCAGGATGGTGAAGATGTAGCAGCGATGGCCGGGCGAGGTGACGGTCGGGTGATAGCCGCGATCGACCAGGATCGTGTCGCGATCCTGCACCATGAAGCATTCGGACTGACCGTCGGCATAGATGATCTGGGCACCGAAGCCGGTGCCGGGCTGGTAGCGGTAATGGTAGAGCTCGTCATGCGCCGTCTCGCCGTCGCGGTCGGCGTCGTGCTTGTGCGGCGGGTAGCCGGACCAGCAGCCGGGGTCGGCATAGAGCTCGCTGACTAGGAGATTGCCCGCGCGGCCCTGTCCGTTCTGGCCGAGGATGTGGAAGATGCGGCGGCGGCTATGGGTGTCGGGCGAGCCGACCTCGACCATCGCGACTTCGTTCGGCGCGATGCGGAACGGTTTCAGCCCCTCGTCGTCGCAGAGGCCGCCGGCAACGGCGATCTCGACGGGGCCGGTGGCGTTTTCCAGCCGGACGATGCTGCCCGGCGGGACATAGACCGAATCCGCCTCGCCTGACCAGATGTCGCGCCGTTGGCCGACCGCCGCGAAGCGCGCGCCATCGACGATGAGGTCCACCGTCCCGGAGAGTACGACATAGACGCTCTCGTGCCGCGGCAAGCTCTGCTCGACCGCCTCGCCGGGCTGCAGGTTCAGCAGGTTGAAATGGACATGCGGCAGAGCCGGATCATCGTCGACGATCGCGCGGTTGTCGTTATCGCGGGCGCGGATGTGCTTAGGCATGGGTGGCTTGTCCAGTCTGGATGGCGTCGACACCGCGCAGCGTGAGCGTCTCGGCGTGATGGCAGGCGACATTGCGGCCGCCGAGCTCGCGCAAAGGCGGCTGGGTCGTGCGGCAGATGTCGGTGGCGAAGCGGCAGCGTGGGTGGAAGGCGCAGCCGCTCGGGCGGTTCGCGGGATCGGCGACCTCGCCCGGCAGGCGGATGCGGCGGCTCTGCCGGCGGTGCGCCGGGTCCGGGATCGGCAGGGCCGAGAGCAGCGCCTCGGTATAGGGATGCAGGGGCCGGGCGAAGAGCGCGTCGGATGTCGCGATCTCGACGACCTGGCCGACATACATCACCACGACGCGGTCGCAGATATACTCGATGACGCTGAGATCGTGACTGACGAAGAGATAGGTCAGCCCGAACTCCTCCTGCAGGTCGCGCAGCAGGTTGAGCGTCTGCGCGCGGACGCTGACGTCGAGCGCGGAGACGGCCTCGTCCAGCACGACGAGACGAGGATGCGTCGCGAGCGCTCGGGCGATGCCGACCCGCTGGCGCTCGCCGCCGGAGAAGGCGTGCGGGTAGCGCCGGGCGTACTCCGGGCGCAGGCCGACCTTGGCGAGGAGCTCGCGGACCTTGCCCTCGATCTCGCTCGGCGGCACCAGCTTGTTCACCTTCAAGACCTCGCCGACGATGTCGCGGACCTGCAGGCGCGGATTGAGCGAGGATTGCGGGTCCTGGAAAACGAGGCGCAGATCCGTGCAATAGGCGAGCCGCTCGTCTTCGGAGAGCATCGCGAGATCGACGCTGCCACCATCCTTGCGGCGATAGCGCATGGCGCCGGCGCTCGGCTGGTGGATGCCGAGCAGGAGGCGCGTCACCGTCGACTTGCCGCAACCGGATTCGCCGACGAGCCCCAGCGTCTCGCCTTGCCGGATCTGGAAGGAGACATCCTCGACGGCGCGCACGGGATTGGCCGCCTTGCGCTGGAACAAGGTCCGGCGCGGCGGAAACAGCTTTGTCAGCCCGCTGACTTCGAGCAGCACGTCCGGCGGAAGCGTGGCGGAATCAGCCATGGCGGACGCCCTCCCCAATGGATGGATCGCGGGCAAGGATGCAGCGCACGTCGCGCCGCGGACCGATCGAGACCGTGCCGGGATCGGCGACGTCGCAGATGCCCTTGAGCGCCGCATCGCAGCGCGGGTGGAAATCGCAGCCCGCCGGCCGGTCGAAGGGCGACGGCACCATGCCGCGAATGGCGGCGAGCCGGGTGTCGCGTCCGGCACCGAGCCGCGGCACCGATTTCAGCAGAGCCCGCGTATAGGGATGGCGCGGATCGACGAAAATTTGCTCGACCGTGCCGCGCTCGACGATCTTGCCGAGATACATCACCGCGACATCGTCGGCGATTTCGGCGACCACCCCGAGGTCATGGGTGATGAACAGGATCGAGAGGCCGTCCTCGCGCTGCAGCTCCTGCAACAGGTCGATGATGTTGGCCTGGGTGGTGACGTCGAGCGCCGTCGTCGGCTCGTCGGCGATGAGCAGGCGCGGCCGGCAGGACAAAGCGAGCGCGATGCAGACGCGCTGGCGCATGCCGCCGGAGAACTCGAAGGGATAATTGTTCAGCCGCTCCGCCGGCCGGGGAATGCCGACCCGGCCGAGCATCTCGACGGCACGCATTGTCGCCGCCTTCTTCGACAGACCGAGATGGCGGCGGATCACCGGAACGAGCTGCTGGCCGATGGTGTGGACAGGCGAGAGCGCCGCCATCGGCTCCTGCGAGATCAGCGCTATTTCCTTGCCGCGCAAGGCACGGATGCGCCGGCCGCGCGGGTCGAGCGTGGTGACGTCCAGCGCCTCGCCGTCGCCACCGGCATAGACGATGCTGCCGGCGGCGATCCGCCCGCTCGGCGGCAGCAGGCTCATCAGGGCGCGGCCGGTGACGCTCTTGCCCGAGCCGGACTCGCCGACGATGCAGAGCGTGCGCCCGCGCGGCACGTCGAAGGTGACGCCATCGACGGCGCGCACCAGCCCGTCATCGGTGCCGATCTGGACCTTCAGGTCCCGGACGGCGACGAGCGGTGCGGCGCCATCTGCCGGCGCCGGGCTCCCGGAGGGGCCGGGTTCAGGCATAGGGATCGGCCGCATCGCGAATTCCGTCACCGAGGAAGTTGAGGGCGAGCACCGCGACCACCACCGCGACACCGGGAGCGAGCAGCCAGGGCGCCGTGGTCAGGGCCAGGATGCTCTGCGCGTCCTTGAGCAGCACGCCCCAGCTCACCACCGGCTCCTTCAGCCCGATGCCGAGGAAGGACAACGCCGTTTCGGCCAGGATCATGCTGGGGATCGCCAGCGTCACCGAGGCGGTGATGTGGCTGGTGAATGAGGGCACCATGTGCCGCCAGATCACGCGCTGGCGCGAGCAGCCGTCGAGCCGCGCTGCGAGCACGAAATCCTCGGTCCTGAGCGAGAGGAAGCGGCCGCGCACCACGCGCGCCAGATCGGTCCAGCCGATCAGGGAGAGGATGATGGTGATCCAGAGATAGACCAGCAGCGGGTCCATATTCGCCGGCACCGCGGCGGCGAGCCCCATCCAGAGCGGGATGGTCGGGATCGATTTCAGGAAATCGATGCTGCGCTGGACGACCTCGTCGATCCAGCCGCCATAATAGCCGGAGATACCGCCGAGCATCAGGCCGAGGAAGAGGCTGATGGCGACGCCGACGAGGCCGATCGACATCGAGATGCGGGCGCCATGGACGGTGCGCGACAGCACGTCCCGGCCGAGCCGGTCGGCGCCCCAGAGATACATCGGCTGGGACGGGTCGGCCGGGCCGATCAGGTGCCGATCCCAGGGAATGAGCCCGAAAAGCTTGTAGGGCTCGCCCTTGGCGAAGAAGACGACCGGGTTGACCGATTTCTCGTCGACCACGAAGCTCCGCTTCAGGGCGACGGGATCAAAGCTCATCCGGTAGCCGTTGACGTACATAAAATGCGTCTCGCCGGCCGCATCCGTGCCGAAGAAGCGCAATGTCTGCGGCGGGCCATAGGTGAAGCGGGCATTGTAGGTGTCGGGCGCGAAGGGCGCGAAGAACTCGGCCAGCAGCGCGACGAGATAGATGCCGATGACGACGAACAGGCTGGCATAGGCCAGACGGTGCCGGCGGAAGCGGCGGAAGATCAGCCGCCATTGGCTGGCCTCGGCCAGACGGCGGGCAGCCGGGGCGACGGTTTCAGGAACGGTGGGCGCGGCCATATCGGTCATGCGCGCGGCTCAGGCGTAGCGCACGCGCGGATCGAGCCACGCGAGCAGGAGGTCGGAGATCAGCGTGCCGATCACGGTGAGCGCGCTCAGCATCAGGATGAAGCTGCCGGCGAGGTACATGTCCTGCGCCAGCAGGGCCGAGAGCAGCAGCGGGCCGGCGGTCGGCAGGCTCATCACCACCGAGGTCACGATCGCGCCGGAGACGAGGTTCGGCAGCACCCAGCCGATGGTCGAGACGAAGGGGTTGAGCGCGACGCGGACCGGGTACTTGAACAGAAGCTCCATCTCGCCGAGGCCGTTGGCGCGGGCGGTCTGGACGTAGGGCTTGTAGAGCTCGTCGATCAGGTTGGCGCGCATCACGCGGATCAGTGCCGCCGTACCATGCGTCGCCAGCACGAAGACCGGCAGCCACAGATGCATGGCGAGGTCGCCGACCTTGGCGAGGCTCCAGGGCGCGTTGACGTATTCAGGCGAGAACAGCCCGCTGACGCTCATGCCGAAATAGCGCGAGAACACGTACATCAGCGCCAGCGCCAGCAGGAAGCTCGGGATGGCGAGGCCGAGGAAGCCGAGAAAGGTCACGACATAGTCGAGCCAGGAATAGCGCCGGACCGCGCTGTAGATGCCGATCGGCAGGGCGACGATCCAGGTGACGATCAGGGTGACGCCGGAGAGCAGGACGGTCAGCCCGAACCGATCCCACATCAATTCCGATACCGGCTTGTTCCACTCGAAGGACTCGCCGAAATCGCCGCGGAACAGGATGCCGGAAATCCAGAGCCAGTATTGCACATACCAGGGCTGATCGAGCCCATAGCGCAGCTTCAGCGCAGCCAGTGTGTCATTGTCGAGCGAGCCGCCCTGCTCGGCGAATTTGGCACTGAACGAGGTCAGGAAGTCGCCCGGCGGCAACTGGATGACCAGGAAGGCGACGACCGACACGGCGGCCAGCGTGGCCAGCGTATAGACGAGCCGTCTCAGCATGTAGCGGAGCATCGTGGACCTCCGGTGCGGGCGAGCGGGGCGAAGGGCCCGGAGCGCCGCTCCGGGCTCGATGTCGATGACCGGGCTATTCGTAGAAATACTGCTCGGGGTTGGTCGGGCCGGGCGTCATGTAGAAGAAGGTGTCCGGCATCAGATCGGGCACGTTGCGCATGTTGTTCTTCACGACGCCGTAATTATCCGCGTCCATGTTCGTGCCGATCACGTAGAACTGGTCGCGGGCGATCGCGAGGATCTTCTTCATCACCTCGATCTGGCCCGCCGTGCCGGGCGTCTTCTGCATCTGGACGTAGAGCGCCTGCTGCTGCTTGGCCGCCTCCGGCGGCTCCTCGGCATTGGGGTCTTTCGGGTTCTGGAAATAGATCCCCCAGGCCGAGGCGAAGGCCGCCTGGTTCTCGTAGGGGAAATACCATTTCGGATCGAGGATGCCGAGGAAGTCGTAGCCGCCGCCGCCGATCCAGACCATGGCGTCATGCTCGTTGGCGAGCATGCGGGCGAAGGCGAAGGATTCCTCGATGGTCTTGACCTGCATCTCGATGCCGACCGCGGCCCAGTATTTCTTGATCAGCTCGAGCGCGTCGATCTGGTAGCGGCGCGAGGTCGCGGCATCGACGGCGAAG
This sequence comes from Allobosea sp. 10L417, assembly GCF_056395485.1. Classification (NCBI taxonomy): domain Bacteria; kingdom Pseudomonadati; phylum Pseudomonadota; class Alphaproteobacteria; order Hyphomicrobiales; family Alloboseaceae; genus Allobosea; species Allobosea sp. 10L417. Next base: position 365,099 of record NZ_JBFTJP010000003.1, read on the forward strand.
GAAATGCGCTTGCCGTCCGGCCCGAGCCGGAATTTCTGCGCGTCGCGCTTGGCAAATCCCGCCTTGTCGAGCAACTCGTTGGCGGCTTTGGGATCGTACTTCGTGTACTGGGTCGCCATCTCCTTGTCATAGAGCGCGGTGCCCGGACGCGGCGCCGCCTGATAGGGCTGCGACTGGCCGGCATAGATCAGGTCGTTGATCTCGTCGCGGTTGATGGCGAGCGAGAGCGCGACGCGGACATCCTTGCTGCGGAAGACCTCGCGCAGCACCGGGTTCTTGCTGGTCAGGTTGAGCGAGATGCACATCGCGTTCGACCAGGCCGGCTGCGCCTTGAACAGGCGGTAGCCGCTGCGCTCGCGGTTCTGCGCCAGCACGATGCGCGTCTCCAGCCCGTTGAGGCGCTGGTTCTGCATGTCGAGCTCGCCATTGATCGCCTTGAGCACGATCGCCTGCTGGTCGCCCATGATGTCGAAGGTGACGCGGTCGATATAGGGCAGTTGCCGCCCCTCCGGATCGACCTTGAAGTAATAGGGATTGCGCTCGAGCACGACCTGCGTCGTGCCGCCATAGGGCACGGTGAGCCGCCACGGATCGAGCACCGGCCGGCCAGTATCGCGCCAGCGACCGGGGAAGCTCACCTTGTTGAGGAAGAGCGCCGCCCAGTTCGCCGCCTTGGCCTCGGTGACGAGCTTGTCGATGCCATCGGGATTGTACTTCTTGTGGAACTGCTTGAGGTAATGCGCCGGCGCCGCCGCGAGAATGTCCGACCCGAAGGTCGTCGCCATGTTCTCCAGCAACATGCCGTTCGGCCCGGTGAAGCGGAAGCGGACGGTGGCGTCGTCGATCTTCTCGACGATAACGGGGTCGTTGCCGCTGCGCAGCCAGCGCGGCACCGACGGCGTCAGCTCCTTGTTCATCAGCACGTCCTGATACCAGAACACGAGATCGTCGGCCGTGAACGGCGCGCCGTCGGACCAGCGCGTGCCCTTGCGCAGATGGAAGACGTATTCGGTGCCGTCCGGCTTGACGTCGACCTTCTCGGCGACGTCGGGTTCGACCGCAGTCCAATCGCGGTTCCAGCGGACGAGGCGGGTGTAGCCGACCGAGCGCTCGATCAGCGAGTCGCTGCCGCCCATCAGTGCCTGACGCCAGGTGCCGCCATATTTTCCGACCTTCTCGACCGGCTTCAGCACCAAGGGCTGCTCGGGCAGGCGCTGCTCAACCGGCGGCAGCTTGCCGCCCTTGACCAATTCGGAAAGCCCCGGCGCCTCCTTGTAGTCCGCGGCCCCGGCCGCGCCGGAGAGGACAAGGATCAGGGACAGCGCGACGCCACGCAGGGCGCGCCCAGGAAAAGCTGCCATCGTTTCCTCCGCTGCGCCTTCTGCTCATGGCGGGCGCTATGGAGTTACGTTATCGTTATCTCACTTATAGCGTCAACCCTCTTTAGAAAGGCAGTGCAAGACCCCTCCAAGGAGAATAACTGCAATCGAAAGTCGCATTTCTGGCGTTCGCGATCACCGAGAAATGCACTGGAAAGAGATATCGTTATCGTGAGATAAGGCGACATGAACATGAAGCCGGCCTTGCGGCCGCCAACCATCACCGATGTCGCTACCGCTGCCGGCGTCTCGCCGATGACGGTTTCGCGCGTCCTCAACGGCCGCGGCGGCGCTGGCGAGGACACGCGCCAGCGCGTGCTGCAGGCGGCCCAGGCACTGAACTACCGGCCCAACGCCTTCGCCCAGAGCCTGAAAAGTGACCGCTCGTACACGGTCGGCATCGTCGTGCCCGACATCGTCAATCCGTTCTTCCCCGAGATCATTCGCGGCGCCGAGCTGGTGGCGCGACCGGCCGGCTACACACTGCTCTCCTGCAACGTCATCGAGGACCCCGAACGCGAGGAGGAGGTCCTGGGCACGCTGCTCGACAAACGTGTCGACGGCGTCATCATCTGCAGCGCCCGCCTCGACGACGAACGGCTTCTGCACGCAGTCGCGCAGCACCGGGCTGCAGTGCTGATCAATCGGTCCGTTGCGAAACGCCATGCCGGCACGATCGAAGTCGACTATCGCTCCGGCGTGGAAGCCGCCGTCACGCAGCTCGTCGCCCAAGGGCGACGACAATTCGGCTTCGCGGCCGGGTTGGCTTCGTCGCATGGCGGGCGCAAGCGGCGGGAAGGGATCGAGGCGGCGCTGGCGCGCCACGGCCTTTCCCTCGCCCTCGATCTCCCCTGCTCGCCGGACCTTCAGGGCGGAGCCGACATCGCCGCCCGATTGCTGCCCGACGCAGCACGGATCGATGCCATGATCTGCTATAACGACCTGATCGCGCTCGGCTTGATGAAGCCGCTCGAGCAGGCCGGCATCAGGGTGCCGGACGATATCGCGATCGTGGGCTGCGACGACATTCCCGCCGCCTCGCTGGTGTCGCCGGCTTTGACCACGCTGAGGATCGCCAAGCAGGACCTCGGCGAGATGGCGATGCGGATGCTGCTCGACCGGATCGCCGGCCGCAACGCCCAGCAAGGCATCGTGATCGAACCGGACCTGATCTGGAGGGCGACGACCCCCCCCGCATAAGGGAAGGCTCGGATGCTCGGCTGTCTGCCGGTTGGAATGCGGCCATTTGCGCCTCAAGGCATTTGCAATGCGGATGACGGCTCCGCAATCGCCTTTAAGCGGGGCGATCCGGGGCTTTTTCCTTCCCGACCACAGAGGCTATGGCGGAAAAGGCAGCCACGCTGCCCAGGCTACGGGTTTCCCTGCGCGTCACGAGATACTCCCCGGCCACGACATCAAAATCGGAAACCGCGATGGCCCTGAGCCGAGGGTCGAAACCTCGCTCCTGATCGAGCACGATGCCAATGCCGACCCCGGCCGCAACCGCCTCCTTCACCGCTTCACGGCTGCCCAGGACCAAATGGGGCGGAAGTTCGAGTTTGCGCTCTGCCAGAGCGGCCTCGAAGAGGTGGCGCGTCATTGAGCCGGGCTCGCGCGTTACCAGGCGCTGACCAGGCAAGTCCCGCGCCTCGACCTGCAGGCGATCCCACCAGGGGTGGCCGGCGTGAACCAGAATCTCGACGCGCTGTTTGACCAGGAAATCGCAGGCGAAATCGGGGTGGGGCTCCCTCAGGGTCGCGATGGCGATGTCGATACGGTGCTGCGCGACGAGCTCCAGCAGATTTTTCGAGTTCGCCAGCCGCACCTCGAGTTGCACGCCCGGATGCTCTGCGGTGAACCGCTCCAAGATCGGCATCGCCACATAGGGTGCGCAAAGGCCGATCGCGAGATGGCCGGTGGCAAGACTGCGGCCGTCGCTCATTCGCGCCGAGATATCGTCGAGCATCAGGATGGCCTGGCGCACTTTCGGCAGCAGGTCGAGCGCGTCAGCCGTCAGCTCGACGCCGCTCGCCGTGCGCAGGAAGAGGCGCGTCCCGACGGCGTCTTCCAGAGATTTCACATGCTGGGTGATCGCTGACTGGCTGACGCCGAGCGCCTGTGCAGCGGCCGAAAAGGTCGCGTGGTTCGCGACGGCGTGGAAGGCGCGGAGCTGAGCGAGATTCATAGGGCCGCTGGAATAAGTTCGACTTCATTTCAATGTCACATGATTTAGCGACACTTATATCACGACGGATTGCCAGACGGTACGGAGACTTTCATGCTCAGCCTCTCCACAACGATGATCGCGCGTCTCGCCGCCACGGCGGCGTTCGCGCTGGCGAGCGGCGCCGCCTTCGCCAAGGAAGTCGTGATCTACAACGCCTCCGACAGCGTCAACAGCGCGCTCGTCGGGGCCTTCAAGAAGAAGCACCCGGATATCGAGGTGAAATTCGTCTCCGGCTCCACTGGCCCGATCGCCGAGCGGGCCATCGCCGAGAAGGGCAAGCCGCAGGCGGATATCGTCTATCTCGTCAACAACGTCGCCCTCGAGCAGCTCAAGCAGGCCGGCGTGTTCGAGCCCTACGAGCCGAAGGGATCGAAGATCCTCCCCGCCTTCCGCGACGAGGACGGCTTCTACAGCAAGTACTTCGCCACCACGATGTGCATGGTCGTCAACAAGGAGCGGCTGGCGCAGAAGGGGCTGCCCATGCCGGCGACCTGGGAGGACCTGATCAAGCCGGTCTACCGCAAGGAGATCTCGCTGCCCTCGCCGCTGAAATCCGGGACCGGCGGCGCCATCCTGACGACCTTCGTCGACGCCTTCGGCTGGCCCTTCGTCGAGAACCTGAACGAGAACGTCTATCAGTATTCGGACGGCGGCTCCGGCGGCGCGCAACTCGCCGGCGCCGGCGAGGTTGCGATCGGCCTGACCTTCGACACCACCTGTTTCGAGACCAAGGCCGCGGGCAAGCCGGTCGAGATCGTCTACGGCCGGATCACCCCCAACGTCACCGAAGGCGGCGGTCTCGTCGCCGGCGGCCCGAACCCGGCCGAGGCGAAGATCTTCCTCGACTTCATGGCGGGCGACGAGGCTGCCGCCGTGCTCGGCAAGGTGGTCGGCGCCACGGCGGTGCCCGGGCACGGCCTGATCGACCTCAAGCAGATCGCGCTCTGGCAGATGCGCCGCCCCGTCGACATGACAGCCTTCCGGCGCGAATTCGCCAGCCGCATCCTCAAGCAGTGACGGATCCGCAGCGGTGATCGAACTGACGGCTCCGCCCGCTGCCACCGAGCGGCCGACCCTGACGACGGGGCGGCCGCATCTGGCCGTCCGCGACATCGTCAAATCCTATGGCGGCCCGATGCTCGCCGTCGACGGCGTCACGCTTGCTCTGGCCAAGGGCGAGTTCGTCACGCTGCTCGGCGATTCCGGCTGCGGCAAGACGACCCTGCTCAGGATCATCGCCGGCTTCGTCCGACCGGATGGCGGGCAGGTCACCCGTTCCGGGCAGGATGTAACAGAGCTGGCGCCGGCGCGCCGACGCATGGGCTTCGTGTTCCAGTCCTACGCATTGTTTCCGACGAAAACGGTCGCGGAGAATATCGGCTTCGCGCTCACGATCGCTTCTCGCAGCCGGGCCGAGCGCGAGCATCGGGTTTGCGAACTCGCGCGCCTGGTCGAGCTGGAGCGGCTGCTCGGACATTATCCGCACCAGTTGTCCGGCGGCCAGCAGCAGCGCGTCGCTCTGGCGCGCGCTCTCGCCTCCGATCCCGAGGTGCTGCTGCTCGACGAGCCGATGTCGGCGCTGGATGCGCGCATCCGCGTGAAGCTGCGCAACGAGCTGCGCATGATCATCGACAGGCTCGGCATCACCACGCTCTATGTGACGCATGATCAGGAGGAGGCGCTCGCCCTCTCCGACCGGGTCGCCGTCATGCGCAACGGCCGCATCGCGCAGATCGGCGCGCCGACCGAGATCTACCACCGGCCCTGCTCCGCCTTCGTCGCGCAATTCGTCGGCATCTCCAATCTGGTCGAGGGCCATGCGGCGCGCGGCGGCATCGATGCCGATGGCGAGTTCTGGCCGATCGCGCTCCCGGCGCATGTAAGGCCGGGAGAGCGCGTGACGGCCGTCTATCGGCCGGAGCACATCGTGGTTTCCGGCGCGGGAGAGGGGCTTGCCGGGCGGGTCGTAGGCGCGGCCTTTCTCGGGGCGGTCGTCCGCCTCACCGTGACGCTCGAATCCGGGCGCACGGTCATCGCGGATTGCCCATCGCACCAGGCCGAGTCTTTCGGTCCGCGCGGCGCGCCCGTCGCGCTCCTGCCGGACCCGCAACGCGCGGCGCTGATTCCTGCCCGGACCTGCGCGTGATGCGACTGCTGCGCCAAATGCCGCGCGCGCTCATCAGCGGCGTCGTCGCGCTGCTGCTGATCGTCTTCATCGGCGTGCCGGTCGGCGCCGTCCTGGTCGAGAGCTTCGTGATCTCCGGCCCGATGTCCCCTGTGCGGCTCAAGGCCGTCACGGTCGACGCGCTGAGCCGGCTGCCGGAGCAGGAGAGCGCTGCCCTGATCCAGCGCTGGGGCGAGACCGCGACGGAGGCCGAGCGTGTCGAGGCGACCGCCGCGGCTTTCCAGCTCGTCGGGCCCCCGCCGTCATGGGACCGCAAGGCGCCCTATTCGGATCAGGCGCGGGCCATGGAGACCGCACTCTCAGCCCTGCCACCGCAAGACCGCGAGCAGGTGACGCAGATCGTGACGCTCGCTCATGTGATGCTGCACAAGCGGACCGCGCTCGCCTTCAAGGTCAGGGACCTGATCGATCAGCAAGGCTTCGACACGTTGCGCAACGGGAGCGAGGCGCGCCGGGGTTTCGACCACTATCTCAAGCTCTTCCAGGATTCCTATCTGCGCAACGCCGCGCTCAACAGCCTGTCACTCGCCGCCTTGTCGGTGATGTTCACGGTGCCCCTCGCCTTCGCGCTCGCCTATGGCATCAATTGCGGCGGCGTGCCTTGGCCGGCAACGATGAGAGGCGTCTTTCTGATGCCGCTGGTCGCCCCGCCGGTGCTGATCGCGACCGCCACGGTGATGCTCTTCGGCCGGCGCGGGCTGGTGACGCATACGCTGTTCGACCGAGGCCTGGGCCTGATCGACGCCGACGAGACCAATCTCTACGGCCTGCTCGGCGTCGTGCTGGCGCAGATGCTGCCCTTCATGCCGGCGACGCTGATCATCTTCGACAACATCCTGCGGCGGCAGGACGGCCGGGTCGACGACGCCGCCGCCAGTCTCGGCGCGGACCACTTCACCACCTTCCGGCACGTCACGCTGCCGCTCGCCTGGCCCGCGACCAAGCGCGCGATCGTGCTGGTCTTCATCATGAGCCTCACCGATTTCGGCAACCCGCTGATCCTCGGCCGCGATACGCCCGTGCTCGCCGGCATCATCTACGACGAGATCACCGCCTATCGGAACACGCCGCTGGCGGCGGCGCTCTGCGTCTGGCTCATCATTCCCTCGCTTGTTCTCTATCTCGGCCTCGAACTGCTGGGGCGGCGCAAGGGCTACACGAGCGCAAGCGTCGCGGCGCGCTCGGAGCTCTCGGCGCCACGCTCCTGGCGTATCGGCCTGACGGCCATTGCGGGAACCGTCGCGGTCCTGATCTTCGCAGTTTACGGCACCATGGCGCTCGGCGCGGTGACCCGAGTCTGGGGCACGGATTGGAGCCTGACACTCGGCTATTTCACGGCCGAGGGTGTCAATATCGGCCTCGCCGGCGCCGGCTATGGCAGCTCGGACCGCGGCCTCGGGCTCGTCTGGGAGAGCCTGCGCATCGGCATCGTCGCCGGCCCGATCGGCGGGCTTTTTGCCGTGGTGATTGCCTATGTCGTCGAGCGCCTGCGGCCGCCCGGCGCCAATCTCATCGTCTTTCTGGTGCTGGTGCCGGCGATACTGCCCGGCATCATCTTCGGCATCGGCTACATCGTCGCCTTCAACCTCCCCTTCGGCATTCCCGCCCTGTCGTTGACCGGCACTTCGGCGATCCTGGTCGTCAACATCCTGTTTTCGAACATCTTCGTCGGCGTGCTCGCCGCGCGCGCCGCGCTTCAGCGCGTCGACCGCTCGATCGACGAGGCCGCCGAGAGCCTCGGCGCCGGGCTCATCTCGCGCTTCGTGAGCGTAACCCTGCCGATCCTTCTGCCGGCCCTGCTGCTCGGGACCCTCTATGTCTTCATCGACGCACTGACGACCCTCTCCTCGGTGATCTTCCTGGTCTCGGGCAACCACAAGCTCGCCTCGGTCGCGATCTTCAACCACGCCAATTCCGGCGAATACGGCTATGCCGCCGCCAAGAGCCTCGTCCTGCTCGCCTTCGCGCTCACGGCCATCGCTCTGGCGCGGCTGATCGAGCGCCATCGGGAGACCGCAAGGCACCGCCGCCCGCCTTCGGCTCTGCCCGGCCTCCCTTCAGCGATCTCCCGGTAGATGCCGATGCCCCCCGATCTCGTCTCGCGCGATGCTGCCGCTTTCTTTCATCAGGAGGGATCGAGCCCTTGTCTTTCGGCTCTGCGGGCCGCCCAGGGCATCTGGCTGGAGGACGTCGACGGACGGCGCTTCATCGACCTGCATGGCAATACCGTCCATCATCTCGGGCATCGCCATCCGCACATCATCGCTGCGTTGAAGCGCCAGCTCGACACACTGCCTTTCTCGCCGCGGCGCTACACCAATGAACCTGCCGTTGCGCTCGCCGAGAAGCTGCTCGCGCGCTGGCCCGGAGCGCCCGCCAAAGTCCTCTTCGCCACCGGCGGCTCGGACGCGATCGAGATCGCCTTGAAATTGGCCCGCGTCGCGACCGCCCGCCATGAAACGATCTCGCTCGAAGGCTCGTATCACGGCCACGGCTTCGGCAGCTTCGGCCTGTCCAAGGCCGCGCCCGATCCGCGTCTCGGCCCATTTCTGCCGGGGCGCCGGCATGTGACGCCTTACTGGGCGCCCGACGGAGCCCAGCGCATGCTCGCGGAGATGCGCGCCGCCTTCGCGCAGTCGGAGACAGGCATCGCCGCGGTCGTGGCTGAGCCGATCCGCTCGAACTGCCACATGCCCCCGGATGGGCTCTGGGCCGAGGTTCGCGATCTTTGTGACCGGCACGGCACCCTTCTGATCTTCGACGAGATCCCCTCGGGGCTCGGCAAGACCGGCCGCTTCTTCGGCTTCGAGCATGTCGGCGCCGTGCCCGACGCGGTCGTGCTCGGCAAGGCGCTCGGTGGCGGCGTGCTGCCGATCGCCGCCGTGATCGCGGATGCAAGGCTCGATATCGCTCCGGAGCTCGACCTCGGCCACTACACTCATGAGAAGAATCCGCTGACGACGCTCGCCGCCCTGACGGCGATCGAGATCATCGAACGCGATCAGCTGGTCGAGCGGGCCGCTCTGCTGGAGCAGCGGATCAGATCGCGGGTCGCCGAACTCGCCCGCGCGTGGCCGGCCATCCGCGGGGTTCGGGGCGCCGGCCTGCTGCTTGCGCTCGAATTCGACCCTGAGATGTGCGGCCTGGGACCGGGCCCCGGCTTTGCGGCCGACCTCGTGCGGGCCTGCATGGAAGCCGGTCTCTCGACCACCTCCAAGGGCGACTCCAGCATAGGGTTTTCCTTGCCCATGACCGTGAGCGACGCCGAACTCGATCTGATATTCGAACAAGTCCGGAAGCTGGCCGAGCTGCTTCAACGCTAGGCGCAGACGCGCGTCCGCAATCGACCATGGCTTCGGCAGCCCCACGGGCGGAGAGCCGGTCGCATCGTCGCCGTTCGGTTGGAGGGCGCCCGAGGGCTGGACCGCTACCGGCGCGACATCCGCCCGGCTCCAGAATGCCRGCGGCGAGGAAGGACACATGATGGCGCTCGTCACGCCTTGCGGGCTCGATAGCGCCTTTCCGGCCGTCGCGCGCCAGAAGCCCGAGGCGCCGAGCAGATGGCCACCGTCGCACGTGGCCTTCTCCAGCCAATGCCTCGATATCAGCGTTTCAAACTGTGAGGTTTCTCGCGGATCGGTAACTCAGCGTGTCCACCGGGCATCACCAATGCGGGCGCCGAAATGGCGGCCAAACGCAAGCAGCGCATCGATGATCGTCTGATCGTTGCCCTCAGACAGGGCGAAGAGCGGATAGGAGACGCTGACGGCGATCGACGTGCCCTTGTGCTTCTCCGTGAGAGCGATCGAGATCGCCTTGACGCCGTCGAAGAGTTCCTGATCGGAGATGGCGTAGCCACGCAGCCGCGTCAGGGCCAGCTCACGGAGCAATTCGTCGACCGAGTGGAGCGTCTGCCTGGTGGTCGCAGCCAGGGAGTCTTCGAACAAGCCGCGAATCTCTGCATCGGGCTTGAGCGAGAGCAGCGCCTTACCCATTGCCGCGGCATGTGCCGGCAGCCGGTGTCCAGGCTCGACGGCGAACTGAATCGGCTGCGAACCGCGCACCGTCTTGAGCACGACGACCTCGGCTCCGGAGAGCACCCCCAACCAGACCGTGTGCTGCGTCTCGCGGGCGAGCGCCTCCATCTCCTTCTGCGCCTGCTCGACGATGTCGAACTTGCGATGGAAGCCGGCAGCGAGCTGCACAGCGAGAATTCCTGCGCCGTAGCGCTGGGTTAGAGCGTCCTGCTCGATCAAGCCGCCGCCTGCCAGGGAAGCCAGCAGGCGCGAGGCCGTGCTGCGGTTGACCTTGAGATGACGACTGACGTCGCCGACCCGCAGCTCGCCACCTGATTCAACCATGAGCTGCAACGCGCTGACGGCCTTCTCGATCGATTTCACCTGACCTCACATTGCGGCTTGACGCGGCGGCAAAGCGCCGCCACCATAAATAAACAACACGTTGCATAATACGCAACACAACGAAAACGTCAACGGGAGAAGACGATGCGAGGAACCGGCGGCGCGCTGCTCTACGCGACCCTGAAGAGCCACGGCGTGAAGTGCTTGTTCGGGATGGAGGACCCGATCCATGTCTTCCACGCGGTCGATCGGTCGTTCACCCGCATCGTGACGGTGCGCGACGAGAAGCACGCTGCCATCATGGCTCATGGCTATGCTCAGGTGACCGGCCGACCCGGCGTCTGCGCGGCGACCTTCGGGCCGGGCGCGACCAATCTGATCACTGGCCTGCTGGAGGCACAGCGTTCCTCCGTGCCGGTAATCGCGCTGGTGCAGGACCACGCGCTGCGGCTGAAGAATAAGCATGCCAGCAGCGCGCTCGACCACGCCACGGCACTCAATCCTTACGTCAAGGAGGTCATCCGCATCGACATGGCGGAGCAGGCCGGCGATGCAGTGCGGAAGGCTTTCCGGATCGCGACGACGGGGCGGCCCGGCCCGGTCGTGCTTCTCTGCCCGGGCGATGTGATGGCGGCCGAAGCCGAGGCCGAGACCTGGGCGGATCCGACCTATGCCCATTTCCCGGCCAATCGCGTGCGGGCGAGCCGGGAGTCGATCGCCGGCGCCGCCCGGTTGCTGGCGGCAGCCCGCCGGCCGCTGCTGATCGCCGGCGGCGGCTCGATCATCTCCGGCGCCGAAGAGGAAATCCGCATCCTGGCGGAGCTGTTCGACATGCCCGTCGCGACCACGATGACCGGTCGCGGCGCCATCCCGGATTCCCACCCCCTGGCAGCAGGCCCGCTCGGTTCGACCACCGGAGGGCGCTATGGCCGCGGCCGCATCTCGAACACGCTGTTCGCCGAGGCGGATGTCGTCTTCGTGCTGGGCTCGCGCACCGGGCAGATCTGCTACAGCGACTGGTCGCTGCCGAAGCCGGGCACCAAGCTGATCCATCTCGACATCGACCCGGCCGAGATCGGCCGCAACTTCGCCACCGATGTCGCCATGGTCGGCGACGTGCGCGACACGCTCCGTGACCTCCTGGCCCATTGTGCCGAGCAGGGCCTGGCACGAACCGACGCGGCCAACCGCGCGCGTCTCCATGCCCTGACGCGCGACTGGCGCGACGAGTTCCGCCCCGTCGCCGTATCCGACCAGATTCCGATCCGGCCCGAGAGGCTGCTGGCCGAAATCTCGACCCGAGCGGATGAGAAGACCCTGGTCGTCACCGATGCGAGCTATGTCACCGGCTGGGCGATGAGCCATATCGACGTGCCCCGCGCCGGCCGCTTCATCCTGTCGCCACGCGGCACCGGCGGCATCGGCTGGAGCCTGCCGGCGGCGATCGGCGCCAAGATGGGCGATCCCTCGCTCAAGGTCGTCTGCGTCACCGGCGACGGCGCCTTCGGCTACGTCTTCAACGAGCTTGAGACTGCCGCGCGCTACGGCGTCGAGGTCGTAGTCGTCGTCTTCAACAACGGCACACTCGGCTTCCAGCGGCACTGGGAGCAGAAGGTCATGGGTCGCTATCTCGAATGCGACTTTCTCGACATCGATTTCGGCGAACTCGGCCGCGCGCTGAAATGCCAGGGCGAGCGCATCACCGATCCGGCCGGAATCTCCGCCGGGCTGGCGCGCGGGCAAGCGGCGAAGGGTCCTTACATCCTCGATGTCGTGATCGACCCGGACGCCACCGCGCCGATCGTCGGCTTCGAGACCATCCTCGCCGAGGACGCCGTTCACTGACACCGCGCTCACCAACGATCGAAGGGGCTGCCGGAGAGACAGCCCCAATCAGGGAGGGGAACAGCATGTTGAAACGCATCGCAGCCATGACGATGGCAGTCGCCCTTGCGGCGGTCGCGAGCCTGGCGGCTTCCACCGCCGAGGCGGGACCGACGCTCGACCGGATCATGAAGGATAAGAAGATGGTCGTGGGCGTCGCGCCCTGGAACCGCTTCGTCCTGCTCAATCCGAAAACCAACGAATACGAGGGCTTCATCGCCGACGATATTCGCAACTTCGAGCAGATGACCGGGATCAAGGTCCAGCTCGTCAACACCACGTGGAGCGGGCTGGTCGCCGGGCTCCAGGCCGGGCAATGGGACGTAGTGATGAGCGGGCTGGGCGCCACTCCCGAGCGCGCCACCGCCGTCGCCTTCACCGACCCGATCGGCTACCTGTCCTCGACCGCGATGGTGCGCGCCGACAGCCCCATTCAGCGCTTCGAGGACCTCGACAAGCCGGGCAACACCGTCTCGGTGGTCAGCGGAACCGCGGCACAGCAATTCGCGCAGCGAAGCTTCAAGAACGCCAAGGTGACCCCGCTCTCCGATACGGCTGCCGCGGTTCTCGAGGTCATGCAGGGACGTTCGACCGCCTATATCGGCGATTCCGTCTCGAATGCGCTGCGGGCCGAGGAGCGCCCGACCGAGCTGCGCAACGTCAGGTTTGCGGCCGACAAGACCGAATGGACGAGCATGAACCACGCGGTTCGCTACGCCGACCTCGACCTCGTGGTGTTCCTCAACACCTATGTCCGGGCGATGCAGTTGCGCGGCTGGTACCGCAGCCTCGCCGAGAAGTGGAACCTGCCGCCCGAGCTTGCCACCGGGCCGCGCTGAGCCAAGGCGGCCCGGCGATGCGCGGCCGCTCCGCCGCGCATCGCGCTCTCATTTCGTCTGCATCGCGCGTTCAGGTCCGCACATGAACTATACCTTCCAATTCGGTGTTCTCACCGACTATGGGCCGTATCTCGCCTGGGGCCTCTGGCATGCCTGGTGGACGAGCTTTCCGGCCATCCTGTTTTCGACCGTGCTCGGCATCGCCTTGGCTGCGATGAGCATGTCGCGCAGCAGAGCGGTGCGCGGTGTCTCGATCGTCTTCGTCGACCTGTTCCGCACATTGCCCGTGGTGGTGCTGCTGATCTGGATCCACTACGTGCTGCCGATCCTGACCGGCGCCTCGCTCTCGCCGACGATGAGCTCGATCATCGCGCTCTCGCTGAACGGAGCCGCCCTGGCCTGCGAGGCCTTCCGCGGCGGGCTCGAGGCGATCCCGCAGACGCAGGTGCAGGCGGCGCAGTCGCTCGGCTTCTCCCGCTGGAAGGTGATGCGCTACATCACCCTGCCGCAGGCCTTCTTCGCCACCTTGCCATCGCTGACCAACGTCCACATCACCGTGATCAAGAACGTGACCGTGACCGTGCTGATCGCGGTGCCCGAGGTGATGTTCCGCGCGCAGGAACTGACGGTTCAATTCTTCCGCCCACTCGAATTCTACACCGGCGCGGCGCTGCTCTATGTCGCGCTGATCTGGGGCTACACCATCCTGATGCGCATGATCGAAAGGCTGCAGAAATGGCAACCGATCTGAGGGCGGCCACCGCCATGCCTGCCGCGCGTGACTTCATTCGCATCCAGGACGTCCATAAATCCTATGGCGAGGTGAAGGTCCTCAACGGGATCTCGCTCGATGTCGCCGAGGGCGAGGTGCTGGTTCTGTGCGGGCCGAGCGGTTGTGGCAAGAGCACGCTGCTGCGCTGCATCAACGGGCTGGAGACGATCAATGCCGGCACCATCACGGTCAGCGGCCGCAACGTCGCGACCGCATCGTCCGACGAGCTCCAGAAGATTCGGCTGTCGACCGGCTTCGTCTTCCAGAATTTCAACCTGTTCCCGCATATGACGGCGCTGCAGAACATCACGATCGCGCCGATGAAGATCCTGGGCCGATCGGCACGTGACGCCAGTGACGAGGGCCGCCGGCTCCTCGAGCGCGTGGGGATGGCCGACAAGGCCGCCTCCTACCCGTTCCAGCTTTCCGGCGGCCAGCGCCAGCGCGTCGCGATCGCTCGTGCGCTGGCAATGAAGCCGACGCTGATGCTGTTCGACGAACCGACCTCGGCGCTCGACCCGGAGATGCGCGAGGAGGTGCTGCAGGTGATCCGCCAGGTCCATCATGATCACGGCATGACCATGGTCGTGGTCACGCACGAGATCGGCTTCGCCAAGAGCGTCGCCAGCCGCGCCATGCTGCTCGACGCCGGCGAGATCGTCGAGGAGGCGCCGGCCCGCAGCTTCTTCGCCAATCCGAGCCAGGAACGCACCCGCCGCTTCCTGCGAGCGATCGTCAACGACTAGCCACGGTGAGCCGGTGCGGGGGACAACCTCACCGCCGGAACCTCCGCTTCCTGGCGAAAAGCCGAGGTCTGCTCGTGGTGCAGCGTGACCTCGGGCTTCGCTAGGCTCCGCTGCCACAAACGGCTGGCTAGCGTGGCCAAGGAGCATGACGAAGCGGGCCCGAGGATGCGAAGCACGCGCCATCACTGGACATTGGGTCACGGCCAGCAAGCGGGCGTTCACATCCCGCACATCAGGGGCAAGGTGCGCCCCAATCCGGGGCGGCAACCTTCCTGCCGCCGTCATTGCTGGACGAACGACAGGTCGTTCGACGAACAGATAGCGGCCGGCTTCACACCACCAGATCGCGCTCCGGCACGGGTTCGCCGCGGGAGACGCGTGCCATGTTGTCGAACATGCGCTTGACCGTCGGCTCGAAATTATCGGCGGCCATCGCGGCGAGATGCGGCGTCACCACGAGATTGTCGAGCGTCAGCAATTCGCTATCGGCCGGCAGCGGCTCGACCGAGAACACATCCATGGCCGCGCCGGCGATCTCCTTCGCCTTCAGCGCCGCGACCAGATCGGCCTCGTTGACGACGCCGCCGCGCGCGACATTGATCAGCACCGCCGTCCGCTTCATCGCCCGCAGCGCCGCCGCATCGATCAGATTGGTCGTCTCCGGCGTCAGCGGGCAATGCAGCGAGACGACGTCCGCCTGCGCCAGTATCTCCGGCAGCGACGCATGCTTTACGCCCAGCGCTGCTTCTTCGGCGGCATCGAGCGGCTGGCGCTTGCTGTAGAGGATGGTGCAGCCAAAGCCCTTGAGCAGCTTCGCCAGGCTCTGGCCGATCGCGCCGAAGCCGATGATGCCGACCGTCTTGCCCGACAGCATGAAGGTGTCGCCCGGCAGCTTGCCGGTGGCCCAATGCCCCTGCTTCAGCTCGGCATTGCCATAGGCGATGAAGCGCAGTGCCGAGAGCGTGAGGCCGAGCGCGAATTCGGCGACGGGCACCGCGTTGGAGCCGGTCGTACGCGCGACCCTGATGCCGAGCTCCTTGGCTGCGGCGATGTCGATGTTGTCGTAGCCGACGCCCCATTTGTGCAGCAGCTTCAGCTTCTTCGCCGCACGCAGCACATCGGCGGAGACGCCGACCTGCCCGGAGATCGCGTAGTCGGCCTCGGCGATGATTTCCTTCATGTGCTCTTCGCCGCGCGCGGTCCCATGCGTCAGCACGAAGCCATCAGGCAGCAGCGCGCGAAGCCGGTCGGCCCGCTCGGGGCTGGTCATGTCGAGGAGGACGATGGTCTCGGGCATGGAAAGGTCCAGTCGAATACTCAAGTCAGGAATGCACGGAGATGCGGTCGGCGAGTTCAGGGCCCCAATCGCTGGCCCTACCCCGGAACGGCGGAGGTGGAGCACGAAGGCAGATATCGGCGCGCTTCCGCGCCGGACATCAGCCCTTCTGTGCCAGCGCGTCGAGGACCATCTTGGTCGCGCCGGAGATGTCTCCGAGCTTCTCGCCGGCCTTCACGCGCTCCTGGTTGCGTTCACCGCGCTCCTGCCGGGCGATGGCGGCGTCGGCAATCGCCTCCGCCTCGGCCCGCGGCAGCACCAGCACGCCGGATTCGTCGGCAAGGATGACGTCGCCGGCCTTGACCGAGACATTGCCGCAGGAGATCGGCAGGTTGAGCGTGCCGCCGAGATTGTAGAGCCGCGTGGTGATCGGCGACATGCCGCGGCACCACATCGGGAAATCGGAATCCTCAATCTCGGCGAGATCGGTGCAGGGACCATCGACGATGCCGCCGACCGCGCCGGCAGCCTTGGCCGCGACGGTGACGCCGCCGCCCCAGCAGGCATGCTTGTCGTCGCCGAGCCGATCGACAACCAGGATATCGCCAGGGCGAAGCAGACCGAGCGTGTGATGCAGCAGGGTCGAATCCTGCCCGGGGATCGCCAGCGTCACGGCCGCTGCGGCGATGCGCTTGCCGCGCAACAGCGGCTGGATGCCACGATCCATAAAGCCCCAGTGCTGGGAATGGCCGATGGTCGCGGTCTCGACCTTCTGCAGCTTCTCGACCAGCGCGGCCGGCAACTGCTCGGGCATGGCTTCGATGCGGTAATCGGGCATGAGAGTCTCCTATTTCCCTACGGCACGGGCGACGCCGACGAGGCGCTCGACCACGAGGACGACGGCGAGCGTGGCAACGATCAGAACAACGGACAGCGCCGCGATGAGCGGATCTGTGCGGCCTTCGACATAGCGGACCATCTCGACCGGTAGCGTCGAGGCGCGCGGCCCGGCGATGAAAAGCGAGATCACGGTCTCGTCGAAGGACAGCAGGAAGGACAGGCAAGCGCAGGCGATGAGGCCGGGCGTTGCCAGCGGCAGCGTCACCCGGCGAACGACGCGCCAGGGCGAAGCTCCAAGCGTCGCCGCAGCCGCCTCGATATCATCCGGCAGGTTCGCGAGCGCCGTCGTCATCATCCGAATGACGAAAGGCACCGTCACCGTCATGTGACCGAGCACGAGGCCTGGCAGCGTCGCCGTCAGTTTGAGAGGCGAGAAGAACAGCAGGAGTGCCAGACCCGTGATCAGCGTCGGCAGCAAGAGCGGCGCCAGGAAAAAGCCGTTCAGCGCATCCTTTCCGGCAAAGCGCCCTTTCGCGAGGGCGAGCGCCGCCGGCACACCGATCGCGAGCGAGAGCAAGGACACCACCGCGGCGATCCGCACGCTGAGCCAGAGCGCCGCAAGCAACGGCCCGTTGCCGGCGAGCTGCCGAAACCAGCGCAGCGAATAGCCGGAGGGCGGGAACAGGATGAAGTTGTCCGCCGAGAAGGACAACATTACCACCACGACGATCGGCGACAGGATCAGCACATAGACCAGCGCCGCAAAGCCGGAGAGAACGCGCCCTGCCCCGGTCATCGCTGCAGCCTCCCCGCCACCAGGTTGGAGACCACGAGCAGGGCGAGCAGCAGCACGAGTGTGTATATCGCCAGCACTGCCGCGACCGGCCAGTTGGTGTTGGTCGTCGCCTGCTCAAAGATCTCGGTCGCCAGCACGAAGACGCGCCCGCCACCGAGGAGCTTGGGCGTGATATAGGCCGACATCGACAGCACGAAGCCCAAGCCCGCCGCGAGCGCGATGGCCGGCAGGCTGAGTGGCAAGGTGACGCGCCAGAAGGTCCGGAACGGCGAGGCGCCGAGCGAGCGCGCGGCTTCCTCAAGCGTGCGGTCGAGGCGGCCGAAGCCGGCAAGCAGCGCCAGAATCATATAGGGCATGATGCTTTCGGCGAGGCCGATGGTGACGCCGGTCCAGTTAAAGACGAGCTTCAGCGGCGCTGAGATCAGGCCAAGAGACTGCAGGGTCGTGTTGACGAGCCCGCGATCGCCGAGAATGGCGAGCCAGCCGAAGACGCGCACCACGCCCGAAACCAGCATCGGCATGATCGCGACCACCGCCAGCAGGCCGCGAAAGCGAGTGTCCGTCCTGAACAGGAAGAGCGAAACGGGATAGGCGAGGCACAACGCGATCAGCGTCGAAAGCGTCGATAGCCAGAGCGAATTCAGCGTCAGTTCGAAGGTGAAGCCGTCATGCAGCGTGGCGCGCCAGGTCTCCAGCGACCAGGCCTCCACCATCGCGCCGGTCGGCCCGACCTCGTTGAAGGCGTTGCGGAACAGCCCGAGCGATGGCCAGGCATAGATGACGAGCAGGAACAGCGCCGCCGGGATCAGGAGAAGCGGCAGGCGTTGCGAGGCGGTCATGACGCCTCGCGTGCGAAGATGCGGCTCTCGCTGCGCGGCCAGACGACCGCCACCTCGGCGCCCTCTGCGGGAACCGCAATTCCGGACGGCATCTCGACGGTGAGCTGTCCATGGCCGCCGTCCTCGACCAGTACCTCGACATGGTCGCCGACATAGACGCTGCGCAGCACCCGGCCGGTCAGGCGCGCCGTATCGCCGCCGGCCGGTTCGGAAACCGGCACGATCCGCATGCGCTGCGGCCTGACGAAGAGATCGGAATCCGCGGCAGCGTCCACGGGCAGGGATTGCCCCCACACGGTCGCCCGGCCCTGCCCATCGCGCGCCAGCGGCAGCACGTTCGCCCGCCCGACGAATTCCGCGACGAAGCGGGTCGCAGGTCGCTCGTAGATGTCCTCGGCGCTGCCGATCTGCGCGATCCGGCCGCGATGCATCACGGCGATGCGGTCGCACATCGTTAGCGCCTCGACCTGATCATGCGTGACGAACAGCGTGGTAATGCCGAGCGAGCGCTGGATCGAGCGGATCTCGTGCCGCATCGCATCGCGCAGCTTGGCATCGAGATTGGAGAGGGATTCGTCGAGCAAGAGGAGGGAAGGCTGGATCACAAGCGCCCGCGCCAGCGCGACACGCTGCTGCTGGCCGCCCGAAAGCTCCTTGGGGCGGCGCAGGCCGAGCCCGGCCAGTCTGACGAGCGCCAGCGCCTCCTCGATGCGATTGGTGATCTCCCGCTTGGCTACGCCCCGTTCCTCCAGCCCGAAGGCGATGTTGCGGGCCACCGACAGATGCGGAAACAGCGCATAGGACTGGAAGACGTAACCCATGTTGCGCCGGTGCGGCGGCAATCGCGTGATCTCGGTGCCATCGAGAGAGATCGCGCCCCGATCGGGCGCGACGAGACCGGCCAGCATGCGCAGCGTCGTCGTCTTGCCGCAGCCGGAGGGGCCGAGCAGCGCGACGGATTCACCCCGCTCCATGGACAGCGATACATCGTCCACGGCCACGGCGTTGCCGTAGCGCTTCTGCAGGCTGGAGAGTTCGAGGTAGCTCATCGCAAACCGTTCAGCGCGCCGCCGCGATGACCTCGCGCCGCCAGCGATTGTTCCACTGGTCGCGCAGCTTCAGGATCTCGTTCCAGTCGACGCCGATCATCCGGGCGCGATTTTCCGGCGAGGCGGCCGTGCGGGCCAACGCCTTGGGATCGATCTCGGCCTTGCCGTTGACCGGCGCATAGAACATCCGCTCGGTGAACGCCTTCTGCGCGGCTTGCGACAATGCATGCGCCACGAAGGCGGCGGCTGCCGCCCTGTTCTTCGAGCCCGCAGTCAGGTTGATCGTGTTGACCTGGAAGACCGAGCCTTCCGGCGGGAGCAAGGCGTTGATCTTGCCGCCGGTCTGGTCGGAATAGAGCTGAGCGCGGGCGTTCCATCCTGTCGCCACCTTCGCCACGCCGTTGAGGATCAGCGAATAGCCGTCGGGGTTGGGCTCGAAGGTGGTCACGCCGGGCGCGAGTTCCTTGAGCTTCTTCATCGCGGCATCGATGGATTTGCGGTAGTCGCCGCCTTCCATCTTCTCGACCATTGCCGTCAGCGCGAGACCCTGGATGTTCGGCGGCGCGGCGAGCGCGATCTGCCCCTTGAGATCGGGCCGCCAGAGATCGGCGAGCTTGGCGAGCTGCGGCTTGAGCGCCGCATCCTGAACGATCACGAGATGGTCGAAAGTCACGGCAGGACCGTACTCGCCTCCAGCGGCGCGCGCCTCCGGCAACAGCTCGTTCAGCACCGGGAACTCGGCGGGCGTCAGCTTCTCGAACAGCCCTTCGATATTGCCGATGCTGGAGGTGGTGACGTCCATGATCGCGACGTCGGTCTGCGGGTCGGCCTTCTGCGCCCGCACGCTGCCGACCATCTGGGCCGAGGTGCCGCCGGGCACGTAGTTCACCTTGACGCCGGGATGCGCCTGCAGGAACGGCTCGATCACCGCCTTTGTGTAATTGTCCTGAAAGATGCCGGAATAGGACATCAACGTGATCTGCCCCGAGAGCGTCTGCGCCCTCAGGATGGCAGGCGCGGCGATGGTGGCGAGACCGGACTGGACGACGAGACGGCGGGTGATCATCAAAACCTCCTGCTGAAGCGCTGCTTCGGCCGGGCGCCGGAGCAGCGTGCTGCGGTGGTGGGCGTGTCGCAGCTCAGGCCGGAACCTTGGCGGCGAAATGAGCGACGAAGCGGGAGACGATCTCGCTCAGCTTTTCGGCCAGCTTGGCTCCGGTCTCGGGCGAGCACAGCTTCGGATCGCCCTTGCCGACACCGTCATGATAGACCTCGTCGTATTCGTGCGGCACGCCGACCTCGGCCCCTTCAAAGCTGGCGGTGCCGAGCCCGGTGAAGGGCAGATCGAGCACGGGATCGCGCTTCAGCGGCTTGCCGGCCGGCACGAAGTCAGGACGCATCAGTTCCGGGAAGAGATGCAGGCCGAGGCTGGTCAGCGGATCTGCGCCGTGGCCGGAGACCTTGGCCGACATCTCGGCGCCGACGATGCCCGGCAGGAGGCCGTAGGCGATCCGCCAGAGATAGAGGCTCGGCAGCACGATGCGCTCGCGCTGGTAGAGTTCGCGCGCAACCTCCGAGATCGGCCCGACATTGCCGCCATGGCCGTTGATGACGATGATCCGGGTCAGGCCGTTGCGATGCAGCGAGTCGACCATCTCGGCGATCACCGCCGTCAGCGTCGCCTGCGAGATCGCAATGCCGCCGATCATCGGCCCGAACCAGTCGGCGCCGCCATAGGGCAGCACCGGCGCGACAAGCGTCCGGACACCGGCCTTGCTCGCCTGGAGCGCGGCGAGCTCCGCAATCTTCTCGGCGAGCAAATAGTCGCCCATCGGGGCGTGGGGCCCCTGGTCCTCATGGCTGCCCATCGGCAGCAGGATCACTGGGTTGGACTTGAGCAGCTCACGCGCCTCCCCGCCGGTGATGGTGCCCATATGGACGAGAGGTTCGGTCTTGGCGGCCATGGCGAGGTCCTTCCCTTGATTTCGGTTGGTGTTCAGCGTTCCGCCGTGCGCGGATCGAGGATGTCGCGCAGCGCGTCGCAGAGCAGGTTCATCGCGAGGATGGTCAGCGTCAGCACGGCGCAGGGCCAGAGCAGCAGCAGCGGTGCCTGCTCCATCGTCGAGCGCGCCCCACGGATCATCAGCCCCCAGGACGGCGCGGGCGGCACGACGCCGAGCCCGAGAAACGATAGGCCGCTCTCGATCACCACCGCGGCCGCGACGGCGAGCGAGAACTGCACGAGCAACGGCCCCGCGATATTGGGCAGCACCGTCTTGAACAGCAGATGCGTGGAGCTGGCGCCGAGCGCCCGCGTCGCCTCCACATAGTCGCGCCCCTTCACCGCCAGCACCTCGGCGTAGGTCACGCGCGCAAAGCCGGGCAGATAGAGCACAGACAGGACCAGGATCAGCGTCGCGGCTCCCGGGCCGAGCAGCGTCACCACCAGCAGCGCCAGCAGAACCGGCGGGAAGCACATGATGATCTCGACGCTGCGGACCGTGAGGAACGCTCCCCAGCTCCTTGCCCACCCGCCGATCAGCCCCAGCGTGACGCCGACGAGCCCGGCGGCCAGCGCCGAGGCGAAGGCGACGGAAAGGCTGGTGCGCGCGCCCCAGATCAGCCGCGAGAGCACGTCGCGGCCGAACTCGTCGCGGCCGAGCCAGGATCCGGTCATGGGCCCGGCCAGCCGGTTCGCGACGTCCTGACGGACCGGATCGGGCAGCGGCAGCAGCGGCGCGGCGAGCGCGATCAGGAGGATCAGGGCAACGCAGCCCCCCGGCAGAGCCAGCTTGGTCAGGCCACGCCGTCTCATGCCGCCTGGACCCGCGGATCGATCGCCGCATGCAGCAGCTCGACGAGGAGATTGATCAACAGGAAGAGCACCGAGATCGTCAGGATGATGCCGACGACCATCGGGTAGTCGCGGCCCTCGACCGCGCGCAGCAGCGGCGTCGACAGCCCCGGCCAGTTGAAGACGTATTCGACGAGCACGGTGCCCCCGAGCAGCGTGCCCATCTGCAGGCCGAGCACGGTGACGACCGGGTTCAGCGCGTTGCGCAGCACATGCACGACCAGGACCCGCCGCGGCGACAGGCCCTTGGCGCGGGCTGTGCGGACATAGTCATGGGCGAGCGCATCGAGCGTCGCCGCCCGCGTCATCCGGAACAGGACGGCGGCAAGCCCCTTGGCGATGGCGATCGCCGGCAGGGCGAGGAGCTTGAGATGCTGCGCCGGGTCCTGTGCGAAGGGCACGTAGCCGCCCGCTGGCATCAGCCGCAGCATCTGCGCCAGCACCAGCACCAGCAGCGTGCCGACGACGAAGACGGGCACGGCCAGAAGGAGCGCAGTGATCCAGGACGAGACGCGGTCGAAGGTTCCGCCGCGATGGACCGCCGCATAGATTCCCGCCGGCACGCCGAAGGTGATCGCGATGACGGTGCCGGCGAGGATCAGCTCCAACGTCCGCGGCAGCCTGAGCGCGATCTCCTGCAGGACGGGATAGTCGTCGACGAGGGAGTTGCCGAGGTCGCCGCGCAGCAGCCCCGCGAGGAAGTTCCCGTATTGCACGAGCAGTGGCCGATCGAGACCGAGCTTCTCGCGCAGTTCCGCTACCGAAGCCGGATCGGGCATCGCGCCCGAGGTCGACAGCAGAAGCTCCGCCGGATCGCCCGGCACCATATGGAGCGCCAGGAAGACGATCGTCGCCACCAGCCAGGCCGTCAGCACGGTCAGGATCAGTCGTCGTCCGAGCCAGGCCGCGCTCATCCGAAATAGGTCTCCTCGAGCATGTTGCCTGAGGAGTTGGAGAGCGCGCCGGGCAGGTTGGTGAACCCCTGCACGCTCTTGTCCATCCCGTAGCCCTGCTGCCGCCAGGCGAGGCCGACCAGCGGCACCTCCTCCAATGCGGCGCGCTGCATCTCCTTGTAGATGTCGACGCGCTTGGCCTGATCGAATTCCGCGCGCCCCGCGGCGAGCGCAGCGATCGTGCGCGGCGCGTCCACCTTGAAGGAGCGGCCATGCGAGGGCGAGAGCGAGGTATCCAGCACGACGGTCAGGCCATCGGGGTCGTTGTTGTCCGAGGAGACGCCATGGATCGCCATGTCGTATTGCCCGCGCGAGCCGCGGCTCACCCGTGTCGACCAGTCCGGCAGCTGCAGCTCCGCCTGAATCCCGATCGCCGCGAGGTACTGCTGGACGATCTCGGCGGTGTCCTTGTGCATGCCGAACTGAGCCGTGGCGAGCAGCGTCGTCTGGAAGCCGTTGGCGAAGCCGGCCTCGGCCAGCAGGGCCTTGGCGCGCGCCGGATCGTAGTTCCAGCCATGCGCCAGCTCCTTGTCGTACCAGGGCGTGCCCTCGACGATCGGCAAGCCCTCGAGCGGCTTGCCGCGGCCGAAGAAGGCGACCTTGACGATGTCATCGCGCTTCACGGCATGGGCGACGGCGCGGCGCACGCGCGGGTCGTTGAAGGGCGGCTTCGTGCCGTTGAACAGCACGTCCATGAACGGCCCTTCCTGGTTGTCGAGCTTGAGCCGGGGATCGGCTTCGACCGCCGCCATCGACTGCCAGGGCACATACTCGATCATGTCGACATCGCCGGAGATCAGCGCCGCGTTGCGCAGGTTCTCATCGGCGTAGACGACGAACTTGATGCCTTTGAGCTTCGGAATGCCCGGCTTGTAGAACTTGTCGAAGGCGGCGAGCTCAAGCGAAGTGCCTCGCTCCTGCCCGACGAGACGATAGGGGCCAGCGCCGATCGGCTCGTTCGGGCTCGACTTTCGCCAGATGACGAACGTGTTGTAGTTGGCAAACCAGCTCGGCAGCGTCGCCTGCGGCCCCTTGGTGACAAGGCGAACGGTCTGCGGATCGGGAATCTCGACCCGCTCGACCAGCTGGAATTGCGACCGCATATAGGCGGTCGATTTCTCGCCGGCGATCTGCTCGATCGACCACTTCACGTCATCGGCGGTCACCGGTTCGCCATTGTGGAAGACGCAGCCCTTGCGCAGCTTGAAGACCCAGGCGCCATCCGCGTCGCGTGACCAGGATTCAGCCAGTTCACCGCGCAATTCGCCCTTGGGATCATAAGAGACGAGACTGCGATGGGTCAGCATCTTCACAGTGCCCGCCGATGCACCGGTCGAAACCCATGGCTGCAGATTGGGCGGGAAGGCGGAGAGCCCGTAGCGGATGATACCGGAGGAGCGCTGTGCGCGCGCCGGACTGCTCAGGAAGGGCGAAGCCAGGAGTGGAGCGGCAAGGCCACCACCAAGGACGGAACGGCGAGAGATGGTCATCGGCTGATCCTCTGCTGCTTTGTCCAATGGCCCGCCGGACTATCCCGGCTCGTGGCCTGGGAAGGAGACGAGTGGCGGAACCGTTCGGGTACGAGCAATTGCCGCGCCAGCGTTCTCGACATGCCGGACGAATCCGAAATCTCGATCCGGAAGCCGGCTTCGCAGCATCATGAGAGGCAGCACGGTCATGAGGTTCCCCGGCGTGGCTTCGGCGCGCTTCGTCGCTCGATCCATGCTCTTGATGCGCCATGTATACGTGGTGGATTTTTTGCTGTCTACTGCCGACTTGCCCTATACCGCGCAGAATGGGGGCACCAACGATGACAATGATCGAGCAAGATGAAACGGCTGCCGCGCGCAGCAAGCCGACCCGCGAGCGGGTCTACCTCTATGTGCGGGAGCAGATCCTGCGCGGGCGCTTCCCCGGCGGCTCCTTTGTCGAGGAGGAGGAAATCTCCTCGGCGCTCGGCGTTTCGCGCACGCCGGTCCGCGAAGCCTTCCATCGGCTCGAAGCTGAGAGGTTCATCGACCTGCTTCCGCGCCGCGGCGCGCTCGTCCGGCAAGTCACAGCCCAGGAATTGCTCGATCTCTACGAAGCCCGGCGCATGATCGAAGGGCATGCGATCAGCCGCATCTGCCGGGAAGAAATTCCATTGCCTGCCGATATGCAGGCCATTCTCGACGAGCTCGAACGCATGCCGCAGGACGACTATTTCAACCGGGTCGAGCTGAACCGCCAATTCCATTTCGTCATGGTCGCAGCCGTCGGCAATATCGTACTCTCAGAACTCTACCAGTCGCTTGGCGCGCGCCAGCAACGCGTCGCGATGACCGCGATCCACACCGACCCCAGCCGCATCGCGCGCATCAGCAAGGAGCATCATGCCTTGTTCGCGGCGCTCGCCGAATGGGACGAGGAGAAGGCCCTCGCCATACTGGAGCAGCATCTGCGCCCGATCGTCGGCGTGATCTCGCGCCTGCCGGATTGAGCCGGGCTCCCGAGGCATGGTCTTGGGGACAGCGAGGATCGCCCGGAACCGGGCCGCGCGCCGCAGTCGACCGAAAGCAAGATGTGGCCGACTGTCCGCTGCACCCGCTCGCTACCTTGCTCATCGAGGTCGTCGTTCATGCGAGCCAGCGTTTCCGACCATTCGTCGAACAACTCTGCACGGGCCTCGATGTCGCCAGGCGGCTGGTGGCGGCGGGACGCAGCACGTTGCGATAGAAGTCGACGACAAGCTTCCCGCGTTCGGGCCAGCTGAGCTTGGACAGATCGCGGCCGTCAACTTTGTTGGCGAGGATCAGTGCAGCGTCACCCGAACGGCGCTTCCATGAACGGCTCCTCATAGCGATCAAGGCTTCGCCGAGTCGAGGGTCTGACGCCAGCAGAGGCCCTTAACGCGTTGCTCCAATCGGCCAACCAATGCCCCATTGCGACGACCAGTTGAATTCGTCTTGCGAGCCCTGATTGCTATGGTGGATGACGTTCTCGGGCTTGCGGGCGGCAAGCGCCATGTTGAGAGCGTCGAGCACGACCCGCGTCTTCCGATCGGCCGAGAAGGCCCGTCCGACGATCCGACGTGACCAGGTATCCAGGACGGCGGCCAGGAACGGGAAGCCGACGAGCGTGGGCACGAAGGTGATGTCGGCGACCCATAGCTCCTTCGGCTTCCGGACGAAAAGTTCCTTCGAACCAGATCGTTCGCCGGCCGATGGTCGGGATCGCGCCGTGTCGTCGTGACGCTCCTGCGCCGGCTGGCGACGACGAGCCCGGCCGCGCCCATCAGGCGGGCCACACGCTTCTTGCCGATGGCGACCCCGTCGGCCTTGAGCTCGGCATGGATGCGCGGCGCACCATAGGTTTTGCGCGAGGCCGCATGGATCGTGCGGATCTTGCGGGTGAGATCGAAGTCGGCTGTCGCCCGCGCCGAGGCGGGTCTGCCGCGCCAAGCGTAATAGCCTGACGCGGAGACTTTGAAGACGCGGCACATGGTCTTGATCGGGAAGACGGCCTGGTGCGCGCTCATGAACCGGAAAACCCGTTCGGGTTCGCCTTGCTCTCGCGCGAACCAGGCTGCCGCCTTTGACAGGATATCGCGCTCCTGGCGCAGGCGCTGGTTCTCGCGACGAAGGCGGGTCAACTCTTCGCGCTCGGCCGTCGTCGCTCCGTCACACTGCGCCTGCCGGCATCTCGATCAGCCTAGCGGACCCAGTTCGCGATGGATTGCGGGGTCGGCTCGAACTCTCGTGAAAGCTCGTCAGATATTCGCCCGGATCGGACCAACTCGACCATCTGTCGCCGGAACTCCGGCGGATACGCGGCTCGAAAACGCGGCGTCGGACACTCCAGAAATGTCATCAAGGGTGTCCGCAAAACCGGGTCAACTCCAACTCCAGGGCGGTCATAATCTCAATTGCGGTTCCGCGCGTTTCAAGGCATTGAAGCTTTCATTCTTGCCTGGTGGAAGAAGGCAAGGGCTGAGCGGTGACGCCTTGACGGAGTTGGGGCTTCGCAGGGCGGCGGAATGAAGGCTTGGGCGGCGATGAAGCGCCGCACTTTTGAGGAGCGTGATGCAACAGTTATACCATTTCCCTGAGCAAGGAGGGGCAAGTTGCTGCCAATGCCAGGCGATCATGGAAAGGGGCCTTGCCAAACCATGGTAAGTCTCTCGGTTGTTATCCCTGTTTTCCGTGGTGAGGCGTCTCTCCGTGAACTGCACCGCCAGCTAAAGGCTGAATTGCCCCTTCACGCCCATTCGTTCGAGATCATTTTTGTCGAGGACTGCGGCGGGGATGGATCCTGGGATGTCATCAGCGAGTTAGCCGCAGCGGATGAGGCGGTGCGGGGCATCCGCATGGGCCGCAACTACGGCCAACACAACGCGCTGCTCGCCGGGATTAGGGCCGCTCGGTTCGAGCTCATCCTCACCATGGATGACGACCTGCAGCATCCAGTGAGCGAGATCGGGTCACTCCTCGCCGCCCTCGGCACGACCTGGGATGTGGTGTACGGCGCGCCGCTGCAGGAGCAGCATGGCTTTCTGCGTAATCTGGCGTCCCGCATGACCAAGCTGGCGCTGTCCGAGGCGATGGGGGCGGAGACGGCGCGCAGTGTCAGCGCGCTGCGCGTCTTCCGCACCCGGCTGCGTGATGGCTTTCAGACCTATCGCAGCCCCTCGGTTTCCATCGACGTCCTGCTAACCTGGACGACATCGCGGTTTACCGCCATCAAGGTCAGGCATGAGCCGCGGACGCTGGGCCAATCCGGTTATTCGCTCCGCAAGCTGATAAACCATGCCGTAAACCTCATGACGGGCTTCAGCACGCTTCCCTTGCAGATCGCCAGTCTCATCGGGTTCGTGTTTGTCCTCTTGGGCGTGGGCATCCTGCTGGTTGTGATTGTCAACTATCTGCTGCGCGGAGATGCTGTGCCAGGTTTCGCCTCGCTGGCCTCCATGATAGCCATTTTCTCCGGCGCGCAGTTGTTCAGCTTGGGCGTGATCGGCGAATACCTAGCGCGCATGCATTTCCGCAGCATGGATCGGCCGGTCTACCTGATCGCCGAAACTGCGGGAGGAGCGCCTGCCCGGGGGGCTTCGCTGCAGGTTGGGGATCTAGCCGGTGTTTAGCTATACCACGGAGCGCAGCACTGGTCCGGGGATTGATCTGAGCTACCATCTTGCGCCCTGGGATCGGCCCATCCTGCAGGGAGAGAGCGCCGTGATCTCGGGGGTCCGACTGACCGATGCAACCACGGCCGAGCCAACCTTCGCCGAGTTTCGCGCATGGTGCGCCAGGCACCGTGTCCTGTTGGTGAATTGCCGCCTGGACCACGAGCGCATTGCGGAATGCGGCTTCCTCGAAGCTCGCGGCTTCCGCTTTGTCGAGCTCAATTATCGCCCCGTTCTCCGGGACCTGTCTGGTTTTACGCCCGACCCGGGCTTGGCGATCCGAGATGCAACGCCAGACGACGAAGCGGAGATCGTGGCGATGGCCTCCCAAATCTTCGATGCGGGCCGCCTGCATGCAGATCCCGAGGTCGGAAGGGAGATCGGCGATCGCCGCTATGCGGCCTGGGCGGCGAATGCCTTTCAAAACTCGGAGCAACAGGTGCTGGTCTGCCTGCAGGGCAACCGCATCGCGGCATTCATGGTGACCGAAGCCCCCTCGCCCACGGCTCGCTTCTGGAGCCTCGTGGGCCTTGCGCCCGGGCTGAGAGGACAGGGGCTGGGACGCCGCATCTGGCGGACGGTCCTCGCAGGCCTTGCTGCCGAGGGGGTGACGGAAGTGTCGACCAGCATCTCATCGCACAATACCGCAGCGCATAATCTCTACGTGTCGCTCGGCTTCCGCTTCCCGGTTCCAGCCATCACGCTTCACTGGTGTCCACTCGGCCCATTGCGGGCAGCCGCATGAGCGTTCATTGGCAATTCGTGCGCTATGTGCTTGTCGGCCTGGGGGTAAACGGCGCGTTCTTCTTGCTGTATTTGCTGCTCACGCACGCATCGTTCACACCTGCAACCGCCATGACGCTGACCTATGTCGGAGCGATGGTTCTCGGTTTCGCGTTCAACCGCCGCCTCACATTCGGGCATGATGGCCGGACTTCCTCGGCGTTCCATCGCTATGTCGCGACCTACGCGATCGGCTATGTGCTAAACCTTGGCGGTCTTTCTGCCCTTGTCGGCTATTTCGGAGTACCGCACGCGGTCGCTCAGGGTTTCCTGGTGGTGGTGCTGGCGATTCTCTTTTTCCTGATGCAGCGCTTCTGGGTGTTTTCTGATGCCACGAGGCTCAACCGAATGATGAAAGGGTAGCGCCTTGGCTTTCCGTATCCCATTCAACAAGCCCAGCGTTGTCGGCTCCGAGCTGATCTATGTCGGGCAGGCGGTGGCTGACGGGCATGCCAGCGGAGATGGCCCATTCACGCGCAAGGCGGAGAAACTGCTGCAAGAGCGTTTCGACGCGCGGCGCGTCCTGCTGACGACATCATGCACCGCCGCGCTAGAGATGGCCGCTATGCTCTGCGACCTTGGGCCGGGCGACGAGGTTATCATGCCGTCGTTCACCTTCGTATCGACGGCCAATGCCGTGGTCCTGCGCGGTGCGAAGCCGGTCTTCGTGGACGTCCGCCCCGATACGCACAACATCGATGCCAACTTGATCGAAGCGGCGATCACACCAAGGACCAAGGCCATATTTCCGGTCCACTACGCGGGCGTTGCCTGCGACATGGATATGATCATGGAGATTGCCGAACGCCATGGGCTCCTGGTCGTGGAAGATGCAGCCCAGGGCGTATTCGCGCAGCATCGCGGGCGTTGGCTCGGCACCATCGGGCATATGGGATGCTACAGCTTCCACGAGACAAAGAACTTCAGCTGCGGCGAGGGTGGCGCCCTGGTCGTGAACCGGCCCGAGTTCGAAAAGCGGGCCGAGATCATCCGCGAGAAGGGCACCAACCGTAGCCAGTTCCTGCGCGGCCAATCCGACAAGTATACCTGGACGGACATCGGATCCTCCTATGTGCCATCCGACATGCTGGCGGCCTTCCTGCTGGGCCAGCTCGAAAACATGGATAAGATCACACGGAGGCGCGGCGCGATCTACGATCAGTATATGGCCCGACTGGCGCCGTTGGAGAGGGCGGGGCTGATACGACTGCCCAAGATCCCGCAGGACTGCTCCACAAACTATCACATGTTCCATATCCTCGCGGCGAATATCGAGGAACGCACGGCGCTTATAGCGCATCTGCGGCAGCAGAACATCTTGTCGGTGTTCCATTATGTCCCGCTGCACACCTCGCCTTTCGCGCAGAAGATCGGCCTTCCCGCAAGTAATCTTCTCGTGACGGATGATATCAGCAGCCGCCTGCTGCGATTGCCAATGTACTACGCCCTCACCGACCACGAAGTGGCCGAGGTCGCGGATGCGGTGCACGCCTTCTACAGCGATCGAGAGGCGGTCGATGCCTGACGCCGCCAAGCCTTTCGATCCCGCCGTGCCCGACCTCGCACTGGACCTTCGGCCACCCGGCATCTGGTTCTCCCGCAGTCGCGCGACAGTCTCCTACCCTGACGACGGCAACGCCCTTTGCCGCCAGATCGAGGAGCGCTCCTTCTGGTTCAGGCATCGCAATCGTTGTATCGTGAGCTTGGTCCATCGTTTCTCAACCGGCGGGGATTTCCTCGACATCGGCGGGGGTAATGGCTTTGTCGCCAAAGGGCTCGCCGACAGCGGCGTGTCGTGCACACTTCTGGAACCAGGATTGGAAGGTGCCCTCGCCGCTCATGAGCGCGGCATCGTCCGCGTCATCTGCGCCGGGCTGGAGGATGTTGCTTTCCGACAAGGAAGTTTCGCCGCTGCCGGCATGTTCGACGTCCTGGAGCATATCGAGGATGATGTGGGGGCACTGCGGCAGGTGCATCACCTGCTCGAACCCGGCGGGAAGATCTATATCTCGGTGCCGGCTCACCAAGCGCTGTTCTCGAGCGAGGATATCGAGGCCGGGCACTTTCGGCGGTATAGCCGAAAAAGCCTGACCAAAGCCTTGAGCGCTGCCGGCTTTCGCACCAGTTTCTGCTCCTACCTCTTCGCGCCGCTGCCTCTGCCGGTGCTGCTGTTCCGCGTGCTGCCTGGCAAGCTCGGCCTGCGCAAAGGGCGCGACGCGCAGCGCGACGAAGCGGAGCATGTGCCGGGAGGCTTTGCCTCACGCGCGATAGACCAGATGTTGGATGCGGAGTTCCGGCGCCTGGATTCAGGACGACCTATCCAGATGGGAACAAGCTGCCTGTGCGTGGCGACCCGGGATTGATGTGTAACGGTAGGTTCACTCGGGCCCATACCCTGCTGCTGGCATGCTTCGCGGCACTGGGTGCCTATCTCGGTTGGGATCTCATCGGGCGGGCAGGTTCGGTTTTCTTCTATCAAATGTTCACGCCCGAAGCCCTGATGTGGGCATGTGGGCGCGGTTTCGTGCACCCGCTTACGCTTTCACCCGAAATGTTGGATTTCCTGCTATACCGTCGCGCGGCGCATTTTGACTGCACGAGCATCCCGGCAGATCTGCTGACGGGGCCGCCAGGCTTTTTCTCCCGGATGCAGATCTACCTTACATGGGCGGCGGCCGGCCTTTGGCGTTGGCTGGGGCCGAGCCAGATGAGCCTTGCTCCGCTCGTGATGACGTTGACGGCCGGCTACGCGGCGGCGGCGTTTTGCCTGGCGCGGCTGTTCCTGCCGGTCGGGCTGGCAATTCTCGCGGCCGCGGTGATCACGTTGTCCCCGGTGGCGACCAGCATGATCTTTCAGCTGCGCGACTACGCCAAGGCTCCTTTCTTTCTCTGGGTCATTGCATTGCTCGTGATGGCTGTGCGCGCCGATGAAACCAAGGGACGCGCATGGCGGGCGGGCTGCGTTGCGGGCGTGGCAGGGTTCGTCGCGGGGGTCGGCTACGGGTTTCGTTCGGACCTCGCCATCATGCTGCCGCTCGGTGTTGTGTTCCTCGCGATCGGCTCCCGCCCGCAATCCTTTGCACGAATGGGCGCGGCTGGCTCCTTCGCCGCAATGTTTCTGCTGGCTGCCGCGCCAATCCTCGCATTGGGAAACGGCGGGAATGCCGGGATGCTCGCCATGCAGGGCGCCACCGAGCCCTTCCGCGCCTTCCTGGCGCTCCGGCCGGCGCCCTATGCGCTGGGGCATGCTTATCTTGACGAACTCACCTTGAGCGGTGTCGCCGCGGCGGAAATGCCTCGTAGCCCCGGATGGGATGCTGCAGAGGGCGCACCGATCCATGGAGTGAGCCAGGCGATTACCCTTTCCACACAAAACCTCCTGGAATGGGGGCCAAACTTCGCGGCGGATTTTATGGCGCAGGGATTGAAAGGCGCTGCCTGGATTCTTGCCTACCCGACGCTCGCGCGTCCATCGCATGGGGAATTCGGGCCCGGCGCGCCGCCGCGCTTGGAGCCGCCGCTGACCGTATGGGTCGCGATGCTTTACGAGGCATTGGGCAAGCCGTGGATGCCGATCCTCGGCGTTGTCGGTATGATGTGCTGGCTGCTGCGGACCGCAGCCGACCGACCACAGGAGGCCTGGGGTCTGGCCGGCCTATTGTTGGCGCTCATGACTTATCCAGCCCTGCAATTCGCCGGCCGCCACGTCTTTCACCTGGAGTTCATCTGGGTGATCAGCGTGCTTTCAATTCCCTGTGCTATTTGGCAGTGGCGACGAAATCTCGCGGTCATGCCGCGCTTCCTGCTGGCTAGTGCGGCCGTTGTCCTGGCGTTGGCCGGAAGCTATTCAGCCGCTGCCGCGTGGCAACAACGGCGCCTGACCGAGGCCTTCGCTAATCTGCTTTCCTTACCACGGGAGGAAGTCCTTCCAGTTCATGAGGGTACCAAGGAGGGACAAACATTCTGGCGTGTGCCCGTGCCGGCTGGCGCTCAGTCCGTAATGACCGCCATGCCTGATTCCATGACAGACCGAATTGCTGAGGTGGGCATCGAGCATGCGGTCCGCGCCTTCGGTGCGCGCATGCTGCTGCAGATCGACGGGCCGACCTGTCCGCTCACACCGGCGCGGATCGAATTGATCTACGATGCTCGCCCGGGCCGTTGGCAGAGCCTGGACTCCACTCTCAATGTGGCCCCGGGATCGATCGCCGTCTTCCCGGCCTTCTATCGGGCGACGCAAGCTTTCGCGGGGATCAGGTTGCCCGCGTCCCACGAGCAATGCGACCTGCGCGTCTGGACCGTTCCTATCACCTACGATCTTCCCATGGTGCTTACTGCGGTGCTTCCGCTCGATTGGCAGGCGCTACGGCTCCGCAAAGGGCTCGGGCGGTTTCCCGTCGGGCTGGCGGAATGATCGGAGATTCGGAATCAGAGCGCCATGGCTGGTCGCCTATGGCGTTGGTGGCGGCAGTGTGCTCGCTCCTGCCGTTGTGGCTGTCACTCTATGTTGCCCATCCTGACGTCGGTTCGTCACTGCGTTTCATGGCTTATGTGCTAGCCTTCAACCTGCTGCCAGGCCTTTCCGTGATGCGTCGGGCTAACGTCGTTTCGCGCGATACGAGCCTGCTGTTGCTGCTGGCGCTGAATCTCGGGATCATCGCGAATTTATTCTTCGTAACCGTGCTCTGGGCATTGGATTTATTGTGGCTACTCCCGGCGCTCCCCATCATTGCTGGGGCCGCGCTGTTGCTCGACCGCCGAAGGCCCGGCTGGGGCATCCCTCTGGTGAGATGGCGCGGCTCGCGGACCGCGGGCTCTTGGGTAGCCATCGCATTTTTCCTCTGCCTCACCGGACTCCTGGGCACGGCGAATGTCCTAGCCGGTGACCCGGGTGATGGATTTTCCTTTCATTCTGCCTTTCAAGGCATTCTGGTCCGAGGACTGGAGCAGGGCTGGCCACCCCCGAACCTGCTGCTGCCGAATATGCATTTGTCATACAATTATGGCGCCCATCTCTGGGTGTTGGGCGTGGCGGAAATTACCGGCCTACCGATCGATGCCCTGGTCGCACGATACGCGCCCGTTTTCCTCGGGATGGCCGCAGCTGCCGCCATGTTCGTCACGGGGCGGCAGTTGCTTGGTCTGCCCGGGTGGGCTGCCGGCCTGGCCATGATGTGCGCCTTTTGGATCGTAGGGATTCCACCCGTTGCAGGAGCGATCTTTGGCACCTTCATGCCTTTCGGGGCGACGTTGCTGCTCTCTCCCTTCCTGGCTTTCACGGTCTTCTTCGTGACCCTGCACGTCCTGGTTGCCGAGTCGAGGCGGGGTCTACCAGCGCGTCTGCTGGCGCTCTTCGTTCTGGTGTTCCTGGCAACGGGCGCGCGCGGTGTCGTCCCCCCCCTGCTGATCTGCGCCGTATGCTTCGATCTGCTGTGGATGTGGCGCATCCGGGGCGCATTCCCCCGAAACGAGGCGCTTCATCTGACCGCTATGACGGCCGGCTTCGTCGGAGGGCTGGTTGTGTTCTTTACGCTTGGTTCAGGCTTCAGCGGCACAGGCTTCCTGACCGTGACCGGTCAGCCGGTCACCTTCCTGACCTCGCCGGACCAATATCTGTTGACGTTGCCCCATCTGTTGATGGGTGCCGGGTTTTCTCCGCTCTTGGCGGGGCTTCTGGGCTTCGCCGTCATCGCGGTGTTTCAGGCTGGCTTCCTGACACCCGCGCTGCCTTGGGGGCTGCGCGGTGCTACTCATCGGGACGGTAAGGCCATTCGGCTCATGGCGGGGTGCGGTCTCGCCGGCATTTGCGCGGTCTTCCTGACCACGGCGCCCGGCTACAGCCATTTCTCGTTCCTCTACTTCGCTAATGCTTGCTTGTCTCTGCTGGCCTCCCGCGGGCTCGTGAGCCTGCTCGCGGGCCACGGCATGACGCGCACGCCGGCGAGGATACCAGTGCTATGCGGCATCGCCATCCTGATGGTCGTGCACCTAGCCCAGTTGCGCGGACCCGCCCTGAACTGGTTGACCGTCACTGCACCTCGGATCGCCGCGGGTTTGATTTGGCCTGACGCCGCTCGGGAAGCATCCCCTGCGGCGGCGTGCCGGCATACCGAAGATGCGGCCCTCTTCGCCGATGCCATTGGCGAGCATGGCAAACCGATCGTCATCTTTCTGCCTGCAGTCCCGACCGGCAGCTTTTATTGCGAGACCATGTGGTTGGTGGTCGGACGTCCCATCCAAACGGTAAGCAATTATGCGCTGACCTTCGTCCCGGGGCGGGCCAGTGATGGGCTCTCTGGCGTGCTGAATGCGAGGGCCAGCCATATGGCCGCAGCCATGGGACTATCGGCCCGAGGCGTGCTCTCCGTGGCGGATATCCTCGCGCTGCGTCGGACGCTGGATCCTGCGACCGACGTCTTCGTCATGGCGGATCAAGCCCTCGTACCGGACAACGCCGAGGGTGTCATCGCCATGGGCGTCACCTCTCGTTTTAAACTGTGGTACATTCCCTAGCCTAGGTGACCGACTCATAACTTCGCAACCAGATGCGGATTGAAGCGAGTTGGACTGAGGCGAGGAAATTGTCGTCTCTTTTGTCGTATCGGGCTGCGACGGCTCCGAAGTGTTTGAGTTTGTTGAAGAAACGCTCGACGGCGTTGCGTTGACGGTAGACCCAGGCGCTGAAGGCGAAGGTTTTGACCCTGTTGGGCATGGCGCGGACATTGGCCCATGCGCCGCGCCCGATTTCTTCTCGCAAGGCGTCGCTATCGTGAGCCCTGTCGGCGAGAAGGGTGTTGCCCGGTTCGATCGTGTCCAGCATGTCGGCGGCCGATCGACCGTCATGAGCCTGGCCTTCGGTCAGCTTCAGGCGGATCGGGCGGCCTTCGGCATCGACAAGGGTGTGGATCTTGGTGGTCAGGCCGCCGCGCGAGCGACCCATGCAACTGGATCGCTCGTCCTGTTTTGGCCGTTGGCGGCATGCTGATGCACGCGGATCGACGAGGCGTAGATCATTTGGATATCACCATCGTAAGCGGCTGATGCAGCTTGCAGAATGCGCGCCCTGCGTCAACCGCTTCAACCGGTGCGAAGGGATATCGGCCATGGCGCCCCGGTGCGCACCCGCCAGAAGATGCCGTTCAGAACGCGACGGTCCTCCACGCGCGCGCCCCCGCGCACCTTCGTCGGCAAAAGCGGTTCGATCACCGACTGCTCGAAATCCGTCAGGTCAAACCGCGCCATCTCAACCTCGAAGGCTGAGATCGATGAATCAGAACACAACTCCGCTGGGAATCCCGATTATGGGTATGTGGCCTAGAAGGTCATGTTCGGAAGCCATCGGCGATCAGGCGGACGGGGAACGGGCAGCGCCGGTCACAGAATGACCGCCGCAGCGCTGCCTTGAGATCTCCGAATGGCCATTGCAGGCGCCTGTCATCGACCGATCGAAGGATCGGAGAAAGCGCATGAGCTACACCTACGCGGTTGTCGGCGCGACGATCAGTCTTCTGCTTGTGACCTGCAAAGGCCTACCGACGAGCAGGAGAGTCGCGCCAAAACGCCGAAGGGGTTCGTTGTCCTGCTGCTGGACTGCCCGCCGCGAGCACCCACGAGCGATTGAGCCATCGCGGTGCGCTGCCGCGGGTATGAAGCCACCTGGAGGCGGCGGGTTATTTGAGCGCGATGCCAACCACCTTCAGGGCTCTCGCTTCGTGAAAATTACGCAACCGGCCATGGGCAGGTCGCGGAGTTGGTCGGCCGAAAAAGTGTCGCGGTCGTAACGATCGAAGATGGCCCATGCCCAATTGGGCAGCTCGGCCTGCTCCATGTCCCTGTAAACCTTCATTTGATAAGCGAAGTGGCGGCGAAACTGGCCGACATTGTCGTGAATTGGATACACGCGCAGATCGGCGTCAGCGGCATCGGCCAGATCCTGCAAGACAGAACGCGGGAAGGCCCATTTGTCGTCTCGGTCACGCCATCCCTCGGTCCTCTGCCGAAAGATTTGGGGCTCGAGCTCGCTGATCTGCAATTCAGCGAATTCAAGAGCGCGCCCGTTTTCGCCGCGGTACATCGCCTCGCGGGCGATTTCCTGGCAGATCAAGCGCAGGACAGCGTTGCCCGCCTCGAACGGCTCGAAAAAGAATGCAGAGGCGCCGGGCTTTAGCATCCGCATCGCCATATCGATAAATGGCCCCGGCTCCGCGAGGTGGTGCAAGATGGCCGCCCCGAATACACAGTCAGCGATACCTTCCGTCAGGTAGGGCTTCTGCGCGTCCATCGCTACCGGCACGCACCGGTCATTTAGCCCGCGTGCATCCAGCAAGCGCTTCAATATCGCCAGGAGGTTGGGGCTGATGTCCGTCGCGACCAGCCGCGTGCTCTGGTGCAGGTCAAGCATTGGCAACGTCGCGTTGCCAAACCCGCAT
The DNA here is from genome assembly GCF_056395485.1 of Allobosea sp. 10L417. Lineage (NCBI taxonomy): Bacteria > Pseudomonadati > Pseudomonadota > Alphaproteobacteria > Hyphomicrobiales > Alloboseaceae > Allobosea > Allobosea sp. 10L417. Next base: position 402,472 of record NZ_JBFTJP010000003.1, read on the forward strand.
CCCACTTCAACGATGAGATTTGGATCCTTCAACCCGATCCGTTCGCCAGCCTCACGACAGAGCCCGTGCCAATAATTGAAGCCCTGATAGCGCTGGTAGTAATCCTCAGCGTTCTCCAGGAACACCGCATTTACGCCTTCTCGAGCCGCCCCAACTTCACTCCTTGGTGAAAGCACCCCAGCGAAAGCCGCATTCTCATGCTGACCTAAGTCTAGAAGCGGCTCTCTAAAAATCCGCCCGGTATCAAACGCCATCTTGTCGACCTCGCCTGATTGGAGGCTCAACCATAAAGAGCACCCGACCGATGGCAAGATCACTCAGATAAACTAACGGAGCTCGACCCGCCTGGCTCTGCGGTGACCTGGGACCGCTTGACGTTAAGGGCTGCGGGCCGCGACAGCGACATGATATGGAGCTTGTCGCTCGTTGGGTTATAGGCCACCTCCACACGCCGATGATATCGCCCGGCTGAGGCGGCGAGCCGTCATTGTAGGTGATCGGCTTGGCGGCGAGCCCGTTCGGAGACAGCGTTACCGCGGTGGAAGTGTTCGCCTACGAATCGGCGGTGTTCTGAATGCGCTCGTAGCCCAGTTTGTCCTTCGGGTTGTTCGACCGAGCACGAATTTCGGACCAGTAGTCGAAAAATTCGGCACGGTCTTCGATGTCGGTCGGCGGGCTGAGAGCGGCGGGGTGCAGCACGTCGCGATAATAGCCCGTCACAAGCCGCTCGAGTTCGGTTCGGCTCGACTTGGAAAGATCGTGACGGCCCACCTTGTCCGCGAAGGCCAGTTCGGCGTCATCGGTTCGGCGCAGCTCGTCAAACTGAGCTGACTAGAAGGTCAGCTTCTTGCCCATCTCGCGAAGCGCCCGCTTCCGGTCCTTCGCCTTGAGGCTTTCCCGGATGATCCCGGTCTTTCGCTGAAACCTGTGCTTGAAGGCTCCGACCACGTCCTCCGGCACGCGCATATCGAAATAGAACCGACCGTTGCGGACGATCAGGTACGGTGTCTTGGGCACGGCTTCGCTGCTCATGTATGCCGAAATGGATGGCAGCTCGAGCTAAGTAAACCGTTCGATTTTCGAGAATCTAAGCCCTTCGAGGGCTTAGGCGGCGAATGGCCCTTCCTAAGGGACTCGCCCATCAGGCTGGAAATCCGACGAAAAAACCTTCGCTGACTGCAACAGGTTATGCGCATTGTTATGCGGTCTCAAGGACTGAAACGACGATCCTTCGAGGCTGGGAATCGCCGCGAATTTCAAGCTTCAGGGTGCGCCCTGTCTCAGTATGCGATCGGAAATGGGAAGCTTGTCGGATGGCCGATCTCGACGCTCAGTTTGGATTGCCGCGCGTTTTCGATGTGTGAACGAAGCGCTGCATCGCGCACTGCATAGCCCCAGTCGACCAGCTTGCCGCCGTACTTCGCCACGCTGGAGTTGAACGCCGCCAACAGTCGCCGACCGTTGCCGTCAAGGGCACGCCACGTCGGCGCTAGGGCCGCCTGAATGCGGGTGCTGAAGCCTTCCTTCTCAATGTCCTGCCAAATGTCCCGACCGCCAGTTCCGGCCGCATGGTCGCTCTCAGCGAGCTTGATCGCGGCCAGGTCTTGGTTCTCGATGCAGAAAGCCGAGGTTGGTGACCGCATTGCCGCCGCTTGCACGACGAGGGGCACCTTGGAGCCAGGGCTTCTTGTGCGTTTCCCGCAGCTCGCCGCGATCAGAGAGCGCTTCGCATCCAAGGAGTTGAAAAGGCGCGCCGGTTGTGACGCGCCTCCCTTCAATGGCGCCTGCTCTTTAAGCCAGCGTGTAGGCCGTCTTGACGGTGGTATAGAACTCCTTGGCATAGGCGCCCTGCTCACGCGGGCCGTAGCTGGAGCCCTTCCGGCCGCCGAAAGGCACGTGATAGTCGACACCCGCCGTCGGCAGATTGACCATCACCATGCCGGCCTCGCTGTTGCGCTTGAAATGCGTCGCATGCTTCAGCGAGGTCGTGCAGATGCCCGAGGAGAGGCCGAACTCGGTGTCGTTGGCGACGGCGAGCGCCTCGTCATAGTCCTTGACGCGGACGATGTTGGCGACCGGACCGAAGACCTCCTCGCGCGAAATGCGCATGGCGTTGGTGGTCTCGGTGAACAGCGCCGGGGCGAGATAGAAGCCGGGGGTGTCGGGCTTCAGAAGCTCGCCGCCAAAGACCAGCTTGCCGCCCTCGTCCTTGGCGATCTGGATGTATTTCAGGTCCTGGTCGAGCTGGCTCTGGTCGACGACCGGGCCGATATGGGTGCCGGCCTTCAGCGCGTCGTCGACGACGACGGTCTTGAGGCGCTCGATGCAGGCCTCGACAAACTTGTCGTGGATACCCGCCTGGACGATCAGGCGAGAGGAGGCCGTGCAGCGCTGGCCGGTGGAGAAGAAGGCGCCGTTGACGGCGACTTCCACCGCCATCTTGAGATCGGCATCGTCGAGCACGACGAGCGGGTTCTTGCCGCCCATCTCAAGCTGGACCTTCTTCATCGCGCTACCGGCAATGCAGGCAGCCGCGACCTTGCGGCCGGTGCCGACCGAGCCGGTGAAGGAGATCGCGGAGACGTCCTTGTGCTCCAGCAGCGCCTGGCCGACGACCGAACCGCGGCCCATGACGAGGTTGAGCGCGCCCTTGGGCAGGCCGGCGCGCTGGAGGATGTCGACCAGCGCCCAGGCCGAGCCGGGCACAAGATCGGCCGGCTTCAGGACCACGCAATTGCCCCAGGCGAGCGCCGGCGCGATCTTCCAGGCGGGGATCGCGATCGGGAAGTTCCACGGCGTGATCATGCCGATGATGCCGAGCGGCTCGCGCGT
>NZ_JBFTJP010000004.1:0-374791 GCF_056395485.1 Allobosea sp. 10L417
CTCTTTCTGTCTTCAATTTTCAAACAGCAGGGCTTCAACAAAACAGCAGGGCTTCAACAAAACCGACAGAACTTCACCCGGCGAACCGGCCTCAGCCCCAGCGTCCTTAGGAAGCGCAGAAGAGGCGCCGCTCAGCGGCGGCGCCGTCTCGATGGGTGGCTTATAGGCGGAACTCGTTTTGCCTGTCAACACGTCTCGATCACGATTCTCGGATTTCTGCTTCTGCGCACATGACGGGCGCTCGCCGCGGCCCGGCCGCTGCAGGGTTTTCACCCGGCCCGGGCTGACGGCACCCGAGATCGACCCGCCGGATAGAGCGGTGAATGGCGGCTCACCACCGCAGTAATCTGGGAAAAGTCAGCGCTCCCAGAACCGTCACCGCCGCGATCGCGATCGTATACCACGTCGCCAGGAACGGGGCGGCGTCATCCGGGCAGTGCAGACTATAGGCGACGGTGGCGAGACCGGCCGAAGCCAGGCCGGCGCAGGCTCCGGTGAGCGCGCCATCCACAGGCGCTCCACGGCGCGCCACCCCGAACAGCACGATGAGCGGCACGAGCGCATAGAGCGGAACTGCGATGAGGCAGGCGCGCCAGTAGCGCCCGAAGATCAGCGCGCTCCATTGCTCGGCGGGCGCCTGCGCCAATGTGAACAGGGCGAAGGCAATCGTGAGCAGAATCGGCAGGGCGATCAGCGGCAGATCCCGGCCTGGCCTCAGGCCGGGGCGAAGGCTGCGCTGGAACAGCGTGAGCGCAATGCTCGCGACGCTGGCGCCGAGCAATACCTTGGCGATCACGGGACCCGAGAACCAGGCGCGGGCGAAATCCGGCCGCAAGCCGAGCGTGAGCACGACAAGCAGGGCCGTAGCCGCCAGCGCCGCCACCGCGCCGAACCAGACGGCGCGGCGCAGCCAAGCCGTATCCACCGGCCGGTGGCTCGCGGTCATCAGTGAAATCAGGTCGTCGGTCTGCATGTCATTCCGTTCCGCTCGGACAGAAGTTCGCCCCGGGCCACCGAAAGGTTACGCGCGTGCGGCATTGCGAGGAGATCACCCCGGCCTCTCCCCGCGCCGCGAGAGAAACCTGGCCATCGCTTGCAGGCCGCGATGGATCGCGACCTTGGCGGCGGTCTCGGTCATGCCCGCCGCGCGCGCTGCCTCGGCCACCGTCGCGCCCTGGAGCTTGACCCGGTCGATCAGGCCGCGCGTGCGCCGCGGCAGCGCCGCCATGGCGCGATCGAGATCGAGCCGCACTTCCGAGGCGGCGCCTTCGGGCGGGCCGGCAAGCTGATGAGCCTCGTCGTCGAGTGGCAGGTTGCCCGCATGGCGCCCCGTTCGGCGCAGATGGTCGACGAGCTTGTAGCGGGCGATGGCATGCGCCCAGGCCGTCACCGGGCTCGCCGGATCATAGGTGTGCTGCGAGAGATGGAGTGCCAGCAAGGTCTCCTGCAGCACGTCTTCGGCCTCGCTGGCCTCCGCGCGCCCGGCACGGGCCAACATCTGGTGCAGATAGCTGCGCAGCCGCGCGCTGATCGTATCGAGGAAGAAGCGGTAGGCGGCAGTGTCGCCGGCAAGGGCGGCGAGGAAAACGGGCCGGAGCTGTTTTTCGAGTTCGTCGAGCGACAAGGCTGCCACGTCTTCCCGGGAGGCCGCGAGGTCCGGCCGGCTTATTCCGTCGCATGCGGATGAACGCCTCACAAGGCCGTGACCGGCCGATGAAGTGGCTCAGGCGGCCCGATACGCTCGCATCTCGGTCGGAGCGCGGACGTCCGGCACGCGCGGGAAATCCGAGATGGTGCCTTCAATTCGCCTGGCCTTGCCCATCGTCTTCACGCTTCTGGCCGGCTCGTCCCCCGGGCCGCAGCCACTTGATGGCCAGCGCGGCGGGGATGCCTGCCCGGCGGCCGACGGCTGCCAGGTCGCGAGCGGCCATTACCGCATCGTCCTGCCGCCCGGCAGCGAGGCGCCGCCGACCGGTGCCATCATGTATTTCCATGGCTATCAGGGCTCGGCGGAGGAGACGATCGCCGATCCCGGCCTCGTCGCGGTCGCGCAGCGGCTCGGCGTCGCGCTGATTGCACCGGACGGCGCAGGCCGCTCCTGGTCGTATCCCGGCTCGCCCGCGCATAACCGCGACGAATTTGCCTTCGTCGGGCAGGTTCTCGACGATGCGGTGCCGCGCTTCGGCATCGATCCCCATCGCATCATGGCGAGCGGCTTCTCGCAGGGCGGCTCGATGGTCTGGTACCTCGCCTGCCGGATGCCCACGCGCTTTTCAGCCTTCGCCCCGATCGCCGGCGCCTTCTGGGAACCGCTCCCCGCGAGCTGCGAAAGCCCGCGACCGCCGTTGATCCATGTCCACGGAACGAGCGATGCCACCGTGCCTATGGCCGGGCGCGCGCTGCGGCAGGGTTACAGGCAGGGCGATCTCTTCAAGAGCCTCGCCATCCTCGCGCCGGCCGGCTGTACGGCAGCATGGCCTGATGCCGCCCGTGCCGGTGCCACCGGAAGCGCCCTCGCCTGCCTGCTTGCGAGCGGCTGCGGCAGCTCGGCACGGCTCGAACTCTGCCTGCATGGCGGCGGCCATATCGCCGATGCGGCCTGGGTCGAGCGGGCCTGGCGCCTGACGATGCCAGCGGGGCGAGCGCCCCTCGCCTCCGGCTCCAGGCTCACGTCTCCGTGATCATGTAACCAAGACGCTCCTCTGCGCGATCTCTCTTGCAGCGCCGCCAAGGCGCCGAGCCGGAGACGACCATGCGCCCTGTAGGGATATCGACCGCGCCGGGGGGAACTGTCCCGAGCGAATTCGTAACGGGCGCCGATCTCCTGGCCGGCCGGCTGGCCGCGGCCGGCGCGACCCACGCCTTCGGCATTCCCGGCGGCGAGGTGCTGGCTCTGGTCGATGCGCTCGAACGCGCGGGCATCCATTTCATGCTCGCCCGGCACGAGAACGCTGCCGGCTTCATGGCCGAGGGGCTCTGGCATGCGACCGGCGCCCTGCCCGTTTTGGTGGCGACGCTTGGGCCCGGCGTCGCCAATGCGGTCAATGTCGTCGCCAACGCGCAGCAGGAGCGGGTCCCCCTGATCTTCGTGACCGGCTGCGTCGATCAGGCGCTCGCTGAGAGCTATACCCATCAGGTTTTCGACCATCAGGCCGTGCTGCGTCCACTGGTCAAGGCAAGCTTCCGCGCCGCCCCCGGAACCGAGGATCTGGTTGCGGCGAAGGCCGTCGCCCTCGCCCGGCGCGGCCGGCCGGGACCGGTCCATATCGATCTGCCGATCGCCGTAGCGGAGGCCCGCACGCCGCCACGCAGTGCGCCTGCCATACCACCTGTCACGCCCTTGATCCCCGCCGATCTCCGGCCCGCGCGAGAGCTGATCGCTGGAGCGCAACGACCGCTGGTTATCGCCGGTCTCGACCTCGTCATCCAGAACGGCGCAGCCGCGCTCGACCGCTTCCTGACCCGCACCGGAGCGCCGCTGCTCACCACCTACAAAGCCAAGGGGCTGGTGCCGGAGGATGACGCGCGCGTCATCGGCGGCATCGGCCTCTCGCCCAAGGCCGATGCGATCGTCCGCCCCTTGATTGAAGCCGCCGATCTGATCGTGCTCGCCGGCTACGATCCGATCGAGATGCGCCAGGGCTGGCGCCAGCCCTGGCCAACCGACAAGCAGGTCGTCGATATCGTGGCCGAGCCCGTTCAGCACGGCATGCATCACTCCAGTCTGCTACTCGAAGGCGATGTCGGCGCGATCCTGACGCGGCTGACCGAGGGGCTCGAAGCGAAGACCGCCTGGCCGGGCGGCGAGCCGGCCACCATTCGCCAGGCCTTCCGGACCGCCTTTGCCGCACCCGCCGGGTGGGGTCCGCACGCCGTCTTCGAAACGCTGCGCCGCATCGCACCGGCCGGAACGGTCGCGACCGCCGATTCCGGCGCGCACCGTATCCTGCTCAGCCAGATCTGGAGCTGCGACGGGCCGCGCCGCCTGCTGCAGTCGAGCGGGCTCTGCACCATGGGCTGCGCCCTGCCGCTGGCGACGGGCGCCGCACTCGGCACCGGTCGCCCGACCCTCTGCTTCGTCGGCGATGCCGGCCTCGAAATGGTCCTGGGCGAGTTGGCGACGCTGCGCGATCTCGGCCTGTCGGTGATCGTCGTCGCACTTGTCGACCAGGCGCTCGGGCTGATCGCGCTGAAGCAACGCCAGCTCGGCCTGCCGCGGGCCGGGGTCGATATCGGCGCAACCGATTTCGCCGCCGTCGCGCGGGCAATGGGCGGTCACGGCGCAACGATCGAAGATCGCGAAACCCTCGCGCGCGAAGCCGAAGCCGCGTTCCGGCGCGAGGGCTTCACGCTGCTCGCCTGCCGGATCGATGCCGAGAGCTATGAGGGGGCCTTCTGATGCCCGCGCTGGCGCCCATGACAAAGAAGCGACCGCGCGACGAGCGGCTCGACCTCTTCCGCGGCCTGACGATGTTGATCATCTTCGTCGCGCATCTGCCGGCGAACAGCTGGAACGCCTGGATCCCCGCGCGTTTCGGCTTCTCCTCGGGCGCCGAGCTCTTCGTCTTCTGCTCCGGCATCGCCAGCGCACTCGCTTTCGGCAGCGTCTTCAAGCGGCGCGGCCTGTGGCTGGGCACCGCGCGCATCGCCTACCGGATCTGGCAGGTCTACTGGGCGCAGATCGGCCTGATCCTGGCGCTGATCGCGCTTGCGGCGGCCCTGGATCGCGTTTTCGGCCTGGCCGTGCTGGCGCAGCAGTTCCCGCAATTGCTCGGCGATCCCGCGCGTGCGCTTCTTGGCCTCGCGACGCTGACCTGGCAGCCGGATTACCTCGACATCCTGCCGATGTATCTCGTCATCCTGGCGCTCGTGCCGATGATGATGCTCGCACACCGCCTCCACGCCACCCTGCCGTTCCTGCTCACCGCAGCGCTCTATGCGGCGGTCTGGTCCACAGGCTTCAACCTTCCCGGCAATCCCTGGAGCGGCGCCGGCTGGTTCCTCAATCCCTTCGCCTGGCAGCTCATCTTCTTCATCGGCTTCTTCATCGCCATGAAATGGCTGCCCTTGCCGCCGCTCGGCGATCGACGGCTGATGATCGCGGCGGCGCTCTTCATCCTGCTTTCGGTGCCGCTCTCCTTCTGGGGCATCCTCGAGCATTGGCCGCTGGCGCAGGCAGCCCGCGAACTCATCATCCCCGCCAGCGAAAAGACCGACCTGCACATTCTGCGCGTGCTGCATTTCGTGGCGCTCGCCTATCTCGTGCTCAGCCTCGTCGAGCCCTGGCGCGAGCGGCTCGACAGCGGCATGGGCCATCTCCTCATCCTGATCGGCCGGCAGTCGCTGGCCTGCTTCCTGGCGAGCGTCGTCCTGGCGCGGCTCCTCGGCGTCGTCGCCGATACGGCCGGCCGCAGCGAACCCCTGGTGGCGCTGCTCAATCTCGCCGGCTTCATGCTCATTCTCGCCACCGCGCTCGCGGTCGGCTGGTTCAAAAGCGCGCCCTGGGCCGGCCCGGCAGCGAGCTTCGCTCCGGGGCCGACAAGCGCCTCTACCGCTGGCGCCCCGCCGACAACACGGGTCCGTGAAGCGAGTTGAACGCCGTTTGATCGGCGCGCTGCGAACTCCCTGAAGAACGCCCCTCGCGGGGCGCCGCAATGGAGCAGCCAATGTCCTACACCACGCATCACGACCTCTCCGGCGACCCCATCAGCGTCGCCAGCGACGGCGCTCGTGCCGCCTGGAACGATACCCTCGAAGCGCTCATGGCCCATGCCGCCTCGACGCCCGAGCATCTCGCCCGGACTCTGGCCGCCGACCCCGATTTCGCACTCGCCCACGCCGCCAAAGGGTTGATGCTGCTCTCGCTGGCCCGCGCCGAGCTGGTGCCTCCGGCACGTGATTGCCTCGCAAGAGCGCGGGCGGCGACACGCCTTCGCCCGGCGACGCGGCGCGAAATGATGGTCGTCGAGGCGCTGGCGCTCTGGCTCGGTGATGCGCCGCGCCAGGCGGCAGAGCTGTTGGAGTCGATCCTCCATGCCCACCCGCTCGATGTGCTGGCGCTCAAGCTCTCGCACGGGCTGCGCTTCATGCTGGGCGATCAGGCGCAGATGCTCGCGAGCCTGCGCCTGATCGCGCCGGGCTTCGGCGAAACCCATCCGCTCGCAGGCTTCGTCCATGGCTGCCACGCCTTCGCGCTCGAGGAACGCGGCTTCTACGCCGAGGCCGAGCGCGCCGGCCGCCGCGCCGTTGCCTTGAGCCCGCGCGATGCCTGGGGCCGCCACGCCGTAGCCCATGTCCTCGAGATGACCGGGCGTGTCGACGAGGGCATCGCCTGGCTCGGTGACGGACACAGCGTCGCTCATGCCAATAATCTGCGCTTCCATATCTTCTGGCATCTCGCCCTGTTCCGGCTGGAGCGCGGCGAAAGCGGCGAGGTGTTGCGGCTATATGACGAGCAGATCCGCGCCGAGCCGACAGACGATTACCGCGACATCGCCAACGGCGCCTCGCTGCTGGCACGGCTCGAATATGCCGGCATCGATGTCGGAGATCGCTGGGAGGAGCTGGCGGCGAAGGCCGAGGGACGTGTCCATGACGGGCGCCTCGTCTTCGCCGATCTGCATTATGCGCTTTCGCTGCTCGGCGCCGGCCGCGCCCACGGGGCCGAGGCGATCGCCCGCAGTCTGATCGAGGATGCAAAAGCCCATCCCAGCGGCGAACGGCGCGATGCGGCGCGCAACGGCGCCCTCGCCGCCTTCGGGCTGATCGCCTTCCATGAGGGTGATTATGAAGAGGCCGCTCGCCTGCTCGCCAGCGCCCGGCGCGGGCTCACCGCCATCGGCGGCAGCCATGCCCAGCGTGACCTGTTCGAGCAGGCCTATGCCGAGAGCCTGATCCGCGCCGGCCAGCATGACCGTGCCGCCGATGTTCTCGACGAAAGGCTGGCGCGACGGGGCGGCGCGAACCGCTTCGCCACGCGGCGGCTGGCGCAGCTGCGCAGCCGTGGCGTCGGACGCCTGGCCGTGCTCGCCGTCGCCTCCACACCCCTCGCAATCGCCCATTGAACACAAGAAAGGACGACAGCCATGACAACCGCAGCCATGACCCACGGCTTCGCATTGCCCTCGACCCGCACCGTGATCAACCTGGCCCTCGGCGGATTCGCCGGCCTCGGTTTCTGGGAATTGTTCTCGGCCGTGCCCACCGCCTGGTTAGCCGAATTTCCGCTGGAGCCGCCGGAGCTGGTGAAGTCCCTGTTCTACCACCAGCTCGGCCTGACGATCTCGACCCCGACCGCCAAGCTGCTGCACTTCACGACCGGATTCCTGTTCTATCCGCTGGGCTACTGGGTGCTGACACGCCGGGTGAAGAGCTTCGGCATGCCGGCAGACGGCTGGATCTGGGGCGTGATCACCTATTTCATCGCGCTCGCCTTCTTCGCGCCGCTGGCCGGGCAGCATTTCCTGCTGAACGACGTGCCGCGCCTCTCCTTCATGAGCCTCGTCGGCCACGCGATCTACGGTTACCTGGCGGCCTATGTCTTCGAGGCGCTCGAGTCTCGGGAGAGCGGGGCGTGATGGAAGAACTCCTGTTGGACAGGCGCGGCCTGCTCATCCTTGCCACAGGCGCGGTTGGCCTGCCCACCCGAGCGCTGGCAGCCGAGCCAGATCGAACCAAGACAACGCCCGTCAACACATTGGGGTCGGACGAGGCCTTCGCGATCCGCGGCTACGATCCGGTGGCCTTTTTTCGCGAGGGCGCGCCTCGACTGGGCCTCGCCGAGCATGCCCTGATCCGGGACGAGGCAGTCTGGCGCTTCGCCAGCGCCGAGAACAAGGCGCTGTTCAAACACGATCCGCAGCGCTATCTGCCGGCCTATGGCGGCTTCTGCGCCTATGGCACGTCGCGCGGCTATCTCGTCAAAATCGAGCCGGAGGCCTGGTCGATCGTCGGCGGCCGACTCTTCCTGAACTACGACCTCGCCACGCGTAGCACCTGGCTCTCCGACACCGAGGCTTACATCACGCGCGCCGACAGGTTGTGGCCGGGGCTTTCGGACCGCGACATCCGCTGAGTTGCGCAGGGCTGCAGAACGCAGCCCCCGCCGGGTGCAATACGAGGCATCCGGCGGGGCATTTTTTTGACGCCTTGCGCCGACAAGAATTCAGCTCAGGCGCTCCGCGCCGTCTGATCGAAGAGGATCTTCTTGCCTTCCTCCGTCACCGCGGGCCGCGACGAAAGGGCCTCGCCCTTCGCCCAGGCGCCGATCGTTGCCTGGGCGAAGGGCGAGGCCGAGCGGTACGGCTTGCCGTTTGCCCGGATCGCGACCGCGCCGGGGAGCAGGATTATGTTCGGCACGCCCAAGAAAGAGGCGGAGACGGGATTCGTCCGGCTATTCTCGACGAGGGCGCCGGGGATGCCGAAACCAAGGATGGGCCCGGTGCGGACCAGTGCGGCTTTCGAAGAGAAAGACAGCGACCGCTGTTTGTCTTTCAATTCGGTTTCCCCTGGGATAACTTAGCGTATTGGCCGGCGGCGTTACGCGCCCGTGAAGAGTTCGCAAGCAGTCAATTCAAATTTTCTCGAACCAACTGCGTTTCAGGAGGCGATCGATGACTTGTCTCTCGAATTGGCATGGCGGATCCGTCTCGCGTGGGTTGCTCACCTCGCTCTTGTTGCTACCGCTGAGTGTATTGAGCGCCCATGGACAGCAGGCCACGGGGGTGTCGGGTTCGCCCAGCGCCACGACGATGATCGACGGAAAGCAACTCCCGCCCCCCGACCCGAAGTTCGGCGGCGTGATCAAGGACGACGCGCTGCAGTCGAAACCATGGTGGGCGCCGCGCGTGGTCCCGCCCAAGAACGCGCCGAACGTGCTTCTGATCATCACGGACGACGCCGGCTTCGGCGTGCCGAGCACCTTCGGCGGCGTCATCCCGACCCCGACGATGGACCGGATCGCGAATGAGGGCCTGCGCTACAACCGCGTCTTCTCCACTGCGTTGTGCTCGCCGACCCGTGCTGCGCTTATCACCGGGCGCAATCATCATTCGGTCGGTTTCGGCGTGATCTCCGAGCAGTCAACCGGCTTCCCCGGCTACAACAGCATCATCGGCAGAGACAAAACGACGGTGGGCCGGACCCTGCTCGACAACGGCTACGCCACGTCGTGGTTCGGCAAGGATCACAACACGCCCGCCTTCGCGGCAAGCCAGGCCGGTCCGTTCGACCAATGGCCGACCGGGATGGGCTTCGAATATTTTTACGGTTTCGTTGGCGGCGACGCGAACCAGTGGGCGCCAAATCTCTTCCGCAACACGACGCAGATCTACCCCTTCCAGGGGAAACCGCCCGGTACTTGGAACCTTGTGACCGCGATGGCCGACGACGCCATCGACTGGATGACGCGATTGCACCAGACCGATCCGTCGAAGCCCCTCTTCATCAAATACGCGCCCGGCGCCACGCATGCGCCGCACCATCCAACCAAGGAGTGGGTGGACAAGATCAGCGCGATGCACCTGTTCGATGACGGCTACGAGAAGCTGCGCGAGCGCATCCTGGAGAACCAGAAACGGCTTGGCGTGGTTCCGAAGGACACGAAGCTGGCGCCTTGGCCGGCAGAGATGCTGAAGCCCTGGGACCAGTTGAGCGCCGACGAGAAGAAGCTCTTCATCCGCCAGGTCGAGGTTTTCGCCGCCTACGCTGCCTATAGCGACCATGAGATTGGCCGCGTGATCCAGCACTTCCAGGATCTTGGCCGGCTCGATAATACGCTGGTCATCTACATCAACGGCGACAACGGCACCAGCGCCGAGGGCGGACCGCTCGGCACGCCAAATGAAGTGGCGTTTTTCAACGGCCTCAATGAATTGCCCGTCGATGTGCAGATGAAGTTCTACGACGTCTGGGGCACCGAGCAGACGTACAACCACATGTCGGCCGGGTGGTCGTGGGCGTTTGACACGCCGTTCGACTGGTTCAAGCAGAATGCCTCCAGGTTGGGGGGCATCAACCAGAACATGGTGGTGTCATGGCCGGCGCGCATCAAGGACAAGGGTGCACTGCGCCAACAGTTTGTCCACGTAATCGACGTCGTTCCGACGATCCTCGAGGCCGCCGGCATCCGTGCGCCCGCAATGGTCGATGGCATCAAGCAGGCACCGATCGAGGGGACAAGCTTCGCCTACACCTTCGACGCGGCAAGCGCGAAGGCCGCCTCGCGCCACAAGACCCAGTATTTCGAGATGTTCGGGCAATGGGCGCTGTATGACGAGGGTTGGATGCTTTCCACCAAGGTCAACCGCGCGCCGTGGCAGGCTTTCGGCCCGGCGAACCCGGATCCGCTCAACAATCAGGTCTTCCAGCTCTACAATCTGAACAAGGATTTCAGCCAAACCGACGACATCGCGGCGCAGAACGCGCAGAAGGTGAAGGAGATGCGGCAAAAATTCCTCGCGGAGGCCAGGAAGTACCAGGTCTTCCCGCTTGATGCGTCGGTCGCAGCCCGCATCGTCGCGCCGCGACCGAATATCAGCGCCGGCCGCACCGAGTTCGTCTACACGCGGCCGATGACGGGACTGCCGCAGGGCGACTCTCCGTCGCTCCTCAACACCTCCTACACGATCACCGCCGACATCGACGTGCCGCAGGGCGGCGCCGAAGGGATGATCCTGACCTCGGGAGGCCGTTTCGGCGGCTATGGCTTCTACCTGCTGCAGGGCAAGCCGGTTTTCCTGTGGAACATGGTCGACCTGGAGCGGATCAAATGGGAAGGGCCGGACGCGTTGTCGCCCGGCCGGCACACGGTCGAGTTCGACTTCAAATACGACGGCATCGGTGACGGTACGCTCGCGTTCAACAATTTCAGCGGTCTCGGCCAGCCCGGCACCGGCACGCTCAAGGTCGACGGCAAGGAGGTCGCAGCGAAGCGAATGCCGAAGACGCTGCCGATGATCCTGCAGTGGGACGAAAGCTTCGACATCGGCTCCGACACGCTCACCGGCGTCAACGATGCCGACTACAAGCCCCCGTTCCCGCTGACGGCCAACCTCAACAAGCTGACGATCAAGGTGGACCGCCCGCAACTTACACCCGCGGACATCAAGAAGCTCCAGGCTGGGATGCAGGAGAAGGCCACGGCCGATTGATCTCACGGCGGCCGGGCACCCGGGGTGTGCCCTCAAAGCAAAGCCCGCGTCCCAGGGCCGCTCGGGCGAAAGGAGCCTTGACCGCTGTCGCGATAGGCGAAGGTCGACGACCCGCACTCGTTAATGTCGAAACGGGACCGACTGCGCATCAAGAGGGGAGGTCTGCTTTCGCGAAGACCCGGTTTCTGCTTCGCCCGGCAGGATGCGGCAAGTGACACGGCGGACGTCCACCAAGGCGGTCGTTTTGGTTTGGCAAGAACTCAGGGGCGCGCTGCGCCATTGGGCTAGTCCGCTATCGCGGCAAGGGAGTCGACGAGAGGCCAAGCGCACAACTCGCCAGCGTCGTTCAGCACCATCGGTGCCCTTCATCATGAAGTAGCGGCTTGGCCCGTGGCGCCGTTCTGCGTTGGCAAGAAGACCAGCCGCGGCTAACCTGCCGAGCTAATGGGCGCACTATCTCTGACTGAGAGCCGGATTATATGCGACCAGTCGCACCAATTGCGACTTACAAGAAAAATGGCGCGCCCGAAAGGATTCGAACCTCTGACCCTCAGATTCGTAGTCTGATGCTCTATCCAGCTGAGCTACGGGCGCGTCTCAGAACGTCAAGACGCTAGTGCGTCTGGCCTGATGAAGGCGGAGATAAAGGCTTCGTTTCGTCTTGGCAACCCTCAAAATAACCGGAGGGCCGAAATCGTCGGTGGCTGTGGATAGTCGGCGATTCCGCATCATCAGGGCAGCGGTGCAATCGCGGTGGAACGCTGTCGCGGTGCCTTCCTGCGCTGCCCGTCGCCGCGCTTGGGCAACTTCTCGGCCATGCCGTACAAGCGCTCCCGGCGATCCAGCTCTTCCCATATATCAGCCGGCTCTATGCCGAGGGCGGTCCAGAGCACCGTCAGATTGTAGATCAGGTCGGCGCTCTCGAGGATGGCGGCCGGGCGGTTGCCCTGCAGCGCCTCCAGGCTCAGCTCGACGGCCTCTTCCGCAACCTTCTTCGCCATCTTGGGCAGGCCGTCGGCAAAAAGCTTCGCCGTGCGCGAGGTTGCCGGATCGCGAAGGCGAGAATCCAGGACGGCGGCATGGAGGCGGCGCAGCGAATCGGACATCCACGCAGCATTCGGCTGCCAGATGAGAGTTTGATGACAGTCAGCCGGGCGCTCCAAAGCCCGGCGAAGCGGCACTGCCCTGCACCCCAACAGGCACAGGGCAGGAGGGACGCCGCTGTGCCGTCAATAAGAGGCGCGGCGAACCGCACGCGAGACGGACGGACCGGTGACCGCGCCGGCCGCACCGCCCACCACGGCTCCGACCGGACCGGCAACGATCGCTCCGGTGCCGGCACCGACGGCCGCGCCGCCGATACGCTGCTCGACGGTGTTGCCGCAGGCGCCGAGCGTCAGAGCGGCCGCGAAGAGAGTGAGAATCGATAGGCGCATGTTCAGGTCCTTGGATCGGGCGGCCGGGCGATTCCCAACCTAGCTGCCGTCAAAGCAGACACAGTCGGGCTTTTGCATGGCCAAGCGCTTCCGGCACCGTGTTCGCACTTGCGGTCCGCCGAAAAATCCGTATACAGCCGGCATCGCATCAGTCGCACCATTGCCATGGGCGGCGAGGGCTCCCATGCATCGGCCCGAAAACTGGAACCCGGTTTTCGGGATAGCCGATGCTGACAGAACCCGCGTCGCAGGCTGAAGGTTTTTGACCGGCACGTCCGCGAGGACGGGTCGATGGAGTTGAGACAATGAAGATTCGCAATTCGCTGAAGTCGCTTCGCGCGCGTCATCGCGACAACCAGCTGGTGCGCCGCAAGGGCCGCGTCTACATCATCAACAAGGTCCAGAAGCGCTTCAAGGCGCGCCAGGGCTGAGCTTCTGCGCGACCTAGATCGCCGCGCGTCCTATTGGACGCGATTACGGTGATCTACAGTTTTGTTATCGCGCAGAGCCTGACCGGACCTTGCAAAGCGGGGCGCCAGCCGGCGCGCCCGCTTTTTTGCGTTGCGTGCTCGCCTCGGCGTGATTTGACCTGCGGTGCCTGGCGGCTACACTCCCCGGCATGAAGCGCTTTCCCTCGCCTTCCGTCCTTGCTCTGGGGCTGGCCTTGACGGGTGCCCTCGGCGCAAACGCAGTCTTTGCTCAAACGGCCGGATCGCCGCGGCCGGGCGCAGTCGCGCCGTCCGATAAGGCCGAAAACCCCGTCACGCCTCCCATCCCGCAACGCAGTCCGGCTGCGACGCTCGATCGGCTGTTCGAGCGGCTTCACGACGCTTCGACACAGGAAGAGGCCGAGGGCGTGGCCCGGCTGATCCAGCGCCGCTGGGCCCGGTCCGGCTCCGATACGGCCGATCTCCTGATGAGTCGCGCGCAGCAGGCCCTGCAGGACAAGCAGACGGAACTCGCGATCGAACTGCTCGACCGCGTCATCGCCCTGCAGCCCAACTGGGCCGAGGCCTGGAACCAGCGCGCCAACGCGCTCTATCTCGCCGGCGATTCGATCCGCTCGATGATCGATATCGGCGAGACGCTCAAACGCGAGCCGCGTCACTACGGCGCAATGATGGGGCTGGGGATGATCCTGCGCCAGCAGGGAGACGACAAGGGCGCCATGATCGCCTTCCGCAAGGCGCTGGCGCTCTATCCGCAGTTCGATGCCGTGAAGAAGGCGGTGGACTCGCTGAAGAGCGAGGTCGACGGGCGCGACGCCTGACGCTTGGCGTGACCGCCCTCTCCCCCGCCCAGCTCAAGCCTTGGCGACGTGCTCCTGCGCGATGAAGGCGATGCGGACCATATTGGTCGCGCCCGGCGTGCCGAAGGGGACGCCGGCGACGACGATGATCCGGTCGCCCAGCTTGGCATAGTGCTCGCGCACCGCGAATTTGCAGGCGCGGAAGGCCATATCGTCGGCGTCGCTGGCATCCTTCGTGACGATGGCGTGCACGCCCCAGACCAGAGTCAGGCGGCGCGCAGTGGCGCGGTTCGGCGTCAGTGCAATCACGGTTGAATTCGGGCGCTCCCGGGCGATGCGGAAGGCGGTGGAGCCGGACGAGGTCCAGGCGCAGACCGCCTTGAGATGCAATGTCTCCGCGATCTCGTGGGCGGCCTTGGCGATGGCATCCGCGCCGGTGGCCTCGGGCTCGGTGCGCTGCGCCTCCAGGATCGAGCGGTAGACCGTCTCGCCTTCGACCTCCTCGGCGATGCGGTTCATCATCGTCACGGCCTCGACCGGATATTGGCCGGCGGCGCTCTCGGCCGAGAGCATTACGGCGTCGGCGCCCTCAAAGACCGCGGTCGCGACGTCCGAGACCTCGGCGCGGGTCGGCACCGGGCTGGTGATCATGCTCTCCAGCATCTGCGTCGCGACGACCACAGGCTTGCCCTTGCGCCGCGCCATGCGGATCATGCGCTTCTGCGTGCCCGGCACCTTCTCCAGCGGCATCTCGACGCCGAGATCGCCGCGCGCCACCATGATCGCGTCGGAGGCATCGATGATCTCCTCCAGCCGCAGCACGGCCTGAGGTTTTTCGATCTTGGCCAGCGCGAGCGCCCGGCCACGCACGATCTTGCGCAGTTCCGCCATGTCTTCGGGACGCTGCACGAAGGAAAGCGCGATCCAGTCGACGCCGACCTCGGCCGCGACCTCGGCATCGGCGCGGTCCTTCTCGGTCATGGCCGATACGGCAATGGTGGTATCGGGCAGGCTGACGCCCTTGCGCGATGACAGGCGCCCGCCGACTGTGACGCGCGTGACCGCCTCCTTTTCCGAGGCACTCTCCACGACGAGCCGCAGCTTGCCGTCATCGAGGATGAGGTTATGGCCGGGCTCCAGCGCGCTCAGGATCTCGGGATGGGGCAGGTGGACGCGCCTGGCATCACCGGGCGCAGCGTCTGAATCGAGGGTGAAAATCGCCCCCTTTTCCAGCATCGCGCCGCCATCGCCGCCGAACTGGCCGACGCGCAGCTTTGGACCCTGGAGATCGGCAAGGATGCCGACCGGGCGCCGGAATTTGGTTTCCAGACCGCGCAGCATCGCAATCTTCTCGGCCAGCGTCTCGCGCTGGGTGTGGCTCATATTGATGCGGAAGACGTCGACGCCGGCCTCAAAGAGCTTGGCGCACATCTCCTCGGTCGACGATGCCGGCCCCAGGGTGGCGATGATCTTGATCCGGCGTTCACGCTTCATTGTCAGTCCCCATGAAGCCGGCCCGCTTTCGGTTCCGGCCTGTCAGCACCTTCGTTCCGCCCAGCGGCCGGTAAGCACCCGCCCCGATCGTTGCCGTCGCGACGGCCCTGTTCCGGTATTCCGGTCAGGGCCGCGGCGGCGCAGCCCCGCCGGTATCGGTGAGCTGGATGGTCCAGCTCTTCTGCTCGCCGGTGTCGACCTCGAAGAAGCCGGCGCGATCATAGCCGCGCGCCAGGCAGTCCTCGATGCCGCGAATCGTGAATTCCTTATTGCGGACGCACATGACCGATTTTCCGGTCCATTCCCCGCCCTTATCGTAATCTACGGCGTGGACGTAATAGAAGCGCGCCGCAAGCGTGCCGCGCAGCAGGGTCTCGCAGCCGCGCGGGCTGATGTTCCACCAGCCCTCGGTGGTCCAGCCCTGCGCGTCGCGGTAGCCGATGGCGACGCCGATTCGGCTCGACGTGGTGTTGCACATGCGCAGATCAGCCTTCGCCGGCAGGGCGCCCGCGATGGAGGCCGCAACGCAGCAGGCGGCCAGAAGGCCCAGTCGCTGATGTCCAGGAAATCTCACGGCTCGATCAGGATCACGCGGCAGTCGTTGACATTGGTCAGGGTCGGCCCCGGCTGCAGCAAATCGCCCAGCGCTTCGAAGAAGCCGGTCGAATCGTTTTCGGCGAGGGATCGGGCGGGATCAAGGCCGATCTCGGCGGCGCGGGCCAAAGTTTGGGGATCGATCAGCGCACCGGCCGGGTCTGTCGGCTCGCCGACGCCGCCATCGGTGCCGTCGGTGTCGCCGGCCAGCGCGACGATGCCGGGCTCGCCCATCAGCGCGATCGCCAGCGCCAGCGCATATTCCTGGCTCGGGCCACCCCGGCCGGAGCCGCGCAGCGTCACCGTAAGCTCGCCGCCGGAGAGGATCGCAGCCCGCCTGCCCTCGCGCTTCAGGCGGCGTGCAAGTGCGGCATGATCCGCCGCGACCTCGCGCGCCTCGCCTTCCAGATCAGGGCCGAGATCGTGCACCTCGTAGCCTGCGGCTTCGGCGGCAGCGCGGGCGGCGGCCAGCGCATCGGCCGGGCGAGCGATGATGCGGAATTCGCTGTTGGCGAAGGCCGGGTCACACGGCTTCGGTGTCTCGTTTGCGGGATCGTCGAGCAGGGCGAGGGCGGCGGGCGGCAGGTCGAGCCCGTACCGGGCAACGATGGCGCGGGCCTCGGCCGTCGTCGAGGGATCGGCAACCGTCGGCCCCGAGGCGATCGCTGTCGGCTCGTCGCCGGGAACATCTGAGATCGCGAGCGTCAGCAGCTTCGCCGGAGCGGCTGCCAGCGCGAGCCGGCCGCCCTTGATGCGAGACAGGCGCTTGCGGACAATGTTCATCTCGCCAATCGGCGCACCAGAACGCAGCAGGGCCTTATTGACCGCCTGCTTCTCCGCCAGTGCCAGCGAACCCGCGGGTGCGACCCAATTGGCCGAGCCGCCGCCGGAGAGCAGGACGAGGACGAGATCGTCAGCGGTCGCGGAAGCAGCCAATGCCAGCGCGCACTCGGCGGCGTCGATGCTGCCCTGGTCAGGCACGGGGTGGCCGGCCGCGACCATCGGAATCTGTCGGGTCGGAGCGGTGTAGCCGTGTCGGGCGACGGCATGGCCGAGCAACCGTTCGGGCGGAAAGCCGCCATCGAGATAATGCGCCTCCGCAAGCGCGGTCATGCTGCCCGCAGCCTTTCCGGCGGCGAGGAGGATCAGGCGGCCGGTCGCCGGGGCGGTTGGGAGATGCTGCGGCAGGCATCCGGACGGATGAGCCCGCGATACCGCGGCGTCGTAGATCTTCCGCGCCGTCTCGCGCAGCTTCGCTGTCTCGGTTGCAGGACTGTGCACGTTGCCCATTTCCACCCGGCGCGGCCGTTGATCGCGGCAGTTCTCTCGATCCTTCTTAGGTGGCGCGAAGGTCGGCGTCATCTGCCTTATGGCGATTAAGTCATACTTTTCTCAGCTGCTTCTCCTGATGGAATTGCGGCATCACAGCTGTTGAGGGCCGGGCGTTTGCGGCTTGACGCCCTGCCCCAATCCGGGCGAACGCTGCCCGCCGAATTTTCATACCCCGGAAGGATATCAGATGGACGATCCGGTTCAGGGCGATCAGCTCAAGAGCATCGTCGAGCGCATCGAGCGGCTCGAGGAAGAGAAGAAGACGATCGCCGACGACATCAAGGAGGTCTATGCCGAAGCCAAGGGCAACGGCTACGACGTCAAGGTGCTCCGCAAGGTCGTGGCTCTGCGCAAGCGCGACCTCGAGGAGCGCAAGGAGGAAGAGGCGATCCTCGACCTCTATCTGCAGGCGGTCGGCGAGACGGTCTGAGCCGGGTTACGCTTCGGGCTGCAGCGGGAGACTTTCATCGGCTCCTGGCCTTGCGCCACGCGGCGAAGTCGATCCTGGTCTGCTCCTCGGTCGCGGGGTAGAGGCCGAGGATCGAGCGGCCCTTCATCACCTCTTCAGTGACGAAGTCCTCGAAGGCGGTCATCTCGACCGCCTCTTCCGCCACCTCATCGGCGAGATCGGCGGGGATGACCACGACGCCCTCGCCATCGCCGAGGACGACGTCGCCCGGCCAGACGGCGACATCGCCACAGCCGATCGGCACGTTGATATCGACAGCCTGGTGCAGCGTCAGGTTGGTCGGCGCCGCCGGCCGGTTGTGATAGGCCGGGAAGGGCAACTGCGCGATCTCCGGGGAATCGCGGAAACCGCCATCGGTGACGACACCGGCAACGCCCCGCTTCATCAGCCGCGAGACGAGGATGCCGCCCGCGGAAGCCGCGCGCGGATCCTTGCGGCTGTCGATCACCATTACCGCATCGGGCGGACAGTCCTCGACCGCCTTGCGCTGCGGATGCGCCCGGTCCTGGAACACCGAGAGCGGGTTCAGATCCTCGCGCGCCGGGATATAGCGCAGCGTGAAGGCCTCGCCGACCATCGTGCCCGTATCCTGGCTCAACGGCCGGACATCCTGAATGAACTGGTTGCGGAAGCCGCGCTTGAAGAGCGCCGTGCAGACCGTGGCGACGGAGACGGTGCGGAGCTTCTCGCGCGTTTCCGGCTTGAGCTTGGGCATCGGTTCATTCCCGAAGAGATGCGCCGCCCACTCGCGGCATCGACCTGCGAGTCCAAAGCGGTACGGCGCCGGTTGCAGCACACTTCAATGAAACGCCTATAATTTGTAAAATAAGTTGTAAAGTAGCATTCTCGGAATGCAAGCCGACTTTGCGCGGCGACATGCGCTTGACGCGATCAGGACGAACCCACGGCGGAGACAATGAGCACCGGCAAACTCGGCGACCGCGTCTACGAATATATCCTGAGTCAGATCATCACCGGGGAGTTCGCGGTCGCGGCGCGGCTGCCCTCCGAGAGCGAGCTTGCCGAGCGCCTGGCCGTTTCCCGCCCCATCGTGCGCGAAGCTCTGGGCCGGTTGCGCGAGGACGGGGTGGTCGAATCGCGGCGCGGGTCGGGCTCCTATGTCCTGCGTCGGCCGGCGCCCGATGTCCGCAGCTTCGCGCCGATCAGCAGCATCGCCGACATCCAGCGCTGTTTCGTCTTCCGGATCGCCGTCGAGGGGGAAATCGCCGCGCTGGCCGCGAAGATGCGCGACGAAGACGGCCTTCTGAAACTGCGCCATGCCTTCATCGCGCTGGAGATCGTCAGCGAACAGCGCCGGCTCGGCGTCGAGGAAGACATCGCCTTTCACCGCGCCGTTGCCGAAACCACCGGCAACCATTTCTTCGTGACGACGCTCAACGCCCTGCATGAGCAGATCGCCACCGGGATCAATCTGAACCGCAACCTCTCGCTGATCCAGCCACGGCCGCGCCTCCTGAGCGTCCAGCGCGAGCACAAGGCGATCCTCGATGCGATCGAGCTGGGGGACGAGGCCGCCGCGCGCCGGGCCATGCAGCTCCATCTCGAAAACGCGCGCAGGCGCGTTTTCGACGGCAGCTGAACGGGAGATTGGCTCCGGCGGCCCCGCTGCGACGCAGCAATATCCGCCGAACGTCATCTGCCTCTGGGGTCGGAGAAAGCTGCCGGGCCTGGCACGGCTTCCCGGCTTCGGGTGCCCCAACGCGACTATGCCTGTGCCGCGTGACTGCGGTAGTATCCCGCCGCTCAAGATGAATGGACGATGTCGGCAGGAGAGAGTGCCTTGCGCTTCTTGCCCTTCGCTTTGGCGGGTCTCGGCGACCGCATCAACCGGCGCCGGATGCTCGTGCTCGCCGGCGGCGCTGCGGCATGGGCCAGCGCCGCCCGCCCGCAGCAACCCGCAATGCCCTTGCTGGGCTATCTCGGCTCGGAAACCCCGGAGCGTTACGCCAGCCGCCTTGCCGCCTTCCGTGCCGGGCTGGCCGAAACCGGATTTGCCGAGGGGCACAATGTCGCAATCGATTTCCGCTGGGCGGAAGGCCAATATCAGCGCCTGCCGGCGCTCGCGAAAGATCTGGTCGGTCGCCGGGCGAGCGTGATCGTCGCGCCCGGCGGCGCCGAGGTCGCGCTCGCTGCGAAATCGGCAACCACGACCATTCCGGTCGTGTTCGAGCTCGGTGGAGATCCCGTAGCCCTTGGGCTTGTGGACAGCCTCTCCCGGCCGAGCGGCAACCTCACCGGCGTGTCCAGCCTGAGCGTCGAAGTTTCGCGCAAGCGCCTGGAGTTCATGGCGGAGCTGCTGCCGAACGCCAAGCTCTTCGCCATCGCCGTCAACCCGGCCAGCCCGACCTCGAACTCACAATTGGCGAACCTCAACAGTGCCGCAAGCAGCCTGGGGCTCGCCTTGCACCCGCTGACGGCGAGCACGGAACAGGAATTCGGCGCGCTCTTCGCCGGCGCGGCTCAGACCGGCGTGGGCGGGCTCGTCTTCACCTCCGACCCCTATTTCGCCTATCGCAGCCCGCAGCTCGCCGCGCTCGCCGCCGCCCATGGGACGCCTGCGATCACGCAATCCCGCGACTTTCCCGTCGCAGGCGGGCTGATGAGCTATGGCGGCGATTTCGAGCAGTCGCACCGTCACACCGGGATCTATGCCGGCCGTATCCTGAAAGGAATGAAACCTTCGGAGCTGCCGGTCCAGCGCGTCACCAAGGTCGAGATGTTCATCAACCTCAAGGCTGCGAATGCCCTGGGCCTGTCGGTCCCACCTTCGCTTCTGAGCAGCGCCGACTTCGTGATCGAATAACCCCGGCCCGTGAACCGCCGAGCRAGCCAACGCGATGTCCAACAAGCCAGCGGCGCCTCGCATATCGTTATTCTGGAAGTATTTCCTCGCCCTGTTTGCCGCCGTCGTGGTGCCCCTGCTCTTTGCCGGCAGCGTCGAAGCATGGTTCGGCTATCGCGACCAGCGCACCGGGCTGAACAATATGCTCGACGCCGAGGCCAGGGGCGCCGCAGCCAAAATTCAGGATTTCATCGAAGGGATTCGCGATCAGCTCGGATGGGCGGTGCTGCTGCCCTGGCCGGAGRGCGCAGATGAGAAGCGCAGGCTCGACGCCTTTCTCGTGCTACGCCAGGTGCCGGCCATCGAAAGTCTCAGCCTGGTCGACGCAGCCGGCCGGGAAAGGCTGTTCCTGTCTCGCATCGGCCTGAACAGAATCGAGAGCGGCAGAGACCAGTCCGGGGAGCCCGCCGTCGCGGGTGCGCGCTCGCATCGTACCTGGTTCGGCCCCGTCACGTTTCAGCGCGGCTCGGAGCCCTTCATGACCATCGCGGTTGCCGGAAACCGTCCAAGCGCCGGCGTGGCCATGGCCGAAGTCAACCTCAAGCTCATCTGGGACGTGATCTCGGCGATACAGGTGGGGCGTACGGGGGAAGCCTTCGTGCTCGACCGGCCGGGGCGCCTCATTGCCCACCCCGATATCAGCCTGGTCCTGCGCGCCGATGAAGCCGCGACGAAGCCATTGCGGGACCTGCGGGCCTCGATCCTGACCCGCCCGGGGGAAGCGATCGCTGGCCGGGACGTGACGG
Organism: Allobosea sp. 10L417; assembly: GCF_056395485.1. Lineage (NCBI taxonomy): Bacteria > Pseudomonadati > Pseudomonadota > Alphaproteobacteria > Hyphomicrobiales > Alloboseaceae > Allobosea > Allobosea sp. 10L417. The sequence goes on from NZ_JBFTJP010000004.1 coordinate 21,334, forward strand.
GAGGCAAGGTGCTCGCTGCGACGGCGCCGATCTCCGGCGTGGACTGGAGCGTCATCGTCAAGCAACCCGTCGTCGAGGCCTTCGGCCCGATCTACGCCGCCCTGTGGCGCACGATCGCCCTGCTCATTGCCGGCGCGGGCCTTGCCGCCATGCTCGCCTACTGGCTCTCCCGACGCATGGTCGAACCCATCATGCTGCTGGAGGAGGGCGTCGGCCGCATTGGCGCCGGACATTTCGAGCACAGGATTCACCTTGAGACGGGCGATGAGTTCGAACGGCTGGCGACCCGTTTCAACGAGATGGCGAGCGAGCTGGCGGTCTCGCAGGAGCGCTCGGAGCGCATCAACCGGCTGAAGCGCTTTCTCGCCCCGCAAGTGGCGGAACTCGTCGAACGGACCGGCGACGATCACTTGCTCGACGGGCGGCGCGTCGACGTGGTCGTCGCCTTCTGCGATCTGCGGGGATTCACCGCCTTCTCGGCGCGTGCCGAGCCCGAGACCGTCATCGGCATGCTCGGAGACTATTATTCCGCCCTGGAAACGGTGGTCGCCACCCACGGGGCCACGCTGACGAACTTCTCCGGCGATGGCGCGATGGTGCTGTTCAATGCGCCCGTGCCCTGTGATGACCCCGCACTGGGCGCTCTGGAAATGGCCAGGGACATGCAAATCGGGGTGCACGAACTGTTGGCCAGCCGGCACAGCCTCGACCATCGCCTCGGATTCGGCGTTGGCCTTGCGATGGGCCCGGCGACCGTCGGCCGGATCGGCTCGGAAGGCCGCCTCGACTACACCGCGATCGGCAATGTCGTGAATCTCGCCTCGCGCCTGTGTTCGATCGCGGATGATTTCGAGGTTCTTTGCGATCGGGCAGCGGCCCAATCGGTAGGTTCGCGCTTGCCTCTTGTCGCACTGGAGGCGCGGGTGCTGAAAGGATACGACCGGCCCGTCGCGATCTATTCCCTCGTGATGGCCGGAAAAGCGTAGAGCCGCTCAGGCGCTGCCGGGGCTCGGCTTGGGCGCCGCGACCTTCGCGAGCCTGCGAAACGCTTCGATATCGAGGATCGTCAGACGTTCGCGCCCGAGCTCGATGACGCCCATCCGCTTCCAGCTCTGAAGCTGGCGGTTCACGGTTTCGCGCGTGATGCCGCTGAGCGATGCCAGTTCGTCCTGCGTCGCATGCACCTCCGTCCCGTAGTCGATCGCGAGCGTGAGGATGCGCCGGGCCAGCCTCATTGCCGCCGGCAGGAAGGTCGTCTCCTCCATGCGCTGCAGGACGTCCCGCAGCCGCGCGCAGAGAAGCTCGATGAATTGCAACGAAAGCGCAGTGTCGGTCGCGAGCAGCTTTAGAAAATCCCGGCGGGGCAGGAAGAACATCTCGGTATTTTCCATCGCGACCGCATCAGCCGTTCGCGAGCGGCCGTCGAGAAGTGCGATTTCCCCGAAGATGTCGCCGCCTCCGAGCAGGTTGACCGTCATCTGCTGCCCCAGATCATTCGTCGTGCCGATGCGGATGAGGCCACGCCGGATGGCATAGAGGCCATCGCCCGGATCGCCTTTCAGGAACAGCACCTCGCGCGCTGCGAGGTGCCGTGGGCGGCAGACGAGTGCGATCTCTTCCAGCGTTCCCGGGAGCAAACCTGCGAAGAACGGGTTCACCGCCAGGAGGCTCACGATACGAAGAGGCCCGTCATTCATCTGGCGCCTCCGACATTCGGTTTTCCGGCGCAGCCTGATCCTGTGTGATCCAGCGCACAGAATCGGCGTGCCGATCGGTAGAGAACTCCGTCGCGACAGGCCGCCACGGCCGCATCCCGCGACCTCGGTGAGAGCCCGACCGAACGGAGCTCAATCGTGCACGACGCTCTGCACCCCTCTCATGCAGTCTCAAGCCTAGCAGTTCCGGCCTCGCTGCGCGACGGCGCGGCAGCAGCATCGCCGACGAGCCCGTCGGCGCGCGCCGCCGCGGGCCTGCTTCGCTGGCTGAACCCAGCCCATATCCTCTGGCGCCACGAGGCGGACCCGGCCCCCCTCGACGAACACACCTTGAGCGACATCGGGCTGTCGCGGATGGAGATGCTCTATACCGCTTCGAAGAAATAGTCGCAGGCGGACAGCCTTGCCAGCCGGCTCCGGCTGCCCCAACAGCAGGAGCTCCAGCCCGGAGACCACATCGCGATCTTTCTGCATTGGCGGACAACCGCCGCGTTTTCGCTTCATGACCCAGACATCGGTCGGGCGACGCTTGCGGTGGACCTCGCACCACTCTCATGCCAGCATCGACAAGGCTTGATCCATCATGGTGAACCCGGCCCCTGCGGGGTCGGTTTCGGGTGTGAGAGCGTCAGCGAAGATGCAACGTCGCCTGGCCGCCATTCTCTCAGCCGACGTGGTCGGCTACATGCGCCTGAGCGAGGCGGCGGAGGAGCCGACGCATCATCGGCTGATGAGCCTGCGCGCCGATCTGATCGATCCTTGCGTGCGCGAGCATGACGGACAGATCGTCAAGAACACCGGCGACGGATTTCTCGCCACGTTCGATAGCGCGTCTACGGCGACCCACTGCGCCCTGTCGCTCCAGCAGGCGCTCGCGGCAGCCACTACTGATCAGCCCATCTCCCTGCGGATCGCATTTCGGATGGGCATCCATCTTGCCGACGTCATTTTTGAGAATGACGATATTTTCGGAGATGGCGTCAATGTCGCCGCCCGGCTGCAATCCTATGCGGAACAAGGTGGCGTCATCGTTTCGGAAGCTGTTTTCGAGCAGCTCGACATGGCGGAGAGGGTGCTCGGCTCCGATATGGGGGAGATCTTCCTGCGCAATCACGAGCGCCCAGTGCGCGTCTTCGCCCTCCGCTCCGAGCCTGGGCCGGTTCCAGCCCGCAAGATCGGCGAAAGCCACGCCGGCGCCGATGCGCGGGCCTCCATCGCCGTTCTGCCGTTCCGCATGAACGGCACCCGATCGCTCAAGGTCTCCATCGCCGATGGCGTCGTGGACTCGATCATCCAGTCGCTGTCGGGGCTCAAGGAACTGTTCGTCATCTCGCGCGGATCGACGCTGGAATTCGGCCGGCAGCGGGCCGACCCGGTCTCTGTGGGGCGCAAGCTCGGCGTCCGCTATGTCATGGACGGCACCGTCTCGCTGTCTCACAGTCGCGTCCGCATCAGCACCGAACTCATCGCCAACGAGAACGGCGCGGTGGTCAGCGCCGATCACTACGACGGCAAGGTCAGCGAGCTGTTCGACCTCCAGGACCGCATCGCGCTGAAGCTCGTCAGAACCGTGGCGCCCCATGTCCGGGAGCGCGAGCTGCGGCGCGCCTTGCGTCAGCACCCGCAGAACATGACCGCCTACGACCTGCTGCTCCAGGCGCTCGACCTGCTCTACAAGATGGACGCCGACAGCTTTGCCCGGGCGCGCGGTCTGCTGCAGCAGGCGATCGCGCTCGACCCGTCCTACGCTCCCCCCTTCACCTACACCGCGCTGTGGCATGTCTTCCGCGTCGGCGAACTCGGCTCGCCCGATCCCGATGGCGACGCGCAGGCGGCGGTCGACCGGGCGCGGGCCGCCATCGAGCGCGACGGCAACGACCCGCTCGCACTTGCGATCTACGGGCACGTCCAGGCCTTCTTCCTGCGCGATGCCGTTACGGCGCAACGCTTTCTCGACCAGGCGATCGAGGCCGGGCCAAGCGTGGCGATGGCCTGGACGATGAGCAGCGCCGCGCGCGGCTTCGTCGGCGACGGCTCGCTGGCGGTCCAGCACGGCGAGACCGGGCAGCGCCTCGCCCCCGCAGATCCCTATCGCTTCTGGCACGAGGGCATCCTGGCCCAGGCGCACTATATCAACCGCGACTATGATCAGGCGGTCGGCTGGGCGCGCAGTGCTGTTGCGCATAATCCTTCAATCCGCTTTACTTTGCGTACGCTTGCCGCCAGCCTGATCGCAGCAGGACGACACCGGGAGGCAGCGAGCGCCGCCGATCGCCTTCTCTTGCTCCAGCCCGATTTTAGACTGACGCCTTACGCGCCGCGCTGCCCGTTCGCTCCACCTATTCTGGAGACGTGGATCGGGCACTTACGGAAGGCAGGACTGCCTGACTGAGCCGAAGCCTAACGAGTTTGCCGCAACAGCAACCGTGCAGGGTTCATGCGATGACCGGCAATACAGGCAATACCGGCAACACCGGCAATACCGGCAATACCGGAAACTCCGGCATCAGCGGCGACGACGGAAACTGGTTCGTACCCGACCGGGCCGATTTTCCGTTCTCGATGGAGTCGACCACGGCGGCTGGTGGACGGATCCGGGATCTGCAGAAATCGGTGCATATCCGCCTCGACCCGGCATCTGGGCCTTACAAGAAGATCCTTTTCATGAACGCTGCCGTCGGCGGCGAACCGGCGACATTTGCGGACCGCCATTGGGCGGCGCGCTGGTATGCCTTCCGGGGGCTGACGGAGTTCGCCGCGACGAACTGGAACACCAACCAGTTGAACGACACGCTGGCGGACATCCTGATCGGCCTTAACGGCAAGGAGGGGGCTGAAACCAGGCAGGCGCGCGAGATCAAGAACCTGCTTGCCGCCGCGCGCGACGAGCGCGCGTCGGCCCTGGGCGAAATACTCGTGCAGGATGGCGAGTTCATCTCCACCTTCATGGCGGCGCTGGCGATGACGCCGGCCTCCCATCCGCAGACCTTCCGGGTCCTGCACATCGCCAGCCTGGTCGCGTCTTTCAGTGCCCTCTACTACAAGCAGGTCTTCCAGCGCCCGCGCCCATCCTGGGAATGCCCCGCGCTGATGCCGCCGATCCCCGTACCCGGCCATTCATCCTATCCCAGCGGCCATGCCACCCAGGCGCATCTCATGGCAGCCTGCATGGCGCACATGCTGAAGATCGTGACTCCGGCACTGCCCCAGGCTGACCGGACAGCCCTGACGGAAACGCTCATGGCGCTCGCACGGCGTGTGGCGCGCAACCGCGAGATCGCCGGACTGCATTTTCCAAGCGATTCCGAAGCCGGCGCCGCAATCGCCTCCGCGGCCTTCGCGAAACTGTCGGAGCACAGCGACACCGGGCAGAGCGCGGATCATTACACGCTCAAAACATTCGGCGAGACCGTGACGAAGGCCGCCGCCGAATGGAAACCAGAGTGAGGAGGCGGCAATGGCCGACCCGCCTAACGGCGCCATCGCGCCCTATCCTTTGCCACCGGAGACCTTCGATCCCGCGGATGCGAGCGACAGGGAATTGCGGCGCTATGGCCTGCCGACCCCTGCGGAATTCAGGGCCAATCCGGCGGCGGCAGCATTTCGCCGGGCCTTCCTGCGCCGGCGCCCCAACGCTCCGCCCTTGCGGTTTCTCAGCGCGTCCAAGGCCGCCAACGTGGCCCCGCGGCTGCAAATTCTGCGCTTTGCCGCTCAAGCCGCCAGGCCGGTGCAGAAGAGCATGAACTGGTCCGGCGGCTATGTGACACCCCGTGACGGCCGCAGCTTCGTCTCCGTGATGGCGAACTGGACTGTGCCCGAGGTCTCCGCACCGCCCGGCGGAACCGCCCCGGAATACCAGAGCTCGACCTGGATCGGGCTCGACGGGCAGAGGCTCTATGCGGATTCCTCTCTCCCTCAGATCGGCACGCGGCAGCGCTGGCTCACGGAACCTGTCCCTCATGCCGAGTATTCGAGCTGGTTCCAATGGTGGGCGCGGGGGCAGGATCTCCCGATTCAGGAGCTCGCACTGCCCGTCGATCCCCGTGACAAGATCAGCGCGATCATCACGGTGCGCGACGAGAGGACAGTGCGCTGTAATCTGAAGAACGTCAGCAAGGGCATCATCCTGCAGGCCTTCAACGCCTCGGTGCCAGCGGGCCTGCGCATCAGCGGCGCCACCGCCGAGTGGATCATGGAACGGCCAAGTCCGATGGGGTCGGATGGGTGGGAGCCCTATGCCTTTCCCATTTACCGGTCCTTCGCCTTCACCGGTTGCGTGGCCGAATCTGCCGAGCCGGAGAGGCCCGACCTGTGGCAGCACGACCTCGAAAGCGCGCGGCTGATCCGGATGTCCGAAATCCATCGGAATCCGACGAGCGTCCGAACCATCTCGACCGCCAGTCGCGTCCTGGGACCGCCGCAGCGCCTCGAACTGAGCCGCGTCGTGCCCTGAGCGGGAATGGCGCTCGCCTGCGCGGCCGACGATGGCAGCTACGCCGGCGTCGACAGCAACGCCTCCACCTCCGCGGCGGTCGGCAAGACCGCGCCCCGGCGTGCGACCGAGAGCGCCGCCGCGGCGCTGGCATAGACCAGCAATTCGCGAACGGACGCGATATCGAGCTCGGCCAACCCCGACGGGTGCAATCGGCCGGTTTGGGCGAGCCGCGCCAGCAGCGCCGCATGGAAGGCATCCCCGGCACCAACCGTATCGCAAACCGCGACAGGCCGCCCGGGCACCGAGATCCGCCCGGCAGACGAGAAGGCCGTCGCGCCTCGCTCCCCCTCGGTGATGACCACCAGTTGCGCCCCGAGATCGAGCCAATAGGCGGCGGCCTCAGTGATCGTGACTTGCCCGTCCCAGCCGATCCGCACATCTTCCTCGCTGGCCTTGATCAGGTTCGCGGCGCGGTAGAAGCGCTCGGCCGCCATATGCCAGCCCGCCAGCCCGCCGAGCGCCGTCGGTCGCAAATTGGGGTCGACGCTGATGAACCGCCTGCCCTTCTCGCGCTCGGCCAGCGCGGCGAGGCTCGGCCCCACCGGCTCGGCCGCCATGGTGAAGGACCCGAAAGCCAGCGCCTCGACGGTGCCGGGCAGTTCGGAGGGCAGATCGGATGGCAGCAGAGAGCGGTCCGCGGCGCCCTCGCCATGGAAGCTGTAGCGGGGTTGGCCATTGCCGTCGGTGGCGATGACGGAGAGCGTGCTGAGCCGGTCCGTCCGTACCAGATAGGCGCAATCGACCCCTTCCCGGGCCAGCATCTCGGCCAGCAGCGAGCCGAACGCATCGCGCGAAACGCCTCCGAGAAACCCCGCTTCGATGCCGAGCCGGGCGAGGCCGATCGCGACATTGAACGGCGAACCACCGGGAACCGCTCGCGCCGGCATCTCGCCGCGATCCGGCGCACCGACGAACAGGTCGATCAGCGCCTCGCCACAGACCAGAATCATGATGTCTCCTCAAACGCGACCTGCCGCAATCTACAGCACCTTCAAGGGCGGGAAGCAGAAAGTCGACGCCATCAGCCAGACGGCACTTTCGTCTCTCTTGACGACCGCCCCCGATTGCGGCGCTGATGATCGGGTCATTCGCACACGCCTTCACGCGCTGCGCCGGAACCCCGCGGGGGGCATGGCACAGCCAGCTTTGACGCATCTCTGCCAAGTCGAGACGATAAACCACAAAAAGCCGGGCAGTCGGACAAGACGGCCCCAAAATGCCGTTGCAGAGTGCAGCCTGCCGTGCGCTGCCTTCCGGTGGCGGGCATCGCGACGAAATTTCGACGGAACCGATGGATTTGGCGCCGTCGCCGCAAAGACCATGTTTGGCACACCGAAGGAGACTGACATGCCATTCGTCACAACCAAGGACGGGGTCGAAATCTTCTATAAGGATTGGGGACCGAAAGACGCCCAGGTCATCATGTTCCACCATGGCTGGCCGCTCTCCTCGGATGATTGGGACGGGCAGATGCTCTTCTTCCTGTCGAAGGGCTATCGCGTCGTCGCCCATGACCGCCGCGGCCATGGCCGCTCCGCCCAGGTCTGGGACGGGCACGACATGGATCATTATGCAGCGGATGCCTCGGCGGTCGCGCAGCACCTCGATCTCAGGAACGCGGTCCATATCGGCCACTCCACCGGCGGCGGCGAGGTTGCTCGCTATGTCGCCAGGCATGGCGAGCCGCAGGGCCGCGTCGCCAAGGCGGTGCTGGTCAGCGCCGTGCCGCCTTTGATGGTCAAGACCGACAAGAACCCGGGCGGCCTGCCCATCGAGGTCTTCGACAGCTTCCGCAAGGCGCTCGCCGACAACCGGGCGCAATTCTTCCTCGACGTCCCGACAGGCCCCTTCTACGGCTTCAATCGGCCGGGTGCGAAGATCGACCAGGGCGTCATCCGGAACTGGTGGCGGCAGGGCATGGAGGGCGGTGCCAAGGCCCATTACGACGGCATCAAGGCCTTCTCCGAGACCGATCAGACGGAAGATCTCGAGGCGATCGGCGTGCCCACCCTCGTCCTGCATGGCGAGGACGACCAGATCGTGCCGATCGGCGCCGCCGCGCGCGAGTCGATCAAGCACCTGAAGAACGGCAAGCTGAAGACCTATCCAGGCTTCGGCCACGGCATGCTCACCGTGAATGCCGACGAGCTCAACGCCGACCTGCTCGCCTTCGTGCAAAGCTGACATCGCCCCCTGCGGCTGGCCAATCCCGGCCGGCCGCAGGCTCGGAAGCGCAAGCCTCGCCCACCTCAGTCTGCAGTATCTTCATTGGCCTCCCGGCGCCCCCGGAAAAGGCGCCACAGCGACCGCCCGATCGGCTTGGACGTAAGATGGGCTCCGGCCGGGCGGCGTTCGAGCGTGATCTTCTGCTCGTGATAGTCTTCGAGCCCCGGGCGGTGTCCGACGCTGATGAGCGTCGCGTCGGCCAGTTCGCTGTCGAACAGCCCCAGCAGCGCTTCCTGGCTCGCCTCGTCGAGCGCGGACGTCGCCTCATCCATCACGATGATGTCCGGCTTCTGGATCAGCAGGCGTGCGAAGGCGACCCGCTGGCGCTCTCCTCCGGAGAGAATGCGGTCCCAATCATCCTCCGCGTCGAGCCTCCTGGACAGATAGCCCAGGCCACAGCGCTGCAGCGCTCCGATCATCGTCTCCTCGTCGACCGGCCGCTCCGAAGCCGGGTAGAGCAGGATCGAACGCAGCGTTCCCCGCGGCAGATACGGCTTTTGGGGAACGAAAGCGATCGATTGCCCCGCGGGCACGCGGATCGAGCCTGATCCCCAGGGCCAGAGCCCGGCCAATGCCCGGATGAGCGTGCTCTTGCCGGAGCCGCTCTCCCCTGCAATCAGAACCTTCGCACCGCGCTCGATGGCAACAGTCGCATCCGCGACGACGACGCGGCCATTGCTGTGCGCGAGCGACAAATTCTGGATATGGATCGCCTCGTCCTCGCTCTCCCCGAGTTCGATCCGCGTATCCGCCTCCATGATCGTGCCGATATCGAGCGCCTGCAGTTCCTCGACCAGCTCGTCGACGCGCCTCACGGAGGCGAACCACTCCGCCAGCCTGACGAAGTTGTCGACGAACCAGATCAGCGCGGCCTGCACGGCGCTGAAGGCGGCCACGACCTGCACCACCGCGCCGAGGGTGACACCGCCGGCCAGATACTTGGGCGCGATAAGCAGGAGCGGCACGATCGGGAACAAGGCCCCGTTCGTATTCAGGACCAGCGCGATGATGCCTTGCTGGCGGATGATCCGGAGCCAGGCGGCAACGACGCGTCCGTAATCCTCCCCCACCGCGCTGAGTTCATCGGCATCGCCGCGGATGAGTGCGATACTCTCGGCGTTCTCGCGCAGCCGCGTCATCTCGGCCCTGAACTGGGCTTCCATCTCGTTCTTGTGCGAGACGAGGCCCACCAGCGGCCGCCCGGTCAGATAGGCTGCGAGCGACGCGATGGCGGCGTAGAGCACTGCGGCGACGGCCATATAGCTCGGGATGACGATCGTGACGGTTCCCAGCGTCACCTCGGCCGAGCCCGCAACCTGCCAGAGGATCGCTGCGAAGGTCGCCGCCGTGATGAAGGCGCTGATCAGCCCGATCGCCAGCTCGACCAGTGGCTCGATCGCGAGGCGGGCATCCTCTGCGATTCGATACTCGGGTGCGGTCAGCCTCTTGGTCAGGAAGCCGAGGCGATAATAGCGCTGGTCCGCGATCCACCAGCCCGCGACGCGCCGGGTTAGGTTCTCGCGCCAGCGCGTCTGCAGCAGCATGCGGCAGACCACCAGTCCCGACACGGAAAGCGCCGTGGCCACGACCAGAGGGGGCAGCCACCCAGTTGCCGCCCATACGCCCGTGACGTCCCGCTTCTCGAGCGCGTCGAAGAACAGGCGGTTCCATTTGTTGATGCCGACTGCGCTCGCCGTTTGCGCGGCAACGAAGAACAATACCGCGGCCGTCAGCCCCCAGGCCCGCCAGCGCGTATCCTGGTCGCGCCAGTAGCGCAGGGCCACCCGAAAGAACTGGCGCATGCGTGAACGTTGAGGGACAGGCGGAGCATCGGTCATCTGCTGTCCCGCCACGCGGAAAATCTGGCGCACAATTCTGGGCCGCAGGGTTGGCCAGCGTGCCGCTCAAGCCCAATGCGCAAAGGGCTCATCCTTGCAGCGGCGAAGGCGAGTTCCGCTCGGCATCAGGAAACCCTCGTTATCGACACGCACGAGGGATGTTCCGTCGAGAAGGGTGAACCGCGCGATTCCGTCGGTGTCGGACCACACCGCGACGACATATCTGTTCCCGTCGGTATCCTGGCATCGTTCATATCGCGCCGGATTCATGCGGACATCCGAACGGCGCAATTCCATCGCTCTCGAGGGCATGTCTCACCTCTCCCACTGCCTGCTTCAACGGGAAGCCGCAGGCGGGGTTCCATCCTGGCGCGTCGGATTGCCGGTCGGTCTGGGAAACGAGAATGAGCATTGGCGGCCGCCAAACCCTGCGCTGGAGCGCAATTGAGGCCTTCGAGCGGCGCGTATTCAGCGCCTCTGCGCGCTTTCCAGCAGCGCCGCCATCGCCCGATCGCCGCGCGCCCGGGCGTGCTGCAGCGGCGTGATGCCCTGCCCGTCCGCGATAGTACGATCCGCGCCCGCGGCAAGCAGAGCGCGTGCCGTCTCGACGTGACGGGGGCCGCCATCGCCCAGCACTACCGCCTCCATCAGGGCGGTCCAGCCGAGATTGTTGACATGGTCGAGCGGCGCCCCGGCCTTGATCAGTTCGCGGACCACCTCGTCATGGCCGAGATGTGCGGCCGCGATCAGCGCCGTGCCGCCATAGCGGCTCGTGATCAGCTTGGCCGAAGCGCCGGATGCCAGCAGCGCCTTGACCATCGGCACGTCGTCACGCACCGCCGCGATCGTCAGCGCATCGTAACGCTGCTCGTCGAGCGGTCCCGGCTTGGCACCGACGGCGATCAGGAGACGCGAAGCCTCGGCCCGCCCCTGGAATGCCGCGACATGCAGAGGCGTGCGGCCATTGCCGTCGCGCGCATCGAGGTCACCCCCCGCCGCGGCCAGCCGGCGGATGGTCGTGGCATCGCCCGCCGCAGCCGCCGCATGCAAGCCGCGATAGGCGGCAAGTTCGGCCGGGCTCGGCGGCGTCTGCGCCGTCGCTTCACCGGACCCGATGGCGGCCAGAAGCGCCAGCGCGCCCAGCAACATCCTCGACATGGCAACGTTCCCCGGTGGCGGGCAGGCGGCCGGCGCAGCGGCCACCTGCTTCACAATGACGGCAATCGGCCAATTCAGCGCAGCTTCGCCTGCACCTTCTCGATCCCGGCCTTGGCGCAATCCTCGTCCAGATTGGCGCCCGGGGCGCCGCCGACGCCGACCGCGCCGATCACGTCGTCATCGACCTTGACCGGGACACCGCCGCCGAGCAGCAGGAAGCCCTCGATCGAGGCGACATGGCGCGCCGCCCGGTTCTTCTCCGCGCCCTCGGCCATCGCCAGGGTGCCATTGCCAGCGGAAGCCGAGGTGTAGGCCTTGTCGCGGCTGGCAGCGACGGTGTGCGGACCGGCCCGGTCGGCGCGCAGCATGGCAAGAGGCACTCCGGCCCGGTCGACCACCGTGGCGGCGATGTAGAAGTTCTTGGTGGCGCAGGCCTCGACGGCGGCCTGCGCGATCTCCTGCGCGATGGCGAGCGGCATGTTGCGCTGCTGCAAAACCTGGGCGCCGGCGACGGCCGGCACGAGAGCGAGGGTGGCAGCAGCGGCGGCGAAAGCGGTCTTGAACATGGTCTCTCCGATGCGGGGCGTGGCGAGCCCTGAGCTCGACGGGGCCACGCTACCGAACCGCGAAGCGAAAAAAGATCGGTACGGCGCCGGAGACCTCTCAGTAATCCTACGGAGCAAGGCGGCAATGACAGCCGCGAGAGCGAAGCTGTCGGAGCCCTACCCTTCGAGGGCGATACGAACCATCTCCGCAACCGAGCCGGCGCCGAGCTTCTCGGCAATATTGGCGCGATGGGTCTCGACCGTGCGCGGCGAGACGGCGAGCACGCGAGCGATTTCCTTGGTCGAAAGCCCTTCGGCGATGAGATCGAGGATCTCCCGCTCGCGCTGTGTCAGCCTGGCCAGCTGTGCTTCCCGGCCGGCGCGCGCGGCGTGAACCCTGCTGCGTTCGTCGAGCTGCGCGAAACCCGCCTCGATCGCCTCGAGCAGCACCTGCTCGTCGATCGGCTTTGTCAGGAAGTCGACGGCGCCGGCCTTGAAAGCGCGGCGACAGGCCGCGACATCGCCATGGCCGGTGACGATGACAATCGGCATGCGCTCGGCTTCGCTCGCCATGCGCTCCAGAAGTTGCAGGCCGGATGTCCCGGGCATGCGGATATCGGCGACGATGCAGCCATCCTGCCGCAGGTTCGGGCGCTCCAGGAAGGCCTGGACGCCGGCGAAGGGCTGCACCGCGAAGCCCATGGTCCGCAGCAGCAGCGTGAGCGCATCGCGGACATCGTCATCGTCGTCGATCAGATAGACCGTACGGGCGGCGGGCTTCATTCAGCCGCGATCCGCTGTTCCAGGGCTAGGTGCGGCAAGCGAACCGTGAACACGGCGCCCCGGCCGGCCTCGCTGCGCGCAGCGATGTGCCCGCCGGCCGACTGGACCAAACGCTCGCAGAGCGGCAGCCCGAGCCCCATGCCGCCGCTCTTGGTGGTGAAGAACGGCTCAAACAGCCGTGCCAGATCGGCCTCCGCGATGCCCGGGCCGGTATCGCTCACGGCGATCTCGACATCGCCTCCAACGAGCCGGGTCGTGAGTGTGATCTCGCGTCGCCCTCCGCTCTCGCCCGCTATCGCCTCCGCCGCGTTGCGGACGAGATTGTGAACCACCTGCTCGATCGCGACCCGATCGACCCGCGCCGGCAGCGGCGAGGGGCCGAGTTCAAGGTTGAGGCCGATCCCGCGCTCCTGCAGGTCGCGCTGCGTCAGGGCAACGACATTGCGGACGATGCAGTTGAGGTCGTTCGGTTGGGGCTGCGGCTCGCGGCGCGTCACATAGGCCCGCAGCCGCTCCAGGATTTCGCCGGCCCTCAAGGCGTGCCGCACATTCGCATCGAGCACGCCGATCAGCGCGTCCGGTTGCCCCGCCGCGGAGCGCATGAGCCGCAGGCCGGCCTGGCTCTGGCTGAGGATAGCCGTCAGCGGCTGCGTGATCTCATGAGCGATGCCGGACGCCATCTCGCCGACCGTGTTCACCCGCATCGCATGGGCGAGTCGCGCATCCTGCTGATGCAGGCGCATCGCCTCGCGCGCCCGCTGGCTGGCGCGCTTTTCGCGCAGAACCGCGAGCAGCAGCAGCACCGCAAGCGCGGAGGCCAGCGGCCAGCCGATCAGCAGGATCGGCGGCAGGATCTCGGCGACGGAAGGCCGCCGCTCCAGGGTCAGGACGAGCGGCTGGGAGCGGCTTCCCAACGCCCGTTCATAGGTGAGTTTCGGCAGGCCCATGCCGGGCGGACGTTCCCGTCCTTGGCTGACGATCCTGGCTCCGGAGCTATCCCGCAGCGCCAGCACGGTCTCCTCAGGCAAGCCGCCTTCCGGTTCGGCCATGCGTGTGGCGTCGATGACGAGCACCAGCGCCCGCGGCTCCGAGCCGTTGTCCGGGATGCGCTTGACGAGCGCATAGAAAGGCTTCCCTCCCCGGCTGGGCAGCGTCCCGGCGTGGCCCGGCGCAAGCTCCCTGATGCGCGCCGCAAGCGCGAGCGGATCGAAGTCCTTGAGATTCTCCGCAGCTTTCCCCTCGAGCCCGTCAGGGGGAGCTCCTGATCCTGCCAGCTCGACCGCCGCGATCCGCGGATAGAAGCGCTGCATCGCTTCCACGACGGCGCGCCACGTGGCGGAATCCGCGGTCGAACTCGCCAGCACCGCCGCGAGGCTGGTGAGATGCGCGTCATGCTGCTCGGCGCGCTGCGAGAGGACGCGATGCAGCGTCGCTCCCTCGCGGTGGAGCGCGTCGCTTGCCCGTGTGAATTCGATCGCGGCCTCCAGCCCGAGGCCGATGAGCGCAAGCGGAACCCACAGCAGCAGGAATGTGGCCAGTCGGGACTTCAAGGGCGCAATCCGGTTCGCGCCCAGCCTATCGCGCCGGCCTCGTGCCGTCACTCCACGCCGTCAAGGGATTTGGCGCGGAAGGTCCTTGCGGCGGCAACCGCAGCTCAATAGGCTCCCTGTCGACGCGCCGACGACAGGCACGCACCAGGGGAAACGCCTATGCCAAAAATGTTCTGCAAGCTGGCCGCGCTCGGTCTCGCCGCGGCCGCCTTTTCAGTGTTCGCCGCTCCCGCCTCGGCGCAAGCGACGCTCGAGGCTGTGAAGAAGCGCGGCAAGATTCTCTGCGGCGTCTCCCCCACGGCTCCGGGCTTCTCCTATGCCGACGACAAGGGCGTTCGCCAGGGCTTCGACAGCGACATCTGCCGCGCCGTGTCATCCGCCGTCTTCGGTGTTCCGGACAAGGTCGACTTCGTTCCGCTCAACACCAATGTCCGCTTCCAGGGGCTTCAGTCCGGCGAGGTCGACCTGCTCTCGCGCCAGACGACGATGACCTTCTCGCGCGACACATCGCTCGGCCTCGATTTCGCGCCGGTCGTTTTTTATGACGGCCAGGGCCTGATGGTTTCGAGCAAGCTCGGCGTGAAGAGCGCGGCGGAGCTGTCGCAGTCGGCCGTCTGCATCCTGCCGGGCACCACGACGCTGCAGAATCTCGAAGACTACTTCAAGCCGCGCAACATCAAATACGAGGCGGTCGTCTTCGAGAATCCCGACGAGTGGCGCAACGCCTTCTTCTCCGGCCGCTGCGACGTCATCACCACCGACCGCTCGGACCTCGCTTCGGTGCGCGCGATCGCGAACGACCCCAAGCAATACGTCATCCTGCCCGAGACGATCTCGAAGGAGCCGCTTGCGCCCGTCATCCGCCAGAACGACAGCAACTGGCGCGACATCGTCTCCTGGACGGTCAACGCCCTGATCGCGGCCGAGGAGTACGGCATCACCAAGGCCAATATCGACGAGCAGCTCAAGAGCAAGGACCCCGAGATCCAGCGCCTGCTCGGCGTCAACGGCGATCTCGGCAAGATGCTGAACCTCGACAACAAATGGGCCTACAACGCCATCAAGCAGCTCGGCAATTACGGCGAGCTCTTCGAGCGTCACCTCGGCGAGAAGACCCCGCTCGGCCTCACCCGTGGCCCGAACCAGCTCTGGACCAAGGGCGGGCTGCTCTACTCCCCACCCTTCCGGTGATCCCGGCCATCGCATCGGACCGAAAAGTGGCTTCCGCTTTTTAGAAAAATCCGATGCAGTATCAAATGAATAGATCGCCGTCGTCGCGTCCGGTGGGACGCGCGGCGATCTGGCGTTCCTTCGATTGACCTGAGACCGCCGGCCGTCGCGCGCGGCCGGTGTGTCTCCAGCACGGAACAGCCCGATGGCCTCTCCAGCATCCAGCCCGCTGCGGCTCATTTACGATGTGCGCGTGCGCGCCGTGCTCTATCAGGTCGTGGCCGTCGTCCTCGTCGTCGGGGTCGGCCTCTACCTCTTCGGCACGGTCTCGCGGAAGCTCGCCGAACAGAACATCGCGACGGGCTTCGCCTATCTCTCCCGGCCGGCGGGCTTCGTCATCAGCCAGTCCTTCATCAGCTACGAATCCAGCGACACCTACGGCCGCGCCATTCTCGTCGGGCTGCTCAACACGGTCTGGGTTTCGATCTTCGCCGTTATCCTCTCGACCGTGCTCGGCCTGATCGTCGGCATCGCCCGGCTGTCGCGCAATCCGCTCCTGTCCTTCCTCGCCCTGATCTATGTCGAGGCGCTGCGCAATGTGCCGCTGCTACTCTACCTCTTCCTCTGGTATGCGCTGATCGTCGCGGTGTTTCCGCCGGTGCGGGACGCCTGGCAGGTGCTGCCCGACGTCTTCCTCAGCAATGGCGGCCTGATCGTCCCTTCGCTGCGCTGGTCCGCCGCCCATACCGGCGTGCTCGTCTCCGCCTTGGCCGGCATCGTGCTCGCCTTCGTGGTCGCCGCGTTCATGCGGCGCCACCGCGTCGCGTCCGGCCACGCCAGGGCCGCCTGGCCCTATGTGATCGTCGCCCTCCTCGCGCCACCGCTTATCGGCCTCTTGCTGTTTCAGCCGGATCTCGTGGTGAACTGGCCGGAAAAGGGCCGCTTCCGCATTACCGGGGGCCTGCAGGTCACCCCGGAATTCACCGCGCTTCTGGTCGGGCTCGGCCTCTCAGCTTCCGCCGGCATCGCCGAGATCGTCCGTGCCGGCATC
Source organism: Allobosea sp. 10L417 (assembly GCF_056395485.1). Taxonomy (NCBI): domain Bacteria; kingdom Pseudomonadati; phylum Pseudomonadota; class Alphaproteobacteria; order Hyphomicrobiales; family Alloboseaceae; genus Allobosea; species Allobosea sp. 10L417. Next base: position 37,865 of record NZ_JBFTJP010000004.1, read on the forward strand.
CTCGCGGTCGGGCGTGGCCAATGGGAGGCTGCGCGTGCCGTCGGGCTGCACGACCGCCAGACGATGCGGCTGGTCGTGCTGCCGCAAGCGCTGCGCGTGATCATTCCGCCGCTGACCAGTTCCTATCTCTCGACCTTCAAGAACTCCTCGCTCGCCATCGCGATCGGCTACCCCGATCTCGTGATGGTTTCCAACACCACGATGAACCAGACCGGACAGGCCATCGAGGGCATCGCGATCTTCATGCTGGTCTATCTCGGCCTGTCGATCACGATCTCGCTGCTCATGAACTGGTACAACGCCCGCGTCGCCCTGGTGGAGCGCTGAGATGTCCGAGCTCACCAATACGGCGATGCTTGGCGTCGAACGAGCCGACCGCCCCTTGCAGGGACAGCGGCGTTGGCTCGCTGGGCTGAAGCCCTTTGTCGGCTCCCCGCTCAACGCCGCCATCACCCTCGCCTGCCTCTGGCTGATCTATCGCCTGGTGACCGGCGCTTGGGGCTGGCTCGTCACCCGCGCGGTGACGGAAGGCGGGCCCCAGGCCTGCAAGGCCGGGAACGGGGCCTGCTGGCCCTTTCTGGCGGCGAAGCTGCGCTTCATGATCTTCGGCTTCTATCCTTACGAGGAGCATTGGCGCCCGGCGCTCGCGGTGCTGCTGTTCCTCGCTGCGGTGATTATCTCGATGATTCCGCGCTTCTGGTCGCGGCGCCTGCTCTGGCTCTGGCTCGCTGTCGTTATCGTCTGCGCCGTGCTGATGTATGGCGGGCTGTTCGGCCTCATGGTGGTGAGCACCACGAACTGGGGCGGCCTGCCGCTCTCCTTCATGCTCTCCTCGGTCGGGCTCGCCTTCGGCTTCGTGCTTGGCGTGCTGCTGGCGCTGGCGCGCTCCTCGAAGCTGCCCGCAATCCAGGTCATCGCCGTCATCTTCATCGAGACGGTGCGCGGGGTGCCGCTGGTCTCGATCCTGTTCATGGCCTCGGTGATGCTGCCGCTGTTCATGCCGGACGGTGTCACCATCGACAAATTGCTGCGGGCGCAGGTCGCAATCATCATCTTCGCCGGCGCCTATATCGCCGAGACCGTCCGCGGCGGTCTGCAGGCAGTGCCGAAGGGCCAGCACGAAGCCGCCGCCTCGCTCGGCCTCGGCTATTGGCTGTCGATGCGCAAGATCGTGCTGCCTCAGGCGCTCAAGATCGTCATCCCGCCGCTGGTCAACATCTTCATCGGCTTCTTCCAGGACACGACACTCGTCACGATCATCGGCCTGCTCGACTTCCTCGACACGGTGCGCTCAGCCATGCGCGATCCGGTCTGGCAGGGCATCGCCGTGCTCGAGGGCTATGTCTTCGCGGCGCTGGTCTATGCCCTGCTCAGCTACGGCATGGGCTCCTATAGCCGCTTCATCGAGCGCCGCCTGCGGACGGACCATGGCCATGGCCGGAGCGCCTGACGGGGCGGCAAGCGCGTTCAAACCCTGATTTTGTGCGAAGCCGGCCTCCCCGCCGGCGGCCGCGCAATGTTCCAGCAAGCCGGGGCACCGACCACTCCATGTGTTTCATCATGGAGAGCGGAAGATGCGTCCCAGCTCAGGCCAGTCAGCGGCGCTCGCCGGCCGCGCACTGCACGGCTATATCAACCTCGTGCAGCGAACCACCCGGTTCAGGCCGGTCATTCCCGGGGCCTGTCCTTGGGAGCGCAGCCGCGAGCCGTTCATCGCCCTGACATGGCACGGCCAGCAGATGCTGAGCCTTGCGGCGCTCGAGGGCGCATCGCGCGTGGCAATCCTGGCCTCGCTGCATTTCGATGGCGAGGTCGTCGCCTCCGTCGTCGAAAGGGCCGGTTTCCGGACCATCCGTGGCTCGGGGACTCAGAGCCGCCCGAAAATTCGGACCAAGCGGGCAATTCCAGCGTTCTTCGAAATGCGGGACGCGCTCCGCGACGGCACCAGCGTCGTTCTCACGGCAGACGTGCCGAAAGTGTCGCGCGTGGCCGGCAAGGGCGCCGTGCAGCTCGCCCGCGTCACCGGTCGGCCGATCTACCTCTTCGCCGCCGTCACGAGCGCGCGCTTCGATCTGACAAACTGGGACCGGTCCAGCATCGCCCTGCCCTTCGGCCGCGGCTGCATCCTCTGGTCGGAGCCGCTCTATGTCCGAAAGGGTGCCGACGATCGCGAGGTCGGCCTCATCGCCATGGACATCTCGGCGCGCCTCGACGAGCTCCACTCTGCGGCCTACCAATCACTCGAGCGGGCCCGCTGAGCCTGTCCCCCCATCGTCCCGTCAGGGGCGTCCCGGCAGCGGACAATCGGCCGGATTGCCGCAGATGTTTGCTGGTGGGCGCAGAATCTCCGGCGCGCCCGCCGGCTCGATGCGGATGCGGCTGAGATCGCCCGAGAAGCGCAGGCCAAGGCCCGACGAAATGAGGACGATCCGCGCGCGCGGCGAGGCGAGGATCGTCGCGTTGGCTCCAGCCAGGAAATGGGCGCTGCCGCCGAGGCTGGCATAGTCTCCGAATACATCCTCCCGCCGGTCAAGCCCGTAGACCAGCATGATCACCCGGCCGTAATCGGCGCCGAGTCCGATGCCGACCGACAGCGCCGACCAGATCACCGGCTCGGGGGACCCGTCCGAAAAACGCAACTCGCCGCTGCCATGCCGCCCGCCGACAACGAAAGAGCCGCTCAGCTCACCACCGACGATATAGGCATTGGGCTCGCCGAAGAGGGCGAACGCACGTTCGATCGGAAGGCTGACCGTTTTCGACGCGGTGTCGAATACCCCCTCGACCAATCGCAAGATATCGTTGCGCGATGTCGTCGGCAGTTGCCCGGGCCGGATCTGTTCCTTCGCCGGCGGTTTGCCCTGTGCCAATGCCGTGGTTTCGATCGGCGCGGCCGCGAGCAGCGCCGCCAACGCCCAGACCGGACGGCTCCCCCTTGCCACGGTGCGCAACACAGGCATCAGGTTGGCAGATCCATGGAAGAGTTGAACGGCAACGCTATTACGGTCCATGCAGAGCGAGCCAGAGCAGCGCGCCCTGTCCGACAAGCCATACCCGCACAGAGGCTCCGTGACGACCCGCAACATTGAACCGATTTCCGTGAGGCCGTCGCCGGCGACTTCGAACGCTCACGGCCTTCGTGAGAACGGGGGCCTGGCGTGACCTCGCTGTCGCGCGCCCTTACGCTCCGGCTGGGCCTGCTGGGCATCGTCCTGTTCGTGGCATTCATCGCGGCCGTTCTGGCATTCACCTTCATCACCGAAGACCCTGGCGCCCTACGCAACGACGTCACCTCACAAATCATCCAGCAAGGCGTACGGCCGTCGACGGGCAGCGGACTGCAGGTCGAGAAGACCGCGGGACTTGTGCAGATCGAGCATGCCAGCCCCCGGCTCTGGTATCTCGTCTCCGATGGACGTTCCGTCGTCGAGTATGCGCCAGAGTTGCGTCCGGGGTTGCCCATCGACATCCGGTTGGATGGCCCGACGATCGCGGCTCAGATGCGCGTCGGCGGCGACAACGCACTCGCCTTCGACGTGATCGAGAAGGATGGCAGCCGCGTCATTGTCGCGACCGGCGGCGGCGTGCCGGGTTGGGACCTGATCCTCGGCTATTTCCTGCGCGCGATCGCCGGTCCGGCCTTCGCGATCTCGGTGGTCTTCGGCATCATGATCGCTGCAGCGATCGCGATGTCGGTCTCCTATATCAGCGCGCGGCTGCGCAGCGCCGCCGAAGCGGCGGCCCGCATCGATCCCCGCGCGCCGCGCGGCCTGCTGCCGACCGAGGAGACCCCGATCGAGCTCATGCCCCTGACAACCGCGCTCAATTCGGCGCTCGACCAGATCGCCGGCAACATGGAGGGACAACGGCGCTTCATGAACAATGTCGCGCACGAACTGCGCACCCCGCTTGCGGTGATGCGCAGCCGCGTCGACGCGCTTCCGGACGAGCCGGCGCGCCTCCAGCTGACCACGGATCTGAGCCGGCTGACCACCATCGTCTCCTCGATGCTGCAACTCGCCCGCCTGCATGCCACCGAACTGCCCTTCGAACCGCTGCAGCTCAACGCGCTCGCTCGCTCCGTCCTGGCCGAGCTCGCTCCGCTCATCCTCAGCCACGGCGTCGATGTCGCGCTGGAAGAGGAAGGCGATCTGAATGGGGTGATCGATGCCAATGAGCCCACGGTCCGGGCCGCGCTCGCCAACCTCGTCGACAACGCCCTGCGCCATGCGAAGGCAAGATCGACCATTCTGGTCCGCGTCCTCGACGGAGCCGTCCTGGAGGTCATCGATGATGGTGTCGGCATCGCGGCGGCGAAGCGCCCGCAGGCGATGGAACCGTTCAACCGTATGTCGCCGAGTTCGACCGGCGCCGGTCTTGGCCTAACCATCGTGCGCGACATCATGGCCGCCCATGGCGGCTCCATCGCCATTCTCGGCAATGAGGACGGCGGCACAACGGTGCGCCTGGCATTCCCGCCGGACGGCACCAGCCGCGATTGAGAGGCGCTAGAGCGCCGACACTGTCGTCTTCAGCATGTAGCCGATGCCGCGCAGCGAGGTGATCTCGACCTGGGCACCGGCGTCGCGAAGCTTGCGGCGCAGGCGCGAGATCTGCGCTTCCAGCGTGTTCGATTCGATCAGATCGTCGAAGCCGTAGACCGCCTCGATCAGTACATCGCGGGTGACGACGCGGCCGACGCGCTGCACGAGGGCTTCGAGGATCAGCGCCTCGCGCCGGCGCAGGTCGAGAGGCTCGGCTCCGACACAGGCGCTGCGGCCCTCGAGGTCGAGCGAGAGGTTACCGGCCGCAATGACCAGGGATCGCTTGGGATGACGCCGCCGCACGATCACCCGCAGGCGCGCAAGCAGCTCGCCCGGCTCGAAAGGCTTGACCAGATAGTCGTCGGCGCCGCCATTGAGGCCTTCGATGACGTCGGCCTTGGCGTCGCGCGCGGTCAGGATCAGGAAGGCCGGACGCGCATCGTCGGCGCTGAGCGCCTTGACGATCGAAAGGCCGTCGCCGTCCGGCAGGCGCCTATCGACGATGGCGATGTCGAAGGGCGCGGTCCGCAGGGCGGCCAGTGCGGCATCGATCGTCGTGGTCCGATCCACGATCAACCCCGCATTCGTGAGAAGCGAGGACAGGAAGCTCATCAGATCCGGCTCGTCCTCGACGATCAATGCGCGCATGTCTGTCCTGTAGAGGTGCAGGGATGGAACGTGATGCCGGACAAGGGACGGGATTTCCGAACACCCTGCCCCATCCCTACCAGAGAACGGCCAAGAAGGCCGTGAATCAGGACCGGCCTTGCGAAACCGGCCGCTATGGCGGGGTCAGAAACGGTAGTTGAGGCCGGCCTTGACGAGATGCTCGGTGACGCCGATGCGGCTGCGCGTATTGCCGAACTGGAAGTCCTGCTTGCCGAGCGAGACGTAGTTGTATTCGAGCTTGGCGGAGAGGTTGTCGGTGATGCCGTATTCGGCGCCGGCACCAACCACATAGCCGATCTTGCTCTTGGTCTTCGACAGCAGACCGTCCGTGGCCTTCAGGCTGCCATAAGCGAGACCGCCGGTGCCGTAGATCAGCACACGATCGAAGGCGACACCGGTGCGTGCCTTCAGCGTGCTGACATATCGCATGTCGGCGCCGGTGCCGGCACCGCGCTGCTTGGAGCTGTTGCCGAGGCCGTTCATCGACATGTCGCCCTCCATGCCGAAGACCATGCTGCCGAGCTGCAGGTTGTAGCCGAGCTGGCCGCCGAGCAGCACTTCGTTGCGGCTCTTCTTGGCGGCGCCGTCGAAGCGGTCGAATGCTGCGCCGGAATGGATACCGGCATAGATGCCGTTCCAGTTGTAGGTGCGCGGCGCGGTATAGGCCGGCCACTCCTGAGTACGCGGCAGCAGGCGGTCCGCCGCCGCCGCGGGCACCGCGAACAGGGCCAGCAGGCCGAGGCCCGCCATCGAGATGGTGCGAAACATGACAACAACTCCTTGCGGCGGCTTTCCCCGCCGCCGACGCATCTGCCTGCGCCCTGGCTCCGTGAATCGGAGCGGGTCGGCATCCGCAGATCGCGTGCGAAGATTACGGGAGCGTTGCCCATGGACGAGGCGGTGACGGGGCGCTCAAACGCCCCGCGCGGGAAGCCCGACCAACCCCGGCGGCCCTCGCACCGGGTCAGCAATATTGCGCCGCAGCAGGAGTTGTCAGAGTACGGGTTCGACCTGCTTTCCAAGTTCCTCCACCGGTGGAATCCGGCCGGCTTCGAACCAATAGGCCGCCGCCGCGCGCGACATCGCCCCGCCGTCATGGCCGATCCCCGGCACCGTGATCAGCTGCCAGTTGCAGGGCACGCCAAGACGCGCGGCCTCGGCCCGGGCGAAGTCGAGCATGAAATGGGCGCGGCCATAGCGATGCGGCCCCTGAGCCAGCGCCTCGGCCTGCGCCGGCAGGTTGGGATCGTCGGTGACGATGTCGCGGTCCCCGGCGAAGAGCATCATCGGATAGGCGAGCCAGCGTGTGAGCGCACTACGGTCGAGATCGAGCCCGCCGAGCCCTTCCGGAAAGCGCCGATCGAACGTCGGCAGCGTGTACCAGCCCGGATTGGAAGCCATCGCCGCCGCGAAGAGCTCACCGCCCTCCGTCGCCAGCATCCGGTGCACGAACTGGCCGCCGGCCGAATGGCCGAAAATGCGGATGACGGGGCTATCAATCACGCCGCCGGCCCGGAGCGCATCCAGCACGCGCTCGGGCACCGCGTAGAGCCACTGCTCGCGCGGAGCGATGGCATCGTCAGCGGAGACGACCAGACCGTTGTTGTAGCCTTCGGCTTTGGGGAAATGCTCGTCGGGAAAGGTCGGCGCGACGATCAGCAGATTGTGCTTCTCGGCCGCATCGATCCAGAAATCCCTGTAGTCGTCGCCGTTGCGCATCATGCCGTGCTGCACGACGATGACCGGGTCGTTCGGCTGGTGGCGCTCCGGGCGGTAGAAGTTGACAACCAGCGGCCTGTCCGGATGGCGCCGGTCGATGAAGGGCAGCGCGCTGCGCCCAACCGGCGGGTTGAGGGTGGTGGTGGTCATGCGGCCTCCGGAGCCTTGTGCAGATGACATGCGGCGCTGCGGCCGGGCGCGATCTCGGTGAGCTTCGGCCGGACCTCGCGGCAAACCGGCATCGCCTGCTCGCAGCGCGGGTGGAAGGGGCAGCCGGGCGGCGGTGCCAGCGGTGACGGCAATTCGCCCTTGAGCGGCTGGAAGGCGCGCTTGCGCCGCGCCGCCGAGGGGATCGCGGCGATCAGCGCGGCGCTGTAGGGATGCGCCGGTTCTGCGAAGACCTCCGCCGCCCGCCCAACCTCGACGATGCGGCCGAGATACATGATCGCGACCCGGTCGCTGATATGGCGGACGAGGCCGAGGTCATGGCTGACGAAGAGATAGGTCAGCCCATGGCGCTCGCGCACATCCATGAACAGGTTGACGACCTGCGCCTGGATCGAGACGTCCAAGGCCGAAACCGGCTCGTCGCAGACGAGGAAATCCGGCTTCACGGCCAGCGCCCGCGCGATGCCGATGCGCTGCCGCTGCCCGCCCGAGAACTGGTGCGGATAGCGCTCGCGATAGGCGAGATCGAGCCCGACCTCGCTCAGCGCCCGGTCGACCGCCCCATCGATCTCCGCCTTGGGCAGGAGCTTGTGGACGCTCAGCGCCTCGCCGACGATGCGGCTGACCTTCATGCGCGGATCGAGCGAGGCGTAGGGGTCCTGGAAGATCATCTGGACCTTCAGCAGGAAGTCGAGTCGCTCCTTGCCCTTCAGGCCAGCCACCGGCCGCTGCTCGTAGACCACCTCGCCGGTCGTCGGCTTCAGGATGCCGGTGACGACGCGCGCCAGCGTGGACTTGCCGCAGCCGGATTCGCCGACGAGGCCGAGCACCTCGCCGCGCTTCACGCTGAGATCGATACCGTCGACGGCGCGCAGCACCGGCGGTGCCTTGCCGCGGCCGGTCGCCATCAGGATGCGCTCGGCCAGCGTCGGCTTGCGGCGGAAATGCTTGGTGATGCCCTTGAGCTCGATGATCGGGGCGCTGGTTTGGGCATTCATGCCGCTTCTCCCACCGGCACCGGATTGTGGCAGCGGAAGCTGCGGGCGCCCTCCCCCACCGTTTCGGGATCGCGCTCGGCGCAGACCGGCTGCACGCGCAGGCAGCGCGGCCGGAACGGGCAGCCGCTCGGGCGCGCATCGATGCGCGGCGCGACGCCGTCGATCTGGTTCAGGCGCTCGCCAGGCGCGACATTGGCGGCCGAGGAGTTGAGCAGGCCGAGCGTGTAGGGGTGGCGCGGCGCATCGAGAACCTGATCGACCGGGCCGATCTCGACGACGCGGCCGGCATACATCACTGCGACCCGGTCGGCGAGCTCGGCCACAACGGCAAGATCATGGGTGATCCAGAGTACGGCCGTGCCGGTCTCGCGGGCGAGCTTCTGGACCTCGAACAGGATCTGGCTCTGGATGGTGACGTCGAGCGCCGTCGTCGGCTCGTCGGCGATGATCAGGTCGGGCGCGTTGAGCAGCGCCGTCGCGATCGCGACCCGCTGGCGCATGCCGCCGGAGAATTCGTGCGGGAACTGTTTCAACCGCGCTTCCGGCGAGGAGATGCCGACGCGCGCCAGCGCCTTCGCCGCCTCGGCCAGCGCCTCCATTCGGGTGCATTGACGATGCTCCAGGATCGCCTCGCTCATCTGCTCGCCGATGCTGAGCACCGGGTTCAGCGTCATCAGCGGGTCCTGGAAGATCATCGCGATGCGGTCGCCGCGCAGATCGCGCAGCCGCTCTTCAGTCGCGTTGCGCAGATCCTCGCCGTCGAAGCGGATCGCGCCAGAGACGATCTCGCCGGGTGCATCGATCAGCCGGACCAGCGAGAAGCCGGTCACCGACTTGCCGGAGCCGGACTCGCCGACGAGCCCCAGCACCTCGCCGCGCGCGACGCTGAGATCGACACCGTCGACGGCAGGCCAAGCACCGTCGAGCGCATGGAAGACGGTCCTGAGACCGCGGACATCGAGCAGGGCGTTGGTCATGAGCGCACGTTGAAGCTGCGGCGCAGCCGGTCGCCGACGAGGTTGAGCGAGACGATCAGCAGCACCAGCGCGATACCCGGGAAAACCGCGATCCAGTATTCGCCCGAGAGCAGGAACTCGAAGCCGTTGGCGATGAGCAGGCCGAGCGAGGGCTGCGTCACCGGCACGCCGACGCCCAGGAAGGAGAGCGTCGCCTCCAGCGTGATCGCGCTGGCAACGCTGATCGAGGCGACCACGAGCACCGAGCCGACCGAGTTCGGCAGCAGATGCGCGATCATGATGTGCCGGGTCGGCAGGCCGAAATTCAGCGCCGCCTCGATATACTCCTTGCGCCGTTCCACCAGCGCGGAGGCGCGCATCAGCCGGGCATATTGCGCCCATTGCACCAGGACGATGGCGAGGATGACCTTGTCGACGCCGCGCCCGATCGAGGCGAGCAGCACGAGCGCGACCAGGATCGACGGAAAGCCGAGCATGAAGTCGACGACGCGCATGATGACGGCATCGACGGCTCCGCCGAACTGCGCCGCGAGAAGCCCCGCGGAAATCCCGATGAAGAGTGCGCCGAGCGTCGCCGAGAGGCCGACCATCAGGCTGGTGCGCAGCCCGTAGAGGATCGCGCTCAGCATGTCCCGACCCTGCGACTCCGTGCCGAGCCAGTAGGTCATGCCGTTCATGCTGGTCTCGCCCGGCGGCAGGCGATTGTCCATCACGCTGAGCGCGGCGAGATCGTGCGGGTTCTGCGGCGCAATGACCGGCGCCAGCAGCGCGAGAAGAACCATGATGCCGAGCAGGATCGCGGCACCGCGCGTCGTCGGCCGGTTGCGGATGCGGCGGAGCACCCTCTCCCGCAACGGTGTGTCGGCATAGGCGGGAACGGCGGGCGCCTTGCTTTTTGCGCTCATGCCATCTCTCCCGTCAGCTTCACCCGCGGGTCGAGCGCGGCATAGAGGATGTCGACGAGGAAGTTCACCGTGACGAAGAGCAGCGTCGCCAGCAGCACATAGGCGACCACGACCGGCCGATCGAGCTGGTAGACCGAGTCGATCAGGAGCTTGCCCATGCCCGGCCAGGCGAAGACCGTCTCGGTGATGGTGGAGAAGGCGACGAGGCTGCCGAACTCGATGCCGACCACGGTGACGACCGGGATGAGGATGTTGCGCAGCACATGCCGGCCGACAATGCGCCGGGGACGCACGCCCTTGGCGCGGGCATATTTGACGTAGTCCTGGGTCATCGTCTCGGTCGTGCCGGCGGCGACGAGGCGGATCATCAGCGCCATGTTGGGAATGGCGAGGTTGATCGCCGGCAGCGCCAGATGCTTGAGCCCGTCCAGCGTCAGCAGGCTGGTCTTGAAGCCGAGGATGGATACCGTCTCGCCGCGCCCCGCCGTCGGCAACCAGCCGAGCAGCACGGCGAACAGCAGGATCAGCATCATGCCCTTCCAGAAACTAGGCAGAGAAAAGCCGAGGATGGTGCTGCCGAGGATGATGCGCGAGGGACGGCTCTCCGGATCGAGCCCGGCATAGAGGCCGAGCGGCACGCCGGTCACGATCGCCAGCGTCATCGCCAGCAGCACGAGCTCGAAGGTCGCGGGCAGACGGGCGAGGATCAATTCGATCGCCGGCACGCCATGGACGAAGGAGCGGCCGAGATCGCCCTTCAGCGCATTGCCCATAAAGACGAAATATTGCTGCCAGATCGGCAGGTCGAGGCCGAGGCGCCGGATCAGCGCCTCGCGCTCGGCCGAGCTGGCCGAGGGCGAGACCAGAAGCTCGATCGGATCGCCGATGCCGTAGACGGCGAAGAAGACGACGACCGAAACCGCGAGCAGCACGAGCGCGCTCTGGATCAGCCGTTGCAGGACATAGGCGGTCATGGCTGAGACCGGCTCCGCTACATGTTCCGAACGGGCGGTCCAGCAGACCGCCCGTCATTTTTGGGGTGATCGGCGAGGCCTACTTGGCGGCCGGCCTGACTGACATCGCCAGCATGTATTGATCGGCGCGGCCGGTGACTTTGAGGTTCGACTTGAAGGCCCAGACGCCGCTCTCGAAGTGCAGCGGGATGAAGGCGCCGTCGGCGAGCACGAGCTTGCCGGCCTCCTGCAGCAATTCAGCGCGCTTGGCGTCGTCGAGCGTGGTGACGGCTTCGCGGATCACCTTGTCGAACTGGTCGTTCTTGTAGCCGCCATAGTTCGAGCCGCCTAGCGTCTTGGTCTCGTTGGGGGTCGGCGGCCACTGGCGCAGGAAGGACGCGGCCTCGCCGGTGCCGGAGCCCCAGCCGCCGAGCGCGGCGCTGAATTCCTTCTTGGCACGGCGCGGGAAGTAGATCGCCCGCGTCATCGCGTCGACCTCGGTCTTGATGCCGATCTGGGTCAGGTACTGCGCGACCGCCTGGGTGATCTGGCTGTCGTTGATGTAGCGGTCATTGGTGGTCGACAGGGTGAGCTGGAAGCCCTTGGCATAACCGGCCTCGGCCAGCAGCTTCTTGGCCTGCGCGGGGTCATAAGCCAGCTTCGGCGGGTTCGGCAGCGTGCCGAACATGCCGGTCGGCAGATACTGGTAAGCCGGCTCAGCCGCGCCATCCATGATGCGCTTGACGATGGCGTCGCGGTCGATGGCGAGCGACATCGCCTTGCGAACGCGCGCATCCTTCAGCGGGTTCTTGCCATCCTCGGCCTTGACGAATGGGCTCTGGTCGCGGGCGACGTCGAGCTGGAAATAGATCACGCGGGTCGAGGGCGTGATGACGTGGCCGAAGCGCTTGTCATCCTTGATCCGGCCGAGATCGCGCGCGGCCGGATTTTCGATCACGTCGTAATCGCCGGCGAGCAGGCCGGCGAGGCGCGGCCCGGCATTGGTCACCGGCAGCAGACGCACCAGCTCCCAGGGCTCGGCCTTGCCCCAATAGGTCGGGCTGCGCTCGAGCTCGATCGCCGAGCCCCGCACATAGGATTTCAGCTTGTAGGGGCCGGTGCCGATGGCGAGCGAGCCGTCATTGAAGCCGCTGACGGTCGGCCAGGGCCCCGTCACGCCGCAGTTCTTGGCGATGTCGTAGCTGATCGGCCCGTGCTCGACGATGGAGGCCGAGAGGATGGGAAGCGCCGAGAGCAGGTTCGGCAGCAGCGGCTCCGGATTGATGGTGTTGATGACTAGCGTCTGCGGATCGGGCGACTCGACCGAGGCGAAATTCCCGGTGACGTCGGCAAAAGAATCCGACACCTTGGTCTCGTTCTTCAAGGTGCGGCAGAAGGTGAAGACCACGTCCTCGGCGGTAAACGGCTTGCCATTGGAGAACTTCACGCCGTCGCGGAGCTTGAAGGTCCAGCGGTTCTTGCCGTCGTTTTCCCAGGAGGTGGCGAGGCTCGGATGGAGCTTCTGCTTCTCGTCCTGGGCGACGAGCGAGTCGAAGATGTGCTGCGCCAGGGCGTTGTTCGGGGTGAGGTCGTGGTAATGCGGATCGACGGCGGTCGGCTCGGAAGCCAGCGCGATGCGCAGGGTTTGCGCCGAAGCCGCCGTGGCGGACAGGCACGTTGCGGCGAATGCCGCGACGAACAGGGATTGACGCATGATGGTATCCGCTCCCGCTTGTCGTTTTGACAGGTTTATTTTCGTCGGGTAGCAAACATGAAAATTTTTGAACGTCAACAGGGCGGAGGCACATGTCCCAGGGCCTGAGGCCTTCGACGGATCTCTCGAACCGGATCGCGCAGATCTACCCCTCCCTCAGCAACGGCCACCGCCGCGCGGCCGATTTCGTGCTGCAGCACCCGCTCGACGTCGCGACGATGACGATCGAGGGGCTGGCCGAAGGGAGCGGCACCTCCAACGCGACGGTGACCCGCTTCGTCCGGGCGCTCGGCTATGGCGGCTATGGCGAGTTTCGTGGCGCGCTCTCGGCCGCGCTGAAATTCGCCCATGCTCCGGTCGACAGCTTCGCCGGCGCCCGCTCGGCCGCCGGCTCGACCTTCGCGACCGTCGAGGCTGCTCTTGCCGACCAGGCCGCCAATCTGCAGGCGGCCCGCGAAAGCCTGACCGAGGAAGCCGTGACGCGGGCGGTCGAACTGCTGCTCAAGGCCCCGCGCGTCTTCATCGCCGCCTCGGGCGCGAGCCACCACGTCGCTTCGTTCCTCGAAGACGGGCTGGCGCTCTATCTCGGCGCCGATGTGATCTTCGCCTCCGCACGCACCGGCCCGGAGCGCGCGGTCCGCCACATGATGTCGGCGCGGCCGGACGATCTCCTGGTGGCGATCTCCGTCCCGCGCTACTCGCGCTCGACGCTGGATCTGGCGAGCTTCGCCAAGAAGCGCGGCGCGAAACTGCTGGCACTGACCGACGGCCCGACATCGCCGCTCGCGTCGATCGCCGATGTCACGCTCTTCGCGCCGGCGCGCAGCCGCCTGCTGCCCAACTCCCCCACGGCCGTCTTCGCGATCGCGGACGCCCTGATCGCCGCGGTCGCTCGCGAGCGGCCGGACGCCGTCGAGGCGCTGAAGGAATTAAGCGAGAGCCTGCTCTGGACCTTTCACCAGTAGCAGCACGAGCATTTTCAAGCGAAGTGGATACCGGTTCTCGTGAAGAAAATGATATAAAACAAAGGCCTGAGCATTTCCGCGCTTCGAAGAAACGCGGAAATGCTCTAGCGGGCCGCGTCAGCCCGTTTCGGACGACCCCGGATCGGAATCCAGCATCTGGCGCCAGCCGGCATGCAGGACGGACGGATCTTCGCGGTCGACCCCGTAGGTATTCAGGACGTGATGGAGATCGTTCATGCGGGCGATCAGCTCCGGGCCCTGACGCAGCCCGACCATGATCATCAGGATCTCGATGGCGATGAGCTGGACGACATAGGCGTCCGTTCCGACCAGCATGGTCGCATCGCGCGGCACATCCATCGGCAGGACGATGTGGCCGAGTTCGGCGAGCGGCGTGCGCGCCTGCGTCAAGGCGATGATCGTTGCCCCGCGCGCCCGGCCGACCTCGACGGCGCGCAGTAGCGCCGGCATGCGGCCGACGAAGGAGATCGCAACGAGCACGTCGGCCGAGGTCAGGGTCGCGGCGGCGACGAGCTGGAAATGGGCGTCGGAGAAGGCGTTCGCCGTCAACCCGAGGCGGAAGAGCCGCGCCTGCAGGTCCTGCGCCAGGAAATGCGAGGTCGCGCCGGTGCCGAGACAGTCGATCCGGCGCGCGCGCTTGATCGCGGCCGCGGCCCGGTCGAGCTCGGCCGGGTCGAGCCGGCGCTGCCAGTCGGCGATCACCGTCGTCATGCTGCCGGTGACATTGCGCACCACGTCAGCCGCGGTCTCGCCGACATGCACGGAGCGATGCAGGAAGGGCGCGCCCAGCGCCAGCGCCCCGGCGAGCTTAAGCTTCAGGTCCTTGAGGCCCTCGCAGCCGATCGCCCGAGCGAAACGCACGATCGTCGGCGCACTGACTCCGGCGCGCGCGGCGATATCCTCGACATTGGCCTTCACTGCCCAATCGGGATCGTCGAGGAAGAGCATCCCGACACGCCGCTGGCTCTCGGACATCTGGCCGAGGCCGGCGCGGATCGCGCTGAGGATGTCGGAGGCTCCGACCGTCTCCTCAAACCCTGCGGCCCTCGCCATGGGATCGGACTCGCCGGTCATGTCCGGTGAGCTCCGCCGAAACTGGCCTTGCGGATACCTGTCGTTCCGATCCTCACCCGCCGCGCGAGATCGCCGCAGGCCGAAGGGAAGAGCGGAACATCGGGCATCACAGAGCCTTTCTGAGGCGCGGATCGAGCATATCGCGCAGCCCGTCGCCAAGAACTTGCAACGACAATGCCACGAAGACGATGGCGAGACCCGGGAAAGCGACGATCCAGAAGGCATCGTCGGCATATTGCTGGCCGGAGGCGATCATGGTGCCCCAGGTCGGTGTCTCCGGCGGCACGCCGGCGCCGAGGAAGGACAGCCCGGCTTCCGCCAGCACCGCATAGGCGAAGATGAAGGTCGCCTGGACCAGCACGGGCGAAGCGATGTTGGGCAGGAGATGCACCGCCAGGATACGCGGCGTCGAGACGCCGATCGAGCGGGCCGCCTCGACGAAGGGCAGCTCGCGCACGACCAAGGTCGACGCCCGGATCACGCGCACGACGCGCGGCGTATAGACGATCGACAGCGCCAGGATGACGTTGCCGGCCGAGGCCCCGAGCACCGCGACGAGGAAGATCGCCAGCAGGATGTCGGGCAGCGCCATCAGCGCATCGACGAGGCGCATGATCGGCGCATCCAGCCGCTTGAAATAGCCGGCGATCAGGCCGAACGCGGTACCGACCGTCACCGAGATCGCCACCACGGCAAAGCCGATGCCCAGTGAGGCCCGCGCGCCCCAGACGATGCGCGAGAAGATGTCGCGGCCGAGCTCGTCGGTGCCGAACCAGTTGACCTCGCTCGGCGGGCGCAGGCGCCGCGCCACCCGCATCGCGCCGGGATCATAGGGCGAGATCCAGGGCGCGAGCACCGCAAGGACGAAGGCCACCGCGAGCACGAAGGCAGCGACGAGCACGAGCTTGCGCCGGAACAGGCTGCGGAGGAAAGCCATCACGGGAGAGTTCATCGTCGCTCCCTCAGTAGCGGACACGCGGATCGACGAGCGTGTAGATCAGGTCGATCAGGAGGTTGATCAGGACATAGATCGCGGCGACCGCCAGCAGCGCGCCCTGAATCACCGGATAGTCGCGCCTCAGCACGGCCGAGACGACGAGGTTGCCGATGCCCGGCAGCCCGAACACCGTCTCGGTCACGATCGCGCCGCCGATCAGCAGTGCCAGCGTCAGGCCGAGCACGGTGATGACCGGGACGAGCACGTTGCGGAAGGCGTGCCCGAGCAGGACGCGCCGCTCGGACAGCCCCTTCGCCCGCGCCGTGCGCAGGAAATCGGCGTCGAGGATGTCAAGCATGCTGGCGCGGGTGAAGCGCGTGATCAGCGCGGAATTGACGACGCCGAGCACCGCCGACGGCAGCAAGAGGTGCTGGAGCCGCTCAGTGAAGCTGGCTTCCGGCGATCCGTAGCCGGCGACCGGAAACCAGCCGAGCTTGACCGCGAAGAGCTGGATGAAGATCAGGCCGAGCCAGAAGCTCGGGATGTTCGCGGCCAGCATCGCAAGCCCGCTCACGGTCTGGTCGACCGGGCGTCCGCGCCAGACCGCCGAGGCGATGCCGGCGGGGATGCCGATCGCCGCAGCGATGGCGAGCGAGAACGTCGCTAGGAAGAAGGTCGGCTCTGCCCGCTCCAGCAGCGCCTGCGTCACCGGCCGCTGCAGGAAGATCGACTGGCCGAGATTGCCGCTCGCGACCTCCTTCAGCCACAGGAAGAATTGCAGCAGCAGCGGCTTGTCGAGGCCATAGGCGGTCCGCAGCCGCGCGATGTCCTCGGCCGTCGCCTGCTCGCCCAGCATCAGCGCCGCCGGATCGCCCGGTGCCAGCCGCGTCAGGAAGAAGACCAGCGCGGCGACGATGAAGAGCACGAGCAGCAGGCCGGCGAAGCGGCGTCCGATATGCGCGAGCATCCAATACGCTCCGTTGGCCAAATCGGCGTGTCTGAAAATGGCCCCGGCGCGGGCTCTGCCGCGCCGGGGCCGACTAGGGCCGGTAGCTCCAGCGGCTACTTGGTCAGGCCGACATTCCAGAAGGACGGCCACGGCATCGCGGCGTAGTCGGTCATCTTGGCCGAGGCGCCGGAGAGCGCGCCGAAATTGCCGGCGCGGATATAGGGCACCTCGTCATAAACAACCTGCTGGACCTTGCCCCAGAGCGCGCCGCGCTTGGCCGGGTCCGGCTCGGCGTTGAAGGCGGTGAGCGCGGCTTCCTTGGCCGGGCTCGACCACCAGCCCGGCGCGCCTTCGCCGAGCTGCGGCGGGGAGAGCATCGGCTCGGGCAGGAAGGCCGAATGGGTGATGTAGATGTCCCACAGCGCGGGATCACCGCGGCGCTGGATCAGCGTCGCCCAGTCGACGACGTCGAGCTGAACCTTGAAGCCGGCCGCCTTCAGCTGCTCGGCCATGACAAGCGCCATGCGGTGATGGAAGTCGTACTGCTTCGAGTTGAGGATGCGGATCGGCGTCCCGTCATACTTGGCCTCGGCCAGCAGCTTCTTGGCCCCGGCGGCGTCAGCCTTGCTGTACTTGTCCTTGCCTGCCTCGGAGAAGAAGGGCGAACCCTTCGGGAAATGCTCGGCAGCGGTCGCGAAGAACTTCGGCTCGCCGAAACCGGCCATCAGCACCTCTTCGAGGTCGAGCGCCATCTGGAAGGCCTGGCGGACCTTCAGATCGGCCATCGGGCCCTGCTTGGTGTTGGTCGGAAAATAGGGGAAGCCGAAGGGCATGGTCAGCATGGCGCGCGCCGCGCTCGCCCCGGACAGCTTCTTGAAGCTCTCGACCGCGAGCTGGTCGGAGAACTGGTACTGGCCGGCGATGACGCCCTCGAGCCGGGTATTGGCGTTCGGCACCGGGATGAAGCGGAGTTCGTCGATCTTGGCCTCGCGCTTGCCGGCATAGCCGGAAGCCGGCTCGCTGCGCGAAGCATAGCCCTCGTGCTTCACCAGCACGACGAACTGGTCGGGCTTGCGCTCGCGGAACTTGTAGGGGCCTGTGCCGACGAACTCGGTCAGCGGATTGGCGATCGTCTCCTTCGCCATGATCGCAGCGAAGCCAGACGGCAGCGCCAGATGCGCCAGCAGCGCCGGCTCTACCTTGTTCAGCACGATCTCGACCGTGCTCGGCCCCTTCGCGGTCAGGCTGGCGAGGCTCTTCGCCAAGCCCTTGCCGCGCGGCGTCATGTCGAACCAGCGCTTCAGCGATGCCACCACGTCCTCGGAGTCGAGGTCGCGGCCATTATGCAGCTTCACGCCCTTGCGCAGCTCGATCGTGTAGGTCTTGCCATCGGCCGAGACGGCCGGCAGCGCGGCCGCCAGCATCGGCTGCGTCGCCCAATTGGCGTCGAAGGTGAACAGCGGCTCGTAGACATGCTGCATGATCGTGCCGACGAGATCGGCGGTCGACGCCATCGGATCGAGCGACTGCGGCTCACCGACCATGGCGAGGTTCGCGCTCGAAGCGGCCTGGGCCCAGGCCACAGCAGGAGCCAGCATGGTCGAGCCCGCAAGACCGGCGGCAAGGCCGCCCAGGCCACGGCGCGTCAAACCGGCGCGAGAGAAGGAATCGTTGTGCATCGTCACTCCCCGGATGAAACCGCCCTCGGCGGCATTATGAAATTTTATTACTGATAACGATATTCGACACTGCCTCGCGTGGCAAGATGGTGCATCGATCGCTCTCGACAAACTCCGACACTGTCGGACTTTGTAGACGAAACTCATCCGCACACGCCGCCGTAGATATGTAATTTAATTCCCGCAAGCTGTCGCATTCGACCCTTACCGCGCTTCGAAGCGAAAGCACGAGCGCTGAAGCGATCAGTCCGCACCGATGCGGGCAGCGGCGAAGCGTTTGCGCAGCCAGCTCGCGGCCGGCCCGCAGGGACGCTGCTTGTGCCAGACCATTTCCAGCGCGACGGGCAGGTCGAAATTGTCGAACTGGAGATCGGGCATGGCGAGATCGGCGGCGACCGGCGAATGCTCGATCACGGAGCTGGAAACGAAGGCCCAGCCGATGCCCTGCTTCACCAGCTGCAGGATGACCCAGTGGCTCTCGACCCACCAGACCTCCGCCGCGACGCGCAGGCGCTGCTTCTCCGGCCCGTCGCCGCGCGCCGCGACAAGAATTTGCCGGTGCCGCTTGAGATCCTCCCAGTCGACGCGGGTGCCGGCCAGCGGATGCTCCTTGCCGCAGACGAGCTTGATCGGCACCCAGCCGACCGTCTGGAAGCCGAGCTCGGCCGGCAGCACCTCCTGCCGCCACATCACCCCGATATCGGCCTGCCCGGCCAGGACGAGCTGGCTGACATCCTCCATCAGCGGGAAAAGCAGCTCCAGCTCGACATGCGGGAACTGCCGGGCGAAATCCGCGAAGAGCGCACCCAGCAGATGTTCCGGATAGAGCTCGTCGATCGCGACCACCAGCCGGTTCTCGACATGCGCCTCAAAGCCGCTGGCGACGCCGAGCAGATGCTCCCGCCGGTCAAGGATCACCCTCGCCTCGCGCAGCAGCCTCTCGCCGGCCGCCGTCAGCACGGGGTTGCGGCCGGCACGGCTGAACAGCACGATGCCGAGATCCTCCTCCAGATTGGCCACCTGCGTACTGATTGCCGACTGCGCCTTGCGCAGGACCCGGCCCGCCGCCGAGAAAGAGCCGTGCTCGGCCGCCGCGACAAAGGCTTCCAACTGCTCGAAGGAGACACTCATCTATCTGCAATCCAGATAATACCCAACTTGAGATGCTCAAATTTGGCGATAGAAGACCGGGCGTCAACGAGAACAACGGGTTTTTGAATGTCGATGCGCTCCTTTCCCGACAGGGTTCGCCACACGGTCTTGTTCGAGGTGATCGGACTGGCTCTGGTGATTCCCGGCGGCGCCCAGCTCTTCGGGCTGCCGGCGACGCATATGGGCGTGATCGGCGTCGGCTCGGCCACCGTCGCGACGATCTGGAACTTCTTCTTCAACCTCGGCTTCGATCACGCCATGCACCGGCTGGTCGGGCACACGCAGAAGAACATCCCGGCGCGCGTCCTGCATGCGCTGCTCTTCGAGGGCGGCCTTCTCCTGCTGCTCCTGCCGCCGATCGCCTGGTATCTCGGCATGGGCCTGTGGGAGACCTTCCTGATGGATCTCGCGATCGTGATTTTCTACGTGGTCTACGCCTTCCTGTTCAATCTGGCCTATGACCGGGCATTTCCGATCCCGGGATCTGAGCGGCTGGCCGCCGCCTGAAGCCGGTAGCAGATGGAACACGCCGACATTGCGCGAAGGCCGTGCCAGTTGCGTCACGGCCATAGACATTCTCCCACGTTCGTATTCTGATCGCGCCGGAAACTTTGGACCGGTCTAACTGTGGCGCCGCCGGCACCGAGGCAGCCGGAACACCGGAGCGAACGCTGAGGCCACAAGCCTCGCCCAGGGAGGACAGATGACGCGCAAGATTTACGACAGCCCCGCCGCGGCGCTGGAGGGGCTGCTTTTCGACGGCATGACGATCATGTCCGGCGGCTTCGGCCTGTCGGGCAATCCCGAAAGCCTGATTCCGCAGATCCGCGATTCCGGCGTGAAGAACCTGACGGTGATCTCGAACAATGCCGGCGCCGACGGCTTCGGCCTGTGGATGCTGCTGCAGACCCGGCAGATCAAGAAGATGATCGCGTCCTATGTCGGCGAGAACAAGCTGTTCGAGCAGCAATATCTCGCCGGTGAGCTCGAACTGGAGCTCAACCCGCAGGGCACGCTGGCCGAGCGCATCCGCGCCGGCGGCGCCGGCATCCCGGCCTTCTACACTAAGACCGGCGTCGGCACCGTCGTCGCCGAAGGCAAGCCGATCGAGGAATTCGAAGGGCACCTTTATGTCCGCGAGACCTGGCTCCGGGCCGACCTCGCCATCGTCAAAGCCTGGAAGGCCGACACCGCCGGCAACCTCGTCTATCGGAAGACGGCGCGGAACTTCAATCCGAACATGGCGACCGCCGGCAAGGTGGCGGTGGCCGAGGTCGAGGAGATCGTGCCGGTCGGCTCGCTCGATCCCGAGGCGATCCACACGCCGGGCATCTACGTCGACCGCGTCATCAAGAGCACGATCAACGAGAAGCGCATCGAGAAGCTGACCGAGCGCAAGAGGGAGGCGGCATAATGGCCTGGACCCGCGAAGAGGTCGCCGCCCGCGCGGCCAAGGAGCTGAAGGACGGTTTCTACGTCAATCTCGGCATCGGCATTCCCACACTGGTGGCGAACTACATCCCCGAGGGTGTGGACGTCACGCTGCAATCCGAGAACGGCCTGCTCGGCATCGGCCCCTTCCCCTATGAGGGCGAGGCCGATCCCGACCTGATCAATGCCGGCAAGCAGACGATCACGACCCTGCCGAGCTCCAGCTTCTTCTCCTCAGCCGATAGCTTCGCGATGATTCGCGGCGGCCATATCGACCTGACCATCCTCGGCGCGATGGAAGTGTCTGCGAATGGCGACATCGCCAACTGGACCATCCCCGGCAAGATGGTGAAGGGCATGGGCGGCGCGATGGACCTCGTCGCCGGTGTCAAGAAGGTCATCGTCGTGATGGATCACGCCAACAAGGTGGGCGAATCCAAGGTACTGGAGCGCTGCTCGCTGCCGCTGACCGGCGCGGGCGTGGTCGATCTCATCATCACCGACCTCTGCGTCCTGAGCTGCGACAAGGAGAATGGCGGTGGCCTCACCCTGATCGAGCTCGCCCCCGGCGTCACCCTCGACGAGGTCAAGGCCAAGACGGCGGCGCCCTTCACTGTGGCGCCGAGCCTCGCCAAGGCCGCGTGAGCGGGTTCCTCCGCTCGAGGCCGGCGACCACCGAAGCCATGCTGGCCGTGTTCTCGGACGCGGCCACGCTTCGGCACGCGCTCGCCTTCGAAGCCGGACTCGCCCGTGCCGAGGCGGTGGAAGGGCTGATCGGCCCCGATGCAGCCGGCGCGATCGCCGCGCTTTGCGCGGAGATCGCGATCGACCCTGCCGCGCTTGCCGAGGAGGCAGCGCTGGCCGGCACGCTGGCGATCCCGCTGGTGGCACGGCTGCGCGCCGCCTTGACCGGCGAGGCCGCCAAGGCCCTCCACAAGGGCGCCACCAGCCAGGATGTCGCCGATACCGTACTGGCCTGCCAGATCCACGCCGCCAGCAATCGGCTCGGCGGCGATCTCACGCGTATCGCGACGGCGCTCGCCGCACTCGCACAACGCCATGCCGAGACCCCGGCGATTGGCCGCACGCTGTTGCAGGACGCGCTGCCGATCGGCTTCGGTCTGCGCATCGCACATTGGCAAGCCGGCATCGTAGAAGCCGCCGCCCGCCTGAACCGCGAGGTCGAAACCGGCGCAACGCTGCAATTCGGCGGCGCCGCCGGCTCGCGCGCCGGTCTCGGCGGCAAGAGCGCAGCCGTCTCCGCCCGTCTCGCTGCCGCACTCGGCCTGCCCGATTCCCCGCCCTGGCATGCACGCCGCGGCGGCATCGCCGGTATCGCCACGGCGCTGGCCATCATCATCGGCGCACTCGGCAAGATGGCACGCGACGTCTCGCTCCTGGCCCAGAACGGCGTCGGCGAGGCCCGCGAGCCGGCGATCCCCGGCCGTGGCGGCTCCTCCGCCATGGCTCATAAGCGCAACCCCACCGGCTGTCAGGTCGCGCTCTCCGCCGCCCTGCGCGCTCCCGGCCTCGTTGCCGGCATCCTCGCCGGTCTCCCGGCCGAGCAGGAGCGTGGTCTCGGCGGCTGGCAGGCCGAGGGTCCGGCCCTGGCAGAGCTTTTTCTGCTCGCGGCAGGCGCGGCCGGCGCCATGGCGATGGTCGCGGAAGGCCTTGAGGTCGACGAAGCCGCCATCGCCCGTAATCTCGCGGCCGCCGGCCTCGGAACCGATATCGGCGAGAGTCCGGCACTCGTCGCCGCATTGCTCGCGCAGAACGACTAAGGGACGAACGATGCCTTTCGCAGCAAGCAGCGACGCCCGCATCTATTGGAAGCTCGAAGGCACGGACGACAAGCCGGCCCTCGTCCTGCTGAACTCGATCGGCACCGATCTCGGCCTCTGGGACGCGGCTATGCCCGCTCTCCTCCCCTCCTTCCGTGTCCTGCGGCTCGACACCCGCGGCCATGGCGCCTCCGACGCGCCGAGCGGCGAC
This sequence comes from Allobosea sp. 10L417, assembly GCF_056395485.1. NCBI lineage: Bacteria > Pseudomonadati > Pseudomonadota > Alphaproteobacteria > Hyphomicrobiales > Alloboseaceae > Allobosea > Allobosea sp. 10L417. The sequence goes on from NZ_JBFTJP010000004.1 coordinate 60,712, forward strand.
TACACGCTCGCCCAGTTGGCCGGAGATGTTGCTGCGGTGATGGACGCAGCCGACGTGGACAGAGCGGCAGTCGCCGGCGTCTCGCTCGGTGGCATGATCGCCATGGAGCTCGCGCTCACCCGGCCGGAGCGGGTTGCGGCGCTGGCACTGATCTGCACTTCGGCAACCATGGACAAGGCGGCATGGCAGGATCGAGTCGAAAAGGTCCGCGCCGGCGGCACAGCGGCGATAGCCGATCTCGCCATGCAGCGCTTCCTCTCGCCGGCTTTCGCCACAGGCCAGCCGGCAGTCGCTGAGAGCGTCCGGCGCGGTCTCATCGCCATGAACAGCGAAGGCTATGCCGGCGCAGGCGCCGCCATCCGCGACATGGACCTGATCGGCCGGCTCGCCAGTCTCTCCTGCCCGACGCTCGTCGTCGTCGGCGATCGCGACGCCTCCACCCCCTTCGCCGGCCATGGCGAGAATCTCGTCGCCGCGATCCCGGACGCGACCCTCGAACGGCTCGACTGCGGCCATCTCGCCCCGCTCGAGGCGCCCGCTGCCCTGGCCGGTGCGCTGCGTGCCTTCCTGTCGCCCGGCCCCGATGCGGCCGGCGCTGCAGAAACCCTGTTCGAAGCTGGCCTGAAGAACCGCCGGCGCGTCCTCGGCGACGCGTGGGTCGATCGATCGCTCGCCAATCGCACGCCATTCAATGCCGAGTTCCAGGCGATGATCACCCGCATCGCCTGGCAGGAAATCTGGAGCCGCCCCGGCCTCGACGACCGGACGCGGCGCCTGCTCGTCCTCGCCATCACCGCGAGCCTCGGCCGCTGGGAGGAATTCCGCTTGCATGTCCGCGCCGGGCTGACCCGCGGCGGCTTCACCGCCGACGATCTCAAGGAGGTGCTGATGCAGACGGCGATCTATGCCGGCGTGCCCGCGGGCAACACCGCCTTTGCCGAGGCTGCCGCGGTGATGAAGGAAATCGAGGCCGCGGGCTGACCGGCGTCAGGGCGTCGCCCGATAGTCCGAGGGCGACAAGCCCGCGCGTTTGGCGAAGAAGCGCGAGAAATAGGCCGGGTCGGAAAATCCCAGGCGGAACGAGATCTGCGAGATCGTCATCGCTGTGTAGACGAGATCGCGCCGCGCCTCGATCATCAGCCGGTCCTGGATGACGCGCGCCGCCGAATGGCCAAGCAGTTCCCGGCAGCTGCGTGACAGATGCGGCACCGAGGCGCCCAGCGCGCGGGCGTAGTCCGTGAGCGCGTCATGGTGCTGGAAGCGCGTCTCGACCTGCTCGACGAAGCGGCGCACCAGCTCGGCCCGTGCATCCCGCGCCGGCTCGGCAACCGCGCGTGCGCCCCGCATCGCCCGCACGAACCAGGACGCAATCAGGTCGGCATAGGCGCCGAGCGAGAATTCCCGCACCGGCAGGTTCGCCGCGAACTCGCTCATCGCCAACCGCATCGTGGCGTCGAGTGCGGCGAACTGCGCGCTCCCGACCGGCACATGCAGCACCGCTGCCGCACCGAGCAGTGCGTGCGCCTCCGGTTCGTTGCCGAACAGGCGCTTCAACGATGTCGCGGCCGCGCTGGCAACAAAACCGTTGGTATCGTCGAGGAAGGCAAACTCATGGATCGTCGACGGCGGCAAAAGCAGCACCGATCCCGGCGCCAGCTGGTGCTCGCGACCGTCGACCCGCGTCCGGCCGCCGCCGTCGGTGACGAGGAAGAACTGGAAGAGATCGTGATGCAGATGCGGCTGGATCGTCCAGCCATGCAGCGAGCTGCGCGCCACGATCGGTTCGATATGCAGCGCGTCGGGGAAGCGATCCGTCAGGCGCTCGCCATAGAGCCAATAGGCGGGGACGCTCCTGCCGGGCATGCTTTCCTCAGGATCGATTTGTCCAAGACAATGCGCGAATCCTCCATTCCGTCAATCGCCTTGCGTAGGATATCCTTCGACCACGGATCGAACGGTGCAAATCGACGCTCCGTGGGAGGTCAAAAAGAATGCGAACGCAGGTCGCCATCATCGGCGCCGGGCCTGCCGGCCTGCTGCTTGGGCAGCTTCTGTCGCGTGCCGGCATCGACAACGTCATCCTGGAGCGGCGCAGCGCCGATTATGTGCTGTCACGCATCCGCGCCGGCGTGCTCGAGCAGGGCATGGTCGATCTCCTGCACGAAGCGGGCGTCGGCGAGCGGCTCGATCGCGAAGGTCTCGTCCATGACGGCTTCGCGCTGGCCTTCCGCGGCACGCTCCACCGCATCGACCTGAAGGAGCTCAGCGGCGGCAAGACGGTCACCGTCTACGGCCAGACCGAGGTGACGCACGATCTCATCGACGCCCGCCAGCGGCTCGGAGGGACGACATTCTACGAAGYCGAAGATGTCGCACTGCACGATTTCGGCGGAACCTCGCCGCGCGTGACCTTCCGGGCGAACGGCGAGGCCAAGGAGCTGCATTGCGACTTCATCGCCGGCTGCGACGGCTATCATGGCGTGTCGCGTCGCTCTGTCCCGGCCGATGCGCTGCAGATTTTCGAGCGCGTCTATCCCTTCGGTTGGCTCGCCCTGCTGGTGGACCGTCCGCCGGCAGCACACGAACTGGTCTATGCCAATCACGAGCGCGGCTTCGCGCTGTGCTCGATGCGTTCGGCCGAGCGCAGCCGCTACTACGTCCAGGTTCCGCTGGAGGAGCGGGTCGCGAACTGGTCGGACGATGCCTTCTTCGACGAGTTGCGCCGGCGTCTCCCCACAGGGATCGCCGATTCCGTCGTGACCGGTCCCTCGCTGGAAAAGAGCATCGCGCCGCTACGCAGCTTCGTCGCCGAGCCCATGCGCTTCGGCCGGCTCTTTCTCGCCGGAGACGCCGCCCATATCGTGCCGCCGACCGGCGCCAAGGGGCTCAATCTGGCGGCGAGCGATGTGCGCTATCTCTTCGACGCCCTGCGCGAGCACTATCGCGATCATTCGGATGCCGGCCTCGACGCCTATTCGGCCCGCGCACTTGCACGCGTCTGGAAGGCGGAACGCTTCTCCTGGTGGATGACCAATCTGCTGCACCGCTTTCCCGAAAAGGACGGCTTCGACCGACGCATTCAGGAGGCCGAGTTCGATTACCTCACGCATTCGCGGGCGGCGGGCGTCACCATCGCGGAGAACTATGTCGGCCTGCCCTATTAGGGCCGGGTTCGCCCAGCACCTCAGCAGGATCATCTTCATTTTTAGCCCCGGAAGGACGAAATCATCTCCAGCCAGCCTCAGTTCGAGGGTTTTGAGTTCCGGACGGCGATGGGCATTGCCCTCGCGCGAAAAATTGCGTTGGTGACAACAAGAGTCGGGCGCCGCAGCGCAGCGATCCGGCCAGGAACGAACGGCAAGAGTTGTCGCACCGCGCGAAAAGGCGGCCGCGGCAGAGGAAAGATCGGGAGGTAGGGACAATGCAGAAGACATCCTTCGGCCGGCTGCTGCGTGCCGGCGCCCTGGCGCTTGCAGGCACTCTGGGCATGGCCGGCGCAGCCAGCGCCGACACCATCAAGGTCGGCATCATCGGGCCGTTCTCCGGCCCCTTCGCCTTGCAGGGCAAGAACTTCCAGGCCGGCGCCGAGGCCTGGCTGGCGCAGAACGGCAAGACCGTCGCCGGCCATGACATCGAGCTGATCTATCGCGACCTGCCGACCGCCAATCCGCAGCAGGCCCGGGCCCTGGCGCAAGAATTGATCGTCCGCGACAAGGTGCAGTATCTCGGCGGCGTCTACTTCACCCCCGACGCCATGGCGATCACGCCGCTGCTGAAGCAGGGCAACGTGCCGCTCGTGATCTTCAACGCCGCGACTTCGGCGATCATGACCTCCTCGCCGCTGGTGGTCCGCACCTCCTTCACCACCGCACAGACCGCAACGCCGATCGGCAAGGCCGCAGTCGACCGCGGCATCAAGAAATTCGTCTCGGTCGTCAGCGATTACGGCCCCGGCGTCGATGCTGAAGGCGCCTTCAAGAAGGCGATCGAAGCGGCGGGTGGCGAAGTCGCCGAATCGATCCGAATGCCGCTCAACACCACCGAGTTCAGCCCGATCATGCAGCGCATCCGCGATGCCGGCGCGCAAGGCGTCTTCGCCTTCCTGCCCTCGGGCCCGCCGACGCTCGGCTTCGTCAAGGCCTTCAGCGATACCGGCCTGAAGCAGGCCGGCGTCAAGCTCTTCGCCACCGGCGACCTGACGCAGGAGTCCGATCTGCCGGCGCTCGGCGAGGCGGCGGCGGGGATGGTGACCTCCTTCCACTATGCCGTCTCGCATGACTCCGAGATCAACAAGCGCTTCGTCGCCGCCGCCGACAAGGCGATCGGCGCGCCGGATCTGCTCTCCTTCCCAGCCGTCGGAGCCTATGACGGCCTGTTCGTGATCTCGAAGATGATCGCGGCCACGGGCGGCAAGCAGGATGCGGAAAAGGCGGTCGAGGCGGTCAAGGGCCTCGCCTGGGAGAGCCCGCGCGGCCCGGTCAAGATCGATCCCGAGACCCGGCACATCACGCAGACGATCTATCTGCGCGAGGTTGCCAAGGATGCGCAGGGCCGCTGGATCAACCGGGAGATCGCCAGCTTCCCGGACCAGAAGGACCCCGGCCTCGCCAAGTGAGCGCAGCCGGCAACCAGCACTAAGATTGGCGAGGGTGCGCCAGGCACCCTCGTTCTCCACTGTCCGGTTCGACGAGGCCCGCAGATGCAGACCGCGCTGAGCATCGCCATGGACGCTTTCGCCTATGGCATGGCGCTGTTCATCATCTGCATCGGCCTGTCGCTGACGATGGGGCTGATGCGGGTGGTCAATCTCGCGCATGGCGCCTTCGCCATGATCGGCGGCTACATCGCGTCCTATGCGGCGCGCGATCTCGGCCTCGGCTACGGCTTCGCCATCATCCTCGCCATGGTCGGCACGGTGCTGCTCGCGATCCCGCTGGAGCGCCTGCTCTATCGCCGCATCTACGACCGCAGCGAGCTCTCGCAGGTGCTCATGACGATCGGCATCACCTTCTGCGTCATCGGCATCACCAACTACTTCTTCGGCCCGACGCTGAAGACGATCCCGCTGCCGGCCGAGCTCGCCCGGCCGATCGATCTCGGCTTCCGCAGCATCGCCGGCCACCGGATCTTCGTCATCGTCAGCGGCCTTGTCGTCGCCGGAGGTCTGTGGCTCCTGATCGAGCGCACCGGCTTCGGCATCCATCTGCGCGCCGCCGTCGAGAACGCTCCAATGGCGCGCGCGCTCGGCGTGCGCACTGAGATCATCTATGCAGCGAGCTTCGCGCTCGCGATCGGTCTCGCCGCCTTCGGCGGCGTGGTCGGCGCCGAATTCCTGCCGATCGAACCCTATTACGCCTTGCGCTATATGGTGACGTTCCTGGTCGTGGTCTCCGTAGGCGGCGCAGGCTCGATCCCAGGGGCGCTTGCCGCTTGCCTGCTGCTCGGCGCCATCGATGTCACCGGGCGCTATCTCATGCCGGAATTTGGCAATTTCTTCTTCTATCTCGCAGTGATCCTGGTGGTCTGTGCCTTTCCGCGCGGCCTGATGGGGCGGGCGCAGTAAGATGACTGACGCCACGCTCCGGCATCCCGGTACGCATCGTTTCCGCACGCTCGGCCGCGATCTCCTTGGCCTCGCCGTCATCGCGCTGGTCGGCCTCGCCGGTTATGTGCTCTTCCCTGACAACCTCGCCTTCCTGACCCGCGTCATCTCGGTTGCGCTGCTCGTGCTCTCGCTCGACCTGATCGTCGGCTATTGCGGCATCGCTTCGCTCGGCCAGGGTGCGCTCTACGGTGCCGGCGCCTATGCCGCCGGTATCGCCTGCGTGCATGGCGTGACCGAGCCCTTCCTGCTCATCCTAATCGGCGCCGCAGCAGGCGCCGTCATGGGGCTGCTCATGGGCACGGTGATGCTACGCGCCCATGGCCTGCCGCAGCTCGTCCTCTCGATCGCCATCGTCCAGCTCCTGCACGAGGCCGCCAACAAGGCCTCCTCGCTGACAGGCGGTAGCGACGGCCTGTCCGGCATGATTCCCGCCCCCCTCTTCGGCATCTTCGAGTTCGACCTTTGGGGCCGCAGCGCCTATCTCTTCGGCCTCGCTTTGCTCGTCATCGTCTTCGCGGCGCTACGCCTCATCACGCGCTCGCCCTTCGGCATGGTCTGCCGTGGCCTCAAGGAAGACCCGCTGCGCATCAGCGCGCTCGGCATCTACGCCTTCCCGGTGCTGCTCAAGATGTTCGTGATCTCCGGCGCGGTCGCCGGCATGGGCGGCGCGCTCGCGGCCATCGCGACGCAGGTCGTCGGGCTCGACAGCGTGAGTTTCGAGATCTCGGCCAACGCGCTCGTCATGCTGGTGCTGGGCGGTATCGGCAACCTCTACGGTGCGCTGATCGGCACCGTGATCTTCATGGCGCTCGAGCATATCGTCGCAGCCATCAACCCCTTCCACTGGATGACGCTGGTCGGCGCCGTGCTGATCGCCATCGTGCTCTTCGCCCCGCGCGGGCTTTCCGGGACGCTGGACGAAATCGCACGCTTGCTGACGCGCAACCGCTGGGGGGCCGGCCGATGAGCGCCGTGTTCGAGGTCTCGCATCTCACGAAGGAGTTCGGCGGGCTCAAGGTTAGCCGCGACATCTCGCTGGCGATGACCGAGGGCGAGCGACTCGCCCTGATCGGCCCGAACGGCGCCGGCAAGACCACCTTCGTCAACCTCGTCACCGGCCGCATCCCGCCGAGCGCAGGCAGCGTCCGCCTCGCCGGCGAGGACATCACGGGCCTGGGCGCCGTGAAACGCGTGCGACGCGGTCTCGTCCGCACCTTCCAGGTGACCCGCCTCTTCCCGGACATGACGCCGGAAGAGCATGTGGTGATGACCATCCTGCAGCGGCTTGGCCGGGCGACGCGCATCTTCGCCCGTTTCCACGGAGCTTCCGAAGCACGCGACGAAGCCGACGAGATCCTCGCCATGCTCGGGCTTGCCGAGGTCGCGCGCCGCAAGGTCGCCACCATTGCCTATGGCCAGCAACGCCTGCTGGAAATCGCGATCGCGCTGGCGCAGCGCCCGAAGGTGCTGCTGCTCGACGAGCCCGCGGCCGGCGTGCCCTCCGCCGATACCCCGCGCATCGAGGAGGCGCTGGCCCGCCTGCCCGCCTCCCTCGCGGTTCTGATGATCGAACACGACATGGACCTCGTCTTCCGCTTCGCCAAGCGGGTGGTAGTGCTCGCTGCCGGCGAACTCATCTTCCAGGGCCTGCCGGCCGATGTCGCCAGGGACCCTAAGGTCCGTGAAGCCTATCTCGGGAACTACGCGCATGCCGGCAGCCACGCTTGACGTCCGCGGCCTGAGCGCCGGCTACGGCCAGACCCATGTGCTGGAGGATGTCTCGTTCTCTGTGCCGGCGGGCGGGCGCCTCTCCATCCTCGGCCGCAACGGCATGGGCAAGACCACGCTGATGGCGAGCCTGATGGGGCTGACCCGCCGCTATGCCGGCAGCATCAGCGTTGGCGGCACGGACATCACCGCACTCGGCACCGCCGCCCGCGCCCATAGCGGCATCGGCCTCGTCCCCCAGACACGCGAGGTATTCAAGGGCCTGACCGTGGAGGAAAACCTCTTCGCCGGGCTGAAGGGCCGCCCGCGCAGCGCGATCGAGGAGGCCTATGCGCTCTTTCCCCGCCTGCAGGAACGCCGCCGCAACCTGGGCTCGCAGCTTTCGGGCGGCGAGCAGCAGATGCTGGCGACGGCCCGCACCATCCTCGGCGAGCCCTCGGTACTCCTGCTCGACGAACCGCTGGAGGGCCTGGCCCCAGTCATCTGCGACATGCTGATGGAAGCCTTCACGCGGCTCGCCGCGAGCGGCGCAATGACAATCCTCTTCGTCGAGCAGCGTCTGGAAAGCGCGCTCGCATTCGCCGAGGACGTCATCATCCTCGAACGCGGACGCATCGTCTGGTCGGGCAAACCCGACGCGCTGCGGAGCGATGCCGCCGTGCTCGAACGCTATGTCGGCGTCGGCGGGCTGCATTGAGCTTCACCGCACCCAAACCTAGCCGTCATCCTCGGGCTTGACCCGAGCATCTCGGAAACCAGCGCCTTCTCGTCACGAGATCCTCGGGTCTGCACTTCGCCCGAGAATGACGGATACCCAAGCCGGCAGACAGCGCCGACTCACACCACCAGATCGAGCGGCGGCACCGGCTCGCCGCGCGAGACGTGCTGCATGTTCGTGAACATCCGCTTCACCACCGGCGCGAAATTGTCGGACGCCATGGCGGCGAGATGCGGCGTGGTCACGAGATTATCGAGGGTGAGCAATTCGCTCTCGGCCGGGAGCGGCTCGATCTCGTAGACATCCATCGCCGCGCCGGCGATCTCCTTCGCCCTGAGCGCCGTGACGAGATCGGCCTCGTTGACGACGCCGCCGCGCGCGACATTGATCAGCACCGCCGTCTTCTTCATCGCCTTCAAGGCCGCCAGATCGATCAGGTCCTTGGTTTCGGGCGTCAGCGGGCAATGCAGCGAGACGACATCCGCCTGCGTCAGGATTTCGGCCAGCGACGCATGCTTTACGCCCAGCGCTGCTTCTTCGGCGGCATCGAGCGGCGTGCGCTTGCTGTAGAGGATGGTGCAGCCGAAGCCCTTCAGCAGCTTCGCGACATTCTTGCCGATCGCCCCGAAGCCGACGATGCCGACCGTCTTGCCCGAGAGCGTATAGGTATCCGACGGCAATTGACCCGTGCGCCAATGGCCCTTCTTAAGCTCAGCATTGCCGTATGCGATGAGGCGCAGGGTCGACAGCATCAACCCGATCGCGAATTCGGAAACGGCCACGGCGTTGGAGCCGGTCGTGCGCGCGACCTGGATGCCCAACTCCTTTGCGGCAGCGATGTCGATGTTGTCGTAGCCGACGCCCCATTTGTGCAGCAGCTTCAGCTTTTTCGCCGCCCGCAGCACATCGGCGGAGACGCCGACCTGCCCGGAAATCGCATAGTCGGCCTCGGCGATGATCTCCTTCATGTGCTCGTCGCCGCGCGCGGTCCCATGCGTCAGCACGAAGCCATCAGGCAGCAGCGCACGCAGCCGGTCGGCCCGCTCGGGGCTGGTCATATCGAGGAGAACGATCGTCTCGGGCATGGAAAGGTCCGGAAATAGGTCAGATGGTGAAGCGTGCGCCGGCACGGGCAAGCCCGCCGGAGATGGCGACCGGCGTGCCATCGGCGCGCCAGCAGGCGGCGCCCGTCAGCGTGCCATCCGGGTTGAAGGCGATGGCATTCATCCCGCCGGCGACGCGCGGCGAACGCAGGATCCTGTGGCCGCGGGCCGCGAGCTCCTGCGCGACCGCTTCGGGGATGGCTTCCTCGAGCTCGAGCACGCCGCCTTCTGTCCAGACGCGCGGCGCCTCGACCGCTTCCTGCAGCGTCATGCGGTGGTCGATCAGGTTCACGATCGCCTGCAGCGCCGACGGGAAGATGCGCAATGCACCCGGCAATCCCAGCGCGAAGGCAAGCTTGCCCTCCTTCAGCGCCATCATCGGCGCCATCGAGGTGAAGACCCGCTTGCCCGGCGCGATCGAGAGCGCGCGGCCGGGATGCGGATCGAAGTTGAACATGTAGTTGTTGGCGATCATCCCGGTGCCCGGAATCTGCACGCAGGCGCCGAACAGCCCGTTGATCGTCTGCGTCGCGCTGACGACATTGCCTTGCGCATCCGCGACGGTGACATGGGTGGTGTCGGCGGATTCACCGCCCGAAAGCCCGGCCGTCCAGCTCTTCGCCCGGCCGATCTCGATCAGGGCGCGCCGCTCGGCCGCATAGCCCTTGTCGATCAGCCTGTTGACCGGCACCTTGACGAAGGCGGGATCAGCCGTCGCCACCGCCCGGTCGGCGAAGGCGATCTTCAGCGCCTCGGCCAACAGATGCACCGCATCCGCCGAGCCGAAGCCGAGCGCACCGATATCGTAACCTTCGAGGATGTTGAGCATCTGCGCGATATGCACGCCCGAGGACGAGGGCGGCGGCGGGCCGATGATCTCATAGCCGCGATAGGAGCCGCGGATCGGCTCGCGCAACTCGATGCGGTAATTCGCGAGATCGGCCTGATCGATCAGCCCGCCATGGGCCGCCATGTAGTCGGTCAGCGCCCGCCCGAGCCGCCCACCATAGAGCGCATCCGGCCCCTCCACCGCAATCAGCTTCAGGCTGGCGGCATAGTCCGGCTGAACCAGCCGCATGCCGGGCTGGAGTGGCTGGCCGCCCGGCAGCAGGAGCGCGGTGAGGCCCGGATCGCGGGCGAGATCGGCGGCGTTGTCGGTGATGCAATTCGAAAGATAGGGCGTGACCACGAAGCCGCGCTCCGCCAGACCGATCGCCGGCTGCAGCACCTCGGCCAGCGGCAGCGTGCCGAAGCGCGCCAGCGCCTCGCACCAGCCCTTGAGCGCGCCCGGCACTGCAACGGCCTTGGCGCCGACCACGTTCTCGCGGTCGCGTGTCTCGCGCTGCCTGCCGATCTCGTCGGACAGGCAGTCATACATGTCCGGAGTCGCGTGGCCCGGCGCGGTCGAGAGATTGTCGATCACGACATGGCGGCCGTCCGCGAGGCGGATATGACTCAGGCCACCGCCGAGAATGCCGACCATCATCGGCTCGGCCACCGTCAGCGCGAACAGCGACGCCACCGCCGCATCGATCGCATTGCCGCCGGCGAGCAGCATCTGCGCGCCCGCCGCCGAGGCGAGCGGATGATTGGTGACGACCATCCCGCGCGAGCCGGTGGCCGGCTTCTTCTCGCAGGTGAAGGAGGCGATGCGGGGCGGCGGCGCGGAAAGGTTCATGGCCGGCACAGAAACGGTTTTGAAGGCCGGCGTCGAGCCTCTTCTTCGGCATGCGCGCCATGTCAGGATTTCGAGTCGGCTCCAACCTGGCCTTGCGCCGGCAACGCTTGACAAGCCATGGCCCGAAGCCCCACCTAAACCCTGTTCCCAGGGGGGCCTCGCTAGGAGGCTGAGATTCCGCCGGCTGGCTCTTGAGACCGGCAACGCGGTGACCCTCCGAACCTGATCCGGATCATACCGGCGTAGGGATGCGGGACATGCGGCCATCCAAGGCCCTGATTCCAGCTTGCGCCCGTGATCCTTTTGCGATCGACGCTCCCGGCTTGGCCGCGAGCGTCCGAACGGAGTGGGCCGCAGTGACGCAAGCCGAGATCATCGAGGCGCTGCTGGCGTTCATCGCGCTTCCCGACGCGTCGGAAGCCGAGTTCGAGGCGATGGCGCTGAAGGTCTTCGCCTATCAGTTCCGCAACAACGAGCCCTACAAGCGCTTCTGCTTGCAGCGCGGCCGCACGCCGCTTTCGGTGAAGCGCTGGCGCGACATCCCGGCCGTGCCGATCACCGCCTTCAAGGACCTGACGCTGAGCTGCAGCCCGCCGGAGGCGTCAAGCCATGTCTTCATGACGAGCGGCACAACACAGGGCGTGCGCGGCCGCAGCTACCACCCGACGCTCGCCGTCTGGAAGCGCTCGATGCTGGTGAATTTCCGCGCGCGTTTCATGCTTGGCCGCGAGCGCATCCGCATGGGCATCCTCTTCCCAGATGAGACGGCGCTGCCGAATTCCTCGCTCGGGCATTATCTCGGGCTCGCCCGGCGCGAATGCGGAACGCCCGATTCCCAGGTCTTCATTGGCGCCGCCGGTCTCGATCTGGATCGTTTACTGCCGGCGCTCGCGCAGGCCGAGGCCAGCGGCGAGCCCTATGCCCTGCTCGGCGCGAGCTATTCCTTCGTGCCACTGATGGATGAGCTCGCGGCACGCGGCCTGCGGTTTGCTCTGCCGGAAGGCAGCCTCATCCTCGACACCGGCGGCTTCAAGGGCCAGTCGCGCGAACTTACGCCGGACGAATTCTATGACGGGCTCGCCGCCGCCTTCGGCGTGCCGCGCTCATCCTGCATCAACATGTACGGCATGACCGAGCTGAGCTCGCAGCTCTACGACGACGGCAATGCGGTCTGCCCGTCGGTGAAATCCGGCCCGCACTGGATCCGCAGCCGCGTCGTCGATCCGCTGAGCGGAGCGGATTTGCCGGAGGGCGAGCGCGGCGTGATCGTCCATCACGACCTCGCCCATTTCAACTGCGTCGCGGCGATCCTGACCGAGGATGCCGGCGAGATCGTGCCGGGAGGCTTCAAGCTGCTCGGCCGTGTCGATGGCGAGGCCTCGAAGGGCTGCTCGGTCGCTGTGGCGGAGTTCCTCGCCGCGGCGCGGGGCTGACGGACGTGATCGAGCATGCGGGCCATCTGCCGGGCCTGAGCCGTGAGGCACTGCGCTGGCGCGAGGTCGGCCACAGCGCCTGGGGCGAGAGCGTCTCGGTCGCGCTGCCGGAACTCGACGAGGCTCAGGCTGCGACGCTCTGCGAGCATGTGCGCAACAATGCCCGCGCCCGGCTGAAGCGGATGGACACGGCGCGCATCGTCGCGGCGATCGACGCCGCCGTCGCGCGCCTGCTCGACCGACAGCACCCGCTACGGCGCAAGGCCGAGCACCTTCTACCGATCGTCACCGGCTATGACCGCGAGACGGTCCGGCTCGGCCTGACCGGCTATCTCAAGACCTTCCGGCGCCCGCAGCTCCTGCGCTTCCTGGCCGAGGATTTCGCCAATCCCGCCATGCTCGACGGCTTCCAGCCGACGGCCAAGGGCGGTTACCTGCGCGCCCATGGCCCAGAGCTCCTGCTGCATGTCTGGGCCGGCAACGTCCCGGCGCTCTCGCTCTGGAGCCTGATCTGCGGATTGCTGGTCAAGGCCGGCAGCGTCGGCAAGCTCGCTTCGGCCGAGCCGCTGACGGCCGGTTGGTTCGCGGGCCTCCTCGCCGAAATCGACCCGGAACTCGGCGAATGCCTCGCCATCGTCTGGTGGAAGGGCGGCAAAGCGGCTGCCGAACCGGCGTTCCTGCGCGCGGCCGACACCGTCATGGCCTATGGCGGCAACGACACGCTCGCGGCACTGCGTGCGAAACTGCCGATCACGACCCGCTTCCTGCCGCATGGCCACAAGATCGGCTTCGGCGTGATCGCGCGCGAAGCGCTCGACAGCCGCAAGGCTCCGGCCCTGGCCCGGCTCGCCGCCCATGACGTCGCACGCTACGAGCAGCAGGGCTGCTATTCGCCGCAAATGCTCTTCGTCGAGCGCGGTGGACGCGTCAGCCCCGCCGAATTCGCGCGCTACGTCGCGCACGAACTCGCCGCCCTCGCCTCCCGCCACCCCCGCCGCGCGCTTTCGCAAGGCGAAGCCTCTTCCATCGCCGCATGGCGCGGCGCACAGGAGATGCGCGCGCTGGAAGGCACTGCGGAACTCCTCGGCGAGCCCAGCGATGGCTGGAGCGTGGTTCATGTCGATGCGCCGGAAGCCCTGAACCCGACCGGCCTGAACCGCACGCTCGAGCTGGTCTCGGTCGAAAGCCTCGATGACGTCCCCGCCCTCGTCGCGCCCTATCGCAGCTTCCTGCAAACGGCGGGCGCCGCCGCAGCCCCCGAGAGGCTGTTCCGGCTCGCGGAGCAATTGGGCGAAGTCGGCATCAGCCGCATCGCCCCGCTGGGCCGGATGACCGCACCGGAAGCCGGCTGGCATCATGACGGGCGCTTCAGCCTGCTCGACCTCGCCACCTTCACCGAGATCGAGCAATCGACGGAAGCGGCGGCAGAGGGGTTCGCGCCCTATGTCGACTGACCCTGCCATGTCCGATTTCGTCACAATCAAACAGGTCCGCTATCGTTATGGCGCGGCAGGTTCCGCGGTCGTCGACGGCGTCGACTGGGCGATCCCGCGCGGCGAGATCCATTGCCTGCTGGGTCGCAGCGGCTGCGGCAAGACCACGCTGCTGAAGCTCGCGGCCGGCCTGCTCATGCCGAGCGAAGGCGCCATCCGCATCGGCGGCGAGGCGCTGCATGGCCCGAGCGCCCGCGCCGGTTTCGTCTTCCAGGCCCCGACGCTGCTCGACTGGCTGAGCGCCCTCGACAACGTGCTGCTGCCGATTTCGCTGAAGCGCCGGCCGACGGGAGCCGACCGTGACGCGGCACTCGATTTGCTTGCCCGCATCGGTCTGGTGGATTTCGCCGCGCGCCGGCCCTCCGAACTCTCGGGCGGCCAGCAGAGCCGCGTCGCTGTCGCCCGTGCGCTGGTCGACAATCCCGATCTGCTGCTGCTCGACGAACCCTTCGCCGCGCTCGACGCACTGACGCGCGAGGAATTGCAGGATGACCTGCTGCGGCTCTGCGCACTCAACGGCACCACCGCGCTCTTCGTCACCCATGACATCGGCGAGGCCGTCTATCTCGGCGACAAGGTCGCGGTGATGGCCGCTGGCAGCCTGACCCATGCGCGCCGCATCGAGTTGCCCCGCCCGCGCCACCGCGACATGCGCTACGCTCCCGGATTCGCCGCCTCCTGCCATGAGCTGCGCGACGCCATGGATGGCGAGGCGACGGCCGCAACGAGCCGGAGGCCGGCTGCATGACCGCGCGCCTGCCCTCCCTCCTGCTGCTGCTCGCCCTGCTCGGGGGCTGGGAGATCTGGTGCCGGCTCGGCGGCTTGTCGGCGCTCGTCCTCCCGCCCCCCTCCGCCGTGCTCGCGACGCTCTGGAGCGAGATCGCCACCGGCCGGCTCTGGCCTCATCTTGCCGTCACGGCCGCGGAGATGGCGCTCGGCCTTGGCATCGGCGCCGTCATCGGGCTCGGTGTCGGCATCATTCTGGCGGAAGTGCCGGCGCTCAGCCGCCTGCTGCGCCCCTATGTGCTGGCGAGCCAGCTCGTGCCCAAGCTCGCGCTCGGGCCCCTCTTCATCATCTGGTTCGGCTTCGGCATGACGCCGACGATCGTCATCACCGCGCTGATCTGCTTCTTCCCGCTAATGGAGAACACGCTGACCGGCGTGAGCGAGGTCGATCCGGCCAAGCGCGAACTCTTCCGCATGCTCCGCGCGAGCCGCCTCCAGACCCTGCTGCGCCTCAAGCTGCCCGCTGCCCTTCCCGTCATCATGGCGGGCCTGCGCGTCGCTGTCGTGCTCGCGCTTGTCGGCGCCGTGGTCGGCGAGTTCATCGGCGGGCGCACCGGCTTGGGCGCCTCGATCATCGCCGCGCAGAGCGTGATGGATTCGAGCCTGATCTTCGCGCTCTTCATCGTCATCACCGCGCTGGGCATGCTGCTCTACGAGGCCGTCCGCCTCATCGAGCGCCGCGTCCTGCACCGTTTCTCGAAAGGCTAGATCCATGCCAATCCGCCGCGCCTTCCTTGCTCTTGCCCTGTCGTGCCTCATCGCCGCCCCCGCCATGGCGCAGCAGCTGGACAAGGTCACCGTCGCCGGCTGGAGCCAGCCGATCAGCGAGATCACCAACCTGCTGGCCGAGCCGGACAAGGGCTTCTTCAAGGCCAGGGGAATCGCGCTCGACTATGTGCCCGGCAATGGCGGCGGCGCGGCGATCCAGAACATGCTGACGGGGCAGGCCGATATCGCCTTCACCGACCCCGCCTCGCTCTACATCGCGCTCGACAAGGGCGAGAAGCTCGTCGCGATCTACAACATCTATCCGCAGAACGTCTTCAACGTCGTCGCGCTGAAAACCAGTGGCATCCGCAGCGCCGCCGATCTCAAGGGCAAGCGCATCGGCGTTTACAGCCTCGCCAGCGGCACCTATCAGAACCTGCTCGTGCTGCTGCATCAGGTTGGTCTCGGCGAGAAGGACGTCACCATCCAGCCGACCGGCCTGCTCAATTTCGCGCCGCTGATGCAGGGGCAGGTCGATGCCACCGCCGCGACCGATACCGGCCTGCTCGTTGCCCGCGCCAAGGGACTGGGCGAGGCGGATGTCATCGAAGTCCGCGACCAGCTCAACCTTCCCAGCGACATCTTCGTGGTGAAGGAAGCCTTCTACGAGCAGAACAAGCCGCTGCTGAAGCGCTTCCTCGCCGCCTATCGCGACTCCGCCGCCTGGATGATCGCGAAGCCCGAAGAGGCCGCGCGCCTCGCCGTCACCCGCGCCATCAACGGCCGCGACGAAGCGGTCAATCTCGAGATCATCAAGCTGCGCAACCTCTCCAGCGTCTCGCCGATGACGGAGCGCGAGGGTCTCGGCCGCTTCGATCTCGATGCCCTGCAGAAGGGCGCCGATACCTTCCGCAGCCTCGGCCTGATCGCCCGCCCGCTCGACATGAACCAAATCGTAAAGAGCGATCTCCTCCCGCTGAAGGACGGCGCGCCGTGAAATTCCGCGACCGAGCCATCCTCGTCACTGGCGCGAGCCGCGGGATCGGCGCGGCAATCGCCAGGGCTTTCGCTGCCGAAGGCGGGATCGTCGTCGTCAACTACCGGACGAACGAGGCGGCGGCCGAAGCCGTCGCAGCCGAGTGCCGCGCACTTGGCGGCGAGGCGCTCGCCATCGCAACCGACGTCACCGCCCCGGAAGCGGTCTCCGCCATGGCCGCGCGCATTGCGGAGGAGGTCGGGCGGCTCGACGTCGTCGTCAACAATGCCTTCGCGCCCTATCGCTTCGACCCGGACAATCGCGCTCGCTTTTGGGAGATGCCCTGGGAGGCCTATGGCCAGCAGTTCGAGGGTGCAGTGAAGGCGGCCTACACGGTCAGCCGGGCGATGCTGCCGCTGCTCCAGCGCCGCAGCGGTGCCAGCATCGTCAATGTCGCGAGCGATCTGGTGACGCGGCCGAGCATTCCCTATCACGACTACACCACCGCCAAGGCGGCGCTCATCGGCTTCAGCCGCAACCTCGCGGCAGAGCTTGGCCCGCTCGGCATCCGGGTGAACTGCGTCGCTCCGGGGCTGGTCTACCCGACGCAGGCGAGCGAGACGACACCGGAGGAGGTGCGCGAGATGCTGATCGCCCAGACGCCTTTGCGCCGGATCGCGACGCCCGCCGATATCGCCGGCCCCGTGCTCTTCCTCGCCAGCGTCTGGAGCGGCTTCGTCACCGGCCAGACGCTGCATGTCGACGGCGGGCTGGTGATGGCCTGAACGGAGACCGCCCGGGCTACGCCGCCGGCGGCGTGCCGTGCGTATGGAAGCTCTCGATCGTCTTGAGCCCCCAGGCCTGTCCCTTCTTCCGCTCGGTCTCGGTCCAGGTCACAGTCTGCCAGTCGGGATCGAGAATCAGCCGCGCCCCGGCATTGGCGATCTCGACGCGGTTGCCGGCGGGCTCGTAGACATAGAGGAAGAAGGTCTGCTGCACCGCGTGCTTGTGCGGCCCGGTCTCGATGAAGACGCCATTCTCCAGAAAGAGATCGGCCGCTTCCAGGATGTGCTCGCGCTGGTCCACCGCATAGGTGACGTGATGGAAGCGCCCCTGCGCCTTGGTGTGGTCGCGCGTATAGGCGATGTCGTAGCTCTTGTTGTTGACGGTGAACCAGCAGCCGCCGACTTCCCCCGAATCCAGCACGATCTGCTCGGTGATGCGGCTGCCCAGCGCCTTCGGCATGAAGTCGCGGATCACCGCGACATCCTGCGCCAGCAGGTTCAGGTGGTCGAGCCGGCGCACGGCGCAGCCGCGACCATGATTGCGCTGCGCCTGATTCTTCAGCGCCGGCCGCTCATTGTCGGGCGCGACATATTTGTTGGTGTCGAAATAGATCTCGAAAATGTGGCCGTCGGGGTCTCGGAAGCGATAGGCCCGTCCATGGCCGAGATCGCCCTCGCTCCAGCCGATGCCGGCGCCCATCGCCTCGATCGCTGCAACGCGGCGCCGCAGCGCCGCCTCGCTCGAGGTGCGGTAGCCGATATGGCCGACGCCGGTCGTTTTCGACGCCGTGAGCTTCAGCGTGTGGAACTCGTAATCGTCCCAGGCGCGCAGATAAACCGAATTACCCTCACGCCCGCTCTCCGTCAGCCCGAAGACATTGACGAAGAAGTCGAGGCTCGCCTCGGGCTTATCGGTGAAGAGCTCGACATGGCCGAGATGGGCGATGTCGAAACAGGGTTCGCTGCTCATCCCCAGACTTCCTTGGCAACGTCGAGGATGCGCGAGAGCTTGGCCCATTGCTCGTCCTCGGCCAGCACATTGCCTTCCTCGGTCGAGGCGAAGCCGCATTGCGGCGACAGGCAGAGCTGCTCAAGCGGCGCGAACTTGGCGGCTTCCTCGATACGGCGCTTGAGGTTGTCCTTGCTCTCGATCTCGCCGAATTTCGAGGTGACGAGGCCGAGGACGACCTGCTTGTCGCCCTTCGGCAGGAAGCGCAGCGGCTCGAATCCGCCGGAGCGGTCGTCGTCCCACTCCATGAAATAGCCGTCGACATCGATCTGGTTGAAGACGAGATCGGCCACCGGCTCATAGCCGCCCGAGGCGATGAAGGTCGATTTGAAGTTGCCGCGGCAGGTGTGCGTGGTGATCTGCATGTCGGCCGGCTTCGCCTTCAGCGCGGCATTGAGCACGTCGCGATAGATGAAGATCAGCTTGTCGGGATCGTCGCCGCGCTCAGCCAGCATCTTCCTCTGCTCGGGATCGCAGAAATAGGACAGGCTGGTGTCGTCGAGCTGCAGATAGCGACAGCCGGCGTCGTAGAAGGCCTTGATCGCCTTGGCGTAGGCCTTGGCGAGGTCTTCGTAATAATCCTCCATCCTGAGATAGACGGACGGATCGACCGCCTTCCGCCCGCCGCGATAGTGCAGCATGGACGGGCTCGGAATGGTCATCTTCGGCACGCGGCTGGTGACCGAGGCCAGGAACTTGAAATGAGCCAGATGCGGGTGATCCGCCGGGAAGTCGAGCTTGCCGGTGACGCGGATGCCATGCCCCTTGGTCGCGACGCCCTTGAACTGGATGCCTGCGTCGGTCTCGTAGGTCGTGACGCCGGTCAGGCCGTCGAGGAAGTCGAAGTGCCAGAAGGCGCGGCGGTACTCGCCGTCGGTCACCGCCTGCAGCCCGATCTCCTCCTGCTTGCGGACGAGTGTCTTGATCTCCTCGTCCTCGATCCGGGTCAGCTCGGCCTTGTCCATTTCGCCGGCGGCGACCTTGGCGCGGGCATCCTTCACCGGCGCGCTGCGCAGCAGGCTGCCGACCATATCTCCCCGGAACGGCGGCTTTGTTCTCTGTGTCATGATTGTTCCTCCCGGTTCTTGATGGTCAGGCGGCGGCAAGGCCGAGGTGATGTTCGAGCTGTTCGGGCTCGGCGATGAGAGTGGCGCTGCGCTCGGCGAGAACGATGCGGCCGCGTTCGAGCACGATGGCGTCGTCCGTCAGCTCGAGGATCTTGCGCGCATGCTGCTCGATGACGATCGCGGAAAGCCCTTCCTCGCGGAACAAAGTCTTCAGCGCCCGCAGCAGTTCCTCGACGATGATCGGGGCCAGCCCCTCGGTCGGCTCGTCGAGCAGCAGGAGCTTCGGGTTGAGCATCAGCGCCCGGCCGATCGCCAGCATCTGCTGCTCGCCGCCGGAGAGCTGATTGCCGAGATTGGCCTTGCGTTCGGCCAGGCGCGGGAACATGCGGAAGACGCGGGCGGTGTCCCATGGCCCCGGCCGCGCCACCGCCGTCAGGTTTTCCAGCACCGTCAGCGACTTGAAGATATTGCGTTCCTGCGGCACCCAGCCGATGCCGGCATGGGCCCGCTGCTCGGGCGAGGCAGTGGTCAGGTCGCGCCCGGCCAGCACGATCCGACCGCCACGGCGGCGGGTGACGCCGATGATGCTGTTGACCAGCGTCGTCTTGCCGACGCCGTTGCGGCCGAGCAAAGCAAGCGAATGCCCTTCGGCCAGCGCAAGGTCGATATCGAACAGCACCTGCGCCTCGCCATAGCCAGCGCTGAGCTTCTCGATCTTCAAGAGCTCAGACATGGGCGTCCTCGCCGAGATAGGCCGCACGGACGGCCGGATCGCGTGCCATCTCCTCCGGAGTTCCCTCCGCCAGCACGCGGCCATTGACCAGCACGGTGATGCGCGTGGCGAATCGGAAGACGAGGTCCATGTCGTGCTCGATCAGCAGCACGGAAACGTCGTCTGGCAGATCGGCCACCGTCTGCATCAATTCACGCCGCTCGGCCTCCGGCACGCCGGCCGCCGGCTCGTCGAGCAGCAGCACCGAGGGCCGCGCGGCGAAGGCGGCGGCGATCTCGATCTGGCGCTGCTTGCCGTAGGGCAGCGTCGCGATCGTCCGATCCATGATGTCGTCGAGCCGGAAGCGGGTCAGGATTTCCGAGACCTGGCTGACGAGTTCCGTGTCACGGTCGAGCGCGCGAAACGGATGGCTGCCACGGCCGAGCCTCTCGGAAGTGACGAGCGCGATCATCTCCAGCGGCGTCATCCTCGCGAAGAGCTGGTTGATCTGGAAGGTGCGCGCGAGCCCGCGCTTCACCCGTGCTTCGCGCGGCAGCCTGGTGATGTCCTCGCCCATCAATTCGATGCGGCCAGAGCTCGGCTTGAGCACGCCGGTCAACTGGTTGACGAAGGTGGTCTTGCCGGCGCCGTTCGGGCCGATCAACGCATGGCGCGCGCCTTTCGCCAGCGTGAAATCGACATGGTCGGTAGCGGTGATGCCGCCGAAGCTCTTGCTCAGATCGACGGTCCGGAGGGCGATGTTCATCATGCCCCTCCCCGCCCGAACCGGGCGAAGCGGCCCGCGATAGTCTTGATCGCGCCATGGATGATCTCGCGCCCACCGAGCACGAAGAGCACGAGGAAGAGCCCGATCCAGAACATCCAGTATTGCGGCGTGAACGTCGCGATCGCGTCCTGCAGCAGCTTGAAGGCGATGGCGCCGATGAGCCCGCCATAGAGATAGCCGGCGCCGCCGATGATCAGCACGAGCATCAGATCGGCCGAACGGTGGAAGTCGAGCACGTCGAGCGAAACGAATTGCGTGGTCTGGGCGAGCAGCGCGCCCGCCGCCCCGGCATAGGCTGCGGCGAGCGTGTAGGCGGCGGCGAGCCGGCGCGCATTCGGCACGCCCGAAGCCGAGGCCCGCAGCGGGTTGTCGCGGATCGCGCGTAGCGACAGGCCAAAGGGCGAATGCACCACCCGCCGCGCGATCAGGAACAGGACGAACAGCACCGAAAGCGAATAGAAATAGGCGGTGCGGCCGAAGAGATCGAAGTCGAACAAGCCGAGCACCGGCGCCATCATGATGCCCTGCAAACCATCGGCACCCCCGGTCAGCGAGCCGAAGGAATTCGCCAGCTCGTAGAGGATCAGCGCCACGCCGAGCGTGATCATCAGCCGCGTCAGATCGGTGCCGCGCAGCACGAGCGGGCTGGTGACGAGGCCAAGTAGCCCCGCCGCACCCATGCCGACGAGGAGGCCAGCGAACGGATCCCCCCCGACATGCTTGGCGAAGAGCCCCGCCGCATAAGCGCCCATGCCGAGGAAGGCGGCATGCCCCAGCGAGACGATGCCGGCATAGCCGAGGATCAGATCGAGGGAGAGAGCGAACAGGGCGAGGATCGCGATCTCGTTGAGCAGCAGGAGGTTGCGCGGAAACAGCAGGAAGGCGGCAAAGGCGAGAAGCCAGAAGGCGATCTCGGCCGGGTGCCAGCGACGGCCCGCATAGAGTGCCTGCCTCACGCGGCTGTCGAAGGTTTCCGCCCTCATGCCCGCGCCCTCGCGAACAGCCCGTGCGGCCTGGTGATCAGCAGCACGACCATCAGCGCGTAGATGATGAAGGCACCGATCTCTGGCACGAGATATTTGCCGACGACATCGGCGACGCCGAGGAGCATCGCGGCGAAGAACGGGCCGGTGATGCTGGAGGTGCCGCCGACGGTCACGACGATCAGGAAGTAGATCATGAACTTCAATGGAAAGGTCGGATCGAGGCCCATGAGTTCGATCCCGAGCGCCCCGCCCAGCCCAGCCAGGCCACAGCCGAGTGCGAAGGTCAGTGCGAAAAGCCGGTTGACCGGGATGCCGAGCCCGCGCGCAACCCGCGCATCGTCCACCGCCGCCCGGAGCCGGCTGCCGAAGCGGGTGCGGGTGAAGCCCCATTGCAGGGAGAAGGCCAGCAAACCGCAGATGACGATGACGAAGAGCCGGTAGCGACCGATGCCGATGCCGGCGATCTCGAAGCGCCCCTGCAGCCAGGGCGGCAAATGGATGAACTGCTGGGTCGAGCCCATCAGCCAGTCCGTGCCGGCCACTGCCATGAAGACCAGCCCGATCGAGAACATCACCTGGTCGAGATGGCTCTTGGCATACATCGGCCGGTAGATCAGCCGCTCCAGCACGATCCCGACCAGCGCCGCTGCGAAGAAGGCCAGCGGCAGGCTGGCCAGAAAAGGCACCCCGAGCCGCTGCATCGCCTGCACGGCGACATAGCCGCCGAGCATGGCGAAGGCGCCGTGGGCGAGGTTGACGAAGTTCATCAACCCCATCGTCACGGAGAGCCCGCAGCCGAGCACGAACAGCACCATCCCATAGGCGACGCCGTCGAACAGGATGGTCAACATGCGCGTCGATCCGCTACGGTCGGATGTCTGCCCGTCACTTGCGGGCCTTCACCGGGTCCTTGACGTCCTTGATCGTCGCGAACTCGACATTGTGGAGATCCGAGCCGACCTTCTGCGTCTTCCGGACATAGATGTTCTGGATGATGTCGCGGGTGTCGGGGTCGATCTTGACCGGCCCGCGCACACTCTCCCAGGAAGCGCCCTTCATCGCCGCGATCAGCTTATCGCCGCTGGCATCGCCCTTGGTCGCTTCCAACGCCCCGGCGATCAGCTTCATGCCGTCATAACCGCCGACCGCCATGAAGTTCGGCCGCATGCCGGGATTGGCCTTCTGGAAGGCCTCGACGAAGGCCTTGTTCGCCGGGCTGTCATGCGCAGCGGAATAGTGATGCGTGGTGATCGCGCCAACAGCGACATCGCCGATGCCTTCGAGGATGTCGTCATCGACCACGTCGCCGGGGCCGATCAGCTTGACGCCGGCCTTGTCGAGCCCGCGCTCGACGAATTGCTTCATGAACTGCGCTCCGATGCCCGATGGCACGAAGACGAAGAGCGCATCGGGCTTGGCTTCCGAGACCCGTTGCAGGAAGGGCGCGAAATCCGGGTTGCGCAGCGGCACGCGTACGCTCTCCACCGTGCCGCCCGCCGCCTTGAACTTGGCCGCAAAGGAGGTCTCGGCATCGATACCCGGCCCGTAATCGGTGACGACGGTGAAGACCTTCTTGATGCCGTTTGCGGCGGCCCAGTCGGCCATCGGCTCCGAGGCCTGCGGCAGGGTGAATGAGGTCCGCACGATATATGGCGAAGCCTCGGTGATCGAGGCGGTCGCCGCCGCCATGACCACCTCCGGCACCTTGGCCTGCGTCGCGACCTGTGCGGTCGCCATGGCGAGCGGCGTCAGGCCGAAACCGGCAAGCACCGAAACCTTGTCGTTGACGACCAGTTCCTGCGCGAGGCGGCGCGTCGCATCGGCATTGCCGGCATCGTCCTTGAGGATCACCTCGAGCTTGCGCCCGCCATGAACCGCGCCTTCCTTCACGAGGAAGAGCTTCACCGCCGCGTCGATCTGCTTGCCGGTCGAGGCGAAGGGCCCCGTCATCGGCAGGATCAGGCCGATCTTCACCGCCTCCTGCGCCAGCGCGAACCCGCTCGTCGAGGTGGCGAGCGCCAGCCCGAGCATGCCACCCAGAATCGTCCTGCGATGCGTCATTGCCGTTCCCTTCCCCTGATCTGGCTTTCTGCGAAGCCCGTTCGTCGTCTCAATCGTCGTCGCGATAGACCAGGCCTGCTTTGGCGAGGCCTTCGCGCATAGCGTACATGTCCAGCCCGAGTTCGCCAGAGGCCAGCCTCCGACGCTTCTCCTCCTCGGCGGCCTCGCGCTTGCGGCCGGCCGCCGCCACCGCCTCCGCCTCCAGCCGCGGCACCACAACGACACCGTCGTCGTCGGCGACGATCACGTCGCCGGGCTGGACGAGCGCCCCGGCACAGACGACGGGCACATTGACCGAGCCCAGCGTCGCCTTGACCGTGCCCTTGGCCGAGATCGCACGCGACCACACCGGAAAGCCCATCTCGGTCAAAACCCGCACATCGCGCACGCCGGCATCAATGACGAGGCCGGCGCCGCCGCGCGCCCTGAGCGAGGTCGCGAGCAGGTCGCCGAACATGCCGTCGGTGTTGTCGGTGGTGCAGGCGACGACGAGCACATCGCCCGGCTGCACCTGCTCGATCGCGACATGGATCATCCAGTTGTCGCCGGGCTGGGCGAGCACGGTGACGGCCCCGCCGGCGATCTGCGCGCCCGGATAGATCGGCCGCATATAGGGCTTCATCAGCCCGCTCCGGCCCATGGCCTCATGCGCGGTCGAGACGCCCAGCTCCTTGAGGTCGGCCGTCGCCGCAGCCGGCGCGCGCTTTTTGGTGCGAATAACGACAGGGGTCATGCCAGCGCCTCCAGCGCTTCCGGGAAGAGCCGCTGATAGGCCTCGCCATAGGTCATCGCCTTGCCCGAGTTGCGGCCGCCCTGCATGCCGCGATTGAGCGCGACGCGGGTGTAGTATTCCCAGAGATGCTTCTGCGCGGCGAGGATCTCGAAGGCCCGGCGCTTCTGCTCCCAGACCTCGTCGATGTTGAGGATGACGTTCGGCTTGAAATTGCACTGCTCGGGCTGGTGCGGCTCGAACAGGAAGACCGGCGGCGCTGCATAGGCGCGCTCCGGGTCGGGCTTGTGCCCGGCGGCCTGCGCGATGATGCGCGCCTCCTGGGCAAAGCGCGTCGCCTCGGGGTGGTCGACATTGTAGGGATCTTCAAGGGCATGCGTCAGCACGAAGCTGGGCCCAAGCTCGTGGAAGATGTCGATGGCGCGGTCGAGCATTGCGGGCGTCGTGCGCAGCGGATAATCCCCCGCATCCATGAACTCGATCTCGGCGCCGAGCAGCTCGGCCGCGGTCTCCGCTTCCTCGCGGCGCTGGGCCTTGACCTCCTCCATGCTGACGCCGGTCTTCTTCCAGGCGAACTGGCTCTCGCCGCGTTCGCCATAGGACAGGCAGAGGATCTTCACGCGCATGCCGCGCTTCGCATGCAGCGCGATGGCGCCACCCGCCCGCCAGACGAAATCGCCGGGATGCGCCGTGATCACCAGACCTGTCTTCTGCAGGTTCGCCATCGGAATTCAGCCCTCTCTCACTTCATTCGGCAGCGCGGCGGGCACCGCCCGCATGTGCCGCCAGGGCGCGCGCCGGTACGAAGGCGCGGCCTTCCATCAGGATGCGTGCGGTCCGCAGCAGCCCGGCCCTCTCGATCACCGGCCGCTCGGCCGTCCCCCCCACCGTCAGCGTCACGGTGAACTCTCCTGTTGGATGCTCGACCGGAACCGTACGCTGGCGACCCGCGGGCATTGCCGCGACGGAGGCCGCGGGCGAACCGGGCAGCACGGCGGCGGTCGCCACCGTCACCGCGGCGAAGACGCCGATCGAGTCATGGCATTCATGCGGGATGAAGCTGCGCGTACAGATCGAGCCGCCGGCTTGCGGCGGCGCGACCAACGCAATCTTGGGCACAACCTTCTTCGCCACGTCGCCGAGATTCATCAGCGGCCCCGCAGCGAGGCGGATACGCTCGATCCGCGCCTTCAACTCGGTATCCTCATTCAGTTGCTCGCGCGGTTCGTAACCGGTGCGGCCGACATCGGCGGCGCGCATCACGATCACCGGCATGCCATTGTCGATCAGCGTGCAAGGCACGCCCTCGATCACATCGACGACGTTGCCGGTTGGCAGCAGCGCCCCGCAGACCGAACCTTCCGCATCGAGGAAACCGATATCGATCGGCGCCGACGTGCCCGGCGCGCCGTCGATACGCGCGCTGCCCTCGGCGCTGGCCTCGCCGCCGGGCGTATCCATCGTCAGGTCGGCGATGGTGCCGGTATTGATGGTCCGGACACGGACGGTCGTCCGCGCGCCGCTCGCCTTGATGAGCCCGCGCGCCAGTGCGTACGGCCCGATGCCGGCGAGAATGTTGCCGCAGTTCGGCGTCGTATCGACCTGCGCCGTCT
The DNA here is from genome assembly GCF_056395485.1 of Allobosea sp. 10L417. Lineage (NCBI taxonomy): Bacteria > Pseudomonadati > Pseudomonadota > Alphaproteobacteria > Hyphomicrobiales > Alloboseaceae > Allobosea > Allobosea sp. 10L417. Next base: position 86,690 of record NZ_JBFTJP010000004.1, read on the forward strand.
CGATGCCGACCTGCGCGAACAGGAAATCGATGTCGCAGCCCGGCTCGCTCGATGCTGAGACGATCGCGACCTTGCTGGTCAGCGGATGCGCGCCGCCGAGGCCGTCCACCTGCCGCTTGTCGGGCGAACCCATGACGGCAAGCAGGAAGGCATCGCGCGCCGCGATATCCTCCGGCAAATCGTCGTGCAGGAAATAGGCCCCCTTCGAGGTGCCGCCGCGGATCAGCATGCAGGGAACGGCGATCTGCCCCATCGCCTCACTCTCCCGCCTTGATGCCGGCGCGCGTGACGACGTCGCGCCAGAGCGCCAATTCCGACGCGATCAGCTCGCCGAACCGGTCCGGCGATTCCGGCCGCGCGATGGCACCGTCCCGGGCGAGCGCCGCCGCGAAATCCGGCTGGGTCAGCAGGGCGTTGATCTCGCGGTTGAGCCTGTCGACGATCGGGCGCGGCGTCCGGGCCGGCGCCACCACCCCGTACCATTGCACTGCCTCGAAATCGGGCAGCCCGGCTTCCGCTAGCGTGGGCAGGTCCGGCGCGAAGCCGACGCGCTCGCGGCTGGCGACGCCGAGCACCCGGAGCTGCCCGCCTTCCGACAGCGGCAGGACGGCCGGGCCGCCGGTCAGCGTGAACTGGACATTGCCGGCGACGAGATCGTTCACCGAAGGCGAGGTACCGCGATAGGGCACATGCACGGCGTCGATGCCGGCACGATAGGTGAGATAGGCCGTCGCGATGTGCGCGGCGCTGCCCTGGCCGCCGGAGCTGTAGTTCAGCTTGCCGGGATTCGCCTTGGCGTAGGCGATGAACTCGCCGAGCGTCTTGGCCGGCAGCTTCGGGTTGATCGCGAGGATGTTCGGCACCATCGCCACGAGCGCGACCGGCTGGAAATCCTTGACCGGATCGTAGGGCACACTGGGGTAGAGCGAGGGCGCGAAGGCCAGCGTGCCGATATGGCCCATCATCAGCGTGTGGCCGTCGGGCTCGGACTTCGCGACCTGCCCCGCCGCCGTCATGCCGCCGGCGCCCGGCCGGTTCTCGATCACGAAGCCCTTGCCCGGGATCGTCTGTTCAAGCTTGGCGACGATCAGCCGGGCCAGCACGTCGGTGCTGCCGCCCGGCGTGAACGGCACGACGAGGCGGATGACCTGGCTCGGCCAGCCCTGCTGGGCCCGCACCGGACGGAGCCCTGCGAGACCGGCCGTTCCGAGACCGGCCAGAACGGAGCGACGATCGAGCGTCATCAAGCGCCTCCCTTCCGGCGCGCACCGCGCTCCTGGGCGTCGGCGATGGCACTGGCGAGGCCCGGTGCGAGCCCGGCCGCGGCAAGCATCTCGGCCGCCTCGCGCATCTCCGCTGCCCGGCGGATGCCATGGGTCGCGACGCGCTCGCGCATGTCGGCGGCGAGCGCATGGAAATCGATCGAGGGAAAGGTCGCGTGCAGGCTGGCGAAAACCGGGTCCTTGACGTCCCAGGCCTCGCAGGCAGCAGCGCAATCCACCATCAGCGCCTCCAACCCCTTGATGACGATGCTGCGGCACAGCTTCATCGCCGACGCCCGGCCGAACATCTCGGAGACCGGCGTCAGGTTCATGCCGAGCTCGTTGAGCGTCCCGGCCGCTGCCCGCGCCTTCGGGCCGCCGGCGAGGATGGCGACCTTGAGGCCGGGCTTGAGCACCGGCGCCATCACCGCAGCCTCGACATAATCAGCGCCGCTCGCCTCGACCGCCTTCGCCGCCCGCTGCTTTGTCGAGGGTGCGGCAGAGTTCACGTCGACGAAGATCTGGCCGGGTTTCAGCCAACGCGCCGCCTCGGCGGCGACAGCCTCGGCGCGATCGGCCGTCACGGCAGAGAAGATGAAACTCGCCTCAGCGCAGGCCTCGCCGGGCGAGGAGCCGCAGGTCACCCCGATCTGCCGCGCCGCATCCTCCAGCCGCAGCCCGGCATCGCTGCCGAACAGCAGATCATAGGCCCGGATTCCGGTCGCGCCATTGGCGACGAGACCCCGCGAAAAGACCTGCCCGACCTCGCCGAACCCGATGAACGCGATCGCGGCTGTTCCAGCCATCGTCGCCACTCCTTGTGCGTTTCTTCCCGCAGCAAGGGTGGAGCAGGCTCATTGCTTCATCAAATGATAAGAATGCAGCGATTGATTAATTTCATTCATCTCGGCGCGCCGAGACCGAGCGCTTCAAGGCTTGGCTCAGCAACGAAAGGAGATCGCGCGCCACCGGGCGCAGCGGCACGGTCTTGCGGGTGACGATGCCGAGCGTGCGCGTCACCGCCGGGGAGCGCAGCGGCACCGCGACCAGATCGCCCGCATCGACGACATCGAGCGCGAGCTGCGGCACCACCGCATAGCCGATGCAGGAACGCACCAGGCTAACCGCGGTGACGACGCGCTGGACCTCGTAGCGCCAGGTCAGCGTTTCCCGCCGCGCGCCCAGCGCATCGTCGAGGAGGATGCGGTTGCCGGTCTCGGCGCTGATGCGCACCAGCGGTTCGCCCTGCAGCTGCGCCCAGGTCAGCGACTGCGCCTGGGCGAGCGGCATGCTGCGATGGCTGACCAGTACGAAGGGCTCCTTCACCACCGGCTTGAGCTCCAGATCCCAGCGATTCGCGGCCACGATGGTGACGCCGAACTCCGCCTCGCCGGACTGCACCTTGTCTGCGATCTCCGAAGCCGAATTATCGTGAACCCTGACCCCGATGCCGGGATGGCGCTTGGCGAAGGCAGCGATCACCGAGGGCATGCAATGGACCGCGACCGTGGGCAGGCAGCCGAGCGAGACCTGTTCATCGCCCTCCGGGACATCGACTCGGACCTCGTCGAGCGCCGAGCCGAGATCCTCGAAGATGCGCCGCGCGCGGGGCAGCAGCGCCGTGCCGGCCGCCGTCAGCGAGACCTGACGCGTGGTGCGCAGGAACAGCGGCGTGCCCAGCGATTCCTCGAGCTTGCGGATGCGGTGGCTGAGCGCCGTCTGCGACAGGTTGAGATGCGAGGCGGCGGCGCGGAAGCTGCCGCGCTCCGCGATGCTGATGAACGCCTGAAGCCCTAGAACATCCGCGCGCATGGGATTGCCTGGTCCTCGCGATGGCCGCCGCCGACGGAGGGCGATCCGTCACCGGTATCAGCAACCGCGCTGCTGACAAATATCCCGTAGCCCTATTCGCCGAACTGGCGGATCCAGCCGATCTGCCGGTCGATGCAGCGCTCCCGCTCATAGCCGGCAATCACCGTCTCGCGGGCGGCTCGTCTCAGAGAGCGGGCAAGCGCCGGCTGCGCCAGTGCCTCGGCGATGCGCTCGGCCAGGAGCTCCTCGTCATGGAACGGCGTGAGCAGGCCGTTGTCTCCGTCGCGGATGACCTCCCTCACCGGCTCCGTATCCGAGCCGATGACGAGGCAGCCACAGGCCATGGCCTCGAGAAGCGACCAGGACAGAACGAAGGGAACGGTGAGATAGACATGCGCGGCCGAGACCTGGAACAGCCGAATCAGATTCTCGTAAGGCAGCCAGGGAATGTGGACGATGCGCTCCCCAAGCCCGGTCTCGCCGCACATCGCCTCACGCCAGCTGTTGTCATCGGAACGCGGGCGTCCGTAGCCGGCTCCATCACCGCCGACCACGACGAAGACGAGGTCCGGATGGCGGGCGGCGAGAATAGCCGCAGCGCGCATGAACTGGGGGTAGCCGCGATAGGGATCGAGATCGCGGGCGACGAAGGTGACCACCGGCGAGCCCGGTCTCAGCACGCGGCCATCGGGCAGCACGAAGGACGCATCCGCATCGGGCCGGCAGACGGTCGTGTCGATGCCGTCATGACAGACGGCGATTCGCTTGCGGTAGGCCATCGGATATTGCTGGCGCTGCCACCGCGTCGGCGCATAGGCGGCGTCCAGCGTGTCGAGAGCCAGAAGCTGTGCGGCGTTGCGCATGCGGACGCGATAGCGGTCGGCCGCTGGAACCGGATCGCTCATGCCGAAATCCAGGTCGGACCCCGCGCTGCGATAGTAATACTCGCAGTAGCCGATCAACGCGGCATCGGGCAGCGCGTCGCGGGCGAACAGCAGCCCGCCCCACCCGATATGTCCGAGGACGACATCGGGTGGGTCGGTGCTCTTCAGCCGCTCCATGAGCTGGGCCACCGCCTCGCCCGTCCGCAGGTGATATTCGGTGGCGGCGAGCGCGGGGTGCCGCGTCGACGTCTCCTCCACCGAATACACCAGCTGACTGACGCCGGGTTGCTCCTGCTCAGGGCGCTCCGTGATCAGCGACACCTCGACGCCCTCGGCGACGAGGCTCGCGATCAGAGCAGCGAACTGACCAGATCCTGCGCGATGAACGAATAGGACATGCATGATGCGAGTAGCACCCCGCCGTAGCGGAGCGCGTCATTCCACCATTGTTCGAGATGGCGCAGGGTTTCGTGGGTGGTGCGCAGGTCGGTATCGCGGTTGCTTTCGAGCCGCTGGCCGAACTGGCTGGCCTCGTCGAGAAGCCGCAGACGCTCGCACAGCATCTGCCCCTTCAACGAGAGCGAGATCCGTGCCTGCCGGCGATCGCGCGGCGAGGCCCCGCGGTCGAGATAGCCACTCTCCACCAGTTGCTTGAGATTGTAGGACGCGTTGGACCCTCCGTAATGTCCACGGTCCAGGAGATCGCGAACCGCGATCTCGCCCTGCCCTATCGTCATCAGCACCATCACCTGCGATGGCGAGATGTCGTCGATGCCCAGCTTGTTCAGCTCCTGGCGCAGGTAGTCCAGAAAGCGCCGGCTGACTCGTTCGATAACGCGAGCCAGATCGAACGGAGAAATTCCGCGATCGGGTTCGTCTTCGAGATCATCGGACCCATCCGCCCGATGATCGCCATTCAAGGATCTGCCCAGGAATTGCCCGCCGCTATGCAATTTATAGTGCATCCCTTACTCCGCCTGATCGAAAAATGAACAATCCACCCCGTTTGTCCCCTTTCTCTACTAACAGCCTATAGGCAAAGCACATGCCATATTCAGTGGCTAATAATTAAGATTGCATCAATCCGGATATGGCTGGAAACTAGTTCGAAATTCAAAGTTTTGCATGATTTTGCCTCATTTGCTTTCCGTCGAATCGATGGACTACATTTCTAATCTGTCATAATCTTGACACTCCCTCCGTATCACGTTTGCCTTGCTGATGGCGGGCACGTGTTTGGCGGTCTTGCCGCCACATCCCGCACCCCAATCACGATCCCGGAGTCATGCATGAAGGCTGCGATGCTGGCACCTGACGCCCTGATCCGAACTCTCCAACGATCCTTCGTTGGCGGCCTCGGCTATGCGGCGTTCCTCAGCCTTTGCGTGAATCTGCTGCTGCTGACCGTTCCGCTGTTCATGATGCAGGTGCAGGACCGCGTCATCGTCAGCCATAGCTACGACACGCTCACGATGCTCCTCGTCATCGCCATCGGAGCCCTGACGCTGTACGGCACGGTCGAGTTCATCCGCTCCCTGACATTCCAGACCATGGCCAGCATTTTTGCGCGCCGGCTCAATTTGCCGGCGCTGCAGGCGGCCGTGAGCTCCTCTCTGGAGCAGGGCTCGGGACAGGCGACCCAGGCGATTCGCGACCTCAACGACATCCGCTTCTTCATCGCCAGCTCGGCCATCGCCACCCCGCTGGAAGCGGCCTGGTCCCCGATCTTCCTCGCCGTTCTCTTCGCATTGCATCCGATCTACGGGCTGGTCGCCCTGGCCTCGCTGATCATCCTGCTGCTGCTCGGCGTGCTGTCAGACATGCTCACACGCCGGACCCTCAAGGAGGCGAACGAGGCGGGCGTCGCCAGCATCAACGAGGTCGGCGCAAGCCTGCGCCATGCCGAAACGATCGAGGCCATGGGCATGCTGCCCGCGCTTTCCAGGCGCTGGCGCGGCCAGCAGCTCGCAATGATCGAGCAGCTCGACATGGGCACCCGGCGCGCCAAGTTCATCGCCGCCGTGACGCGCTCCGCGCGCATGACCATGCAGCTTGCCGTCTATGCAACCGGCGCAACCCTCATCATCCGCAACGAGGTCACCGCCGGAACGCTGATGGCCGCGAGCATCCTGAGCGGCCGGCTGCTGGCGCCGTTTGATTCGATGATCACCGATTGGCGGCAATGGGTCTTGGCCGCCGCCGCCTGGAAGCGGGTGCGCGACCTTGTACTGGCGCGCAGCTCGCAGCGGCAGACGGTGCCGACCCCGCCCTGCCAGGGCGACCTCGTGGTCGACCGCGTCGTCTTCGCGCCGCCGGGCTCGGAGCAGACCGTGATCAAGAGCGTCTCCTTCACGCTCGAACCGGGCGAGGTGCTCGGCGTGGTCGGCCCTTCCGGGGCCGGCAAGTCGACGCTGGCGCGGCTTCTGGTCGGCGTGCTCAAGCCCAATGTCGGCGGCGTCTATCTCGATGGACACAGCACATTCCTGTGGGAACGCGGCTCCTTCGGCGCGATGGTCGGCTATCTCCCGCAATCGGTTTCGCTGCTGAACGGCACGATCGCCGAAAACATCGCCCGCATGCGCGAGCCCGATCCCCACGCCATCCTGGAAGCCGCGCGCATCGCCGGGGTTCACGAGCTGATCGGCCGCCTGCCGCTCGGCTACGACACCAATGTCGCCGATACCGGCTTCACGCTCTCGGGCGGCCAGCGCCAGCGCATCGGCCTGGCGCGGGCGCTCTACGGCTCGCCGCGGCTGATCGTGCTCGACGAGCCCAACGCCAATCTCGACGCAGAAGGCGAGCAGAGCCTGATCCGCGCGATCGCCGCGGCGCGCGAAGGCGGCGCCATCGTCGTGCTCATCGCCCATCGCCCCTCGGTGATGCAGGTCGTCGACAAGCTCCTCGTGCTGCGCGAGGGCCGCGTGCAGCAATTCGGCCCGCGCGCCGCCATCGCCGGCATGATCACGCCAAGCGGCCGCATCGAAATGGAGCCAGCCGCCAACGCACCCGCCCCACCGACCCCGATCCGTGAGGTGAAGGCATGACAGGACGTTCCTTGATCAAGCGCCCTGAACAGTCCCTGGCCGTGCAGATCGATGCGGATCCGCAGGACGAGCGTGTCCCGAGTCTGCGCAGCCTGGTCCTCGCCGGCGTGGCCGCGATCGGCGTCGGCTTCGGCGGTTTCGGCGCCTGGGCCGTCACCGCCCGGCTCGACAATGCCGCCGTCGCGAGTGGCGTCGTCGCGGTCGACAGCAAGCGCAAGACCGTCAGCCATCTCGAGGGCGGCATCCTGAAGACCCTGCTGAAGGCGGAAGGTGAGCGGGTCGCCAAGGATGAACCCCTGCTGCGGCTCGAAGACGCCCGGGCCCGCGCCGAACTGCAGCAATTGCAGGCCAAGCGCATCGGACTGGAAGCAAAGCTCGCCCGCCTGCGCGCTGAACAGACGAACGCAACCGGCATCGCTTTCCCTGCCGATATCGCGCGCATGGAAACGCCGATCGCACGCGAGGTGCTGCGGGCCGAGCAGACCTTCTTCAAGTCACGCAGCCAGGTTCAGGATGGCAAGATCCAAATCCAGCAGCGCGTCATCGAACAGCATCAGGCCGAGGCCGATGCGCTGAAGGCCCAGATCGATGCCACCATTCAGCAGCGCTCGCTCATCGACGAAGAGGTCCGGATCATGGCCGACCTCTATGAAAAGCGCTACGCCAAGCGCAGTCAGCTCGTCGAACTGCAGACCAAGCAGAGCGAACTCGTCGGCCGGGCGGGCGAGTTCGCCGCGCGCAAGGCCAAGGCGGAGCAGGCGGTGGCCGGGGCCAATCTGGAAATCCTCTCGATCAGCCTCGAACGGCAGAACGACATCGCAAGGGAGATCCAGGAATCCCAGCTCATGCTCTCCGAGGTCACCGAACGCATCGTGCAGGCCGAGGATGTGCTGCGCCGCCTGATCGTGACCTCCCCGCAGGAAGGCATCGTCGCCAACATCCGCATGCGTACCGCCGGCAGCGTGATCGCCGCCGGCGAGGCGATCCTCGACATCGTGCCGGAGCGTGAACCGCTGATCGTGGAAGCGAAGGTCGATCCGCGCGACATCGATGCGGTCCGCGTCGGCGCCAATACCCGCGTGCGCCTGACCGCCTTCAATTCCCGTCTGCTGCCGCCGATACAAGCGAAGGTGACCTATGTCGCGCCGGATCAGCTCGTCGATGACAAGACCGGCGCGGCCTACTTCGTCGTGCGCGCCGAAATCGATCAGGAAAGCCTGCGCGACTATAAGGTTACGCTGCACGCCGGCATGAATGCGGAGGTCATGATCGTCAATGGTGCACGCCGGGCGATCGACTATCTGGTCTCGCCGTTCACCGACAGCTTCAACCGCGCCTTTCGCGAGGACTGACCGGCGTGGCCTGCCGCCGGCATGCAGCAGATCGGCGCGTATTTCGAATTTGGAAGTATATTTACGGTATCTTCGAAAGAATTATCTCCGTAAATTAAAGACTAAACTGTGACGCATCGCAAAATCGTCACAACAAAATCCTTGCTGCAACGCACTCATTGAGTAATTCTTAGGTCGTCGAGCGACAGCATAACCTATGCGGAGCTGTCGGAACCGTTCCTGGACTTTTAGTTCCGCGGCGTCCCCGCCGAACGACCGGGATCATCAGATCGCTATGGAGGTGCCGTATGGCGACGATCGAAGGAAGTGCATTCGACGATTTTTTGATTGGGAGTCGGTTCAACGACGTCATCCTCGCCGGAGCCGGCCATGACATCGTTCATGGCGGCGACGGCGTGGACTCGCTCTTCGGCGAGGAAGGCAACGACCTGCTTTATGGCGATGGCGGCAATGATGCCCTGTTCGGCGGCGAGGGTAACGACATCCTCTTCGGCGGGCTCGGCGACGACATTCTCTCCGGCGATGCGGGCAACGACGCCCTGTTCGGCGGCGAGGGTAACGATACGCTGCTTGGCGGCGCCGGCGACGACATCCTGCGCGGCAATGCCGGCGACGATGTGCTGATCGGCGGCGAGGGCAACGACCTGCTGCAAGGCGGGCCGGGCAACGACATCCTGCAGGGTGGCGACGGCAACGACGTCCTGCAGGGCGGCGATGGCGCCGACATCCTCTATGGTGGCGACGGCAACGACGTCCTGCAAGGCGGCGCTGGTGACGACATGCTCTTCGGCGGCGCCGGCAACGACGTCCTGCAGGGCGGCGCTGGTGACGACATGCTGTTCGGCGGCGCCGGCAACGACGTTCTGCACGGCGGCGCCGGCAGCGACGTGTTCGTCTTCGCCGGCGGTGGCGGCAACGATGTCGTCCTCGATTTCGAGGCCGGGTCGGACATGCTGCAGATCGCGCACGACATCAATGGCACCGGCGTGGCTTCGGCCGAGGACGTGGCGGCGCGCGCGACCACGGTCGGCGGCAACACCGTCATCGATCTCGGCAATGGCGACACCCTGACCCTCGTCGGCGTGCACGCCGAGGAGGTGCAGGCCGATCCGCACTCCTACTTCTCGGTCGCCTGATCCTGACGCATCGACCCGCCCAGCCATGTGCGGGCGGGTCGACACAGCCCAACACCGTCCTGGAGCGCCCTTCACGGGGCACTCCAGGCTCCCCAGTGCCGCAGGAACGCCTTCATGCTTTCACTTGCGCCCGCCCCTGTTGCGGTGACACCCCCGGCCCAGCTCGAACTCCATCGCCTCGGCGGATCGGTATTCCTGCTCTGCTGGACACTCGAGGCTTCCCCCTTCGGCAAGCCGTCGATCGCCCTGACGGGAGGAGGCAGACGCCTCGCGGCCGCATCGATTTCGCTCGGCCTGCGTGACGGGCGCGAACGGCTTGCCATCGCCTTCCGCGCCTCCGGCCATGACAGCATCGTCGCGACGCTTTCCGATCAGGGTCCGCAGGGCGATGTGACTGCCTCTTTCGACCCTGCACTCGTCCACGGCCTCGCCGATCCCGCAGAGATTCTGAAGGATCTCACGCCGCAAGCCCGGGTGACGCTGGCCAATGCGCTGGTGCGTGCCTGGCCGCCGCTGTTCGGCCTGTCCGCGATTCCCAACTACCTGTCCTTTCTGCGCCAGCTTCTGCTGACCTTGTTCGCCAAGCCGGCCGCGATGCAGCCCACGGCGGCGCTGGTCGCGGGCCAATGGCTGTTCGAGACCTTCGTGCCCGCAGATTTCGGCGCGTTGCGCACGGCGTCTCGCCTCGACGGTGCCGGCCTCACCCGCCTGGATGTGAAGTCGCGCATCGGCGCCGCCGATCGCAGCGGTAAGCGCGAGCTGCACCTTGTGCTGGAAGAGCCGCCCGTTCGTGGCGGCGGATTGCTGATCCTGCAGAGCGAGCGCTCCCTGATCGTCCGCGCGCTGCCGGGCCGTCAGGCGGCGCCCTCGCTCGGCCGCTGGTGGGCGGGCAAGGCCGCGAGCCGCGACGGCCTGCGCAACTGGGTCGTCGAACAGCTGGCAGCCCTGTCCGAGCAGGGGCGGCTGCTGGCCGTCGAAATGCAGCGGCGCGTTCCGCTCGCGGTGCAGCATGTCCGCCGTAACGACGACCTGCCCGCGGCCGAGCTCGACCTCGCGGTCTGCAACCGTGCCGGCCTGCTGATCGGCGGCTGGCTGCGCGATCCCGACGATCTCCTGCAGGAGGTGCTGCTGCATCGCGGCGCCGGCGAGCCGATCGCCATGCTCTCCCGCCTCCAGCGCTTCCCCGTGAGACTACCGACGGGTGCGGAAGGCGAAACGCGCACGGCAACGGGCTTCGCCGCCTTCGCCTCCGACTACGCCGCGGGAGCGCCGGTGCTGCAGCCCCGCTGCGAGATCAAGCTGAAGTCCGGGACGACGCTGACGCTGCGCCCGGCGGTCCAGCCGGCCGACGCGGCCACGATCCGCGCCCGGGCCCTCGCGGCGATCCCGCCGCAATATCTGACGGCCACGATGCTGGAAGAGACGCTCGCGCCGATCCTCGCTGCCTGCCAGGACGAATTGAGCGAAAGCCGTCCGGAACCGACGATCAAGGAATTCGGACAGCCCTGGGGTCGGCCGAAGGCTTCCGTGGTGATCCCGCTTTATCGCGTCTACGATTTCCTGCGCGTGCAGGTCGCAGCCTTCGCCGGCGATCCCTGGTTCGTCGAGAATGCCGAGCTGATCTATGTGCTCGACTCGCCCGAGCACGAGGCCGAGGTCGCGCATCTGCTCGGCGGGCTCTACCTCGCCTATGGCCTGCCGATGCGGCTTGTCGCGATGCGGCGCAATGGCGGCTTCTCCGCCGCCTGCAACGCCGGCGCACGCCACGCGCGCGGCGAGGCTCTCGCGCTCGTCAATTCCGACGTGATCCCCAGCAGAAGCGGCTGGCTGGCGGCACTGATCGCCAAACTCGACCGCCGCCGCCGCGTCGGAGCAGTCGGGCCGAAGCTGCTCTACGATGACGGCTCGCTGCAGCACGCCGGGCTTTACTTCAAGCGCGACAGCAAAGGCACCTGGCTCAACCATCATTACTTCAAGGGTATGCCGAGCAGCTATGCGCCGGCCAATATCGAGCGCCCGGTTCCGGGCGTCACCGGCGCCTGCATCGTCATCGCGCGCGAACTCTTCGACGAGCTCGGCGGCTTCGACGAAAGCTATGTCATCGGCGATTACGAGGACAGCGACCTCTGCCTCAAGATTCGCCGCGCCGGCTTCGGCATCCTCTACGCGCCGGATACGGCGCTCTATCACCTCGAGCGCCAGTCGATCTCCAAAAGCGTCGACTACACGCGCGGCGCCGCCTCCCAGCACAATGCCTGGCTCCAGACCCGGCGCTGGGACGCGCAGATCGACGCGCTGATGCAAGCCTTCGAGACCTCTGCGGCGGAACCTGCACTGCGCGAGCCAGCGCCGAGCGAACCCAACCTTGTTCCCCGCTTCAGCTTCAGGAGAGCGACCGCGGCATGACGGCTATCACGGCCCTGAGACCGATCGCGCCCGAACCGGCGCCCGAGAACAACCCCATCGGACCACAGCTCGATTGGCTGATGGCTTCGCTGCAAACCAACCGGTTCATGCCCCACCCGCCGCCCGACTCGATCTTCGTCGGCGATGGCGACTATCGCGCGATCGGCGCCGAGTTCCTCGGGCACTTCATCCGAATCGGCGGCCTGAAGCCGCATGAGCGCGTCTTCGACATCGGCTGCGGCATCGGCCGCATGGCCATCCCGCTGACGCAGTATCTGGACGACGAACGCGGCAGCTATGACGGCGTCGACCCGGTGATGGAGGGCATCCTCTGGTGCGCCCAGACGATCACCCCGGCCTATCCGCGCTTCCGCTTCCAGCGGCTCGACATCGCCCACCCGCTTTACAATCCGCAGGGTTCGCTGCCCGGCGCCGAGGTCCGCTTCGGCTTCGCCAATGGCAGCTTCGATTTTGTGACGATGATCTCCGTCGCCACGCATCTGCCGCCGGACGAGCTCGTCGTCTATCTGCAGGAGGCCTCGCGGCTTCTGGCGCCGGGCGGCCGTCTCTTCCTGACGGCCTTTGCGATCGACGGCGCCGCCACGGGCCAGGAGCGCCTGTCGTTCAAGCGCTGGCAGGACGGTCCGGGCTGGTACGCCATCGACGAAGCGCCGCTCGCCGCCGCTGGCATCGATCAGGGCTTCCTCTTGGAGCAGGCCGCACAGGCTGGTCTTGCAGTCGAGCCACTGCGCCCGGGCCATTGGCGCGGCATCAGCGCAGCGCATTATCAGGACGTGCTGATCGCGACGAAGCCGGGTAACCGCCGATGACCCGTCGCATCCTCGTCGTCGCGCACAATCATCCCGCTCTGCATCCGGGCGGCACCGAGATCTTCGCGCATGATCTTGCTGGCGCCTATCGCGAGCAGGGTTGCGAGGTGCTGCTCCTCGGCGCGACCAACGCGATCCATCGCCAGCCGCATCCCGGCACGGCGCTGCAATCCGTCGGCGACGACGTGGTCCTCTGGAGCGCTCATTACGACCGCTTCCACATGAGCCAGATCGACCATTACGGCACGCTGCAGGATCTCGGGACCCTGCTCGGCGAGTTCCGGCCGGATGTGATCCATGTCCACCATCTCGTGCTGATCGGTGCGGAGTTCCTGACGCTGGCACGCCGGCTCCTGCCGGAAGCCGCGATCGTGATGACGCTGCATGACTACTACCCGATCTGCCACCATGATGGCCTGATGGTCCGGCCCAGCGACCGGAAACGCTGCTCGGGCGCCTCCCCCACCGCCTGCCATGGCTGCTTCCCGGAGATCGGCTCCGACCGCTTCCTGCTGCGCGAGCGCTTCATCAAGACGCATCTCGCCGCCGTCGACCGCTTCGTCGCGCCGAGCCGCTTCCTGCGCCAGCGCTATGTCGACTGGGGGCTGCCGGCCGAGAAGATCGAGGTCATCGCCAACGCCCGCCCAAGCCAGGAGCCGGCCCCGCACAGGCAAGGCGACGGGCGCCGCGCGAGCTTCGGCTATTTCGGCAATCTCAATCCCTGGAAAGGTGTTCTCCCATTGCTCCAGGCGGCGCAGCTGCTGCGCACGGCCGGAGAACGGGAGTTCTCGCTGCGCATCCATGGCGGCGCCCCGTTCCAGAGCGAGGCTTTCACCACCGCCCTCGATGCTGCCCTCGCCGGCACCGCGGGTGTCGTCACCCATTGCGGCGCCTACGCCCGCGAGGAGGTGCCGGCACTTATGGCCGAGGTCGACTGGGTCGTGATGCCCTCTATCTGGTGGGAGAATGCGCCCCTCGTCATCCAGGAGGCGTTCCAGCATCGCCGGCCGCTGATCGTCAGCAATATCGGCGGCATGGCCGAGATGGTCCGCGACGATGTCGATGGGCTCCATGTCCGGCCGGGCGACCCGGCCGCGCTCGCCCGCTCGATGCGCCGGGCGATGGACGAGTATGGGCTCTGGCAGCGCCTCGTCGACGGCATTGCCGAGCAGCCATCGCTCGCCGAATGCGCCGGCCGTCACCTCACCCTCTTCGATAGCCTCAAGCTTGCGGAGGCCGCATGACGACAGCTCCCCGACAGGACAACGAAGTCCGCCTGCCGAACGTCAATCCGGCGAAGCTGAACGGGCGGATCGACGCCCTCGACGGCAGCCGCCTGCATGGCTGGATCTGGGACGAGGCCCGTCCCGACGAGGCCATCACGGTAAAGCTCTATTGCGACGGCCAACTCGCCAGCGAGATCAAGGCCGATCAGAGCCGCATCGACCTGCGCCGCAACGGCATCGGCGACGGCAAGCATGCCTTCTCGATGGAGCTCGACGAGGCGCTGGTCGCGGCCCGCAACCGTCTCACCGTCGTTGGTGTTTCGCCGGCAACTGGCGCCGAGCTGGAGCTGCGCCTGCCGGCCGCGGACGAGCTCGCGGCGGAAGCCGCAATCGCCGTGCCGCTCGCCCGCTTCTTCGACAAGGTCGAATTGCTGATCGCGCTCAACCGGCGCGGCCAGCTTGCCCAGAAGGAGCTGAACGAAAAGCTCGACCGCATCGCCGCGCGCCTGGAAGAGAACCACGCGCTCGCCGAAGCCACCAAGGCCGAGACCGAAAGCCAGAGCGAGATCGTCCGCCGCCTTGGCGAGCTCGACGTCTTCCAGCTGCGCTTCGATGGCACCCTGCGCGGCTTCGACGAGCGGCTTGATGCGATCCGCAAGGAGGCGCGCGCCCCGCTGCGGCAGGTCACGGTCATCCTCGGCTTCCTCTCGTTGCTCGCTGCAGTGATGTCCTTCGTCACCCTCGCCGTGACGCTCTGGGGAGGCTGAGGCGATGAGCGAGGTCATCGTTCCCGAGAGGACGGCGGTCGCCCCGGCGCCGACCGTCGCCTGGACGCCGCTCGGCGAGAACGCCATCCTCGTCCGCAGCACCTGCGACGCCATTCCGGCCAAGGTCCCGGTCGCAGTCGACGGCAATCCGCGCAACCGCGCGCAGACCATGGTGCTGAGCTGGCGCCGGCCCGGGGCCGAGCCTTCGGTGGCCACCGGCTTTCTTTGCCTGGCGCCAGCGCCCAACGTCGACAACAGCGGCACCGGCGCGCTCTTGATCGGCCGCCCCGGCCGGCCGCTGCGTCTGATCCTGGCACCGAAGCCGCAGCCGCTTCAGGTTTTCCTGTCCGAACTCGCCGACGACGCCGGACAGGCCTTTCCGAGCGTTGTCGACGGGCTGCTCGAAGTCCTGTTGACCGGCGCCCCCAATCCGCGCCGCCTGCGCGCGGTCGCGATGCTCCTGCAGACCGTCGCTCGGCCCGGCGGCTTCGTTGAGGTGATGGGTTCGCTCGATGGCGACGGCATCTTCCTGCAGGGCTGGACCTCCCATTTCGCAGCCGGGCGGATCAAGCTGCTGATCGCCCATGGCGGCCTCTCCCCCGCCAATCTCGAAGCTGGAACCTTGGAGCGGGATGATCTCGGCGAAGGCGCCCGCGGCTTCTTCGGCCTGCTCGAGGATTGCCAGGCCCAGCAACCCGGCGAGATCGAGCGGCTCTATTTCCGCGGAAGCGACGGCTGGCGCGCGCTCGAAGTGTACGAGCGCTATGTCCTGCTCGAACCGATCACCGTTCCCGGCCATCTGCGCGACGGGCTCCAGCGCGGCACCGCTCCGCAGGCCACCACCGACAAGCTGCGGCGCGCCTCCCAACGTTTCGACGGCCGCGACACAGTCTGTCTGCTTGAAGAACCGGTGCGCGCTGGCATCGATGCCGTGACCATCGTCGAGGATACCGGCGTGCTGATCATCGGCTGGCTGTTCGATCCGGAGCGCCGGGTCGATGCGGTCACACTGCGCAGCGGCAGCCAGTCCTGCGCCGTCGACCGGATCTGGACGCGCGTGCAGCGCCCGGACGTCACCACCGCCTTCATGGAAGATCCGCGCTTCGGACCAGCTCTGGCTTCGCGGCGCAACAGCCACGGCTTCATCGTCTTCGCGCCGAAGCTCGTTCCGGAGCCGGGCCAGCCGCTGCATCTCGCCTTCGAGGTGCAGGGCACTGGCCCGGCCTTCCTGCCGCTCGAACCCAGCCGCGCCCAGGCGCGCCGCGCATTGGAGCGCATCCTCGGGCTGCTCGACCCGCGCTCCTCGACCGCGAACGCCGTCGTCGAGCGCCAGATCGCGCCGGCGCTGCAAGCAGCCGAAATCGCCCCGCCCCGCGCCGTCGAAACGCTCGATGTCGGCCCCTTCGACCCCGAGGCGCCGCTCGGCCTCGTCATCGGCTTCGACCACCGCCACCGCGAGATTTCGGCATTGTTTGCGCTGATGGCGATGGACCCCGAGGTCAGGCCGCTGCCGATCGTGCTTGCCGCTCCGTCCGAGAGCTTCGACCGCGTTGGCGCCGAGGCGCGGCGGCTCGGGCGCTTCTATGGTCTCTCGGTGCGCCTCGTCGCCGTCGAGGGCGTCGAAGATACCTGTGACGCACTGGAGGCGGGCGTTCGCGCCTGCCGCTTCCAGACGGTCGCGCTGCTCTCGGGCGCAGCGCAGATCCGCATGCCTGGCTGGCTCGGTCGTCTCGAACGGGCCTACCGCGCCCGCGGCGGCCAATGCGTCGCGAGCCCGACCCTGCTGTTCGAGGACGATTCGATCCGCTGGGCTGGCGCCTGGCTGGAGGGCGAAGGAACGAGCCGGCGCATCGCCAACCGCTTCGTCGGCTATCCGCTGGAGGCGGTCGGCAATCTCGGCCCGATGGAGGTCGCAGCCGGTGCGAGCGAATGCTGTGTGCTCTCGCGCGCTGCCTTCATCGAGGTCGGCGGCTTCGCGCGCAACTATTTCACGACGGCGGAGAAGGGTCTCGATCTCTGCCTCAAGCTCAGGATGGCGGGTTCGCCCTCGCTCTGGGTTCCCGACGTCGAGGTCTATGCGGTCGATGACGGCGAGATGGCGGCGCCGCATGCCGGCGCGCTCGCGCAACTCGCCGACCGGACCAGCTTCGACCGGCGCTGGGCGCTCGCCATCTCCAACATGAAAGGCTGAGGATGCGGGTTCTCGTCATATCGCACGGCCACCCTTCGCTGTCCCTGGGCGGGGCGGAGATGGCGTCCTACAACCTGCATAAGGGGTTGCAGACCGGCGAGGGTGTCGATTCCCATTACCTCGCCCGCGTCGGTGCACCGACCCCGCGCCATGCCGGCACGGCGCTGATGAGCCTGCGCCAGCGCGGCGGCGAGCTGCTCTACTATGCCGAGGATTACGACCACTTCCTCATCTCCAACCGTGCGACGGAAGAGATCGAGCGCGACTTCGTGCGCGTTCTTCATGACCTGAAGCCGGACGTGGTGCATTTCCACCACTTCATCGGGCTCGGGCTGGAATGCCTGTTCGCGGTGCGCGACGCTCTGCCGGATGCGCTGATCGTCGTGACCTTCCACGAATATCTCAGCATCTGCCACCATCACGGCCAGATGGTGAAGACCGGCGCCTTCAAGCTTTGTTACCGGGCCTCGCCAACGGATTGCAACGCCTGCTTCCCGGACATCTCGCCGGCGCGCTTCCTGGCGCGCGAGACCTTCATCAAGGGCATGCTGGGCCTGGCCGACCATTTCGTCTCGCCGAGCCGCTTCCTCGCCGACCGCTATGTCGACTGGGGGCTCAGCGAGGAGCGCTTCTCGGTGATTGAGAACGGTATCGACGTCGCCAGCGTGGCGCCGCCGCGCCCACTGCCCGAGGGCAAGACGCGGCGCTCCCGTTTCGCCTATTTCGGCCAGCTCACGCCCTATAAGGGCGCCGATGTGCTGATCGATGCGGTGACGCGCATCCCGGATTCCATCTGGGACGACGACGCGATCCTGCTTGTCTATGGCGGCAATCTCGAGCGCCAGCCGAAAGCCTATCAGGACAAGTTCGCCAAGCTGGTCGAAAGCGCGGGGCGCCGTGTGCGCTTCTGCGGCGCCTTCCAGAATCACGAGATGCCGAACCTGATGCGCTCGGTCGACTGGGTGGTGATGCCCTCGGTCTGGTGGGAGAACTCACCCATCGTCATCCAGGAGGCGTTCTTCCACGGTCGCCCGATCCTGGCGAGCCAACTCGGCGGCATGGCCGAGAAGATCACCGACGAGGTCGACGGCCTGCATTTTCGCGCCGGCAGCCCGGAAGACCTCGTCGACTGCATGACGCGCGCCCTGACCGAGCCCCAGCTCTGGGACCGGCTGCGCGGCGGCATCAAGCGGCCGATGAGCCATCGCGAATGCGCCCAGACGCATCTCGATCTCTATCGCCGCCTCCTGGCCGAACGCAGCCGGCCTGCGCCCGCGCGGCAAGACCCCGCCGCGATGATCGCCTGAAACCATAACGAGATAACAGGGGAGACCTGACATGGCCCGCATCCTCGTCATCAGCCCGTCGGGAGAGGTCTACGACCACGACAACGTGCGCTGGTATCGCTATGCCGACCTGCAGAACCACATCAATCACTACCATAATATCGGCGACGCCTTCGTCTTCGATTCCTCGCTGAAGCTGCTCAACTTCGACAAGCTCGATGAGCTGCCGATCGCGCATGTCGATCCGGCCAGGATCGACCGGCTCAATGCCGAGTACGATTACGTCTTCCTGCGCGGCTCGAATTACATCCATGCGCAGATGAACTGGTCCAAGGCGGCGGAGGTGCTGCGCCGACTCAAATTGCCGGTCATCGCCTTCGGCATCGGCGCACAGGCGCCGGTCAGCGGCAAGCTGGAACTGAGCGAGGACACCAAGACCGTCCTGAAGCTCATTTCCGATTCCACCACCTCGCTCGGTGTGCGCGGCGCTTACTCGGCCGAGGTGCTGAACGATCTCGGCATCCGCAATGTCCGCATCATCGGCTGCCCGACCGCGTTCCGGAACAATGATCCCGATCTCGCCATCCGCTTGCCGCCGCTGGAGCAGGTCAAGACTGTGGGCATCACGCTGCGCCGCGAGGTCTCCAAGACCTATGCGCAGGACATCAAGCGCTATCTCACCTTCCACCGCGATCTGGTGAAGGCGATGGCTGATCGTTTCGAGGTCACGCTGATGGCGCAGGGCGAGGTCGAGGAGAAGAAGCTCGCGCTCGGCACACCCGAGCAGAAGGAAGCGGCCATGGCCGCGTTGCGACAGAATGAATGGGCGCGCGAGTGGTATCTCGATGAGCAGGTCGAGGGGCTCTACCAGAGCCGCATGTTCTATTCCGACGTGGTCGCGGAATATGAGCGGCTAGTGCGCGGGCTCGATCTCGTGCTCGGCTACCGGCTGCACGGCAATCTGATGGCACTCGCCAATGGCACACCCTCGATCTACTTCACCTATGACAGCCGCACGGTCGAATTCGCCGACACCTTCAAGATCCCGAGCGTCGATGTCTTCGGCGGAAAGGATTTCAAGCTGGAGGAGTACTGGGATCAGGCGCGCTTCGACCGCTTCAACGCAGCCTATGCCCGGGTCTACAGGGAGATGCGCGACTTCCTCGTCGAGAACCGCGTCGACAACAAGATGGTGGACCGCGTGGCTGCGGAGCCGCAGCGGAAGGTGGCGTGAGGAGCGCCCGCAGCTTCCGGCACACCGCGCCGCTGCTTGCGGCGCTGTTGGCCGCCTCGTTCGCCGCAGCGGCGGAAAGCCCGCGCTACCGGCTGGAACTTGCGCCCGGGGCGCAGGAGGAGACCGTCTTCGACTGGTCGAAGGAGCGCTGCCAGGAGTGGCACATCCCGGACGCGCCCTTGCGGGCCTTCCGCGACGACAAGGGAGAGGTCGTCGCCTTTGCCAGCCACCATCGCAACCGTGCGCTGATCGGCGATCGCCTCGACCAGATCAAGACTACCTGTGCGATCTCGTTCGAGGCCAAGAACAGCGCCGATCCCAGCCAATACAGCGACATGAGCTGGATCGCCGCGACCTGGACCAGGAATGGCCGCGACGTCTACGCGCTGATGCATGACGAGTACCATGCCGACCAGCACCCCGGCGCCTGCCGGTTCAAGGCCGGCATGGCCTGCTGGTACAATGTCGTCACGGCCGCGCGCTCGCAGGACGGCGGCGCAAGCTTCAAGGTCGATGATCCGCCGACGGTCGTGGCCGCGCCGACCTTCAAGCAGGAGGTCGATCAAGGTCGTCATCGCGGCTTCTTCAACCCCTCCAACATCGTCGAGAAGGATGGCGCCTGGTATGCGCTGATCGCGACGACCGGCGGCGGTGGCCAGAAGGGCGGCACCTGCCTCTATCGCTCCACGGACATCACCGATCCCAAGGCGTGGCGCGCCTTCGACGGGCAGGATTTCACCGTGCGTGCCGTCGATCCCTATCGCGAGGACACGTCGCAGGCACACCCCTGCCAGCCGCTCAAGGTGCTGCCCACGGTCGTCGGCTCGGTCACCCGCCACGAGGCGAGCGGGCTTTGGCTCGCGATCTTCCATCTCGGCCCCGACCCCAAGCAGGGCATCGCCGGCGGCCGCGTCGCCTATAGTTGGTCGAAGGACCTGATGAAGTGGTCTCCGCTGCAGACGCTCCTCACCCATCCGACGATGTGGAGCAAGGATTGCGGCGACAGCGTCCGCTATTCCTACGGCGCCATCGCCGACCCCGCCTCGCCCTCGCGCAATTTCGAGACGACGGGCGATGAGCCCTACCTGTTCATGACCAAGATGCACGTCGCCAACTGCAAGATGGGGCCGCAGCGCGACCTCGTCCGCATCAAGGTCCGCATCGTGAAGGAAACCCCATGAACGCGAATGCGCCCGCGCAGCAATTTGCCGTGAGCCAGGCCGTGCCGACCATGAAGATCCTGCGCGCCACCACGCAGGAGGTCGTCGTCCTCGTCGTCCGCGAGCCCGGCGGCGGCTGGCCCTCGCTGCGCCTCATCCTCGACGGCCAGGACTACGCCACGATCAACCCCGACGCGCTCGTCACCGGCGATGCGACGGTGGCGGAGCTCGCCATTCCGCTGCCGGCTTTGCCCGAAACACGGCTGCGCGCGATCGCGGTGGCCGATGCGAGGACGGGCGCGCTCGCGCCCGGTTCGCAACTGCGCCCCATCGCCAGGACGAGGCCATTGCGGGCGCTGGTGATCTATCCGGCGGGCGAGGTCTACGGCCACGACAAGGTGCGCTGGTATCGCGCGCCGCTGGAAAAGCTGCTCTCTGACTACTTCAATATCGGCGACATGATCGTCTACGACTCGACGCTGAAGCTGCTCGACTACGTCCATCTCGAGCCGATGAAAATCATCAACCCGACCGATGCCGATATCGAGCGCTACGCCAGCGAATTCGACTTCGTCTTCGTGCGTGGCTCGAACTTCATCCATGAGAAGATGGAGTGGTTCCGCGCCGTCGAGGTGCTCGAGAAGGTCAAGCTGCCGGTCTATGCCATCGGCGTCGGCGCGCAGGCCAGCCAGAACCGCGCGATCGAGCTGCCGGAAAGTTCGAAGCGTTTCTGGCAGATCGTCGCGGACCGCTGCGCTGCCATCGGCGTGCGCGGCGCCTTCAGCGCCGAGACGCTGCGTCGCAACGGCATCGGCAATGTCGAAATCGTCGGCTGCCCCTCGATCTTCCGCACTTGCAACCGCGATCTCCAGATCCGCGTGCCCGATCAGCGCGCCATCCGCAAGGTCGCCTTCAGCCTGCGCCGCGAGGCCGACAAGAGCTACACGATCGATCCCGAAGCCTATCTGCGCAACCAGCGCGCCGCCCTGCTCAAGGTCGATGCCCAGAGCGAGATGGTGATGTCCTCCCACGGCGAGCAGGAGGAGAAGGCGTTTTTCCTGCGCGACGAAGCGGCCAAGGAGAAGGCCATCGCCGAATTCGCCAGGACCGGCTGGTGGGACGGCCCAAACGATACGCGAATGCGCGAGATCTACGAGCGCAAGCTCTTCAGCTTCTTCGACGTCGAGGACTATGATCGCTTTTCACATAGCGTCGACCTCGCCGTCGGCTATCGCGTGCATGGCGTCTTGCCGGCGGTCGCCCACGGCGTACCGGGCGTGCTCGTCGCTTACGACACGCGCAGCCAGGAACTGGCCGAGACGCTGAAGATCCCGGTCGTGCCCGAAGAGGCGCTGGCGGAAGGCGGCTGGCGCGCGGTCTATCGCGAGGCGGCGCTCAACGGGCTCGCTAAATCCTATGCCGCCTCCTACGACCGTATGCGCGCTTTTCTCGACCGCAACGGCGTCCCGCACCGGATGTGACCGGAGGATATGGGGGATGAACAAGGTCGCCGTGGTGACGATGCAGTACAACGAGGCGTTCTACGTCTCGCGCTGGATCGACTACTATTCCGGTCTTATCGGGCGCGAGAACCTCTATGTCATCGACCATGACAGCGACGCGGCAATACGCGAGACCCTGCAGGGCGTCAGCGTCGTCCGTTATCCGCGCTCGGCGCTCGACGATCAGGAGCGCGCGCGCTTCGTCTCGAAACTCGTCAGCGCGCTGCTCGAGCTCTACGAGACCGTGATCTACTGCGATTGCGACGAGTTCATCAGCCATGATCCGCGGCGCTTCGAGAGCTTCGGCGCTTGGCTCGACGCCACTGATTTCGAGCACGCGACCTGCATCGGCCTCAACGTGACGCCGATGTTGCAGGAGGAGAATGCGGCGCTGCTCGACGGGCCGATCCTGCGCCAGCGCGGCCATGTTCGCTTCGTTTCGCCGATGTGCAAGACGCTGATCGTGCGCAAGCCCGTCCGCTGGGGCGGCGGCTTCCACCACGCCAATCAGCCGCCGCATTTTCGCGGCGCCTATCTGTTCCACCTCAAATACGCCGATCTCGGCGAGCGCCTGCACCGGCAATCGCTGACGCGCGGGCTCGACTTTGCCCAGGTCGACCAGGGCCATCACCAGCGCCGCAGCGATCTCGACCTGCTCAACCTCTATCGCAGCTTCGACCGGCTCGAACGCCGGGACTGGGACGACGATGCGATCGAGCGCTGCTGCCAAAGCTTCATTGCAGGCATCAGGCCCTCGGAGCGCGGCGACGAGGTCGGCACGATGTATGTGGCGCCGCTCAATATCGCCGGCACGGAAGCCTGGCGTCTGCCCGACAGCTTCCGCGGACTGTTTTAAACAGTTCGGCGCAGCCGGACCTCCCCGGGGCCCCCTTTCAGGCTGGGAGAGCGATCGGGCGCTGCGTCTGAGGATGGAAGATGACGCTCATCTCGACGCCGTAGATACGGGCCAGCTGCTGCGTCGTCATGACGTCCTCAGGTGTTCCCCTGACGATCATCTTGCCGGAATGCAGCGCAATGATCTCGTCGCAGTACCGTGCCGCCATATTGACGTCGTGCAGCACGACCATGACACCGAGTCCCCGGTCGGAAGACAGCCGGTGCACCAGCGAGAGCACCTCGATCTGGTGGGCGATGTCGAGCGACGAGGTTGGCTCGTCGAGGAGCAGACACTCGGCATCCTGCGCGACGAGCATCGCAAGCCAGACGCGCTGGCGCTCGCCGCCCGAGAGCGTGTCGACCAGCCGATCGGCAAAACACGCGACATCGGTCAGCGCCATGGCCTCGGCCACCATCTCGCGATCCTTCGCGCCGAAGCGACCAAGCGCGCCATGCCAGGGATAGCGGCCAAGCGCGACCAGTTCCTTGACGAGCAGACCTGAAGAGGGCGGCGTCTGCTGCGGCAGATAGGCGACCTTGCGCGCGAAGGCCCGGCCATTCCAGGCATCGAGCGCCTTGCCTTCGAACCGGATCACCCCGGTCGACGGCACCTGCTGGCGAGCGAGCAGCTTCAGCAGTGTCGATTTGCCCGAGCCGTTATGGCCGATCAGCCCGATCACGCGCCGCTTCGGCAGCGACAATGTCAGCGGCCAGCAGCACCCGGCCGGGGACGCTGAAGGTGACACCGTCGAGTTCGAAAAGGTCACCCTGACCTTCAGCAAGCGGGCCGGGCCCGGTCATCGCAAGCGCCTTCGCCGCCAGAAATCCATCACCGGACGGGAATGCGGAAGCCTTGCTCGCCATGATCGAACTCGCCTTCGGGATCATCGGTCTCAGCCGCTGCTTCCTCGGCCTACACCGCCGCGGCCCATCGCGAAAGCAGAGTTGTTCCGTCTCCGAAAGCCACCGGACTCGTGCCTGCGCGAGCCGCGGCCGATCGATCGCCTCAATCCATCGACTCGCGGCCCTGCCCCGTCACCGCCGCGGCAAACGACCGCTGGCAAGAAGTTCCCTCGTCAGGGCTGTGCTAGACCCGCGCGCATGATCGGCATCCCGTCATCCCCGACACGACGCGGCGCATTGGCGCTTCTCGCCGCCACCGGCCTCCCGCTGCTGGCCGTGGCAGCGGGACTGCGCGTTGCGACCGTCGACTGGTCGGTGCTGGAGACCTTGCTTGCGCTGGGAGTGCCGCCGATCGCGGCACCGGAACTGCGCCAGTTCCGCGAAGTCGCGGTAGAGCCCGCCGTTCCTACGAGCGTTACCGATCTCGGCTTGCGCGGCACGATCAATTTCGAGCTGCTCTTGCTGTCACGGCCGGAGCTGATCTTCTCATCAAGCTTCTACGCCGCCTCCGAGCTGCTACTGCGCCGGATCGCTCCGGTCGAAAGCTTCTCGATCTACGCGCCGCACCGCCCGCCCTATGAGCCGGTGGTCGCGATGACCCGCAGCGTCGGCGGGCGCCTCGGCATCGCCACGAAGGCCGAGCGCTACATCGCCGAAACCGAGGCGGAATTCGCGGGCCTGCGCGAAAGGCTGAAGCCTCTGGGCGCGCGTCCGGTGATCCCGGTCAATCTCGGCGATGCCCGGCATTTCCGTGTTTTCGGCGATGACAGCATGTTCGGCGAGGTGCTGAAGCGGCTCGGCCTCGCCAATGCCTGGACCGAGCAGACGAATTATTCGGCCATGGCCCCGATCGGGCTTGAAGCGCTCGTTCGTGTTCCGGAAGCCTACATCGCTCTGATCCCGCCGGTGCCGCCCGGCGCCATGCAGACCCTCGCGGCCAGCGCCTTCTGGAATGCCTTGCCGAACCTGCGCGAAGGCCGCCTCCTGCAGCTAGGCTCGATCAATCCCTATGGCGGTCTGCCGGCGGCGCGGCGTTTCGCGCGATTGCTGACCAACGCCTTGCTCGCGGCGGAGACGGCCCGTGGCTGAAGCGGTCCGTCACATGCGCCTTCAACCCGATCGACACCTCGGCGCCTGGCTTCTGGCGGCGCTGACGGCCGCAGCCCTTTTCCTGGCGGTGGTCGTGACGCGCCCGTCGTTGCCGGCATCGCCTGAGCTCGCCCGGACCCTCGAATCGATCCTGCTTTGGCATAGCCTCGTGCCGCGCGCCGCAACCGCCCTGATCTGCGGCGCGGCGCTCGGGCTCTCCGGCATGCTGCTGCAGCGTGTGCTGCGCAATCCGATCGCCGACGCCTCGACACTCGGCATCGCCTCCGGCGCACAGCTCGCATTGACCGTCGCCACGGCCTATGCGCCCACCCTGATGGCCTTTTCGCGCGAAGGCGTCGCGCTTGCCGGCGCCATCGCCGCGGTTGCTCTCGTCCTCGGCCTGAGCTGGCGGCGGCGACTCGATCCGATGACGGTCGTCCTGTCCGGCATGGTCGTCTCGCTCGTCGCGGCGGCAGCGAGTGCGACCGTCATCCTCGCCAAGGGCGAATACGTGCTGTCGCTGTTCATCTGGGGCGCGGGCTCGCTCAACCAGCAGAGCTGGGACGCAGCCATCGCGCTCGGCCCACATCTGGTGCTGAGCGTCCTCGCCGCCGCACTGCTGCTGCGGCCTCTCGCCCTTTTGGGTCTCGACGAGGACATGGCCCGCAGCCTCGGCCTCGCCCTTCACGCGACACGCTTCGCGATTCTCGGCATCGCCGTCTGGCTGGCAGCAAGCGTCACCGCCGAGGTCGGTGTGATCGGCTTTGTCGGCCTCGCCGCGCCGGCTCTGGCGCGCGAACTCGGCGCCCGCACGCCGCGCCAGATGCTGCTGGCGGCACCAGCGCTCGGGGCCTTGCTGCTCTCGGTCACCGACAGCACGGTGCAATTGCTCGGCTCCGGCTTCAACGATCTCGCGCCGACCGGTGCCGCCACCGCCCTGTTCGGCGGGCCGTTGCTGTTGTGGCTGATGCGCAGGGTCCCACCCACCTTGCCGCCGCAGGCAACCGATCCCGTTTGGCGCCTGGACCGGACGGCACGCTCGCTCCGGGCGCTCGTTCCGCTCGCCGCGATCATGGCACTCGTCGCGGCGCTCGGTCTCATGCTTGGGCGCGGACCACAGGGATGGGAGTTGGCGACGGGTTCTCTGTTCTGGGATCTGCTGCCGTTCCGCGGTCCGCGCCTTGCCGCGGCCGGATCGGCTGGCGTTCTGCTCGGCGCTGCCGGCTGCCTGATGCAACGCCTCACCGCCAACCCTCTCGCCGGCCCCGAGGTGCTGGGTGTCAGCGCCGCCGGCGGCGTCGGATTGCTGCTCGCGCTCGCATTCCTGCCGGCAAGCCCTTTCGCGATGCTGGCAGGCATCGCGGGCGGCTCGCTCGCGGCGCTCCTCGTCATGCTACTGCTCGCCTCCCGCCCGGGCATCGGGCCGCAGCGCCTGCTGCTTGCCGGCATCGCCATGGGCGCGCTCTGCATGGCGGTGGTTTCGACCGCTCTCGCCCAGGGCGATCTGCGCGCCTACATGCTGCTGCTGTGGCTTTCAGGCTCGACCAACCGCGCTGGCGAGATCGAGGCCTGGATCGGTCTCATCGCATGCGTCCTGCTGATCGCCCCTGTGATGCTCGCGATGCGCTGGCTCGATCTGCTGCCGCTCGGGGATGCCACCAGCCGCAGCCTCGGCCTCGCCGTGGAGCGCAGCCGCCTCTGCCTCGCAGCGCTGGCAGCGCTGATGACGGCCGTGGCCTCGCTTTTGGTCGGTCCCTTGAGCCTGATCGGGCTGATCGCCCCGCATCTCGCCCGCCTCGCCGGCTTCGCACGCAGCCGCGACCAGCTTCTCGCCTCGGCCCTGATCGGCTGCGGCGTGATGATCGTCGCGGATTGGCTCGCGCGTCTCGTCGCTTTTCCCTATCAGGTGCCCGTCGGGCTGTTCGCCGCGCTGATCGGCGGCCCCTACCTGATCTGGCTGCTGAACCGCGGAGGAAGCCGAAATGGCTGACACCGCCAATCCGCAGGCGAATCGAATGTAAGAAGGCGGCCGTCAGGCCGCCTTCTTACCCGAGTCGAATGGGATTTCGATATCGACGGCCAGCGTCGAGACCTTGGCGCCCCGTTCCATGCGGACGCTGACCTTCTCGTCGTCGACCTGCATGTGCTTCGAGATCGCGCGGAGGATTTCGTCCCGGAGCTTCGTGACGAGATCGGAGTCGCCGACGGCGGCCCGCTCATGGGCGAGCAGGACCTGCAGCCGCTCGCGCGCCGCGGGAGCCGACTGGGAGCGGGAGAAAAGACGAAGCAGGTTCATGCCGCCTTCCTTCCGAAGATCTTGCCGAAGAAGCTGCGCTTCTCGCCGGGAATGGTGATCGGCAGGGTCTCGCCCTTGAGCCGGCGCGCGGCATCGAAATAGGCGACCGCCGGCGCGCTGCGCTCGTCCGCCAGCGTGACCGGCGAGCCGACATTGGAGGCGCGCAGCACGTCCATGCTCTCGGGGACGATGCCGAGCAGCGGGATCGACAGGATTTCGAGGACGTCGTCCACCTTGAGCATGTCGCCGCGCTCGGCCCGGGCCGGATCGTAGCGGGTGAGAAGGAGGTGCTTCTCCATGCGCTCGCCGCTCTCGGCCTTCAGCGTCTTGGAATCGAGCAGGCCGATGATGCGGTCGGAATCGCGGACCGAGGAGACTTCCGGGTTGGTCACGACGATCGCGATGTCGGCATGGCGCATCGCCAGCGTCGCGCCGCGCTCAATCCCGGCCGGGCTGTCGCAGATTACCCAGTCGAACGACGTTTTCAGTGCGCCGATGACCGCCTCGACCCCCTGAGCCGTCAGGTTGTCCTTGTCGCGCGTCTGCGAGGCCGGCAGCAGATAGAGCGACTCGAGCCGCTTGTCGCGGATCAGCGCCTGCGTGAGCTTGGCTTCGCCCTGAATGACGTTGACGATGTCGTAGACGACCCGCCTTTCGGCTCCCATGACGAGATCGAGATTGCGCAGGCCGACGTCGAAATCGACCACCACGACCTTCTCGCCGTTGCGTGCGAGGGCCGCACCCAGTGCGGCCGAGGAGGTCGTCTTGCCGACGCCGCCCTTGCCCGATGTGACCACGATGACCTTGCCCATAGACCTCTCCTGTTTGTGTGGACGCGCCCTCAGCTCAGGCGAGTGATCCGACCTTGAAACTGTCGCCTTCCAGCCAGAACTGGACGGCCTTCCCGCGCAGCTCCGGCTCCAGGTCCTCGGCCGTCTTGTAGTAGCCGTCGATGGCGACGAGCTCGGCCTCGAGCTTCCGGCAGAAGATGCGCGCCGCCGCATTGCCGATCGTCCCGGCCATGGCCCGGCCGCGCAGCGTGCCATAGACATGGATCGAGCCGCCGGCGATGACCTCCGCCCCGGAGGCGACCGAGCCGACGATCGTCACGTCGCCTTCGGCGAAGATCACCGACTGCCCCGAACGGACGGGTTGGGTGACGACCAGGGACGGCGACGCCTGCGGCACGGCCACGGCCGGCGGGGCCACGTTCTCGGGCACCTGCGGTTTGCCGCCCTCTTCGACCACCGGCGCTTCGATATCCGAGGTCGGGCGGCCATCCGTCATCGCCGGTGGCAGATCCGTTCCGAGCAGCGAGGGACGCGCGCCCTCGATGCCCATGATCCGCACATTGCGGGCGCCGAGCCTGTCGATCAGATCGCGCAGCTGGGGCCGGTCGATGTCGAGCCCGCTGATATCGAGAACCACGGGCCGGCGCATGAAGAAACCGGTCGAGCGCGAGGCCAGATCATCGAGCCGGACAAGCCAATCCTCGAAGGGAAGCTCGGGTGTCAGGGCCAGCGCGAGGAAGCTGCGGCCCTTGAGACGAATGGGTCGGGATTGGGTTAACACGCCGGTCATCTTGGTAAATTTTCGGTTGCTTCGGTGTATCGAGCGCATGGTTAACAAGCGGTAAACCGGCGCCGCTTATCCACGTCAAGAAGCCGGCCTCGCTCGCCGGACGGACCGATCTGGCAGGGTGTGCCGAGCGCCTGCGCCGGGTTTCGCGGCATGCGAAAAACCCGGCCAAATCGGCAATGGCAAGCGCGCGGGAGAACGCGGGCTATTCAGCCGGAGCGGCCTTTTCCGACGCGGGGCCTTGAGCGAGGAAATAAAACGCCAGCGAAGCGAGCCAGACGATCAGGCCGAACACCGCTGCTCCGCCCAGGACCAGCCCGAAGCCGCCCCCCGCATACAGAACCGCCAGCATGGGCACCACGAAGCCGCTCACGGTGAAGCCGAGAAAATAGCGCACGCTGAATGCCTTGGCGCGGTGCTGCGCCGGCACGTAGCGGGCGACCATCGCATCGTTCACGACGACCTGCCCGTAGATCGCGGCCATCGTCAGGACGAGGCCGAGCAGCAGCGGCACGCCCTGGGCCGTTGCCGCCAGCGCGAGGCCGAGCGGCTGCAGAAGGGCGAGGCCGACGAACAGGGCCGGCAGCGTATAGCGGTCGACGAGCCGGCCCATCAGCCACTGCGCCCCTGCCCCGAACACGAAGACCAGCGTCGCCAGCGAGCCTGTCAGTGCCAGCGGCAGGTCCAGCCCGAGCCGCTCGTCCAGAACCTTCGGCAAGGAGATGGTCGTGATGTTGAAGGTCATGCCGCCGGCGATGATCGCGATGGCGAAGACAGTGAGAAGCGCCATGGGACGGCCGACCGGAATGAGCTCCGCCTTGCCGGAGCGACTCGCATGCGGCGCCCCGTCGCCGGGAACGAGCGCGAGGAACGCCGCTCCGAGCACGAGACAGACGAGGCCGGGCAGCACGAAAGCCGTGCGCCAGCCGAGCGTTGCGGCCAGCAGCGCGGTGACGCCGGCCGCCGACGCCGCGCCGAGATTGCCCCAGACGGCGTTGACCCCGAGGTCGCGCCCGAGCTGGCGGGCATGATTGACCAGCATGGTCGAGCCGACCGGGTGATAGATCGCTGAGGCCACGCCGAGAACGAGGAGCCAGGCAGCAAAAGCCGTCGGCCCGTTCGCGCTGGCAACKCCGAGGCAGGACAGCCCATAGCCCAGGAAGAAGACGGCGAGCATATTGCGCCGGCCGAAGCGGTCCGAGAGCCACCCCATCGGCAGCGAGCACAGGCCGAAGGCGACGAAGGCGCCCGTCGCCAGACCGATGAGTTCGGCATAGCTCAGGCCGGTCTGCGCCGCGATGGCGATCACCGCCGTGGGATAGATCAGCAACACGAAGTGATCGAGCGCATGAGCTGCGTTGACGAAGAAAAGCGTGCGCTTGGACAGGGTTTCGGGGCTCATGGCGATGCTCACGACAAGGACGGCGTTCGTTGTAGCTTGACCCGCGGCGCCATGCGGGCCGTAATTCTGCATAATCGGGCCAACTGGAGAGCACGATGCGCGGCGACAGCGACGCCTATCAGACCGTTCCCCGCGCCATCGGCGTCATGCCGAAGACCTATGAGGCAGGTGCGACCACCGGCTGGCACAGCCATCCGCGCGCCCAGCTTCTCTACGCTACCGCCGGGCTGACCCTGGTGACGGCAGAGGACGGCTTCTGCCCGCACAGCATGCGCTCTGGATTCCGCCGCAGCTTTTCCATGAAGTGAGAATGCATGGAAAGGTCTCGATGTGCTCGGCCTATGTCGCGCCTGAGGCCGTGGGCGTCCTGCCGAAGGGTTGCCGCGTTCTGCAGGTGACGCCGTTGCTGGCTTCGTCGCTGGCGGCGCTGGCGGCCGAGCCTCTCCTCTACGACGAGAGCGGGCGCGGCGGGCATCTCGCCGCGCTGATCCTGGATGAAATCGCGCGCGCCCCCGAAACGCCTTTGACCCTGCCCCTGCCGCGCGATCCACGGTTGCGGCGCGTCTGCGAGGCGTTGCTGCAGGACCCCGCCTCGCCCCTCGACCTCGACGGCTGGGCGCAGCGCGCCGGGGCAAGCCGGCGCACGCTGACGCGCGGGTTCCGGACCGAGACAGGCATGAGCTTTGGCGATTGGAGAGCACGCTTGCGGGTGGTCCGGGCATTGGCCATGGCGACGGATGGCTGCCCCCCGCATCAGATCGTCCGTGCCGTCGGCTACGCCGATCTGCGGGCGCTCAAGGCAGCGGCCGAACGCATCCTTGGCGGCGCAGCCTTGTCATGGCGGTGAGTGACGAAGACGACCCCGACGCGTCCAAGCTCAGCGGCGTCAGCCTTGTCCCGATGCACAAGCATCGATGCGCCATGATGCAAGGATCCGACGACGACACGTCAAGCGCCGGGTCCGAGCGATTCGCCGGCAAATGCCCTCGAAGCGGTGCGGTCAAACGGACCTAAATCGACAAAAAGGGGCGCCCTTGTCGGGCGCCCCTTCCTCCATGCTTGCGATGCTCGCTTAGACGAAGCGGAAATCGTCGTGAGCGAGGCTTGCGAGTTGCACGCCCTTGAGGGTCAGGGTGGTGTCGCCATCGATCGAGATGACGGTGTCGGCGCCGATCTGCGCGGCGGCGTCCATGGCGGTATCGAAATCGGCGAAGACCCCGATCGAGAATTCCAGCACGTCGGCGCTGGAGCCGGACGTCCGGAAGTCGGTGATCGTGTCCTTGCCGAAGCCGGCCGCGAAGACGAAGGCGTCGTGCCCGGAGCCGCCGGTCAGGATGTCGTCACCCGCGCCGCCCACGACACGGTCGTCGCCGGAGCCCGCGTCGATCACATCGTTGCCGGCGCCGCCGAGAACGAGGTCGTTGCCGGAGCCTGCATCGATCAGATCGTTGCCTTCCCCGCCATCGACATTGTCGTTGCCGGAGCCCGCCGTGATCGTATCGTTGCCGATGCCGCCGAAGACCTGATTGTCGCCCGAGCCGCCGTCGAGAAGGTCGTCGCCCGCGCCGCCCCAGAGCTTGTCGTTGCCGGCACCGCCCTTGAGGTTGTCATTGCCGGCACCGCCGTCGAAGGCGTCGTCGCCATTGCCGCCGGTGACATTGTCGTTGCCCGCGCCGAAGAGCAGCTTCTCGATGTTGCTGAAGCTGTCATTGCCGATGCCGGCGCCCGAGATCTTGCCCGCAGCGAAATTGACCGTGACCGGGCCCGTCGCCGCCGAGAGATCGAGCGTATCGAAGCCTTCGCCACCGTCGATGACGTCGTCGCCGAGACCGGCGAGGATGATGTCGTCGCCGGCGCCGCCCTTCAGTACGTCGTCGCCGAAGCCGCCGAGCAGGTGGTTGTCCGCAGCGTCGCCGATCAGGATGTCGTTGCCGGAACCGCCGATGACGGTCTCGATCGAGACGAGCTCGTCCTCGCCGGTCGCATCGCCCGAGGCCATGCCACTTGCGAGATCGACCACGACGCCAGCAGCGTCGCCGGAGAAGTCGGCCGTGTCGATACCAGCGCCGCCGTCGAGAAGGTCGTCGCCCGCCCCGCCGCTCAGCACGTCGTTGCCGACACCGCCGAACAATGCGTCGTCGCCGGCGCCGCCCTTGAGGAGGTCGTCGCCCTCGTCGCCGGACAGCGTATCGTCGCCTTCGCCGCCATCGATGGCGTCATTGCCGCCGCGGCCCGACACCTCGTCGTCCCCGAGGCCGGCAAGGATGACCTCGCCCCACGACATGCCGACGAGCAAGTCGTCGCCGTCGGTGCCGACCGGCAGCTCCGCGGCATCGACCAGCACCGTGTCCTGGCGGACATTCAGGTTCTGGATGCGCTGGTCGAGCTCCATCGGCGTGTCGGCGACGTCGTAGGCCGTCTCCTTGGTGGCGTGGAATTCCTGCATGTATTCGGCGAAGGCCTGCTGCTCGCCGAGCAGGGTCGAGCCGGCGGGCGTGTTGGCCGCCACGACGGCAGCGGCGGTGAAGTCGAGCGCCTCGTCGACCGGGCCGGAGAGGCCGCCATCCGCCAGCAGATAGCGGAAGTTCTCGCCATTGGCCTTCATCGGGTAGCTGTCGCCGCCATTGGCGAGGAAGCTCAGCGTCACCATCGTGATCTTGGCGGGCGCGCCCGGCTGCAGCACGCCGTCATCGTAAAGGGCGATCGTGGTGCCGTCCTCCGCGATCAACGCGATATCGGAGACGCGGCTGCCGGCCGGCAGGTCCGGGTCGTAGGAGAAGGCGATGCCGCCGATCTGCGGGAAGCGCCCCTGGTTGCCGAGGAGCCCGACGCCGTGCTCGAGAATGACCTTGAGGCCCTGGGCAGTGGTGTCGAAGGCCATCAGCTTGTTGTCGAAGCGCAGCGAGTTCTCGATGTCGAGCTGCGAGACGCCGCCCTCGGCCTTGCCGGTCGCGGCATTGGCCGGCGGCGCCAGCTTGTCGACCTGGCCGGTGACCGGATCCGGGGCCGAGAAGGTGCCGATCTGCGAGCGCACGCCGCCGCCGTTCTTGACCGACACGACGAAGGCCGGGCTCTCCGCACCGAGCGCATCGCGCAGCGCGTCGGCATTGGCATCGGCCGAGAGGCTGCCGAGGTTGGTCTCCTGGTTGCGGATGAGCGCGCGCTCGCCCTCCAGATAGACGTCGGTGTAGCCGTGGACGGTGCCGTCCTTGACGTTGATGACGGACTGGACCGCATCGGTCACATCCCGCACCTTGTCGCCCTTGGTGCCTTCCGCGAAGGCGGTGTTCTCGAGATTGCCGACGGTGGTGCCCCAGGCTTCGGCGACATTCGCATCGGTCGACGCATAGGCGCCGTTGATCGCGGTCTTCCCCGCGAGATTGTCGACGATGATGTTGCCCTGGGCGTCGAAATCGACCACAAGCCGGCCGAGATAGGAGTATTCGCCGTCGGTGTTGACGATCAGCGTCGGCTTGCCGTCGGCACCGGCGGTGACGATCGGATACGGCCCGTCGAATTCGGCGCTGTGGCCCGGGAAGTTCTCGGCCACGTCGTCGGCATCGCCCAGCCGGGTATGGGAGCCAGCCGCCAGGATGATGTCGACGCCGCGCAGCTTGGTCGCGAGCAGCTGCTCGTACTCAAGCTGCTGCAGATGCGACTGCACGATGATCTTGTTGATGCCTTCAGCGATCATCTCGTCGATGATCGGCTGCAGCTGGCTCGCCAGCAGGTCCATGTCGTCGACCTCGGCGCCATCGCCGGGGAAGCCCTTGACCTCGGTGCCGGTCGGCGAGGAGATGCGCTCGAGGATCTGGGTGGTCGCGCCGATCAGGCCGATCTTCTCGCCGCCCTTGGTGATGATGGCGGCCGGCGCGATGCGCCCGTTCAGCGTGTCGACGTCCGGCGTCGGCGTCGCGCCGTTGCCGACCGTGTTGGTGTAGCGCGGGTTGAGGTCGGCATCGGCCGAGAAGTCGAGGTTCGACGACAGATAGGCGAAGTCAGCGCCCTTCCAGCCGGCGACCGAGCCTGCGGTGATCGCGTCGCGCAGCACCTTCGAGCCGAGGTCGAAGTCATGGTTGCCGATCGTCGAGGCGTCGATGCCGATCGCGTTCATGATGGCGATGTCGGCCGCGGCGATCGGCTGGTTGACGCCGGCGGCGATGGTCGATCCGGTAGCCGCGTTGATCGCCGCGCGCACGGACGGATCGGTCCCGGCGGCGATGAACGGACCCGGCAGGAAGTTGTCGCCGCCCGAGAGCGTCAGCGTATTGGCGAAATCGTCGTCGAAAGCATCGACCAGAGCGGCGAGGTTCTTGGCGGTCTGGCCGGCGAGAAGGCCGGCTTCACCGTCGGAGAAATGCAGGAGCTGGAGCGTGAAGGCGGTCGTAGACACGGGGTTCTCCGTCAGATCAAGCCCGACGATGATCGGGTCGTGATCGGATACGCGGGCGATCACCTCGGAATTGAAGATCGAGGGATCGCGCTCATTGGTGATGAGATCGGCATTGAAATTGAGCTGGTAGTCGACCGCATCGGCCTCGTCGGCGTTGATGTGCCAGTCGGCGACGCCGGTGACCTGGGCCGAGAGGCTGCCATTGGTCAGGACATGGTCGAGCGAGCCGGTCTGGCCGTCGAAGACGTAGCTGTAGCCGTCGGCGCCGTGATCGGTGAAGCCGGCGTTCAGCAGCACGTCGATCGGGTCTTCCTTCGCGTAGGCGTTGAGGTCGCCGAGGACGAGTACGTCCTGGTCGTGCGAGCCGGTCGGATCGGTGCCGAGCCATTCGACCAGCGCCTTGGCGGCAAGCTCGCGCTGGCTGTTCCAGCCACCGTTGCCGTCCTTGATGTCAGCATCCTCACCGGTGCCGGAGCCGCCCTTCGACTTGAAGTGGTTGACCACCGCGGTGAATTCACCGCCGCTGGCGAGTTCCTCGAAGGTCACGGCCACCGCCGCGCGGCTGGTGTTCTCGCCGTTGAAGATGCGGCCGAGCGTGCTCTGGCCCAGAAGCTCGGACGAAACGTCGCTGTCGTCGAGGATCGCGACGTGGGTGTCGATGGAGACGCGCACCGAAGTGACGTCGTAGATGAAGCCGACCGCAATGGCGTCGCCGCCGACGAAGTTCTGGCCCGGACGCACCCAGTCGAACTTGAAGGAGCCGGAGACGCTGTTGAGCTGGTCGACGAGATGGTCGATGGCGTTGCCGCTCGCCCCCTCGATAAAGTTGTTCTCCAACTCCATCAGGCCGAGCACGTCGGCATCGAGCGACAGGATCGTGTTGACCAGCTTGGCGGTCTGCCGGTCGAACTCTGCTTGCGTCTCGGCGCCGCGCGGCTCGAAGCCGTTCGTTGTGAGCTGGCCGTTGTCGAGCGTGGTGAAGTAGTTGAGCACGTTGAAGCTCGCGACCTTCAGCGTGCCGCCGACATCCGGATAGCTCGTCGGCCGCGGATTGGCCGAGACCACGTCGTTGATGCCCGGCCCGTTCTGGACCGCGTGCACGCGGAACTGGTTGAAGTCGTAGTCGAGCACGCCGGTGAGACCGGTGATGGTGTCGCCCATGCGCGGCGCGGTGGTGGCGTTGTAGTCGCCATCGACCACGGTGTTGTCGAGATTGGGGTTCGAGACGCTGCGGCCGTCGTCGAAGATGACCGAGCGCGAGGCGATGTCGCGCAGATGCGCGTCGTAGCCGGAAACGCTGGCATCGTGATCGACGGTGTAGGAGTTCGGGCGCTCACCCTGGGTCAGGCGGATTTCGCCGAACTGGTCGAGATTGAACTGCTCGGTGATGGCGAGCGTCTCGGTGAAGCGGACAAGCATGCCCTCGTAGCGCTCGAGATCGGCGACATAAGTGCCGTTCGAGGCGGTCTGCACGCCGACGCTCGGCAGGTCGATCTCGACCGCCATGCTGTTCACGTCGGCCACCGCGCCGGCCTGGACGATCGCGACGGTGGAGGCGTTGAGCTCGGTATTGCCGAAATTCTCGGCGACCACGCCGGTGACGCTGACCTTGTCACCGATCTTCACATCGACGCCGAGGCTGGCATAGGACACGAAGATGCCTTCGGAGGTCAGGGCGTTGCCGTCGGAGTCGCCAGCCTCCTCCTGCAGCCAGAAGCCGCCGAGATTGCGGGCGCCGTCGGCGTCGCTGTTCTGGAAGTCGCCGACGACGATGGCCTCGACCGTGACGGTCTTGCCCACCATCGTGCTGCCGAGGCCGGTGCCTTGCACGGCACTGATCAGGGTGATCGGGGTGCCGTCGTTGTTGACGATCGTCGCGCTCGCCGATTGGGAGGAGGTACCCAGCGTCGCGGTGATCGAGAAGCTCTCGTCGGGCTCCGCCACGGCGTCGTCGATCGTCGCTACGCTGAAGCTTGCAGTGGTCTGGCCGGCAAGGACCGTGACCGCGGCAGGAACGCTGCCGATGTCGCCGGTCGCGCCCGACACGGCGAGGTTGACGACGGTATCGGTGGCCGCGGCCTGGCTCAGCGTGACCGTGAAGAGGAAGCTCTGGCCCTCAGGCTTGGAGGCCGCGTCGACCGTGACCGAGGAGACCGAGACCGCGCCGCCGCCCGCCACGGTGAAGGACTGCGCCGAGAACGGCACGTCCGGGGCGGTGCCATCGTTGCTCTGGTCGCCGGTAGCGTCCTGGCTGACCCAGTTCGAGGCCGTGTTGATCGCCGCGCGATAGGAATCGAAGGAGGCGCCACCGCTGCGCGCGCCGTTGAAGGCGGCGATGTCGGTGTCGTCATCGAGCGTGCTCAGGTCGAGCGCATCCGCGCCCGCGGTCAGGCCGGTATTGGTCAGCACGCCGTTGGCGCTGTTGAAGCCGCCATTGGCGATAGCCGTGATGAAGTTCGGCGCCGAGGCCGAGCCCTGATAGGCGTAGATCGTCTCGTCCGCCGCGCCGATGCCACGGTTGGTGCCGCGTCCGGCCACGGATGCGGCCGCGGTGCCGGTGCTCGCCGAGATCGTCCCGGCGCCGATATTGTCGATGCGCACGATCGTGCCGGCTGCGACGCCCGCGGAGGTCCAGCTGAACGCTCCCTCATTGGTGTCCGCGAAGGCCGAGCCGTTCCACTCGTTATCCTCGAAGATGATGGTCTCGCCGGCCGGAATTTCCGTGAGCGCCACGAATGCGATGTTGTCATTGCCGTCGGCATTGAAACCGACGAACGCAATCGAACCTTTACTGAGCGCCATGGCTGAAATCCCTGTTCCCGATCCGGGGTTTGACGTGGAGGCGAAGGGCGGCGTCGGGCACAATCCGCCCCGCCGCGCTCGGCATTGATCGTTACGGATTGCCCGTGCTCCCGCAGGAGCCCGGGCGATTGCGGGCGATGTTCAGACGAAGTCGATCGAACCGGAGCACGTCACGGGCAGATCCTTTTTAGCCAGCACATCGAAACCCCGGCCGCCGCCAACCGGGTGGCCGGCCCGCATAAGGCGAGCCGGATGCGGGCTTTTGACCCGCCCAAGATGACGGTTGTTTAACGCTTCATTAACGAAACAAATTAATTCGAGAATTGAATCGAAATTCAATGCGCCATGTCGACGTCATTTCAAGAAATGAACGATTGAATGGACATTTGTTCCCGGAAAATCGCATCGAGAAAGGACGTGAAATTTATTCAAAGCCACAGATATAGCGAGATACGCGCGGCAACAGCGAAATATTACTTATCTAAACTTAAATTCAACGCGGAAGACACCAAGGTCAAACGCCATAGTCCCGGCAACGCCGCAATGCCGGTCATCCGGTATCGACGCCAAGCTATGACAGGCTCGCGGCACACACGAATCCATTCTGGCAACGGGGGGCATGGGCATTTTCGATGGGTCAGGCTCCGATGGCTTCACCGGCCTCCAACGCGAAGCTGCGGCAACGGAGCTGCCAAAAACCGGCTTCGAATGATCCCGCAAGCGGGCGCTTAGGTCATCTCGGTCGGCACCCAATGGCAAGCATAGGCAATATCTATTTGCCCGCACGGCCGTATCGCTGAATCCTTGTGCCGTTGCCGGCGGCCGTCAGATCCGGATGCCACGGCGCTTCATCCCGTTGTTCGCCTCCGCCGTCGCGGCGGGCGAGGAGATCGCCATGCCCGGCACCGACAAGCTTCGCATCGATATCGAGCGCTTCTGGAGCACGATCGAACGCTCCGCCGAGATCGGCCCCGGCCGCCCCGGCGGCCTGTCGCGCCTCGCCCTCGGCGATGCGGACAAGCAGATGCGCGACCAGTTCGTCGCCTGGTGCCGCGAGGCGGGTCTCGCGATTCGCGTCGATGGCATGGGCAATATTTTCGCGCGCCGCGCCGGAACCGACGACACCCTCCCGCCCGTCGTAATGGGCAGCCATCTCGACACGCAGATCAATGGTGGCCGCTTCGACGGCATCGCCGGTGTTCTCGGCGGGCTGGAGGTCTGCCGGACGCTGGATGCGCTCGGCCACCGCACGCGCAGGCCGATGGAGATCGTCAACTGGACGAATGAGGAAGGCGCCCGCTTCTCGCCGCCGATGGTCGGCTCCGGCTGCTTCGTGGGCGCTTACGCATTGGACTGGGCGCAGGGGCGCCGCGACGATGACGGCAAGTCGATCGGCGAAGAGTTGGAGCGGATCGGCTATCGCGGCGAGATGGAGGCCCAGCCGCAGGCCTTCGATGCCTATTTCGAGTTCCATATCGAGCAAGGCTACTATCTCGACCGCGACGGCATGCAGGTCGGCGTCGTGACCGGCGGCTTCCCGAGCACCGGCATGCTGGTGGAATTCAAGGGCGAGACCGCCCATACCGGCCCCTGGCCGATGGAGCGGCGGCGCAATGCGCTTCTCGCCGGCGCACGCCTTCTGGTCGAGACGGACGAGATCGGCTGGGCCTATGCCGGCGGCGGCGGCAAGGCCACTGCGGCAAGGCTCGTCGCCTGGCCGAACAAGCCGGGCATCCTCTCCGACTGGGCGCAGGCCGTCTGCGACGTCCGCCATCCCGATCCGGAAACCTCCGAGGTCATGGCCGAGCGCGTCCGCCGCGCCGTCGGCGAGTCCGCCGCCCGCGCCGGCTGCACGGCCGAAATCCTCGATATCTGGAAATGGGGCGGCAGGATCTTCGCACAGGAGCTGATCGACAGCGTCCGCGAGACCTCTCTGGCGCTGGGCTACCGCACGCAGGACATCCTCAGCCAGGCTGGGCACGACGCCTATTTCGTCGCGCGCCATGCTCCGACGACGATGATCTTCGCGCCCTGCAAGGGTGGCATCACCCACAACAATGCCGAGCTCTGCACGCGCGAGGACCTCGAACCCGGCCTCAACGTGCTGCTCAATGCTGTGGTAGCGCGGGCGGATCGCTGAACGCGACCTCGGCCGTCTCCGCCGCCAGCTCCTCGTCCATCGCGGCGAGCTGCTGCTCGAACAGGCGCAGGAACGCTGCTTCCGCGGCACTGAGCTGCATGGCGGGGTTGGAAACGAAATAGAGATCGGCGCCCAGAAGATCCTCGGCTCTCGCGAGATTCCACAAAACGCGGTTCGCCAGAGCCTCCTCCACCGAGGCCAGCGGCAGAATGCCGATGCCCATGCCGGCGGCGATCATACGGGTGACCTCCTCGAGATTGGGGCTTGAGCCGACGACGCGGCTCCCGAGGCCGGCCCCCTCCCGCACGGAGACCATAGGCTCCAGCGCTCCGTCCTGCCCGCAGGCGAGCGCGACGAAGGGCTCATCGCGCAATTCCGCCAGCGTTACGTCGGAAAGCCCGAACAGCGGGTGGCCCCGGCCGCAGAGGATGCCGAATTCCTCGCGCAGCAGCGGGCGGCAATCGAGCCCGGCCAGCGGCTTGGCAAGCAGGCAGAAGCCGAAGGGGCTGAGCTTTTGCGACACGGCGCGAATGATGTCCTGGCTGTTGGCCACGTCGATGCGCAGGCTGACGCCCGGGTGCTTGCGGTTGAGCTGCGTCAGCGTCCGGTCGAGCGGCGACAGCACGACATGGGTCACGACCAGCAGCCGCACCAGCCCGGTCAGGTCGTCATGGTCTTCGGACAGCCGGTCGCCGATGCGCGCGACGCTGCGATAGATGTCGACACATTCCTTGTAGAGCAGTTCGCCACGCTTGGTCAGCACGAAGCGCCGGCTGTCGCGCTGGATCAGCTGTCCGCCGAGCGTCTCCTCCAGCCTCTGCAGGGCGGCGGAGACCGTCGGCTGGCGCACGAGCAGCCGGTCGGCGGCGCGCGTGAGGCTCCGTTCCTCGACGATCACGAGGAAGCTGTGCAGCAGATTCCAGTTCAGATGATGCAGTTTTGGCTTCTTGCCGCTCAAGCGCCTGTCTCCCTGGTCGCTCTCGGCATAGTGCAACTCTCTCGCCGCGGCGAGCTATTGGACCGCGTTTCGCCAACTCCGCAGAAGGGCGCGAGAACATCCTGTTCGATCCCTGGTTGATCGCGCTTCCCGGTACCGGGCTGTGCCTGCTCATCCTCGCCGTCAATCTGCTCGGGGACGGCGCCCGCGATGCGCTCGGCAGCAAATGATCGCCCGCGCCCGGAGCGAGGCCGCTCCTTCGGTCAGTGCCTGCCGGATGTCCGCGTCTCCGCATGGCGAGTTGCGCGTCCGGCGCGACCGACACCGGAGGCCTTCGGTCCAGCTTTGACCGCAGGTTTCTCCGTCGGCTTGCCGGAGCCTTTGGCGGCAACGAGCGCCGCATGGTCCCGCGCGGTCTGCGTGGCATAGGCCATGGCGAAGGAGGTCACTGCCTCGTCGAATATCTCGGACCCGCCCATGTAACCTGCGATGGCTGCCGCATCGCCGGAGCGGACATGCGCGCGCCAGCGTCCGGCCGCACAATTCGGCATAGGCCGTCAGCGCCTGACCCTCGACCATTTCGGCGATCGATCCCAGCCGGCGGTTCTTGAGCTGCCGGACATAGAACTGGCGCCCGCTGGCAGTGTCGTCCGCCCACCCCAGGAACACGTCGCTCGCCGCCTGCAGCATGCGCTGGCCCTCCACCACGCGCTGCCCCTGATGGGGCTGCGCCGGGCTCCGTCCCTTCGTCAGCCGGGTAAGCACGGATGCCTGAGCCTCCTTGACCTGCAGGAACATCGGCTCGTCATCCGCTGTCATGAACAATCCGACCACGCAGAACGTGCCGACGCTGCCGACGCCGACGACCTTGAAGGCGAGATCCCGCAGACCGTAGCGCGCAACCAGCACGCGGCGCTCCCGCGGCAAGGTTTCGCGGTAATGATGGAAGACCTTGTGGGCCTGCAGCGTTCGCATGCCGTCGCGGTCCTCGGGGAGATGGTAGATCAGGGGCGGCCGATCCTCGATGCGCCAGGAGCCGTCCGCCGGTGCTGCCAGATGGGGGAAGTTGTCGTCCTGCTGCGGGTTGCTCCGGGCTTTGGTGAGGAGGCTTTGCACGCGCCGGCGTAGCGCCGGATCGTCGATCCGCTCCAATTCCTGTCCGATTTCCGTGCGCGCCTGCCAGGCCTCGATCGGAGCGAGCTTGGCGAGCCTGCGCACCCGGCGGCGGTAGACCCCGGCCGTCGCGGCAACGGCGAGACGGGCGGCCTTCTTCGAAAATCCGGCGTCCAGCGCCGCTACGGCGACACTGGCGGCTAGGCGCTTGAGGTCAACGGAGAAATCGACGCCCGGCAGCGTTTCGTCGAAGTCGTTGATGTCGAAAAGGATATTCTCCTCCGGCGTGGCGAAGACGCCGAAATTCATGAGATGGCAGTCGCCACAGGCCTGCACGTCCAGACCGACCGATGGGAGATCCGCAAGATCCGCCGCCATCACGGCCGCGGCGCCGCGCAGAAAGGCGAACGGATTCTGCATCATCCGCTCATAGCGAATGGGCAGCAGATCCGGAATGCGGCTGCCATCGGTCTCCGCGAGAATCGAGACCGCCTCGCCACCGTCGCGAAGCGACCATTGCGCATGGCTCTCGCGCGGAACCTTACCGCGCAGGGCCTTGCCGGCGGCGTAGCGCTCGGCACGGGATAGGAGGAGCGTCTTCGTCGATTGATGTCGTGCCATCGGAGACCTCGATCGTAGCGGTCCGGCCCGCATGGCGTCCGCGTCAGCGGGCTCAGCCTTGCCGGCGATACCCCCGCGCCCCGGCATCCCGCGCATTCTGATATCCAGCGGAGATAGGTGCGGCGCCTCGCTCCGCTTCGTCAAATGACGCAACCGTGATTGCAAAATACTCGTCGCTCGCAAAATGTCCGATTCCGATTCTCACAAGTATCGAACCGGTGAGCAGTGCGTATTCGGAAATCCATTGCCAGAGACCGCTCAGGAGGCGCATAATTCGGGTTCTGACCCGAAGGCATGATGTCGGGAGGGCTCGGAATGAACGGCACCGAGGAAAGACGGACCGGGTGGAGCTGGTGGTACCTGCTCTTCATCGTGCAGTTCATCGCGGTCCTCTGGCCGCCCTTCTACAACCGGATCGAACCAACCTGGGCCGGCGTTCCGTTTTTCTATTGGTACCAGATGCTCTGGGTGCTGATCGGGGCCGTCCTCACAGCCATCGTCTACTTCGCGACCAAGGATTGACTCGCCTGACCAGACGTTGCGCCTGACCACGACGAGTTCCGACAGGAGCGTGTCATGCAGGACGTGAACTGGACCGCCACTGCGGTGTTCGTGGCATTGTTCGGCTTCATCACGTGGCTGGGCTTCGCCGCTGCCAACTGGCGCAAGGGAGATCTAGACCAACTCCACGAATGGGGCCTCGGCGGTCGCAGATTCGGAACCTGGATCACCTGGTTCCTGGTCGGCGGCGACCTCTACACCGCCTACACCTTAATCGCCGTACCGGCGCTGGCTTTCGGCGCCGGAGCGGTGGCCTTCTTCGCCGTGCCCTATACGATCGTGATCTACCCGATCCTGTTCCTCGTTTTTCCCAGGCTCTGGCGCGTCTGCCACAAGCACGGCTACATCACCGCCGCCGACTTCGTCCGCGGCCGCTTCGGCAATCGCTGGCTGGCACTGGCCGTGACCATTACGGGCATCGTCGCGACCATGCCCTATATCGCGCTGCAACTCGTCGGCATCCAGGTGGTGATCGGCGCGCTCGGCATTTCCGGCACCGGCTTTGCGGCGGACCTGCCGCTGATCATCGCCTTCCTGGTCCTGGCGGCCTTCACCTATTCGAGCGGCCTGCGCGCTCCGGCCTCGATCGCGATCGTCAAGGACATCCTGATCTATGTCACCGCCTTCACCGCGATCATCGTCATCCCGACGCAGCTCGGCGGCTTCGCCAAGATCTTTTCCGCCATGCCGGAGGCGAAGATCCTGCTCGAAACGCCTGGCCCCGGCACCACCGGCGCTTACGGCAATTACGCGACGCTCGCATTAGGATCGGCTCTTGCGCTGTTCCTCTACCCGCATTCCATGACCGCCATTCTCAGCGCCAGCAGTGGCAAGGCGGTGCGGCGCAACGCGGCCATGCTGCCGGCCTATTCCTTCCTGCTGGGTCTCCTGGC
This sequence comes from Allobosea sp. 10L417, assembly GCF_056395485.1. Classification (NCBI taxonomy): domain Bacteria; kingdom Pseudomonadati; phylum Pseudomonadota; class Alphaproteobacteria; order Hyphomicrobiales; family Alloboseaceae; genus Allobosea; species Allobosea sp. 10L417. Next base: position 130,407 of record NZ_JBFTJP010000004.1, read on the forward strand.
GCTGTTCGGCTTCTTCGCGATCGCCGCCGGCGTCCGCGCCATGCCCGAATACGCGGCGGGGTTCGCCGAGTTCGGCAATAATTTCGCAGTGCCGGCCCTGTTCCTGCACAGCTTCCCGCCCTGGTTCGTCGGCGTCGCCTTCGCAGCCATCGGCATCGGGGCCCTGGTTCCGGCAGCGATCATGTCGATCGCGGCCGCCAACCTCTATACCCGCAACATCCATCGGGAATTCATCAACCGGAACCCGACCGACCGGCAGGAAGCGCAAATGGCGAAATGGGTCTCGCTCATCGTCAAGCTGGGCGCGCTGATCTTCATTCTGTTCGTGCCGACCCAATACGCCATCCAGTTGCAGCTGCTCGGCGGCATCTGGATCATCCAGACGCTGCCGGCGGTGATGCTCGGCGTCTACACACGCTGGTTCGACGACTGGGCCCTCCTGATCGGCTGGATCGCCGGGATCGCCACGGGAACGCTCATGGCCTTCGCGGCCAATCTGACGCCGACTTTTCCGCTCAGCTTCGGCGGCTATGTCTTCCCGGGCTATACCGCCGTCTACACGCTGGCGCTCAACCTCATCACCGCAGTCGTGCTGACCCTGGTCATCCGGGCGTTGAAGGCTCATTCGGCGCCGCCCGACGAGACAATCGCGGCCGACTACTTCGCCTGACGATCGTGAAGCCGGACCGGAGCCCTTCGCGGGGTGACGACGCCAGCATCAGCCCGCCGCGGCCGCGATCCGGAAACGGCTGACGAAATCCTCGAGCGTGGCGCGGTCAGTGTCCGAGATCGCCCAATAGGAAAAAGCGCCGTCGGTCCAGCGGAGCAACGAAAAGCCGCCGGCGGAACGCTCGACCGCGACCGGCGCGGATACGGTTCCGCTTTCCTGCGGCGCGGCCACAAGTGTAATCAGATGCTCCCGGTGCCTGTAGACGAGAGCGGGCACCGTTCTGTTCCCGATCACTTCGACGCGGCCCCCGAGGAGCGAAAACCCTTCCTTCGCAAGATCCGGCGCAGCCGGCGACAAACCGATCCGGCCATCGAGCCATGGCTTGACCGTGTGCCGGTCCGACGAGGCGACGTCCACCGGGCTTGCGGCGAGCAGGCTGCGGCGATGGCTGCTGGCGACCGCCTCCGCAAACCTGTCAGGCGCGCGGCGTGTGATCGTCCATTGGGTCAGCCCGCTTGCCAGAACCGCTGTGACGAGCACCGACGCCGCCATCGCGCGCCAGCCGAACGAGCCGGAGCGGGGAGGTGCCGGCCGTGCCGCCAGCGCGGCGCCAGCGCCAAGCGCGGCGATGCGGGCCCGGAATTCCTCGCGGACCTCGGGCCGAGCCAGGCTGCGAATGGCGGCCTGCGCCGCGGCGATGCGGGCGTGCTCCGCCGCGAGAGCCGGATCTTCTGCCAGGCGCCGCTCCACGGCCAGGGCCGTGGCTGCATCGAGTTCGCCATCAACCAGAGCGTGAAGCAGCAGCCGAAGATCCGCAGGTTCCAGCGGCAATTCCATGGCTCCCTTCATCGGTTGCTCCCCAGTTCCGAGATCAGCAGCCGACGCGCGCGCGACAGGCGGGACATCACCGTGCCCAGAGGCACATGGAGCATCGCCGCAATCTCTCGATAGCTGAGGTCGTTGATGTCCCGCAGCACGACAACCTCGCGAAAGGGATGCGGCAGCAGCGTGACCGCCGCCTCCAGCGCCGCAGCGTCCGCCTTGGCGATCAAGGTCGCTTCCGGCGTATCGGCCCCTGTATCGGCGCAGGCCCCAAGGGCATCGAGATCGGCCAGATCGCCGACGGCGACGATGCGGCGCGGGTGGTTTCGCGCAAGCCAGGCATAGGACTCGTTGCGCACGATCGTCAGCAGCCAGGCTCGCGCATTGCCGCCCGCATAGCCTGTGAGCCCCTTATGCGCCTTCAGGCAGGCCTCCTGCACCACATCCTCGGCGTCATCGACATTGCCGGTCAGCCAGCGGGCGAGCGCCAGGGCGTCGGCGAGATGGGGCAGGACCACCTCGCCAAAGCGTTCCGCCGAGGCTTTGTCACTCAACACCGCGGCATCGTCCGGTTCTCCGGGTACGGCTCGCCCGAGCACTCCTAGGGTGTGACGGTGATGCTACCCTGCATATGCGGGTGAAGCGCACAGAAATAGGGATATTCGCCCGATTTCGTGAAAGTGAAGGCGTAGGAATCGCCTGTGTCGAGCGCCTTGGAACGAAACGAACCATCGTTCGCGACGACGAGATGGGGAATGTCGTCGTCGTTCTCGAAGGTCACGACCGTTCCGACCTTCACCGAGAGGGCCTTGGGCGCAAAGGTGAAGTTCTCGATCTTGACCTGTGAGGCTTCCGCGCCCCGGAGCGGGGTCTGCGCCATGGCGATGACGCCGAGGCCGACAAGCGCGAAGCAGGCGAGCTGTCGAGGAGCAAGGCCTGTGCGGATCATGGCAGTCGTCCTTTTGTGATGCGCCACGGGGCTCAGCTTCCGGCGAGCGTGCTGTCGATGATCGCGAGTTCCTCCTTGCCCCGCTTCACCGCGACATTGGTGATGCCGAGGAGATTGCGCAGTTGGCCCGGAGGCACAGTCATCGGCCCGGGCGATGGCGCGGTTCCGGGCGCCGGCTGCGGGAAGGCGGTCGAGAGGGCGGTGTGGAATGTAACGTTGCCCTCCACCTTCTGCATGATCTGGTGGATATGGCCGTTGAGCACGGTCACCGAGCCGAAGCGCTTGAGCAGGGCGAGGGCCTGCGCCGCATCGTCGGTGCCCCAGCCCCATTCCGGATAAACCGCCCAGAGCGGAATATGCGCGAAGACGACGACGGGCGTGGAGGCGCTGACGGCCTTCAGGTCGTCTGCCAGCCAGGCCAGTTGCTCAGCGCCGAGATTGCCGAGTCCTCCGGCCTTGAGGTTCACGACATTGACCAGGCCGACGAAATGCACGCCATTCTGGTCGAAGGAATACCAGCCGGCGCCCCTGGTGCCCTTGCCATAGCGGTCGAGATAGGCGCGGCCGGTCCCCTCGTCGATGACGTCATGCTCGCCGGGCACATAGTGCATGTCGAACCCCGAGCCGCCGATGATCTGCGCGGCGGTGTCGAACTGCGAAGCCGTGGACAGATGAGTGATGTCCCCGGTGTGGATCATGAAGGACGGCTTCTCGGGCAGTGCCCGCACCTTGCCGATCGCTTCCTTCAATGTGTCGACGGCATGCGGGTTGGCGGCCTTGTCGAAGCCGATATGGCTGTCCGAGATTTGCAGGAACGTGAAACCTGCGGACGCGCCTTCGGCCGCCTCGGCTTCGCCGAGCAGGCCGAGCGACACGGGCACACCGCCCGAAACCGTCCAAAGGATCCCAGTGCCCGCCCAGATCATGCATTCGAGGGCATGACGGCGGTCAGTCGGTTCGCCATTGCTGTCGTGGTCATGGGTCATGTCGGCCTCCTGCGATGCCGCCGATGGCGGATGCTGAGAAGACCGGACGAGAAGCCCGTTTATTCCCGCGCCCGCCGCGCCGGACGTTCACAGGGGCGTGATGGCATGCAGCCCGAGCGAACCGGCCGCCATCGCGCCACCACCCAAAAACCAATCATGCAGGAAACCGAAGGCCGCCCGCTCCATCGGACAGGTCAGGCGCAATCGCACCGATCGCTCTGCCTCAACCCTCTCGTTTTGAGAGGCAGGTTTTCAATCTGAATCGCTGCCGCACGACATCCGCCAACCCTAATCTCTTCCATCAGCGGATGGCGCGAGAGCATGACGCCTCGTGGATCAACGCGGGAGATATGAGAATGTCAGATACCATGGGAACAGCGGTGGTGACCGGCGCATCGAGCGGCATCGGGGCGGTCTATGCCGATCGGCTCGCCGAGCGCGGGTACGATCTCGTTCTGGTCGCGCGCAGCGCCGACAGGCTCGCCGACGTCGCCAAGCGGATCGGCGCCAGGACCGGCCGCAAGGTGGATGTCCTGCCCGCCGATCTGGCGGACGCTTCGGACCTCGCCCGCGTCGAGGCCTTCCTTCGCGAAACCCCCGACGTCACTCTCCTCGTCAACAATGCGGGTCTCGGCGGGGCGTTGACGCTGCTTGAATCCGACATCGACCAGATGACGTCGCTGATCGCGCTTAACGTCACCGCCCTCACCCGCCTGACCTATGCCGTGGTCCCGCAATTCGTCGCGCGCGGCGCGGGGGCGATCATCAACATCGCCTCGATCGTCGCCATCAACCCGGAGGTCCTGAACGGCGTCTATGGTGGCAGCAAGGCCTTCGTCCTCGCCTTCAGCCAGAACCTGCGGCACGAACTCGCGGGGACCGGCGTCACCATCCAGGTCGTGCTGCCGGGCGCCACCGCCACCGATTTCTGGGCGATCGCCGGGCGGCCGGTCGAGCATTTGCCGAGCGCGATCGTGATGCGCAGCGAAGACCTCGTCGATGCGGCGCTCGTCGGGCTCGATCGCGGCGAATTCGCCAGCATCCCCTCCCTTCAGGACGACCGTCTCTTCGATGCCTACGAAGCCGCCCGGCAGGCGATGCTCGGCAAGCTGTCGACAGCCGAACCTGCGCCTCGTTACCGGGCTGCGGCCTGACGCTTCTGCCCGCGACGAAGGGCCTCGATGTCATCGAGGCCCTTGCCTGCTGGCGAGGTGAGAGCAATGGCGAGGCTGCCTCATTCCGTTGCGTAGAAGTCGTCCTCCCTCGCGTTCAGCATCGCCGCGAGCGTCCGCAGACCGCTATCGAGCTGATCCATCGCCGGTGCCGCCAGCGCCAGCCTGACGGCATTCGGCGCGTGGCCGGGCGTGACCGCGAAAGTGGTCGAGGGGGTCAGCGCGATGTCGCGCCGGGCTGCGGCGACGACGAAACTCTGCGAGCGCCAATGTGGCGGCAGTGTCAGCCACAGATGATAGCATTTCTCGTTGGCTTGGATCGCGAAGTCCGAGAGACGCTCGGCCGCCAGTTTTTGACGCGCCCGCGCATCGCTGCGCTTCAGCCTGACAAGCTCGGCGGCCGTGCCATCGGACATCATCCGTTGCGTGGCCGCAAATGCGAAGCCCGATGCCGTCCAGCCGCCCGAGCGCACGGCGGCGATCACGCTCTCCCGTAGACGTGGCGGCGGCACGACGAAGCCCAGCGTCAGGCCCGGCGCGACCTTCTTCGACAGGCTGTCGAGGACGATGCAGGATTCCGGCGCGAGCGCCGCGAGCGGCGGCTCGTCGTCGAGGAAGCCGTAGACATGGTCCTCGATGACCGTGAGGCCGAGCTTTTCGACGACACGCAGGAGATCGGCGCGACGCAATGCGCTCATCGTCATGCCCAGCGGGTTCTGGACCGCCGGCTGGATGTAGATGGCCGAGAGATGGGCCTCGCGATGTGCCTTCTCCACGGCATCGGGCCGGACGCCGCCATCGTCCATGGCCAGCGGCACCAGCGAAATGCCGAGTCGGGCGGCGGCTCCCTTGATGAACGGGTAGGTCAGCGCCTCCACGCCGCAGCGTCCGCCTGTCGGCACGGTCGCGGCGAGCGCGGCGGCAATGGCCTGGCGCCCATTGCCGGTGAAGACGAATTCTTCGGCGGATGGGGCCCAGCCGGCCTGCGAGAGATAGCTCGCTGCGATTCTCCGAGCCGCCGGGCTTCCGATGCTGGTGCCCTGCTTCAGGGCGGCATCGAGAGCTGCCGGCTGGTCGAGGCCGGTCAGGCTTTTCGCGATGAGCGCGGTCTGGTCGGAAAGCAGCGGATAGTTGAATTCGAGATCGATCCGGATGCCGCGCGGCTCGCCCGGCGCAGTCACGCCGCGCCTGGCCTCGCCCGAGATGAACGTCCCTCTGCCGACTTCGCCGACCACGAGCCCGCGGCGCAGCAGCTCGCCATAGACCCGACTCGCTGTCGAGACCGCGATGTTGCGGTCATAGGCGAAGCTGCGCTGCGGCGGCAGGCGATCGCCCGGCCTGAGCCGCCCTTCCGCGATTTCCGCGGCGATCGTGTCGGCAAGCTTCACATAATCCAGTCTCGACATTATTGCACCGAGAGCAATGTTTCGATTGCTCCGACTATATCATCGGATCATTCTCTCCGCATCAACAGATTGCACCGGGAAGCGGCGTTGATCTCGCCGATCGATGTGCGGGCGGCCCGATCCGGGCGCCTGGGCGCGCGGGGCCGCTTTGCCCGGAGCAATGAGCAGGAGATTGGACATGGCTATGCTCATTTCCGCGATCGCCCGGCCTGACGTGACCGACGGCCCAGGCCGCGCTTTCCGGCTGTTCGAGGTCTGCCGCCGCGGCATCGCAGGCTATTTCGCCCGTCGCGAGGCCCTCGCGCGGCTTCGTGAGTTCAGCGACTCCGAGCTGCTCGACATCGGCCTCACCCGCGGCCAGATCGAGCCTGCGATCCACGGACTCGACATCTCCATTCCCGATTGGCCGCGGAGGTGACGATGCCCTTCCTCATGTCCCGGAATGTGTGCGTCGGCGCTCGCCGACGCGCGACCGATGCGGAGGCTGCGACATGGAACTGACGCTCGCCACCATCCTGGTCGCCTTTGCCGGCGTTTTCCTGATCAGCTTCATGAGAGGCGCCTTCGGTGGCGGCTTCGCCATCGTCGGCATTCCGCTCCTGTCGACGGTGATGGATCCGGTCACCGCAGGCGGCCTGCTTGCGCCCCTGTTCATCGCGATGGACCTTTACGCGTTGCGGTACTGGAAGCCCTCGACCTGGTCGAGGCCGGATCTCAGGCTGCTCCTGCCGGGACTCGTGACCGGCGTCGGATTCGGCTATCTGCTGTTCCGCGCCCTCGATCATCGGGCCATCGCGATCATGATGGCCGTGATCACGCTGGTCTTCGTCGGGCTTTGGCTCCTGCGGGGCGCAGAAGTCACGCACCAGCCTCGCTCCACGCCCAAGGCGATCGCCGCCGGCCTCACCTCCGGCGTCACCACGATGGTGGCGCATTCGGGCGGTCCGCCTTTGGCGATGTATCTGCTGCCTCTCGGCCTGACCAAGGAGATCTATGCTGGCACGACGAGTTTGTTCTTCACTGTCGGGAACGCCACCAAGCTGGTGCCGTGGCTGCTGCTGGTGCAGCCGGCGGCCGGCACCTGGATGCTGATGGCGATCTGTCTGTTCGCCATCCCCGCGGGCGTGTGGTCGGGCTGGCGGCTGCATGACGCATTGGATCAGCGCCAGGTCTACCGCGCCTGTTATGCTCTGCTGGCCGTGACGGCCTTGAAGCTCTTGTGGGACGGCGTCTCCGGCTACCTCGCCTGAGCGGGCGCCTCATCCATTTTCCGGCGCGGCGGCCCGCAAGGTGCGTCGCGCTGGTGATTGCCCGTATGCTGACGCAAGCTGCCTGCCGGGTGCGGGGCCGGCAGCGCTGCGGCCTTTGGACGGGCGACATGGCAAGGGAGGGCGCGACGTGAAGCAGTTCTATCTCGACGATCTCGAACCCGGACAGACCTTCGTCAGCGCTTCCCATGCGCTCGACGAGGAGCAGATCAAGGCCTTCGCTAGGGCGTTCGATCCCCAGCCCTTCCATCTCGACGGGCAGGCCGCCGAGAAGACGCTGTTCGGCGGCCTCGCGGCCAGCGGCTGGCACACCGCCGCGATCACCATGCGGCTGAATGTCGAGTCGGGCCTGCCGCTCGCCAATGGCATCATCGGCGCCGGCGGGGAGATCCAATGGCCGGCTCCGACGCGGCCGGGCGACATCCTCCATGTCGAAAGCGAGGTGAAAAACGTCGTCCCCTCCCGTTCGCGCCCCGATCGCGGCATCGCCACCATCGTCAGCAGGACGCTCAACCAGCGCGGCGAGGTTCTGCAGATCCTCACCGCCCGACTGGTTGTGTATCGCAGGCCGGCGGGCTGAACAGCCGCTTTCGCCGGCCCGCCGCAGGGCGGTCAATGCGCGCCCCCGCCTCCGCCGCCGAGATCGACCTTCCGCGTGAAAAGCAGCGCGACGGCCGCCAGCGCGAGCACCACGCCGATCACCGCGAAGGTGTCGCTGAAGCCGAGAATGAGCGCCTGGCGGTGCACGCTCGCGCCGATCGCGGCAATCGCCTTCTGCTTAGCGAGCGCGATATCGCTCACGCCATGCGCCACGAAATACTGCGTCAGATGGTCGATCCTGTCGCGCACCTCCTCGCGATAGAGCGTGACGGACTGGCCGATGATGTTGGAGTGAAACTGCTCGCGCTTGCTGAGCACGGTTCCCAGCGTCGCCGTGCCGACCGCGCCGCCGAGATTGCGCAGCATGTTCGAGAGGCCTGACGCCGCGGCCGCCTCGCCGGGCGCGATGCCCGCGGTGGTGATGAGCGTGATCGGCGTCAGCACCAGCGCCTGACCGACGGCGCGCACGATATTGGGCACGAAAAACTGATCGCCGGCACTGTCGAGCGACAGGGTGACGTTCATGAAGCAGCTTGCAGCAAAGATGCTGATACCGACGAAGCCGACCTGGCGCGCGCCGAACCGCTTCATCAGGAGCGGGACGAGCGGGATGATGAGCAGTTGCGGCAGGCCGGTCCAGGCCAGCACGAGGCCGATCTGCTGGGCATTGTAGCGCTGCACCTGGCCGAGATACTGCGGCAGGATGTAGACGGTGCCGAAGAGCGCGACGCCGACCAGCACATTGACCAAAACGCCGATGCCGAAATTGCGCTGCTTCAGGAGGCGAAGCTGCACCAGGGGCTTCGCGACGGTCAGTTCGATGACGATGAAGGCGGCCAGGAAGATCGCCGCGATGACCGCTAGCTTGACGATGAAGGGGGACTGGAACCAATCGTCCTTATTGCCTTCCTCGAGCACGGTCTGCAGCGCCGAGAGACCGATCGCCATGGTAACGATGCCCACCCAATCGCCCTCGCGGAGCAAAGCGAGCTGCATCGGCTTCTTCTCCAGCGTGAAGAAGAGCGCGACGGCCATGGCGATGCTGGGCGGCGCATTGACGAAGAATATCGACTGCCAGCCATAGTTCTCGGTCAGGTTGCCGCCGATGGTCGGGCCGATCGCGGGCGCGAAGGTGACCGACAGCGCGAAGAGCGCGAGCCCGAAAGGCTGCTGCGGCTTGGGCAGCTTGGTCAGCACCATGGTGAAGGCCATCGGGATCAGCACGCCGCCCGCAAAACCCTGCAGGCCGCGCAGCACGATCATCGTGCCGAGATCATGGGCGAAGGCGCAGGCTGCCGAAAAGATCGGGAACAGGATGGCGTTGGCCAGGATGTAGCGGCGGAACGAAAAGACGCGGCTCAGATAGTCGGTGAGCGGGATCACCACGATCTCGCCGATGAGATAGGAGGTCGAGATCCAGGCGCCGTTATCGACGCCGGTACCGATGCCCCCTTCGATGTCGAGAAGCGAGGCATTGGTGATCTGGATGTTGAGGATCGCCATGAAGGCGCCGATCATGCCGGCGCCCACCGCGATCCAGGCGGCGGAGCTGGCCTTCTCGGGCGGGGCTGCTGCCGTAGCGGTATCGTGAGTGGCGGGTGAAATCGTCGGTGTCAGGGTAGACATCATTCCCTCCTGCCGTGTCCCGGCTGGGAAGACGGGCGTCTGGACGCACTCACTCGATGCTCATTGAAGCCGTTGCCGCCTTGGTTGCCGCGGACCTCGTGTCGATCGTCGGATAGACAGACATGCCCGTTCGCAGCACGACCGGCAGCGCTCCTGCGTGGTCGAGCACGATCTTCACGGGGATGCGCTGCACCACCTTCGTGAAATTGCCGGTGGCGTTGTCGGGCGGCAGCAGCGCAAATTCCTGGCCGCTGGCGGGCGAGAGGCTGTCGACATGGCCCTGGAAGACCCGGCCGGGGAAAGTGTCGATTGCGATCGTCACCTTCTGTCCGGCCTGGACCCCGGCGAGTTGCGTCTCCTTGTAATTGGCCACGATATAGGCGGCCTCCGTCGGCACGACGGCCATGAGCTGCGTCCCTGCCTGGACATATTGGCCGACGCGCAAGGTGCGGTTGCCGACGACGCCGTCGACCGGCGCGACGAGCGCCGTGTAGGACAGGTTCAGCTCCGCCTGATCCTGCGCGGCCCTGGCGCTGGCGAGTGCCGCCTGTGCCTGGGCGAGCTCGGCCTTGATCACGTCGAGCTGGGTGGTCGCGCTGGCGAGGGCTGCCATGTCGCGCGTCACCGCCGCACGGGCCACGCCGATGCGCGAAGTCGCGAGCTGCGTGTTCTGGATGCTGCCGTAGCCGGTCTTCGCCAATTGGGCGTAGCGCTGGTCGTCCTGCTCGGCGAAGGTCTGGGTGGCCTTGTCGGCTTCCAGCGTCGCCTTCGCGGCGTCGATTGCGGAGAACTGGGCGGTGAGCGCGGCGTGCTTGTTGGCGATGTTGGCTTGTGCGGCCTCGACCTGCGCGCTGGCCTGAGCCAGGCTGACCTTGAAGTCGCGGTCGTCGATGCGGGCGAGGAGTTGCCCGGCCCGCACCGCCTCGTTGTCGCGTACCAGCACGGCCGCGACATAGCCGGAGATCTTCGGTGCGATCGTCGTGCTGTCGGCCTTCACATAGGCATCGTCAGTGGAGACCTCGAAGCGTCCCGTCGTCCAGTAGCGCCAGCCGAAATCGACCGCGCCCGCCAGGGCGGCGAGCGCGACGCCCGCGAACAGCAGCGGCCGCAGCCGGCGCTTGCGGGCCGGCTGCGGTGTCTCGTCCGGTGCGGTGTGCGCCGGGGGAACCGGCTCCTGCGGCATCTTCATGCCGGGCGCGGCTTCGCCCGCGGGAAGCGGCCTCTCGATTGCGAAAACCGTCTGGTGCTGGCTCATGGCCCGGCCCTTTCAGATTGGCGAATGCGGAAAATCGGGTCGTGGCCCTCTTCCGCCCCTGACGCGTCGGAGGCGGAATTCGTCGGGGGCCGCGAACCCTGGCTTGGCCTACGCAGCGACCGCGAGCGCGACGCTCGCGTCGATTCCGTTGCGGGTCATCTTCGAATACGGGCAGGTCGCATGGGCGCGGTCGACGAGCTGCTGTGCCACGTCCTCGGCAAGGCCGGGGATGGTGACGTTCAACCGGGCAGCCAGGAAGTAGCCCTCTGCGTCGTCGAGCGAGAGCTTCACCTCGGCATCGACCGCGGTCTCGGGCGGAAGCCTGACGCCCAGCTCCCTGGCTGCATGCCCGAGCGCGCCTTCAAAGCAGGCGGACCAGCCGGCCGCGAAGAGCTGCTCGGGATTGGTGCCGGGCCGGTTGGAGCCGGGCACCGACAGCTTGACGTCGAGCTGGCCGTCCGAGCTCTTGGCCCAGCCCTCGCGGCCTCCGACGGTGTGGACATGGGCGGCGAAGAGAGTCTTGGCAGACATGTTGAAGTCTCCTGTTCCGGTATTCGGGGGTGCCCGATACCTAGTGGAGACCTCGGTTCGCCTGCAGACGGTCAAATCGATAGGCAGGCTCTCAGGGGCCGATATGCGCCGGCCGATGCCGATGGAAAGCTACTATTCCCGCGCCTGGTCCTCCGCGGTGCCGCATGCCGCGAGATCCTTCAAGGCACGTCTCAGCCGTGGCGCCATCCAGTCGATGAACACGCGCACTTTCAGCGGCAACAGCCCCTGGCGGGCATAGATGAGGTGTACCGGGAAAGACTGGCTCTCATAAGTCTCGAACAGGGCGACCAGGGCGCCCGACTGCACTTGCCTGGCGACCTGATATTGCGGGGCGCGGATGATGCCGACCCCATGCAGGGCGGCCGTGACGGTCGCCGCCGCCGTGTTCGCGCGCATCCGGATGTTCGGCTTGCCTTCAAGCCTCTGGCCGTCTTGCTGGTAGATCCAGCCCGGCTCGACAATCTGCCCGAAAACGACGCCGTCATGACCATCGAGTTCCTCCGGGCTTGACGGGTGGCCCTTGCGCGCCAGATAGGCCGGGCTGGCGCAGGTCACGAAGCCGAACGCGCCGACCTTCACCGCATGAAGCGAACTATCGGCGAGCTCGCCGAGCCGGATGCCGATGTCGACATGCTCGTCGACGAGGCTCACGACACGATCGACGGACAGCACGTTCAGCGCGATCTCCGGGTGCTCGCACAGGAAGTCATAGGCGAGCGGCAGCACATGATCGTGCCCGAATGCGATCGGCACCGTGATCGTCAGGACGCCTCGGGGCTTGTCATATTCACCTGAGGCGCGGAGTTCCGCATCCTCGATCTGCGCCATGATCTGCCGCGCCGCATCGACATAGTCCCGGCCTGCGTCGGTGAGCTGGATGTTGCGGCTTGTCCGGACGAGAAGGCGCGTGCCGAGATGGCGCTCGAGCTCTGCGACTTTGCGGCTGACGCTCGGCAACGGCGCGTTCAGCTTGCGGCTGCCCGCCGACAAGCTGCCGGCGTCGACCACCGCGAGCAGGATCTGCATGGCATCGAAGCGGTCCACGAGATACGACCCTGTTCTCTGACGCCGCTGCGACGGCGCATTCGCATCAATTAGGCCTCGTCCGATTGCATGGCCGACCTCAGTCTAACGTCTGGTCGCCGCGGCGGCCATGGCGGCCGCCGGCTGAGAGGAGTGCCTGAGGGAGGTTAAGTCCAGCCGCTTTTCGCCGACGAGCGTCGTGGCGCAGCCCTCCGCAGCGAACATCCAAGGCAGATGCGCGCGAAACGCGGAAACGCCGCATCATCGGCGTTGGACCGAAATCCTGAACGGCCAGCCTGGCCTCGCTGAAGGCAAGCAGGCTATGACGCAGTCCCTGGCCAGTGGCTGCGGGCTGCGGCTGCCGGCGAAGGGGCGATCCCCGGTAGGCTCCGGGGCTCATCGCGATCTTTTGGCACGCCCAGGGCATCGCCAGGAGCAAGACGAAGCCGTGGCCTCAACTAAGCCGTTGAATCTGCCAAGTTGTTTTTAAGGGTGGCCTTGGTGGAGCTGAGGGGATTCGAACCCCTGACCTCTGCAGTGCGATTGCAGCGCTCTCCCATCTGAGCTACAGCCCCAAGGCGCTGGCCTTCTAGGCCGTGCGCCGCGTGGATGTCAATCACTTCCGCCATCTGATTTGGCGCGAGCAGGGGATATTCCGCGAACCCTCTCCAGTCAGGCTAAAAGGGAAGATCGATGCGCGCCGTTCTAGACGTGGTTCTGCTCGCTCTGCAGATCTATGTGTGGCTTCTGATCGCCTCGGCGGTGCTGAGCTGGCTGATCGCCTTCAATGTCATCAACACGCGCAACCAGTTCGTCTCCACCGTCTGGGATTCGCTCTATCGCGTCACCGAACCGGCCCTGCGCCCGATCCGCAACATGCTGCCCAATCTCGGCGGCATCGATATCTCGCCGATCATTCTGCTGCTGATCATCTACTTCATTCAGAGCGTAATCGTCCGCTACATCTACCCCAACGTGTTCTGACGGCATCCGTCCTGCGCGCGGCGCGGCTCTCCGGCCGCGACGACGCATTCGACGTTGCCGTGAGCCCTATGCAGTATGGCGGCCTCTGCAATCGCCCGAGGTCGCCAGCATGGCCGCAGCCGCCCGCCCCTATCGCAGCCAGAACTGGCTTCTGACCAAGCCTGCCGCCCGCGGCAAGCACGGTATCGTCGTCTCGCAGAGCCGCGAGGCCGCCGAAGCGGGAACCGCGATCCTGGAGCAAGGCGGCAACGCCGCCGACGCCGCAGTCGCCGCCTGCTTCGCGTTGGCCGCGGTCGAGCCCTGGAACAGCGGGCTCGGCGGCATCGGCTTCGCTGTCGTGTTGAAGGCAGGCGATAGCCGGGCGCAGGTCGTCGATTTCGGGCCGGTCGCGCCGCGCCGCGCCGATCCTGCCGATTACCCGCTTACGGGCGAGATGAAGAAGGACCTCTTCACCTGGCCCGAGGTCGTCGGCGACCGCAACATCCACGGCCCCCTCTCCTTCGTCACGCCCTCCTCCGTCGCGGGCTATGCGAAGCTCAAGGAAGCCTTCGGCTCAAAGCTGCCGCTCGCGGACATCCTCGCACCGGCCATCGCGCTCGCCAAGCGCGGCCTGCCGGCCGATTGGTACACCACGCTCAAGATCGCCTCCTCGGCTTCGGTCCTGCGGCTCTATGAGGAGAGCGCGCGAATCTATCTGCCCGGCGGTCTGCCGCCCGTGCCGCCCTACCAGGGCACGCCCGGTTTCATGACCCTGGGCCGGCTGCCCGGCACGCTCGAGCGGCTGGCCGAGGCCGGCCTCGACGACTTCTACCGTGGCGACGTCGCCCGCCGTCTTGCGGCCGATATCGCAGCGGCTGGCGGCGTCGTGGACGAACAGGATCTCGCCGGCTGCGTCGCACAGCTGCGTCCCGCGCCGACGATCGACTGGCGCGGCAGCCACCTCGTCCACACCGCCGGCGGCCTCACTGCCGCTCCGACGCTGGAGCGCGTCATCGCCGGCATGACCGATGCGCCGATCGACGGCGAAGGTCCCACGGCCAGTTGGTTCGCCCAGCTTTCGCGCGTTATGCGGCAGGCCTATCGCGAACGCCTCGACGGCCTCGGCGCCGCGACCGCTGCGAAGGAGCCCGGCGACACCTGTACCACCCACCTCACCGTGGTCGATGGCGAAGGCAATCTCGTCACCGTCACCACCACCCTGCTTTCCTCGATGGGCAGCCGCGTCGTGCTGCCCTCGACCGGCGTGCTGATGAACAACGGCATGATGTGGTTCGATCCGCGGCCGGGCAGCGCCAACGCGATCGCTCCCGGCGCTCGCCCGCTCTGCAACATGTGCCCGGTCGTGGTGACGCCGCGGGATGGCGGCTGGCCGCGCCTGGCGGCCGGCTCCTCGGGCGGGCGGCGCATCCTCGCCAGCGTCTACCAGACCCTGGCTTGGCAGCTCGATTTCGGCATGGGGACCGAGGAAACGGCGCATCAGCCGCGCATCGACGTCTCCGGCCCGGATTCCGCCACTGCCGATCTGCGGCTGCCGGCCGAGGCGCTGGCCGCTCTGGAACAGGTTGGCCCGACGACGCTGGCCGAACACGCTGTCATGCCGATCAACTTCGCCTGCCCGAACTTCATCCGTGTCGACCGCGACGGCGCGGAGGGGTCGAGCGACGCCGCCTCGCCGTGGTCTGCCGCTGTCGCTGCCCGGCACTCATCGGAAGATTAGGGGGCGGGATTACTCCCGCTCCCTGCAATCAACCGCGTGGAGATTGTTTGGCGACGCGCTGCGGGGAGTCGAATGGCGGTGTTTTCGAGAACCGGAGCGGAGCGTACATCAGTACGCGAGCACCGGAAGCGCAGAAAACGCCGTCAGTCGACCGCCGCAGCAGCGTTGACGGGCAGTCTCAGACCCGCTTCAGCCCCCAGGGATAGGGCGCCGAGCCCGGCAGCATGCCGGTCAGGTTCTTGCGATAGGCCGTGCGGATCACGAACTGGCCGAGCGGGATGGTCGCGCATTCCTCCAGCGCCAGCCGGCCGAGTTCGGCAGCCACCTTCTTCTGGGCGGCCTCGTCGGGCGCGTAGAGCCATTGCTCGGCCAGGCCCTCGGCCTTGTCGCTCGTCCACCAGCCGAACCAGCCCTTCTCACCCTGGCCGCGCACCAGGTTGGACAGCGCCGGATTGCCCCAACCGACGGCCGAGCCGGTGGTGTGGAAGATGCTCCACCCGCCCTTCTCGACAGGCTCGCGGCTGTTGCGGCGCTGGATCACCGTGCCCCAGTCGCTCGCCGCCATCTCGACATTCATCCCGAGCTGCTTGAGCAGCTCGTAGGTCACTTCTCCGAGAGGGCCGATATCGGGGAAGTCGGTCGGGTTGATGATGACGACCTTCTCGCCCTTGTAGCCGGATTCCTTGAGGGCGGCCTTGGCCTTCTCGATGCTGCCCGGCATCAGGTCTTCCTGCTCGCCGGTATAGTACGGCGTGCCACGCCACCAGAGATTGCGGCAGACCTGCCACATCGAGGTGTCGTCGCCCTGGGCGGCGCGCATGTAATCCTCCTGCTTCACCGCCATGCGGACGGCGGCACGCACCTTCGGATTGTTGAAGGGGGGCTGGAGATGGTTGAGCCGGATGATGGCGCCGCGGCCGGCCTTGTCGATGACCTCGCGCTTGATGTCGGGGCTCTGGGCCAGCATCGGCTGCAGGTCGGCGAGCGGGCGCTCCCACCAGTCGACTTCGCCGGTGGTCAGCGCCGCCGCTGCCGTCGCCGGGTCGGGCAGGATGTGCCATTCGATCCGCTTGAAGTTCGCGACCTTGCCGCCGGCATTGCGGCTCGGCGGTTCGCTGCGCGGCTTGTAGCCGTCGAACTTCTCATAGACCGCGCGGCTGCCGGTGACGAATTCGCCGGCGACGAACTTGTAGGGGCCGGAGCCGGTCATCTCCGCCACCTGCTTGGTCGCGTCGGTCTGCGCCAGACGTTCCGGCATGATGAAGGGCGGATTGTCCGCTTTCGAGAGCAGGTCGAGCATCATCGGGAAGGGCCGGGTCAGCTTGATCTCGATGGTGCGCTCGTCCGGTGCGTTCCAGGCTTCGACCACCTTGGCGAGCAACTGCCCGTAGGGATCGCGCTGGCACCAGCGCTTCATGCTCTGGATGCAGTCGGCCGGCTTCACCGGCGCGCCGTCATGGAACGCGAGGCCCTCGCGCAGGCGGATGCGCCAGGTCTTGCCGTCGGCCGAGACCTCATGCCCCTCGGCCATCTGCGGCTGCGGCTTCAGGTCCTCATCGCCGCCATAGAGCGTGTCGAAGACGTAATAACCGTGGTTGTTGGTCACGGTCGCCGTCGTCCAGATCGGGTCGAGCGCTGTCAGGTTCGCCTGAGGCACGAACTTGAGAACCGCGGCGCTCTGCGCGGCAGCAGTGCGTATCAGGCTCGGGCCGGCAATGGCGAGAGCCGCCGTTCCGGTGAGAAAATCGCGACGTTTCATTGTGTTCTCCCCTTTTTTGATTGGTGATGTCTGCGCGGTCCTGCTCAGGCAAACCCCATGAAATTCGGGCTCTCGCTGATCGGCCGCGCCTTGGCGAGCCTGGCGAGATCCGGGACCGGCCGCGCCGTCAGCGCGTCGCCGGCAAGGGCCGCTTCCAGGGCGGCCGCCACCGCCAGAACCTTGGCATCGCCGCCGCGCGGCCCGACGATCTGGAGGCCGAAGGGCATGCCGTTGCGATCGAGCCCGACCGGCAGCGAGATCGCCGGATGGCCCACATTGGTGACGGCATAGGCGAGCGCGAGCCAATGAAAATAGGTCCGCGTCGGCTTGCCGTCGATCTCAGCCGGGAAGAGCTCCGTCCAGGGCCGCGGGCTCAGCGTCACCGCGGGCGAGAGGATGACGTCGTAGCGCTCGAAGAAGCGCTGCCAATGATGATAGATCACCGTCTGCTGCTTCATCGCCCTGGTCACGTCGAGGGCGGAATAGGCCAGCCCCTCCTCGACATTGGCGCGGACATTCGGCCCGACCATCTCGGGCGTGTCGCGCACCTTGTCGAGATGGCTGGCGAGGAAGTTGACCGCCCGCAGGATCTCGAAGACCTCGTCGGAGCCGTCGCAGTCCGGCGTCGCCTCCTCGGCCGCATGGAAGAGATGGCTGAAGGCGCCGGTCTTCTCCGCGAAGCTCTCGCGGATCAGGCGCTCGGTCGGCGCGAAGCCGAAATCTGGCGTCAGCGCGACCTTGAGCGAGGCGAGATCGATGGCGTCGGGCCGGGCAAAATCCTCGGGGCGCCGCACCGTCTTGCCACGGATCGTCGTCGCCAGCGGGTCGGCGCCGTTGTCGGAGACCATGGTCGAGAGCAGCAGGCACAGATCCGGCACGTTGCGTGCCATCGGCCCAAGCACGGGCAGCGGGTTCCAACCGAGGGGCCGCTTCTCGCTCGGCACCAGCCCCGGCGTCGGTCGGAACCCGACGACGCCGTTGAAGGCCGCCGGATTGCGCAGCGATCCGCCCGTGTCGGAGCCGGTCGCGATCGGCACCATCCCCGTCGCCAGTGCGACGCCCGAGCCGCCGGAGGAGCCGGCTGCGCTCTTCGAGGGATCGAAGGGGTTGCCGGTCGCGCCGTAGACGGCGTTGCGCGTATTGGCGCCCGCGCCCCATTCCGGCGTGTTGGTCTTGCCGGCGATGATCGCGCCGGCCTTGCGCACCGAGGCAACGATCAGCTGGTCCTCCTTCGGCACGAAATCACGATAGAGCGCGCTGCCATAGGTGGTGCGCAGGCCCGCGACGTTCTCCAGATCCTTGATGCCGACGGGCAGGCCGTGCAGCGCGCCGAGCTTGCCGCCGCGCGCCGTCGCCTCGTCCGCGGCGGCCGCCGCCTTGCGCGCCGCCTCGTCGTCGCGCGCCACCATCGCATTCACGGCCGGATCGACCGCATCCATGCGACGGATGCAGCTTTCGAGCAGTTCACGGGCGGACAATTTCTTGGCGCCGATGAGGGCACGCGCGTCGACGGCGCTGAGATCGCAGGGTTCGGTCAAGGCTCGGTCTCCGTTGCGCACGGGCCCTCGGAAGCGCTATGCCGCACGGGCCGGCGCCTCAGACTAGGCGACGACAGGCATATGTCCATGTGGCGGCGGCGCATGGCCGCCCCTTCCGGAAGAGAGGGCTGATGAGCGAGCCGACCGCCCGGCCCTGGCGCGAAACTGGGAAGGGCCTCGCCCTCGACGTCAGGCTGACGCCGCGCGGCGGGCGCGATGCGCTTGATGGCGTCGAGGCGCTCGCGGACGGCCGCCTCGTCCTGAAGGCCCGCGTCCGCGCCGCCCCGACGGATGGCGAAGCGAATGCCGCTCTGATCCGGCTGCTGGCTGGCGAGCTGCGGCTGCCCCGATCACAGCTTTCCATCGCAAGCGGGGCCACGGCACGGGTGAAAACCGTGGCTCTGCAAGGCGATGCCGCCGCCTTGGCCGCAGCGCTGGCCGCATGCCTCGACAGGGTCACCTAAGCGGGGCCGCCAATCCCGCGCCGCAACATCGACTTGACGAAAGCCACGGTTTCCTGTTCCAGAAGGGCCATGGACAAGCCTGCAGAGCCATTCCCGCAGCGCCTGACGGAAGGCTACCGCGCCTTTCTCGACGACCGTTTCCTTCGCGAAAAGGACCGATACGAAGAGCTCGGCGAGCACGGCCAGACGCCGAAGATCATGCTGATCGGCTGCTGCGACTCGCGCGTTTCGCCGGAAGTCATCTTCGATGCGCGTCCGGGCGAGATGTTCGTCGCCCGCAATATCGCCAATCTCGTGCCGCCTTTCCAGCCGGACGACCAGCTCCACGGCACCTCGGCGGCACTTGAATATGCCGTGCAGGCCCTCAAGGTCCGGCATATCGTCGTGCTCGGCCATGGCCGCTGCGGCGGCATCCGCGCCTTCGCCGACGACAGCCAGCAGGCTCTCTCGCCGGGCGACTTCATCGGGAAATGGATCACCCTGATCGGCCCGGCCGCCGAACGCACTGGCGGGCGCGGCCGCAACGAGAACTTCGACGACTATCTCCAGCGGCTGGAGCTCGCCTCGATCCAGCAATCGCTCGCCAATCTCCGCACCTTCCCTTGCGTCCAGATCCTGGAGAGCAAGGGCAGGCTGCACCTGCACGGCGCCTATTTCGCCGTCGCCACCGGCGTGCTGATGATCCTCGACCCGGGCACCGGCCAGTTCATCCCGGCCGTCGGCGAGATGCCCAAGCGCGTCCAGCAGATCCGTTGCTCGGAGGCGTGAGCCCCTGCGTCAGGCTCGGGCATGATCCGAGCATGACGGCAATCGGCTTCCCTCCTTCTGACGTGGGGTCCGCGCGTCGCTCCTGACGCAACAGCGCTCCCGCACTCTCCTCTCGAATCTCACCCATGCTGAACCAGTCTCGAGAAGTTGAGTCTGGTCCGAGGCGCCGCGTCTGCGGATGAGCGGCCGCGCCGCCGCCGCCCGTGACGGAGCCTTCGTCTTGCCAGGCCACATATAAAGATAGTATACCAACAATCGGTAGGCTGCCTATATCCGGCTGCCGCCCAAACAAACCGGACCGATAACGGCCCGAAAAGAAAACTGTTGGGGGGAACAAGTATGGCGAAGCGGTCTGCGGACCTCTGGTCCGGCCTTTTGCTGATTGCGGTCGGCCTGTTCGGCTCGGTCTGGGCCTATATCCACTACCCGATAGGAAGCGCGGTCCGGATGGGACCGGCCTATTTTCCGGTTATCCTCGGCGCTTTGCTGGCATCGCTCGGCCTGATCATCGCGCTCAACGCGCTGGCTGCCGGTGGGCCGCAGATTGGCCGCTTCCACTGGCGGCCGCTGGTCCTCATTCTCGCGGCCATCGCAGGCTTCGGTTACCTCGTCGGCCCATGCGGGCTGCTCGTCGCGATTGTCGTCCTTGTTTTGATCGGCGCCGCGGCCGGCCACGAATTCCGTTGGAAGGAAGTCGCATCCCTCGCCGCGGCGATGGCGATCTTCTCGGCGCTCATCTTCGTGAAAGTGCTGAGCCTGCCCTTCCCTGTCTGGCCATCATTCTGAGCGGGTTGAAGACGCCATGGATATCGTCGGCAATCTTTGGTTGGGTTTCTCTGTCGCGGCATCGCCGCTCAACTTGCTGTTTGCGCTGATCGGCGCCTTGCTCGGCCCATTGATTGGCGTCCTTCCCGGCGTCGGTCCGCTCGCCACCATCGCGATGCTGTTACCGATCACCTTCAATCTCGATCCGACCGGCGCCCTCATCATGCTCGCCGGCATCTATTACGGCGCGCAATATGGCGGCTCCACCACCGCGATCCTCGTCAATCTGCCGGGCGAAGCGACATCGGTCGTCACCTGTCTCGACGGCTATCAAATGGCCCGCCGGGGCCGCGCCGGCCCTGCGCTCGCCATCGCCGCGCTCGGCTCCTTCTTCGCCGGCTGCGTCGCCACGCTCGTCATTGCCTTCGCGGCGCGCCCCCTCGCGGAACTGGCGCTGGCCTTTGGGCCTGCGGAATATTTCTCGCTGGTCGTGCTCGGCCTGGTGACTTCGGTGGTGCTCGCCAATGGCTCGTTGCTCAAAGCCGTGGCGATGACTCTGCTCGGCCTCATGCTCGGCCTCGTCGGCACGGATGTCACGACCGGCACGCTGCGCTTCACGTTCGGCATACCGGAATTGTCGGATGGCATCGGCTTCGTGATCGTGGCCATGGGCATTTTCGGCGTCGCCGAGATCATTCTGAATCTCGAGCAAAGGGAGGAGCGAGAGATCTTCGTCAACAAGGTCAGCCATCTCTATCCGACCAAGGACGATCTGAGGCGCTCCTGGAAGCCGGTTCTCCGCGGAACGGCGCTCGGCTCCGCGCTCGGGATCCTGCCCGGCGGCGGCGCGCTGCTTGCGTCCTTTGCCGCCTACACGCTCGAAAAGAAGATCTCGAAACATCCCGAGCAATTCGGCAAGGGTGCTATCGAGGGCGTCGCGGCGCCGGAATCGGCCAACAATGCCGGCGCGCAGACCTCATTCATTCCAATGCTCACACTCGGCATTCCCGGCAATGCGGTGATGGCGATGATGATCGGTGCGATGATGATCCAGGGCATCGCGCCAGGCCCGCAGGTGATGACGCAGAAGCCGGAGCTCTTCTGGGGCCTCATCGCTTCGATGTGGATCGGAAACCTGATGCTGGTCGTCCTCAACCTGCCGCTCATCGGCATGTGGATCAGACTTCTGAGCGTTCCCTACCGCCTGCTGTTCCCGGCGATCCTGGTGTTCATCGGCATCGGGGTGTTCAGCCTGTCGAACAGCGCATTCGACTGCCTGTTGCTGGCGCTCTTCGGTCTGCTGGGCTACGCCTGCGTCAAGCTGGCGTTCGAACCGGCGCCGCTCATCCTTGGTTTCATTCTCGGACCGATCATGGAGGAATATCTGCGGCGCGCGATGCTGCTCTCGCGCGGCGACCCGATGACGTTCCTCTATAGCCCGCTGAGCGCGTTCTTCCTGGCGATGTCGATCTTGCTCATGATCCTGGTGGTGCTGCCCGCGATCAAAAGCAAGCGCGAGGAAACATTCGTTGAATGACATCCCTGAATGCTGCGCGCAGCCGAGCATGGCCGCGGCGCGCAGCATTCAGACATGTCCCTCGGGCATTTGGCTCACTGATCCCGCAGGCGGCGAGTACCGATTGGCGAGCGACGGCCGGCTCCAGGAACTGATCGCACTCGGGCCCAAATCCGGCTCGTCCTCGATCATTATGCCGCCCCGTAGCCAGACCCCACGCACAATTCCATTCCGCCAGCCACATCGGAACGGAAGTGACGATTGCGATGAACAGACCGCCGCACCAGAGATCCCGTTGACCTCGGATGCGACGGCCATCGGCTTTCGCCAGCCGATTGCAGTTCACTGCGCCTTGATGTTGGCCGCCTTGATCAATGATTGCCACTGCGCGAAATCGGCGCGCATGATCCTGCCCATCTCGTCCGCGCTAGTCGGCGCCGGATCGAGCCCGGCGGCGGCGAACCGCCCGCGCACATCGGGAGCCTGCAGCGCCTTCGTGATCTCGCCGTTGAGTTTTGCGACCAGATCCGGTGGCGTGGCCGCCGCCGCCAGGACGCCGATCCAGGAATTGACGCTGAACCCCGGCACGCCCGCTTCCGACACCGTCGGAATATCAGGCATGGAGGGCGAGCGTTTCGGGTCTGTCATTGCGAGCGCGCGCACCATCCCGGAGCGAACGAGCGGCAGCACCGCGCCGGTGTCGACGATGCCGACCATCACCTCGCCGGACGCGACCGCGACCGAAGCGGGCGAGCCGCCCTTATAGGGGATCGCGAGCATATCGAGGCCGGCCTCGCGCTTGAGCAATTCGCCCGCAAGATGCGGCAGGCTTCCCGGTCCCGGAATGCTGTAGGTGACGTAGCCCGGCCGCTCCTTCGCATATGCGATGAGATCCTTGACCGAATTGACCGTCATCTTCGCATTCACGGCCAGCACCAGCGGACTGATCGCCGCCATGGAGATCGGCGTCAGATCCTTCAGCGGATCGTAGCGCAGTTGCTCGAAATGCGGATTGACGGTTAGCGCGCCGGTAGAAATCACGGCAAAGGTGTAGCCGTCCGCCGGCATACGGATCATCGCTTCGATGCCGATCGCGCCGTTGGCTCCCGGACGATTGTCGACGATCACCGGCTGGCCGAGATTTTCTTGCAGCTTCTGACCGAGGGTGCGGGCTATCAGATCCGAGCTGCCGCCCGGCGCATAGGGCACGATGATGTGCAACGGCTTGCTGGGGAAAGATTGGCCAAACCCCGTCGTGGTCGCACCCGCCATGAGCCCGGCGCCAAGCCATCGAGAAACCGCCCGTCGTGTAAGCATTCATCCCTCCCGTTTCATTGATCCAGACGCTGCTGGCCGGTTCGTTGGCCCAGGCATGGCCGGGCTTTTTGATTGTATGCCGATCATTGGCATGCCATCAATATCGAAAGCTCGCATTGCAGCTGGGGAAACCATGAAAGTCATCGTTTGGACGTCGCAGGCCGCGTCCGATCTTGCGCAAGGCCTGCAAGCGCTCGGCGCCGAAGTCGCGCGGGTCGATGACCAGGCCGGCTTCGCCGCCGCGCTGCCGGGTGCCCGCGCGCTCGTCACGATGAGCCAGCTGCGCGACGCGCAGACGGCGCGGGCGCTGCATGATCTGGGGGCGGATATTCGCTGGGTTCAGCTTCTGCTCTCGGGCTACGACGCGGCGCGCGTGCACGGAATTCCCGCCTCCGCCCGGCTGACGACAGTCGGCGATGCCTATGCCAGCGCGGTTGCGGAGCATGCGATGGCGCTCATGCTTGGCCTCGCGCGTCGGCTCGATCTGTCGTTCGCTCGCCAAGCCGCCTGCGCCTGGGCGCCGGACTACGCCGACCGCATGCAGGCGCTCGACGGCGCGGTCCTCACCGTCGTCGGGCTCGGGGCAATCGGACGGGAGGTCGCGCGCCGGGCGCGCGCCTTTGGCATGCGCATCATCGGCGTCAAGCGCCAGGCGACGCCCGACCCGCTAGCCGACGAGATCTATGGCACCAACGAACTCGACGGCGCACTCGCCCGCGCCGACATCATCGTCCTCGCCGCGCCCCTCACCTCCGAAACGCGGCACATGATCGGCGCGAGACAATTGGCGATCTGCAAGCCGACGGCGCTGCTGGTGAATGTCGGGCGCGGCGCGCTCGTCGACTCTGCGGCGCTGCGCTACGCGTTGCACAACAACGAACTTGGCGGTGCCGGGCTCGACGTCACCCATCCCGAGCCGCCGGCGGAAGACGACCCGCTCTGGGACTGCCCGAATTTGATCCTGACACCGCATATGGGCGGGCGCGGACATGCGCCGTCGCTGGCGCGGGCGGTCGAGCTGGTGATCGAGAACGCCGGCCGCTTCATCGCCGCCAGGCCGCTGCTGAACGAGATCGACGATCCGGCGATCTATGGCCCGTGAATCCGTCCGCCGGCCGGCTGCTCCGGCGTTTCCGCGGCAAGCGCGGCAATGGACGCAGGCGGCTCGAAGCCGACAAGCCGGCGCATGATGTGGAAGAATTGGCGCCGCTCTTCATCCGACAGCGGCGCCAGGATATCCGTCTGGGATCGCCGCACAGCGTCCTGAAGCACCAGCACAAGCCGCTTTCCGGGCGTCGACAGGCTCAGCACGCGCGCTCGCGCATCGACGCGCGAGCGATCGCGGCGCACCAGATTGCGCCGCTCCAACCCGACGAGAATGCGCCCGACTGTGACGCGATCGAGCGCGATGAGATCCGCCAGCGTCGCCTGGTCGATCTTCGGATGCAGGTAAAGCACCGTCAGAACCAGATGCTGCGGCGCCGTCACCT
This sequence comes from Allobosea sp. 10L417, assembly GCF_056395485.1. NCBI lineage: Bacteria > Pseudomonadati > Pseudomonadota > Alphaproteobacteria > Hyphomicrobiales > Alloboseaceae > Allobosea > Allobosea sp. 10L417. The sequence goes on from NZ_JBFTJP010000004.1 coordinate 155,054, forward strand.
TGTAGGCCGCCAGCTTGGCCTCGATGTCGGCGACAGTAATCTGATGCGCGCGCCGGATGAGAAAGCCAGGCTTGTCCCTCAGGTCGGCAATATCCGCAATTTCATCAAGCATGGCCCGCGCTTTGCGAAATCGGTGAACACCGCATCAGTATGCCTTTCAGCTCCCGCCGACAACGATGTCCGGCTCGATCCCATCCGCAGAGAAGCGGCTTGACAGTTAGGTAGCATACTCATCATAGTAATAAGCATGCTACCTATTGTCTCATACCGCGGAGACTTGTGACGATGGACGCCGCCGCTTTCAGATGCGCGATGCGCAATGTCGCTGGCACGGTTGCGGTCATCGCCGTAGGCAAGGAAAAGGGTCAACGGACCGGATTGACCGCGACGTCGATCTGTTCGCTATCCGACGATCCGCCCGCCCTGCTTGTCTGCGTCAATCGAAACGCCAGCGCTCACTCCCGCATTCGCGCCGATCGTTGCTTCAGCGTGAACGTGCTGGCGGAAGATCAGCAGATGCTGGCCAACCGCTTCGCCGGCCGCGAACAGATCGCCGGCGAAGCGCGCTTTGCAAGCGACCAATGGACCACGCTCCAAACCGGAGCGCCCGTTCTGCTCGATGCGATCGCGGTGTTCGATTGCGAGCTCTCAAGCGAATACCAGACGCCGACTCACTCGATTTTCGTGGGGCTCGTCCGCGACGCCCGCGGGCAGATCGCCGAGGCGCCGCTGGTTTATCTGCGCGGAGCCTATGCCGCGGTCCGGCCATCTCCGACATGCCGTTGAAAGGAGCCGCGTGATGCGATCTCGCGACACGATGACGCTCGGCCTGTTCTTCAACCACACCGGCCATCACGTCGCGTCCTGGCGCCATCCCGACGCGCAAGCCGATGCGGGCGTCAACATTCGCCACTATCTCGACATGGCGAGAACGGCCGAGCAGTCGAAATTCGACTTCCTGTTCTTCGCGGATCAGGTAGCCGTGCGCGAGGCGCATCCGGACGCGCTCAGCCGGTCGGCGCAGTATACCGCGCATTTCGAGCCTCTGACGCTCTTGTCGGCGCTGTCGGTTGTGACCGACCGGATCGGACTCGTGGCGACAGCCTCGACGAGCTACAACGAGCCCTATCATCTGGCGCGCAAATTCGCGTCGCTCGACCATCTCAGCGGCGGCCGCGCCGGCTGGAACGTCGTTACCTCAACCGCGCATGCCGAGGCCCGAAATTTCGGGCGCGACCAGCATTATGGCCACGCCGAGCGTTATGACCGGGCGCATGAATTCCTCGATGTCGTCCGCGGGCTCTGGGACAGCTGGGATGATGACGCCTTCCTGCGCGACAAGCAGAGCGGCGCTTATTTCGATCCGGCAAAGCTGCATGCGCTCGACCACAAGGGCAAGCACTTCAGCGTTCGCGGGCCGCTGAATGTTCCGCGACCGATTCAGGGCCATCCGGTCATCGTTCAGGCCGGATCCTCCGAAGATGGCCGTGAGTTCGCCGCCGCGACGGCCGAGATCGTCTTTACGGCCGAAATGGACCTCGCCAGCGCGCAGCAATATTACCGCGACGTGAAAGGCCGCATGGCGCGTTACGGCCGCCGCCCCGAACATCTGCACGTGCTCACGGGCATCAACCCGATCGTCGGCCGAACCGAGGCCGAAGCGAACGAGAAGCACGCGCACATGCAGTCGCTCATCCATCCGGTCGTCGGACGCGAAATCCTGTCGACCATGCTCGGCGGCGCGGATCTTTCATCCTGTTCGCTCGATGGTCCGCTGCCTGATCTGCCGCCGACGGACGCCAGCAAGAGCGGCCTCTATCAGAATATCGTCAAGCTGGCGCAGCGCGAAAAGCTGACGATCCGCCAGCTCTATCTCAGACTTGCGGGAGCGCGCGGAAAGCTGACGATCAAGGGATCGGTCGAGCATGTCGTCGACAAGATGGAAGAGTGGTTCCGGCAAGGCGGCAGCGACGGATTCATCGTTCAACCCTCGTATTTGCCCGGCGGCCTCGACGAATTCGCCACGCTGGCTCTGCCGGAGTTGCAGCGGCGTGGCCTGTTCCACCGCGATTATGACGGCGAAACCTTGCGCGACGGGCTGGGCCTGCCGCGCCCTGAAAGCCGCTACACGCTAACGCCTCGGACCCCTTGATCGTCATCTTCACCCACCCGCGGCCACTATCGGGAATCGCGCGCCAATGAGCATGATCGACAGATTCTCCGACCCAACCCCGCGCGCCGAAATGGAGCGCCGGTGGAGGGCCGTTCGCGAGGGCATGCGTGAGCGACAGCTCGACGCCCTGATCGTCCAAGGTGCCAACAACCTCGCCGCCGGCGGTGGCTATTTTCGCTGGTTCACCGGCCTTGGCGCATTGCCGAACCCGGCGCAGACGCTGATCGTACCGGCCGACGGCCTCATGACTCTCGTCTCCCATGGAGCCGCCGGGCGCGTCGTCGATCTCGATGATCGCGATGAGACGTTGCCCGGCGTCGGCCGCCGCGTGTTCACCGCGAATTTTCCCATGGTTCGATATGCCGGCCAACAGGACGCGGAAGCAGTCGCCGCCGAGATTGCGCACTCTGGCTTTCAAGCGGTCGGGCTTGTCGGCGCGAACGCCATGTATCACGGCTTCGCGTCCGGGCTTCAGAGACGCGCCGGCAATATCAGCTGGTCCGACGCCAGCGACCTTGTCGACGATGCGCGCGCCGTCAAAAGCGACGTCGAGCTCGACTTCATTCGTCGCGCGGCCGCGATGCAGGACGACATCTTCGCGCGCATCGGCGCGTTCATCCAGCCCGGCATGCGCGATTTCGAAGTGATGGCCTGCGCCTATTATCTCGGCCAGACGATGGGCAGTCAGACCGGCTATTTTCTCGGCTCCTCGGCCGCTGCGGGCGCACCGACGCCAATGCTCATCCGCCCGTTCCATGGCCGCACGCTGCGCGAGGGCGATACGTTGCTGCTGCAGGCGGAGAATAGCGGGCCAGGCGGATATTTCGTCCATATCGCGCGGCATTTCACGCTCGGCAAGGCGCCGGCCGAGTTGGCCGACGGATTCGCCCGCATGGCCGAGGCGCAGGATTTCACCGTGTCGCTTCTCTCGGCCGGCGCACGGTGCGACGAAATCCTCGCAGCCTACAACGACTATATGGTCCGTCGCGGCTTTCCGCCGGAGCGCCGCGTCCATTGCCATGGCCAGGGTTGCGACGCCGTGGAACGACCGCTGGCGCATGCCGAGGAGACGATGGCGATCGCGCCCGGCATGAATATCGGCATCCATCCGAGCCTCTCGACCGACCGGCTGTTCGTGACCGTCTGCGACAATTTCCTGACCCGGTCCGACGGCATCGCCGAGCGGCTGCACAAGACGCCTCGCGCGATCGTCGAATTGAACTGAGGCGCCCGGGCTATCGAGGATCGAAGCATGTCGTCCGACATTGTCGCCGTTGAAGAGCATTTTTGGACGCCGAGACTGCGCGATCTGCGGCGCGGCCATGACGTGATGAGCAGCGCCGCACTCGACGCGGCGCTCACCGATCTTGGAGCCGGCCGCATCGCCGCGATGGACGCCGCCGGCATCGGCGTGCAGATTTTATCCGAAGTGGAGCCTGGAGCGCAGAATTTCGAGGCTGTGGACTCCGTCCGGCTTGCGCGGTTGTCGAACGATCTTCTGGCCGCAGCGGTGGAGCGCCACCCCGACCGCTTCTGCGGCCTTGCCATGTTGCCGACGCCGGATCCGAAGGAGGCGGCCAGGGAGCTTGAACGACGCGTTTCCGCAAACGGTTTCCGCGGCGCCATGATCCATGGGCTGACCCGCGGCGAGTTCATCGACGCGCGCAAATATTGGGGCATTTTCGAGCGCGCGGAAGGATTGGGCGTTCCGATCTATATCCATCCCGCGACGCCCGCCGCTCCGGTGATAGATGCCTATTACAAGGATTATCCGGTCCTGATCCGCGGCGCGCTCGGCTTCACGGTCGAGGCGGCGACGATAGCGATGCGGCTGGTGCTCAGCGGTGTGCTGGATGCATTCCCGAAACTGCAGATCGTGCTTGGCCATCTCGGCGAGGGCCTGCCCTTCATGATGGAGCGTTGCGACGCGATCATCGCCCGGCATGTCACGATGAAGCGGCGGTTCCGCGAGTATTTTCGCGGCCATTTCCATCTGTCGACGAGCGGCAATTTCTCCCACCCCGCCCTCGCCTGCGCTCTGGCGGAAATCGGCGCCGAGCGCGTGCTGTTCGCCGTCGATTATCCGTTCTGGTCGAACACCGAGGCACGCGCTTTCATCGATTCCGCTGCGATCAGCGACCTGGATCGCGACAGCATCATGTGGGCGAATGCGCGGGCCCTGTTCGCGCTCTGATCCAACGCGCACAGCGTCGGATAGAGCATCGACGTCGCTATTTCGGGCAAGCCGTCAGGCGCGCGTTGGCGCGAGGCGTTCTCCACGAACCTATGGGCAGACGGCGGCGCGACGCGATTGCCCGACAGCAGCGGCAAGAAGTTCGTAGTTGCGCAAGCGGAGCCCCGGATCGTCCAGAAAATCCTGGATCATGAACTCGTCGATTCCGGTCCGCTCCGCCATGCGCGACAGCGTTGCCATCACGCGCTCCGGCGTGCCGATGACATAGGCGGGCCATTCGGCGGTCTCTGCGGGGATCATTCCGCCCATGATGGCGATCGCTTCGTCGAGATCGGGCAGATGCGGCACCATGACCCGTTCCGGAGACCGCCGAAGCTTGAACACCGCGCGCACCGGCATGGCAAGCCGCTCCGCCTCCTCCTGTGTCTCGCCGACGATGACGCGCACGGCGATGAAGGCCTGCGGGGTGTCGATGCCGGCGGCGTAACGGGAGGGCGTAAAATTCCTCGCATAGGCGGCCGCCGCATGCGGAGCCTGTTCGGGCTTATGAAAGGCGCTGCAGGCGAGGCCGAGGCCCAGGGCCGCGGCCCTCTCGGCGCTTTCCTCGCTGACAGCGAGGATCCACGGCAATGGTCCGGGAGGCTCGTCCGGCATGATCCGGATGCCGCGAAAGGGTGAAGCGGCGGGCAGATCATTGCCGAGCCAGCCGATCAGTTCCTCGACATGCGCTGCATGGTCGTCCGGAAGCGAAGCATCCCGCAGTCGCTGCAGGGCGTGGTCGGCCAGCGGACCTGCCGTGGCGCGGCCGATCCCGACATCGATGCGGCCGGGAAACAGAGCGCTCAAGGTGCGCATCGCCTCGGCGACCTTGTAGGGGCTGTAATGGTTCAGAAGCACGCCGCCGACCCCGATCCTGATCCGCGAGGTCGCGCCGGCCAGCGCCGCGGCGAAGACCTCCGGTGCGGGGTTGGCCTCGAAGGCGACGTCGTGATGCTCGACGACCCAATAGCGGGTGAAGCCGAGCTGCTCGGTTGCCCGCGCCATGGCGATCGCTGTCCGCAGAGCATCGCCGGAAGTGCCGCCTTTCGGCAGCACGATGGGATCGAGAATCGAAAGGCGCATGATTCCGGTACCGGGCATAGGCGGCGCCGGCCGAGCCGGCCGGCGCCGCGCTGGCTTACTTCAGGGTGAAGGCGGAGGGCGCGACAAGGCTCGTCTTGATGTCGATCGCCTTGGCCTTGGGCAGCATGCCCGCCTGGATCATGAAGTCCTGATCTTCGGACAGATTGGCGATGTCGGCCTCGGTCATCGCGGGCGTGAAATCGTAGAGAGGCATCTGCGCGCGGGCATCCTCTATGGAGATCTTCTGCTCCTTCGCCGCGATCGCCAGCGCCTCCTCCGGGTTCTTGGCCATGAAGTCGAGAGCTTTGCGATGGGCCTCGAAATAGGCGGCGAGCAGATCGGGATGCTGTTCGGCAAAAGCCGTGCGGGCCCCGATCACCGTCGTCGGCTTGATCAGTCCTTCGCCACTGGTCAGCGCCTTGCCGCCAGCCTTCTCGACCAGGGTGACGTTGGCGCCGGCAAGCGTCGCGACGTCGACCTGGCCCGCGAGCAGGGCCGCCCGCGCCGCCGGCAGGTCCATATTGATGTATTCGACGTCGTTCAGCGTCAGCTTCTGCGAGGCGAGCGCCGCGACCAGCAGCTGGTTCAGCACCGTGCCCTTCGGCCCGGCGATCTTCTTGCCCTTGAGATCGGCGATCTTCGCTGGGCCATCCGCACGGGTCATCAGGAAATAGGCCTTGGGCGAGCGGGCATAGGCCGCCACGACCTTGAGGTCGACACCATTGGCGCGCGCGAGGATCGCCGAGGTGCCGCCGAGCACGCTGGCGATATCGATTTCGCCGGCAGCGAGGGCCTGCGTCTGCTGGGCGCCCGAGGTGATCTCGGGATTCTCCACCTTGATGCCGAACTTGGCGAAGGCCTCGTCGAGATAGCCCTTCTCGCGCATCACGATGGACGGCACGTTGAAGGGCGCGGTCACATAGGTGACGCGGACCGTCTTCGGTTTGTCCGCGGCCACCGCGGGGCCGATCAGCAATGCGAGCGCAAGGCCCAGGGCAGCGAGACGTTTCATCGGGAGGGCTCCTTGTCGAGGGCGGGATGCATTGCGGATGCGGAGTTCCGCCCTGGTGCGGTGAGATTGGCGAGGATGCGCCGGCGGTGATCGTTCACGGCGGTCGCCGTCGGATCGCGCGGGAACGGCAGATCGATCGGTTCATGGCCGACGACACGGCCCCGCTCGAGCTCGAGCACATGCTGACCGAGCAGGACGGCTTCCTCGACATCATGGGTGACGAAGACGATGGTCGGCCGCTTCTTCTGCCAGATCGCGATCAGTTCGTTCTGCATGGCGCGGCGGGTGAAGGCGTCGAGCGCTGCGAAGGGCTCGTCGAGCAGCAGCAGATCCGGTTCCGTCACCAGGGCTCTGGCGATCGCGACGCGTTGCGCCATGCCGCCCGATAGCTGGCTGGGCATGGCGTCGGCGAAGGCGGACAGCCCGACGGTTTCGAGAGCGGCGCGGCTGCGTTCCTCGGCGACCGAGGCGGGCAAGCGTCGGCGCAGGCCGAAGGCGACATTGCTGAGCGCGTCGAGCCAGGGCATCAACCGTGCCTCCTGAAAGACGACACCCGTTCGCACGGGGCCGGCCTGGCGCATCAGCTCACCGCTGGTCGGCAGCTCGAGGCCGGCGAGAAGGCGCAGCAAGGTGGTCTTCCCGCAGCCGCTGCGGCCGACCACGGTCGTGATCGAGCCCCGCGGGAAGGCCAGATCGACGTCGGCGAGGGCGACGACCTCCGTCTCGCCCAACCGATAGGTCTTGCCGAGATGGCGCGCCTCAAGCACGCGCCATCTCCAGATCGCCGGACAGCCAGCTTGCCTTGCGGCTGATGAGGTATCGAAGCAGGTGATCGCTGATGAGACCGAGCACTCCGATCACCAGGATGCCGGCCAGGACGATGTCGGTGCGCGCGAGGTTCTCCGCGTCGACGATCATGTAGCCGAGGCCGGCGGAGGAGGCGATGAGCTCGGCGCCGACCAAGGCCCGCCAGCTATAGCCGAGGCCGATGCGCAGGCCGACCACGATCGACGGCAAGGCAGAGGGGAGGACGATCCGCAGCATGATCTCGGCGCGGCTGAAACCGTAGACCGTTCCGACATCGATGAGCTTGCGGTCGACGGCGGCGATGCCGCCGCGAACACCCAGGAAGATCGGGAAGAAGCAGGACAGAACGATGATCCCGATCTTCTGCGTCTCGCCGATGCCGAGCCACAGGATCAGCAGCGGCATCATTGCCAGCGGCGGGATCTGGCGAAGGAACTCCAGCAGCGGCTCGACCATGCGGCGTAGCGCTCCGCTGAGACTGAACAGCAGCGCGACGGGAACGGCCAGGCCGATCGCGACCAGATAACCCGCGCCGACACGCTTCAGACTGACCAGCATATGCTTGGCGAGGACACCCGAGCCGGACAGCTCGATCAGCGTTTCCAGCACGGTCCGCGGCGACGGCAGCAGGAAGGGCGTAACCCAGCCGGAGGTGCTCGCCACATGCCACGCCGCCAGCGTCGCGACAAAAACCGCCAGCGTTGAAAGTCGTGGCATTCAAGGTGACCAAAAATCGAAAGCGCTTGCCCTGTAGTCCTCTGAGCAGGAATAGCAAGCGAAAGTCTCTTGAATAGAATTATTCTAAACCAAAAATACCAAACCGAATTGAGAGATGCTCAAAATCAGAAACGCGAATTTGGATTCACCTCAAGTATAAAACGTACACTTCGATATATACGTCGGAACATGATGTTAAACATCTATGCAGGCAGTTTCCGCGTTCGCGTCCACACATCGTCAGGGCTCGACGATCGCTCAACGCAATGCGCGCGGCCGGACATCGGCAGAGCGTCGCAGACACCAAGGCCAAGCGGCGGACGGAGACGGCGAGGCTATCGCGATCTCGCTTCATCGCGAAAACGACGCGGGGTCGTACCTGACATGCGGCGGAATGCGCGGGTGAAGTGCGCCGGGTCCGCGTAGCCTGCGGCAAACGCCACGTCGATCACTTTGACGTCCGTCGTCAGCAGAAGCTTGGCCGCTTTTTCAAACCGGGCGGCTTCGAGCAGTTCCGAGTAGGTGAGGCCGGCGACCGAGAGCCGGCGCTGAAGGCTCCGGACGCTGGTCCCCGCCATCTCGGCGATCTCCGCGACGCTCGGAACCCCTTCGTCCAGATAGGAGGGCAACATCAACCTGAGTGCACCGATGATTTCCCCCCCGGCCGGCCCGACATCCTCGTCGAGAAAATCAAGCGGCACCTCGCTCACACGGCCGGGAAATCCCATGAAGGAGAGCGGCACTTCGATCCACGAAGCAAATTGTCCGGAAAGAAACCGCGTATTGGGCCATCGGGCTTGGGTTTCTGCGCTTGGACGGTAGCGAGCTTCGAATGCTATTGTTGCGGGCTTCCATTCGGGCCCAGCGAATTGTTGTACGATATGAATCGAAAAAATATTCTGAAGCCACTGCGAATGTTCGAGGTGAGGGATGCCTGATGTGCCGATCAGCTTGCTGCATACCTTGATATGATCATCGGCCCGTTCGAGCCACATATTGAGAACGTTGTCCTCCAGCGTCGCCCATTTGCAGACTTGCTGCAGAGCGGTGAACAGCGTCGGTGAACATCCGATGACCGCCCGGAACTTCGCGCTGAGGTGGCAAAACTGAAGTCGCTTCGATGCCTGAAATCCGAAATCCACGATACCTTGCGATCTCTGTGCTTCCTCGGCGAATTCAACCGCGCGCAGCAGAGGCATGAAATCGTCTGCCTTCTCCTCGAGCGAAGTGGGAAGCCGGGATTTTTCCAGCAATGATGCAGTAGGAGCGCCAATCTCATCGCAGATATCGGCGAAAGGGATGACGAATTGGCAGCGTGCTAAAGGAATATTTCTCATAACGATCGCCTCCCCCAAGGCTACCCGACGGAACTACTTCTCGTATCAATGCCAGGCCATGATCTACCTGTTACGAAGCGAAATCTCTCGCCATCCCGATTTTGGCGGGCGATGGCCAGACGAGTGATCTAATCGATCGTTAATTGGCACGCTGAGTGGACGGAGACACGAAGGTTCCGGCCCTTCGTGACAAGGTAATGAAGCTCGGACATATCCCCTCCGAACACGCAGTGCGAGAAGCTGTCGCGGCGTCATTGCAGAGTGGCGCATCCCTTCGACATATTGCAAGTCGACTCGGAGTTAGCGCCCGCTCGCTTCAACGGCACCTGGCAGCGCAGGCAACCAGTCATAGCGAAATCGTCGCCGAAGTCCGGCTTGCCACCGCCTGCCGCCTGCTGACTGAAACCAACGAGACGATTTCGCGGATTGCTCTGCTCCTCGGCTATACCGGCCCGACCAGCTTTTCCCGCAGCTTCAGGCGCCTGATGAAAACCCAGCCTGCACGTTACAGGCGGCAGCAACGCAAATGACGGCGCTTCAGCCCAAACGCCGGCATGGAGCACTTTCCCGCACACGCGCTTTTGGCGCGAAATGGCAAGATTCCGCGCGAGCGGGGACGCCAAATGCCCAAGCTTAAATCGCCGTCGCCGAAGGGCAATCGAGCTCAGCGGCGCGGTTTCGCGAGGAGTGCCCGGAGGCGCGCTGCTGCAAGTGCTCACCGGCTCGCTTCGGCCTGGCGCAAGGTGGAAGGTGCACAATGAAGATCACTCGACGAACTGCAGCCTTCGGCGGCATAGGCGCACTGACAAGCGCGACGATGGGGCACTCGGCACTCGCCGAGCAAGGGGCCTTCCTCGGCATCGGCGAAGGCCTGGAGGATTTTTGGCTCGCGACCGACGCCTACATCTTCGGTTATCCGCTGGTCACCATGGAGATGACCCGGCGGATCATCACCAATGTGGCCGAGCCCGTGGGAACGCGGGGTCCGATGGGACATATCATCAAGCTGCGCAGCTATCCCGACGCGTCCTTCCGTGACGTCACTGCGCCCAACGCGGATACGCTTTACACCACCTCGTTCTTCGATGTCGGAAAGGAACCCTGGGTCCTCAGCGTTCCCGACATGAAGGGACGATACTTCCTGCTGCCGATGCTCGACGGCTGGACGACGGTCTTCCAGGTCCCGGGCAAGCGCACGACCGGCACCGGTGCGCAGACCTATGCGATCACCGGCCCCGGCTGGAAAGGCACTTTGCCGGACGGCGTGAAGGAATATAAATCCCTGACGAACATCGTCTGGCTGCTCGGGCGGATCTACTGCACCGGCACGCCCGAGGACTACGCGGCAGTCCACAAGCTGCAAGACGAGTTCAAGCTCGTTCCGCTCAGCGCCTACGGCAAGCCTTATACGCCGCAGCCCGGGAAGGTCGATCCGTCGATCGACATGAAGACCCCGGTGCGAGATCAGGTCAACCGCATGGATGCGGTGTCCTACTTCAAACTGCTCAGCGAGTTGATGAAGAGCAATCCGCCATCGGACGCCGATGCTCCCGAGCTGGCGCGGTTTGCGCGCATCGGCATCGTCCCGGGGCAGGATTTCGACGAGAGCAAATTCAAGGTCGACCTGGCGAAGCGCATCCCGGAAGTCGCCTTTGACAGGATCATGCTGCAATTCAAGATCAACAGGGCGATCAAGAACGAGAACGGCTTTGCCTTTACGACAAAGACCGGCATCTACGGCACCGACTATCTGATGCGGGCGCTTGTAACCGCCATCGGTCTCGGCGCCAATCGCCCCCAGGATGCAGTCTATCCGACCTCGCAACACGATGCCGCGGGCCGCAAATACAACGGGGCCAACAAATACGTCATGCGTTTCCCCAAAGGGCATTTGCCGCCCGTGGAGGGGTTCTGGTCGCTGACCATGTATGACGACAAGTATTTCTTCGTGAACAACCCGCTCAACCGGTACTCGATCAGCCCCCGCGAGAACCTGCAATCCAATCCGGACGGCTCCACCGATCTGTATATCCAGCACGAATCGCCCGGCAAGGATAAGGAGTCGAACTGGCTCCCCGCGCCGGCCGGCGACTTCATCCTGATGCTTCGCATGTATTGGCCGAGCGAAACCGATCCGTCGATCATCAATGGAACCTGGACGATACCCGCCGTCACGAAACAGACTTGAAAAGGTTACTGCAAAATTTTCTTAAGATAATTTCCGGCACAATTCTGTGAGGTGATTAAAATGAACGGAAAATTACTGTCTGCATCGCTCTTGGCGATCGTGCTTGCCACCCCCGCGGTCGCACAGACCATGCTGAGCTCGTATGCAGACGAGAATGGTTACATCGACGTGCAGAAATTGACCTGCGCGCAGCTGGCCGGTACGTTTCAAGAAGACGCCGACATGCTGACGACTTGGTACAGCGGGTGGTACAATGGCCTTGCGCGAAAGCACATGCTCAACGTCAAGCGTGGAAAAGAGGCGGAGCACGAGGTCATTCAATACTGCAAGGCCAATCCGAACAAGCGCGTGATCGAGGCCATCGCCGTCGTGTTCAAGGATATGCGCGTCGAGCGCGGCATCGAGATGAAGCCTTAATTCGAAGGCGCTGCCCTTCCGCTGACTATCCGGGTCGGATTACCGGCCCGGCCCATGATCCGAACTCAAAAAAGGGGCGATCACAATGACATCACTTCGATTGATTGGTTCGGTCGTCTTGGCGAGCGCCATTCTCACCGGCTGTCAAACGTCGCAATCGCGGCAAGAGCAACTCGCCACGATCTGCGCAGACCCTGCCAACAGGCAACCCCAGACGGCCTATTTTTCGGAATGCCAGACCCTTTACCCGTCCTCGAATCGGGCTCTACAAAGGAACTACCGACTCGGCGCACCCACGGGCGATTAAGGGCAACTGCATTGACTCTCAGCGCCAGACATTGCGGGCTTTCCATCCTTGTCGCCCTGACCCTCGGCAGCGCGAGGGCCGAGGCTGCTGATTTGCCGCCCCCGGCCCCGCCTGTGCCGCCTGCCATGACATCGGCATGGACGTTCCGCTTCACCCCCTATGGTTGGCTCACATCCCTCAACGGAAATCAGACCGTAAAGGGGAGAACCGCCAAGGTCTCGGCAAGCTTCATCGACATCGTCGATGCCACCGCGGGAAATGGCGGCACGCTCGTCGGTCTGATGGGGGATTTGGAGGCCCGCAACGGGCCCCTGGCGTTCTACGGCAATTTCGTCTGGACAAAACTCGGCATAGACCGCAGCAACGTCAGGTCGCGCGGTGTGGTGCCGGGGGTGACCGGCACGGTCGGGACCTCAGGCGATATGAGCGTCTCAATGGCAACGCTCGAGGTCGGCTCCGCATACGAGGTCGCACGCTTCGGTTCTGTGGGGTTTGATGTCCTGGGGGGCGCACGTTACTGGTATCAGCGCGCCGAGCTGTCGTTTGACCGCGCGACGACAACCGACATCGGCGATCTCAGTTTTGCGCGCAACCTGGCCATTGCCCGTTCCGGTTCGGTGGACTGGCTAGACGGCTTTGTCGGCGCCCGCATGCGGGTCGCCGTGGCTCCCGGGCAGGAATTGCTTCTGCGCGGCGATATCGGCGGGGGCGGCAGCAAGTTCTCTTGGCAGGCCATCGCAGCATATAGCTTCGATTTCGCCGAGAAGAACGGCGTCACCTATTCCGGCATCATCGGCTACCGCGCGCTCTACGTCGACTATGAGCAGGGAGAGGGGCGTCGACGCTACGCGTTCGATATGCTCCAGCATGGACCGGTCGTGGGGCTCAGCCTGCGGTTCTAGGCACAAGAGAGCCGTTCGGATGCGAGAGCCAGTGAGCCGCGCGGCCTGATGGGAGCGGATGATGCGATTTGGCCTGTCGATGCAGGCAATCTCGGCCGGCCGCGTCGACCTCACTCTTTGCCGGTTTCGCGATCTCCATCCGCCAGGGGATGGAGATCGCGCACCATACTCTTCAGCCTCTCGTCGAGGACATGTGTGTAGATCTGCGTCGTCGCGATATCGGCGTGGCCGAGCAGTTCCTGCACCACCCTCAAATCGGCGCCGTTCTGCAGCAGGTGGCTGGCGAAGGCGTGGCGCAGCACGTGCGGGCTCAGAGCCGGAGCTGAAAGCCCTGCCGCTCCGCCCAGCGTCTTGAGATCGCGCGCGAAGACCTGCCGCGTCAGGTGCCCGCTCTCGCCATCGGACGGGAAGAGCCAGCGCCCATCGGCCAGCCCCGCCTCCGTCAAGCCCGTCAGCCAGTCCCGCGCGGCCTGGCGCGCCGCCTCGTTCAGCGGCACCAGCCTTTCCTTGTCGCCCTTGCCGCGCACGATCAGGAAGCGTTCGCGCGTCGTCGCCGCCGAGCGCGGCAGTGCGATCAGCTCGGAGACGCGCAGGCCCGTGGCATAGAGCATCTCGACGAGGCAGCGCATCCGCAAGGCCTTCAGCCGCGCGGCGGGTGTCAGCCCTTCCTGCAGACAGGCGATCTGCGCGGCTTCGAGCAGGCGGTCGACATCGCCGACGGAAACGACCTTCGGCAACGGCCTCCCCTGCCTCGGCCCGGATATCGCTGCGGTCGGGTCGGTCCCCGCGAGACCTTCGGTGTAGAGGAAGCGGTGGAACTGCCTGACGGCGGACAGCCTGCGTGCCGCGGACGAGGCCTTGAGCCCGCGCTCCGAAAGATCCACCAGCCAGCCGCGAATGTCCTCGGGGGTCGCCTCCCCCGGCGCCTTGCCGCCGAGGAATTCGAGATAATCCTCGATATCGCGCTCATAGGCCGCGAGCGTGTTGCGCGCCGCGCCGCGCTCGGCCGCCAGCATATCGAGGAAGGCATTCAGCCGCTGGCGCGACAGGCGGCTCATTTCGGTTGCAGTTTCGCCGGCGGTACGATCTCGACCATCTCGCGCTGCACCGGCTGGACGAAAGTCACAAGCGCAATCATGCCCCCGAAGATCAGACCGGCGATGATCGCGACGAAGGCGAGGAAACGGAATAACGTCGGCACGTCGGGCTGACTTTCGCAATCGCGCGATCTTGGGCCGAGTTACTATCCGCGATGCCGTCCACATCGCGCAAGGGCTGGCACGCCACAGCTGCGCGCAAAGCGCGGCCAAAAAGCCATGACGAAGGCATGACGCGGCCGGCAGCCGCGTGCTACAGGCCCTTCCAAGGAAAATAGATTGATGACCGCCGCTGCCACCATCGCCGCCCCGGACATGGCCGATCTCCGCACCGCCCTCGGCGGGCGCGCCATCGTGCTCGTCGGCATGATGGGCTCCGGCAAGAGCTCGGTCGGGCGCCGGTTGGCCTCGCGGCTCGGCATGCCCTTCATCGACGCCGATGTGGAAATCGAGACGGCGGCCCGCATGACGATCCCCGAGATCTTCGAGCAGCGCGGCGAGGCCGAGTTCCGCCAGGGCGAACGGCGCGTGATCAGCCGCATCCTCGAGACGCAGTCGCCCGTCGTGCTGGCGACCGGCGGCGGCGCCTTCATGAATGCCGAGACGCGCGAGCGGATCAAGCAGTTCGGTATCTCGGTCTGGCTCAAGGCCGAGCCGGATGTGCTGATGCGCCGCGTCCGCAAACGCTCGAACCGCCCGCTGCTCCAGACTGCCGATCCGGAGGCGACGCTGCGCCGGATGCTGGCCGAGCGCGAGCCCGTCTATGCCCTCGCCGACCTGACCATCCTGTCGAGCGACGAGCCTCACGAAATCGTGGTCGGCGACACCATTGCCGCATTGAACGGCTATCTGCGCCTGACGGCCGGAGAATAAACGTCATGAACGCCACCCTGACCGAGAAGGCCGGCGCGCGCATCGTCGTCCCCGTCGCGCTCGAAGGCCGCGCCTACGACATCCATATCGGCCGCCACCAGCTCTGCGAGGCGGCGGCTCTGATCGCCGCCTTCGCGCCGGGAGCAAGGGCTGCCCTAGTTACCGATACGAGCGTCGCCGCCCTGCACGGCGCCGCCTTCGAGACCTGCCTGCGTCAGGAGGGCATCACCGCGACCCGCATCACCATCCCCCCGGGCGAGGGCTCGAAATCCTATGCCCAGTTCATCGCGCTCTGCGACGCGCTGCTAGCGGCGAAGGTCGAACGCAACGACCTCGTCATCGCCTTCGGCGGCGGCGTTGTCGGCGACCTCACCGGCTTTGCTGCAGCGGTGCTCCGGCGCGGCGTACGCTTCGTCCAGGTGCCGACCACCTTGCTGGCTCAGGTCGATTCCTCCGTCGGCGGCAAGACCGGCATCAACTCGCCATATGGCAAGAATCTGATCGGCGCCTTCCATCAGCCCGCTCTGGTCATCGCCGATACCGCCCTGCTGGACACGCTGAGCGAGCGCGAGTTCAAGGCCGGCTATGCCGAGGTGGTGAAGTACGGGCTGATCGACGATCCCGCTTTCTTCGACTGGTGCGAGGCGAACTGGAGCCGCGTCATCGCCGGCGGGCCGGAGCGTGACCATGCCGTCGCCGTCTCCTGTCGCGCCAAGGCGGCGATCGTCACCCGCGACGAGCGCGAGGAGGGCGACCGCGCCCTGCTCAATCTCGGCCACACCTTCGCCCATGCGCTGGAGCGGCTGACAAACTACGACTCCAGCCGGCTCGTCCATGGCGAGGCTGTCGCCATCGGCCTGGCGCTCGCCTTCCGCTTCTCGCAGCGCCTCGGGCTCTGCTCCGGCCAGGACGCCGTGCGGGTCGCGCGTCATCTCGACCATGTCGGCCTGCCCAGCCGTCTGCAGCAGGTGCCGGGCGGGGCGGGCAGCGCCGATCAGATCGTCGAGGCGATGGCGCAGGACAAGAAGGTCAAGCGCGGCGTCCTGACCTTCATCCTCGCCCGCGGCATCGGCAAGAGCTTCATAGCGCCGGGAGTCGCGACCGATGAGGTCCGCAGCTTCATCGAGGCCGAACTGGCGGCCTGACCGGGGTCAGGCCAGCCCGGCCTTGGCAAGGAAATCTGTTGCGCGATAGCCGGGCGCCACGCCCTTCACGATCATCGTCGCGCCGCGCGAATTCTCCGTCCTGAGCGGTAGGATCTCGCGACAGGCTGGTGAAGCGTACCAGGCGCGCGCTCGCTCCATATCGGGAAAGGCGATGATCACGAGATCGCCCGGCCATGGCCCCTCGACGATCTCGGGCGTCGCGCCATGAAGCAGGAACTGGCCTTCACAGGGCACAAGCGTCGCGTCGATGCGCTTGATGTAGTCGATGATCTCGGGCCCGAGGCGCACATCCTGCAGATGGGCGATGGCGTAGGTCTCCCTGGCAGCCGTCTAAGGGCCGGCCGTTGCAAGAGACCATGACGCGCTGCGCGGCGCGGGTCGATTACCTGCGGGGTTATCGCACGCCGGTCAGGGGCTGAACACCAGTACGAGGAAGACGAAGAACACGGCGAGATGCACCGCCCCTTCCAGCATGGTGGTGCGGGTGCCGGTGAAGGTCAGCGTCGAGAGCAGCAGCGTCATGGCGGCGATCACCATGTTCGTCGCCGACAGGCCGAGCACGACCGGCTGGCCGGTGAAGACACCGATCAGCAGCACCGCGGGCACGGTCATGCCGAGCGTCGAGGCCGCCGCGCCCAGGCACAGATTGACCGCGCGCTGGAGCTGATTGGCTGTGATCGCCCGCAGTGCCGCGATGCATTCCGGCGTGAACACCACCATCGCGATCAGGATGCCGCCGAGCGCCGCCGGGGCGCCGAGCTGAGCGATGCCGAAATCGAGCACCTTCGCCAGGCTTTTCGACAGGATGACGATCGGCAGGATGTTGGCAAGCAGCAGGCCGACGCGCGGCAGCAATTCACCCACGGAAGACGGCGAAGCCGCCCCTTCTTCCGCTGCAGCCGATGCCGACGCCGGCTTGCCGTCCTCCTCGGGTTCCCGGAAGAACATGCTGTGCCGGCCCGTCTGGAGCGCAAGGAAGGCGCCGTACAGGGCGACCGTGAAGATCGAAAAGGCGATCGCCTGGAACGAGGTCAGCGTCCCGTCCGGCGTCGAGGTCGTGAAATTCGGCAGGAAGAGCGGGATCACGGTCAGCGGGATGATCACGGCCAGATAGGACGTGGCGCCCTTGAGATTGTAGCGCTGCTGGAAATGCCTGAGTCCACCGATGAGCAGCCCGACGCCGACCACGCCGTTGAGCACGATCATCAGCACCGCGAACATCGTGTCGCGGCCGAGCGTCGGCGCGCCTTGCGCGCCCAGCATGACGGCGCCGACCAGCGCCACCTCGATGATGACGATCGATAGGGTCAGAAGCAGCGTGCCATAGGGCTCGCCGAGCCTTTCCGCCAGTTCCTCGGCCTCATGCACCACGCCGAAGGACGACCAGACGATGATTCCGAGCAGCCAGAGAAAGAGAAGCAGCGACGGCAGCGGCCCGCCAAGCTGACCGAGCAAAGTGTCGCCGAACAGGAGGAAGGCGGCAACCGAAGCCCAGGCACAGGCAAGGCGAAGGATCATCATCGTCGTCGTCACACGGAAGTTCTGTTGCGGGAAGGGCGCGACCTAATAAGCGGGAAAGGCGACATCGGCGCAACGGCTGATGTCGCATGCGCTCCTTCGCGAAGGGCCTTCCAAGAGCCGGCGGCGTATCAGCCGGCGGTGATTTTTTGCGCCAGCGGACTGACGTCGCTTTCGGTGAGCGGCGCGGGATTGTCGCTGACGAGATACTGCGCCCGCGCCAGCGCCGCGAAGCGCCCGCCCTTGGCGACGAGCTCGTCGAAGGTGCCCATCTCCTCGACCTGCCCCTGCTCGAAGACAAGGATACGGTCGGCATTGCGGATCGTGGCGAGTCGATGCGCGATGACGAAGGTGGTGCGCCCCTTCATCACCTCTTCCAGCGCCTTCTGCAGCTTCACCTCGGTCGCGGCGTCGAGCGCCGAGGTGGCTTCGTCGAGGATCAGGATCGGCGGGTTCTTGAGCAGCGCGCGGGCGATCGAGATTCGCTGCCGCTCGCCGCCGGAGAGCGTGCGCCCGCGCTCGCCGACGAGAGTGTCGAGGCCATCGGGCTGGCGCGCCATCACCTCGCTCGCCTGGGCCCGGTCGAGCGCCTGCATC
This sequence comes from Allobosea sp. 10L417, assembly GCF_056395485.1. Taxonomy (NCBI): domain Bacteria; kingdom Pseudomonadati; phylum Pseudomonadota; class Alphaproteobacteria; order Hyphomicrobiales; family Alloboseaceae; genus Allobosea; species Allobosea sp. 10L417. The sequence continues at coordinate 173,481 of NZ_JBFTJP010000004.1, forward strand.
AGCTCGGCATCGGTGGCCTCCGGCTTGCCGACCAGCAGGTTCTCGCGGATCGATCGCGCAAACAGCATCGGCTCCTGGAAGACGACGCCGATATTGCGTCGCAGCGAGAGCAGCGAGATGTCGCGTATGTCCAGGCCGTCGACCGTGATCCGCCCCGACTGCGGATCGAAGGCACGGTGCAGCAGCCCGAGCGTGGTCGATTTGCCCGAGCCGGTCGAGCCGACGACCGCGATCGTCTCACCCGGCCGCACCGAGAAGGAGACGTCGCGCACCGCGGTGCGCTTGCCGTCATAGGAAAAGGAGACGTCCTCGAAGGCGACGGCGCCGCTGAGCCGGCCGGGGTCCGGAGCGTTCGGCGGGTCGCGCACGGTCGGCAAAGTGTCGAGCACCTCGAAGAAATCGCGCATCTTCGGCGCCTGCATGAAGATGAAGTTCACGAAGGCGACGATCTGTTCGAGGCGCCCGACCAGCATCGTCGCGAAACCCATGAAGGTGACGATCTCACCGACGGTGGTCTGGCCGTGCATCAGGAGCCAGGTGCCGACGATGAAGATCGCCAGCACCGTCAGCGTGGCCGAGGCCCGCGTCGCGACATTCGCCACCGCCCACCAGGACAGCACCGGCAGCTGCGCATTGAGGAGGTTCGTGATGGTCGAGCGCAGGCCGCGCACCTCGGCCTCGATGCGTGTGAAACTCTGGATCACCGGCACATTGCCGAGCGCATCCGAGGCCCGTTCGGCCAAGCTGGAATGATACGCTTCGACATTGCGCTGGAGTCGGTCGGTCCGGCGCAGCACGAAGGCCGTCAGCGCCCCGAACAGCATGACGAGCGCGATCAGCAGCAGGCCGAGCTGCCAGTTCTTCCAGATGGTGAAGGGCAGCAGCACGAACAGCGCGACGATCGAGGCGCAATGCTCGCGGAAGAAGGAGAGCCAGAGCGCCCACATCGCGCTCGCGCCGTCGAGCATCACCTTGAGCACGCGGCCGGAATGGGTCTGCGTGTGATAAGCGAGCGGCAAGGTCAGCGCATGTTCGAAATACTGGGCCATCACGGCGAGCCGGCGGCGATGGGCCAGCCTGTCGGCATGGAGCGCGACGAAGACGCCGAGCCCGATATTGGTCAGGCCGAAGCCGACCCAGGCAAGGATCAGATAGTCGATGCTGTCCCAGCTCAGCTTGCCGCCGGACGCCTGGATCGTGGTCAGCCGGTCGATCAGCGTGCCGAAGAGCATCGGCTCCGCGAAGGCGACCGCGGCCAGCAGCACATTGGCCAATGCCAGGACGAGGCCCAGCCGCCTTTCGGGGCCGAGCTCGCCGAGGACACGGGCATAGAGCGAAAGAAGCGACATCGCTCCGAGCTTTAGCCGAATGGGCGCGGCGGGCAAGCGGTCAAGCTTAACGGCTCCTTCGAGAGCTGATCATTATCGTTAATCCAGGTCTCGGATGCCGAACGAGATCGCCATCTCCGGCCACAGCGCGACGCCGCGTCCGGGCACCGCGCCGTAAGGCGATCTCTGGGGTCTCTCGATCACCCGCGCCAATGCGGTCCGCGAAATCCTCGCCAATGCCGGCGTGCCGAACGAGCGCTTCTTCTCGGTCCCCGGCAAGGGCGGCACCGAGCCGCTGATCGAGGACAACCCCTACCTGCCCTGTAACCGCCGCGTCGGCATCGTGCTCCGCGCCGACGCGCCGGCCCTGCCGGATGGCCTCAAGCCCTGAGCGTGGAAGGCGAGCCCGTCATTCTCGGGCTTGACCCGAGAATCTCATGACGAAAGGACACTGGTTCCCAAGTTGCCGGGGTCACGCCCGAGCATCTCGGAACACCTCGACCAACGCCTCCGCCGTCACTTCACCCATCGCCATCGCCAGCTTGTAGGCGCGGGTCTTCTTGCCGGGCTCCATCACCAGGATCACCGTCTCGGTGCCCGGACATGCCGGATCGGCGCAGAGAATTTCGTTGACGGCAATCGCCGTGGTCTCGGGCAGGCCGAGCAGTTCCGTGACCTGCGCCTTCAATCGCTCGGCCGCAGCCTTCGCTTGGGCTTTCGCGTCGCCGCCCTTGCGGGCCTCGCTCTTGCCGAAAAGCCCGAAGCGCATGCGGTTCTCAGCTCGGCAGAACGAGCACGCCGGCGGCACCGTCCTCGGCGCCGAAGGCGAGCCGCTTGCCGGCCTTGTCCCAGGCGAAAGCGCTGATGCCGCTGTCGCGCTCCGCGGGCCGCGCCAGCAATTCGGAACCGTCGGTCAGTCGGACCAGCAGGATGCAACCATCGTCATAGCCGATCGCCAGCACCAGAGCGCCCGGATGGAACGCGACGCGGGTGACGCGGGCGCGGCGCACGCCGCATTCGCGCGGCGCCTTGCCCTGCGGCCCATCGCCCTGGAACGGCCAGACGATCGCGCCGTCCGCCCCGCTGGACGCCAGCCAGAGCCCGTCATGCGACCATGACAGCGAACGGGGCTTGGCCGGATAGCCGGTCATCCTCATATGGCCGGGCTTGTCGCCGAGCTTCCAGCCATGCAGCGCATTCTCCTGCATGGAGCTGACGACGAAACGCCCATCCGGCGACCATGCGAGGTCGAGATGCGAGCCCTTCCACTCAAGGAACTCGGGTTTCGCCTCGGTGTTGGGATACCAGAGCGAGACGCCGTTCATCTGGGCGATGGCCAGGCGGTAGCCCTTCGGCGCAAAGACCAGCCCCTGCGGCGTGCTCGCCGCTTCCAACGTGCGGATGCGGCCCTTCTCGTCGCGGGCATGCACGGTCTTGCCGGTGTTCCAGGCGAGATTGCCCGAGGCTGAAAGCGTGATCGCGTCGATCCAGCGGCGCTTGGGGTCTTTCGCCAGCTCCTCCGGCTCGCCCTCGATCCGGGTCGCGACGACGCGCCCGTCATCGCCGCCCGAGATCAGCCTTTCGCCGTCGCCGGTCGCGCAGAGGATGCCCCCCGCATGGGCCTCGACCATGTCGGTCGCGCCGTCGCGCCAACGCAGCACGCGCCCGTCGGCAAGCGCGAGCGCGAGCCCCTGTTTCAGCCAGCGGGCGGCGACGACATGCGCCTCCGCATCAATCGGGGTGACATGCTCGCGCAGCGAGACGGGTTGGGTCATCGTCGTCATGACGCGGCTTTAACTCAGGCCGCGCAGGCTTCAAACCCCCTGCGCAATTCGTTCTCGTTGAGACCGCGCCCGATGAAGACGAGGCGGCTCTCGCGCTTCTCGCCATCCTTCCAGTCACGCTGCAGATCGCCGTCCAGGATCATGTGCACGCCCTGGAAGACGAAGCGGCGCGGCTCGTTCTTGAAGGCGAGGATGCCCTTTGAGCGCAGGATGTTCGGTCCCTGGATCTGGGTGAGGTCGTTGATCCACGGCATGAACTTCTCGGGATCGACCTCGCCCGGAATGGTCAGCGAGATCGAGCGGACATCCTCGGCATGATGGTGATGGTGGCCGGCCTCGAGGAAGTCCGGCTCGATGTCGAGGATGCGGTCGAGGTCGAAGGCGTTGCGGTCGAGCAGAGCAGCAATATCGACATTGGCGCGCTCGGCCTTGTGCAGCTTGGCATAGGGGTTGATGGCGCGGATCGCCGCCTCGACCTCAGCGAGCTCCTCCGGCGTCACCAGATCGGTCTTGTTGAGGATGATGACGTCGGCGAAGGCGATCTGGTTCTTCGCCTCCGGCGCGTCCTTGAGCCGGTCCTTCAGCCACTTCGCGTCGGTCACGGTCACCACCGCGTCGAGACGGGTGGCGTCGCCGACATCCTGATCGACGAAGAAGGTCTGCGCGACCGGCGCGGGATCGGCGAGACCGGTGGTCTCGACGATGATCGCGTCGAACTTGCCCTTGCGCTTCATCAGCCCGTCGAGGATGCGGATCAGGTCGCCGCGCACAGTGCAGCAGATGCAACCATTGTTCATCTCGAAGATTTCCTCGTCGGCGCCGACGATGAGGTCGCCATCGATGCCGGCCTCGCCAAACTCGTTGACGATGACGGCAAATTTCTTGCCGTGGTCCTCGGTCAGGATGCGGTTGAGGAGCGTGGTCTTGCCGGCACCCAGATAGCCGGTGAGCACCGTGACGGGGATTTTTTCGGACATGGTCTGACCTGAATGGCTGTGGGACGCTGGGGACGGCACCGCCCGGTCAGGCCGGGCCGGCGGCGAGCGCCTTCTCGATCTCGCTTATATTGTGCTTCATCATGTCGATGTAAGTCCCCGCCGGGCCCGAGGCGTCGGAAAGCGCATCGGAGTAGAGCGTGCCGCCGATCTTCGCGCCGCTCTCCCGGGCGATCTGCTCGATAAGGCGGGGATTGCTGATGTTCTCCAGGAACACCGCCGGCACCTTCTGCGCCTTCACCTGGCGGATGATGCTGGCGACATCCTTGGCCGAGGCCTCGGATTCGGTCGAGACGCCCTGGGGGGCGATGAAGGCGATGCCATAGGCCTTGATGAAGTAGCCGAAGGCGTCGTGGGTGGTGATCGCCCGGCGCCGATCGGCCGGGATGCGCGCGACCGCTGCCTTGACCTCGCCCTCGACCACGTCGAGCCTGGCGAGATAGGCCGTGGCATTGGCGTCATAGCTCGCCTTGCCGGCCGGGTCGGCGGCGCCGAGCGCATCGCGGATATTGGCGACATAGACGCGGGCATTGGCGATGCTCTGCCAGGCATGCGGATCGTCATGGCCGTGGTCGTGCCCGCCTTTGCCGGATCCTCGGGCCTCGTGCCCTTCCTCGGCCGCCTCGATCGGCTTGATGCCCTTTGTAGCGGTGACGAGCGGGGCCTTCGTGCCGGACGACTTGATCAGCCGCGGCAGCCAGCCTTCGAGATGCAGGCCGTTGATGAAGACGAGTTTCGCCGCCGCGATGGCCTTCGCATCCGCCGGGGTCGGCGAATAAACATGGGCGTCGCCATTCGGCCCGACGAGCGAGGTCACGCTGACCCGCTCGCCGCCGACCTGCTTCACGAAATCGGCCAGCACCGAGAAGCTCGCCACCACCGGCAGCTTCGTGCCCTGCGCGTTCTCCTGCGCGAAAGCGGCGGCGGGCAGCGTGGCGAGGGCGAGCCCCGCGAACAGATAGGCGGCAAGGCTGCGACGGCTGGGCATGAAAGTCTCCGCTCGAATTGAAACGATATAACGTTTCTAGCGTTCGAGATGTGGCCGGATCAAGGCGCGCCGCGCAAGACCGCCCTGCGACCCCAGCAGGAGCGAGAGCAGATAGAGCACGCCGGCGGCCAGGATGATCGCCGGCCCGGCCGGCAGGCTCGAGCCCGCCGCATAGGACACCACCAGCCCGGCATAGCCCGCGACGATGCCGAATCCGGTCGCCAGCAGCAGCAACCGGGTGATGTCGGCCGTCCAGAAGCGGGCGGCCGCGGCCGGCAGCATCATCATGCCGACGGCGAGCAGCGTGCCGAGCGCATTGAAGCCGGCGACGAGGTTGAGCACGACGAGGGCGAGGAAGGTCAGGTGCACGAATCCGCCGGAGCGGCTGACCGAGCGCAGGAAGCCGGGATCGACGCATTCCAGCACCAGCGGCCGGTAGAGCGCCGCCAGCGCCGTGAGCGAAACGGTCGCGACACCGGCGAGCAGGATCAGCACGCCGTCGTCGAGCGCGAGCACATTGCCGAAGAGGACGTGCAGCAGGTCGATCGCCGAGCCGCGCAGGGAGACGATGGTGACCCCGAGCGCCAGCGAGATCAGGTAGAAGGCGGCGAGCGAGGCGTCCTCCTTCAACACCGTCGCGCGCGCCACAGCGCCAGCGGCGAGAGCCACCGCAAAGCCGGCCGCGAGCCCGCCGATCGTCATTGCCGGCAGCGAGAAGCCGGCGACGAGGTAGCCCAGCGCCGCTCCGGGCAGGATCGCATGGGCCATGGCATCGCCGGTCAGGCTCATGCGCCGGAGCATCAGGAAGACGCCGATCGGCGCGCCGGAGACAGACAGCGCCGTCACGCCGACGAGCGCGCGGCGCATGAAGTCGAACTCGGCAAAGGGGCCGATGAGGAGATCGTAGAGCACGGGCGCGCCTGTTCCGTCTGTTTCCTCAGCACTCGTCCGGAGGAGCCGCGAAGCGGCGTCTCGAAGGATGTTTCAGCCCGCACTGAAGCATCGTTCGAGACGCAGCCCGAAGACTGTTCCTCAGGGTGAGGGCTTGATCATTTACGCCGCGTCGCGCTGGCAGGGTGCGGCGTGGCTGTCGAAGGCCTCGACCATGCGCCGCGCCTTCAACAGGTTCTCTGGCGTCAGCACCGCGCCGGTCTCGCCCCAGGCGACGACCTCGCGCGCCAGCAGCAGCGTCCGCGGAAAGGCTTGCCGCACCGTTTCGATATCGTGCAGCACGGCGACGACCGTGCGGCTCTCGCCATGCCAGCGCTGCACCAGTTCCAGCAGATCGGCAGTGGTACGCGCATCGATGGCGGTGAAGGGCTCGTCAAGCAGGATGATTTCGGCGTCCTGCAGCAGAAGGCGCGCGAACAGCGCCCGCTGCATCTGCCCGCCGGACAGCGTGCCGATCGGCCGGCGCTCGAAGCCGGTCAGGCCCACAGCCGCGATGGCATGCTCGACCTTGTGCGCAGCACCTGCCCCGATGCGGCCGAAGATGCCCGCCCGGTTCCACAGCCCCATGGCGACGAGGTCGTAGACATGGATCGGGAAGGAGCGGTCGAGATCGGCCGATTGCGGGAGATAGGCGAGCCTCTTGCCTTTGGCGAGCGCAACGCCGCCGGACAGCGGCGCGAGTGCGCCTGCGATGCCCTTGAGCAAGGTGGATTTGCCGGCCCCGTTCGGCCCGACGATGGCGGTCAGGCTCCCGGCCTCGATCTCGCCGGAGAGGTGATGCACCGCGGGATGGCGGTCATAGCCCAGCGTCAGGTCGGTCAGGCGAATGGCGGACATCAACGCTACTCGATCAAAGGATCACGGCCAGCGTCGCCAGCCACAGCAAGGCGACGACGAACCCGGCAAGCCCCAGCCGCGCCGGCGCGGACATCCGCAGCAGCGAAAAACCGGGCCCGATCGCCACGGCATGGGAGTGATCATGGTTCTGCGACGGCATGCGCACTGGTATAATGTTACATTACGCGCAAAGCAATGGCAGCCGGCATGGCCTCCACGAAATCACGGCAAAGGCGCTTGCACTGGGCAAAATTTTGTACTTTATTTGTTCTCATCGGGCCGGGGGGCTTATCATGACGTTGCCAGTGCTTTTGGTCGCGGGCGCGACCTTGCGTGATCTCTTGCGCTTTCCGCTGCGCCATCCCTTGATGGTTCTGGTTGCAACCATATGTGCGATCCCGATCAACTATCGGCTCGTGCTGGTGGATTTGGCCGGGCAGGACGCGCCATCGCTCCAGAATTTCGGGGCGTCGTGGCTGCTGAACGTTTTGTCGGCGATCCTATGGCTGCCCCTTTGCCTCCTCGCAATACGGGAGGTCGTCTCCGGGAGGGCTGTGGATTTCCGGATCGGCGCGCCTTCAGTCGCGAGCTTGCGATATGGCGCTTATAATATCGTGGCGCTCTCGATCATGTTGGTGATTTCAAGCAGCGTCCCGGCATCTCCCGTCATCATGGTTGCGAAGTTGGTTTTCGCGATAGTGTTGAGTTGGCTGCTACTGAGGACGACGCTGGCGTTCAGCGCCCTCGCGCTCGGAAGGCAGGATCTAGGGCTCGCTCAATCCATCGCGAGAACGGGCGGCCTGACATGGCGGCTCCTGGCGGTCGTCGTCTTGCCGGGAGCCGCGACGATGGCGGGCATAGTCGGGATCATGATCGCCATGACAGGCGGCATGGATGTCGCCGATGGCGACGCCTACATTTATCCGCTCACCTTCGCGGGTGTGGCGAGCCAGGTGGTCGTTGTCGGCATCGCGATCGCCGGGGCGCATGTCTATAGCCTGCTGGATGGTACCGTTCCTCAGAACGGGAGATACTGGTAGAGCCAAGTCTCGGTCAGCACCGTATCGCCGGCCTTGAGATAGCAGCGCAACTCGACCGGCTCGCTCCCCCCCACGGCAAGATCGAACTGGGCGCGCCAGTGGCCGGGGACATCGTCAGGCATCGCCTCGGCGAAGATGTAGGAGAAGCTGCCGCGCGAGGCCGAAAGCACCACCTCCGGCTTCACCCCGAAGGGGATCGTCTCCAGCGCCGAGCCGAGGAACTCGACCATGAACTTGCGCACGCCCTTGGGGCGCGCTGTTCCGGGCTGGCCGCCATTTCCCAGCCGTGTCGCGACAACCCGGCCGAGCGTCGTCGGAAACGGTTCGTCGGCGAGCCAGTGCAGCGTGTAGCGGTAGTTGTACGAACTGCCTGCTCTAGCCGAGGCCTCCGGCACCCACATCGCGACGATGTTGTCGTGGATTTCGTCATCGGTCGGGATCTCGATCAGCTGGACGGAGCCCCTGCCCCACTCGCCTTCCGTCTCGACCCAGAGGCTCGGGCGGCGCTCGTAGAATACGCCGTCGAGATAATGCTCGGCTTCGCGATCGCGCTGCATCAGCCCGAAGCCGCGCGGATTGTTGTCGACGAAGGCCGAGGCGATGGTGCGCGGCGGATTGTTGAGCGGCCGCCAGGCGCGCTCGCCCGGGCCCGTCCACAGCGCAAGCCCGTCGGAATCATGGACCTCCGGGCGCCAATCGATCGCCGTCGGCTTCAACGTCTCGGAATACCAGAACATCGAGGTCAGCGGTGCGATGCCGAGCCGCTCGACGTCCTTGCGCAGATGGATTGAGGTTTCGATCTCCATGGTGACGCCCTTGCCGCGATGCATGCGGAAGCGATAGGCGCCCGCCACGCTCGGCCCCGAGAGCAGCGCATAGACCGTGACATATTCGGCGCCGTCCTTCGGCGTCTCCAGCCAGATATGGGTAAAGTCGGGGAATTCCTCCGACCGGCCGGCGACTGCCGGGTCGATGGCGAGGCCACGCGCCGAGAGGCCGTACTGGTAGAGCTCGCCGATGGCACGGAAATAGGATGCGCCGAGGAAGGCGACCCAGTCGTTTTTCTTCCAGTCGAGCGTCTCGCCCTTGGGGCCGGGTTGGCCACTGCGGCTCTCCTGGAAGCGGAAGCCGGCGAAACCGGCCCCGGTCGGCAGCCCGCGCGCCGGCGAGTCGGCCGGCATTTCGAAATAGCTCTCGTCGTAGATGATCTCGCGCGCTCGGCCAGCCTCGACGACATGCATCCGCACCGGCTTCTGGAAATAGCGGCCGAGATGGAAGAAGGTCACCGGCCAGGGCGACGGTCCGTTCGCCCACAGCGCCATCTCCGGCTTGAACCTGATCTTGCCGTGCGCGTCGTAATCGATCCGCTGCAGCACATCCGGCCGCGGGCTCGGCGGCGGCTGATAAGCCTGCGCGGCCATCTGCTTCGCCCGCACCTTCAATGCCTCGAAGGTGAAATCCTCGGCCTCTCCAAGTTTGAGCCCTTGCTGAGCCAGCGCCTCTGGCGTGAACCCCAACGCCGCCAGTGTCGCCGTGGCACCCGCACCTGCGAGAAGAGTCCGTCGGTCGAGGCGAAGCCCCTGGCTGCTACCCTGCTCGGCACGGTCGTACATGTCGTTCCTGTCAGCTCGTTGCTCGGATGCCCCGGCCGCCGTCCCCAGGAGGGCGGGCGCCAGTGCAACCCCAGAGATAGGCAGCCGATCATGGCGAAACCAGTCCGTGGGCTTGGGCTAAAGACGGAACGCGGCAGACCCGGTTGAGCTTTCCCTTTCGTCGGCACCGTGCTCTAAAAACGCGATCAATCGGCCGGATGAGCCGAAGCGACGTTCAGGGAGATGTCATGAAAGCACTGTTCCGCAACAATCGTCTGGCCGGCTTCGCCGCCGCCGTCCTCATAGCTGCGGCTCCCGCGGCCGCTCGCGCCGAGGAATTCGTCAACATCCTGACCGGCGGCACCTCCGGCGTCTATTATCCGATGGGCGTCGCGCTCTCGAAAATCTACGGCGAGAAAGTGCCCGGCACCCGGCCGACCGTTCAAGCGACGAAGGCCTCGGTCGAGAATCTCGTGCTGCTGCAGCAGGGCAAGGGCGAGATAGCCTTCACCCTCGGCGATTCGCTCGATGCCGCCTGGAAGGGCGAGGAAGAAGCCGGCTTCAAGGCACCGCTGAAGAAGCTGCGCGGCGTTACCGCGATCTATCCGAACTACGTCCAGATCGTTGCCTCGAAGGATAGCGGCATCAAGACGCTGGCCGACCTCAAGGGCAAGCGCCTCTCGGTCGGCGCGCCGAAGTCCGGCACCGAGCTCAATGCCCGCGCCATCCTCGCCGCCGCCGGCATCACCTACAAGGATCTCGGCAAGATCGAGTACCTGCCCTTCGCCGAGTCGGTCGAGCTGATGAAGAACCGCCAGCTCGACGCCACCCTGCAATCGGCCGGGCTCGGCGTCGCTTCGCTGCGCGACCTCGCGACCTCCGTCGAGATCACAGTCGTGGAGGTGCCGGCCGCGACGGTCGACAAGGCGGGTTCTCCCTTCATCAAGGCGACCATCCCGGCCAATACCTATACCGGCCAGAGCGCGCCGGTTCAGACCGCGGCGGTCGTCAACTACCTTGTGACGCATGAGGGCGTGAAGGAAGACCTCGTCTACCAGATGACCAAGGCGATGTACGAGAATCTGGGCGACCTCGCCGCCGCTCATGCGGCCGGCAAAGCGATCAAGCTGGAAACCGCGCTGGAAGGCATGCCGATCCCGCTGCATCCGGGCGCCGCAAGGTACTTCAAGGAAAAGGGCCTGAAGGTCGGCTCCTGAGCCGCCTGAAAAGCCGTAGTCGCGGGCGGGGCCTCGGGGCCTCGCCCTTTTGTCTGGCGGGTGGACCCAGCGCATGAGCGAAGACAAGCATAAGCCCCTGGTCGTGCCGGATACCGGCGGCGTCCCTGTCGAGACGCAGCAGCCGATCGTCGATCCCGAGCACGGCCTGCCGCCCGGCTTCGGCCCGGGCTGGCCCGGACGCCTGCTGTTTTGGATCGCGGTAGCGTTCTCGCTCTTCCAGATCGCAACCGCCTTCAACGTCCCGCTCGATCATCGCTTTGCAGGCGTCGACATCATTGATCTGCTGCGCGCCACCATCGTTCTCTGGCTCGTCGCGATCCTGGCCCAGGCCGCACGCGGCAGGGCCTGGGCTGAGATGCTGCTGGCCTGGATTCCGATGGCGGTCGTCGTCGAACTGCTCGCGCGGTTCGGCGGTTCGGTGCCCAATCAGATCCTGCGCACCCTTCATGTCGGGATGCTCTGCCTGGTGGCTGGCGGCCTGCTTGCCCAGCACAAGAGTCATTCGCGCATGAGCGCAGCGATTGGCTGGGCGCTGGCCATCGCCGGCTTCGGCATCGGCCTCTATCACTGGTTCTTCTACGAGGACCTGGTCGCCCGCGCCGGCGAGGTCACGCAGGCCGATCTCGTTGTAGGCATCGCTGCGATCGCCGTCCTCTTCCTGATCTGCTGGCGTTTCATGGGCCCGGCCCTCCCGATCGTCGCCGGCCTGTTCCTCGCCTATTGCCTGCTCGGCAACTACCTGCCCTCGCCGCTGAACCACCGCGGCTACTCGCTGGAGCAGGTGATCGAGCATATGTCGTTCGGCACCGAGGGCATCTACGCGACGCCGACCGGCGTCTCGGCGACCTTCATCTTCCTGTTCATCCTGTTCGGATCGTTCCTGGAGCGGGCGGGCATGATCCAGCTCTTCACCGACGTCGCGATGGGCCTGTTCGGCAGCGCCCGCGGCGGCCCGGCCAAGGTCGCGGTCTTCTCTTCGGCGCTGATGGGCACGATTTCGGGGTCCGGCGTCGCCAACGTCGTCTCGACCGGCCAGTTCACGATTCCCCTGATGAAGCGCTTCGGCTATCGCGCCGCCTTCGCCGGCGGCGTCGAGGCGACGGCCTCGATGGGCGGCCAGATCATGCCGCCCGTGATGGGCGCCGTCGCCTTCATCATGGCCGAGACCATCGACGTGCCCTATGCCGCCGTGGTCCAGGCCGCCATCGTCCCCGCCATCCTCTACTACGCCGCGGCCTTCCTCGCCGTGCATCTCGAAGCCGGCAAGCGGGGGCTCATCGGCATGCCCCGCTCGGCCTTGCCGAGCGCAGGCAAGGCCCTGACCGAGAAATGGTATCTGATCCTGCCGCTCGCAGTGCTCGTCTACCTGCTCTTCGCAGGCTACACGCCGCTCTTCTCGGGTTCGGTCGGCCTTGCGCTCACCGTCGTCCTCATCCTCGGCGGCTCGTTTGCGCTGGGCATCGGGCCGGTCGCCGTGCGCGTGCTGTTCTGGGTCGGGCTTGGCCTGCTCTGCGGGCTGTTCTTCTGGTACGGCATCCTCGTCATCGTCGCGATGGTCGTCGGTCTCATCCTTGCGAACCTCTTCAGCAAGGGCGGCGCGGAGACGGTCGCAGCCTGCCGCGAGGCGCTGGCCGATGGCGCGCGTCAGGCGATCCCCGTCGGCGTCGCCTGCGCGATCGTCGGCATCGTCATCGGCACGATGACCCTCACCGGTGTGGGCACGATCTTCGGCAATGCGGTGGTCGCTGTCGGACGGGATTCGCTGTTCCTCGCGCTGATCCTGACGATGGTCGTCAGCTTGATCCTCGGCATGGGCATCCCGACGATTCCGAACTACATCATCACCTCCTCGCTCGCCGCGCCGATCCTGCTCAAGCTCGGCGTGCCGCTGATCGTCAGCCACATGTTCGTCTTCTATTTCGGGATCATGGCGGATCTGACGCCGCCGGTCGCGCTAGCCGCCTTCGCGGCGGCACCGATCGCCAAGGAGTCCGGCTTCAAGATCGGCTTCCAGGCTATCAAGATCGCAATGGCCGGCTTCGTGATCCCGTTCATGGCCGTCTACGACCCCGCCCTGATGTTGCAGCCGGTGCAGGGCCTGAGCGGCTTCGCCTATACGGGCGCGGCTACCTACATCATCGGCAAGGCGCTGCTCGCCATCTTCCTATGGGGCGCGGCCACGATCGGCTTCATGAAACGCGATCTGGTGCTGTGGGAGCGGCTGCTGTCCGCCGCGGCCGCCTTATCCCTCGTTCTGGCCCTGCCGGTCACCGACGAGGTCGGCTTTGCGCTCGCGGCATTGATGATCGGCCAGCATCTATGGCGCGCACGCGGCGCACCTGCCATCGCATGAGCCTGTGCCTCGCGGCCGGCGCGCTCGTCGTCGTGCTCGGCCGCGACGAGATCACACTGGGCTGGCGCCATTCGGTGCAGAAGACGCTGTGGGAGGAGGTCTGGCGGGAAACGCCCGCCGGGCTCGAAATCATCGAGGCCCGCATCGAAGGCTCGGGGGCCGGCATGGACCCGCCCGACGGCGCGAAGCTGATCGACGGCTTCTGGCGCTGGCGCCCGGCTCTGCCGCCACAGAAGGAGGTGGTGATGCGCCGTTCGGGCGCGACCGCCGACTGGCGCCTCTGCAGCGCCGGTCGGTGCCGTTCCATGGGAGACTACATGCCGGCCGAGGCCGACCCGGTCACGCTGAAGATTTGTGAGTGAACGGCACCGTTATTCTCGGGCGCAGCAGAGCGAAGACCCGAGAACATCAGGACGGGAAGGCTCTGGTTTCCGAGATGCTCGGGCCAATCCCGAGCATGACGCCGTCTCAGTCGACCTCGGTCAGGTGCTCGATCTTGAGCATCCGCCGCATCAGGTTGAGCAGACCGTAGGCCGCGAAGACCGAGAAGATCGCCATCATGATGTATTCGAAGATGGCGCCGAGATCGAACAGGCCAGCCAGCGCCCAGCCGGCCGCCAGCGCCACGCCGAAGAGCTCGACGGCGATCAGGATCCCGAACGAGGAGACCATGATCAGGTTGCGCCAGTTCATATGCCGTCCGGCCATGCTGTCCTTCCTTCACGCGCAGGCCGCCTCACGCCGCCATGCGCCCTAGGCACCTAGCGGAGCTTGCCGCCCCATGCAACAAATTCGCGCCCGCCACCCCCAGATGGGCATGATTCCGGAGCTTGAAAAGCCCTGATGCTGGATACGCCTGTCTTCGCCTCCGCCGCCGTGGCAGCGCCTCACCGCCTCGCCTCCGAAGCGGGGCGGGCCATTCTCGCCGAGGGCGGCAACGCCATCGAGGCCATGGTCGCCATGGCCGCGACGATCGCGGTAGTCTACCCGCATATGAACGCGATCGGCGGCGACGGCTTCTGGCTGGTTCATGAGCCGGGCGGCCGCCTGCACGGTATCGAGGCCTGCGGCCCGGCCGGCTCTCTCGCCACGATCGAACGCTACCGCGGCAAGGGCTACGACGCCATTCCCTCGCGCGGGCCGGAAGCGGCGCTCACCGTTGCGGGCGCCGTCGGCGGCTGGCAGCTTGCGCTCGATCTCTCGCGCTCGCTCGGCGGGCGCCTTCCGCTCCGCGAATTGCTGGCCGACGCTGTCAGCCATTGCCGCGAGGGCTACGCGGTTTCGGAGTCCGAGCTCGGCAACAAGCCCAACGAGCTGGAAGCCCTGAAGGCCGCGCCTGGCTTCGTTTCCAATTTCTGGGGAGACGGCGCCCCTCCCAAGCCCGGCGCCCGCCGCAGGCCGGAAGCGCTCGGCGCCGCCCTGCAACAGCTCGCCGATGCCGGGCTCGACGATTTCTATCGCGGCGATGTCGGCCGCGAGATCGCCGCCGACCTCGAACGCATCGGCGCGCCCGTCACCCGCGCCGATCTCGAACGCTATCGCGCGCGGAGCGTCGCGCCTCTGACGCTGAAGCTGCCCGGCCTCACCGTTTCGAACCTGCCGCCACCGACGCAGGGGCTGGCCTCGCTGATGATCCTCGGCATCTTCGAGCGGCTCGGCGCCACCAAGCTCGACAGCTTCGAGCATCATCACGGTCTGATCGAGGCGACGAAACGCGCCTTCGCCATCCGCGACCGCTACGTCACCGACCCGGCCGAGCTCGATCATCCGCCCGCCGACTTCCTGACCGATGCCGCGCTCATGCGCGAGACGGCAGCCGTCGACAGGAAGCGGGCGGCGAAGCTGCCGCTGCGCAATGGCGACGGCGACACGATCTGGATGGGCGCCATCGACGGTAAGGGCCTCGCCGTCTCCTATATCCAGTCGATCTACTGGGAATACGGCTCCGGCTGCGTGCTGCCGATGACCGGCATCCACTGGCAGAACCGCGGCGTCTCGTTCTCGCTCGACAGGAATGCCGCCAACCCGCTGAGGCCCGGCCGCAAGCCCTTCCACACGCTGAACCCGGCCTTCGCCCGCTTCGACGACGGGCGCATCCTGCCCTATGGCTCGATGGGCGGCGACGGCCAGCCCCAGTTCCAGGCGCAGATCCTGACCCGCTACCGCGCCGGCCAGAACCTCGCCACGGCGGTCGATGCGCCGCGCTGGCTCTTCGGCAAGACCTGGGGCGCCGGCTCGACCAGTCTCAAATTCGAGAGCCGCTTCGATTCCTCGTTGCTGGAACGGCTCGATGCCGCCGGCCATCCCGTCGAGGAGAGCGGCCTGGCCTATTCCGAGGGCTTCGGCCATGCCGGCATGCTGGTGAAGCACGCCAAGGGCCATGTCGAGGCAGTGCACGACCCGCGTTCGGACGGCGATGCAAGGGGGATCTGACGCATGACCTTTGACGATCCGTTTCGCTGCTTCGTTCCCTATCCCGATGCGCCGGTGAAGCATGCCGTCGCAGGGCCCCTTGCCGGGCTGACGCTCGCGGTGAAGGACCTCTTCGACGTCAAGGGCTATCCGACGGGGGCGGGTTCGCCGCTGGTGCTGGCGCAGTCCGGCATCAAGACGAAGACGGCGCCGATCGTGAAGGACCTGCTTCAGGCCGGCGCGCGCTTCGTCGGCAAGACCCATACCGACGAACTCGCCTTCTCTCTCAACGGCCAGAACGCGCATTTCGGCTCGCCGATCAATCCGGCAGCGCCGGAGCGGATCACCGGCGGCTCCTCCTGCGGCTCCATGGCGGCGGTGGCCGGGCGCCTCGTCGATATCGCCCTGGGCTCAGACACCGGCGGGTCGGTTCGGGCGCCCGCGAGCTATGGCGGCCTCTTCGGCATCCGCCCGACCTATGGCCGGCTTTCGCTGAAGCGGGTTTGGCCGCTGGCGGAGAGCCTCGACACGCCCGGCTGGTTGGCCCGCGACGGCGAGGTCTTCGCCCGTGTCTCCAACACGCTGTTCGATCTGGATCGGACCGAGCTGCCGGAAACCCCGCGCCTCATCATCGCCGACGACATGTTCGCCCAGGCCATCCCCGAGGCCGAGACGATCTTGCGCAATGTCGTGCAGCGCACGATTCCCGAGCTTGGCCAGCCCGAAGGCGTCAAGCTCGTCCGTGATCTCGACGCGCTCTACTGGGCCTTCCGCTGGATCCAGGGCCGCGAAGCCTGGTTGTCGGACGGCGCCATGATCGAGCGCTTCGCCCCGCCGCTGGGGCCGGGCGTGAAGGAGCGCTTCATCTTCTCGAAAGCGGTGACCGACGCCGAATATGCGCGTGGCGAAGCGACCCGCAAAACCTTCCGCGCCAGGCTTACGCGCCTTCTCGCCCGGGACGGCGTGCTGATCCTGCCGACCATGCCCGACATCGCCCCGTTGATCGCGGCGAAAGAGGCGGAGCTGGAGGATTTCCGCAACCGTGCACTGCGGCTGCTCTGCCTCTCCGGCCTGTCGGGCTTCCCGCAGGTCACGATTCCGGTGGCGCAGCGCGAGGGCGCGCCGCTCGGCCTGTCCCTGATCGGCCCGAAAGGTTCCGATCGCTCGCTCGTCGCCTTCGCGGTACGCTACGAACGCGCCGCACGCATCCGGATCGCCTGAGAGGATTTCGCCATGGGCGGACATCACCACCACGATCACGACCACCACGACAACCACTTCACCGCCATCGAAGCGCGGGTGAAGGCGCTGGAAACGCTGATGGTCGAGAAGGGCTATGTCGACCCGGCCGCGCTCGACGCCATCATCGACACCTACGAAACCAAGATCGGCCCTCGCGACGGCGCCCGCATCGTCGCCAAGGCCTGGACCGACCCGGCCTTCGCCGAGCGCCTGAAGGCGGACGGCACGGCGGCAGCGGCCGAACTCGGCTATGGCGGGCGCGGCGGCGAGCATATCGTCGCCTGCTTCAACACGCCCGAGCAGCACAACCTCATCGTCTGCACGCTCTGCTCCTGCTATCCGTGGCCAGTGCTGGGGCTGCCGCCAGTCTGGTACAAATCCCCGCCCTACCGCGCCAAGGCCGTGATCGACCCGCGCGGCACGATCGCCGATTTCGGCGTGACGCTGCCAGAGGGCCAGCGCATCCGCGTCTGGGATTCGACGGCCGAGACCCGCTTCATCGTCATCCCCATGCGCCCCGCCGGAACCGAGGGCTGGAGCGAGGAAAAGCTCGCCGGCATCGTCACGCGCGATTCGATGATCGGCACCGGTCTGCCGAAGGTGGAGGACGCCGCATGAACAGCGCCCATGATCTCGGCGGCCAGATGGCCTTCGGCCCGGTCGTTCCCGAGCCGAACGAGCCGGTCTTCCATGGCGACTGGGAAAAGCGCGTGCTCGCCATCAATGTCGCGGCCGGCGCGATGGGCGCCTGGACAATCGACGAGATCCGCCACGCCCGCGAAAGCCTGCCACCCGCACAATATCTTTCCTCGACCTATTACGAGATCTGGCTCGCCGCGCTCGACAAGGTGCTGGTCAAGCACCGCTTCGTGAGCGCCGACGAGCTCGCCAGCGGCAAGCCGGCACCCGAACGCCGCGAGCCCAAGCGCGTGCTCAAGGGCGAGGAGGTCGCCGGCGTCCTGCGCCGCGGCTTCCCCTATGAGCGCGAGGCCGCAGCGCCGGCGCGCTTCGCCGTGGGCGACAAGGTCCGCACCATCGTGATGCATCCGCAGCACCATACCCGCCTGCCGCGCTATGCCCGCGGCAAGGAAGGCGCGATCGAACGCATCGTCGGCTGCCACGTCTTCCCCGATACCGGCTCGCAGGGCCTGCCCGAGACGGCGCAGTGGCTCTACACAGTAGTGTTCACCGGTCCGGAGCTCTGGGGCCGCGACGCCGACCCGACCTCCACCGTCAGCATCGAGGCCTGGGAGAGCTATCTTGAGCCGGCCTGAGACCGATCTGGCGGCGGCTCTCGCCGCCGCCACCCCGATCCCCCGCGATGCCGAAGGCCCGGTCTTCGCCGAACCCTGGCAGGCCCAAGCCTTTGCCCTCGTCGTGGCCCTCCAGAACAGGGGCGTCTTCACGGCGGATGAATGGGCGCAGGCGCTCGGCGCGGAAATCCGCGAAGCGCTGGCGGCCGGCGGTTGCCGCGACGGCTCGGATTATTACGAGCGCTGGTGCGAGGCGCTGGAGCATTTATTGATCGAGAAGGGCCTGACCTCCCATGACGGCGTCGACGCGCTCGCCGCCGCCTGGGCCCGCGCCGCCGAGGCGACGCCGCACGGAAAGCCGATCCTGCTGGAGAATGACCCGCTGCGTTAGTTCGCCGTCATGCTCGGGCTTGACCCGAGTATCTCGGAAACCAGTGTCCTCTGGTCACAAGATTCTCGGGTCTGCGCTTCGCTCCGCCCGAGAATGACGCTAACCCCTCAGCTCCCCATCCCGCCGAGCCAGAGCCCGGTGAAAAGCGCCGTGCCCAGCACGGCGACGAAGGCGGCGGCGAGAAGTTCGAGCCCAGCAAGCAGCCGGGCCGAACGCAGGCTGCCGCCGCCAGCGAATTTCAGTGCCGCGAATTTGAAGAAGACCGCGCAGGCCGCGAGTGCTCCGGTCGTGATTGCGGTGCCCAGCGCCATGGCGAAACTCGCTGCCGCGCCGGCCCAGAACAGTCCCTGCGAGGCTGCGAAGACGAGGATGATCAGCGCCCCCGCGCAGGGGCGCAAGCCCGCCGCCAGCACGACGCCGGCCATGTCCCGCCAGCCGCTGAGCCGCGACACCTGATCGGCATCCGGCATATGGACATGGTCGCAAGCCGCTGGATCATGTGCCGCGCCTGCCTCAAGTGCGATCAAGGCTCCAGACTTGCGCCAGAGCATCAAGAGCCCGACCAGCGCCACCAGGAGGAAGCTACCTTGCTCGATCACGGTGGTCGCGGCATTCATCTGCGTCGCAGTGACCCGCAGCAGCAGCGTCGCCACCGTCACGATCGCGATGGCGACCAGTGCCTGCAGGATCGCGGCGGCAAAGCTCAGGCCCAGGCCCCGCTTCAGGCTGCGGTTGTCGGCGACGATGTAACCGGAGATCACCGCCTTGCCATGTCCCGGCCCGGCCGCATGGAAGACGCCATATCCGAAGGAAAGCCCAAGCAGCCCCCAGAGCGCGCCCGGCGCAGTCGCGATCGCCTTCAGCGCCGCCGTCAGCTCGCGGTAGAAGCTCGATTGCCAGGCGATCAGCAATGCGCCGAATCCGGTCGTGGACGGCAGCGCTTCACGCGGCAGAGCCGTGCCGAACGGGTTGCGCGGTGGTGGCGGGGGCGGCGGGCTTACGCTCGCGATCAGCATGGCGAGCAGCGTAACCACCCCCGCGACGAGGAGCAGCGCCAGCGCGCATGCCAGAAGCCGCCGCGAGAGCGCCGCACCCGCGGGGCGCGCGGTATCCGCCGGCGTCAGGGACATGCGACCAGCGCCCGTGTCGTGACTTCGAGCCCGCCGACATCCGGTGTCGCGGTGATGTCGGCCTCGGCGAGGCGCTTCTGCGTGGCATCGTCGAGCTTGGGCGGGCGGTTGACCCGCACGACGCAACCTTGCGGCGCGCCCTTGGTGACGACCGCATCCGGCGCATCGACGATGTCGAAGGCGACGAAGTAAGTGGGGTCGCCGATCTCGATACCGAAGGAGCGCGCCTTCGCCGGAGTCTTCAGCGGCAAGGTGAAGACCAGCGTCAGCACCTTGTTGTCGAAGGACATGACCTGCTCGCCCGGCGTGCCGAATTCCTGCTTGCGGCCATTGAGCTTGGCTGCGGTGAAGAACTCGACATCGGGCAGCGATTCGACATTGATCTTGGCGAGGTCTGCGAGCTCGTCCGAGCTCAGCTTGCCGTCGCCATTCTTGTCGAGCCCCTGGGTGATGTAGGCGGAGTAAGCCTCGTCGAAGCTCCAGTGATGCCGGATCGCTTGGACCGAGCCATCGGGCGCGAAGACGATTTCGGCCTTCGCATTGACGAAGACATGCGGATGCGCAGCCGCCTCGCCCGCCACGAGGGCGGCCAGCAGGAACCCGGACAGGGCTGTCAGACGGGCTCGGCACGTCACAGGCGAAAACCTCCACAGTCCCGGCACGCTGGGTGGATCATGGTTAAGCGATCGTCAACAGCCGTGACGGGCGTGCGACAACCGCAACAGCCATCCCCGCCAAACAGGGCCAAATCGCGGCGCTTCCCCAGGGACGTGCAGCGGCTGCTCCCACAAGCCCATTGGACCCCGCCGCGAAAACTGGAATGATACCAGATCAATTGACCGCCTCCGGTCGATATGTCAGCATCACTGACATATTTGCCGCAAAGACGGCGAAGCATGAGGCCGGGACTACCGGCCCGTCGGCGGGAACGACGATCCGGGAGGCCGAGCATGGCCGAGATACCGCGTAAATCCGGCACCGAGGCGGCAGCGCTGCGCCAGATCGGACTGCGCAGCGTCGCGCTCGACGACAAATACGATCTCGACAAGCGTGAGGTCTTCCTCACCGGCACGCAGGCGGTCGCCCGCATGCTGCTGATGCAGCGCGAGCGCGACCGGCAGGCCGGGCTCGACACGGCCGGCTTCGTCTCCGGCTATCGCGGCTCCCCGCTCGGCGGGCTCGACCAGCAATTGATGCGCGCGGCGAAACCCCTCAACGCGGCAAATATCGTCTTCCAGCCCGGCCTGAACGAAGACCTCGCCGCCACCGCGATCTGGGGCACGCAACAGGCCGGCCTGAGCGGCGAAGGCAAGCATGATGGCGTCTTCGCGCTCTGGTACGGTAAGGGGCCGGGCGTCGACCGCTCTGGCGACGTCTTCCGCCACGGCAACATGGCCGGCACCGACCCCAAGGGCGGCGTCATCTGCCTCATGGGCGACGACCACACGGCAGAGTCCTCTACCAACGCCCACCAGACCGAATTCGTCCTGGTCGACCGGATGATGCCGATCCTCAACCCGGCCGGGGTGCAGGAGATCATCGATTACGGCCTGCACGGCATCGCGCTCTCGCGCTTCGCCTCGGTCTGGGTCGGCATCAAATGCGTGAAGGACAACATCGAATCGACCGCCTCGATCGACGGCGCCCTCGATCGCGTCGAGATTGTCACGCCAACTGACTATGTTCCGCCGCCCGGCGGCCTCGCCATCCGCCGTGAGCTCGATTTCGTCGAGCAGGAGCGCCGGATGCATCTCTACAAGCGCGATGCGATGCTGGCCTATCTGCGCGCCAACAAGCTGAACCGCATCGTCACCCATGGCGGGAAGAAACCACGCATCGGCATCGCCACCGTCGGCAAGTCCTATCTCGACGTGCAGCAGGCGCTGGCCGATCTCGGCATCGACGAGGTCCGCGCCAATGATCTCGGCATCCGCCTGTTCAAGCTCGCCTGCCCCTGGCCGATCGACCCGGCCGAGCTGAAATCCTTCGCCAAGGGCCTCGACCTGATCATGGTGGTCGAGGAGAAGCGCTCGCTGATCGAGGTGCAGGTCCGCGAGGAGCTTTACGGCGCCAAGCACCAGCCGATGGTGATCGGCAAGAAGGACGAAAACGGCGAATGGCTCTTCCCGGTCCATGGCGCGCTCGACCCCAACGATATCGCGATCGCACTGGGCGGGCGTCTGCTCCAATATCGCGACGATCCCGCCCTGCGCGTGCGGCTGGAAGAGATCGCCAAGGCGCAAGGCCGCCTCTCCGAGGCGCAGGAGATCGCGAAGCGCACGCCCTATTTCTGTTCGGGCTGCCCGCATAATTCCTCGACCGTGGTGCCCGAGGGCTCGCGCGCCTATGCCGGGATCGGCTGCCACTACATGGTGCAGTGGATGGACCGCGACACGGCGGGCTTCACCCAGATGGGCGGCGAAGGCGCGAACTGGGTTGGCGAAGCGCCGTTCTCGAAGCGTGGCCATGTCTTCCAGAATCTCGGAGACGGCACCTACACTCATTCCGGTTCGCTCGCGATCCGCTGGGCGGTCGCGAGCGGCGTCACCCTCACCTACAAGCTGCTCTATAACGACGCCGTCGCCATGACCGGCGGACAGCAGGCGGAAGGCCATCTCTCGCCCGACCAGATGGCGCGGCAGGTCGCGGCCGAGGGCGTCGCCCGCATCGCCGTCGTCAGCGACGACCCCGGCAAATATCCGCCGGGCACGCAATGGCCGGCCGGCACGACGCTCCACCACCGCGACGAACTCGACGCCGTCCAGCGCGAACTCGCCACGGTCTCCGGCGTCTCGCTGCTGCTCTACGACCAGACTTGCGCCACCGAGAAGCGCCGCCGTCGCAAGCGGGGCGCCTACCCGGATCCGGACAAGCGCGTGATCGTCAACGAGCTGGTCTGCGAGGGCTGCGGCGATTGCGGCGTGCAGTCGAACTGCGTCTCGGTGCAGCCGCTCGAAACCGAATTCGGCCGCAAGCGTCAGATCGACCAGTCCAACTGCAACAAGGACTTTTCCTGCGTGAAGGGCTTTTGCCCGTCCTTCGTCACGGTCCATGGCGCCAAGCCGAAAAAGGCCGATCCGCTCAGGCTCGACGCCTCGGCGCTCGGCGAGTCCGAACTGCCCGAGCCTGTCGTACCGGCGCTCGACCGCAGCTTCGCGGTGATCGTGACCGGCGTCGGCGGCACCGGCGTCGTCACCATCGGCGCGATCCTGGGCATGGCCGCTCATCTCGAAGGCAAGGGCTGCGGCATGATCGACATGGCCGGCCTCGCCCAGAAGGGCGGCGCCGTCTTCAGCCACGTCAAGCTCGCGCCGCATCCGGACGACATCCATGCCATCCGCGTCGCCGCCGGTCAGGCCGACCTCGTCCTCGGCTGCGACCTCACCGTCACCGGCTCGAAGAAGGTGCTCGGCGCGATCCGCCCCGAGCGCGGCACGGTCATCGTCAACACCGCCGAGAGCCTGCCCGGCGATTTCACCCGAAACGCCGATTTCTCTTTGCCGACCGAGCGGCTGAAGCGCGCGATCCTGTCGGCTGCCGGCCGCGACCAGACGCATTTCCTCGACGCCACCGCCGCTGCGGTGGCCTTCCTCGGCAATGCCATCGCCGCCAACATGTTCATGCTCGGCCATGCCTGGCAGCTCGGCGCCGTCCCGCTCTCCCGCGAAGCGCTGCTCCGGGCGATCGAACTCAACGGCGAAGCCGTCGCCATGAACCGGCAGGCCTTCGAACTCGGCCGCCGCGCCGCGCATGATCCGCAGGCGCTGGCCGGGCTCCTCTCGCAGAGCAAGGCGGCGACACCGGCCCGCCAGCTTTCGCAGACGCTCGACGAGATCATCGAGCGCCGCGTCGCCTTCCTTACCGCCTATCAGAATGCGGCTTATGCGGCGCGCTACCGCCATCTCGTCGCCCGCGTGCAGACGCGGGAAGCGGCGGTCACACCCGGCCAGACCGCGCTGAGCGAAGCCGTTGCCCGCAACCTCTTCAAGCTGATGGCCTTTAAGGACGAGTACGAAGTCGCGCGGCTCTACAGCGACGGCGCCTTCCGCAAGCAGGTCGCCGCGACCTTTGAAGCAGGAGGAAATCACGGCAAGCCGCTGCGCTATGAGTTCCATCTCGCGCCACCTTTGCTGGCGAGGCGCGACCCCAACACGGGCCTGCCACGCAAGATGAGCTTCGGCCCGTGGATGATGGGGGCCTTTTCCGTACTGGCGAAGTTCAGGCGCCTGCGCGGTACGGCCTTCGACCTCTTTGGCTATACGGAAGAACGTCGCACCGAGCGCCGGCTTGTTGCGGATTACGAGGCGCTGTTGAACGAGCTGCTGCCCAAGCTCGCACCCGAGAACCACGCGCTTGGCGTGGCGTTGGCCGCAATCCCGGAGAAAATCCGCGGCTTCGGACACGTGAAGGAACGGCATCTCAAGGCGGCGAAGGCGGAAGAGGCGACGCTGCTGGCACAGTTGCGCGAGGGCGGCTCCGCCCCTGCCTTGCCGCAGGCCGCAGAATAAGCTGGCACGAGTCCCGCTTCGTCATGCTCGGGCTTGACCCGAGCATCTCGTGATAGGAAGGCTCAGGAGCCTCTTCCTGAAGGAGATTCTCGGGTCTACGCTTCGCTTCGCCCGAGAATGACGCCACGCCGCCCGAAGCCTATCTCTCGCCAACCCGGATCACCGCCACCTTGATCAGCCCCGAGGAACTGCGTGCCATCGCCTCATGGTCCCATGACCTGTCGGACGACGAGTTCGACGAGGCGCGGCGCGGCATCTCCTTCAAGAGCTATGGCAAGGGCGCCTCGATCTGCCATGTCGGGGACCGGCTGGAATCCTGGACCGGCGTGGCCGAAGGGCTGGTCAAGATGGCGACCACCTCCAAATCCGGCAAATCCGCCACGCTTGCCGGCCTGCGCGCCGGTGCCTGGTTCGGCGAGGGTACTGTGATCAAGGCCGAACCGCGCCGCTACGAATTGGTGGCGCTGCGTGAGTCCCGGATCGCTTTGATGCGCCGGTCGACCTTTCTCTGGCTGTTCGAGCATTCGGCAGCCTTCAACCGCTTCCTCGTCCACCAGTTCAACGAGCGCCTCGCCCAGTTCATCTCGCTCGCCGAGACGGAGCGCACGCTCGATTCCACGGGGCGACTCGCCCGCAACCTCGCCTGGCTGTTCAACCCGATCCTCTATCCCGATCTCGGCCGCACGCTGGCGGTCTCGCAGGAGGAGCTCGGCATGCTCGCCGGCATCTCGCGCCAGATGGCCAATCAGGGCCTGGCCAAGCTCGCCGATCTCGGCCTGATCGAATTGGGCCATGGCAGCATTACCATCCGCGACCTCGACAAGCTCGCCCGCTACGAAGGTTGAGGGTTCTCGAAAGGGCACCAAATCGCATCTCGCGCGTTGCCTTTCCCGAACAGCCCTGTGCTGAGAAAGGAAGTTTCGAGATGTTTGGCTTCTTCGATCTGTTCATGAAGCGGGTCAACGACCAGGCGGCCGAATACGCCGCCGCTCAATCGGACATCGCCCGGCGAGTCTGGGGCGATTGGGCCGACCCCTTCCAAATCCTCCAGCCGGTCAAAGTGAGTGTCGATCGCCGTGCAAGCCCGGGGACGCCGCGCCGCGTCCAAGCCGGAAGGCGAGGGCCTTTCTGAACGGCAGCCGACCTGCCCGTTCAGGCTTCATTGGGTCCGTTCCAGGTCCAATGAGGCACATCGACTGAAGGAGAGACCATGCGTAGAATTTTGATGGCCGCCGGCCTCGCTCTGGCTGCGATCGCGGCCACGCCGGCCAGCGCCGCACCGCACGCCATTCCACAGGCCGAGGCGTTGAACCGGCTGCCCGCCGAATATACCCGCCACACCCGCGAACACCGCGAATGGGAAATCCAGCGGAACATGGAGCGGCAGCACAGGCGCGACTCTTACCGCCACGGGCGCGGCTATGATCGCGGCCACCACTACGGCCGGCGCTATGGCGGCCCACCGCCGCATGCTCCGGCCCACGGCTACCGCCGGAACCACTATCACCGCTACTGACCGCTTCGCCACGATCTCGATCGGCCCGCAGCTCACCCGAGTTGCGGGCCGTTTTTTTGCGTAAGACTTTCGTCCCAGGCACAGGATCACGTCGCCACGCCGTGCGGCAACAGCCCAAAATCCATAGCGGCAAAAAGGAAATCCGAGCGAAAACCGGCGCAGTGCGCCAATGATCAAACCTCGGCGGGACAATATTCACAAAAAGGCGAATTGTCTGTCAAGCGCCTCCTTGCGAAGATCGTGCCCGGCTGCAACTCTTGCATGACAACGAGACCGGGAACCGGCTCACAGGAAGTCGCCACGACGCATGGCGGCTCGTCAGGGAGAACGCAATCGTGGCAAGCGGCACCGCCGGCCAGGCGGATACCTTTCCGAAATTGCTGTTGCGCAACGCGAAAGAGCGCGCCTCGCGCGTCGCCTTCCGCCACAAGGACCTCGGCATCTGGCAGTCCTGGAACTGGGCGGAGGTGGCTGCCCATGTCCGCAACTTCGCCAAGGGGCTGCAGGATCTCGGGCTGAAACGCGGCGAGAAGGTCGCGATCATCGGCTACAACAGGCCGAAGCTGTACTGGTCGATGTGCGCCGCGCAGTGGATTGGCGCGATCCCGGTGCCGGTCTATGCCGACGGCGTCGCCGAGGAGATGGCCTATGTCCTCGACCATGCCGAGGCGGTCTTCGCCGTGGTGCAGGACCAGGAGCAGGTCGACAAGCTGCTCTCGATCGCCGATCGCCTGCCGCATCTCAGGCACATGCTCTATGACGAGCCGCGGGGTTTGCGCGACTACGACCACAGCAAGCTCCACGCCATCGAGACGGTGATCGCGGCCGGCGCCAAGGCGCTGCAGGATCCCCAAGTCGAGGCCGCGCTCGCCCGCGAGATGGAGCAAGGCAAGGGCGCCGACCTCGGCATCATCCTCTACACCTCCGGCACCACCGGGCGGCCCAAGGGCGTGATGCTGAGCCACTACAACGTCATCGTCGCCGCCGAGATCGGCTGCGGCTTCGACGGGCTCAACGAGAGCGACGAGGTCATCGCCTATCTGCCGATCGCCTGGGTCGGCGACCACGTCTTCTCCTATGCGCAGGCGATGCTGGCCGGCTTCTGCGTCAACTGCCCGGAAGGCCCGGAAACCGTCATCGACGACCGCCGCGAGGTCGGCACCACCTACGCCTTCGCCCCGCCGCGCGTCTTCGAGAACATGCTGACCATCACCATGGTGCGCATGGAGGATGCCGGCGCGCTGAAGCGCCGGATGTTCCACTACTTCCTCGACGTCGCGAAGCGCTATGGCGAGAAGATTCTGAACGGGGAGAGCGTGCCATTGAAGGGCCGCCTGCTCTACCGGCTCGGCGACATGCTGGTCTACGGCCCGCTGCGCAACCGCTTCGGCCTGACCAATATCAAGGTCGGCTATACCGCCGGCGAGGCGATCGGCCCCGAGCTCTTCCGGTTCTACCGCTCGATCGGCGTCAACCTGAAGCAGCTCTACGGCCAGACCGAGGCCGGCGTCTACATCACCATGCAACCCAATGGCGAGATCAAAGCCGATACGGTCGGCAAGCCCGCGCCGCTGGTCGAGATCCGCATCGATGACAATGGCGAGGTGCTCTACCGCTCGCCCTCTATCTTCGGCGGCTACTACAAGGACCCCGACAAGACCGCCGAGACGATGACCGCCGACGGTTATGTCCGCTCCGGCGATGCCGGCTTCTTCGACGAGGGCGGACACCTGAAGATCATCGACCGCGCCAAGGACGTCGGCAAGCTCAACAGCGGCGACCTCTTCCCGCCGAAATACATCGAGAACAAGCTGAAGTTCTATCCGAACATCAAGGAGGTCGTGGCCTTCGGGCAGGGCCGCGACTACGCCACCGTCGCGCTCAACATCGACCTCACGGCCGTCGGCAACTGGGCCGAGCGCAACAACGTGGTCTATGCGTCCTATCAGGAGCTCGCCGGCCACGACCTCGTCTACGACATGATCTCCAAGCACGTCGACGAGGTGAACCGCTCACTCGCCAGCGAGCCGATGATGGGCGGCGCCCAGATCAAGCGCTTCCTCATTCTGCACAAGGAGCTCGACGCCGATGACGGCGAATTGACCCGCACCCAGAAGGTCCGGCGCGGCTTCATCGCCGAGCGCTACGCGCCGCTGGTCACCGCGCTCTACGACGGCTCGGACGCCGCCGACATCTCCACGGAAGTGACCTTCGAGGACGGCCGCAAGGGCGTGATCTCGGCCCGCGTCAAGGTGCGCGACGCCAAGATCTATCCGGTGGCCGTGCAGGAGGCGCCGGCAGCGGCGAAGGCGGCATGAACGCGGAGCCGATGAACGTGACGGGCACCCCCATCCGCGACAAGGGCGAAGTCCTGCTCTCGGTCGAGAACATCTCGCTGCGCTTCGGCGGCGTGAAGGCGATCACCGATGTCTCCT
Source organism: Allobosea sp. 10L417 (assembly GCF_056395485.1). Lineage (NCBI taxonomy): Bacteria > Pseudomonadati > Pseudomonadota > Alphaproteobacteria > Hyphomicrobiales > Alloboseaceae > Allobosea > Allobosea sp. 10L417. The sequence continues at coordinate 201,474 of NZ_JBFTJP010000004.1, forward strand.
TTGACATCCGCAAGGGCGAGATCCGCGCCATCATCGGCCCCAACGGCGCCGGCAAGACCTCGATGCTCAACTGCATCAACGGCTTCTACCAGCCGCAGGAGGGCCAGATCGTCTTCAAGGGCGAGCGCCGCGCCAAGATGCGCCCGCATCGCGCCGCCGCGGGCGGCATCGCCCGCACCTTCCAGAACGTCGCGCTGTTCAAGGGCATGTCGACGCTCGACAACATCATGACCGGCCGCACCCTCAAGATGAAGAAGGGCTTCTTCTGGCAGGCGCTGCGCCACGGCCCGGCGATGCAGGAGGAGATCGCGCATCGCCGTGTCGTCGAGGACATCATCGACTTCCTGCAGATCGAGCACATCCGCAAATTGCCGGTCGGCAAGCTGCCCTACGGCCTGCAGAAGCGCGTCGAGCTCGGCCGTGCGCTCGCCATGGAGCCTGAGTTGCTGCTGCTCGACGAGCCGATGGCCGGCATGAACCTCGAGGAGAAGGAGGACATGTGCCGCTTCATCCTCGACGTGAACAACCAGTTCGGCACGACCATCGCCCTGATCGAGCACGATATGGGCGTGGTCATGGACCTTTCCGACCGGGTCGTCGTCCTCGAATACGGCCGCAAGATCGCCGACGGCACGCCCGACGAGGTCAAGGCGAACCAGAAGGTCATCGACGCCTATCTGGGAGTGGCGCACTGATGGCTGTGATCCTGCAACGTTTCGACGAAAACGCGCGGGGAACCCCTCTCCCGGATGGGAGAGGGGCAGGGGTGAGGGCCTGCCGCCTATCCAGCAAGCGCAGCGGCACCGCTACGGCCTTCAACTTCGAGGGCGGGCCCTCATCCCTGCCCTTCTCCCAGACGGGAGAAGGGTTCCCCGCGCCCTTCAATCAGAGGTTTCGGCCATGAGCGACATCGCCACCCGCGCGGCGCCGAACCTGCTCGCCAGCCCGCTGGTCAAGTTCGGGCTCATCCTCGCCGCCATCGTCGCCGCGCTCGCTATCGGTGTCCGGCTCGATTCCACCAACACGCTCTACGCGATCTTCGTCGACCCGTTCCAGCAGATGGTCCAGGCGCCCGACCTGCTGGTGCAGACGATCTGGGAGGGGCTCGTCTCGGGCGTGCTCTATGCCCTGATCGCACTCGGCTTCGTGCTGATCTTCAAGGCCTCGGGCGTGTTCAACTTCGCCCAGGGCATCATGGTGGTGTTCGCGGCGCTGACGCTGGTCGGCCTCTACGAGAAGGGCGTGCCGGCCTTCCTCGCCGTCATCATCACGCTCGGCGTCATGTTCGCGCTTGCCGTCACCATCGAGCGCGTGGTGCTGCGTCCGCTGGTCAACCAGCCTGACATCATCCTGTTCATGGCGACATTCGGCATCACCTATTTCCTCATCGGCTTTGGCGAAGCACTCTTCGGCGGCAATCCCAAGCAGATGATCGCCGAGCAGCTCTACCTGCCCAAGGGCGCCATTGACCTGCAGATTCTCGGCGGGCTGGTCTCGCTGCAGAAGATCGACATCGCCGCGGCGGTCATCGCCTCGCTGATGATCGCGCTGCTCGCCGCCTTCTTCCAGTACACCCGCATCGGAAGAGCCCTGCGGGCGGTGGCCGACAGCCACAAGGCGGCGCTTTCGGTCGGCATTTCGCTCAACCAGATCTGGGTGATCGTCTGGTTCACCGCCGGCATCGTCGCGCTGATCACCGGCATCATGTGGGGCGCGCGCTCGGACGTCTCCTTTGCGCTCGAGATCGTCGCGCTGAAGGCCCTGCCGGTGCTGATCCTCGGCGGCTTCACCTCGATCCCCGGCGCCATCGTCGGCGGCCTGATCATCGGCATCGGCGAGAAGCTCGGCGAGTTCTACTGGGGCCCGCTGGTCGGCGGCGGCATCGAGAGCTGGCTCGCCTATTTCATCGCGCTGGGCTTCCTGCTGTTCAGGCCGCAGGGCCTGTTCGGCGACAAGATCATCGAACGCATCTGAGGAGCCGGACAACATGTTCTACCGTGAGGCCGGCCAGTACAAATCCAGCTACGCCGCCGACATGGCCGTCTTCCCGCTCCGGGAAGATCGGATCGGCATCGCCGTCATCCTGGCGATCGCTCTCGTCGCGATCCCCTTCCTCGGCAGCGACTTCTTCATCGCCTCGGTGATGATCCCCTTCCTCGTCCTCTCCCTTGCGGCGATCGGGCTCAACATCCTCACCGGCTATACCGGGCTGATCTCGCTCGGCACCGCCGCCTTCATGGGTGTCGGCGCCTATGCCTGCTACAAGCTGACCACCTTCTTCCCGAACGTGAACATCATCGTCCTGATCCTGCTGTCAGGGCTGTTCTCGGCCGGCATCGGCGTGCTCTTCGGCCTGCCCTCGTTGCGCATCAAGGGCTTCTATTTGGCCGTGGCCACGCTCGCCGCGCAGTTCTTCCTGCAATGGGCTTTCGTCCGTGTTCCCTGGCTGTTCAACTACAATGCCTCGGGTGCGATCGAGGTGCCRCAGCGCACCCTCTTCGGCCTGCCGCTCACCGGCGCGGCCGCCACGCCCGAGACGCGCTATTTCGTCTGCCTCGGCCTCGTCGTCGTGCTGACCTGGTTCGCCTCGAACATCGTTCATGGCAAGCTGGGACGCTCCTGGATGGCCGTGCGCGACATGGACATCGCCGCCGAGCTCATGGGCATCAAGCTGCTCAACGCCAAGCTGATGGCCTTCGCGGTCTCCTCATATTTCTGCGGCGTCGCCGGGGCGATGATGATCTTCCTCTGGTACGGCGGCGGCGAAGCGGCGGACGTCTTCTCGATCCGCCTCTCGTTCAACATCCTGTTCATGGTCATCATCGGCGGCCTTGGCTCGCTGATCGGCTCCTTCTTCGGCGCGGCCTTCTTGTCGATCCTGCCGACCGCGCTGAAGTTCGGCCTGCCGGCGCTCGGCGTCCCGATCGGCGGTGCGGCAGCCGAGCACGTCACCTTCATGCTCGTCGGCGCGCTGATCATAATCTTCCTGATCGTCGAGCCGCACGGCCTCGCCCGGCTCTGGCAGATCGGCAAGCAGAAATTGCGGACGTGGCCTTTCCCCTACTGAGGCTCGGGGACGGACCCAAGAAACGACCGGCGACGCTGAAGCGCCGGCGCTTAAAGACCGATCCGGCATCAGTCTGGTCGGGAGGAAACGAACGGAGGAAGTCCATGAAGACCAGCATTCTGATGAAGGGGGCGGCTCTGGGCGCCCTACTCTCCGCTGCCGGGGCAATCGTTCCGGCCGCGGCGCAGGACAGCGTCTACTTCGCCAACAACGCCTATCGCACCGGCCCGTTCTCCGGATCGGGCATCCCGATCGGCGACGGCATGCGCGACTACATCACGATGATCAACGAGCGTGACGGCGGCGTGAACGGCGTCAAGGTCATCTACGAGGAGTGCGAGACCGGCTACGACACCAAGAAGTCGATCGAGTGCTACGAGCAGGCGAAAGCGAAGAACACCATCGTCTATTCGCCCTGGTCGACCGGCGCGACGCTGGCCGCGATCCCGCGCGCCCATGTCGACAAGATCCCGATCCTGTCGATGGCCTATGGCCTGTCCGCCTCGGCCGATGGCACGAACTTCCCCTGGGTCTTCATTCCGCCCTTCACCTATTGGGACGGCGCCTCCGTCATGGTGAAGCACATGGCGGCCGAGCTCGGCGGCCTCGACAAGCTCAAGGGCAAGAAGCTCGGCCTGATCCATCTCGATGCGCCCTTCGGCAAGGAGCCGATTCCGGTGCTCGAGAACCTCGCCAAGAAATACGGCTTCGAGGTCAAGCTCTATCCGGTGGCGGCAGCCGACATGCAGAACCAGGGCTCGCTCTGGCTCTCGATCCGCCGTGACCGGCCGGACTTCCTCTACAACCAGGGCTGGGGCGCGATGAACCCCACCGCGGTCAAGGAAGCGGCCAAGAACAACTTCCCGATGAACAAGATGGTCGGCGTCTGGTGGGCCGGCGGCGACGACGACGCGCGTGCCGGCGGCGAGCAGGCCAAGGGCTACAAGTCGCTGAGCTGGACGCTGAGCGGCACCGAAGCACCCGCGATGCAGGACATCCTCAAACTCGTGGTCGACAAGGGCAAGAGCACGACGCCGAAGGAGAAGGTCGGCGAGGCCCTCTACAACCGCGGCGTCTACAACGCGATGCTCGTGGTCGAGGGCATCCGCAACGCGCAGAAGCTCACCGGCAAGAAGGTGATCGACGCGCAGGACATGCGCCGCGGTCTCGAATCCCTGAACCTCACCGACGCCCGCCTGAAGGAGATCGGTCTCGGCGGCTTCGTCACGCCGACCACCATCTCCTGCACCGACCACTCCGGCCACAGCAAGATGTTCGTCTCGCAGTGGGACGGCACCAAGTGGGTCAAGGGCGGCGACTGGGTCGAGCCGATGAAGGACGAGGTCCGTCCGCTGATCGAGACCAACGCCAAGGACTATGTCGAGAAGGCCGGCAACTGGCCGAAGCGCTCCGAGTCCTGCGAAAAGTCGTCCTGATCTGACGACGGCCGGCGGCGGGCTCCCGCCGCCGGCACCCCTTTTTGCCGATTGCCGGGAGAGGCCGATGTCGACCGCCACCCTCGAGAAACCAGCCGCAGCGACCGCGAGCGACACGATCCTGTCGCTCAACAATATCGAGGTCATCTACGACCATGTCGTGCTGGTGCTGAAGGGCGTCTCGCTCACCGTTCCGCGCGCCGGCATCGTCGCGATCCTCGGCGCGAACGGCGCCGGCAAAACCACGACGCTGAAGGCGATCTCGAACCTGCTGAAAGCCGAGCGCGGCGAGGTCACCAAGGGCTCGATCGTCTTCGACGGCGAGCGCGTCGACAAGCTCTCCCCCAACGAGCTCGTCAAACGGGGCTGTATCCAGGTGATGGAAGGCCGGCACTGCTTTGGCCATCTCTCGATCGAGGAGAACCTGCTGACCGGCGCCTTCACCCGCCGCGACGGCAACGCCGCGATCAAGCGCGACCTCGAGAAGATCTACACGCTGTTCCCACGCCTCAAGCAGCGCCGGACCTCGCAGGCTGGCTACACCTCCGGCGGTGAGCAGCAGATGTGCGCCATCGGCCGGGCGATGATGTCGAACCCGAAGATGATCCTGCTCGACGAGCCCTCGATGGGGCTCGCCCCCCAGATCGTCGAGGAGATTTTCGAGATCGTACGCCGGCTCAACGCCGATGAAGGAGTTTCCTTCCTCGTCGCCGAGCAGAACACCAACATGGCGCTGCGCTACGCCACCTATGGCTACATCATGGAGACCGGCCGCGTCGTCATGGACGGTGAAGCCCGGATGCTGCGCGAGAATGAGGATGTGAAGGAGTTCTACCTGGGCGTCGCCGAGGGCAACAAGAAGTCCTTCCGCGAGGTGAAGAGCTACAAGCGCCGCAAGCGCTGGCTGTCGTGAAAGCTTATCCCGCAAGCCCTCATCCTGAGGAGCCGCGGAGCGGCGTCTCGAAGGATGCTCCAGGAAGCTCCGGAACCATCGGGAGCGTCCTTCAAGACGCCGCTTCGCTTGCTCCTCAGGATGAGGGCTTTTCCCTTATGAACGAGACATCGCCATGACCGAGCATTACGACGCGCTCGAAACCCGCTCGCCCGGGGAGCGCGAGGCCGATCTCTTCGCGCGGCTGCCGAAGCTGATCGCCGCCGCCATCGAAGCCCCCGCCTATGCCGAGCGGCTGCACGGCATCGACCCCGCCTCCGTAACGAGCCGCTCGGCACTGGTGCGCCTGCCGGTTTTGCGCAAGGCCGACTTGCCGGCGCTCCAGAAGCAGGCGCTGCCCTTCGGCGGCTTCGTTCCGGCCCCGACAGGCTCCTTCGGCCGTCTCTTCACCTCGCCCGGCCCCATCTTCGAGCCGGAGGGGACCGACCGCGACGCCTGGAACGCCGCGCGCGGCCTCCACGCCGCCGGCTTCCGGCCGGGCGATATCGTCCTGAATACGCTGAGCTATCACCTGACGCCCGGCGGCTTCATCATGGACTCGGCCGCTCGCGCCATCGGCTGCGCCGTGATCCCGGCGGGACCCGGCAATACCGAGCAGCAGATGGAGGTGATCTCCGCCTATCGGCCGAGCGCCTATCTGGGTACGCCGGACTTCCTCAAGATCCTGATCGAGGCGGCGGATGCGCGCGGCGTCGACATCTCCTCGATCAAGCGCGCCGTCGTCTCCGGTGCAGCCTTCCCGCCCTCGCTGCAGGCATTGGTGAAAGCGCGGGGCATCGACGCCTATCAGCTCTATGCCACCGCCGATGTCGGCGTCATCGCCTATGAGACATCGGCCCGCGAGGGCATGGTGCTGAACGAGAACCTGATCGTCGAGATCGTCCGCCCCGGCACGGGCGATCCCGTCCCCGAGGGCGAGGTCGGCGAGGTCGTCATCACCAATCTCGACCCGCATCACCCGCTGATCAGGCTCGCCGTCGGCGATCTCACAGCCGTCCTGCCGGGGCTCAGTTCCTGCGGGCGCAGCAACACCCGTATCAGGGGCTGGATGGGCCGCGCCGACCAGACCGCCAAGATCAAGGGCATGTTCGTGCGCCCGGAGCAGGTCGCCGAAATCGCCAAGCGTCATGCCGAGATCGCCAAGCTCAGGCTCGTCGTCGGCCGGGCCAACGAAACCGATACCATGACCCTCAAGGCCGAGATCTACGCCGAGCCGGCCGGTTTCGTCGACGCGGTCTCTTCAACCTTGCAGCAGGTGACGAAGCTGAAGGGTGCAGTCGAAATCCTGCCGCTCGGCGCGCTGCCCAATGACGGCAAAGTCATCGCTGACGAACGGCCGGTGGGGTGAACTCCCCCGTCATTCTCGGGCGAAGCAAAGCTTCGACCCGAGAATCTCTTACAGGATAAGGCGCCCCTCCGTCCTGAGATGCTCGGGTCAAGCCCGAGCATGACGCTGAAGTCCCTTACCAATCGATCGGCCTCTCTCCCTGCCCCTCCAGCCACTCATTCGTCCGGCTGAATGGCTTGGAGCCGAAGAAGCCGCGCCGCGCCGACAGCGGCGAAGGGTGAGCGCTGGCAATGACGAGATGCCGGCTCTCATCGATCAACGGCCGCTTCAACTGCGCCGGCGCGCCCCAGAGCAGGAAGACGGCATGGGGCCGCTCCCGCGAGACGGCCGCGATCACCGCATCCGTGATCTTCGCCCAGCCGAGCGAAAGGTGCGAGCCGGCCTTGCTGGCCCCTTCCCGTACCGTCAGCGCCGTGTTGAGCAGCAGCACGCCCTGCTTGGCCCAGCGCGTCAGATCGCCATCCGCAGGCGCGGGCTCGCCCAGATCCTCGGCCCGCTCCTTGTAGATATTGACCAGCGAGCGCGGCAGCGGCGGCGGGCCGACATAGGAGAAGGCGAGCCCGTTGGCATGGCCCGGCGTCGGATAGGGGTCCTGCCCGAGAATGACGGCGCGGACCGCGTCGAGCGGCGTCAGCGCCAGCGCGGCGAAGACCCGCTCGGGCGCCGGCGCGACGACATGCCCGGTCGCCCGTTCGGCATCGACGGCCGCGCAGGCGCGCGTCGCATCGCCGCCACCAGCGAAGACCGGCAGGTCACGCCAGCCCCTCGACGCTCCGCTCGCCAGGAAGGTCGCGAGCGCCTCGGTGCAGCTCACTTCAGGACGGCCCGGCCCTCGACCTTGGCATCGACGGTGCCGAGCCGGCGCACATAGACCATCACCTCATTGGCCATCAGCTTGCCGTCGGTGAGACCGAGCAGCGTCCGGCCGCGACCGAGCGCCGTGTAGCCGTCGCCGCCCTCCAGCATGAAGTTGTTCGAAGCGACCGTATATTTGGCCGCGGGATCGATCGGCTTGCCGTCGACCGTGACCGTGGTGACGCGCGAGCCCTGCGGCTGCTTCAGGTCGGCCTCGAATGTGAGGCCGGACACCACGGGGAAGCGTCCGGCACCCTGCGGGGCGTCGCGCAAGCCGTTCTCGATCGCATCCTTTACGTCCCTGCCGGTGATCTCGACCATCACCGTGGCATTGCCGAAGGGCAGTTCGCTCAGCACGTCGCGGCGGGTCAGCTTCTGCCCGGCGGCATATTGCTTATTGGCCCGGATGCCGCCGGCGTTGGTGATGGCGAGCTGGGCGCCGGTCGCGGCGCGGATCGCGTCGGCGATCAGGTTGCCGATCGCGGTCTCCTGCGTGCGGATGACGCCGGTGCGGGAATCCAGCGGGACGGCCAGCGTGGCGATGTCGACGTCGAGCTCCTTCGACAGCTCGCCCTCATAGCCCTTCACGATGGCGGCGACGTCAGGATCAGGCGTCGCCGAGCGGGAATCGTTGACGCGGAAGGTCGGCGTCCACGACACCTGCCGCGCCGCGCCTTCGCCCTTGACGCTGACGGCGATGTCAATGGCAGTGACGTAATTGCCCTCCTCATTCGACTCGACCATCACCACCTTGCCGTCATAGGCGATCGCGAGGTCGTGGTCGTGGCCGGTCAGCACGATGTCGACGACGCGCGAGCGAACGATCTCGTAATCCATCGCCCGGTCGGCATGGACGACGGCGACGAGGATATCGGCGCCTTGCCCCTTCAGCGCTTTGGCCTCGCGGCGCAGCGCCTCCATCGTCGAGGAAAATTTCAGGTCGCCGGGGTTGGAGAGCTGCGGCGTCGGATCGAAGGTCGTGCCGATCACGCCGACCTTGATGCCGCCGAGCTCGAAGATCTGCGAATCCTTGTGGTGCGGCAGCACATTGCCGCCGGCATCGCGCAGATTGGCGGCGAAGGTCGGATAGGTCTGGGCCGCCGTCAGCTTGAGATAGTTCTCCTTGCCGAAGTCGAATTCATGGTTGCCGGGCACGAAGACGTCGATGCCCATCTTGTTCTGCATCGCGACGATATGCGCGCCCTGGTCGAAGCCCGACATCAGCGAGGGCGAGTAGCAATCGCCGGCATGGCAGAAAAGCACCGGCACGCCCTTGGCCCGCTCGGCCTTGGCGATGCCGGAGGCGCGCGCGAAGCCGCCGCGCCCCTTGTCGTCGCTCATCTTGTAGATGTCGTTGACGAGCAGCAGCGTGAAGCTCGGCGCCGGTTGCTGCGCCATCGCCACGGGCGCGGTCGCGGCGAGCGTCGCTGGCGCCGCCAGGACGCCGAGAGCCTTGCGGCGGGTGAGCTTTGTCATGGCGGGCGCCCCTCAGGTCTTAAGAACGGCTCCAGACTAGCAAGAGTTCAGCCGCAGTGACCAGAGGGCAGACCGGCCCGAACAGCGGTTGTCGGTAGTGTCGCACCTTGCTCTTCGACAGGCATCCAGGCTGGACGAAAGCGCGAACTCGTCTAAATCACGAGGCTAAGGAGAGCATGCGCTCATGACTGCTGACATTGCCGCGGCGCCCGGCCGCGAGGCCGCTTCCCTGCCGCCCGACCATCCCAAGGTGCGCTACGGCCRCATCGGCGTGCTGCTGATGAATCTCGGCACGCCCGAAGGCACCGGCTACTGGCCGATGCGCGCCTATCTCAAGGAGTTTCTGTCGGACCGGCGTGTCATCGAGGAGCCGCGCTGGAAATGGTGGCCGATCCTCAACCTGATCATCCTGTCGACGCGCCCGGGCCGCAAGGGCAAGGATTACGCCTCGATCTGGAACAACGAGCGCAACGAAGGCCCGCTCAAGACCATCACCCGCTCGCAGACCGAGCAGCTCGCTGAGCGCCTGAAGCCGCTGGCCGGCGACCGCGTCGTCTTCGACTGGGCGATGCGCTACGGCTTTCCCGACGTGAAGAGCCGGCTGAAGGCTCTGCTCGACCAGGGCTGCGACCGCATCCTGCTGGTGCCGCTCTATCCGCAATACGCCGCGCCGACCTCGGCCACGGCCTGCGACCAGGCTTTTCGCGCGCTGATGCAGATGCGCTGGCAGCCCTCGGTGCGCGTCTCGCCGCCCTACCATGACGACCCCGTCTATATCGGCGCGCTCGCCCGCTCGATGCGCGCCTCGCTCGCCAAGCTCGATTTCGAGCCGGAGGTCATCCTCTGCTCCTTCCACGGCATGCCGAAGGAATACCTGCTGAAGGGCGACCCCTACTACTGCCAGTGCGTCAAGACCTGGCGTCTGCTGCGCGCCGAGCTAGGTCTCTCCGAGGAACAATTCCCGCTGACCTTCCAGTCGCGCTTCGGCCCGGACGAATGGCTGCAGCCCTATACCGACGAGACGGTGAAGGCGCTGGCCCAGGCCGGGAAGAAATCGATGGCGATCGTCGCGCCCGGTTTCTCGGCCGACTGCCTGGAGACGCTCGAAGAACTCGACGGCGAGAACCGCGAGATCTTCCTGCACAATGGTGGCGAGAAATTCGCCTATCTCCCCTGCCTCAACGACTCCCGCGAGGGTGTCGACGTCATCGCCGAGGTCGTCCAGCGCGAACTGATGGGTTGGCTCTGAGCTAGCCCTCGCCGACCACGAAGCGCGCCACGCTCTCGGCCACCGGCCGCGCCTTCAGGATGCGGCGATGGCCGAGGCCTTCCGTCGCTTCCAGCCTGACGAACGGGCCGGCCCGCTCCAATGCCTCAGCATGAAGGAAGCCGAGTTCGCGATCCTGCCGGTCGTGGATCACCAGGGTCGGCAGCCCGATCGCCTCCAGTTGCAGCGCCCCCTCGAAAACCTCGACCGGATTGCCGGCGACGACATGGATGCGCCGCTCCAGCGCCGCCTGCCCGCGCTTGCCGAGACCGATCGCGGCGCCGAATTGCCGGGTGATCTCGGTGATCGAGGACGGCGCGGCGATCAGCACGAGCCGCCCGGTGCTGACCGCGGGCTGCCCCCTCACGGAGCCTGCCAATGCCGCAAGCGCGATCGCCCCGCCGAAGGAATGCGTCACGATTGCATGCAGCGGCCCGAACACCCGTGCCACGGCCGCAAGGCTCGCGACACCGAGCGGGATGTTGAGCTCGCGCCCGGTCGAGGCGCCATGGCCGGGCAGGTCGAAGGCGACGACCCGGAAGCCCGCCGCCAGCAGCGGTTCGACGAAAGCGGTCATCGAGGCCGCCTCTCCCGTCCAGCCATGGACCAGCAGCACCGTGCCCGCCGGCACGACCGCCTCGGGCTCGAAGACATAGGCCTGAACGCTCCCGCAGGGGAACGGAATCGCGCGTCGGCTCGCTTGCCCGAGCCTCGTCGCGGTGGCTTGTTCGCCCGATTTTCTGTTTCGCTTCGACGGCTTCGCCGGGGTACAGAACAAGCGGAAAGCCAGCCGGCCGGTCGCGGAAGGAGCCACGAAGCTCGCGGCCCGGACCAGCGGGCGCATGTAACGGAGGGCGGAAGCGGTCATGGCACGGACCCTGTCTTGTTCAGCGCTGAACGAATATGTTCAGCCATGAACAAAAAGCAAGCGCTTTCTGATTTGCCGGAGTCGCAGATCCTGCCCTGGGATCTCCCGCGCTTCCGCAACTGGGTCTCCGTCGCCCGTGCTCACAGCTTGTGGGAGAAGGTTTTCACCGAGGCGCTTGCGCCGCTCGACATCCAGCTCGCGCATTACGACGTGCTCGCCAACATCTTCCACGCGCCCGGCCTCTCGCAGCAGGCGCTGGCCGAGAAGCTTCTCGTCGGGCGCAGCGCGATGAGCATGCTGCTGCCGGTACTGGAGCGGCGCGGGTTGATCGAGCGGCGCAATGACGACGCCGACAAGCGCCTGCGCCGACTTTGGCTGACACCCGAAGGCGAAGCGCTGACCCGCAAGGCGATGGCGATCCACGTCGCCGAGATCGAGGCGATGATGACCGTACTCAGCGACGAGGAGTGCGATGCCGCCGGCGAGGCGATGCGCCGCGTCGCCAAGGCGCTCGAAGCCCGCAGCGGCGCCGCAGCGGGCCGGCCCGACAGGCCGTGAACGGACGGCGTTCAGACTGCCAGGATCACCCGCGCGACAGCGTCTAGCGTCGCCTCTGCATCGGAGCAGGCGAGCGCCCCGTCGACGGTCGGCGCGCCTTCCAGCAGGAAGACCGGCCGCTTGAACTGCAGGGCGAAGGCGATCTCCGATAGCGTTCCGTAACCGCCCCCGATCGCAACCAGACAACACGCCGCCCGGGCGATCAGCGCATTGCGGGCCACGCCGATGCCGGTGGCAAGCGGGACCGTGACGTAGGGATTGGCCGCCTCCGGCTCGTCATCGGGCAAAAGGCCAATCGAGAGGCCGCCGGCCTGCGCGACGCCACGGCAGACCTCCTCCATCACACCTGAGCGGCCGCCGCACAGCACGGTGACGCCGTGCTCGGCGAGAAGCCGACCCAAGGTTTCGGCGGCAACCGCCTGAGAAGCGGTCGGCGTGCGCGTCCCGATCACGGCGACGGGCGTGCGCAGAGCCATCCCGCTCTCACGCTGAAGCCAGCGCAAGGCACTGGCGGCCGACACCGGCTCGCCCAGTGCAGCCAGCGGGGCTTCGCACCACCGCCGCGCCGCCGGATCGAACACCCGGCCGCCCCCGTCCTGCAGCTGTCCGTTCTCGACATCCAGACGCAGCTGCGGGTCCTGAAGCATCGGCTCAGGCCGGCTTCTTTTCTTCGCCGAAGGCGGAGATCCCGCCATGCTTGGACGACCAGCTCGCCGGGTCGTTGAGGAAGCTCTCGACCTCGGCAAGGATCTTCGGCTCGAAATGGCCGCTGTCCTTCGCGACGGCCAGCACATCCCACCAGGTGGTGAGGTAGTGCAGGTTCACGCCGATCTCCGCCATCAGCTCGCGGCTCTTCGGGAAGATGTCGTAGTAGAACAGCACGAAGCAATGCTGCACATCGGCGCCCGCATTGCGCAGCGCTTCGGCGAAATTGACCTTGCTGCGCCCGTCCGTAGCGAGATCCTCGACCAGCAGCGTGCGCGCGCCCTCGACGACCGAGCCCTCGATCTGGGCATTGCGGCCGAAGCCCTTCGGCTTCTTGCGGACATACTGCATCGGCAGCGCCAGGCGGTCGGAGATCCAGGCAGCGAAGGGGATGCCCGCGGTTTCGCCCCCGGCGATGGTGTCGAGCGACTCGTAGCCGATGTCGCGCACGATCGTGGTGGCGGCGAAATCGATCAGCGTCGAGCGCAGACGGGGGTAGGAGATGATCTTGCGGCAGTCGATATAGACCGGGCTCGCCCAGCCGGAAGTGAAGAAGAAGGGCTTGTCGCTGTAGAAGTGCACAGCCTTGATCTCGAGCAGCATCTTGGCCGCTTCGCGCGCGATCACGGCCCGGTCGGTGGGGGTGAACAGATTGGGCATGGCGCGGTTTCCTTGGGCTGAGCGACGCCGCTCGCCGGGGACGGCAAGGGCGCAGGGGCTGGTCGAATTGGCAAACGGCCCCTTCTGATCGCCCCCGCCCGGCAGGTCAATCCCCGCCCCGCGATTTCCACCATGGCGCCAGGGCCAGCGCCGCGCTGTCGATAAAGCCACACACGCGAATGTTTCCCGGCACATCCACAGGCTGATTCGGGGCGAATTATTGCGCCGGCTCGGGCAGCGTGACATGTCGAGCCGACATCACGCATGTGAGCGCGCCTCGATCTGGCTTGCAGCTCAGCATCCTTTCGGCCGGGCGAAAACGAGGGGCCTTGAACCATGAGCGATCGGACAGCATCGGCCGCCGCGCTGTCGGCACCGACGACGGTGGACGACAAGGCGCGCAAGGCGTTGTGGGGCGCCGCCATTGGCTATGCGATGGATGGCTTCGACCTCTTGATCCTCGGCTTCATGCTCAGGGCGATCTCGGCCGACCTGCAATTGAGCCAAGCCCAGGCCGCCTCTCTGGTGACGGCGACGCTCGTCGGCGCCGTCCTTGGCGGCATCGGTTTCGGCATGCTCTCGGACCGGATCGGCCGCGTCCGTGTCCTGACCTGGACCATCGTCCTCTTCGCCGTCTTCACCGGCTTGTGCGCCTTCGCCCAGGGCTATTGGGATCTGTTGATCTACCGCACCATCGCCGGCCTCGGGCTCGGCGGCGAATTCGGCATCGGCATGGCGCTCGTCGCCGAAGCCTGGCCGGCCTCGAAGCGGGCGCGCGCCTCCTCCTATGTCGGCCTCGGCTGGCAGGTCGGCGTCCTCGCGGCCGCCCTCGTCACCCCGCTGCTGCTGCCCACCATCGGCTGGCGCGGCATGTTCGCCATCGGCGTCCTGCCGGCGATCGCGGCCTATTTCATCCGGCATTCGCTGCACGAGCCCGACGTCTTCGTCGCCCGCTCGAAGGACCGTCCGAAGGAATCCGCGCTGCGCCTGCTGGTCAAGGACTGGGAGACCACCAAGCTCAGCATCGGCATGGTGATCCTCTGCTCGGTCCAGAACTTCGGCTATTACGGCGTGATGATCTGGCTGCCGAACTATCTCGCGACGCGGTTCGGCTTCGCCCTCACCCAATCGGCGCTGTGGACGGCGGTGACCATCGCCGGCATGGCGCTCGGCATCTTCGCCTTCGGCCATATCGCCGACCGGGTCGGCCGGCGCCCGGCCTTCTTCGGCTACATGCTGGGCGCTGCGGTGATGGTCATCGTCTATTCCCGGCTGACCGACCCGATGCAGCTCCTCGTCGCCGGTGCGGTGATGGGCTTCTTCGTTAACGGCATGCTCGGCGGCTACGGCGCGCTGATGAGCGAGCTCTTCCCGACGGCGGCCCGCGCCACCGCCCAGAACGTGCTGTTCAACATCGGTCGCGGCGTCGGCGGCTTCGGCCCCGTCATCGTGGGCGCGATCGCGGCAGCCTATGGCTTCCAGACCGCCATCGCGCTGCTCGCGACCCTCTACGTCCTCGATATCCTCGCCATGTGGCTCCTCATCCCCGAGAGACGCGGCGAAGAGCTGCTGTAGGCCTTACCGCCGCAACACGACACAGCCTGCGAGCTGCTGGCGCGGCCTCCGCGCCAGCACCTTCACGGCCGATCGGCGCCCAGGGCGAGCCGGCATCGCGCCAAGATACCGAGCTCCGCCTTCTCGCGCTGCTGGACCGTGGCGTGGAGCATAACGCGCGATTATGGCTGATCGCGAACAAAGCATATGAAGAATGGAAGCCAACGATCTAAGGCTTTGACACGGCCCAGCAACCCCGAAGGGGCGGGCTCGTGGAAAGCATGCTCGGACGCAGCACGCTGATCTCGAAAGAGGTCGTGATCGGGCGGCCCCGAAGCACCATCTGATCAGGAAGAACCGTGTCACGCATCGTCACAGTCGCCGCCGCCCAGCTGGGCCCGATCCAGCGGGCCGAGAGCCGCAAGCAGGTCGTCGACCGCATGATCGCGCTCATGGAGACGGCAAGGGCCCAGGGCGCGACCTTCATCGTCTACCCCGAGCTGGCGCTGACCACCTTCTTCCCGCGCTGGTATCATGAGGATCGCGCCGAGGCCGACCACTGGTTCGAGCGCAGCATGCCCGGCCCGGAGACGCAGCCGCTCTTCGACAAGGCGAAAGCGCTCGGCATGGCCATGAGCTTCGGTTATGCCGAGCTCACCCCCGACGGGCGCCATTTCAACAGCTCGATCCTCGTCGACCGCGCTGGCCGGATCGTGGGCAAATACCGGAAGATCCATCTTCCCGGCCATGCCGAGTTCGACACGGAGCGGGCACACCAGCATCTCGAGAAGCGCTATTTCGAGCCCGGCGATCTCGGCTTCCCGGTCTGGGAGTTCGAGGGCGGGCTCATGGGCATGGCGATCTGCAACGACCGGCGCTGGCCGGAGACCTATCGCGTCATGGGTCTGCAGGGCGTGGAGATGGTCGTTCTCGGCTACAACACCCCCTCCGCCAACTCGCAATCGCCCCATGAAACGACGGCAGACCGCCTGTTCCATCACCGCCTCTCGGTTCAGGCCGGCGCCTATCAGAATTCGACCTGGGTCGTGGCCGTCGCCAAGGCCGGCAACGAGGATGGCCACCGTCTCTTCGGCGGCACGCTGATCGCGGCGCCGGACGGCAAGATCGTTGGCGAAATCGACCATGAGGAGGACGGCGTGCTTATCCACCCTTGCGACCTCGACGACACCCGTTTCGGCAAGGCGACGATCTTCGACTTCTCTAGGCATCGCCGCGTCGAGCATTACGGCCTGCTCACCGAGCGCACCGGCGTCGGCGCTCCGCTCGGAAAGCCGGAGAGCGCCTGAGCGCTCTCCTTGCTTCCCTCACCGGAACGGATCGAACGGCGTTGGAAAGCGGCCGGTCGGCGCAATCTCGGCATAGGGGCCGCGCGCCAGCAATTGCCCCTGCCCCGGCTCCGCCAACACGCGCTCGCCGTCGAAGATCAGCCGGCCGCGTTGATAGGTGGCGGTCGGATAGCCCTGCACCTCCATTCCTTCGTAAGGCGTGTAGTCGCTGCCATGGTGCTGCATGGCGTTGGTCAGGGTGACGCGCCGATCGGGATCGAACAGCACGACATCGGCGTCCGCCCCGACCGCGAGCACGCCCTTGCGCGGCGCGAGGCCGAAGCGGCGGGCCGGGTTGGTCGCGACGAGATCGACGAAACGACGCAGATCGATCCGCCCCTTGGCGACGCCCTCCGAATAGAGGATGGGCAACCGCGCGGCGAGGCCGGGCACGCCGTTCGGGATCTTGTTGAAGGGCGCGTTCTCGCCATGCTGCTTCTTGCCGCGCGGATCGTCGTAGCGCAGCGGCGAATGGTCGGACGAGACGATGTCGATGACGCCCTCACGCAGGAAGCGCCAGAGCGCCTCCTGATCGGCGGCGGACCGCAGCGCCGGCGAGATCATGAACTTCGCGCCCTCGAAGCCCGGCCGGTCCATGTCGGCCTCGTCGAGCACGAGATATTGCGTGCAGGTCTCGGCCCAGGCCTTCTGCCCCCGCGCCTGCGCCCGCTCGACCTCCTCGCCGGACTGTCGGCCCGAGACGTGGAAGATCTGGATCGGCGTATCCAGCGCCTCGGCCAGCGCGAGAATGCGATGCGTCGCCTCGCGCTCCACCACCATCGGCTTGGCCCAGGCGAGATGGCGCGGCGCGGTCTGCCCGGCCGCCAGCAGCGCCTGCGTCAGCCAGGTAATCAGCTCGTGATGCTCGGCATGCACACAGACAAGCGCGCCGGCGCGCCGGGCCGCTGCGAGCGTCTGCAGGATCTGCGCATCGCCGAGACGGTTGCTGTCATAGGTCATGAAGATCTTGACGGAGCGGTGCCCGGCCGCGACCAGCGCCGGCAGCTCGTTTTCGAGAACCTCCGGCGTCGGATCGTTGACCAGAAGATGGAAGGCGTGGTCGATCCGCGCCTGCTTCGCTTTCTCCGCATAGGCTGCGACCGCACCTGCCAACGAACCGCCGCGGATCTGCGGGGCATGGCACACGACCGTCGTCGTGCCGCCGGCTGCGGCAGAGGCCGTGCCGCTGTCGAAGCCATCAGCGATATCAGCGCCCGAGGAAAAGGGCTGGTCGAGATGGACGTGGGCATCGACACCGCCGGGCAGGACGAGCAGGCCGCGCGCATCGACTTCCTCCTTACCGCGCGGCAGCCCTTCTCCGATCGCGGCGATGACGCCGCCGGCAATGCCGATATCGAAGGACCCGATGTCGGAGGCGGTCACGGCGGTGCCGCCGCGAATGACGAGATCGAAATCGCTCATGGTCTTTCTCCCCATGCGGCCGGGGCCCTGAAACGATGGCCACCCACAGCGCGCGAAACGGCGACGAGGTCAGGATGAAAACGGAATTGCGCGTTGCGCTCGGCGAAATGCTTTACGGCGTCGAGCGTCCCTGGGGCGCCCTGTCCGCGACGCCGGGTCGGATCACCGATCTGGCGGTCGACAAGGACGGGCTCGTGCATGTCCTGCTGCGCCGCGACAGCGCGGTCGATCCTGACGGCCCCTGCGTCGTCACGCTTGCAGCCGACGGCAGCTTCCTGCGCAGCTGGGGCGAGGCGCTCTGCCTCGATGCCCACAAGATCGCGGCGATGCCCGATGGCGGCCTCGCCATCGTCGACCGCGACGCCCATCGCATTCTTTTCTGCGACATCGAGGGACAGGTGCGGCAGCAGATCGGCGAGAGCCATCGGCCGGGCCATCCCTTCAATCATCCCAGCGACATCGCCTTCGCGCCCGACGGCGGCTTCTACGTCGCGGATGGCTATGGCAACGGCCGCATTCATCGCTTCGACGCTGGCGGCGGCCTGATCGCGAGCTGGGGTTCGGTCGGAACCGCACCTGGCGCCTTCCTGACGCCGCACGGCATCTGCGTGCTCAGCGACGGGCGCGTCATTGTCGCCGATCGCGAGAACAGCCGCGTGCAGAGCTTCACCGCAGAAGGCGAGCTTCTGGCGGTGTGGGACGCCTTCCTGCGCCCCCAGGATGTCGTCGCCGATGCGGAGGACCGGATTCATGTCTGCGATTCCATCCCGACGCTGAGCCTGCTCTCGCCGGACGGCGCTCTGCTCGGCCGCTGCCGGCCGGTCCTCAATGGCGCCCATGGGCTCTGGCTAGGGCCCTCTGGCGACATTTTCCTCGCCGAGACCAACCCAAACCGCATCACCCGCCTCTACCCCGTCGCGATCTGACGCGACGGGTCACAATCGCCTCACGCAGCCGACATGGCCGTGCGGTTCTGCAGGCGCGAGACCAGCCGCACGAAGGGCCAGAACATCAGGAAGTAGACGATCGCCACCGCGATCAGCGGCGTCGGGTTGTAGAGCAGGCCCTGGGCGAGCTGGGCCGAGCGCAGCAGCTCTTGCAAAGCGACGGCAGACGCGATCGAGGTCTGCTTCACCAGCTCGACCGTATTGCTGATCAGGTCCGGCAGCACGTTGCGCGTGCCCTGCGGCACCACGACATGGATCATGCTCTGGTACCAGCTGAGGCCCGTCGAGCGGGCCGCCTCGCGCTGCCCCTTCGGCACGGATTCGATGCCCGCGCGGAAGATCTCGGCGAAATAGCTCGAACCGTTCAGCGTCAGCGCCAGCACGGCCGCCGTGAACTCGTTGAGCTTCAGGCCCAGGAAGGGCAGGCCGAAGAAGATGAAGATCAGCAGCACCAGCGGCGGGATGGCGCGCATCACATCGACATAGGCGACCAGCACGAAGCGCAGCAGTTTGTTCGGCACGTCCTGCGCCATGGCGATGGCGATGCCGGTCAGCACCGAAAGCGGCACGGCGACCGCGGCCAGCGCCAGCGTCATCCAGAAGCCCTGCAGCAGCAGCGGCCAGACCTGCTTGAGGACGTCGAAATTGAAGAAGGTCGTGACGAGCTCGTCCATCATGACCTCGGATGCGCGTAGACATGTTCCAGCCAGCGCGTGAAGCGCACGAAGGGCAGGAACAGCAGCAGGAACAGCAGCGCGCCGACGGTGAGCGCGGTCGGGTTGGCGACGTTGGACTGGATGCTCGAGGTCACGTTGAGCAGCTCGGGCACGGCCACCACGGAGCCCAGCGTCGTGCCTTTGCTGATCCCGATGGCGCGGTTGGTCAGCGGCGGGATCGACATGCGCACAACCTGCGGCAGGATGATGTAGGCCAGCGTCTGGGTGAAGCCGAGGCCCGTCGAGCGCCCCGCCTCCCACTGCCCCTTAGCCACGGCGTTGATGCCGGCCCAGAAGATCTCCTCGGCGAAGGCCGAGAGCACGATCGCGAGTGCCAGCACGGTCGCGGTGATGGGCTCCAGCACCAGCCCGAAATAGGGCAGCGCAAAATAGGCCAGCACGATCAGCACGAGCTGCGGGATCGAGCGGAAGAAGTCGATGTAGAAGATGATCAGCCAGTTCAGCGGCCGGATGCCGTAGAGGCGCAACACCGCGAGGACGAGGCCGAGCGGGATGCCGATGAGGACCGTCAGGATCGACATCTCGACGGTGATGAGGAAGCCGCGCAGGATGTCGGGCCAATAGGCCGACAACAGCCCGAAATCGAAGAAATAGCGGACGATCTGGTCCATGGGTGCCCGTCAGCCGTGCGAGCGCATCACGAAGTCGCGGATGCGCTGGTGCTGCGGGTTGACGAGGATCTCCTGCGGCGTGCCCTCGGACAGGATCGCGCCATGGTCCATGAAGACAACGCGGTCGGCGACATCGCGCGCGAACTTCATCTCATGCGTCACCACGATCATGGTCATGCCCATCTCCTTGGTGCGGACCATGACGTTGAGCACTTCGCCGACAAGCTCGGGGTCGAGCGCCGAGGTCGGCTCGTCGAAGAGCATGACCTGCGGCTCCAGCGCCATGGCGCGGGCGATGCCGACCCGCTGCTGCTGCCCGCCGGACAACTCGGCCGGATAGGCATCGGCCTTGTGGGCGAGGCCGACGACCTCGAGATGGTGGCGCGCCTTGCGCTCGGCCTCCTCCTTGCCGAGGCCGACGACCTTGCGCAGCGCCAGCATCACGTTCCCCAGCGCTGTCTTGTGCGGGTAGAGATGGATGCCCTGGAAGACCATGCCGATCCGGCGGCGCAGGAGATTGAGGTCCACCTTCGGACCGGTGATCTCCTGCCCACCGACGCGGATCGCGCCCGCCGTCGGTTCCTCCAGCCGGTTGATGCAGCGCAGGCAAGTGCTCTTGCCCGAACCGGAGGAGCCGACGATCACGACGGCCTCGCCCTTGCCGACCTTGAGATCGACACCGCGCAGGACCTCGACATTGCCGAAGCTCTTGCGCAGCCCCTCGATCGAAACGATCGTCTCAGGGAGCGTGGCCGTCATGGCGGGCTGCGACGTCACTTGCACGCGGCCTTGTGCTCTGTCGCGTCATAGCCCTCGAAGCCCGGCGCGCCGGTGCCCGGATAGACCGTCGCAGTCGAGGATGCCGCCTCCGGCTTCACGCCGAACCACTTCTCGTGGATCTTGGCCAGAGTGCCGTCGGTCTTCATGCACTCCAGCGCGACTTCGACCTGGGCGCGGAAAGCGGCGTCCTCCTTGCGGAAGGCGATGCCGAAATTGCGGCCGCCGTCGAGAACGAAGGGCACTTCGGCCATCGGCGTCTGGGTCGCGACATAGCGCGAGACCGGCGCATCGGCGACATTGGCGAAGGCACGGCCGATCATGACGGCCTGCACGGCGTCGGCGTTCTTGTTGTAGCGCTGGATGGTGTAGCCGTATTTGGCCTCGTTATCGGTCAGCCACTTGTCCGAGATCGAGCCGTTATTGACGGAAAGGGCCTTGCCTTTCAGGTCGTCGAGACCGGCGATCTTGCCGCCCTTCTTGACGAGGAAGCCGAGGCCCGTCGGCATATAGGGCTCGCTGAACAGCATCTGCGCCGCGCGCTCGGTCGTGATGTTCGTCGGCGCCGGGATCATCTCGTAGCGCTTGGAGAACAAACCGGCGAAGATCGCCGAGAAGTTCGAATCCGTCACATCGACGCCGGGGCGGCCGAGCTTCTGGGCGATCGCGGCGGACATGTCGTAGGTGAAGCCGGTCGTTTCGCCGCTCGGCGTCTTGAAGCAGAAGGGCGCGAAGCCGAGATCGCAGGCTACTTTCAGCTTCTCGTTCTGCGGATGGTCGGCATCCTCGGCCATGGCCGGCATGGCGATGAGCGCGGCCAACGCCACGCCCCTGACGGCGGCGCGCGCCATCCCGATCGAATTCAGTTTCATGCTTCCCGCTCCCGTTATGCGACGGCCATGCCGTGATCGTTGCGCCCCTGTTCCTGCAACAATCCGGCCACGTCTGGAGCGAAACCTAACAGGGCGAAATCATGCCCTGCCAATTATTTGTTGTCGGGTTTCCATAACATGATGTTAAGCGCCCTCGGCCGGCTCGGCGTCCTTGCCCTTGGGCATAGGCGGCACCAGACCGCGCAAAATGTCGACGAAAGCGTTCGCCGTGCGCGAAAGCGGCTCGAAACGCGGCGTCAGCAGATGCGCGCGCACCCGCGTCTTGGGCGCCAGCGGGCGCGACACCAGCTCCGGCCATGTCCGCCCGCGCAGCACGAACTCGTCGACGACGGCGATGCCGGCGCCCGCCCGCACCATCGCACAGGCGACCGGCGTGAAGCGGACGACGGTGCTGATCCTGAGAGGCGCCGCTTTCAGCGCGAGCGCGCGCCCGACGACGTCGCCATAAGGCGTCTGCGGCCCGAAGCCGATCAGTGGATAGGGCACGAGATCGGCCGGGCGGATGACGCGCAGCCGCGCCAGCGCATGATCGCGCGGCATGATCACCATCAGGCGACCTTCGGTCAGAATTTCCATATCGAGCGTCGGCTCATCGATCGGCAGGATCGAGACGCCGAGATCGGCCCGACCGCTGACGATCTTGGCGACGATTTCCAGCAACGTCAGCACCTCGAACTCGACGCGCAGATCCGGGAAACGCTCGCGCAGGCGGGCGATGGCATCGGGCACAAGCGCTTGGCCGACGCTCGGGCTCGCGACGATCCGCACCGAGCCGGTGCCGCGCTCGCGCAGTTCGTCGGCCAACTCGTTGACCCGGACCACGCCCTGATGGACCTGGTCGACCTCCTGGAACAGCCGGCGCGCTTCCGGCGTCGGTTGCACGCGCCCTCGCACGCGCTCGAACAGGCGCAGCGCCAGCCGGTCCTCGGTATAGGCCAGCAGGCGGCTGATTGCCGGCTGGGAGACCGAGAGCAGCCGGGCGGCGCCGCTGATCGAGCCGGTGATCATGATGGCCCGGAAAACTTCGATCTGCCGGAGATTGAGGCGCATGAGGATAACATCCGTTTATGGTCGGCCGCATAATAAGCATGATTCATTTCGCGCATAGCGCTCTAAGTTCGATCTCGTGCCGGCAACGACCGGTTCGCGACAGAGCATTGCGCGAAAGAGTGGGAACCGGTTTTTCGCTTAAGCAATGCTCTCGACTTGTGCGGGACGAGGCCGGCCGATGAAGCGCTTTCTGACGATCAGGGATGTCGAGGCCGCGGTAGCCGGCGGGTCGGTCTTCGCGGCGGGCGGAGGCGGCTGGGCCGATCACGGCCGCATGCTCGGCACCGCAGCCGTCAATACCGGCAAGCCCGAGCTCGTCACCATGGACGAGATTCCCGACGACGCGATCATCGCCACCGCCGCCGCCATCGGCGCGCCCGCCGGCACGACCGAATGGGAGATGTGGGGCATCGACTACGTCAAGGCGGTGCAGCTCCTGCAGGAGGCGTTGGGCAAGCCGATCTACGGCCTGATCATCGGCCAGAACGGCATGTCGAGCACGCTGAATGCCTGGCTCCCCAGCGCGATCCTCGGCGTGAAGGTGGTCGATGCGGTCGGCGACATCCGCGCCCATCCCACCGGGGACATGGGCTCGATCGGCCTCGCTAACAGCCCGGAAGCGACGATCCAGGTCGCGGTCGGCGGCAATCGCGCGAAGAACCAGTATATCGAACTGGTGACGCGCGGCGCGACGGCCAAGGTCTCGCCGATCCTGCGCACGGCGTCTGACATGTCCGGCGGCTTCATCGCCTCCTGCCGCAATCCTGTCTCGGCTGCCTATGTGCGCAAGAACGCCGCGCTCGGCGGCATCTCGATGGCGCTGGCGCTGGGCGAGCGCATCCTCGATGCCAAGCCGAAGGGCGGTACGGCCGTCATCGACGCCATCTGCGACCAGACCGGCGGCTCGATCATCGCGCGCGGCCCGGTTGCCAAGAAAGATGTGCGCTACACCAACGAGGCCTTCGACATCGGCACGATCCAGGTCGGAGCCGGCGCAGCCGCACGCGTCATCCATGTCATGAACGAGTACATGGCCGTCACCGATCTCGATGGCGCCCGGCACGCCTGCTTCCCGGACGTGATCACCACCCTCGGCTCCGACGGCCAGCCGGTCAGCGCCGGCCATGTCCGCGAGGGCATGGAGCTTTCGGTGCTGCGCGTGCCCAAAAGCAAGATCCCGCTGAGCTCCAGCGTGACCGATCCCAGCGTCTATCCGATCGTCGAGAAGGCGCTCGGCATGAATTTCACCGACTACGCGCTCGGCCGCGCAGACTAGTCGGCGCTCGCCCTTCCGCACACCCCGCAGGATCGACCGGATACCCCGACCATGAGCGATTTCGATCTCGTCCTCCGCGGCAACATCGTGCTGTCCGACCGGATCATCGAGGACGGCTATGTCGCCGTCACCGGTGGCAAGATCAGCAAGGTCGGGTCCGGCGCGCCGCCCTCGGCTCGCGAGACCCAGGATTTCCGGGGCCAGTGGATCATGCCGGGCGTCATCGACGGCCAGGTCCATTCCGGCAGCCAGGCCGACCACGAGGGCATCGGCATGTGCTCGCGCGCGGCGGCGGCCGGCGGCGTCACCGTCATGGTCGACATGCCCTATGACGAGCCGGAGCCCGTCACCAGCGCCAAGCTCTTCAACGAGAAGGTCGCGGTGGTCGAGCGCGACGCCCATGTCGATGTCGCGCTTTACGCCACGATCACCATCGAGAACGGCCTCCATGCCATTCCCGGGCTGGTCGAGGCCGGCGCCTGCGCCTTCAAGTTCTCGACCTTCGAGGCCAATCCGACGCGCTTTCCGCGTATCGGCGACGACACGCTCTACGAAGCCTTCAAGTTGATCGAGCCGACCGGCCTGCTCTGCGGCGTCCACAACCAGGACCAGGAGATGACCCGGCGCAATATCGCGAGGCTGATCGAAGCCGGCGATACCGGCCCCGACGCTTTCCTACGCGCCCATACCCCGCTGATCGAGAACCTCGCCACCGCCCGCATCTACGAGATCGGTGCCGAGACGGGCGCGCGCGCCCACGCCGTCCACGTCTCGACCTCGCGCGGTTTCGAGATCTGCAACATGTACAAGCGCGCGGGCACCAAGGCGACGGTCGAGAGCTGCGTGCAGTACTTCATGCTCAATGCCGAGGAGCACGGCCCACGCTTCGGCGCCAAGATCAAGCACTATCCGCCGATCCGCCCGAAGGCCGAGAGCGACCTGCTCTGGAGCCACCTCGCCGCCGGCCATTGCGACTTCATCTCGTCCGACCACGTCTCCTGGGGTCTGGAGAAGAAGGGCGATCCGATGATCTTCAAGAACACCTCGGGCGGTCCGGGCATCGAGACGCTGCTGCCGGCGCTCTGGACCGGCTGCGAGGAGCACGGGCTTTCGCCGACCATCGTGGTGAAGCAGCTCTGCGAGGGGCCGGCCAAGGCCTTCCTGCTCGCCGACAAGGGCCGGCTCGAAGCCGGCGCCGATGCCGACATCACCGTGCTGGAGCCCGGCCGCTTCATCCACGACCCGAGCAAGAGCCTCGCGGCGGTGAAGTGGAGCTCCATGGAGGGCCGCGAGTTCCGCGTCCGCGTCGCCGCAACTTACGTGCGCGGCCAGCTCGCCTGGGATGGCCAGCAGATCCGCAACAAGGCCGGCGACGGCCGCTTCCTGCGCCCGGCGGCGTGACCGCCATGGCGATCGATCAGGACCGGCTCTGGCGGCGCATCGAGGCGCTCTCTGGGATTACCGACCCGGAGCGTCCGTGGACGCGCCGTTCCTTCACCTCGCGCTTCCTCGAAGGACGAGAATGGCTAGCCGCGGAGTTCCGCGAGGCCGGGCTGGAAACAGAGCTCGACGCCGCCGGCAACCTGATCGGCCGGCTCGCGGGCGCCGATCCCACGCTGAAGCCGATCCTGATCGGCTCGCATTCGGACACTGTGCCCTCCGGCGGCCGTTATGACGGCATCCTCGGCGTGCTCGCCGCGCTGGAGGTGGCGCAGAGCTTCAGCGAGCGTGGCGACAGGCTGCGCCACACGCTGGAGGTCGTCGATTTCCTCGCGGAGGAGCCGAGCGAATTCGGCCTCTCCTGTATCGGCAGCCGCGCGCTCGCAGGCGCCCTGAACGAGCAGCATCTCGCCCTCGCCCGCCCGGACGGCATGACATTGCGCGAGGGCATCGCCTTCGTCGGCGGGCGGCCCGAGGAATTGGCCTCCGTCAAGCGCACTGCCGGCGACGTCGCGGCCTATGTCGAAGTCCATATCGAGCAGGGCCGCGTGCTCGAAAATGAGCGCATCCCGGTCGGCATCGTCTCCGACATCGTCGGCATCCGCCGCGAGCGCATCACCGTGACCGGCCGGGCCGACCATGCCGGCGCGACGCCGATGCCGCTCCGGGCCGACGCGTTGGTCGGCGCCGCGAGGCTGGTCGAGGCCGCCTATAAACGGGCGCTCGCGACCGCGCGCGACAACCAGCCGCTGGTCGCCACCTTCGGGCGCATCGAAGTCAGCCCCAATGCAGCGAATGCCGTCCCCGGCGAGGCCGTGCTGACGCTGGAAGTCCGCTCCGGCAACGAAGCGGCGGTGAAGACCTTTGGCGAAGCGCTGGTGCGCGACCTCCGCCCTGCCCTTGAGGAGTTGCGCCTCACCATCGCGGTCGAGCCGATCAGCCATGTCGCGCCAACGGCCTGTGCGCCTGAAATCCGTTCGGCCATCGCCAATGCCGCGACCTCGCTCGGGCTCGCCACGCGCGACCTGCCGAGCGGCGCCGGGCATGACGGTGTGCAAATCGCCCATATCGGTCCGGTCGGCATGATCTTCGTGCCCTGCCTCGACGGGCGCAGCCATGCGCCCGAGGAATCGATCACGCCCGAGCAGGCCGGAGACGGCGCCCGCGTGCTGGCCGAGACCGTGCGTCTGCTCGATGTGAGCCTGGGCTGAGCCGATGGACTGGGCTGCGGGCGACCTCAAGGAACGCGATCTCTACAAGCTGCTCGTCAACACCGTGCTGCCGCGCCCGATCGCGCTCGTCACCACCGTCGATGCGCAAGGGCGCGCCAACGCCGCGCCCTTCAGCTTCTTCAACGTCTTCAGCCACGCGCCACCGCTGGTCGTGCTCGGCATCGAGGGGCGTGATGGCGCGGTTTCGCCGCTGAAGGATACGATGCGGAACATCCGCGACACCGGCAGCTTCGTCGTCAATCTCGTCGATCGTGCCATGGTCGAGGCGATGCAGGTCTGCGCGATCGACTTTCCCGGCGAGGTCGACGAGATCGAGGCCGCTGGGCTCACGACCGCGCCGAGCGCCGCGATTGCAGCGCCGCGGCTCGCCGCCTCCCCCGTCCAGCTCGAATGCCGCGAGACGGTCTCGCTCTCGCTCGGCACGCGGCATCGCAATCTCGTCGTCGGCGAGATCGTCCATCTCCACATCCGCGACGGCATCGTCGACGAGCGCCTGCATGTCGATGTCGACAAGCTCGACCTCGTCGGCCGCCTGCATGGCGCCGACTGGTATGTCGGGCTGCGCGATCGTTTCCAGGCTCCGCGCCAAACGCTCGCAGGCTGGCGCGAACGGACGCGGTCCACCCCGGAAGGAGAGGCGTCGTGAGCGGCACGATCTACGTCATCAATCCCAATTCGACCGAACGCGTGACGCGGGAGATCGACGTCGCCGTCGCGCCGCTGCGCATGGCCGGCGGACCCGCCATCGAATGCCTGACTCTGGCCGAGGGACCGCCCGGCATCCAGTCCCAGCGCGATATCGACGGGCTGATCCCGGCCCTGCTGAAGCGCGCCGCCGGGCTGGAGAACGAGGCGGCGGCTTTCGTCGTCGCCTGCTTCTCCGATCCCGGCATGCATGCGCTGCGCGAGCAAAGCGAGAAGCCGGTGCTCGGCATCGCCGAATCCGGCGTGCTGACGGCGCTGACGCTGGGCCAGCGCTTCGGCATCGTCGCCATGCTCCAGAACTCGATCCCGCGCCATCTGCGCTATCTCGGCGCGATGGGGATGACGGACCGCTTCGCCGGCGACCTGCCGGTAAACCTCACCATCGCCGAGATGGCCGACGACGAACTCACGCTTGGCCGCATGATCGGCGTCGGCCGCAGCCTGCGCGATACGCATCATGCCGATGTGCTGGTCATGGGCTGCGCCGGCATGGCGCGCTTCCGCGAGCCGCTGGAGCAGGAACTGGGCATTCCCGTCGTCGAGCCGACGCAAGCCGCGGTGACGATGGCGATCGGGCGCGTGCGTTTGGGCTGGGGCGGGCGCCCCCTTCGCAAAGGCTGAACCATGGACGATCTGATCGCCGAACTCGCCGGGGTTCTCGGCGAGGCGAATGTCTTCGTCACCCCAGAGGACCAGGCGCCTTTCCTCACCGACTGGCTCGGCAAATATCATGGCGCCGCGCGAGCCGTCATTCGGCCGGGCTCGACCGAGGAGGTCGCCGCCGCGATGCGTCTCTGCGCCCGCCACGCCGCGCCCGTCGTTCCCCAGGGCGGCAACACCAGCATGTCGGGCGGTGCGACGCCGGATGAAACCGGCAAGGCCGTCGTCCTCTCGCTCGCACGGCTGAACAGCATTCGCGACATCGACGCTGTCGGCAACACGATCACGGTCGATGCCGGCGTAATTCTGGCGAAGGTGCAGCAGGCGGCCGACGCAGCCGGGCGCTTCTTCCCGCTCAGCCTCGGCGCCGAGGGCAGCTGCACCATCGGCGGAAACCTCGCCGCCAATGCCGGCGGCGTCGCCGTGCTGCGCTACGGCACCATGCGCGAACTCACGCTGGGCCTGGAGGTCGTCCTCGCCGATGGCCGCGTCTGGGACGGGCTGACGGCGCTGCGCAAGGACAATACCGGTTACGCCCTGCGCGATCTCTTCATCGGCTCGGAAGGCACGCTCGGCGTCATCACCGGAGCGGTGCTCAAGCTCTTCGCCCGACCGCATGCCCGCGCCAGCGCATTCGTTGCCGTTGCGGACGCTGCCGCCGCTCTCTCGCTCCTTGGCGCGGTGCGAGACCGCTGCGGCGACCGGCTGACGGCCTTCGAGTTCATGACCGGCGATTGCCTGTCGCTGATCCTGCGCCATATCGGCGACGCGCGCCTGCCGCTCGCAGCGATGCCGCCGGCTGCCGTGCTGATCGAGCTCTCCGGCCAGGACGATGAATCCGGACTGCGCGAACGTCTCGAAGCGGCGCTCGCCGACGGCATTGAGGCGGGTCTCGTGCTCGACGCCGCCATCGCGCAGGACGGCGCGCAGGCCAAGGCGTTCTGGCGCATCCGCGAGGGCGTGTCGGAAGCGCTGGTGCGCGAAGGCAAGGCCGCCAAGCACGACGTCTCGATGCCGGTCTCCGCCATGGCCGATTTCGTCGCCGCGGCCGATGCCGCCCTCCACGCCGTGGCGCCCGGGATCAGGCCGATCGTCTTCGGCCATCTTGGCGACGGCAACCTGCACTACAACCTCTTGCCGGCCGAGGGACAGGATCCCGCAGCCTTCGCGGCACTTGCACCCGAACTCACCCGCATCGTCCACGACGAGATCGGCCGGCGTCGCGGCTCGATCAGCGCCGAGCACGGCATCGGCCAATTGCGCGTCTCCGAGATGCCGCGGCGCAAGGCGCCGCTGGAACTCGAACTGATGCACCAGCTCAAGCACCTGCTCGATCCGGCAGGTCTGCTCAATCCCGGCAAGCTTCTGCCGCCATCCACCAAGAACTGAGGACGATCATGGCTCTGCTCGATGAAACCGCTGAGGGCGTTTACGTCATCGCGGTGACGCCCTTCACCGAAACCGGCGCGCTCGACCTCGACAGCACCGACCGCATGGTCGATTTCTATCTGGAGAAGGGCGCGACCGGCCTCACCGTGCTCGGCATGATGGGCGAAGCACCCAAGCTGACCGCCGACGAAGCCCGCATCTTCGTGCGCCGCGTGCTGGCGCGGGTGCAGGGCCGCGTCCCGGTCGTCGCCGGCGTCTCCGCGCCCGGCTTCGCAGCGATGCGCGAGCTCAGCGACAGCGTGATGGATGACGGCGCCGCCGGCGTCATGGTCGCACCGCCCTCCAACCTGCGCACCGACGACCAGATCGCCTCCTACTACGCCATGGTAGCCGAGACGCTGGGGCCGAAGACGCCCTTCGTCCTGCAGGATTTCCCGCTGGTCACCCAGGTTCAGATCACCCCGGCGGTGATCCTCAAGATCGTCGCTGCCCATCCCAGCTGCGTCATGCTCAAGCATGAGGACTGGCCGGGCCTGGCCAAGATTTCTGCTCTGCGCGCGGCCAGCGACCAGGGCGGCCGGCGCATCTCGATCCTCGTCGGCAATGGCGGGATGTTCCTGCCGGAAGAGCTCTCGCGCGGCGCCGACGGCGCCATGACCGGCTTCGCCTATCCCGAGATGATGGTCGATGTCTGGAAGGCGCATGCCGCCGGCAACGTCGAGCGGGCGCATGACCTGTTCGACGCCTATCTGCCGCTCGCTCGCTACGAGCAGCAGCCCGGCCTCGGCCTCGCCATCCGCAAGCACATCCTGGCGAAGCGCGGCGCCATCGCCTCCGGCGCGCTCCGCAAGCCCGGCGGAGCATTGTCGAAGGCCGATATCGCCGATATCGAGCGGCTCATCGCGCGGCAGGAACTGCGCCTGAAGGAGATCGGCTGATGGATCTGGGACTTGTCGGAAAGCGCGCGCTCGTGCTGGGCGCCAGCCGCGGCCTCGGCGCGGCGATCGCACGGACGCTCGCCGCGGAAGGCGCGACCGTGATCGCCGCAGCCCGCAGCGCCGATGTGACGGAAAGCTGGATCGCCGGCCTGCCGCCGGACCAGCGCGGCCGCGTCAGCGCCGTCAAGCTCGATCTCGCCGATCTTGCTTCGGTCGACGCACTCTCCGACCGCCTCGTCGCGGAAGGCGGGGTCGACATCCTGATCGGCAATTCCGGCGGCCCGCCGCCCGGCGAGGCGCGGGACGCCAAGCGCGACGACTGGCTGAAGCATTTCGAAGGCATGGCCGCGAATCTCTTCCATCTGACGCAGCGCATGCTGCCCGGCATGGCGGAGCGCGGCTGGGGTCGCATCGTCACCATCGCTTCCTCCGGCGTCGAACAGCCGATCCCGCGCCTCGCTCTCTCCAACGGCATCCGCGCCGCCGTGATCGGCTGGTCGAAGACCCTCGCCTCGGAGGTCGCCGGTAGTGGCGTCACGGTCAACGTCGTCCTGCCCGGCCGCATCCACACCGAGCGCGTCGACCAGCTCGACGATGCCGCGGCCACACGCAGCGGCGGGACACGCGATTCCGTCGCGCAGGCGTCGATGGCGACGATCCCGGCCGGGCGCTACGGCAAGCCGCAGGAATTCGCCGATGTCGTCACCTTCCTCGCCAGCGAGCGGGCAAGCTACGTGACCGGCGCGAAGATCCGCATCGATGGCGGCCTGATCAGAGGCATCTGAGTGCGCCCGTCTGCGTCAGCGACAAGAGCGCTGGCGCAGATTCAAGGACATGACGCCCCCATATCGGTCGGCGGGATGGCATATCGGTGGCTCGTCGCCGGCACAGGCGCGAATGGCCTCACCCGCCCCGACACAGCGCCCAAAAAGCAAAAAGCGCCGGAAGATCCGACGCTTGCATGCTTCTCAAGGCTTGAGATTGTCTGGAGCGGGCGAAGGGATTCGAACCCTCGACCCCAACCTTGGCAAGGTTGTGCTCTACCCCTGAGCTACACCCGCATCCGAGACAGTCGCGCCGTGGCGGCGCGGTCGGGTTATTGCCCCAAAGCGCGGCGGAGCGCAAGCACCTGGCGAAAGTTTTTTGCCGGCCGTTGATAACTGCCCCACCGACAGGGCAGCTTGCCGTCGGCCAGAGGCGAGGCTAGGCATCCCAAATAGCACCGCCTCCCGCTCCAGCGGCGGATAAGCGCCATGCCCGACCTGTTCCGACGCTTGCGACCACCGGCTTGCCATGATGAACACGCCCATCACGCCCGCTCAGCTCTGCCAACATCTGTCCGAGCGCGGCATCGCCTTCCACCGCACCGATCATCCAGCCGTGTTCACCGTGGCCGAAACGGCGCCGCACCGCGACGAGATGATCGGCCACCACACCAAGAACCTGTTCCTCAAGGACAAGAAGGGGCGGCTGTTCCTGGTCTCGGCCGAGGCTCACGCGCGCATCGATCTCAAGCGGCTGCACGAGACGATCGGCGCCAGCGGCCGGCTCTCCTTCGGCTCCGCCGAGCTCTTGATGGAGAAGCTCGGCGTCACGCCGGGCTCGGTCACCGCCTTCGCCGTGGTCAACGACCGTGCCTGCGACGTCACCATGGTGCTGGATGCCAATCTGATGACCGGCGAGGACGTCAACTTCCACCCGCTGATCAATACGGCCACGCTCAGGGTCGGCCGCGACGATTTCCTCGCTTTCCTCAGGCAGACCGGCCATGACCCGCTGATCGTCGATTTGCCCGTCCCGCCCGATGGACAGAACGGCTGAAGCATCCCATCTATGGGGCAACTGCGCAGGCGCCCGTTCCGGCGCGCCGGCGCCTCTACGAAGCATCACGAAGGGCGACCCATGCTGGTCAATGGCGAGGCGGCCGAGCAACCCGGCCTGATCAAGGACACCACGACGCAGGGCTTCCGCGAGGACGTCATCGCCGAATCGATGAAGCAGCCGGTGCTGATCGATTTCTGGGCGCCCTGGTGCGGCCCCTGCAAGCAGCTCACCCCCGTCATCGAGAAGGTGGTCAAGGCTGCCGGCGGCAAGGTCAAGCTCGTCAAGATGAACATCGACGATCACCCGCAGATTCCCGGCCAGCTCGGCATCCAGTCGATTCCGGCCGTCATCGCCTTCAAGCAGGGCCAGCCCATCGACGGCTTCATGGGCGCCCAGCCGGAAAGCCAGGTGAAGGCCTTCATCGAGCGCCTCGTCGGCCCGATGGGCCCCGGCGCGACGGAGGAACTGATCACGGCTGCGCAGGCCGCCATCGAGGCCGGCGACCCGGCCGGCGCCAGCGAGCTCTATGCCGGCGTGCTGCAGGTGGAGCCTGACAATCTCGCCGCCATCGCCGGGCTGTCGCGGCTGCATCTCGACAACGGCGATATCGAAGGCGCCAAGGGCATCCTCGCCATGGCACCGCAGGACAAGGCTGCGGACCCGGCCATCACGGCCCTGCGCGCCGCGATCGAACTCGCCGAGCAGGCTGCCTCGCTCGGCGACACCGCCGAGCTCGAGGCGAAGGTCGCGGCCAATACGAAGGATCATCAGGCCCGCTTCGATCTGGCGCTGGCGTTGAATGCCCGCGACAGGCGCGACGAGGCGGTCGACCATCTGATCGCCATCATCGGGGCCGACAGGAAGTGGAACGATGATGGCGCGCGCAAGCAGCTCCTGCAGTTCTTCGAGGCCTGGGGCCCGATGGACGACGCGAGCGTCGCCGGCCGCCGCAAGCTGTCGACCTTGTTGTTCTCCTGACCGCCGAGAGGACGGAACCGCACATGGGCATAAACGCCGTCTATGAGGGGGCCGGGGATTGCCCTGAGGTGATCCCGCTCTTCCCCTTGAGCGGCGCGCTGCTCCTGCCGCGCGGCCAGATGCCTCTCAACGTCTTCGAACCGCGCTATCTTGCCATGATCGACGACGCACTGAAGAGCGAGCGCGTCATCGGCATGATTCAGCCCGAGCCAGAGGTTGGCCGCCAGCCGGAAATCCCTCCTCTGCTCAAGGTCGGCTGCCTCGGCCGGATCACTCAGCTCGCGGAAACCGGCGACGGGCGCTACATCATCACCCTGACCGGGATCAGCCGGTTCCGGCTGCTGGATGAATTGTCGGTCACAACCCCCTACCGGCAGGCACGCGTCGATTACGAGCCCTTCGCCGCGGATTTCGTCGCCCGCACCGGCGAGGAGGAGGTCGATCGCAAGGGCCTGCTCAAGGCGCTCAAAGACTTCGCCAAGGCGAACGACCTCAAGATCGACTGGAAGGGCGTCAACGAGGCTCCCAATGAGGCTCTCGTCAACGCGCTCTCGATGATGTGCCCGTTCGGGCCGCGCGAGAAACAGGCCCTTCTCGAGGCGCGGACGCTGAAGGATCGGGCGGAGGTGCTGGTCGCGATCACCGAGATCGAGCTGGCCCGCGGCGGCAGCGACCCGGACACCACCCTGCAGTGACCGTCGCCACGCCACCTGCCGAAGCTCCGCCGACAGTCTGGCCGCCGCGCCGCGCGGTCGTGGCGTGGATCTTCTTCGACTGGTCGGCGCAACCTTTCTTCACGCTGATCACCACCTTCGTCTTCGCGCCGTTCTTCGCCTCAGTGCTGACGAGCGATCCGGCGGAGGGGCAGGCGCTGTGGGGCTATGCGACCGGGCTAGCGGGCCTTTGCATTGCTCTGCTCTCGCCCCTGCTCGGCGGCATCGCCGACCGGACAGGGCCGCGCAAGCCCTGGATCGCGGCTTTCGGGGCGCTGCTGGTGATCGGCTCGGCGATGCTCTGGTTCGCGGTGCCGGGCTCGGCCTTCGCGGTGACGATCGCACTCGCCGGTTTCGTCATCGCGACGATCGGCGCCGAGTTCGCGACGACCTTCAACAACGCGATGATGACGCGGCTCGTGCCGCCGGAGCGGCTGGGCTGGCTCTCCGGCACAGGCTGGGCCGTAGGCTATCTCGGCGGGCTCTTGTCGCTCGCGATCACGCTCGGGCTGCTTGCGGCCGATCCGCATACCGGCAAGACGCTGGCAGGCATCGCGCCGATCTTCGGGCTGGACGCGGCCGCGCGCGAGGGCGACCGCTTCTCCGGCCCGCTCACGGCGCTATGGTTCGTCATCTTCGTCACGCCGATGTTCCTGCTCACCCCGGATTCGCGCAAGACGGGCCTGAGCCTCGCCGAGGCGGCCAGCGGTGGCGTCGGGCGGCTGAAGGCGACACTGGCCGAGCTGCCGAAGCTGCCCTCGCTCGGCCGCTTCCTGCTCGCCAACATGATCTACCAGGATGCGCTGGTCGCGCTCTTCGCCTTCGGCGGAATCTATGCGGCCGGCGTCTTCGGCTGGCAGACCATCGAGCTCGGCGTCTTCGGCATTCTGCTCACCCTCACCGGCACGCTCGGCGCCTGGCTCGGCGGCAAGCTCGACGACGCCATCGGAGGCAAGCCGGTTATTCTGGGGGCGATCGCCTGCCTGCTCTTTGCCTGCCTGGGCATCCTCTCGCTGAGTGCCGACCATATCCTGTTCGTGATCCCGGCCACCCCGCACGCTCCCGGCGACGGGCTCTACGCTTCGCTGCCGGAGCGGGTCTATCTCGGTCTCGGCCTGCTGATCGGCCTCGTCGCCGGCCCGTTGCAGGCGGCTTCCCGCAGCCTGATGGCGCGGCTCGCGCCGCCCGGCCGCATCGGCGAGTTCTTCGGGCTCTTCGCCCTGTCGGGCAAGGTCACGTCCTTCATGGGCCCGACGCTGGTCGCAATGGCGACGAGCGTCTTCGCCAGTCAGCGGGCTGGGCTTGCCGTCCTGATCGTCTTCTTCCTGGCAGGCGCGGCGTTGCTCGCCGGCGTCACAGTGAAACGGGCGCCGTAGCGCCCGTTCTGGTCGTCAGCGAACCAGGATGTTCCTGAACTGCCAAGGATCGCTCTCGTCGATATCCTCCGGGAACAGCCCCGGACGGCCATCGAGCGGGGTCCAGTCGGTGTAATAGCCGTTCACCGGCCCGAGATAGGGTCGTTGGATCTCGAGGCAGCGGTTGAAGTCGAGCTCTTCGACCTCGACGATCCCGGCGCGCGGATTCTCCAGCGCCCAGACCATGCCGGCGAGCACGGAAGAGGTCACCTGCAGACCGGTCGCGGTCTGGTAGGGCGCGAGCGAACGCGCCTCCTCGGTCGAGAGCTGCGAGCCGAACCAGTAGGCGCCCTTCTCATGGCCGTAGAGCAGCACGCCGAGCTCGTCGATGCCGTCGACAACCTCGTTCTCCTCGAGGATGTGCTGCTCCTCCTGCGGGCGGCCGGCATTGCCGAACATCTCGTGCAGCGAGAGCACGGCATCGTTCGCCGGGTGGTAGGCGTAATGGCAGGTCGGCCGGAAGATGGCCTTGCCGGTCTCGTCGCGCACAGTGAAATAGTCCGCGATCGAAATCGACTCGTTATGCGTGACCAGGAAGCCATACTGCGCGCCCGGCGTCGGGCACCAGCTGCGGACCTTGGTCTCGGCCCCGGCCTGCATCAGATAGATCGCCGCCTGCGAGCCTGTCTCGTGGCCATGCGCATTCGCCGGCATCCACTTCTCGTGGGTGCCCCAGCCGAGTTCTGCGGGCTGCACGGCTTCCGCGATGAAGCCCTCGACCGACCAGGTGTTGACGAAGACGCCCGGCGGCTTGGGGTTCTTCGAACGCTGCGTATCGCGCTCGGCGATATGGATGCCCTTGACGCCGACGCGCTGCATCAGCGCCGCCCATTCCTCACGGGTGTTCGGCTGCGTCGCATTGAGACGCATATCGGCGGCAAGGTTCGTCAGTGCCCGCTTCACCAGCGAGGAGACCATGCCGGGATTGGCGCCGCAGCAGGAGACGGCCGTCGGGCTGCCCGCCGGGCGCGCCCGCTTGGCGGCGAGCGTCATCTCGCGCAGCGCGTAGTTCGAGCGCTCGGCCGGGCCCTTGCTCTCGTCGAAATAGAAGCCGAGCCAGGGCTCGTTGACCGTATCGATATAGAGCGCACCGAGGCTGGAGGCGAGTTCCATCAGATCGCGCGAGCCGGTATCGCAGGACAGGTTCACGCAGAAGCCCTGCCCGCCGCCGGCGGTCAGCAGCGGCTCCAGGATCTCCTTGTAATTAGCCGGCGTCAGCGCTTCCTGGATGAAGCGGATGCCGCGCTCGTCGAGCAGGTGGCGATTGGAATCATCGGGAGCAATGACGACGAAGCGGCTCTTGTCGAACTTG
This sequence comes from Allobosea sp. 10L417, assembly GCF_056395485.1. Lineage (NCBI taxonomy): Bacteria > Pseudomonadati > Pseudomonadota > Alphaproteobacteria > Hyphomicrobiales > Alloboseaceae > Allobosea > Allobosea sp. 10L417. The sequence goes on from NZ_JBFTJP010000004.1 coordinate 237,885, forward strand.
AAGTGCCGTTCGAGCAGCGGCAGCGTACCGCGGCCGATCGAGCCGAAGCCGATCATCACGATCGGGCCGGTGATCTCGCCGTAGACGGGCCAATTCGTCATTCTCTGTAACTCCTGGGTTCTGGGGGCAAAAAAGGTCGAAAGGGTCGTATGGGCGCAAAATCGCGCCGTCAATCGCCGGAACGCCTTCCATGCGGGTGAGCGCATGGAAAGCGCCGGGCGATGACGGCGCGATGACGATGGATGTGAAGCGTCAGGCGGCCTGCGCCACCTCGTCCGCTTCCACGGCCGCTGGGATCATGGCACCGCCGGCTACGAGCACGCCGCTTGCACCGTCGAGCGCGCCCTCGCGCAATTCGATGGCGAGGAAGCGCTCGCGCTCGACCGGGCCGGGCATGGCTAGGTCGCGGGTCAACGCCGCATCGAAGCCGAACCGTGCGTAATAGGGCGCGTCGCCGACGAGGATGACCGCGCCATGCCCGCGGCAGGCCGCACGCCAGAGCGCCTCGCGCATCATCGCCTTGCCGAGCCCCTCGCCTTGGAGTTCCGGCTTGACCGCGAGCGGGCCGAGCAGCAGCGCCGGCACGCCATCGGCTTCCACATGCCAGAGGCGGACCGTCGCCAGCAGCTCGCCGTCACGCTCGGCGGTCAGGGCAAGCCCCTCCGCCGGCAGACGGCCCTCGCGCAGGCGCTCGCTGGACTTGGCGGTGCGGCGCTCGCCCAGGCACCGGTCGAGCAGCGCCTCGCGGGCGGGAATGTCGTTGGCGATCTCGTCGCGGATCGTGATCATGACGCACCTCCTGCCGGAGCGCCTGCGCTCACGCAGACCTTCCCGGCGCCGCGCGAGCGCGGCCACAAGCGGATGGATTGTGTGGAAGGGGATCCGGCGGGAGCCACGCCCGCATCTCCGTTCTGGAGATACGAACGCTCCACCCGACTGGCGTCGGACAGCCTGCCATGCGGCAGGGCGCTTCGCCGGACCCGATTGGCATGGGGGCGGCGGAAGCCGCCCCGTACTTTCCGTCAGATGACGTACTGCTTCAGCGGCGGGAAGCCGTTGAAGGCGACGGACGCATAGGTCGTCGTATAGGCTCCCGTGCCTTCGATCAGCACCTTGTCGCCGATCTCCAGCGAGAAGGGCAGCATGTACGGGGTCTTCTCGTACATGACGTCGACAGAGTCGCAGGTCGGGCCGGCGAGCACGCACGGGACGGTCGCATCGCCGTCGCGCGTCGTGCGGATGGGGTAGCGGATCGCCTCGTCCATGGTCTCGGCGAGACCATTGAACTTGCCGATGTCGAGATAGACCCAGCGGACCTCGTCCGACTCGGCCTTCTTCGAGATCAGCACGACCTCGGCCTCGATCAGGCCGGCTTCGCCGACCATGCCGCGGCCCGGCTCGATGATCGTCTCGGGCAGCTGGTTGCCGAAATGCTTCGACAGCGCCCGGAAGATCGCGTCGCCATAGGACGGCACGCCCGGAATCGGCTTCAGGTAGCGCGCCGGGAAGCCGCCGCCCAGGTTGACCATCGACAGCGAGATGCCGCGGGTGGCGCACTCCTTAAAGATCGCCGAGGCCGAGGCCAGGGCGGAATCCCAGGCGTTCACATTCGCCTGCTGCGAGCCGACATGGAACGAGATGCCATAGGCCAGCAGGCCGAGGCGATGGCCGTGCTCGAGCACGTCCGCGGCCATTTCGGGCACGCAGCCGAACTTGCGCGAGAGCGGCCAGTCGGCGCCCGCGCCGTCGCAGAGGATACGGCAGAAGATGCGCGCGTCCGTCGTGCCGGTCTTCTCGGCAGAACGAGCGACCTTCTCGACCTCGGCCGTGCAGTCGACGGCGAAAAGACGCACGCCGAGCTCCATGGCGCGCACGACGTCGCGCTCCTTCTTGATGGTGTTGCCGAAGGAGATGCGGTCGGCGGTGGCGCCGGCAGCGAGCGCGAGCTCGATCTCGACGACCGAAGCGCAATCGAAGCAGGAGCCGAGCTTGGCCAGCAGGGCGAGCACTTCCGCCGCCGGATTAGCCTTCACCGCGTAGAAGACGCGGGTGTCGGGCAGCGCGCGGGCGAAGGCATGATAGTTCTCGCGCACGACATCGGTGTCGATGACGACACAGGGCCCGTCCTCACGTCGGGTGCGAAGAAACTCACGGATGCGGTCGGTCATGAGACGCGACTCCCCTACGACGCAAGCGGCGTCGATGCGATGTATCGCCGAATGAATCGCTGTCATCGCAAGGCGCTGTGGAGACGCCTTCGACAACGGACGAAACGTCCGGACCCGAAACACCGTTCGATTGGGGAAGACCCCGCACGGCCGGCAATGAAGGACAAGCCTCTTCGGTGCCGGCCTGTGGAAAGCCGGCGAGACCAAAAAAGCCCGCTCCGTCGTTGCTTTAAGCTGCGTCCCCCGTGGAGATTCGGGGTTCGCCGGTTTTGCCTCCGGCTGCTGGTCTGTGTCGGGGAACGCCTCTCTTGCGAGAAACGGGAAGCGTGATTTGAGGGATGTCCATCCCCTCCATCCGTCTTCCAACCCCTGGCGGCTGTCCGGCCTCTTGTCCGGATGCCCACCGACCAGCACGCGGCCACAGGCACGTGCGAATTGGGTGAACGCGATATACGGATGCCGGCCCCGGACCACAAGTGTTTTGTGCACCCTGAGCCGCATTTTTTTGCAGGGTCGATCCGAGCCCATTCGGGAACGGATTAACGGCAAAAAGCTCTTCGCCGGCTATGGGTTAGCATGTGCCATGTCGATGCGGAATTCATGCCGTGCGCTCCGGGCTTCGCTGAGAGAGAAGCACGGAGTCTATGAACACGTCCCTCCGGTCATGGTCGGGCTTGTCCAGACCATCCACGTCTTCGCTGGTCGAACACCGGGTTCAAGACGTGGATGCTCGCCAGAAGGGCGAGCATGGCGGTGCGGTGCGCGCTTCGGCACCGATCATTCGTCGAACGCGTCAGCCACGCTTTTCGCAGAACCGGATTCGGTTGCCGAAGGGGTCCGGCACCTGCAGGGTGCGCCCGCCCGGCCCATCYTCCTCGATGCCCGGCTTCGAATAGGTATAGCGCTTGCCGATCAGCTCGGCATGGAGGGCATGGATCCCCACCATCCAGACGAAGACGGTCGATCCGGGGCTGGCGTCGCCGTGATGCTCGGAGAGATGGAGCTGCAGGCCGGAGCGCGACACCTGCATATAAAGCGGCATGTTCGGTCCGAAACGATGGTCCCAGTCCATCGTGAAGCCGAGGAAGTCGAGGTAGAACTCCTTCGCCTTGGCCTCGTCGAAGATCCTGAGGACCGGAATCCCCATCTGCAGACGTACGGCCCCGTCGGTCGCCGCAGCCGGCGCATCGGGCGCGGTGTCCCCGATCTTCGCCGCCAGCACGTTCCAGTCGTCATAGCCGAACTGGCGCGCCACGATTTCGAGGGTTTCGGAATGGGAGAGCGTCACCTGCCTCGCGGCCATGGTCTCGCGCAGGCTCTTCGCCATCTGCTTCGCATCGCGGAAGCTACGCATCGTCGTGATCCTTCTCGCTGCGGACGGGAGTGATCGGGGCTCGCCTTGCCGATATCCGTCCACGAGTCGATCGGGATCAGGACAGGGACTTCATCTGGATGCGTTCACCTTGCCCCTTCGGGGCGCGAGCGGCTGGCCGCATCCGGCCGGTCGCGAAGGTTGCGATATCTTCATCTCCTGTCAATGGCGGATGCCCTAGACCGGCCCCATTTGATGGCCTTAAGTCTCGGCTGCTGCTCAATTTCGCGGACAGCCGCGACGGGGAATACGGACCACGCATGACCATGACAGATCGCCGCCGGGTTTTGGGGGGACTCTCAGCCGCGCTCTGCCTTTCGGCAGCGCCCTCCGTCCTTCTGGCGCAGCAGCCGCGGCCTCAGACACCGCCGCAAGGCCAGCCCCAGCCGCCGCCGCCTCAGAGCGCGGCGCCGCAGCCGCGCTTCAGCTTCGAGGACGTGCAGCGCCGGGCGCGCGAGATCGCCGCCGTCGCCTATGAGCCGAGCGCGAGCCTGCCCGAGGCGCTGGCGAAGCTCGACTACGATGCCTGGCGCGACATCCGCTTCCGGCCCGAGCGGGCATTGCTCGCTCAGAACGGCTCGCCCTTCCGCATGCAGATGTTCCATCCGGGCTTCCTGTTCACCCGGCCGGTCACGGTGAACGTAGTCCGCGACGGCGTGCCGACCCCTGTGCCCTATGCCGCCAACCTGTTCGATTACGGCAAGGTCAAGTTCGACAAGCCGCTGCCTGTCAATCTCGGCTTCGCCGGCTTCCGGCTGCACTATCCTCTCAACGACCCCCGCGTCTTCGACGAGCTGATCTCCTTCATTGGAGCGAGCTATTTTCGCGTGCTCGGCCGCGGCCAGCGCTACGGCCTCTCGGCACGCGGGCTTTCGATCGGCGCCGGCACGGCAAACGAGGAATTCCCGGTCTTCCGCGAGTTCTGGATCGAGCAACCCACGGCCGATGCCGAGCGCGTCATCATCCACACGCTGCTCGACTCCCCCTCGGTGACCGGCGCCTTCCGCTTCACCATCTATCCCGATCTCGACACGGTGATCGATGTTGCGGCGACACTCTATCCGCGCGTCCCGATCGAGAAGCTCGGCCTTGCGCCGCTGACCTCGATGTTCTTCACGGGGGAGAACGACCGCCGCTTCTTCGACGATTTCCGCAGCGAGCTGCATGATTCAGACGGGCTGATGATCCATTCCGGCAGCGGTGAGTGGATCTGGCGCCCGCTGCGCAATCCCAAGCAGCAGGCCGTCTCTTCCTTCGTCGAGCGCAATGTCCGCGGCTTCGGCCTGATGCAGCGCGACCGCACCTTCGAGCACTATCAGGATCTCGACCTCGCCTATGAGCTGCGCCCGTCCTACTGGATCGAGCCACAGGGCGACTGGGGCGAGGGCGTCGTCGAGCTGATCGAGATGGCGACCTCGGACGAGACCAACGACAATGTCGTTGCGCTCTGGGCGCCGAAGACGCCGCTCGAACCCGGCAAGGAATTCTCTTTCGCCTACAAGCTCACCGCCATGCTTGACTCCAGCGATCTGCATCCGGGCGGGCGGGTGATCAACACTTACCAGGCCAAACCGAAGGCGCTGGGTTCGGGCGAGCCGGTGACGGAGGGCGCCCGCCGCTTCATCGTCGACTTCGCCGGCGGCGACCTCGACTATCACGTCAAGCAGCCGGAAAAGGTCGAGATCGTGCCCTCGATCGCCTATGGCCGCATCGATCGCGCCTTCATCGTGCCGAACCAGAAGACCAAGGGCTTCCGCGCCTTCATCGATGTCGTGGTCGAGCCCGGCCAGCTCGCCGAGATGCGCGCCTTCCTCAAGAGCGGCGGCAAGGCCCTGACCGAAACCTGGAGCTACCCCTGGCGTTCGGACGCGCAAGGCTGATCTGAAGGAGCCGACCATGGACGTCGTCGAGAGACCCGAACAGAACCGATTCGAACTGGCGCTCGATGGCGGCACGGCCCTCGTTGCCTACAGGCTGGACGGCGATCGGGTGGTGCTTGTTCATACCGAGGTGCCCGAGCAGTTCGCCGGGCAGGGCGTCGGCTCGCGCCTGGCGAAAGGCGTCTTCGAGCTGCTCCGCGCGAGCGGACGCAAGGCCGTGGTCCGCTGCGAGTTCCTCAAGGGCTGGATCGCGAAGCATCGCGAATACGACGACGTCATCGACGGCTGAAGCATCGGCCCAGGCCGGAGCGCGTCAGCTCTGCTTGCGGCTCTTACGCTGCGCCGGCGTCTTGGCCGGCGGCATCTTGCGACCATAGAGCTCCAGCCGATGCCGGACGAGCTCATAGCCGAGCTCGGCAGCGATACGACGCTGCAGCTCCTCGATCGCGTCCGAGGAGAATTCGATCACCTCGCCGGAATCGATGTCGATCAGATGGTCGTGATGTTCCTGGCCGGCATGCTCATAACGCGAGACGCCGTCCTCGAAGGCGTGGCGTTCGATCGCCCCTTGCGACTCCAGCACCTTCATCGTGCGATAGACTGTCGAGAGCGAGAGTGTCGGATCGAGGGCGAAGGCGCGCGTGAAGATGCCTTTCGCATCGGGGTGATCATCCGCCTCCGCCAACACGCGCAGGATCAACCGCCGCTGCTGCGTCATGCGCAGCCCGGCCCCCTTGAGCTGGTTTTCGAAAACGGCGACGCGCCGGTCCACTTCGATCATGTCACGGAGATACCGCGAACGGGTGATTTTGCAAATTCACCTATATGATAATCACTCTCATTTGCATTATTATTGCAAATGATTTTCTATTGCAATAGCTGCCGCGGCCGTCATGTTGCGCAACATGACGGACCATCCGGCAGATTTTCCGCTCTCAGGCTGCGCTCCGCGCCGCGCGGAGATCAGCCGCGATTCCCGCCACCAGCTCGAAGGAGCGCTTGCGCTTCTCGTGGTCGAAGATCGGCGCGGTGATCATGATCTCATCGGCGCCGGTCTCACGGATGAAGGCGCCGAGCGAACGCTTCAGCGTCTCCGGCGAGCCGATGAAGGCATAACGCAGCATCTGCGAGACATGCGCCTTCTCCGCCGGTGACCAGTACTGCTCGATATCGTCGATCGGTGGCTGGAGCTTGCCACGCGCGCCGCGGACCATTCCGACGAAACGCTGCTGCAGGGAGGTCGCGAGATGGCGCGCCTCCTCGTCGGTCTCGGCGGCGACGACATTGATGCCCGGCATCGCATAGGACGTTGCAAGCTGCTCGGAAGGCTTGAAGCGTTCGCGATAGACCGCGAGCGCCTGCAACAGCGCATCGGGCGCGAAATGCGAGGCGAAGCTGTAGGGCAGGCCAAGCTCCGCCGCGAGCTGCGCGCCGAAGAGGCTGGAACCGAGGATCCACAGCGGCACGTTCAGCCCCTCCCCCGGCACGGCGCGGATCGCCTGGTTGGGACCGGCCGGCGCGAACAGCGCCTGCAGTTCCAGTACGTCCTGAGGGAAGCTGTCTGATGACATCGGGCTGCGGCGCAGCGCCCTGAGCGTGAGCTGGTCGGTGCCGGGCGCCCGGCCGAGACCGAGATCGATGCGCCCGGGGAAGAGCGCTTCCAGCGTGCCGAACTGCTCGGCGATCACGAGCGGAGCGTGGTTCGGCAGCATGATGCCGCCGGCGCCGATGCGCATCGTGCTGGTCGCCGCCGCGAGCTGGCCGATCACGACCGAGGTCGCCGCGCTGGCGATGCCGACCATATTGTGGTGCTCCGCCACCCAGTAGCGGGTGTAGCCGAGCTTCTCGGCATGGCGCGCCAGATCGATCGACTTGAGCAGCGCCTGGCGCGGCCCCTCCCCTTCGACGACTGGAACGAGATCGAGGACGGAGATCGCGACCATGACGGCCCCTGCTGGCTGGCGCCGGACGAAGTGCCGGCGGGAAGGCTGAGCTTCACCAGATGGGAAGGCTGCGCGCCCTGGTCCAGAGGCAGGCGCGGCTCGTCATGGCGCGCCTGCGCTGACGTTATGGCGGAACGCCCCTCGCCCTGCGGAGTTGATTTGCAAAGCCACCCACGCCGAAGGAGCGACCATGACCACGACCGCCAATCCGGCCAAGGAAAGCCTGCGCAAGGAGCAGAAGGAACAGCGCAAGGCTGAGCGCAAGCACGGCAAGGACGCCGATCTCAACCAGGCATTGAAGGACACCTTCCCCGCCAGTGACCCTGTCGCCTTGGAAACGCCGACCAAGCCGGGCGGCCGCGACTGAAATGCCTTCCCCGGCGTGTCAGTCGCGCTGATAGAGCAGCCGGGCGCGGATCGTGCCGTCGAGGGCACGAATCTCGCGCAGGATGTCGCGCGCCTCGGTGATCGAGACCTTGTCGGCCTCAATGACGACATAACCGACCTCGCCGTCGGTATGGTAATTCTGCGCGGCGATGTTGACCTGCCGGTTCGCGAAGACGTCGTTGAGGCGCCGCAGCATGCCCGGCACGTTTCTCTGGACATGGATGAAGCGCGTGCCCACAGCGCGCACAGGGATCTGCACCTGCGGAAAGTTCACCGCGCCGACCGTCGAGCCGACATCGGAATAGTCGACAAGTTTGCGTGCGACCTCTGCGCCGATACGCTCCTGCGCCTCCTCGGTCGAGCCGCCGATATGCGGCGTCAGGATCACGTTAGCGCAGCCTTGCAGCGGCGAGACGAAGCGTTCCGCGTTGGAGGCGGGTTCGACCGGGAAGACATCGACCGCAGCCCCCGCAAGATGACCGCTCTTCAGCGCCGCCGCGACCGCGTCGAGATCAACGACGGTGCCACGCGAGTTGTTGATGAGGTAGGCGCCCTGCTTCATCTTGGCGACCTGGGCGGCGCCCATCATGCCGGCGGTCTGCGGCGTCTCCGGCACATGCAGCGAAACGATGTCGGCGGCGCCGAGCAGGGCGTTCAGGCTCTTCGTCGGCTCGGTGTTGCCATGGCGCAGGCGGTCGGTGTGATCGTAGTAGATCACGCGCATGCCCATCGCCTCGGCCAGCGTCGAGAGCTGGCTGCCGATATTGCCGTAGCCGATGATTCCGAGCGTCTTGCCGCGCACCTCGAACGAGCCGTTGGCCGACTTGTCCCAGCCGCCATCATGCGCCGAACGCGAGCGGTCCGGAATGCGCCGGAGCAGCATCACGATCTCGCCGATGGTCAGCTCCGCGACGCTGCGGGTGTTGGAGAACGGCGCATTGAACACCGGCACGCCTTGCTGGCGCGCCGCCTCCAGATCGACCTGATTGGTGCCGACCGAGAAGCAACCGACGGCGAAGAGCCGGTCGGCAGCGGCGAAGACCTCCGGAGTCAGTTGCGTGCGCGAGCGGATGCCGAGCACATGCACGCCCTGGATCGCCTTGAGCAGCGCCTCGCGATCGAGCGCCTTGGGCAGCCGCTCCAGATTGGAGTAGCCGGCCTGCTGCAGCAGTTCGACGGCGGAATCGTTGATACCTTCCAGCAGCAGGACCTTGATGCGGTCCTTCGGAAGGGAAAGGCGTTCGCTGAGGCTGGTCATGGCTGCTGCGCTCGTGAGGGAGCGGTTGCTATAGTCCTCGTGGCGCGCGAGGCCAACGCCTTAGACGCAACGCCGGCGCGAAAAACCCCGCATCGGATGCAAAAACCTCATGCCTTCTCCACGACCAGCGTGGAGCCCTCAACGCGCACGACCTTGATCTCCGTCCCTGCCAGCAGCTCCGGCCCGATGATCCGCCAGGACGAATCGCCGACGCGGATACGGCCCTCGCCGGCGGTCATCGTCGCCTCCAGCCGGAACACCTTGCCGATCAGCTGGCGGCCACGGTCGTTGAGGCCGGTCGCGGCATCCGGCTCCTCGCTCCGGCGGCGGGTCAGCAGACGTCCGGCGAGGACGCAGATGACGGCGAGCACAGCGAAGACCAGCATCGCCGCCTGCCAGCCCATGCCGGTGAGGCCGGCGAGAGCACCGGTGACGAGCGCGGCAAGGCCGAGCCAGATCAGGAAGACGCCGGGCGCCAGCATCTCGCCGCCGATCAGCAGCAGGCCGAGGATCGCCCAAAGCCAGCCGCTATGGTTCATCAGCCACTCCGGCATGGCCGCCTCAGCCGCCCGTCCGGCTCGCGGCCGGCACCGAACCCGAGCCGCGGCGCTGCGCCACCGCCTCCTCGCCGAACACGGCCTTGGTGAGCTGGGCGATGCCACCGACCGTGCCGGCGAGCGCTGCGGCCTCGATCGGCACGATCACCACCTTGCTGTTGTTGCTGCTGGCGATCGCCTTCAGCGCATCGGTATAGCGCTCGGCGATGAGGAAATTGGCGGCCTGGATGTCGCCGCGGCTGATCGCCTCCGAAACCATGGCGGTCGCGGTCGCCTCCGCCTGGGCCAGCCTTTCGCGCGCCTCGGCGTCGCGCAGCGCCGCTTCCTTGCGGCCCTCGGCGGCGAGGATCTGCGCCTGCTTCTGGCCCTCGGCCTTGAGGATCTCGGACTGCCTCTGCCCCTCGGCCTCCAGCACGGTGGCGCGCTTCTCGCGCTCGGCCTTCATTTGCCGGTTCATCGCGCCGGCGATGTCGGCCGGCGGCAGGATGTCGCGGATCTCGATGCGCGTGACCTTGACGCCCCAGGGCGAAGCGGCGGCGTCCATGACGCGCAGCAGCCGCTCATTGATCTCGTCGCGGTGGGAGAGGAGCTGGTCGAGGTCCATCGAGCCGACGACGGTGCGGATATTGGTCATGGTCAGGAGCATCAGCGCATCGTGGAGCGCGGCGACCTCGTAGCTGGCTTTTGCCGCGTCGAGCACCTGGAAGAAGGCGACGGCGTCGATGCGCACGCCGGCATTGTCCTTGGTGATCGCCTCCTGCGAGGGAATGTCGAGCACCTGCTCCATGACATTCACCTTATGGCCGATACGGTCGATATAGGGCACGATCAGGCCCAGCCCCGCGCTCAGCGTGCGCGAATAGCGGCCGAAGCGCTCGACGGTGTAATTGTAGCCCTGCGGAACGGTGCGGACGCCGCGCGCGATCGTCAGGATGACCAGCGCCACGACGACGACGACTGCGATATTGTAGCCCGACAGATCCATCCCATACCCCTCGCGGCGCTGTCGGCGCCGGCCCTGCCCGTGACAGCGCCCAAACTGGCGGTTGCCGCGAGCGGATGCAAGGAGGGCTGGCAGCCAAACGCTGCCTTCCGCTGGCCGGCCTGCGCCATCGAACGGAACACCACCGTCATGCTCGCCCTCGTGGCGAGCATCCATGTCTTGCGCGCGTCGATCGGCAGTCCGGTTCTAAGACGTGGATGGTCGGGACAGGCCCGACCATGACGGCAGCGCCTCCCGCCCATAGGTCTTCACCCGCCCGTGCTCGCGCGCGGTCGTTTCAATCTGAGGGGCAGCGGAGCGCCGCGAGGCGCGTGGGTATCGGGCCGCTTCCATTGAGCCAGGATGCGGCGCGGAAGGATCGAGCCACCTTCCGCACGCCCCGTGGCGCTCCGCTCATCGGCGATTTCTGACTCCGGGCCGCGCTTATACGGCTGGGGCACTCGTGCCCGGCGCCTCGCGGATCAGTTCGGCTCATCGCCTTGTCATCCGTTCCGCGCCAGACCCTGGTTGCCCCAACCTTCCAGCGAGCTCCTCGCACAGGGGCCGTAGTACCCCCAGGGCGGTGCCCCGAAGCCTCCCGGGAGTGGATCGTAACTCCACCCGCAGGCGCCGAACCTCCTCCCGCCCCTGGCATACCTCCGGATGGCCGCCCCTCGGGGATGAGGTGGGCCGAGCATAGGCATGGATTGTGAGGGCGAGGATAAGTTCGTACGAAAACCACCGCCATGGTCGCACAGTGGGAGTCCGCTTTCGACCCTAAGCGGACAGCTGCCCCTTCCGCTTCGTCGCCACCGTGAGCGTCAACCCCGCGAGCACGAGGACGACACCGACGATGAAGAGCGGTCCCAGCCGGTCCCCGAAGATCAGGGCGGCGGCAGCCACGCCGATGATCGGCTGGAGATATTGGATGCTGGCGGCAATCCGGGCAGGAAGCGTGCGTAGCAGATGTAGCCAGAGGAAGAGCCCGGCAACCGTGACCATGACGCCGAGATAGAGAGCGGACGACACTCCGACGACCGTCAACTGGAACGGCACTTCTATCAATTCCCAGATCGTCCAAGGCGAGAGTGCGAGGAAGCCGAACAGCGTGCTCCACGCAGCGACGACAACTGTGCCGTGCCGCTCCGACAGTTCGACACTCCAGACATAGTAGAAGGCGATCGTCAGCGCTGAAAGCAGTACGAGCGCGGCACCGGACAGGCTCGTTTGCGTCGCGGCCGAGGAAGCGTCACCGCGCCCCCAAGCGACAAAACCGATGCCGATGAAGGCCGCGGCAATGCCGAGCGCCTGCACGATCGTCACCGGTTGCCGCAACCGCAGGGCCGCGAAGATGACGACGAAAGCCGGGATAGCCGCCGAGATCGTCGTGCCCACCGAAGCAGATGTACCGGCTACGCCGAATGTTTGTGCGACTTGGCCGATGCCAATGCCAAGAATTCCCAGCGCCGCTACGCGAGGTAAAGCCTTCAAAGGCAATCGCTGCTTCCCGACTACGAGAAGAAACATCAGCGGTATCGCAATCAGGAACCGCAGCCCGGTAAGAACGAGCGGCGGCAAGGTCAACAGGCCCAACTTCGTGATCGGGATCGACAAGCCCCACATGACCGCGAGCAAAAGCGCGGCCCCAAGGCTCCGTGCGGAGACGACGGAGGCAGATACAGAGGCATCGTTCATGAGGGGCAGTCGCCGGTGGCAGGATGATCCGAGCGTTATCGCAGGCCAGTCGCTACGCCAACAGCATGGCAGCTCCCGACTCAAACCGGACCTCGGTCATGTCTGCTCTCGATTGTCACCGTTGCGCGCCTGCCATCATGCGACAGCGAAATTCGATCTCCTGTCGCAGATCGTCCCAAGGGACAGCTTTCCAGCTTCAAGGCGTACGAATAATAGGAGAAATGCGGAGCGCTCCGAAGAAGGCGCCTGGCGCTGGTTCCGAAATGTAACGATGGAGTTCGCCGTGCTGAAACTTTGTGTCGCCGTGGTGCTCATCCTTCTCGGGCCAGTCGGTTGCGTCACGCAAGATACCGTTCCCAGCAAAAGGGCGGACGGGCCGGCCTATATGCAGCCGGGCATTGGTGCGCCGGCTCGTCAGACAGATATGTTCGGGAATGCCTTTCGTTAGTTGAGGAGCGCAATCTGCCCGCCCCGGACGGTGAAAGCCAGTCGCGGGACAATTCTGACAACGATGAAGCCAGCCTCGGCCGGCAGGCGCTGTTCGCCCCTCCATCATTCAGGTAGCATCGATCAGCCGCAGCATAACGGTCGCCCGGCGACGAAGCGACAGCCGGGCCGCATCCCGCGCGGGAGGGCGCCATGCGATTCATCGCCGGTTTCGTCTCAGCCTTCATCCTCCTGGCCATCGCCGGCCTCGCCGTCGTCTTCGGCGGCTTCGTCAATATCGCCGCCCGCGAGCCACACAGCGCTCCGGTTTTCTTCCTGCTGAAGACCGCCATGCGCCAATCGGTGGCTCGCCAGGCGGCCAGCGTGCCCGCGCCGGCACCGTCCACCGACATGGCCCGCGGGTTCCGCCTCTACAACGAGACCTGCGTTTATTGCCATGGCGGCCCCGGGAAAGACCCGGTCGATATCGGCAAGGGCCTCAATCCAGAGCCACCATTCCTGCCTGACACGATCCAGCGCTGGAGCGCTGCCGAGATCTTCTGGATCGTCAAGAACGGCGTTCGGATGACGGGGATGCCGGCCTTCGCCGAATCCCATAGCGACGAGGACCTGCGGGCCGTCGTCGCCTTCGTGCAAAAGCTTCCGGGCATGTCGGCCGAGCAATATGCCGCCTATGAGAAGGAGCAGTGAGCACAATCCCGGCCGGATTGTCGGCTCGAAGCGGCCGGGCCATCCAAGCCGTGTCTGCCCCTCACAAGGCTGCTCGCCACCCTTGCTGGAAGCTTAACGGCACCCGATCCTGTCCGGCAGCGATGCTAACCCCCCGCTAATCCGGCCGTGCCAAGCTCCGCTTGGAGGAACCGGCATCATGGCTGACACGACTGCAACGCCCCATCGCCCGGCCAGCCGCATCGGCTGGGTCGATACGGGCAAGGGCATCTGCATCATCCTGGTCGTGCTGATGCATGTGGCCGGCGGGCTCGAAGGCGCCACGGGGCAGGAGAGCTGGATCGACCCGCTGATCGCCTGGGCGAAGCAGTTCCGCATGCCCGGCCTGTTCCTGCTCTCGGGCCTGTTCGTGCCACGTCTCGTCGGGCTCGGCTGGAACGCCTTCCTCGACCGGAAGATCGTGCCGCTGAGTTACTTCTACCTGCTCTGGTTCTCCATCAACGCGCTCATGCGCTTTCCGCCCTGGGGCGAGGCAGGCTTCTCCGGTTTCGCGCAGGATTATGCGCTCGGTCTCGTCGATCCCTTCGGCGTGCTCTGGTTCATCTATCTGCTCACCGTGTTTTTCGCCGTTGCCAAGGCCGTCTGGCGCTGGCGCCATGCGGCGCTGATCGCGGCCGCGCTGCTGGCGCTCGCCCCGCTGAGCACCGGCTGGATGGTGCCCGACCAGTTCACCGCCTATTTCGTCTTCTTCCTGGCCGGAGCCGTGTTCTCGGCGCAAATCCGCGCCGCCGCGGACAGGGCCGCTGACCATCCCCGCAAGACCTTCGCGATCTGGGCCGGCTGGTTCGCCCTCAGCGCGCTCGCTACGCCCTTTCTCGGCCACGACGTCCAGAATGCGGCGCCGGGCGTGCACCTGCTCCTGGGCATCGCCGGAGTGGCCGGGATCCTGCTCAGCGCGGTGCTGCTGGCCGGGCAGCTGCCCTGGCTCGACTATTGCGGACGCAACTCCTTACCGATCTATCTCGCCTTCTTCCTGCCGATGGTAATCGGGCGGGCCGTGCTGCTGCGCTCCGGCATCCCGCTCGACCCCGGCGTCGCCGCGCTGCTGCTGACCGCGATCTCAGTTGCCGTGCCGCTGCTGCTGCACCGGCTGGTCAGGGGCACGCCGCTGGCTTTTCTTTTCGCACGCCCGGCATGGCTCGGCACGCGGCCCCGCTCGGCGAGACAGCAGGAGATCGGCTCCTCGCTCTGATCGGCGGCAAATGTCGCCACGAAACGTCGCAAGCGGCCCTGAAACGCATTGCGCCCGGCACAGGGCCGGGCGCGGGGATCGTCAGCGGGAAAAGCTGCCTCAGACGAACTGGCCGTGGCAGTGCTTGAACTTCTTGCCGGAACCGCAGGGGCAGGGCTCATTGCGGCCGACCTTGCCCCAGGTCGCCGGATCGGCCGGGTTGCGGTCCAGAACCTCCGTATCGGCATCGACCGCGGCGAACTGCACGCCGCCGCCCCCGTAGTCGCCGCCGCCGAAGCCCGACCCGGCACCGTCCTGCGCGAATTGCTGAGCCTGCTGATCTTCCGGCTGCTCGAAGCGGACCTCGACGCGCGAGAGATGGCCGGTGACCTGCTGGCGCAGCTGGCCGATCAGCCCGTCGAACAGCTCGAAGGCTTCCTGCTTGTATTCCTGCAGCGGGTCGCGCTGGGCGAGGCCGCGCCAGCCGATGACCTGCCTGAGATGGTCGAGCGTGACCAGATGCTCGCGCCAGAGATGGTCGAGCGACTGCAGCAGCACCTGCTTCTCGACATAGGTCATGACCTCGTCGGTGTTGCGCTCGATGCGGCCGGCATAATCCTCGTCGGCGAGCTTGCGGATGCGCTCGCGGATCTCGCTGTCGGCGATGCCCTCTTCCTTGGCCCAATCCTCGACCGGCAGGTCGAGGTTGAGGGACTGGATCACCTCCTGCTTGAGGCCGGCAGTGTCCCACTGCTCGGGATAGGCGTCTTCCGGGATGTGACGGGCGACGACATCCTCGACCACGCCGTGGCGCATGTCGTCGATCGTCTCGCGCACGCTGGCCTGGCGCATGAAGTCGCGGCGCTGCTCGAAGACCACCTTGCGCTGGTCGTTCATGACGTCGTCGTACTTCAGGATGTTCTTGCGGATGTCGAAGTTGCGCGCCTCGACCTTGCCCTGCGCCTTCTCGACCGCCTTGTTGATCCAGGGGTGGACGATCGCCTCGTCCTCCTTGAGGCCGAGCTTCGTCAGCATGCCGTCCATCCGGTCGGAGCCGAAGATGCGCATCAGATCGTCCTGCAGCGACAGGAAGAACTTCGAGCGGCCGGGGTCGCCCTGGCGGCCGGCGCGGCCGCGCAGCTGGTTGTCGATGCGCCGGCTCTCATGGCGCTCGGTGCCGACGATGTAGAGACCGCCGGACTTCAGGACGCGCTGCTTGAAATCGGCCACCTCGGCGCGGATCGCTGCCGCCTTGGCGTCGCGCTCCGGGCCCGGCTCGATGCCGGCAAGGTCGTGATTGATCCGCATATCGGCATTGCCGCCGAGCTGGATGTCGGTGCCGCGGCCGGCCATGTTGGTGGCGATGGTGATCGCGCCAGGCACGCCGGCCTGCGCGACGATATAGGCCTCCTGCTCGTGGAAGCGGGCGTTCAGAACGGCGAAGGCCTTTGTCGTCTTGCCCTCGCGCGCCGCCTGGTAGACCGGCTCCAGCGCTGTCGGGTCGGTGAAGTCGAGCAGCTTGTAGCCCGCCTTCTCCAGCATGCCGGCGACGAGCTCGGAGCGCTCGATCGAGGTGGTGCCGACCAGGATCGGCTGGCCGTTGGCCTGCGCCGCCTGGATCTCGCGGATGATGGCGCGGACCTTCTCCTCGAAGGTGCGGTAGACCTCGTCGTCCTCGTCCTTGCGGGCGATCGGGACGTTGGTTGGAATCTCGACGACCTCGAGCTTGTAGATCTGGAAGAACTCGTCGGCCTCGGTCGCCGCCGTGCCGGTCATGCCCGCGAGCTTGCCGTAGAGCCGGAAATAGTTCTGGAAGGTGATCGAGGCCAGCGTCGCGTTCTCGGGCTGGACGGTGACCTGTTCCTTGGCTTCGAGCGCCTGGTGCAGACCTTCCGAATAGCGCCGCCCCGGCATCATGCGGCCGGTGAACTCGTCGATGATGACCACCTCGTCATTGCGGACGATGTAGTCCTTGTCCCGGGTGAAGAGCGAATGCGCGCGCAACGCCTGGTTGACGTGGTGGACCAGCGTGACGTTATGGGCGTCGTAGAGATCGCCCTCCTTCAAGATCTCGGCCTCGCGCAGCAGCTCCTCGATATGATCGTTGCCGGCCTCGGTCAGTGCCACCGTCCGCTGCTTCTCGTCGACCTCGTAATCGCCGGCGACGAGGCCCGGCAGCACCTTGTCGATCGCGACATAGAGTTCGGACTTGTCGTCGAGCGGGCCGGAAATGATCAGCGGCGTGCGCGCTTCGTCGACCAGGATCGAGTCGACCTCGTCGACGATGGCGAAGTGGTGGCCGCGCTGGCTCATCTGCGCGACGTCGTACTTCATGTTGTCGCGGAGATAGTCGAAGCCGAATTCGTTGTTCGTGCCATAGGTGATGTCGCAGGCATAGGCCCGCTGGCGCTCCTCGTCGTCGAGGCCGTGCACGATGATGCCGACCGTGAGTCCGAGGAAGTTGTAGAGCTTCGCCATCCACTCGGCGTCGCGCCGGGCGAGGTAGTCATTGACGGTGACGACGTGGACGCCCTTGCCTTCGAGCGCATTGAGATAGGTCGGCAGGGTCGCGACCAGCGTCTTGCCTTCGCCGGTCTTCATCTCGGCGATGGCGCCCTCGTGCAGCACCATGCCGCCGACGAGCTGGACGTCGTAGGGGCGCTGGCCGAGCACGCGCTTGGCCGCCTCCCGAACGGTGGCGAAAGCCGGCACGAGCAGGTCGTCGAGCTTGGCGCCATTGGCAAGCTGCTGCCTGAACTCGTCGGTGCGCGCCTTCAGCGCCTCGTCACTCAGCGCGGCGATCTCGTTCTCGAGGGCGTTGATCGCGGCGACGCGGGGCTGGTAGCCCTTGACGCGGCGGTCATTCGACGAGCCGAAGAGTTTCTTTGCGAGCGCGCCAAGCATGTTGGGCCTTTCAGGTGATGCTTGAGCCCCCGGCCGGCGCGGACCTCTTTCGCGCCTGGGTCGGAAGCCCGGTATTCTCGAAATGCGACCGCGTGTTTAGACGCGTGCGCGGGCAGGGTCCAGCGTGCGTTTCGTCCAATCGGCAGCGAAACGGCAAGTGAATTCGGCTCTGGATGTGGGTGTTTTCCCGGCTGCTTCCAAGGGCGGAAGCTTGAGATCGCACGACGTTGCGGCATCGCGCGCCCCTCCGGGCGGTGCAAAGCTGCGTGATCGGTCGCTGCAATCGCTTGAACCGCCTTGCCTTTGCCGCGTTCAGCTGGCAGTGCAGCCGCCAAAGCGTCTCGGGTTTTCCGACGAAAGGCCGTCACTCATGAACTCAGCCCGTCTCATTGCCTTCCTCGGCTTCGCGCTGCTGACTGGACCGGCCTTCGCCCAGGCCGACAAGGTCGTCGCCAAGGTCGACGGCATCGCGATCACCGAGAAGGACATCCAGCTTGCCAGCGAGGATCTCGGCGAGCGCCTCGCCCAGCTCCCCGATGACCGCAAGCGCGACGAGGTCATCAACTATCTCGTCGACCTCAAGCTCGGGGCCAGGGCCGCGGCCGACGCCAAGATCACCGATACGCCCGATTTCGCGGCCCGCCTCGCCTATTATCGCGAGAAGGTGCTGCTCGACGAGTACCTGACGCGCGAAGGCAAGAAGGCCGTCACCGCCGACGCCGCCAAGAAGCTCTTCGACGAGACCACCAAGGCGATGACGCCCGAGGAAGAGGTTCATGCTCGCCACATCCTCGTCGAGGACGAGGCCCAGGCCAAGGCCGTGGTCGAGCGGCTGAAGAAGGGCGAGGATTTCGCCAAGGTCGCCGCCGACGTTTCGAAGGATCCCGGCTCCGGCAAGGAAGGCGGGGATCTCGGCTGGTTCACCAAGGACCGCATGGTGCCGGAATTCGCCGAGGCCGCTTTCAAGCTGAAGAAGGGCGAGGTCTCTGAGCCGGTGAAGAGCCAGTTCGGCTGGCACGTCATCAGGCTCGAGGACAAGCGCTCCAAGCCGCTGCCCGACTTCGCCTCGGTGAAGCCGCAGATCGACCAGTATCTCGAGCGCAAGGCCCAGCAGGACCTCGTGCTTGCCATGCGCGAGAAGGCCAAGATCGAGCGCCTCGACAAGCCGGCGGTGCCCGCCGCTCCGGCCCCGGATGCCGCCAAGCCTGCCGAGCCGAAGAAGAACTGATCCGACGTCGTCATTCTCGGGCGAGGCAAAGCGCAGACCCGAGAATCTCCGGGAAGAGATGCGCGGGTCGAGCCCGAGCATGGCGCAAACCCTCAATTTTGCGGGCGGCCCTTGCGGCCGCCCTTCTTGTTTTCGTCATCGGCCTGCGGCAGACGGCTTCTGAACGAGACGCACTGCCCCGGCGAGCAAACGATTCGCCGGTCTTCGAGCAGTGCTCCGCAGGAGGAGCTCCGATGGCCGGCAAGGATGTCCCCGTTTCCCCGCTCGCGCCGAAGCGCCAGCCCAAGGTGCCGCCGGTTCCGGGCGTGCGCTTCGCCACCGCCGAGGCGGGCATCCGCTACAAGGGCCGCCAGGACGTCTGGTTCGCGCTGCTCGACGAAGGCACCCAGGTCGCCGGCGTCTTCACGCGCTCGAAATGCCCGTCGGCCCCGGTCGATTGGTGCCGCGAGAACCTCGCGCAAGGCTCTGCCCGCGCCGTCGTCGTCAATTCCGGCAACGCCAATGCCTTCACCGGCCTGAAGGGGCGTGACGCGGTCAAGCTCACCGCCGAGATCGCCGCCAAGGCTGCGGCTTGCAAGCCGCAGGAGGTCTTCATCGCCTCGACCGGCGTGATCGGCGAGCCGCTCGACGCGACCAAATTCAAGGGCGTGCTCGACGATTGCGCCAAGCGTGCCGCTGAGGGCCCCTGGATCGACGCCGCCAAGGCGATCATGACCACCGACACCTTCCCGAAGGCGCTGACCCGCAAGGCCAAGATCGACGGCAAGGAAGTGGTCATCGCCGGCATCGCCAAGGGCGCCGGCATGATCGCGCCGGACATGGCGACGATGCTCTCCTTCGTCTTCACCGACGCGCCGATCGCCGCCCCGGTGCTCCAGGCATTGCTGTCGAAGGGCGTGAAGGGTTCGTTCAATGCGGTCACCGTCGACAGCGACACCTCGACCTCGGACACCCTGATGCTCTTCGCCACCGGCAAGGCGGCCGAGCGCGGCGTGCCCGCCATCACCGAAATCAACGATTCCCGGCTCTCCGGCTTCAAGCGGGCGCTGAATTCGATCCTGCTCGAACTCGCCCATCTCGTCTGCAAGGACGGCGAGGGCGCGCGGAAATTCGTCGAGGTGCGCGTCAGCGGCGCGGCCTCGGCCCGCTCGGCCAAGCGGGTCGCGCTCTCGATCGCCAATTCGCCGCTGGTCAAGACCGCCATCGCCGGCGAGGACGCCAATTGGGGCCGCGTCGTCATGGCCGTCGGCAAGGCCGGCGAGCCGGCCGATCGCGACAGGCTCGATATCGGCTTCGGCGACATCGTCGTGGCGAAGCAGGGCGCGCGGGCTCCGTCCTATGACGAGCAGGCGGTGTCGGACTACATGAAGGGCGACAGTATCGTCATCACCGCCGATCTCGGCATCGGACGCGGCAAGGCCACGGTCTGGACCTGCGACCTGACCAAGGCCTATGTCGAGATCAATGGCGACTATCGCTCCTGAGGCCGCGCCGCAGCAGGAACCCAGCCGCAGCTTCATCGCCGTCAACCTCGCGATCTGCTCCCTGCTCTGGGGGTCGAGCTACCTGTTCATCAAGCTGATGAGCGGCGAGGTTTCGGCGCTGGCGATCGCCGCCAGCCGCGGCCTGCTCGGCGCTGCCGTGCTGTCGCTCTGGAGCCTAGGGCGGGGGCGCAGCCCCTTGCCGCGGCGCGCCGAAATCCTGCCCTGGTTCGTGCTGGGCACCACCAATGGCTGGCTGCCGAACGTGCTCGTCGGCTACGCGCTGATCCAGCTCGCCAGCGGGCCCGCAGCGATGATCCAGTCGGCGGGGCCGCTCGTCACCGCGCTTGCCGCCCACCTCATCTTCTCCGAGGAGCGGCTGAGCCGGCGTCGCTTCGGCGGCATCCTGCTTGGAATGACCGGCGTCGCGCTGCTGATCGGCCCTCGGCTGTTCGAGGGCGGCGGCACCGCGCTGAGCGTCCTCGCCATGATCGGCGCGACGCTGAGCTACGCCGTCGCCAATCTCTATGTCCGCACCGTGCCGACCGCGACGGGCGATCCGGCCCGGCTCGCATTGGGCCAGCAGATGTTCTCCGGCACCATCGCGACCGCGCTGACGCTCGTCGTGCTTGGCCCCGCGGCCTTCGTCCCGCTTGGCGGCCATCTGCCGGCGATGCTGGCCCTCGGCATCGTCGCCACCGCTATCCCGGTGACCGTCTTCATGCGGCTGATCCGGGCGGCGGGGCCGACGCGGGCCGCGATGACCGGCTATCTCGTGCCAACGGTGGCGGTGATCCTCGGCGTCATCGTCCTGCATGAACACCTGGGGTTGCGTCAAATCCTGGGCGGTTGCATCATCCTGGCCGGCGTCTTCCTCGTCACGACGGCGCCGCGCAAGGTGGGGGCCTCATGAGGATCGGGACTATCGCGGCGGCCATCTTGGCTGGAGCCGCCATGGCTGGCTGCGTCGAGCGCCAGCCGGCAACTGTGGCGTTCTCCACGGACGAGGCTGCCGTCATCAAGAAGCCGGGCAACGGCGTCATCGCCGGACATGCCTTCCGCACCAAGCCGAGCGGCACGGTGGTCAACGCCGCCGGCCAGGTCGTGCGCCTCATCCCCGCCACCGGTTTTGCCCGCGAGCGCTTCGCCAATCTCTACGGCCAGGGCAAATACGTCCCGCATCACGCCTACCCGGCTGCTGACACGGTCGATCCGGCCTATGCCGAATACACCCGCACGACCAAGGCCGAGGCCAATGGCCGCTTCGCCTTCGACAAGGTCGCGCCGGGCTCCTATTTCGTCACCACCCAGGTGATTTGGGGCGATGAGAACGCCTTCACGCGGGAGGGCGGCTTGGTCTATGACAGCGTCACGCTGACGGGCAAGGAAACCGAGCCCGTCCAGGTCATCCTCTCCGGCAACTGAGTCCCACCTCCGTGAAGCTGCTCCTCGTCGTCGCCTGCGCTTTGATCGATGCCGACAACCGCGTGCTCGTCACGCGGCGCCCCGAGGGCAAGGCGCTCGCTGGCCTCTGGGAATTCCCCGGCGGCAAGCTCGAAGCGGGCGAGCGGCCGGAGCCGGCGCTGATCCGCGAGCTTCATGAAGAACTCGGCATCGCCGTGAAGGAGGACTGCCTCGCGCCGCTGACCTTCGCCAGCTACGCCTATCCCGAATTTCACTTGCTGATGCCGCTGTATATCTGCCGGCGCTGGGAAGGCAGCGTCGCCTCCCGCGAGGGCCAGGCTTTGAAATGGGTCCGCCCCGGCAAGCTGCGCGATCTCGCCATGCCGCCGGCCGACGAGCCGCTGATTCCGCCGCTGATCGACTTGCTGGGCGCCTGACGACGCGCTGCCTCAGTGCACGGCCGGCAGGCCGAGCGCCTCCCAGCGGGCCTGCGGAATCGGATCGCCAACCTGGAAGGCGAACGCCGTCACCCGCTTGAGATCGGGGGAAATCGTGCACTCGAAACGCAATCCGTACCAGCGACGCCTGCTACGGAAAGCCGCCCCCTCCGCCCGCATGATATGGCCGGCATAGCGGGTGTCGGCCGTTGCATAGGCACTGACGCGGTCGGGCTCGTAGCTGCGTTGCCAGGCATGGATCTGGCCCATCGCCTCCAACCCGCAAAGCTGCTCGGCGCGCTCATCTGGCGCCAGCCGCGGCAGCAGCGCCAACGCCTCCCGGCTGCGCGGATCGGCCAGAACCTGCTGCGACAGCAGGCGCCGCGGCCGGACCAGCCCGTCCGTTTCGGCCGAGGCCCGCGGCTCCGCGGGTGCCGGGGCTGACGGCAGGGGCAGTTGCGGAGCCGGCTGCAGCACCGGAGCAGGCTCGGCCGGCGGCGCGGGTGGCGGCGGCGGCGGGCGCATCATCGCCTCGAACTGCTCGGGCGTCTGCAGCTCGACATCGACGCTCTGCTCGACGAAGGCCGGCATCTTGTCGAACTGCTGGATAGCGACGGAGGCGAGCCACGCCAGCAGCGCCGCATGGACGAGCAATGCGGTTGGCAGGCCGGGATCGGGCATCGCCCGGCGCATGCGGCTCGCGGCCGGCATGGCTCAGGCCGCAGCCCGCGGCGGCACGAAATCACCGGTCCGGAAATTCGCCGTCATCCGCTCGTTTCGCGCCTTCCGCCCCCGATGGGCGCAACAGCGCCGATCAAGCCGACATTTTTGTGATCTCGGGCAGCGCCTCCAGCTCGGCTTCGCCCCGCCCGAGCTGGAAGCGCTCGAAGCGCTGCAGCTCCTCCTCGATCGCGGCCTTCAGCGCCGGCGTCTCACAACCGTCGAGCCAGCTCCATTGCTGCATCAGGAGCTTGCCGGCGGCGCGGTCGGTCTTGAGGTCGAGCACCGCGACGATACGGTCCCCCGCCAGTACCGGGAGGCCGAAATAGCCGTAAACCCGCTTCTCCTTCGGCAGATAGGCCTCGAAGATATGGGCGTAATCGAAGAAGAGCTTCGCCCGCTTGCGCTGGATCATCAGCGGATCGAAGGGCGAGAGGATGTGGATCAGCGTCTCTTCCGGCGCCTCCGACAACTCCAGCGATGCGGGCGTCGCCCAATGCTGCGTCTTGCCGGCGCCCTCCACCGCAACCTCGACAAGTTCCCTGCGCTTGACGCGGGCCGCGATCAGCTCGGCCACCGCCTTCTTGCTGGGCGCGTCGAGATGGCAGGCGGAATCGAGGCTGACGAGCCCCTGCGCGCTCAGGGCACGGTCGAGCTTGTAGGCGGTGACATGCCGCTCGCTCGCCGGTGTCGGCTTTTTCTCCCACTGGAAGTGCCGGTCGAACAGCTCATAGGTCTTGAGCATGCCGGAGCGCGCGGAAATCGCGAGCTCGCCATCGTAGAAGGCGCGCTCCAGCAAGCCCTTGGACGGCTTCTTGCTGGCCCATAGATGCGCCTTCTCGATCAGCTCCTCCTCGATGTCGCGGATCGTCAGCGCACCGTCCCTGCGGATGCGGCGCAGGAGCTTGCGCGTCTCCTCGCGCGCGCCGACTGCCGACCAGCGCTTCGGTTCCGCGCGATGCGCCTTCATCTCCGGCAGCAAATAGCGGATGTCGCGGGTCGGCACGTAGGAGAGGGCGTGCGTCCAGTATTCGAAGACGCTCTTCTCGACCGATTGCAGATGGGCGAGATCGGCCCGGCGATAAGCGGGAATGCGGGCATAGAGAATGTGGTGGTGGCAGCGCTCGATCACGTTGATCGTGTCGATCTGCACATAGCCGAGTTGCTCGACTGCCGCCCGCGCCGCGGCAGGCCCGGCCCCGAAGGGCTCGCGCGTATCAAGACGCTGGGCGTGCAGCCAGATGCGCCGGGCCTGTTGGGTCGTCAGGGAAAGGGGCTTGCGGGGTCGTGGAGGCATGATCCGCAGGCTAGCCTCGTCCGCGCCGCGCCGTAAGGGGCGCAGCCCGCAGCCGCTGACAGCCCGTGGCGGGAGCGAGAGCCCCCGACGCCAGAGCATTTTCGAGCGAAGCGAACGCCGGTTCGCGTGAAGAAAATGCAGCAAAATATAGAGATGGAGCACGTCCACGCTTCTGCGAAACGTGGAAGTGCTCCTGCGTCACGGCGCGACGATCAGCGCCCAGTAGACCTGATATTTCGAGCCCGGCGCATAGGCGGTCGCGATGCCCATGCGCTTGGCCCTGGCATCCTTCATGACGCGGTCGTGCTGGGGCGAGTCCCGCCAGCCGGAGAAGGCTTCGGCGAGGCGCCGGTAGCCGGCGGAGAGATTGGCCTCGGCCCCCGGTTGGCCTTCCCTGGCAAGCCGGGCCTTGACCGCATCGGCCTGCACCGGCTTGTCGGAGGCGGCCATCGCCGCCGCCTCGCGCTGCGCAGCCTCCACCAGCGCCGGGTCGAGCTTCAGCGTGCCGAGCCCGGCATTGAGACGATAGGCCGAGATCATCGCCCGCGCCTGCTCCGAATCGACCTGGGCCGAGGCGGAACCGAGGTCGCGATAGAACGCCGGCTGGCCCTGGCGCTGCGGCTCGGTGCAACCGGCTACACCGAGAAGGGCGAGCGCGCCGACCAGCGCGGCCGGGCAGGTCATCGCGCGCCGGCCGGCGGCGTGGCGCAAAAGGCTGGGCATCCGATCATTCCTTGCTGTCTTCTTTGGCGGATTCGTGCACAGGGAGCGGGGCGGGCTTCGCCGCTTCGGCGGTCTCCTCCTCGCTCTCCCCGGCCTCGGTCGGCTTGCGGGAACGACGAGCAGCGGCAGACGCGGCCGGCTTCACCGCCGCCCGCTTCGCCTGCCCGCCCGCATCTCGCCCGACCGCCGTAGCGATGCTGTCGAGGGAGTGCTCGACGCCTTCCAGCCCGCGCACGATCAATTCAGGCGTGGCGGCCGCCGGCTCCATATCGGCGAGGCGCTTGTGGATGGCAAAGTTCAGGTCGCTGGTCACGCGCCCGACGATTTCGACATCTCCCACCACGCAGACCAGCTCGAAATCCATCGTCGTGGTGCCGAGCTTCTTGAACTGCACGACCGGCGGCGGCTTCTGCATCACGTCGCCATGGTTCGCGGCGACCTCCGACAGCATAGCCCGCACCTGCCCCGCCTCCAGGGTGCGCGGAACGGAGAGCGCGATCAGCACGCGGCCGGTCCGGTCATTGCGGACGCGGTTGCGCACCACGCCCGAAATCAGGTTCGAGTTCGGGACGATCACCGTCGAGCGGTCGAAGGTCGCGATCTCGGTCGAGCGGACATTGATGCGTTTGACGATGCCTTCGATGTCGCCGACCAGGACCTGATCGCCGACGCGGATCGGCCGCTCCCAGAGCAGGATCAGGCCCGAGACGAAGTTCGACACCACCGACTGCAGGCCGAAACCGATACCGACCGAAAGTGCCGAAGCGACGAGCGTCAGACGCTCGAGACTCAGGCCCACCGCCGAGACCGCGATCGCCACCGCGCCGATATAGCCGACATAGCCCGCCGCCGTGCTGATCGAATTGCGCGACCCGGGATCGAGCGCCGTCGTCGGCAGGAACTGATTGTCGAGCCAGCGCTGCAGCCCCCGCGTCGCGGCGATGCCGAGCCCGAAGACGAAGGCGAAGACGACGATGGTCGAGAGCGAGATCGTGACGCCGCCGACCTGGAAGCCGAAGAAGGCGGCGCGCAGCGAAACCAGAAAATCGGTCGATTCCAGCCCCCAAGGCGCGAGCACCATGAGAACCGTAACGACGATCAGCAGGAGCTTCAGGACGCCGACACTGATAACCGCGACCTTGTCCAGCGTGGTGCTGCGCAGCCCCATGCCGGCCCTCAACGTCAGGGCGAAACGGCCCTTGCCCGTCAGGAGCCGTGGAAGGCCGAGATCGATGAACTGGAAGGCCAGCAGGAACAGGCAAGCGACGACGCCGATCCAGAGCGTCTGCTCGGCCAGGAAGGCGGCGAAGACGACATAGCCGCTGAGCGCCGAGGCGATGATCAGGAAGCCGATGATCCAGCCGAGAATCCGGACCGGGCCGAGGCTTGCCCCGTCCACCGGCACATAGGGGCCGAGGCAAGCCTCCTGCTCGACCTCGTCGTCATCGCGAATCTGGTAGAGCCCGGCGATCAGCGTCAGGGCGAAAAGAATGGCGAACAACGCCTTGACGATGATCGAGATTGCGAGGCCTGCGGCGATCGCCTGGAGCCAGGCCTCGAAGACCTTGCCGACCGACATCACGAGCGCGAGCGAAGAAGCGATCCAGACGACACTGCGGGCCGTCGGGTCGAGAACGCGGACCAGACGACGCTGCGGGCTGGACGGCGCGAACAGGGCATCGGCCAGCGCCTGGACGAAGGCGAAGAAGGCGAGGCCGACAACCACGGCCCAGATCACCGGCTGGATGCGCGGCGGCAACAGCCCCGTCGTGCTCAGCGCCTTGTAGATCAGCCAGCTGGCCAGCACCGGCGGCGCCGCGCCCGCGACGATATGGGCGAGCGCTATATAGAGGCAATTCAGATTGCCGGCGTCCTGCGTGTTGCTGTAGCGCGCCTTGAAACGCGGCAGATAGCGTGCCCGGGCGACGTAGAGCAGGACGGCGCCGAGCAAAGCCAGAGCGACCACACCACCGCGCGTCCCGGAGAAGGCGTCCGTCACCCCTTCCAGCCAGCCGCCGAAGATGTAACCGGACGCCCGCAGATCCTCAGGCGCCGTCGCGACCGCGTTGCTCCAGACCTCCGGATTGGCGATGGAGGGCCCAGCGGCGAATAGAGTCTTGGCGAAGATTTCGCGGCGCTTGTCGCCGATTGCGCTCTGGAGCTGCTCCGCCTGAAGCAACGACGCCTTGGCGATCTTCAGCGTCTCGTCGGCGTCGGCATAGGCCTTGGCGCGGGCCTCGCGGTCACGCGTGATCTCGGCGCTTTCGGGCGGCGCATTGGCATCGGGCTTCGGGCCGAGCTGATCGAGGCGAAGCTTGGCCTGCTCGACCCGCGGCGTCTGTTCGGCGATGATGACGCGCAGCTGATCGAGCGAGGGCTGCAGGCGGATCCGCTGACGCTGCAGCTCCGTATCGCTCGCTTCCGGAGAGGCCAGCGTCGTCTCAATTTGCGCCAGCTCGGTGCGGACCGCATCGAGCCGCGCCCGTGCGCTGTTCGGATCGGCAGGGGTCGCAGCCGTCTGGGCAAAGGACGGCGCCGCGGCCGCCATAACCAGCGCGAGGAGCAGCAGGCAGGCGGCCAGAAGCCGCTGCAGGCTATGGAACGGTGCGTGTGCCATGCGCCCTGCCATGGTGGTGCAGCCCTGCTCCCCGGGATGATTCGGCTCGGGATCGACCCTCGGCACAGCCTTGCGCGCAAGGCAAGACGGAGAGCGGAATTCGGCGGCCGGCAAAGCGGATGCTCCTCGGATGGCAAGCGGACATGGCAAGCCAGATCGCGGCTGCGGCCCGCTCATCGCCGCAAAACACGACCTGAAGATGGCATGACCTATGCCGGGATCAGCGTTTGCCTGCTGCTTTGCCGGTTTCCTTGGCACTCGTGCGATTGCGATAGCTCGCATTGCCGAGCCCGGTCCCGATCGTCAGCACCGCCCAGTTTTCGACGTCCTGCATCGCCGGCATCTCGCTCAGTCCCTGGATGACGGCATCGTTGTGCATCACGATTTCCGTCTCGTGATCACCGATCTCCGGCACGAGTTCGCGGATGCTGTCGACGAGGTTGAAGCGGCTGCTTTCCCAGTTCCCTGGCAGGTTCTGCGCGCCGCGCTCGATCGCCCCGTCCGGCTGGATCAGGCCGGGACAGCCCACGCCGATGAAGGGCGCGACGCGCAGGCCCTCCTTCTCGGCATTCGCGATCTGGTCCCGCAGCATCTTGCCGAGACGCTTGATCGCCTCATCGCGGCTCGGCTGCTCATCGGCATGGCGCCAGAGCTCCGATTTCCAGACACGGGCCTTGCCCAGATCGGGCGCCTTCTGCTGCCGGAGCTCGACGATGCCGGCGCGGATGTTCGAGCCGCCGATATCGACAGCGACGAGGCTGTCGAAGGCCTCGAAGATCCATTTCGGCGCAAGATGCGCGCTTCCGACCAGACCCGCCTCGTCCGGATGATGGCTGACGGGCACGAGATCGAGATCGCGGCCATCGGTACGCAGGATGATCGCGGCCCGCGCGATGGCGAGCTCGCCGACGCGGCTCTCGCGGAAGCCCCCGCCGACGACGATGCGCTCGACAGCGGCCCAGCTCTTCAGGCGCGCGAAGCGGCGGATGACGAAGGCAAGCGATTGGGCGAAGCCCTCGACAGCGCTCAGCACCAGAGCGGCTTCGGCGGCCTCGCCCTCCTTGATCAGCGCATCGAGCTCCTTCTTGCTGATCTCGGCGGTCTTGCCCTTCAGCGGATCGTCGCCGTTGCGTTTCAGATGGCTGCGCAGCGCATCGAGATGCTCGACGAAAGCACCGCGGCTCGCCTTGTCGCCGACGAAGCCATCATCGTCCCGCACCTCCAGATTGTAGCTGGTGACGGTGACCGAGGGCAGCTCGGCAGCGCCATGCGGCCCGGTCCCGGCATTGCGTGGTTGTTCGGCATTCGCTGTGGCCATGAAGAATCTCCCCCGCGGTTTCGCGAAGGCAACCCGGCAACGGCGCGCGGGGTTCCGACGCCAGGGCGATGCGCCACATGCAGCCCGCACCCCGCGCAGACAGGTAGGCGCTGCAGTTGACCGCCG
The DNA here is from genome assembly GCF_056395485.1 of Allobosea sp. 10L417. Lineage (NCBI taxonomy): Bacteria > Pseudomonadati > Pseudomonadota > Alphaproteobacteria > Hyphomicrobiales > Alloboseaceae > Allobosea > Allobosea sp. 10L417. The sequence continues at coordinate 266,729 of NZ_JBFTJP010000004.1, forward strand.
CCACAATCGCCGCTCCAACAGGCAAGAGCCGCGGCAGGCGGCCTTGGGGGCGGAACGTGTCTGATCTGATTTTGCGCATGATCGTCATCGGGGCAGGCGCGACGGCGCTCACCGATCTCTGGGCGCAGCTGCTGCGACTTTTCGGGCTGCCCAAGCCGAACTGGGCGATGCCGGGGCGCTGGTTCGCCCATCTGCCGCGTGGCCGCATGTGGCATGCCGACATCGCCAAATCCGAACCGGTGGCAGGCGAGCTCGCCATCGGCTGGATCTGCCATTATCTCGTCGGCATCGCCTTCGCGGGCGTCGTCCTCGCGATCTGGGGCGCGGACTGGGCCCGCAACCCGACCTTCCTGCCGGCGCTGATCGTCGGCTGGGCCACGATCGGCTGCGGCTGGTTCATCCTGCAGCCCGGCATGGGCATGGGTGTCGCCGCCTCGAAGAAGCCGAATGCCGGTCAGATCCGCCTGCTCAACTTCGTCAGCCACACCCTGTTCGCCGTCGGGCTCTATGGCACGGCGCTGCTGATCCGCTGAGCTGCTCGCCGTCATGCTCGGGCTTGAGCCGAGCATCTCGTGACACGAAGGCTCCGGCGTCTCCGGCCAGAGATTCTCGGAACAAGCCCGAGAACGACGGCTTCAGTCGAGCAGACGGGTCTCGTAGCTATAGAGCTGGCGGAAGCCGAGGCTGCGGTAGAGATTGATCGCGACGGCGTTGCTCTGCTCCACCTGCAGATAGGCATCGCCACAGCCCATCGCCCCGGCCCAGCCCAGCAGCCCCCTGACGATCTTGCGGCCATAGCCATGGCCGCGATGATCGGGGTGAACGCAGATCAGGCCGATCTCGGCCATGCCACGCTCGGCCACGCTCATGCCGAAGGCGACGGCCTCGCCCTCGACCAGCCAGGTGGCGAAGGCAGCCGGCAGCCTGACTTTCTCGACGATCGCGGCGAGATTGCCGACATGGGTCTTGATGCCGCTCTGGAGAGCGGCGACGCCGGCGGTCCATTCCAGGCTCGGCCGCGCCTCGATCTGCAATTCGGGCTCTTCGGAAACGTCGAGGCCGGCGAGCGGCGCGATGAGGCCGAAGGACTTGTCCTTGACCCGATAGCCGCGCTCCAGCACTGCAGCGCGGGTCGCCTCGGTGACGAGCGGCGTCAGCCGGATGCTCGGCGCCAACCCATCGGCGCGATAGAGTTCCGCGATCAGATCGAGCGTCGCATCGTCGAGCTCGGCGCCATAGACCAGCGGCGTTGCCGAATTGGCCCGGCCGGAATAGCCATTGGCGAAACGCAGCGCCCAGTCTCCGACGATGAGCGTCGACAGGGCTGGCCAGGCATTGATGATCCGCCGCTCGCAGCCGAGCACGAGCGCGCTGTCTTCCGTCTTCGTCAGCATCTCATCCCTCCGCCGGCTTGCGCGGCGTCGGCCGCCAGCCCGGCGGCGCCATCTCGAAACCCGAGAACTCGAAGCCTGGCGCGACCGTGCAGCCGACCAGCGTCCAGGCGCCGAGCGAGGTCGCACTCTGCCACCAATCGGCGGGCACCACGAATTGCGGCCTTTGGCCGGCGGCAAGCTCAGTGCCGAGATAATGAGCCGAGGCGTCGTGGCCATTCGACGAGACCGTGATGACCAGCGGCGCGCCGGCATAGTGATGCCAGATCTCGGCGGCATCGACGCGATGCCATTCCGAGGTCTCGCCAGTGTCGAGTAGGTAATAGATCGCGGTCGAGAAGCCCCTGCCCTCCGGCCCGGCCGGATCGCGGAAGGTCTCGCGGTAATGGCCACCCTCGGGATGGGGCTTCAGTTCGAGGAGCCGGATGACCTCCGCCGCCGTCAGCCCGTCCAGCTGCATCGGCATGGTCAGAACCGGTTCTTGGCTTCGCGCAGGGCCGCGAAGACCTTGTCGGCCGAAGCGCCCGCCAGCCCGACGGAAGCGGCGAGCGCGCCCTCGCCGGCCCGGAAGAACGGGTTGGTCGCCTGCTCGTCCGCCACCGTGGTCAGCGCCCAGAAGCGCCCCTCCGCCTTGGCCTTCTCGGCCTCGGCGAAGCGCGCCTTGAGCGCCTCGTTCGCCGGATCGACCGACCGGGCGAAACGGGCATTGGCCAGAGTGTAGTCATGGCCGCCGAGCAGGCGCGTATCGCCCGGCAGCGCCATCAGCCGCGACAGCGAGGCCCACATCCTGTCCATCTGCCCCGGCTGGACCCGCCCGCAGCCCATGACGAAGACGACGTCGCCGACAAGCGCGAGCTTCGCGCCGCGCCCGACATAGCTGAGATGGCCGTCGGAATGGCCGGGCGTATGCCAGGTCTCGAAACGCTCCCCGCCCAGCGCGACGACATCGCCCTCGCCGACCACCGTGTCGAGCGGCGCACTGGCGCGGGCGTCAGCCGGGCCGATAACCTTGGCGCCGGTTGCCTGCTTCACCTCCGCGACGCCCTGCGTGTGATCGTGATGCGCGTGGGTGATGAAGATGTCGCTGATCGTCCAGCCCTTCTGCCGGGCCGCGGCCAGCATCTCGCCGGCATCGGGCACGTCGATGGCTGCGCAGGCGCCGGTGCCGGGATCGTGGAGCAGCGCGCCGGCGTTGTCGCTGAGCGTGCGGAAGATGTGAAGGTCGAGCGGCATGGCTTCCTCCGGCAGGGTCGGCCCGACGGGCCGATGAATGATCGTCTTCTTGAATGGGCCATGCCCGGCGCCCGATCAACCCGCAGCAACGCAGCCGGCACCTGCCGCTGCTGCCACGCGGCCCTTGCGTTCGGCCGCCGCGCGTTCCATCTCAAGCGCCATGCCTCTCGACGTCGTCGATCTGCGCGCCTTCTATGCCAGCCCGCTCGGCCATGTGGCCCGGCGCTTCATCGGCCGGACGATGCTGCGCTTCTGGCCGGACTGCTCGCGCCAGCGGCTCCTCGGCCTCGGCTTCTCGACGCCCTATCTCTCCGTGCTCGGCATGCAGGCCGAGCGGACCATCGCCTTCATGCCGGCGGCGCAGGGCGTCGTGAACTGGCCGACGCCCGGCCTCTCCGCCTCGGCCCTGGTCGAACCGACGCTCTTGCCGCTGCCGACCGCCTCGATCGACCGGGTCGTCCTCGTCCATGCGCTCGAGGAGACGGAAAGCCCGGACGACCTGCTCGACGAAGTCTCGCGCGTCCTCAGTCCCGGCGGGCGGATGATCCTGGTCGTGCCCAACCGGCGCGGGCTCTGGGCCCGGATGGACGGCACGCCCTTCGGCCAGGGCCGCCCCTTCAGCCGCCGGCAGCTCTCCGCCCTGATGCGCGCCGCCGAATTCTCGCCGGAGCATTGGACGGAGGCGCTTTATGTCCCGCCGCTGCAGCGGCGGCTCCTGATGCGTTCCGCCCCGGTCTGGGAACAGATCGGGGCCGGCCTCTCGCTGCCCTTTGCGGGCGTGCATGTCATCGACGCGACCAAGCAGTTCTACCGGCGCGCGCCCCTGCGCGCGACGCGGCGCAGCTTCGCGTTGCGGCCGGTCCTGCTGCCGCAGCCGGCTCCCACGCCGCGCGCAGCGGCCGCGCCGACGGAAAGCCGAACGGGTTGACATTTTCGCCGGGTCGCGGCCAAGGTCCGCCGCCTTTCGCGCCGGTTGTGCCGTAAACCGCTGTTCCGCCCGATTTTCGCGCGGATTCTGAACTGGATCACGATGCGTAGCTATCTGGATTTCGAGAAACCGGTCGCCGAACTGGAGGCGAAGGCGGATGAATTGCGGGCACTCGAGGCACGCGGCGACGGCATTTCCCTGTCGGAAGAGATCGGCAAGCTCGACGCCAAGGCCAACCAGGCTCTGAAGGACATCTATGCGGCGCTGACGCCCTGGCAGAAGACGCTGGTGGCGCGCCATCCGCAGCGCCCGCACTTCAAGGATTACTGCGCCGGGCTGATCGAGGAATTCACGCCTCTCGCCGGCGACCGCGCCTTCGGCGAGGACGAGGCCATCGTCGGCGGCTTCGGCCGCTTCCGCGGCGAGCCGGTCTGCATCATCGGCCAGGAAAAGGGCGATTCGACCGAGACCCGCATCCGGCACAATTTCGGCATGCCCAAGCCCGAAGGCTACCGCAAGGCGGTGCGCCTCGCCGAAACGGCCGACCGCTTCGGCCTGCCGGTGCTGAGCTTCGTCGACACCGCCGGCGCCTATCCCGGCATCGAGGCCGAGGAGCGCGGCCAGGCCGAGGCCATCGCCCGTTCGACCGAGACCTGGCTCGGGCTGCGCAGCCCCAGCGTCGCGCTCGTCATCGGCGAGGGCGGCTCGGGCGGCGCCATCGCCATCGCCGCCGCCAGCCGCGTGCTCATGCTGGAGCATGCGATCTACTCGGTGATCTCGCCGGAAGGCGCGGCCTCTATCCTCTGGCGCGACACCGGCCGCGCGCAGGACGCGGCGACCGGCATGAAGATCACGGCGCAGGACCTGCTGAAGTTCGGGATCATCGACCGGATCGTGCAGGAGCCGACGGGCGGCGCCCATCGCGACGCGCACGCGGCTATCAGCCGCGCGGGCGATGCGATCGCAGCTGCGCTCGGCGATCTCGCCGGCCTCGGCGGCGAGGATATCGTTGCAAAACGCGCCGAAAAATTCCTCGCGATCGGGCGCAATCTCTGAGCAATCTTTGCGCGCGATATCTCGCACCGGCGAAAGCAGGATTCTTTACCGGCCGTTGACCATGTGGCCAGACGGGGCAAGCCTATGGTAAGGAACCCTCAAGGCTAACGCTTCTACAACGAGTCGACGGGCACAATTTGGCCCTCTTGCGAAGTCACAGGTCGCACTCTGGGCCTGCCGTTCGATGGGAATGACGACGTGGCAATCAAGCAACTCGCGCTAGTGGCTTTTGTTGCATTGACGCTGGCGGCCTGTGAGGAGGAGCGTTATCGCGGCTCCGCCCGGCACAACATCCCGATCCCGACCGCGACCTACGCGCTGATGTCCGAGAAGGGCATGAGCAAGGATCAGCCCATTCTGATCCGCTCCTACAAGAAGGAGTCGGAGCTCGAGGTCTGGAAGCGCAAGGCCGACGGCCAATACGCCCTGCTCAAGACCTTCCCGATGTGCCGCTGGTCCGGCCAGCTCGGCCCGAAGGTGCGCGAAGGCGACCGCATGGCGCCCGAGGGCTTCTATGCCATCGCGCCCCAGCAGATGAACCCGAACTCGTCCTATTACGTGTCGTTCAACATGGGCTACCCCAATGCCTATGACCGGGCGCATGGCCGCACCGGCGCGCATCTGATGGTCCACGGCGCCTGCTCCTCGGCCGGCTGCTACTCGATGACGGACGACCAGATCGGCGAGATCTACGCGCTGGTGCGCGAGGCGCAGAATGCTGGCCAGCGCGCCGTGCAGATGCAGGCCCTGCCCTTCCGGATGACGCCTGAGAACCTCGCCAAGCACCGTCTCGACCCGAACATCGCCTTCTGGAAGAACCTGAAGGAAGGCACGGACTATTTCGAGGTCACCCGGAATGAGCCCGCCGTCGCCGTGGCCGGCGGTCGCTATGTCTTCAACGGCGGCTCGGCTCCGGCCGCCGTCGCCGCGAAGCGCCAGCAGGACGAGGTCCAGGTCGCCTCGCTGGTCGCCAAGGGCACGCCGGCGATCCGGCTGATCTATGATGACGGCGACCAGCACGCGTCCTTCAAGCAGACGCTGCTCTCCGGCGGCTCCGACGCGCTCAACCGCTCCGCTTCCTGGGCCTCGAAAGATGTCGGCGTCAGCCGCGCCGACGCCCTGTCGATCGGCCCGCGCGTCGTCGTGCTCGACGACAAGGGCCAGGCGAAGGCCACTATCCGCGCCGCTTCGGCCGACAATGACGCCGTTCTCGCCGCCATCGCCGCCGCCCCGGCGGAAGTGGCCGCCAAGCCTGCCGCCGCGCCGCGCCCGGCAGCAGCTCCGGCTGCGACCCAGCTGGCCAAGGTCGCGCCCGGCAACGCCCTCCAGGCGCCGGTTCTCGCAAGCGCGGGTTCGACGCCGGTCGCGACGGTGGCTCCCGCAGAGGAAAAGCCCCTGCTGCAACGCGCGCTCAGCTTCATGCCGGTCTTCGGCGGCGGCTCCAGCGCTACGGCCGACCAGGGTGTCGGCAGCGCGCCGATCGCATCGGTCGTTCCGGCGACGCCGACAGCCACCAGCGCCCCGCTCCCGCCGCGCCGGGCCAATGGGCTCAAGACGTCCAGCCTGGACCAGTCCACGGCCGGCTATGCAAGTCAGGCCGCGACGCGCTGACCCATCGAAAACAGTCACTGGTCGCGTGACGCAAATGCAACAGCGCAACGGATAAAACAGGCTTGCTTATTTCGCAGGCGCGAAGGCCCTCCTTTCGGGGGCCTTTGCTTTTTGCGTGGGCGAAGCGCCCAAAACCTCGTCTTGCCCAAGTCGGTCTCGTCCGCTTGCTGGGACGACAGCGCAAATCAATGCGCGGCAAGGGGGTTCCTGCAGATGTCCGTTCGTTTCCGTTCCTCGATTCTAGGACTGGGTCTGGCCGCCGCTGTCGGCGTGGCACAGGCCTCAGACCTGCCGAGCAAGAAAGGCCCGCCGCCCGCCCCGGTCGTTCCGGCGATCACCTGGTTCGATATCGCCCTCAGCGTGAAGGGCATGACCGACTACAATTTCCGCGGCATCTCGCAGACCGATCGCAAGCCGGCTATCCAGGGCGGCGCCGAGCTGCAGATCTACAACAATCTGTTCTATCTCGGCGTCTACGGCTCCAACGTCGATCTCGCGACGAGCCCGACCGCGGAGATCGACTTCTACGGCGGCATCCGGCCGAAATTCGGCGACCTCTCCTTCGATTTCGGCGTCTGGCAATATTACTATCCCGCCGAAAAGCAGTTGATCGACGGCGCCGGCGTGTTCTGGACGCCGAAGAACACCGACTTCACCGAAGTCTACGGCAAGGTCTCCTACACCTTCGCCGAGAGCCTGACGCTCGGCGCCAACGTGTTCTACGCCTGGGATTGGCTCGGGACCGGCGCGAGCGGCACCTACGCCTCGCTGACGGCCAAGTACAGCCTGCCCTTCCTCGAGGGTCTCTCGGTCTCCGGCGAGCTCGGCCATTACTGGCTCGGCACCACCAACCTCGCGATCTGGTCGACTGTGCCGCCGACCAACCTGCCCGACTACACCTACTGGAACGCCGGCGTCTCCTATACCTGGAAGAACGTTACCGCCGACCTGCGCTACCACGACACCGACCTGTCCAAGAACAACTGCTTCCTGCTGACGGCCGATCCGCGCGGCATCGCCACCGGCACGGGTCGTTCCAACTGGTGCGGCGCCGCCGTCGTCGCGACGCTCTCCTTCGACATCACCGCCAGCAGCCTCGGCGTCTTCGCCGCAAAGTAAGCCTCCAAGCGGCCCAGCCCCAAGAAAGGCCGCCTCACAGGCGGCCTTTCTCATTCTGGCAGGACGACGGCGCCGTCAGACGATCTCGGACACCAGCTTGGCGATCAGGCTGTTGGAAAGGATCACCGGCAGGCCGGCCTCCGCCGCCTCGTGGCGATGACGCTCGACGAAGCCCATGCAATCCATCAGCAGGATTTCGGCCCCGCGTCCGGCCAGTTCGCGCGCGGCTTCCGCAACCGAAGCCCCCGCGCCGCCATAGGGGGAGGCAGCGGCATAGAGAGGCGCCCGGCCGAGCGGCGCCCATTTGCCGGCCTCTGACGAAATCTGTTCGGCCAGAGGCACGATGATCCCCAGCTGCGCGCCCTGGGTCAGCGCCGCCACGGCCGGCGGCAGGATGCGGTCCGGCTCGACGAGCCACGCCTTTTGCGTGCTCAGGCTTTCGAAATGGCCGGTGCAGAGCATCAGGATAGTGCCGCAGCCCTCGGCCTCCAGCAGCGCGAGCTTGCGCTGCGCCGCCTTCTCGGTCCGGGTGCGGTCGATGACGACTGCGCTGCCGTCGAGCAGCTTCGTGATCAACACCGGCTGGCCGGGCACTGCGGCGAAATCGCGTTCGATCTCAGCCCGGCTGAGACCGTCCAGCACGCCGGCATGGCGTTGGGGCAGGTCCGCATTGAGCACGGCATCCAGGATCGGCGTGATGTCGGCCCGCGGCGCCTGGCCGATGGTGAGGGTTCCGAGCTTGCTCATGGTCTCGTCCTGCACAGAAGAAAAAGGCCCGGGCGGTTTCTCGTCCGGGCCTCGGTCCCTCAACGCTTCCAGAAATTCTTCGAGACGGAGTCGAAGAAGGAGAAGATCGCGTCGCCGGCGATGACGCCAGCGGCAAAGACCTCCATATCGCCCTCGCCGCTCTTGCCGCGCAGCTTTTCCCAGACCACGCGGCAGAGGATGCCGGCCAGCACCGCCCAGCCCGCCATCGGGAAGCTGATCAGAAGGCCGGTGGCAAAGAGTACGCCGATCTGCCGCTTCGGCCCGCCGATGAACTGCAGGATCGCGCCGGGAATCGCCCAAAGGAAGAGCTGCCAGGCGACGCCATCAGCAACGCCGGCCTTGATCGTCGCGGCATAGACCTTGTTCACGGGGGCGACGAGGTTCTGGTCGAAGAAGGACTGGTACGAGAACAGCACGACCGCGCCGGCGACGACGAAGGCGAACATCGCGGCGAAGAGCTGCTGGCGGCGGCCATCAAGCTCGAAGGCCGGGTCGGCGCCATTGCCGCGCAGCAAATAGCCGGCCTTCAGATCATAGCCCATATCGGCGAAGGCAGGCCCGGTCGCGGCCGAGAAGCCGACGAGCAAAGCCAAGGCCGGCATCGGGAAGCCGATGAGCATGCCGATGATCAGCGTGATCAGCGCGACCGCGAAAGCCGGGAACCAGCCGGAATGCATCGCGGCGAGGCCGACGATCAGCTCATGCACATAGGCCGCGAAGGCGGCGTAGAGCACGAACAGGATCAGCATGCCCACTGACATCTCGCTCATCAGACCGCCAACCAGCGCAATGAAGATGGCGATGGCAAGATAGCCGATCGTGCCGAGGCCGAGCGCACGGCGCACCTCCGCATCGCCAACGCCTGCCTTTGGCTCGTTCTTCTTGGCATCGCTCGGTCGCAACAGCAGCAGCGCGACCTGCAGCAGCGCGACGAGGCCGGCGCCGATCATGAAGCCGTGCGGGATATAGGCGGCCATCAGGTCGCCCTTGGGAATGATGGTCTCGAAGAGCGGGCCCCCGAACAGCTGGCCGGAATAGCCGCGCAGCAGCAGCCCGACGCCGAACATCGTGAGCGCCCAGACATTGCCGATGAAGGCGACGCCGAAGGCCGACATCGGGATGCCGGTGACGGCGGCCGAGCCGGCGAAGCCGATCCAGGCCAGCGGGATCTTGATGAAGGAGGCGACGACGCCGGTGCCGAAGCCGATGCCCATCAGCACCGCCTTGCGGCCGCCCTCGTCGCCGGCCTTGATCGCCTCGGCGGCGGCGACGCCCGGAGGCCAGGCGCCCGTCGCCGGGAAGACGCGGGAATCGAACATCCGGTAGAGCAGATAGGCATCGAGCAGCATCGCGAAGAAGGCGCCGGCCAGCATCGGCAGCACCAGATCCGGCCGGCCGAGCAGCCAGGGAATGCCGACCGGCAGGAGCAGGCTGTTCGCCGCGCCAAAGGTGGCCGAGGAGATCGCGCTCTGAGCCAGGTTCTGCACATGGATCGAGCGGTAGCGGGCAAAGATCGCGAGCGGCACGCGCGCAAGCGCCATGGCCGCGAGCGCGCCGATCAGCGAGGTATTGGCGGTGATGCCCAGCGACACCAGAAGCTGCATGCCGATGATCGCGCCGAAGACGCAGAGCACGGCGATGAGCAGCAGCGTCGCCGGCTCGAACAGGCTGGGGTGCCGCCGAGGCACCCCTTCAGTCGGATTGTTCATGCCTCGGTCCCCATAATCGCCCCTTGCGGGCTGTTTGCGTTTCGATGCAGCCCGTCAGGCAACCAGGATGCCGGCCTTGGCCTCGCCGACGTCCTGCGTGGCATGCGCTCCCTGCACGCCGTAGTCCCGCTTGGCCGCGTCGGGCGAGACAAGGCCGAGCGCGATGTCGCGGGCGATCGCCTCCCGCGAGCGTTCCGCGGCCGGGCCGTAGCCGGCGCCGCCGGCGAGCACGAGTTCGACGATCTCGTGCGGCTGCTTGACCTGGACGAGCTCGCCGGTGCCGACGTCCTTCAGCACATGGCCCTGCTCGTCGATGACCCGGCCCGAGGCGCCGCCGCCGGCCTTGCCGCCGAACAGGCCGGGGATCGGGTTGTTGACCCCTTCCGGATAGAGCGAGACCAGCGTCGGCAGCCCGTCATCGGAGAGCTTGCGCAGCCGCACGCGCTGACCGAGACCGCCGCGATGCTGCCCGGCGCCGCCGGAGTCGGTGAGATAGGTCTTTTCGACCACCAGAACCGGCACGCGCGACTCGAAGGTCTCGATCGAGGTGTTCGCCGCCGAGGTCGGGTAGAGCAGTCCCGACTTGCCGTCGCCATGGGCCGAGCCGCCCTGGCCGCCACCGACGAAGAGCATGTCGGAATAGGTGTCGCCGGCCTGGTCGCGGCCATAGACGCTCGCCGCGACGGGCAGGCCGGTGAAGGCCTGCACCTGCTTCGGCGCCGCCTTGGACAGCGCGCGGAAGATGTTCGGCGCCAGATACCAGCCGGTGCGGGTGCGCAGGTTCACCGCCAGCGGCTTGTCGCAGTTCAGGATCGAGCCCTTCGGCGCCTCGATCGAGAAGGCGCGGTAGCAGCCGGCATTGCCGCGCACTGATGGCGTCAGCATGCATTTCAGCGGATAGGTCGCATGCGCCATCGTGTAGTTGAGCGTGCAGTTCAGCCCGCCCTGCGGGAGCTGCGGCGGCGCGCCGGCGAAGTCGAGATGGATCGTGTCGCCCTTCACTGTCAGCGCCAGCGGATAGGTCATCGGCGTGCCCAGCGGGTTGTTGGAGACGGTGCCGTGATAGGTTCCATCAGGCAGCGCGCGGATCGCCTCGCGCATCGCCCTTTCCGAGCGGCTCTGCACGACATGGGCGAGGGCCCTGAGATCCTGCATGCCGTAATCGGTGAGGAAGGACTGCAACCGCTCGGCGCCGATCGCGTTGGCCGCGACGAAGGAGTGGAGATCGCCGAGTACCTGCTCGGAGTTGCGCACGTTCTCAGCCAGCAGGCGCACCAGCGTCTCGTTGATCCGGCCGGCCTCGTAGAGCTTCATCGGCGGGATCTGGAAGCCTTCCTCGTAGATCTCGCGAGCCCGCAGCGAGTCCTTGGTGCCGCCGATGTCGGAGACATGGCCGACGGTCCCCATCAGCCCGACGACGCGATTGCCGAGGAAGACCGGCGTCACCACCGCGATGTCGAAGAGATGGCCGGCGCAGAGCCAGGGATCGTTGGTGATGAGCACGTCGCCGGGCTTCAGCGTCTGCGCCGGATAGCGCTCCAAGAGCGCCTTGACCGCGCGCGGCAGCGTCAAGTTGAACACCGGCATGGCGCGGGGCGAATGCGCCAGCGTCTCGCCTTCAGGGTCGAGCAATTCGCAGGCGAAGTCCTGCGCTTCCGAGATCACCAGCGAGAAGGCGGTGCGGCAGACCGTCAACCACATCTCCTCGACGACGTTGATCATCCGGCTCCACATGATCTCCAGCGAGATCGGATCGGCCTCGATCCGGCGCGCGGCCTCAGCCAGCGGCATGTCGGCGGTGATCGTCGTCTCGGCCGCGTTGGGCTGGGCGACATGGATGATGAGGTTCAGGACGTCGTCGATGGCGACGCTGTCGCCGGGCGGGACGATCGTGGTCGCCTCGCGCTCCTCGATGATCGCCGGGCCCTTGACGGTGTCGCCGGAACGCAGGGCGTAGCGATCATAGACCACCGCGTCGCTCCAGCCGCCCTCGAACCAGGCGCGGCGGCTGCCCTTGATCTTGGCGGCCGCATTGCCGCCGCCGGCCGCGCCGGAGAGCGAGAGCGTCGGAACCGGACCGGCGCAGCGGACGCGGAAGTTGATCGCCTCCAGCCGCGCGCCCTCATAGACCGAGGTGTAGCGGGCGGAATAAGCCTTGCTGAAGGCCGCGCGGATGGCATCCAGGCTCGACGCATCGATGGTGCCTGATGGCAGCGGCACGGAGATGTCGTGCATCTGGCCGACAAGGCGCATATCGGCCGTGCGTTCGACCGTGACGTCGCCGGGCTTCACCCCTGCTTCTATCAGGTGCTTGCGACCTTCCGTTTCGAGCTGGCCGAGCATCGCGTTGACCGCGGCGGCATCGAAGCCTTCCGAGAACTCGACGGGCAGCGAGCGCACCATGTCGAAGGAGAGCGGCGCGGCAAGGAAGCCGAGCGCCGAGGCCGCGCCGGAGGCCGGCGGGATGATGACCTGCTTGACGCCGAGCACGCGGGCGACGTCGACCGCATGCGCCGGGCCGGCGCCGCCGAAGCCGACCATGGCGTAATGGCGGGGGTCCTTGCCCTTCTCGACGAGATGGACGCGGGCGGCTGCGCCCATGCTCTCGACCACGACCTTGTGGATTCCCCAGGCGGCTTCCTCGACGGAAAGGCCAAGCGGCGCGGCCACTGTCGAGACGGCCTTGCGCGCAGCCTCCAGATCGAGCGCCATGCGCCCGCCAAGGAAGAATTTCGGATCGTAATAGCCGAGCACGAGATTGGCGTCGGTCACGGTCGGCTTCACGCCGCCCATGCCGTAGCACGCCGGACCGGGATCGGAACCGGCCGAATGCGGGCCGACCTTGAGCAGGCCGACCTCGTCGATGGCGGCGATCGAGCCGCCGCCGGCGCCGATCTCGATCATGTCGATGACGGGGGCCTTGATCGGCAGGCCGGAGCCCTTGGCGAAGCGGTTGACCCGGCCGGCTTCGAGCATCGGCGCGATCTCGGCGCGGCCATCCTCGATCATGCAGGCCTTGGCCGTGGTGCCACCCATGTCGAAAGAGATCACGTCCTTGTGGCCGGCGAGCTCACCGAACAGCGCCGTGGCGAGGCCGCCGCCAGCCGGGCCGCTTTCGAGCAGACGGATCGGGAAGGTGCGCGCCGTCTCGGGCGAGACGAGACCGCCGGCCGAATGCATCAGCCGGAGCGCGCCGGTGAAGGAGCGGGCCGCAAGCTCGCGCTCCAGCCGCTGCAGATAGCGGCGCATCAGCGGCTGGACATAGGCATTGGCCGCCGTGGTGACGAAGCGCTGGTATTCCCAGATTTCGGCGACGACCTCGCTCGACAGCGAGACGGTGAGTTCCGGGCAGGTCTCGCGGACGATGCGGCCGGCTTCCTGCTCATGCGCCGGATTGCGGTAGCTGTTGAGGAAGCAGATCGCGATCGCCTCGCAGCCAGCAGCTTCGAGCTCGCGGGCGGCCTTGCGCACCGCTTCCGCATCGAGCGCAGTCACGACCTTGCCGTCGCGGTCGATGCGCTCGGCCACTTCGAGGCGATGCTCGCGGGAGACCAGCGGGTCGGGGAAGGTTAGGAACAGGTCGTAGATGTCGTAGCGCTGCTCGGTCCCCATTTCGAGGATGTCGCGGAAGCCCTTGGTGGTGATCAGGCCGAGCTTGGAGCCCTTGCGCTCGATCACGGCGTTGGTGACCAGCGTCGTGCCGTGGACGATGTCGCCGACATCGGCGAGCGTGATCCCGGCCATATCGACGAGCTCGCCGAGGCCGATCAGCGCGGCTTCGGAGGGATCGTGCGGCGTGGTCAGGCGCTTGTGCAGCCGGACCGAGCGCTCCTGCGAGTCGTAGAGGATGAAATCGGTGAAGGTGCCGCCGATGTCGAAGCCGATGCGCCAACGATTGCTCATGGAGCGGTCTCCGYGATGGGAAGGTTCAAGGGAAAGAAGCGCTTGTCCTGGGTCAGGGCCGCGATCTCGGCGCCGCCCTCCCCCAGCGAACGGATGATGGCGAGGCGCTCGGCCGGCTCCACCGTGGCGGCTGGGAAGGAGATGCAGATCGCCACCTCGTCGCCGCTGACGGGATCGCCGACGGCGACCGAGATGGCTCGCACGCCGCGCACCGCCTCGTCATGGGATTCGGCAAAGCCCGCGCTGCGGACGACCGCGAGGCGCGCCAGAAGCTCGTCCATGGTCTGCGGTGCGGTCTCTGAGGGCGCGGTGAAGCCGGCCGGATAAAGCGCGCGAACCTCGTCGTCCGAGAGCCGAGCGAGCAGGGCGCGGCCGGTGCTGGAGGCGAAGGCGGGGATGCGGTCGCCGATCGCGGTGACGACGCGCAGCGCATGGCTGCCGGGATGGGCGGTGACGCCGACGATCTCGTTGCCGCGCCGGACGCTGATATAGCCGGTATGGCCGATCTGATCGGAGATTCTGCCGACCACAGCATCGGCGCGGTCGATCAGCGAGGCCGCGAAACGATAGAGATGCCCGACCTGATTGAGCAGCAGCGAAGGGCGATAGCGCTTGCTGTCGCCGACGGTTTCCAGCAGCCCCTCGTCCCGCATCGCCCGCAGCAGCCGCGAGGCGTTGCTCTTCGGCATGCCCAGCAGCGACACGAGATCGGTCACCGTCACATCGTGACGCGTGCTGGAGAAGCAACGAAGCACATCCACGGCCGACGACAGGATGGACATCGGGATCGGTCCTAAAAGTTCCATTAAACGGAACTTGAGTTGCAATAAAAGGAACGATACGCCGGTTAATGAAGATGTCAATCCTGTGATCCCGCCCGATCGCAACGCGCTCGGCCGTCTCGACGCCGGCCAAGCTCGGCTGTATCCCCCCGTTTACGCGGGTTTTTCCCGCCGCCGCGCCTTGCCGTTACGGAGCTCTCGGGATGAGCGAAACCCTGCTTTATCTGTCGCGCGAGAACGTCCGGGCGCTGTCGATCCCGGCGGCCGCGGCGCGCGAGGCCGTCCTCCAGGGATTTCGCGACCATGGCGCCGGCCTGAACCGCAGCCTGCCGAAGAGCACGCTGACGCTCGGCCCCGGCCATGGCTTCCAGGCGATGACAGCCGCCTCCTCGGCGCAGGGGATCGCCACGGTGAAATGGGTGGCGATGGCGCCCGTCGCTGCCGGCTCACCGCTGCCGGCCGTGAGCGCGCTGATCTGCGTCAGCGACTATGAGACCGGCCAGCCACTCGCCGTCCTCGACGGCGACGAGATCACGCTGATCCGCACCGCGGCGATCAGCGCCGCCGCGGCATCGCTACTGGCACCCGCTGCGCCGCAGACCATCGGCTTCGTCGGCTGCGGCCTGCAGGCCCACGCCCATCTCGCCGCCTTCCGCGATCTCTATCCCGGCCTGACCCACGCGCTGATGCTCAGCCGCAGCCGCTCCTCCGCCGAACGCCTCGCCGAAGCGGCACGCGCAGCCGGGCTCGCCACCGAAATCCTCGACGAACCTGATGCGCTGCTCGCCTGCAGCGACATCGTGATCTCGATGGTGCCGGGCGCGGCGGGCATGACGCCCTTCCTCGATGCGCAGCGCCTTAAGCCGACCGCCCTGGCAGTAGCAGTCGACACCGGCCGCAGCTGGAAGCCGGAGACGCTGCCGGCCTTCGACCTGCTCGCAACCGACAGCCTCGAACAATCGCGCGCGCCCTACGGCGCCGACGGCACCCCCGTCACGACCGTCGCCTTCCAGCACGATTTGATCGGATTGGCCGCTGCACCGCAGCCGAACTCGGCGGTGGGGCGCTCCCTCTTCGCCTTCCGCGGCGTCGCCTTCGCCGACCTCGCCCTCGCCCATCTCGCCGTCGCGCAAGCCCGCGCGCAGGGGCTCGGGACGGTGCTGCCGCGCTGAAGCTAGGTCTTGCCAAGCAGTTCCAAGGTGCGTGGATCGGGACCGTCGAAGAAGCGGCTCAGCACCGCGCGATAGGCGTTGGCGCCGTCCCCGCTCGCGGCATCGAACAGCGTCATCGAGGAGCACAGCTTCCTGTCGTCGGGCGAGCCGAAGATCGCGTTTGCACTGCGTCCCTCATGCGCAAGCACCGCCTCCACGATCGCTGCGAGCCTCGGCCCCAGAACCGGATGTGCCAGATAGGCCCGCGCCTCGTCGAGCGAGCCGATGCCGTAGAACTCCGAATTCGGGGACAGGCCGAGCCCGCGCATCTGCGGAAACACGAACCAGATCCAGTGGCTGCGCTTGCGCCCGGCCTTCACCTCGGCGAGCGCATCGTCCCAGACGGGCTCTTGCGCATCGAGAAAGCGCTGCAGATGGAACGGATCGGACATCGGCGCACTCCCTGCTTCGCCATCTCAAACGCGCGGACTGCCCTGCCGTTCATTCCGCCCCGCGCCTGACGCGCTTGAGCCGGCACGCGCCCATGCTATTCCCGCCGAACGATCCATCGAGACCCGGCACCATGACCCAGCGCCTGCGCGATTTCGGCCTTTCCTGCGGCATCATGCAGCCGGGCCCGCTCAATGCCATCACCGACGTGGCGGGGGTGAAGCTCGGGCACTGCACCCTGCGCGACGGCGACATCCTGACCGGCTTCACGGCGCTGTTGCCGCATGACGGCAACCTCTTCCGCCGCAAGATGCGCGCGGCGGTCGAAATCATCAACGGCTTCGGCAAGAGCGCGGGGTTGATGCAACTCGCCGAACTCGGCCAGATCGAGACGCCCCTCCTGCTCGGCAACACGCTGAGCGTCGGCACCGGATTCGACGCGCTGGTGACGCGCGCGCTCGCCGACAATCCCGACATCGGCCGCGAGACCGGCACGGTCAACCCGATCGTGCTCGAATGCAATGACGGCTATCTCTCGGACATCCGCGCCCGCGCGCTGACGCAGGTGCATGCCTTCGCCGCGCTCGACGCTGCCACTTCAGGCCCAGTCGCGGAAGGCGCGGTCGGCGCCGGCACGGGCATGAGTGCCTTCGGCTTCAAGGGCGGCATCGGCACAGCCTCGCGGTGCTTCGATCTCGACAGCGCCGATTACACGCTCGGCGTGCTCGCGCTGGCGAATTTCGGCAATGCGGGCGATCTCGTCCTGCCCGACGGGCGCCGCCCCGTCCCGCCGGAGGCCAAGCCGCAGAGCGAGCGCGGCTCCGTCATCCTCGTCATCGCGACCGACGTGCCACTGGAATCGCGGCAGCTGCAACGGGTCGCGCGGCGTGGCGGCGCCGGTCTCGCCCGGCTCGGCGCCTTCTGGGGCAATGGCAGCGGCGACATCGCGGTCGCCTTCTCGACGGCTGATCCGATCGACCACGATCAGCCGAACGATCTCGTGCCGCTTCGCGCCCTCAACGAGAACCGCATCGACACGCTCTTCCGCGCAGCCACTGAAGCGACGCAGGAAGCCGTGCTCAACGCGATGGCCGCCGCCCCCGCCACGACCGGTCGTGACGGTCAGCATCGCCCGTCGCTCGGGGATTGGCTCAGGACGAACCCGGCCTGACGAGGAAACACACCGTCATGCTCGCCCTTGTGGCGAGCATCCACGTCTTGAACACCGCATTCCACGAAGGGAGACGTGGATGGTTGGGACAAGCCCGACCATGACGGAAGGTGCGTCGGCTAGACGTTCGCGCTTCAGGCCCACTCGCCCTTGCGGAACACCGGCACGCGCCGGCCGTCAGCATGCACACCGTCGATATCGACCTCGCCGGAACCAATCATCCAGTCGATATGGATCAGGCTCTTGTTGCCGCCTTGCGCCGCGATCTGCTCCGGCGTGAGGTTCGCGCCGTCGACGAAGCATTTCGAATAGCACTGGCCGAGCGCGATGTGGCAGGAGGCGTTCTCGTCGAAGAGGGTGTTGTAGAACAGGATGCCGCTCTTCGAGATCGGCGAGGAATGCGGCACCAGCGCCACCTCGCCGAGACGGCGCGCGCCCTCGTCCGTGTCGAGCACCTTGTTCAGGACCGCCTCGCCGCGCGAAGCCTTGGCCTCTGCGATCCGGCCGCCCTCGAAGCGCACCTGGATGCCGTCGATCAGCGAGCCCTGATAGGAGAGCGGCTTGGTGCTCGAGACATGACCCTCGATGCGGCGCGCATGCGGGGTGGTGAAGACCTCCTCGGTCGGGATGTTCGGGTTGCAGACGACGCCGTTCTTGGCCGGCGAGGCGCCGCCCTGCCAGTCATGGCCGTCAGCGAGCCCGACGACGAGATCGGTGCCCGGCCCGGTGAAGTGCAGAGAAGCGAAGCGCTGGCCGTTCAGCCAGTCGCGGCGGGTCCGCAGTGCCGCGTTGTGCGCCGCCCAGGCGGCCACCGGATCGGCCTCGTTGATGCGCGAAGCGGCGAAGATCGCCTCCGCCAACTTGCCGACCGCCACCTCCTCGGCATCATCCGGGAAAACCTGCTTCGCCCAGGCCGCGCTGGGATAGGCCAGGATGTTCCAGTTGATGTCGAAGCCGGCGATCTTCTCCAGCGCCGGCTGATAGGCGACGGAATTCGCCTTGCTGGCGCGCCCGACCTTGGCCGGGTCTTCGTTCGCCAGCAGCATCGGATTGTCGCCGACCACGGCGAGCCGCGCGGTGTTGGCGGAGAAGGCCTTGGCGACGCCCTCATAGAGCCAGGCCGGCGCCTTGTCGAAGCTCGCATCCGGCGCATAGCGATAGCGCGCGAGCGTGATCTCCTCGTCGGCAAGCATCGGCGTCACGATGCCGGCGCCGGCCTTGTAGGCGTGCTCGGCGATGCGCCGGACCAGCGGTAGCGCCGCGACCGGCGCGGTCAGGAACAGGTCCTGCCCCGGTTGCAGATTGAGGCCGACGCGGATGGCGACCTCGGCCAGCTTGTCGAGCTTCGCGGGATCGATGGCTTGCGGGCGCTGGTGAACAGTCATGGCACTCGACCTGTCGGATTCGGGATATCGGCCATTGCGGGCCCAAATCGCGGCCGGGTCAACCGCCTCGGCGGCAGGGCAGCCATCTCGGGCCCGGACAGGCTGGCTCACTCGGCCTCATCGACCTGTCGCGTCCCCAGCTTGAGCTTACTGGCCCGGAACAAGTGGCTCCGCATCAAGGCTGAGGCGACTTCGTTCTCTCCTGCTTCCAGATGGTCGAGCATGGCCAAATGCTCCGTGCAATTCACCTGCACGCGCTCGAAACCGAGACCCCAGTCATAGTTCGAGAGGCGCCGGAGCTGGTTCTGGCGACGCACGGCAGAGTGGAAGTAGCGATTGCCCGTCGCCCCGGCCAAGCCTTCATGGAAAGCGGCATTCATCTCGTAGAACGCGATGCTCGAAGACTCGCGCCACGGGCTTTGCAGATATTCGAGATGGCGCGCCCGCATCTCGGCGATCCAGCCGGGCTCGAGGTGAAAGCCCGGTTCGAGCATGCACATCGGCTCGATGACCAGACGGAAGCGATAGCTCTCGTCGCGCAGACGCTTGTCGCGCGGCTCGTGCAGGAAGCGCCAGCCATAGCCCGGCTTGCGCTCGACCATGTCGAGATCGGCGAGGCGCGCAAGCAGCTTCTGCGCCTCGGGCCGGCCAAGTTCATAGCGCCGCATCACTTCGAGTTCCGAAACCTCGTCGGGCAGCAGCCCGTTCTCGCGCTCATGCGCCAGCCGGATCATGGCGAGGTCGATCGCCTCCGGCGGCAGAGCGCTATCGCTCGCGGCCGGCAGCTTCACGATCTCGATGCCCTTGTTGAGATGACGGCGAACGATGCCCTGCTCGGCGAGATGGTCAAGCGCTGCGCGCACTGGCGTGCGCGAGACGCCGAGGCGGCGGGCCGTCGCATTCTCGTTCAGCCAGGCGCCCGCGCCGAGCGCATCATCCCGCACCAGTTGCAGGATGCGCCCGGCAATCTCCTGCTGCAACCGGGTCGGAACGGTCATCGGAAAGCCCTTGCTTGTTTTAGTTGACGATGAAATACATTACAGATCAATGTCACGCCAGCATATCGGAAAGTTGCGCGCCATGGTCCAGCCCTGCCCCTTCGTCGACGTTTCGGGCTCGCCCTATGAGCGCGGCCGCCAGCACGGCGCGGCCGTGCCTCAGCGCGTGAAGCGCTCGATCGAGCTCTATGGCGGCCAGCTTGGCGACCTCGGCTACGACGCCAAGGCCAAATCCGCCCTGATCGGCGAGTTCGCCAGCGAGATCGAGGCCTTCGGCGCGCATTACATCGAAGAGATGCGTGGCATCGCCGACGGCGCCGGCGTCGCGCTCGAAGACATCATCATGGTCAACGCCCGCACCGAGGTCATCGCCAAGGCGCGGATGGTCAAGAACAAGCCGGTCGAGGCAACCGAAGAACTCGACGATGGCTGCACCGGCGCCATCATCCTGCCCGAGCGCAGCGCCTCGGGCGAGCTTATCCACGGCCAGAACTGGGACTGGCGTGCCGAATGCGCGGAGACCGCGATCGTGCTGCGTGTGCGCCGCGACGACGGTCCGGATTTCCTGACCTTCGTCGAGGCCGGCGGCCTCGCCCGCTGCGGCATGAACGCGGCCGGCATCTCGATCACCGCCAACTATCTCGAATGCGAGCGCGACTTCACCCAGACCGGCGTGCCGCTCGCCCTGATCCGCCGCAAGGTGCTGGAGCAGGAGCACCTCGCCTTCGCGATCAAGGCCGTGGCCGCGACGCCGAAGGCCTGCTCCAACAACATGATGCTCTCGACCGTGAAGGGCTTCGGCATCGACTTCGAATGCGCCCCGGACGAGGCGTTTCCGATCTATCCGGAAGACGGCATGATCGTGCACGCCAACCACTGGGTCGGGCAGGTCGCGCTGACCAAGGTGAAGAACACCAGCATTCCGCGCGTGCCTGAGAGCTTCTACCGCGACTGGCGGGTGAAGAAGCTGCTCGACGAGGCCGGCCGAAAGCTGACGGTCGACGATCTCAAGCAGGCTCTCTTCGACGATTTCCTCTCGCCCTATTCGGTCTGCCGGCCGGCCCGCCCGAACGAGCAGGGCAACCTCTCGGCGACCGTCGCGATGGTGATCATGCAGCCCGCCAAGGGGATCATGGAGGTCGCACCGCTGCCGGCCGAGAACCGCGTCTTCACCCGCTACAGCCTGACCGAGGAGCCCGTCCTGCTCGCCGAAGCGGCGGAATAAACAGACGACAAAGGCTGCTTGGAAGCCCACTCAGCCCTCATCCTGAGGAGCCATTCCCGAGGGAACGGCGTCTCGAAGGATGGTCCAGGAGACTCGGGAGATATCTGGAACTCCCTTCGAGACGGCCCTGACGGGCCTCTTCAGGATGAGGTCTCACATTGAAGAACGGCCTCCGGGCACCGCGTCACAACCGAATAAAAACAGGGGAACATGATGCGTCGAACCACTACCACCGCCCTCGCCGCCGCGCTGTTGTGCGGCGGCTTGGTCCAGGCCGCCGAGGCCAGCACGCTCAAGATTCAGCTGCGCGCCGACATCCGCTCGATCAATCCCGGCGTCAATCGCGACGCCAATACTGACGGCGTCGTCGTTCAGATGGTCGAGGGCCTCGTCGCCTATGGCGAGGACGCGCTGCCCAAGCCCTTGCTGGCCGAGAAGGTCGAGATCTCGCCGGACGGCAAGAACTACACCTTCACGCTGCGCCCGGGCGTGAAGTTCCACAACGGCGCCCCCCTGACCGCAGCCGATGTGCTGTGGAGCTGGAATCGCTACATGGACCCGAAGACCGACTGGCGCTGCCTCTCGGAGTTCGACGGGCGCGGCCAGGTCAAGGTCGAGAAGGTCTCGGCGCCGAACGAGAAGACCGTTGTCTTCGAGCTCGACAAGCCCAGCGCGCTCTTTCTTTCCGCGCTCGCCCGCACCGATTGCGCCATGACCGGCATCATCCACAAAGACTCGGTCAAGACCGATGGCAGCTTCGACAAGCCGATCGGCACCGGCCCGTTCAAATTCGGCGAATGGAAGCGCGGCGAGTACATCAAGCTCGAGCGCTTCGCCGACTACGCCTCGCTGCCCGGCAAGATCGACGGATTGACCGGGGCCAAGAAGCCGCTGGTCGACGAAGTCCACTTCCTCATCATCCCCGACAACGCGACCGCCAAGGCAGCGCTGCTGCGCGGCGACATCGACATCGTTCCCGACATCGCCAATACCGACATCGCCGAGCTGAAGAAGAACGACAAGGTCAAGACCTCCGTCGTCACCAGCATGGGCCTGGTCGGCCTGATCATCCAGACGCGCGACCCGCTGCTGCAGAACGTCAAGCTGCGGCAGGCGATCGCCGCCGCGGTCGACACCAAGGAGCTGGTCGCCGCCGTCAGTGACGGCATCGGCACGCCCAACAACTCGATCGTCCCGGCGCTCTCCGCCTATTACGGCCCGGTGCAGAAGCAGGGTTGGAAATACGACCCGGCCGCCGCCAAGAAGCTCATCGCGGAAGCCGGCTACAAGGGCGAGAAGATCGTGATGCTCGCCAACAAGCGCTATCCCGAGAGCTTCGATGCCGCCGTGGTCGCCCAGCAGATGCTGCAGGCGGTCGGACTCAACGTCGAGATCGAAGTCCTGGAATGGGCGACGCAGCTCGACCGCTACAGCAAGGGCAACTACCAGATCCAGGCCTTCCCCTATTCCGGCCGCATGGACCCCGCGCTGAGCTACGAGTCGATGACCGGGCCGAAGGACAAGCAGCCGCGCAAGCTCTGGGACAATCCCGAAATCCAGGCGTTGCTCGACAAGTCGATGGTGGTGAACGACCGCTCCGGGCGTCAGGCGATCTTCGACGAGTTGCACAAGCGCTTCCTCGGCGAGGTGCCGATGGTGATGCTCTATAACGGCATCGTCGGCGGAGCGATGGGCGCCAAGACCAAGGGCTATGTCTCGACCGTCAGCTCGCTGCCGCGGGCCTGGGAAGTCACGGTCGACGAATAGCGATCGAACCGCTCCATCTTCGGGATCTCCCGCGACATCGAGGCATGCCCGCACAGGGCGTGCCCTGACGGCATAACGGCAAGGGGAACGAGAATGATCCGCATTTCGGCGCCTGCTCTCGCACTCGCGCTCATCGGCGGCGCGGTCCAGGCGCAGACGATCAATGTCGCGCTCAACGCCGACATCCGCTCGACCAATCCGGGCGTCAACCGCGACGACAACACCGACGCCGTGGTGCTGCACATGGTCGAGGGCCTGGTCGGGTATCGCGAGAATGGCGCCGTCGCGCCGCTGCTCGCCGAGAAGATCGAGATCTCGCCCGACGGGCTGACCTACACCTTCCACCTGCGCAAGGGCGTGAAGTTTCACAACGGCGCCGAGATGACCTCAGCCGACGCGCTGTGGAGCTGGAACCGCTACATGGACCCGAAGACGGACTGGCGCTGCAAGCCTGAATTCGACGGCCGCCTCGGCCTCAAAGTCACCGAAGCGACCGCCCCGGATGCCAGCACCTTCGTGATGAAGCTGGAGAAGCCGAGCGCGCTCTTCCTCGACACCATGGCCCGCACGGACTGCGCGATGGTCGCGATCATCAACAAGGACTCCGTCAAGGCCGATGGCGGCTGGGACAAGCCGATCGGCACCGGACCGTTCCAGCTCGCAGACTGGCGCCGCGGCGAATTCGTCCTGCTCAAGCGCTTCGACAGTTACGTCTCGCCTGTTGGAGACAAGCGCGACGGCTATGTCGGCTCCAAGCGCCCGCTTGCGCAGGAGGTCAAGTTCCTCGCGATCGCCGATGGCGCGACCGTCAAGGCCGGCCTGATGTCGGGAGCGCTGGATGTCGCCGACGTTCCGGACGAGGACGTGCCGGAGATGAAGAAGAGCGGCCTGCAGGTGCTGACCGCGCCGAGCGCCACCAAACACACGATCCTGCTCCAGACCCGCGACCCGGTTCTGAGCGATGTGCGCATGCGCCAGGCGATCGTCTCCGCACTCGATCTCGACGAGATTGTCGGCGCCGCCTCGAGCGGCCTCGGCAAGACCAACAACTCGGCGGTCTACATCACCTCGCCCTTCTATGACGAGGTCCAGAAGAGACGCTACAGCCACGACCTCGCCCGCACCAGGAAGCTACTCGCCGAAGCCGGCTACAAGGGTGAGACGATCAGGCTGATCGCCAACAAGCGCTCGACCGTGCCAAGCTATCCCGTCGCGATCATGGCGCAGGCGATGCTGCAGGCCGCCGGTATCAAGGCCGAGATCGAGATCCTCGAATGGGCGACGCAGCTCGACCGGTTCTCGAAGGGCAACTACCAGATGATGTCCTTCAGCTATTCCGCCCGCATCGACCCCGCCCAGAGCTACAATCAGTTCTCCGGCCCGAAGGACAAACTGCCCTCGAAGGTCTGGGACAATGCACAGGCCAACGCCCTCATCGAGAAGGCGACGCTGGTCAATGACGAGGCCGAGCGGAAGAAGATCTTCGACCAGTTGCATGTGATGATGCTGGCCGATGCGCCGCTGGTCTTCCTCTACAACCAGGTCGATACGGCGGTGGTCTCCAAGCGCCTGCAGGGCTTTTCCCCCTGGGTCGCCTCCAAGCCGCGCCTCTGGGAGGTCGGCATCGCCAAGTGAACCTTGCGGGGCGAGGCGATCAGCCCGGCGCCGCTGCCGCCAGCCCGCGTGTGCCGCCCGTCAATATGTGGTCCGCGATCACCTTGGCGAGGCGCGGCGCATCCCCGGCCTTCAGGGCCTCGATCATCGCATAGTGCTCGCGGTCGCTGCGCAGGAGCGATTCATGCGAGCTCCAGACCGTCATCTGCGTGCCGCGCTCGCGGTCGCGCAGCCCCCAGATCATCTCCTCCAGCACGGCATTGCCGCAGAAGGAATAGAGCAGTTGATGGAAGGCACGGTTGATCTCGCTCTGCTCGGTGCGGCTGCCGGTGAGCACAACGGCGGAGAATCGTTCCGCGGCCTCGGTCAAGCGCGCGACCGCCGCCGTGTCGATACGCGCGGCGATGCCGTCCGCCGCCGCCGTCTCCAGAACGATCCGCGTTGCCTGGATCTCCCTGTAGGTCTTCATATCGACTTCGGCGACGCGATAGCCCCGGTTGGGGACATGCTCGATCGTCTTCCGCACGGCGAGCTCGTCGAGCGCGCTGCGCACGTCGAAGCGCGTCGCCTGGAAGCGTTCCTCCAGGTCGATTTGGCGCAGCCACTCGCCCGGCCGGAATGCGCGCAGCCGGATCGCCTGCGCGATCTCGTTGGCGAGGATGGCCCGCCGGGTGCCGGCGTTTTCGCGTTTCCGCTGGGATGTCATGGTTGGCTCTCTAGCAGGATTCGGGCGGCGCGACAGAAGTTGGTTGCGAAGCCAACCATAACATGCAACAAAATTGGCGCCAATAATTTCGCCAGAGGAGAGAGCCCGTGAGCGCCGTGGCAGAACAGACCGCTAAGCCGGAAATCGAGGCGGCCGCGCGCGCCAAGGCGCTTTACGAATACGGTCCGACCTCGATCTACGCCGCGAAGCACGATCCGCGCTTCCCCTATTGCCTCTATGTCCCGCCGAGCCTCGGCGAAGGCGGCGAAAAGCCCGAGCTGATCGTCGCGATGCACGGCACCGGTCGCGGCTTCACCGGCTATCGCGACGCCTTCTCCGCCTTCGCGCGCTGGAACAACTGCATCATCCTGGCGCCGCTCTTCCCGATCGGCGTGATGGGCGACGGCTATCGCGACGGCTTCAAATACATGCGCGAGGGCAAGCTCCGTTACGACCATGTGCTGCTCGCCATCGTCGAGGAGGTTTCCGAGCGCTATGGCATCGCCTTCGACCGCTTCGGCCTTTTCGGCTATTCCGGCGGCGGGCACTTCGCCCACCGCTTCCTGATGCTCCAGCCGAACAAGCTCTGGGGCGTCTCGATCGGCGCGCCGGGTTCGGTGACCTTGCTCGATCCGACCCGCGACTGGTGGGTCGGCACGCGCGACTTCGCCACACTCTTCGGCCAGGAACTCGACATCCCCGCAATGCAGAAGGTCGCGGTCCAGATGGTCGTCGGCGCCGCCGATCTCGAGACCTGGGAGATCACCCATAAGCCGGGCGGCCGCAACTGGATGCCCGACGCCAACCATGCCGGCGCCACCCGCCCCGAGAGGCTGGCCAAGCTGCGCGACAACTTCGCGGAGAACGGCATCGCCGCGCGCCTCGACCTCGTGCCGAACACGCCACATGACGGGGTCAAGGTCGTGCCGGTCGTCGAGGATTTCTTCGCCGGCGAACTCCGCCGTATCCGCGCCGCCCGCAAGGCCGGCTGAACGATCACAACGACAACAGGGGAACCATCATGAAGCGCCTCCTTGTCTCCGCCGCTACGCTCGCCCTCTCGGCCGGCGCCCTGCAGGCCCAGACGCTGACCGCCGTGCTCAATGCCGACATCCGCTCAACCAACCCCGGTGTGAACCGGGACGGCAATACCGACGCGGTCGTGCTGCATATCGTCGAGGGCCTCGTCGGCTATGCCGAGGACGGCTCGGTCGGCCCGCTTCTGGCCGAGAAGGTCGACCTCTCGCCCGACGGCAAGACCTATACCTTCCGCCTGCGCAACGGCGTGAAGTTCCACAACGGTGCCACGATGACCTCGGCCGATGTGCTGTGGAGCTGGAACCGCTACATGGACCCGAAGACCGATTGGCGCTGCCTGTCCGATTTCGACGGGCGCAACGGCCTCAAGGTCGTCTCGGCCACGGCCCCGGATGCCAACACCTTCGTCATGGAGCTCAACGCGCCGAACGGCCTCTTCCTCGACACGCTGGCCCGGGCAGATTGCGGCGGCACGGCCGTGATCCACAAGGATTCGGTGAAGGCCGACGGCAACTGGGACAAGCCGATCGGCACCGGCCCCTTCATGCTCGGCGAATGGAAGCGCGCCCAGTCGGTCCAACTCCTCGCTTTCGACCAGTACACCTCGCCGAAGGGCGACAAGCGCGACGGCTATATCGGCTCGAAGCGGCCGCTGGTGAAGGAAGCGCGCTTCATGGTCATCCCCGACGCGGCGACAGTGAAGGCGGGTTTGCTTGCAGGTTCGCTCGACATGGCGCTGATGCCGGAATCCGATGTGCCCGACCTCAAGGGCGCACCCAACGTCGCGCTCGCAATCGCGCCTAACCCGGTCCGGCACAGCCTCATCATCCAGACCCGTGATCCGGTGATGAAGAACCAGGCCCTGCGCCAGGCGATCGCCGCCGCGATCGACTTCCCCGAACTCGTCGCCAACGTCTCCAACGGCCTCGGCAAGCCCAACAACTCGCCGGTCTACACGACCTCGAAATACTATGGCGACGTCGAGAAGCAGGGCTTCAAATACGATCCCGCCGCGGCCAAGGCCCTGCTCCAGAAGGCCGGCTACAAGGGTGAGAAGATCGTCATCCTCGCCAACAAGCGCTCCAGCGTGCCGAGCTTCAACACCGCCGTCATCGCCCAGGCAATGATGCAGGCAGTGGGCATCGACGCCGAGATCGAAGTGCTGGAATGGGCGACGCAGCTCGACCGCTACAACAAGGGCAACTACCAGATGCAGGCCTTTTCCTATTCGAGCCGCTTCGACCCCGCTCTCGGATTCGAGCAGATCGCCGGCCCGAAGGACAAGCAGCCGCGCAAGGTCTGGGAAGACCCGGAAGCGCTCGCCCTGATCGACAAGTCGATGGTTGTGACCGACCCGGCCGAGCGCCAAAAGCTCTTCGATGAGCTGCACAAGCGCTTCATCGACCAGGTGCCGACCATCTTCACCCATAACGACCTCGACATCATCGCCCATTCCAAGCGCCTGACCGGTGTGACGCCGTGGGCGTCGCAGCTGCGGCTCTGGGAGGTTGGCGTCGCCAAGTAAGGGGGCGCCTCCGGCCCTGGCTTTGGCCGGGGCCGGTATTGAGGCTTGGGAGGGCCTTCGATGTTTCGTTTCGCGCTGACGCGGATCGCAATGGCGTTGCCGACGCTGCTGATCGTAGCAGTCTCGGTCTTCGTCCTGATCCGCCTGATCCCTGGCGACCCCGCGCAGCTAATGCTGGGTGATCTGGCGACGCCGGCAAGCCTCGCCGATCTGCGGGCCCGGCTCGGCCTCGACCAGAGCCTGCCGGCGCAGTTCGGCATCTGGTTCGGCAAGGTGCTGACCGGCGATTTCGGCCAGTCGATCTCGTCGCAGCAGGCGGTTCTGCCGCTGATCCTGCAGCGCTTCGCCGTCAGCGCCCAGATCGTGCTCGTCGCGGTGCTGCTGGCGAGCCTCGTCGCGGTGCCGGCCGGCGTGATCGCCGCCTGGAAGCAGGATACCCCGGTTGATCTCGGCCTCGTCGCCACCGCGACGCTGCTGCTCTCGATCCCCACTTTCTGGCTCGGCCTGCTGCTGCTGCTGTTCTTCGGCCTCAAGCTCGAATGGCTGCCGGTCGTCGGCTATGTCTCGATCGCCGAGAACCCCTGGGCCGGCATCCTCTATCTGATCATGCCGATCATGACGCTGTTCCTGCACGAGATCGGCGTGATCCTGCGCATGGCCCGCGCCTCGACGCTCGAGGTGCTCCGGCTCGACTACATCACCCATGCCCGCGCCAAGGGCCTCTCGGAGAGCGCCGTGCTCTGGCGCCACGCCTTCAAGAACGCCTTCGGCCCGACCTGGACGCTGATCGGCCTCGTGCTCGGCAATCTGCTCGGCGGCATCGCGGTGGTCGAGACCGTCTTCACCATCCCGGGACTGGGGCGCCTGCTCGTCGATGCGATCTTCGCCCGCGACTATCCGGTGATCCAGGGCTGCATGCTCTTCGTCGCCTTCACCTATGTGCTGGTGAACCTCGTCATCGACCTCTGCTACCCGGTCTTCGATCCAAGGGTGACCGCGCAATGAGCAGTGACAGCACCATGAGCACTGGCGGCTCCGTGAAGAAGGCCAGCCGCATGAAGCTCCCGGCTCCCAACGCGATCGTCGGCGGCACGCTGATCGGCATCCTGCTCGCGACCGCCGGCACCGGCGCGCTGTGGACGCCCTACGACCCGCTCAAGCTCTCCTTCCGCGAGAAGCTGGCGGCGCCGAGCGCCCTCCACTGGCTCGGCACCGACGAGTTCGGCCGCGATGTGCTCTCGCGCCTGATGGCGGGCGCTGCGACCTCGGTCTGGATCAGCCTGCTCACCGTTACGCTCGCGGTCGTGCTGGGCACGCTGATCGGCCTGTTCTCCGGCTATATGCGCGGCTGGACCGACCGCATCATCATGGCCTTCAACGATGCGCTGCTCGCCTTCCCCGGCATCCTGCTGGCGCTCGGCCTGCTGGCCGTCGTCGGTGCCAACAAATACGGCATCATCGTCGCGCTCGGCATCGCCTACACGCCCTCGGTCGCTCGCGTCGTGCGCGGGGCCGTGCTCTCGCTGCGCGAGCGCGAGTTCATCGCGGCCTCCCGCGTCATGGGCAATTCCGAAGCCTTTACCATGGCCCGCCACATCCTGCCGAACTGCATCGCGCCGCTGACCGTGCTGGCGACCTCGATGTTCGGCTATGTCCTGCTGGCGGAAAGCGCGCTCTCCTTCCTCGGCCTCGGCGTACCCCCGCCGGCCCCGACCTGGGGCAACATGCTCGCCGGTTCCAGGCCCTATATCGGGCAGGCGGTCTGGCTCGGCATCTTTCCGGGCCTGTGCATCTCGCTGACCCTGCTCGGCATCAACCTGCTCGGCGACGCCGTGCGCGACAAGCTCGACCCGCGGATGAGGGGCTCGCGATGACCAAAGCGTCTTCAAGCGCAGTGGACACCGGTTCGCGTCAAGAAAGCGCGTCGAGCAAGACTGCTGCCCCGCTTCTCGATGTCGCCAATCTCACATTGAAGATCGGCGGCTCCGGCCGCACCGTCGTCAACGACGTCTCCTTCCAGGTCTTCCCCGGCGAGATCGTCGGCATCGTCGGCGAATCCGGCTCTGGCAAGACGCTGGCCGCCCGGGCCGTGATGGGCTTCATCCCGCCCGCGGTCGCGCTCACCTCCGGCACGATCCGCTTCGACGGGCAGGATGTGATGGCGATGTCGGGCAAGGATCTGCGCGCCATGCGCGGCGCCAAAGTCGGCATGGTCTTCCAGGAGCCGATGACCTCGCTCAACCCGTCGATGCTGATCGGCCGCCAGCTCGACGAGGGCCTGGCGCTGCATCGCAAGCTCGACGCACCCGCCCGCCGCGCGCTGATCCTCGACATGCTCCGGCGCGTCGGCCTGCGCGATCCGGAGGGCGCGCTCGCCGCCTATCCGCACCAGTTCTCCGGGGGCATGCGCCAGCGCATCATGCTGGCCTCGGTGATGCTGCTGAAGCCCGCCCTGCTGCTGGCCGACGAGCCGACGACGGCGCTCGACGCCGTCGTCCAGCGCGACGTGATGGAGCTGATGGTCGAATTGACCCAGGCCAACAACACCGCCGTGCTCTTGATCTCGCATGATCTCGGCATGGTCGCGCGCTATTGCAGCCGCATCGTCGTGATGTGCCAGGGCGATGTGGTCGAGCAGGGCAAGGCCGAGGACCTGCTCGCCCGGCCGCAGCACCCCTATACCCGCAAGCTGCTCTCGGCGATGCCGCATCGACTGCCGGCGCGATTGCTGCCTGTGGCCAAGACGCCGATCGTGGCGGTGCGCGACCTCGTCGTCGAATATCCCGGTCGGCAGGGCTTCTTCCGCAAGGAGCAGGCGAAGCGGGCGCTACACGGCATCAGCCTCGACGTGAAGCCGGGCGAGGTCGTCGCCGTGGTCGGTGGGTCCGGCTCGGGCAAGACCACGCTCGGCCAGTCGATCGCGGGCCTGGTCAAGCCGGCCGGCGGCGAGATCCGCTTCAACGGCAAGCCGATCACGAAGAGCGAGACGGCCTATTGGGACTACCGGCTCAACTGCCAGATGGTGTTCCAGGACCCCTACTCCTCGCTCGACCCGCGCATGACGATTCAACAGCTCGTGGCCGAGCCGCTGCGCCTGGTGCCGGACATGACCCCGGCCGACCGGAAGGCGCGCGTCGCCGAGGTTCTGACCGAGGTCGGCCTGAAGGACGGCTTCGCCGAGCGCTATCCGCACGAGCTCTCCGGCGGCCAACGCCAGCGCATCGCGATCGCCCGCGCGATCGTGCGCCGCCCGAGCTTCGTCATCGCCGACGAGCCGGTCTCGGCGCTCGACGTCACGGTCCGCGCGCAGGTGCTCGAGCTCTTCGACGAACTCCAGAAGAAGCACGGCTTCTCCTGCCTGTTCATCAGCCATGATCTCGGCGTGGTCGAGCAGGTCGCCGACCGGGTCATCGTCATGCAGGATGGCCGCATCGTCGAGGAAGGCCCCCGCGACGACATCTTCGACAATCCGCAGCACGCCTATACCCGCAAGCTCCTCGCCGCGGTGCCCGGCCTCGAAAGCACTGGCGACGGCGGTGTCCGGCTCTTCTGGAGGCTCGGCGAGGCCGAAGCTCCGATCCCGGCCTGATTGCCCGCAACGGAAACGGCCCGGAATCCATCGTCGGTGGCGGCACCGTGCGATGGCTTCCGGGCCTCTCTCGCTCCACGGAGTGAGAGTTGATCGCACGTTCCGTCAGCGCTTGCGCTTGGCGCCGACCAGCTCGTCCCATTTGCGGAAGGCGACGACCATCTTGTCGGGCTTCAGCGGCAGCTCGATCGGGTTCTTGGCGATGAGATCGGCGTATTCCGGCCGGCCGAACTCCGCGATCACCTCTTGGCTCCGCTTCGGCGCCAGCGAGAGCGGCACATCCTTCACCGCCGGCCCCGGATAGAGATAGCCCTCGTCATAGGAATAGGCCTGCATCTTCGGCGTCAGCACATGCGCCATGATGTCGAGCACGACGGCGAGGCGATCGTTCGGGATGCCCTTCGGCACGCACATGAAGAAGGCGTCCGAGACCCAGTGGAAGCCCTTCAGCGTCTGGATCTTCGCTTCCTTCGGCACGATGCCGAGCGCGCGCGGGTTGATGTCCCAGCCCGTGGTCGAGATGATGATGTCGCGCGAGCCGTCGCCGAACTCCTTCATCGTCGCGCCGGTGCCGGCCGGGTAGTATTCGATGTGCTCGCCGAGCTCCTGCAGATAGGCCCAGGTCTTGTCCCACCCATTGACCGGGTCCTGCGGGTCCTTGTCGCCGAGGATATAGGGCAGGCCCATCATGAAGGTGCGGCCGGGGCCTGAGTTGGTCGGGCGCGCATACATGAACTTGTTGGGATTGGCCTTGGCCCAGGCCAGCAGCTCCTCGGCCGTGGTCGGCACCTGCTTGACGCGGTCCGGCATGTATTCGAGCAGCGGGCCGGACGGATAGTAGTTCACCACCGTGCCGAAGCCGGCGCCCTGGACCTTGTGCAGGTTGAGCGCCGCCGGCTCGTAGTTCTGCTCGATGTTGGGGAATTTCTCGGCGAAATCGGGGAAGATCTTGAGCCAGAGATTCTGCTCGAGACCGGCCGCGAGGCCATCCGAGCCGGTCAGCACGAGGTCGAGATCGGCGCGGCCGGCATCCTGCTGTGCCTTGATCTTGCTCGCCAGCTCCGGTGCCGGCGCCTTCACATAGGTGATGCGCGAGACCAGCTTGGGATTGGCGTTGCGGTAGTCGTCGAAGGCCTGCTGCATCAGCGCCAGAGCACCGCCGACATCGATGATGTTGATGCCGACCGGGGCCGAGGGCAGCGGCGGCGCGGCGGCGAAGGCGCCGCTTCCTCCGATGGTCAGCGCGCCGAGACCGCCCAGGACGGTGCGGCGATCGACGCCTTTCGAGAATTCGCTCATTGTTTTCCCCTCTTGCTTGTTGGTGAGGTCGTCAGGCTGCTGCCCCGGCGGCGAAATCGCGGCGCTCGTTGCCGATGCGCACGCCGCGGATGCGGAGTTCCGGCGACCATTCGATCGCGTTCTCCGGCAAGGTGATACCAGCGGCGACCAGCGCCCCGGCGATGCAGGCAAGCGCATGGGTCGAGGCCATGGCGATCGCTTCCTCGGGCGAGGCAATCCCCCAGGCCACGAGATTGCGCACGGCATCGTCGAGCTTGAGCGCCGAACCCGCCAGCGAGGCGCCGCCCGGCTGGCGCACCGAGCCGTCCGCGGCGAGATCGACCGGCATGCCGGCGAAGCTATAGCGGCCGGGCGCGGCGCCCGCCGCGACCACCGCATCGGTGACGAGGATCGAGCGCTCAAAGCCCTTCGCCCGGATCAGGCTCTTCAGTGCCTTCGGGTGAATATGGATGCCGTCAGCGATGAAACCGGCCATCAATCGATCCTCGGCGAGCTGCGCGAAGAGCGGATTGACGAGCTTGTGCATCTGTTGCGGCAGGCCGTTGCCGAGATGGGTCGAGAGCGTCGCGCCTGCATCGGCAGCGGCGGCGACGGTCCCGAAATCGGCGGCGGAATGGCCGATGGCAACGACCTTGCCCATGCGAGCAAGTTGACCGGCGAGCGCGACGCCGCCTTCGACCTCCGGCGCCAAAGTCACCATCAGGATCGGCCGCGACAGCAGCTGGTCAAGATGCGCGACCAGTTCGGCCGTTGCTGCCGTCATCGCCTCCGGCGGGTGGCAGCCGGAATAACCTGCGGTCGGATTCAGGAACGGGCCTTCGAGATGGTAGCCCGGGCACATCAGCGGCCCGAGCCGGCTGCCGCTCACCGCTGCGTCGAGCGCGCGGAAGCGCTCTTCCAGCTCATGCGGATGCGCGGTGATGATCGTCGGCAGGCAGGTGGTCACGCCCGTCGCCAGCATCGCCTCCAGCGCCCGGTCGAGCTCATCAGCCGTGATCGTGCCGGAGTTGAAATCCACCCCGGCGAAGCCGTTGACCTGGAGATCGACGAGACCGGGCGTGCGCATCGTCAGCCCTTCCGGCTCAGCAGCGACGCGGCCGGCGGATCGATAAACAGCACCGTGCGCTTGTGCGTCTGGAGGATGGAGGCCGGCGCCAGGTTGCTGACCGGCCCCTCCAGCGCGGCCTTGGTCGCCTCGGCCTTGCGCGTGTCGGAGACGGAGAGGACGATCAATTCGCTCTTCAGGATCTGGCGGATGCTCATCGAGATCGCCTGCTGCGGCACGTCCGCGAAGCTCGGGAACCAGCCCTCGCCGAATTGCTGGCGCCGGCAAGCCTCGTCCAGATTCACGATGAGATAGGGATCTTCCGCGTCGAAATCGGCCGGTGGATCGTTGAAGGCGAGGTGGCAGTTTTCCCCGATGCCGGCAAAGCAAACGGCGATGCGCTTGCCGGCGATCAGCGCGTTGAGCTGCTTCACCGCCGCCGCGGCATCGCCCTCACCATCGACGGGGATGAAGGTCGGCGCGTTCTTGAGCGGCGCCATGAAGCGCTCGCGCAGATAGCGGCGGAAGCTCGCCGGATGGCTCTCGGGCAGGCCGACATATTCATCAAGATGGAAGGCCGTGACCTTCTTCCAGTCGATACCCTCGGCCACCACGAGATGGCTCAGCATCTCGAACTGGCTCGCCCCGGTCGCTACGATGATCGTCGCTTCGCCATGGCGGGCAAGCTCCTCGCGGATCGCCTGTGCGCCAAGCGCTGCCGCCTGCCGGCCGAGCCCGTCTTTGTCAGAGGCAACATGCATCTCGATCATCAATTTTTGAACCTTTTCCGTCAAAAAATTTCCGATATTCTGCTACCGAGCTTATGAAGCTTCGGCTGAAACGCAACGATTAATTTTGAACGCAACCGTTCTGAATAGAGCCTGCCTTGTCCCTGCTGACGATCGACGAAAGCCGCCTTGCGCTTGCCCATGACCGGGACTGCGCCCGCATCTACCGGCTGATCCTGAACGGCGAGGCTCATTCCCGTGCCGATATCGCCCGCATCCTCCAGCTCCGCTCGACCAGTGTCTCGCGCGTCGTCGGCGAGCTCATCGCCCGCCGCCTCGTCATAGAGACGGTCGGCGAAGCAAGCGGGCGCGGCCGTCCTCCCGCGATCCTCGTCGCCCATACCCGCCGCATCGGCGCCTCCGTGATCTATGTCTCCAGCCAGTCGCTGTCAGGCGCGCTGGTTGATCTGAATGGTTATCTCGTCGCCGAGCGCCGCCGTCCCATTGCGAGCGATGCCGACAACGCAGCCATCGCCGCGGCGATGGCTGAACTGGCGCGAGACCTCCTCGACGCGATGCCGCCGGGCATGAGCCACGCCGGCACCGCCGTCTCGCTCTCCGGCCTGATCGACCTGAAGCAGGGCCAATGGCTGCTAGCCTCGCGCTGGCCGCGCATGCGCGGGCTCGACATCGCCTCGATCCTCGCCCCCGTCGCCGGACCCGTCACGGTCTGCCGCAATCTCGACGCCGAACTGCGCGCCCGGGCCGCCCGCGAGCCTGAGAATTTCACGGGCGGCACCATCCTGCTGCATTGGGGTTGGGGCGTCGGGCTCGCCTATGCGATGGACGGCGAGCCCTTCGCACCGACCGGCTCCTTCGGCGAAATCGGGCATTGGCGGCTCGCCGCGCTGCAAGATCGCCCTTGCGGCTGCGGCAACACCGCCTGCCTCGAAACCGGCGCCGCGCTCTGGTCACTGCTCCCGGCGCTGCGCCGGCACTGGGCCGATCTCGATCAGGATGAGATCCGGCTTGCGCGGCAGCTTGCCGGGCTGGACCTCCTGTCCTTGCCGGAAATCGACATGGCAGCGCAGCTGCTCGCCCGCGCGCTCGCCAATGCCTGTCGCCTGCTCTTTCCCGCCCGCATCGCGGTGAGCGGTCCCTTCTCCGCCAACCCGCAGCTCTGGGCCCGGTTCAACACGCTGTTCCGGGCGGAAGGCACGATGGACGGCTTTGCCGTCCCGGACCTCTCCGGCGCGGCCGCCAGCCACCTTTACGAGATCCACGGCGCGGCCTCGCCGCTGCTCAGCCGCGCGGCGGAGTCGCTCCTCCTCGAACAAGTCTGATCCGCCCGTTCATCGCATGCTCCGAAATGGTGCCGCCCATGCCAGCGAATGCGCTGGCGTGCCACAACGTGGTGCACTAGTATCCCAGGCAAGAGCTCCTGATGCCGATCATGGCACGCCAAAAGAGAGCCAAACCCCAGGGAGAGACCATGAACCATCCGACACGCCGAACCATCATGGCCGGAGCAGCCGGCCTTGCCGCATTGAAAGCCGGCGGCGCGCTGGCACAGAGCGCCCCGGTCGCGCTCAACATCATCGACGTCGCCGGCAATCTGCAGCTGACGCAGGTCGCCATCGAGCGCTTCGCCAAAGAGAATCCGAAGCTGATCTCGCGGCTGAACTTCTCGCGCGCGCCCTCGCCGGAGCTGCCGGCCAAGCTCAAGGCGCAGCAGGCGGCCAACCGCGTCGACATCGACCTTGTGCTGACCGGCCCCGGCGCCATGTCGGACGGCATCCAGCAGGGGCTCTGGGTCGATGTCTGGAAATCCCACGCCAAGGACCTGCCGAAGCCGGAAGAGGTCTATCACGAGCAGGCGCTGATGATGCAGCGCAACTTCGGCCAGAACGAGGGCGTCGCGGTCGTCTATTCCCCCTCCGGCCCGCTGTTCGAGTACGCGCCGGAGCGTCTCAAGGCCGTTCCGAAGACCGCCGAGGAGCTGCTGGCCTATGTCAAGCAGAACCCGAAGCGCTTCACCTATGCCCGCCCCGTCAATTCCGGCCCCGGCTGGACCTGGCTGCAGGGCCTGCCCTACATCCTCGGCGACGCCGACCCCACCGATCCGATGAAGGGCTGGGACAAGAGCTGGGCCTATCTCAAGGAGCTCGGCACCGGCATCGACTACTATCCGGGCGGCACCGCCGCGACGATGAAGGAGCTTGGCGAAGGCACCCGCGACGTCATCGTCTCGACGCTGGGCTGGGACATCAACCCGCGCGTGCTCGGCATCGTGCCGAAGGAGGCCAAGGTCTTCGTGCTCGCCAACACGCACTGGATCCCGGACACCCAGTTCATGTGCATCCCAAGGGGCGTGACGGCCGACAAGATGCCGGCCCTCGTCGCGCTGATGGCCCATATGCTCAAGCCGGAGGCACAGGCCGTGACCTACGACAAGGGCTATTTCTATCCCGGCCCGGCCGTGAAGGGCGTGACGCTCGCCATGGCGCCGCAGGAAAGCCGCGATGTCCTCGCCGAATATGGCCGGCCGGAATATGACGGGCTGATCACCAGCCTGCCGACCAAGCCGCCACTGACCCCGGAGCGCCTCGTCGCTGCCTTCCGGCGCTGGGATCAGGAGATCGGCGTCGGCCACGGGGCGCCGCAATAGACATGCGCTTCGCCGCCATCGGCCTCGACCACCGCCACATCTACCATATGGTCGGTGGCCTCCTCGAAGCCGGCGCGACCTGCGTCGGCTTCGATCCCGCGACCAGCGACGAGCGCGTCCTCGCCGGCTTCCGCGAGCGCTTCCCGGACCTGCCGGAAAGCACGGCCGAGCGGCTGATCGACGACCCGTCGGTCGAGCTGATCGTCTGCGCCG
Source organism: Allobosea sp. 10L417 (assembly GCF_056395485.1). Classification (NCBI taxonomy): domain Bacteria; kingdom Pseudomonadati; phylum Pseudomonadota; class Alphaproteobacteria; order Hyphomicrobiales; family Alloboseaceae; genus Allobosea; species Allobosea sp. 10L417. The sequence goes on from NZ_JBFTJP010000004.1 coordinate 303,801, forward strand.
CCGTGCCGGCGGACCGGGCCGCCATCGCCATCCGCGCCATGCAGGCCGGCAAGGACGTGATGGTCGACAAGCCCGGCGTCACCAGCTTCGACCAGCTCGGCGCAGTGGAAAAGGCGGTCGCCGAGACCGGCCGCATCTTCTCGATCTGCTTCTCCGAGCGCTTCATCGTTCCCGCGACGATAATAGCCAGCAAATTGATTGCCGACGGGGCAATCGGCCGCGTCGTTCAGACGCTGGGCATGGGCCCGCACCGCCTCAACCGCGGGATCCGACCCGGCTGGTTCTTCGATAACAGCCACTTCGGCGGCATCCTCACCGACATCGCCTCGCACCAGATCGACCAGTTCCTGCATTTCACCAGCTCGAATGATGCAGAGATCGTGGCCTCAGGTGTCGGCCATTTCGGCGGCCCCGACCTGCCCGATTTCGAGGATTTCGGCGAGGTCCTGCTGCGCAGCGACAGGGCCGGCGGCTATATCCGCGTCGACTGGTTCACCGCCGACGGCCTGCCGACCTGGGGCGACGGCCGCCTGACCATCCTCGGCACCGAAGGCACGATCGAACTGCGCAAATATGTCGACATCGCCGGCCGCCCCGGCACCGACCATGTCTTCCTCGTCGACAAGAACGGCACCCGCCACATCGACGCCTCACGCGAGCCGCTGACCTATTTCCGCGACCTGATCGCCGACATCGGCGCCCGCAGCGAAACCGCGATGAGCCAGCGGCACGCCTTCACCGTCTGCAGGCTCGCGCTGGAAGCCCAGGCCAAGGCCGCCTGGCTGCCCGCGAAACCTGCTGCTCGTGCCTGAGGATCGCCTGACATGAGACGCAAACTCGGTATCGCCGTGATCGGGCTCGGCCCCGCCGCCCTGCCGCACTCCAAAAGCCTTCTCGATCTCGCCGACCGTGCGGATGTTTGCTGGGCGGTGAGCCGGACGCCCGATCGGGCCAAGGCCTACGCCGCCCAGTTTCCCTTTCCGACGACCACCGATCTCGACGCCGTTCTGACCGATCCTGCGGTTGACGCCGCCATCGTGCTGACGCCGCCGAGCAGCCATCTCGACGTTTCCGCCCTGTGTCTCGAAGCCGGCAAGCATGTTCTCGTCGAGAAGCCGCTCGAATTGACGAGCGAGCGCGGCCAGCGCCTCGTCGACACCGCCCGCCGGACAGGCAGGACCTTCGGCGTCGTGCTGCAGCATCGCTTCCGCCCCGCCAGCCTGCGCCTCAAGGCCGCGCTACAATCGGGCGAACTCGGTACCATCGAGGCCGCCTTCCTCTCCGTGCCCTGGTGGCGCCCGCAGAGCTACTATGACGAGCCCGGCCGCGGCACGCTCGCCCGCGACGGCGGCGGCGTATTGCTGACCCAGGCGATCCACTCGCTCGACCTGTTTCGCTCGCTGGTCGGCGTCTCCAGGGTCGTCGCGGCTCAATCCCGCACCACTGCCCTCCACCGCATGGAGACCGAAGACTACGTCTCCGCGCTGCTGGAGACCGGCGACGGCGCCCCCGCCACGCTGGTCACGACCACCGCCGCCTATCCCGGCTATCCCGAGCGCATCGAGATCACCGGCGCGAAAGGCTTCGCGGCCCTGATCGGCGGGCGGCTGCGCCTCGCCTTTCTCGACGGGCGCGAGGAGATCGTCGAAGCCGAGGGCTCGACCGGCAGCGGCGCCAATATCATGGACTTCCCACACGACGCCCATCGCGCCGTCATCGCCGATTTCCTCGACGCAATAGAACAAGGCCACGACCCGGTCGTCACCGGCGAGGAAGCGCTGGCGTCGCAACGCCTCGTCGACGATATCCTCAAGGCTGCACGCGGTGCGGCCTGACGGCGTCCGCCTCCTTGACTTCGGCGCGATTTGGCTGCCGATGACCCGACCGCCGTCCTTCCGGGCTTGACCCGGAATCCATCGTAGAGCACCGGAGCCCGTCGGTGGATTCCGGATCGACGCCGCCAACGCGGCTTGTCCGGAATGAGGGGTGTGGTTCTATCCTCATGCAGCAGATCAGCGTCGTCCTCGCCTGCGATCTCGGCGGCAGCAGCTTCCGCGCTGCGCTGATCGATCCGAATGGCGCGGTTTTGGCCGAAAGCGCCGCCGCCGGTCCCGCTCTCGACGATCGCCTCGGGCATTCGCAGGTCGCGGCCGAGGGCTGGTGGACGCTCCTCCTCGAGACCGCCGGCGATCTGGCGCAGCAGGAGCCCGATCTTTTCGCGCGGATCGAAGCCATCGCGATCTGCGGCGTCACCCGCACGCAGATCTTCCTGGGCCATGACGGCAACGAGCTTCGCCCGGCATTGACCTGGAAGGATGCCCGCTCGGACGCGGTCGCAACGAAACTTCGGGAAGCGCTGGGCAGCCATTCGGAAGCAGGGCGCATCAACGCCTTCCATCCGCTCGCGCGGCTCGCCTGGCTGGCGGAAGCGGAGCCGGAGAATTTTCGCGCTCTCGCCCGCGTGCTCGAACCGAAGGACTATCTGAATTACCGCCTGACCAGCCGTCAGGCGAGCGACCCGGTTTCGATGGCGCGGCTTATCACCTGCGCGGAAACGCCCGACGAGGCCTCGGCGCTCGACGCCATCGGTCTGTCGCCGGCCGTGATCCCGGCGATCCTCGAACCCTGCGACGCCGTCGATCCCGTTCGGGCCGGCTTGCCCGCGCCATTCGATCGGCTCGCCGGTATTCCGGTCTTCTGCGGTTGCAACGACACCTGGGCAGCAGTGGCCGGGCTCGGCGCCCTGCGCACGGGCTATGCCTACAACATTTCCGGCACGACCGAGGTGCTCGGCGTGCTCGGTCCGAAACAGGCCGAGGCCGAGGGCCTCATCACCGTCGACTGGCGCGGCCTCTGGCATCTCGGCGGCCCCAGCCAGAACGGCGCCGACACAGCCGCCTGGCTGGTCGATCTGCTCGGCGGTTCGGATAGCGTCGGCGGCAGCATCGATCGCCTGCTCGCCGGCGAGCGTCATCCCCAGCCCGTCATCTTCCTGCCCTATCTGCAGGGCGAACGCGTGCCCTACTGGAACCCGAACCTGCGCGGCGCCTTCATCGGGCTCGGCCGCCGGCATGGGCCGACCGACCTCGCCTATGCCGTGCTGGAAGGTGTCGCCTGCCAAAATCGCCTCGTTCTGGAGCGTGCAGAAGCGGCGCTCGGCAGCCGTGTCGGCGAGATCCGTTTCGGCGGCGGCGCGGCTGCCAATCCGGTCTGGGCGCAGATTAAGGCCGATCTCTGCGACCGCCCGATCGTGGTCGGCCGTGCCGGGGAACCCGGTCTGCTCGGCGCCGCGATCATCGCCTGGACAGGACTCGGGCGCTTCGCTTCGCTGGAAGCGGCCCAGGATGCGCTGGTCGAGGTCTCCAGCCGCTACGAACCGGATCCCGCCCGGCGCGCAGCCTACGACGCGCTCTACCGCCTCTATCGCCGCAGCGAGGAAGCGCTCGCCGCGATCTCGGCTGACCTTACGGCGCTGGCGCAGACCTCGGCTGCGTTGCCCGGCCTTACCAACCCGAAATCGACCCCGTAAGAACGCTTCCCCATGCCGACGCGACCCGCCATGAACAGCCCGCAGCAAAGCGCTCCCATCACGCTCCTGACCGGCGCCTCGGGAGGCATCGTCGGTGCGCTTGCCGTAACTCTCGCACGCGCTGGCCACAGGCTGGTACTCTCCGGTCTCGACCAACCTGGTCTCGACGCAGTGGCGGCGGACGTCGCGGCAGCCGGCGGCGAAGCGGTGACGCTTGCCGGCGATGTTCGCGAACGCGATCTCGCCCAATCCCTCGTCGATCTCGCCGTGTCGAAATTCGGCCGGCTCGACCATCTCGTCACCGGCGCCGGCGCCTCGCGGCCGGTGCCTATGGTCGAAATGGAGGACGAGGAGTGGGACCAACTGGTCGACGTCAATCTCTCGGCAGTGTTCCGCATCTCCAAAGCCGCCGCGCGCCGGATGATCGCCCAGAGCGAGGGCGGTGCGATCGTCCATATTTCCTCGATCGCCCACAGCAATGGCGGCGCCAATCTCGCTTATGGCTCGGCCAAGGGCGGCGTCGCGACGCTGACCTACGGCATGGCCCAGCAGCTCGGCCGGCATGGCATTCGCGTCAATGCGGTTGCGCCCGGCATCATCGATACGCCAATGGTACGAAACGGATTCGCGCAGCAGTTCAATGCGCTGGTCGAGGGTGCGGCGGTGCGCACGCCGCTGGGGAGGCTGGGACGGCCCGAGGATGTCGCCAACGTGATCGCATTCCTGCTTTCGGACGGCGCCGCCTTCGTCACCGGCGCCCTGATCCCGATCACCGGCGGCATCGAGATACTCCAGCCGATCTCCACCATCGCCAGGGGAGCCTGAGTTGGGCCGCATCGACCCACGCGAACTGATCGGGCGCTATGGCACGGCGATCGCCGGCCTGGCGCTGATCCTGTTCTTCCTGATCTTTGCGCAGAACTTCGCCAGCGCCACCAACATCGTCAACGTCCTCAAGGATACGAGCTTCCTCGCCATCCTCGCGCTCGGCTTCGCGCTCGCCTTCACCGTGGCTGAACTCGACCTCTCCGTCGCGGAAATGGCCAGCCTCGCCGCCGTCGTCTGCGGCTGGCTGGTGCAGCTCCAGTACCCGCCGGCCGTTGCGGTGGCGGCGGCGCTCGGCGTCGGCATCGTGCTCGGCTCGCTGAACGGCTACGGCGTCACCGTTCTGCGCATCCCCTCCCTGATCATGACGCTCGGCACCGCCGCCATCGCCAAGGGCCTCGCCTTCATGATCACCCAGGGCGTCGCTTTCGTCGGCCGCTGGCCGGTCGGATTCACCGGGCTCGCCCGCGGCTACACCTTCGGCATTCCCAATCTCGTGCTCTGGATGGCCGGCGCCACGCTCTTCGCCTGGGGTCTCGTCAAATGGACCCGGACCGGCGCCCATATGGTCGCGACCGGCGAGGCGGACGAGGCGGCGCGGCTCGCCGGCATCGCCACGGCTCGGATGAAGCGCATCGGCCTGCTGCTGGCCGGCGTCTTCGCCTCCATCATGGCCGTTCTGCTTGCCGCCAACCTGTCCTCGGCCGCCCCGAATATGGCGGGCGATTATCTGCTCTATGCCATCGCCGCCGTGCTCCTCGGCATGACCATGTTCGATCCCGGCAAGCCCAACGTGCCCGGCACGGTCTTTGCGGCGCTGGTGCTCAAGGTGCTCGGCAACGGCTTGGTGCTGCTCGGCGCGCCCTACTACATTCAGGACATCGTGCTCGGCGCGATCATCATCGGCTCGGTCGCCTTCTCGGCGAGCGCGATGAAGAAGGCGGCGTTCAAGGTCTAGGCGATACAGAACAACAACAGGGGAGAGTTCACATGTTCGGCAAGAATGGGTTCGGCCTGAGGAAGATGCTGCTGGCCGCCGCCGCGCTCGTCGCGCTCGGCCAGTCGTCGGCTGAAGCCTTCGAGGTCGGCATCATCGGCTTCCAGTTCTCGTCGGAGACGCACGCACGCGTCGCCAATGCCGCGGCCGCCGCCGCCAAGGCCAAGGGCTGGAACGTCACGCTGCTGAACTCCGAAGGCGCGCTGCCCAAGCACGCCGAGCAGTTCGATGCGCTGATCGCCAAGAAGGTCGACGCGATAATCATCGCCATGGGCAAGCCGGTCGAGGCCGACGCGCAGTTCAAGGCCGCGAAGGATGCCAAGATCCCGGTCATCACCGTGCAGTCCGGTGCGAGCCCGCATGCGCTCTTCGACATCCAGACCAACGAGTACAAGGTTGGCGCCGACGCCGCGCTCTACCTGCTCGGCCAGCTCGGCTACCAGGGCAACATCGTCTCGGCCCGCTTCGATCTCAACGTCGCCTCGCGCATCCGCGGCCGGCTGCTCGATGCCGTCCTCGCCGAGAACCAGGCGGTGAAGGAGCTCGGCAAGTTCTCGATGGCCCGCACCCAGAGCTGGCGCGACGACGTCCGCGCCGGCATGCAGGCGCTGCTGCTGCAGAATCAGGGCAAGATCAACGGCATCTGGGCTTCCTTCGACGGCCAGGCCTATATCATCGACGACCTGCTGCAGGCTCAGGGCGTGAAGAAGGGCCAGATCCCGCTGATCTCCGTCGATGGCGGCAAGGAGAGCTATGAGCGCATCGCCGATCCCGCCTCGACCTTCGTCGCCACGGTTGCGATCCCCTTCGAGGAGATGGGCAAGCAGGCGGTCGACGCGATCCAGGCGATCGTTGTCGAGAAGAAGCCGAAGGAGAGCATCACCTCTGGCCCCTATCTCTTCACGGAAGCCGTACTGGTCGACAAGAACAACGTCCAGCAGTTCCTGAAGAAGTGAGGGCGTGCGCCCTTTCCGCGTCATGGTCGGGCTTGTCCCGGCCATCCACGTCTTCCGTGATCGAAGACCATGTTCAAGACGTGGATGCTCGCCACAAGGGCGAGCATGCCGTGGCGCCAACCATTCGGACTCTTGACAAGCGCTGAAGCCATGACCGGAATGACCACTCCTACCCCTCTCCTCTCGCTGCGCGGCATCGGCAAGAGCTACGGCCCGGTCGTCGCCGTCAGAGACGTCGATCTCGACATCTTCCCGGGCGAGGTCGTCGCGCTCTGCGGCGACAACGGCGCCGGCAAGTCGAGCCTGATCAAGGTGATCTCCGGCGCCGAGGACGCGACGAGCGGTACGATCAGGCTGCGCGGCAAGCCACTCACCTTCAGCTCGCCGCATGATGCGCTGGAGAACGGCGTCGCGACGATCTATCAGGACCTCGCGCTCGCCCCGCGCCTCTCCATCGCCCAGAACGTCTTCATGGGCTCGGAGCTGACGAAGCCGGTGCTGCTGCCCTTCCTGCGCATTCTCGACAAGAAGAGGATGATCGCGGAGTCGCAGCGCTACCTCTCGCAGCTCTCCGCCGCCGTCACCGATATGACCCGCCCCGTCGAACGGCTCTCGGGCGGCCAGCGGCAGGCGGTCGCGATCTCCCGGGCGCTACGCTGGAACGCCGAGATCATCATCATGGACGAGCCGACCGCTGCGCTCGGCGTCAAGGAGAGCGCGCTCGTCCTCGACCTCATCCGCAAGCTCAAGGCCGACGGGCGCACCGTCATCCTGATCAGCCACAACATGCGCGACGTCGTGGCATTGGCCGACCGGGTCGTGATCATGGGCGCCGGCCGCAAATACGTCGACCGGCCGCTCGGCGATCTCGCCGCGGACGACATCGCCCATATGATCATGGCCGGCAACGCCAAGGCGGCCTGACATGCGACTCCATTTCTCAGCCCTCATCCTGAGGAGCGGGCACAGCCCGCGTCTCGAAGGATGTTTCGGGAGGCTCGGGAACCATCTGGAGCATCCTTCGAGACGCCGCTGCGCGGCTGCTCAGGATGAGGGCTGAGTTGGTGGAAATGGGTATGCACGAACCGATCATCATCGACACCGATCCGGGGCAGGACGATGCCGTCGCCTTGCTGCTCGCTTTCGCCAGCCCGAGCGAAATCGACCTCAAGGCGATCACCACCGTCGCCGGCAATGTCCCGGTTGGGCAGACGACGGCGAACGCCCTGCGTATCCGCGACCTCGGCAAGCGCCGCGACATCCCGGTCTATCGCGGGGCCGAGGGACCGCTCGTCTTCCCGCTCGAAACGGCCGAATTCGTTTGCGGCCCGGATGGCCTTGCGGGCGCGGGCCTTCCCGCCCCCACGAGCGAGGCGGCACCTGGCCATGCCGTGCAGGCCATCATCGATCTCTGCCGAGCGGCTCCCCCGGATGGCATCACGCTCTGCCCGCTCGGGCCGCTGACGAATCTCGCACTGGCTTTCCGGCTCGCGCCGGACATCCTGCCCAAGGTCAAGCGTATCGTCCTGATGGGTGGCGCCATCGGACTCGGCAACATCACGCCGGCCGCCGAATTCAACGTCCATGTCGACCCGCATGCGGCGGCGATCGTCTTCGGCTGCGGCCGGCCGATCGTGATGTTCGGCCTGGGCGTCACCCTGCAGGCCATCGCCAGCCACGCCCAGATCGCCCGCATCGGCGCGCTCGGCAACGCCGCCGGCCGTTCTGTCCACGGCATGCTGACCCGCCCGCGCCCCGGCGGACTCGGCAGCGACGGGCATCCGATGCATGACCCCTGCGTCATCGCCTATCTGCTCTGGCCGGAGCTCTTCGAGGGGCGCGACTGCTTCGTCACGGTGGAAACCGATGACGGGCCCCTGCGCGGACGTACCACCATCGACTGGAATGGCCGCCTCAAGCGCGAGCCCAACACCCATGTCGTCGCGTCCGTGAAAGCCCAGGAGCTGTTCGAACGGATGATCGAACGGCTCGCCACCCTGCCCTGAAGGATCGCCCCATGCCGCATTTCGTCGAAGCGCTGCAGCAGGAGGCGGCCGAGGCCATCGCGCAGATGCAGGAGGCGGCGCTACGCGCCCGCCACGCCCATGCTCGCGCCGAGCTGATGCGCCACATGCTAACCACCGCTCGCAAGGTGAAGGACAAGCCCAAGGCGGAGGCGGTCGAGACGGTCGTACGCGAGTGGATGGACGCCTGGAACCTCGCGCGCACCGACTGGCCGCATATCGCCCGGGAAATGGAAGCGTTCACCGAGGCCTTCCACGATTATGCCAATGATCCGAGCGACGCCCATGACGAGCGGCTGCGCGCGATCTGCGCAGCGCTCGACATCGTCCTGGAGAAGGAAGGCACCTCGATCTCCGACCAGATGGCCTTCCGCTCGCAATGCGCCCATGGCTGGTGGGAGCTGGTGAGTCCGGTCCCCGAAAACCTGCCCGGCCGCAAGCCGCGGCCCTCGATTCCGCCGCTTGAATCCGGCAAACCATTCTGGGAAGCCGGCTGCGCCGCATTCTGCCGCTAGGCTGCGACCGCCGGTCTGGCCAGCGTCTCAGCTTTCGAGGAACTGCATCCGGTGCAGCCGGGCATAGGCGCCGTCGCGCGCCAGCAGTTCGTCATGGCTGCCGGTCTCGACGATTTTGCCTTCGTCCATCACGACGATCAGGTCGGCCTCGCGGATGGTCGAGAGCCGGTGTGCGATGACGATGGTGGTGCGGCCCTTCATCAGCTTCGCCAACGCCTGCTGCACGAGGCGCTCCGACTCTGTGTCGAGCGCACTGGTCGCCTCGTCGAGCAGCAGGATCGGCGCGTCCTTCAGCATGGCGCGGGCGATGGCGATGCGCTGGCGCTCGCCGCCGGAGAGCTTGTGGCCGCGCTCGCCCACCGAGGCATCGTAGCCGCCCGGCATCGCCATGATGAAATCATGCGCCGCCGCGGCCTTGGCGGCCGCGACGATGTCATCATGCGTCGCGCCGGGGCGCCCGAAAGCAATGTTGGCGCGCACGCTGTCGTCGAAGAGCACCACATCCTGGCTGACGACGCCGATCTGATGGCGCAGGCTTTCGAGCGTCACGCTGCGCAGATCCTGTCCATCGATCTCGATCCGCCCGTCGATCGGATCGTACAGGCGCGGCACCAAGGCGAGCAGCGTCGACTTGCCGGAGCCGGAACGGCCCACCAGCGCGGTCGTCTTGCCGCCGCGGGCGACGAGATCGATGCCCTCCAGCGCACGCTGGTCCTCGCGATAACGGAAGCGCAGATGCCGAAATGCGACTTCGCCGGCCGTGATGGCCAGAGGCTTGGCAGTCGGCCGGTCGACGATGCGCGGCTTCTCGTCGAGCAATGCGTAATAGCGCTTCAGCGAGGCACCGGCCTCCTGGACGATGGCGTTGAGGTTGCCGAGCGAGCGCATCGGCTGTGCCGCCAGCAGCAGCGCCGAGACATAGCCGGTGAAATCGCCCACGGTGGAGGCGCCCGAGGTGATGCGCACGCCGATGGCAGCGAGCACGCCCGCGACCGCGATGCCGCCGGCGACCTCAAGCAGCGGGTCGAGCCGGCCACGGGCATTGGCCGCCTTGACCTTCAGCGTCCGGATCGTCTCGAAGGCGCTGGTCGCACGCTGCTTCAAATAGGGCTCGAGGGAATCCGTCTTGGCCACGCGGGCGCCCTGCAGGCTCTCCGTGACGAGGCTCGCCATGATGCCCGTCTGCTCCTGCTGCGAACTCGCCATGCGCCGGAGCTTCTTGCCGATCCGGCCGATCGGATGGGCGATGACCGGCGCGATCAGCACCACCACCAGCGTCATCTGCCAGTCGATCCAGAACAGCGCGCCGACGAGCGCGAGCGCCGTCACCACGTCGCGGATCGCGATATTGACGATGCGCGTCAGCGCCTCCTTCACGAAAGTGAAATCGGTGGTGAAGCGCTGGGTGAGAGAGGCGGGATTTTCCTTCTGGAGCTGCGCCAGATCGGCATCGATCAGATGCCCGTAGAGCGTCGACTGCATGTCCGCCTCGATCCGGCTGACGACCTTGTTGGTCATCACCGTCTGGGCGAGCAGCGAGAACCCCTTGATCGCAGTGACGATGACCACGACCGTCGCGACCGCATTGACGACCCCGATCTCGTAGCCGATCGACTTCGAGACCAGCCTCTCCATGCGGCGCACGAAGCCGGTCGATTCGGCCGTCAGCGGATCGGCGAAGGCATCGAAGGCCGCCTTGATCAGCAGCGGATAGAAGCTCGTCGTCGCGGCGATGACCACGACGAGACCGAGAATCATCAGCATCTGCGGAAGGTAGGATTTGATCTGCTCGCGCCAAACGCGGGCGAAGAGCGCGAGGGTATCGTCGGTGACGCGGCCGATCTTCATGGGCCGCGCCTATCACGGCAAGGCGGCAAGCGCCACTGGCGCATGGCCGCATCCAGAAGGCAGGCCTTGCTCAGGACACGAAGCTGTCCTCCCATGGCCACAACCGACTCAGGAGACTCCATGTCGCTATCGCCGCCGGCGCAGCCCGGTCAAAGCCTCGCCGAAATCGAGACACCCTCCCTTGTGCTCGATCTCGATGCCTTCGAGCGCAACCTTGTCGCCATGGCAGCCTTCACCCAGGCCCATGGCGTCAGGCTGCGCCCCCATGCCAAGACGCATAAGAGCCCCGAGATCGCCCTGCGGCAGATCGCCAACGGCGCCGTGGGACAGTGCTGCCAGAAGGTTGCGGAGGCTGAAATCCTGGTCGCGGGCGGCGTCGGCGACGTGCTCGTCACCAACGAAATCGCGAGCCCCGCCAAACTCGACCGGCTGGCGCGTCTCGCCCGCAGCGCCCGCATCGGCCTCTGCGTCGACCATCCCGACGGCGTGCGCGACGCGGCCGAGGCTGCCGCGCGCAACGATGTCGTGCTCGATGTCCTCGTCGAGATCGATGTCGGCGGGCGGCGCTGTGGCGTGGCGCCCGGCGAGGGCGCGGTCCGGCTGGCGGAAGCTATCGCCCGCTCCAACACGCTGCGCTTCGCCGGCATCCAGGCCTATCACGGGTCCGCCCAGCATATGCGCTCGATCGACGAGCGGCGCGAGGCAATCGAACGCGCTGGATACGGCGTGCGCAACACTGCCGAGCGCCTCGCCCAGGCCGGCCTCAATTGCGAGATCGTCAGCGGCGCCGGCACCGGCACCTACGAGCTGGAAACGCAATCCGGCATCTGGAACGAGATCCAGGCCGGCTCCTACATCTTCATGGACGCCGACTACGCCCGCAACCGCCAGGCCGACGGCACGCCCTTCCGCAGCTTCGAGCACGCACTCTTCGTGCTCGCAGGTGTGATGAGCAAGCCGGTGCCGGACCGCGCCATCGTCGATGCCGGCCACAAGGCGGTCGCCATCGATTCCGGCATGCCCGTCCCGTTCCGACGCGAAGGCGCGATCTACACCAAGCCCTCGGACGAGCACGGCATCCTGACGGGCGAGCCTATCGCCCTGCCGCATCGCGGCGACCGGCTGCTGCTAATACCCGGTCATTGCGACCCGACGGTCAATCTGCACGACTGGTATGTCTGCGTGCGCGGCTTGCACGGTCCCGACGCCCATGTCGAAGCAGTCTGGCCGGTGGCGGCGCGCGGCGCGCTGATCTGACGCAACGGTCCGAAAAGTGAGAACCGGTTTTCGGAAGCAGTCGATGCCAAGCGCTGGCGCATAGCCATGCTGGCGGAACTGGCCTTGCATCTGGCGACACCGGCCTCGCGCATGACCCGCCAGCTCGGCCTCGTCGGCGAGAGCGTCGCGCTCTGGTCGCGCGGCCTTCGCCAGCGCCGGGCCTGGGCCGGGCATCACGCCCGCTGCCGGGACATCGTCGCGCAGGCCGTCGCCGAGCTGCCGGAGCGGCGGACTGCCGTCATTCTGGGGTCCGGGCTGCTGCGCGACATCCCGCTCGGCCTGCTCGCGGCCAGTTTCGAGCGCGTGCTGCTGGTCGATGCCGTGCACCTCCCGCAGGTCCGGCTCCGCATGCACCTGCGCGGCAACGTCGCATTGCTCACCCGCGACCTCACTGGCGTCATAGGCTGGCTCGCCGGCGAGAGTGGCGGCCGGAGCGATCCGCTCGCCGACCTCATCGCCGATCCGGCAGTCGATCTCGTCGTCTCCGCCAACCTGCTCTCGCAGCTCGCCTGGCCGATCGAGGATTGGCTTGCCGACAATCCCGCCGAAGCCGCGCAATTGCCGGCCGATCTGCCTGCCCGCTGCATCGCCTGGCATCTCGACGATCTCCGCCGCTTCCACGGCCGCGTGATCTTGCTCAGCGATGTCGAGATGATCGAGCGTGATCGAACCGGCAAGATCACCGACCGGCTCGACCTGATGCGCGGCGCCGCGCTGCCCAACCCCGACGAGGGCTGGGACTGGCCGGTCGCGCCCTTCGGCGAAGCCGCGCGCGACCTGGAGAGCATCCACCGTGTCGGCGCCTGGCGGGATTTCCGCTAGATAGCGGCCTGCTCTTGCGTAGCGACGCGAGTCATTCCGGCCGCAGCGCAGCGGAGAGCCGGAATCCATGCCCGAGCTTTCACAGGCGTCGTTCCACAAAAAACAACAGCCTCAAGCACCGAGGCCACCTGGCTCAGGGGTGCCAGCCGGTCTCCGCGGCCGGAGCGTTCTCGCGCTCCTCCTCGCGCCGGGCTTCCTCGACCACGGCGAAGAGAGCCCTCAGCGCCGCATCGACCCCCTCGCCCGAGGCGGAGGAGAGGATGATCGGCATGCGCTTCGCCGCACGCTTCAGCCGCGCGACCTGCTCCTTGAGCACTTCCGGCGTCAGCGCATCGACCTTGGAGAGCGCGACGATCTCCGGCTTGTTGGCCAGCCCCCCGCCATAGGCCTCCAGCTCCTCGCGCACGGTCTTGTAGGCCTTGCCGGCATGCTCGCTGGTGCCCTCGACGAGATGCAGCAACACGCGGCAGCGCTCGATATGGCCGAGGAAGCGATCGCCGAGGCCGTGGCCCTCATGCGCGCCCTCGATCAGCCCGGGAATATCGGCCAGCACCATCTCGCGCGCGTCGACGCGCACGACGCCGAGGCCGGGATGCAGCGTGGTGAAGGGATAATCCGCGATCTTGGGCTTCGCCGCCGTGACGGTGGCGAGGAAGGTCGACTTGCCCGCGTTGGGCAGGCCGACGAGCCCGGCATCGGCGATCAGCTTCAGCCGAAGCCAGACCCAGCGCTCCTCGCCCGGCAGGCCGGGGTTGGCATGGCGCGGCGCCTGGTTGGTCGCGGTCTTGAAATAGGCATTGCCGAAGCCGCCATTGCCGCCCTTGCACAGCACGAAGCGCTGACCGGGCTCGGTCAGGTCGGCGATCTTGGTCTCGCCGTCCTCGTCGAGGATCTCGGTGCCCGGCGGAACCTTCAGCACGATCGCCGGCGAATTCGCGCCGTGGCGATCCTTGCCCATGCCGTGCTCGCCGGTGCGGGCCTTGAAGTGCTGCTGGAAGCGGAAATCGATCAGGGTGTTCAGCCCCTGCACGCATTCGACGACGATGTCGCCGCCGCGCCCGCCGTCGCCGCCGTTCGGCCCGCCGAACTCGATGAATTTTTCGCGGCGGAAGGAGACGCAGCCCGCGCCGCCGTCACCCGCCTTCACATAGATTTTGGCCTGGTCGAGGAATTTCATGAGATCGAATCGTGTCTGAAACCGGAAGCTGAGACAGGCCGCCATCCCGGGCACCACGCATCAGTGGCGCCGAACCGGGATCCATGCCTGAAGGAAAGAAGTCCCCTTGGCTTTAAGCCCGCGCGCGCTTTTGGGCAATGCGCTGCGTCAGGCTGCGTGCCTCAGCAGGCTCATTTCCTCGCGCAGGGCGTCGGCGAAGCGTCGCGCGGCGAGATCGGGCCGCGGCGCCATGATCAACCCCACAGTGAGTTCGAAAAGCGGCGGCAAGCCTTCTGCCGGGCCGATCCGGCGCAGTGAAGGCGGCACGGCGCTCTCGGTGATCGCCGCCACGCAGAAGCCCGCCTCCACCGCTGACAGCACGCCCGACGTGTGCGAGCAGGAGAAGACCAGCCGGTGCGCCTTGCCGGCCGTGTTGAGCGCGGCGAGAATGCGCGGGCGCGCCCGACACCCCTCCGCGAAGAGCGCGAGCGGCAGCATCTCCTGCAGCTCCGGCCGGTGGCCCCGAGCCGCCACCCAGACCAGCGGCTCGCGGCGCAGCACCTCGCCCATCGGCTTGTTCGGATCCTGCGTGACCACGGCAAGGTCGAACTCGCCCGCCAGCAGTGCCGGCTCGATGCGCTTAGACAGGTCGCAGCGCACTTCGAGCTCCACCTTCGGATGCTCGGCGGCGAAGCGCGCGATCAGCGGCCGCAGATAAGCGTCCATATAGTCGTCGGGGATGCCGATGCGCAGCCGGCCGGAGGGCGTGTCGCCGGCGAGATCGGCGAGCGCCTCGCGTTCGACCGCAAGGAGACGCCGCGCATGGGCAATCAGCCGCTCGCCGGCATCGGTCGGCGTGACACCGCGCCGCGAACGTTCGAGCAGCTTGTGGCCAAGCTGGTTCTCCAGATCCTGGATGCGCACGGAGATCGCGGATTGCGTGCGGCCGAGCCGCGCGCTCGCCGCGGTGAATCCCCCGGTTTCCGCCACCGCCACCAGCATGCCGAGGGCGGCAAGGTCGAAATGAACAGTCATGCGGTGCCTCCTCGGAACGCGCAACATCGATCGATTTTAAGAATGGTTAAATCAGAATAATCCGTTTTTCCGATGCAAGGAAGGGCCCTATATCCGCCCGTGAACGAGGCTGAGCCGGCCGCGCCGCCGCGACCGGAGCTGGCCATACCATCCGTCAGAAAACACCATGTCCGCTCCCGCTATTCCCGTCCGGCCCGCATCGCCCGCTCTCGCGATGTTCCTCACGCTGCTTGCCGGCGCGACCTTCATCGGTTTCTCCGGCATCTTCGTGCGCCTTGCCGATGTCGGCCCGGCTGCCGCCGGCTTCTGGCGCATGCTCTTCGCCCTGCCGGTCCTCGCCGTCTGGACGGCGTTGGAGCAGCGCAAACCGGTGGGCGGCAAGGTTCGTGGCGGCGCCTTCGGCGCGGTCGCACTGGCGGGCCTGACCTTCGGCATCGACGTTACGCTCTACAATGCCGCGCTCGGCCATACGACGATCGCCAATGCGTCGCTGCTCGGCAATCTCGCTCCGGTCGGCGTCGTGCTCGGCGGCTGGCTGCTGCTCGGCGAGCGCCCGTCACGGCGCATTCTCGGCGCACTGATGCTGGCGATCGCCGGCGCGCTCCTGCTCGTCCTGCCGAAATTCACCGGCGGGGCGCAGGTCTCGGGCAATCTGCTCGGCGACAGCCTCGCCGTCGGCGCCGCGATGTCCTACGCCACCTATATACTCGCCGTTCGCCGTGCCCGCGACCGGGCCGATGCCGGCTATGTCAGCCTCGTCTCCAGCATCGTCTGCGCCGTGTTCTGCCTCGCGGCTGCGCTTGCGCTCGGCGAGGTCGTCGTCCCCGCGAGTCTGCAGGGCTGGTTCGCTGTCGCCGCGCTCGGCCTCGTCTCCCATGCGCTTGGCCAGGGACTGATCACGCTCTCGCTCGGCAGCTATGGCGCCAGCGCCGCCTCGCTCGTCATGGTCTGGCCGGCGCTGGTCAGCGTGCTCGCCGCCTGGGCACTCTTCGGGGAGCAGCCGACGCCTGTGCAGGCCTTCGGCGGCGTCGCCATTCTCGCCGCCGTGCTGATGGTCCGGCGCGGCTGAGCCGCGCGCTTAAGCTGACTTGACGCCATAGTGCAGGATCACGGTGCCGTTCTTCAGTGGGCGGGCCGCAACCAATGTGAAACTGCGCTTCTCCGCGCTCGCCTTGAACAAGGGCGTGCCCTGCCCGATCGTGACCGGCGCGACCGCGAGCATGATCTCGTCGACCAACCCGGCCGCCAGCAACGACTCCGTCAGTTCCGCGCTGCCGAAGACATAGATGTCCTTGCCCGGCGCGGCCTTGCGGCGCGCGATTTCCCCGGCGATGTCCGCGGTCACGGTGGTGTTGTTCCAGTCCGAGCCGGTCAGGCTGCGTGAGGCGACGAGCTTCGGCAGGGCGTTCATGAAGACTTTGGTCTCGCCCTCTTCCTGGGCCGACGTCCAATAGGCTTTCATCCCCTCATAGGTGACGCGGCCAAAGACCAGCAGCCCGGCCTTGCGTCCGAATTCGCTGCTCAGCTCAGCCAGTTCCTCACCCCAGGCATCGCCGTGGAAACTGAGATCCCACTTCTCCTTGCCTTCGAAGAATCCTTCCAGCGTCATCACATTCCAGACGATCACCTTGGCCATCCCACCCTCCTGTCAGGCTCGTTTAGCTAGTTGTGAATTGCAATCGGTTGCTGACACGTCGAACCGATTTTATATTGCAAGCAGTTCTGGAGACAAGCATGCGCGAGACCGGCCGTTCGGGCTGTCCGATCAATCTGACGCTTGAGATATTGGGGGATCGCTGGAGCCTGATCGTCCTGCGCGACATCATGTTCGGCAACCGCCGGCATTTTCGCGAGCTCATGGCGAAATCGGACGAAGGCATCGTCTCCAACATCCTCGCCGACCGCCTGAAGCGCCTCGTCGAGAAGGGCCTGCTCTCGCGCCGCGACGACGCCAGCCACAAGCAGAAGGCGATCTACAGCCTGACCGAGATGGGCATCGCACTCGTGCCCGTCTTCGCCGCGATGGGCGACTGGGGCCGCCGTTTCCTCCCGGTCACGGAAGAGCTCTCGATCCGCGCCGAGTTGCTGAGCGAAGGCGGCCCGGCGCTATGGGAGCGCTTCATGCAGGAGCTGAGACACCTGCATCTCGATGCGCCCAAGCCCGAGCAATCGGTGCTGGACGAGCTGACGCAGGCCTATCGGGACGCGCTGGCGCGCCGGCAAGCCATGGCGAAGTGATGCCCACGCGAACTTATCCCCCCATGCCGTAGCGGCACGACACTTGGGCTCCCCGTCAGGAGCCCCTCATGCCGATCCTCCATCGCCCATCCGCCGATCGCGAGCTTCGCGCCGCACGGCTTCGCTTGTTGCGGCTGCGCGACGAGCTTTGCCTGATCCGGCGTGACCATCTCCTCCGCAAATACAACCCGAACCAACCGCGCGTGCCCTCCGGCAATGTCGGCGGCGGCCAATGGACCAGCGGCACAGGCGGAGGCGGTGGCTCAGGCGGCGGAAATCCGGATTCGCCCGATGGCACCTCGCTCGACGCCGATACCGGCTGGTCCTCGTTGGGCGAAGGCTGGAACGAGGACGGCTCCATCTTCGAGCAGGCCGTCACCGACGGCGCGGGCACGACGATCCAGTCGGAATATGCAGCCTCGCGCGCCGCCGGCTTCGACGAACGCCAGACGGTCATCGAGCCCAATGGCCAGACCACAAGCTTCGAGACCACCGCCGACGTCCAGACGATCCGCGATCGTGGGCCGGATGGCGAGGTCATCAGTCAATCGGTCTGGAGAGAAAACGGACCTGAGTCGACCGCGGAGGTGGTCGAGGCCAGATGGCGGCGCGGCCGAGGAACAGGCGGCTCCCCGTTGCAGGCGGCCGGCAAGCTATTCGATTGGTTGAACAGCCTAGGCGAGGCGAATGGCCCTCCGCCTATCCTCGGATTTCGCGCCCATGATTACACTCCCGGGAAGGTCGATTCGTTCACCACGTCGTGGGTCGGCACAGTCGAACGCGACGAGGTCGAAAAAGCTTGTCCGTACATGCCGAAAATTCAAGAGATGCTCGATGACGCAGCACGCGAAGCAGGGCCACCGAGCAACTTCCCTTCGATGCAAGCGTACGGAACGGTTGTTCATCTTGGAGTCAAGAAACGCGTCGATACCTGGAATAACCCTGATGTCCAAGCAGAACGATCATACTTCAAAGAACTGCGAGAATATGGAGAACAGGTTTACGGAACCCTCGGAACCGCACGATTCGATGTCATGGAAAAAGGGCGCGATGGTACTCGCTGCCTTTATGATATAAAGGTCGGTCGCCCGTTGTCCCGATCGCGCTCAGATGTACTTGCGGATGCAGGTCTTCGCATCCGAGGACTTGTAAGCCGGCTTCTTGTGATCGAAATGAGGCCACGATTTTGACAACCAGGCGGCAAGTCGACGACCTGCTTCGGCCTTATCGGCCATGCGAGGGTCTTTGGATCCGTGGGCATGAGGTTTACCTCGTGCCTATCCATCACGTCGTCCGCGGGTTCAGAATTTATCGGACGAGCGAAGCCGATCGTTTCGACATTGGCTTGTTCGTCGGCACGAGCTTTGATCCGCAATTAGGTTCGCCACGAGCAGTGTCAGAGGTTTTTCGGTACGAAAACTGGCTGGCCCGCTGGACGCAACCCAACCTCCGGCAGCAATTCGAACGCATTCTCCGAGAATACGCGTTGCCGTCACTGCGACCTTTGAGTCTGCAGGCGCTGGTTCTCAAAGAGAATCCGCTCGTGCAAGGGCCGGAGCTCCCATTCGAGGAATCGTTCAGGCCAGGGCATATGAGGGCCTTGCTTCACACGGCACTCGGTAACTTCGATGAGGCCGCTGCAAATCTGGATCTTCTCACTGACCTCCCGCGCGACCACCGCATAATGGGGCCTCTCCTGCTCCTTCTAGACGATCTTCGGCCGCTTATTCTGGCCAACGACCGTGCCGCTGTCGCCGCAATGCTGCACGCCTGGGAAGCCGGCTCGATCGCGCGTTGGGGATTGTCCGAGCATCACGAACGCACGCCCTTCCCGCTCGAACTCCAGCCCTGACGCCTCACTCCGCCGCCAGCCGCGGCGCGGCCGGCTTCGACATCGCTTCCGCCGTTGCGATCGCCGGTGCTGCGTGTTCGTCGATCGGCTCCCAGCTGCTTTCGTCTTCGGCCTTGCCGAAGAAGCGGCCGAAGAGCCAGCCCGTCGCCCGCGAGAGATCGTCCATCACCATGTAGAAGGACGGCACGAAGATGAGCGAGAGCACGGTCGAGACGAGCAGGCCACCGATCACCGCGATCGCCATCGGCGCGCGGAACTCGCCGCCATCGCCGACGCCATAGGCCGAGGGCAGCATACCCGCCGCCATGGCGATGGTCGTCATCAGGATCGGGCGGGCGCGCTTGCGGCCGGCTTCCAGCAGCG
The DNA here is from genome assembly GCF_056395485.1 of Allobosea sp. 10L417. Lineage (NCBI taxonomy): Bacteria > Pseudomonadati > Pseudomonadota > Alphaproteobacteria > Hyphomicrobiales > Alloboseaceae > Allobosea > Allobosea sp. 10L417. Next base: position 323,239 of record NZ_JBFTJP010000004.1, read on the forward strand.
CCGTCATCCGGTCCTTGCCGCGCCCGACCTCCTCCACCGCGAAATCGACCAGCATGATCGCGTTCTTGGTGACGATGCCCATCAGCATCAGAAGGCCGATATAGACCGGCATCGAGACGGCGTTGCCCGTCGCCAGCAGCGCGATCACCACACCGCCGAATGAGAGCGGCAGCGAGAGCAGGATGGTGATCGGCTGGAAGACCGAGCCGAAGAGCAGGATCAGCACGGCCAGCACCAGCATCAACCCGGTCGTCATCGCGGTGAGGAAGCCCTGGACGACCTCTCCCTGGATTTCCGCGTCTCCGGTCGCAGCGATCCAGACTCCATCAGGCAGGCCGACTTCCTCGACGATGTCGTGGAATCTGTCCTGCGCGGTGCCGAGCTCGAAGCCGCGCTTGAGGTCGGCGCCGATCTGGGCGCGGCGCACGCGGTCGTAGCGGTCGATGGAACTCGGGCCTTCGCCGAAGCCGATATCGGCCACGGCAGTCAGCGGGATCGAGACGCCGTTCGTGTTGGTCACGCGCAGCGCCGCGATGTTGCGCATGTCGGTACGCGCGGCTTCGTCGAGCTGGACGCGGATCGGCACCAGCCGGTCGCCGGCATTGAACTTGGCGAGGTTGGCGCCGACATCGCCGATGGTGGCGACGCGCACGGCCTCCGAGATCGCCTCCGGCGTCACGCCGAGATTGGCGGCTTCCTCCAGCTTCGGCGTGACGCGCAGCTCGGGGCGGCTGAGCGAGCCTGCCGTCGCGACGTTGAGATAGCCGTCGACCTGGCGCATCCGCGCCTCGATCTTCGCGACGGCGGCATCGAGCGCCTCGCCGTTCTTCGACAGGATCGAGAAGGCCATCTCGCGCTCGCCGCGTTCATTGACGTACCAGGCGCGAACGTCCGGCACGCTGGCGAGCTTCTCTGCGATGGTGACCTTGAGCTCCTTCTGCTTGATGTCGCGCTCGGCCTTCGGCTTGAGCAGGATGAAGACCGCGGCGCGGCGCACCTCTCGCTGGCCGGTCGGCGATGCCCCGCCGAGCACGAAGACGTCGCGCACTTCCGGAATGGTCTTCAGCGCATCGACGAGCTTGTCGGTGGTGACGCGCGTGTCCTCCAGCGTCGATCCCGGCGGCAGCTCGACCGAGGCGACGACGCGAGAGGTGTCCTCGTCCGGGATAAAGCCGGTCGGCAGCATCTGCGTCGCCTGAATCGAGCCGATCAGGAACATGAAGCCGACCACCAGCGTCGCATAGGCCGTGTTGAACGGCATGCTGCGCCAGCGCCCCGTACCGTCGAAGCGCGGGAAGAACGGGATGCGCCGCTTCTTCAGCGTGCCCTTCAGCAGGCCGACATAGGCGCCCATGATCAGCCCGTCCTTCGGATCGGCATGGTCGACCGGCTTCATCAGATAGGCCGCCATCATCGGCGTGATCAGCCGCGCGACCAGCAGCGAGAACAGCACCGCGGCTGCGACGGTGAGGCCGAACTGGCGGAAATACTGGCCGGCAACGCCGCCCATGAAGGAGACCGGCGCGAAGATCGCGACGATGGTCAGCGTGATCGCGATCACCGCGAGGCCGATCTCGTCCGCCGCCTCCATCGCGGCGCGATAGGGCGATTTGCCCATCTTCATGTGCCGGACGATGTTCTCGATCTCGACGATGGCGTCGTCGACCAGGATGCCGGTCACCAGCGTGATGCCGAGCAGGCTGACGAGATTGAGCGAAAAGCCCATCAGCTCCATCGCCCAGAAGGTGGGGATGGCAGAGAGCGGCAATGCAACCGCCGTGATCAGCGTCGCGCGCCAGTTGCGCAGGAACAGGAAGACGACGATGACGGCGAGCCCAGCACCCTCCAGCAGCGTTTCCATTGCTGCCTTGTAGTTGCCGTAGGTATAGGCGACGGCGTCGTCGATCGGCGTGATCTTGATGTCGGGGAAGCGCTTGTTGAGATCGGCCACGCGCTGCGCCACGACATCCTTGACCGAAAGCTCGCTCGACCCCTTCGAGCGGAAAACGGCGAAGGTCACGACCGGGCTCTTGTTCAGCCGGCCGAAGGCGCGCGGCTCCGAATTCGAATCCTCGACGCGGCCGAGTTCCTTCAGGCGTACCTCGCGCCCGCCGGTCAACGTGATCTTGGCCTCGGCAAGGTCCGCGACGGTGCGCGCCCCGGCAAGCGTGCGGATCGCCTGCTCCTGGCCACCGACCTCACCACGCCCGCCGGCGAGATCGACATTGGTCGCGCGAATCTGGCGGTTGACCTCGCCGGCGGTGATGCCGAGCGCGAGCAGCCGGTCCGGATCGAGCGAGATGCGGATCTCGCGATCGACGCCGCCATAGCGCTCGACGCGCCCGACGCCCTTCAGCCCCTGCAACTCGCGCGCGACGACATCGTCGACGTGCCAGGAGAGCTGCTCCAGCGTCATGCCCGCCGAGGCGGCGCCATAGGTCAGGATCGACTGGCCCTCGACGTCGATGCGCTGGATCACCGGCTCGTCGATGGTGCGCGGCAGGTCGGCCCGGATCTTGGCGATGGCGTCCTTGACGTCGTTGACCGCGCGGTCGGTGTTGGTCTCGAGCCGGAACTCGATCAGCGTCAGCGACTGGCCGTCGGTCAGGGTCGAGGTGACATGCTTCACCCCTGTAATGTTGGCAACGGTATCCTCGACGCGCTTGCTGACCTGGCTCTCGAGCTCGGCCGGCGCCGCGCCGGACTGCGTCACGGTGACGGAGACCAGCGGGATGTCGATGTTCGGAAAGCGCGTGACCGGCAGCTTCGAGAAGGCGAGCAGCCCGAGCACGCAGAGCACGACGAAGAGCAGGATCGCCGGAACCGGCTTTCGGATCGACCAGGCGGAGAAATTCACATTCATGGCCGCATCCGTCAGTTCATCGCGACGGGAGTCACGAGGTCGCCGTCGCGCACGAAGGTGCCGGCGCGCGCCACCACGGTCTCACCTGCCGCAATGCCGCTGGCGATCTCGGCGCGTCCGCCTCCGACAAGGCCGAGCGTGACCGGCTTGGTTGCGACGCGGCCATCCTTGACCGTCTGCACGCTCGGGCCCGAGCGGCTATAGGTGATGGCCGAGAGCGGCAGGGTCACCGCGCGCTTGCGGCCAGTCTCGATGATACCGCGCGCAAAGGCGCCGATCGCGACCGGCGGATTGCCGTCCAGCGCGACGCGGACGCGGCCAAGCCGCGAGGCCTTGTCGACCTCCGGCGCGATCAGCCGGATCGTGCCGGCAAGCGCGTCCTTCGCCCCGGCCGGCAGCACCGAAACCGGCTGGCCGACCTTGAGGCCCGGCAGCTCGACCTCGGCAACCTGCGCTTCGAGCTCGATGGCGCCATCGGCGATGATGCGGAACAGCGGGTCCGACGTCGGCAACATGCTCGCCGTCGCGCCCAGCCTGGCCGTCCGGCGGCTGACGATGCCGGCGCGCGGAGCCTTGATCTCGGTCCGGGCGAGCCTGACCGCAATGTCCTTGCCCTGCGCCTGGGCGAGCGCGAGATCGGCGGTCGCGATCGCCAGCAGCTGCCGAGCGGCATTGGCGCGTGCCTGGCCGGAACGCGCGGCGGCAGCGCGCTGATCGAACGTCTCCATGCTGGCATTGCCACTGTCGCGCAGCGCCTTGGTGCGGTCGAAGGCGTTGTTGGCCTGGACCAGATTGGCGTCGGCCTCGGCGATCTGGGCGTTGGCCTGAGCGACCGCAGCCTCGGCGCGGGCGATCTGGGCGTCGTTCTGGATCTTCTGGACTTCGAGCGTCGTCCGGTTCAGGCGCGCGAGCACCTGGCCCTGCGCGACCTTGTCCCCTTCCTCGGCCAGAAGCTCGATGATCGACAGGCCGTCGACCTCGGGAGCCACCAGGATCTCATCGCGCGCAACCATGGAGCCGGACACGACGACGCTCTGGACGATCTCGGTCTGCTCGGCCTGTGTGACCGTGACGGAGGGGCCTGCAGCGGGCGCGGCGGCAGGTGACGCCTTTGCCTGGGTCTGCGCGGCGAGCGGCAGCGGCGCCGCCAGCGCCGTGGCAAGCGCCAGCGAGGCAGCCGCCAGACGCGGAACGGTCATGCGAACGATCATCGGAAACGATCCTGTTGCGGCGTTGAAACCGAAAGAAATGGGAAGAGCCCGGCGGGAGCAGAGATCACGGCTGCATCTCCGTTTCAGGCAGGAGCATGGTCCGGGCGAGCTGGCGCATACCGGCGAAGAGCGTTTCCGCGGCAACGGCCTCGTCGAAGTTCGGATCCATCGCCCGCCGGCAGAAATAGCCGTCGGCCATCATCGAGACCGCCAGCAGGAAGCGGTGCTCATCGAGCCGCGGCGGCAATTCGCCATTGCGCTTGGCTTCGCTGATCGCGGCCGCCAGCCCCTCGATCACGGTGCCGTCGATATCGGCACACATGCGGGCCATCGCGGGATTGCGCGCGGCCTCGGCCCAGATCTGCACGGCGATCACGGCCTTCTCCCGCGGCTGGCGGACCAGATGCTTGCGGCCGAGCTCCTCGAGTTGGTCGAGCAGCGAGCCGTTATCGGGACAAAGGCTGCCGAAATCCTCCGCGATCAGGCTGCGGTCCCGCTCGGACATGCCGGCGATGATCGCGTCCTTGGAGCTGAAATAGCGGTAGAGATTGCCCGGGCTCATGCCCGCCTCGGCCGCGACATCCTGCATCGTCGCGGCGTGGAACCCCGCTCGCGCGAAGACGCTCTCGGCCGCATCGAGGATGCGGATATGGCGCTCCGACAGGGCGGAATCGGACTGCGATGCGGGAACCAGAGGTGGCATCAGAACTCGGCACAATGAGAATGAACGTTCATTCTCATCTCAGATCGGCAACCTAAGGTCAAGCGAAACGCCTCCATCGCCTGCCCGATCCGGCATGATCGAACAACCTTGCCCGATCATTGCAGCGTTTCCGGCGCATAAATTGCTTGCTTCGTCCCGTCTGGAACCTCATTCTGAAGAGCGACCTGTCATGGCTTGGCGTGCCTTTCTCCCGCCTGCCGGTGCGCGAGCGATTTTGAAGCCCGTGATGAACGACCACGCCTTCGCCCTCCGCGCTGCCCGCAGAACGCGCTCCCCCCTCGCCGCCCGGCCGAGCCTCCCGGCACCCAAGCCGGTGCTCGTCGTGCTGCATCAGGAGCATTCGACCTCCGGCCGCGTCGGCCGGCTGCTGCAGGCGCGCGGGCATGCGCTCGACATTCGCAAGCCGCGCTTCGGTGATCCCTTGCCGCAGACCATGCGAGGCCATGCCGGCGCCCTGATCTTCGGCGGCCCGATGGGCGCCAACGATCCCGAAGATTTCATCAAGGCCGAGATCGACTGGATCGGCACCTGCCTGAAGGAGGATGCCCCCTTCCTCGGCATCTGCCTCGGCGCGCAAATGCTGGCTAAGCATATGGGCGCACGCGTCTACACCCATGGCGAAGGGCGGGCCGAGGTCGGCTACTATCCCCTTGCCGTGACCGAAGCCGGCGCAGCCCATGCCGACGCCGCGCAATTCGTCTGGCCAGGCACGGTCTATCAATGGCACCGCGACGGCTTCGACTGCCCAGCCGGCGCCGAATGCCTCGCTACGGGCGGGGATTTCCCCGTGCAGGCCATTCGCGCCGGTTCGAAGGCCTATGGCGTCCAGTTCCATCCCGAGGTGACGCCGGCGATGATGTATCGCTGGTCGGTGCGCGGCCATGAGCGCACGCTGATGCCCGGCGCCCAGCTCGGCCACACCCATCTGCCGGGCTGGTTTCAGCATGACCCGGCAGTCAGGCTCTGGCTCGACGCATTTCTCGATCACTGGCTGGAGGAGCCGGCCGCAGCCGGCCTGCAACGCACTTGACCCGCATAGCTCTTGTCCTCGGCGCCGGCATGGTCGGCGTCTCCTGCGCGCTTGCCCTGCAGAAGCGCGGCATCGCCGTCACGCTCATCGACCGCAAGGAGCCGGGGTGCGAGACCTCCTATGGCAATGCCGGGGTGCTCGCCAGTTCCTCGATCCTGCCGCTCAATAACCCCTCGCTCTACGCGAAGATCACGGATTATCTCGGCAATCGGCACCCCGCGCTCAATCTGAGCTGGCGCCGCGCCCTGGCCCGGCCGGGCTGGCTGCTGCGCTTTCTCTGGGAGGCCCGCCCCTCGCAGGCGTCCGCCCGCATCGCCGCGCTCGCATCGCTCACCGCCAGCACGGTCGAGCGCCACCGAGCCCTGATGAACGAGGCGGGAGTCGCGCATCGCCTGCGCGAAACCGGCACGCTCAAGCTCTGGCGCACCGAAGCCGGCCACGCGGCGGCCCAGGCCGAGCATGATTTCCTGAAGCGGCACGGCATCAAGTCGCAGATCCTCGACCGGCAAGGCCTCTCCGCCGTGGAGCCGAGCCTGAACCCGATCTTCCCGGTCGCGCTGCTGATCCCTTGCGTCGGCTCGGTCGATTCCCCCGGCGCCGTCACCGCTGCCTATGCCGCGCTCTTCGCCGGCCGCGGCGGGCGCGTCGAGCAGGCCGCGGTCACCGGTCTCGCCCGCCACGGCGCCGGCTGGCGCGCGAACACCGCGAAGGGCAGCTTCGACGCAGATATCGCGGTGGTCGCGCTCGGCCCCTGGAGCGGCGATCTGCTGAAGCCGCTCGGGCTCGATCCCTGGCTCGACGTCGAGCGCGGCTATCACCGCCATCTCAAGCCGGGTGCCGGCACCCGGCTGTCGCGGCCGGTCTATGATGTCGACGGCGCCTATTACATGGCGCCGATGGAGCAGGGCTTTCGCATCACCAGCGGCGTTGATCTCGCGTTCCGCGATGCCCCGGACGACCACCGCCAGATCGACAGCGCCACGGCATCGGCCCGCGAGGCCTTTCCGCTCGGCGAGGTCGTCGGCGAGACCTGGCGCGGCGCGCGGCCGACCTTGCCGGATTCCTTGCCGATGATCGGCGAGGCACCCCGCAATCCCGGGCTCTGGCTCGCCTTTGGCAACCAGCATATCGGCTTCTCGACCGGCCCGATCACCGGCGAGATGATCGCCGCCATGGTCTGCGGCGAGACACCCCCCGCTGATCCGAAGCCGTTCAGGCCGGAGCGGTATATCTCCTGACGGCTGCCCCTCCGTCATGGTCGGGCTTGACCCGGCCATCTCTGGCCGAAGGAGGCTCCAGCGCCTTCCTTCATGAGATTCTCGGGTCTGCGCTTCGCTCCGCCCGAGAACGACGCCTCATCGGCCGCCAATGAGGCGCAGCGAAAATTCGCCAGCGTGAGTCAACTGGCGTGATCGGAGAGAACCGGAGCGGAGCGGGCTTCCGTCCGCGAGCACCGGAAGCGCAGCCGATCGTGTCAGACGGCCGCGCTCGCGGATTTTCGCGCCTCAGACCTGGCGCGCCACCATCATCTTCTTGACTTCCGCGATCGCCTTGGCCGGGTTCAGCCCCTTCGGGCAGGCGTTGGCGCAGTTCATGATGGTGTGGCAGCGATAGAGCCGGAAGGGGTCCTCCAGATTGTCCAGCCGCTCGCCGGTCGCCTCGTCGCGGCTATCGATCAGCCAGCGATAGGCCTGTAGCAGCGCGGCCGGGCCGAGATAGCGGTCGCCGTTCCACCAATAGCTCGGGCAGGAGGTCGAGCAGCAGGCGCAGAGGATGCACTCATAGAGGCCGTCGAGCTTCTCGCGATCGGCCTTGGCCTGGCGCCATTCCTTCTCGGGAGCCGGCGTCGTGGTCTGCAGCCAGGGCTCGATCGAGGCATGCTGGGCGTAGAAGCGCGTCAGGTCAGGCACGAGGTCCTTGACCACCGGCATATGCGGCAGCGGGTAGATCGCGACCCTGCCGGCGTTCTTGCCGGTGCCGCCGCACTCGTCGATGCCGGTGGTGCAGGCGAGACCGTTCTTGCCGTCCATGTTCATGGCGCAGGAACCGCAAATGCCCTCGCGGCAGGAGCGGCGGAAGGTCAGCGTCGGGTCGACCTTGTTCTTGATCCAGATCAGCGCGTCCAGAACCATCGGCCCGCAATCGTCGCGGTCGACGTAATAGGTGTCGGTGCGCGGATTGGCGGCGTCGTCCGGATTCCAGCGATAGACCTTGAACTCGGTCAGTTTCTTGGCGCCGGCCGGCTTCGGCCAGGCCTTGCCCTCGGTCACGCGGGAGTTCTTCGGAAGATTGAATTCGGCCATATCAGATTGCCTTCATCGACTGGCGTGTGCGCATTCGAGAGCGCGCCAAGAAAATGAGGAAGCCGCTCACACCACCGACGGCGAAGCCAGCAATCCCGATCTTTGAATAAAACTCTGCTCTCGCGGCCTGCTCAACCCCCTCATCAAGCGGGTATTGAAGAGGAAAAACTACTTCCCCAACAAATCCGCTGATGTTTGCCGCAAGCAGCGCGCAAGCCAAACCGGCGCCGAAAGTCCACATGCTCAACGCAAGAACTGCCTGCACCCGCCGCCCTAGCATCAGTACACCCGCGCTTTGGGCTTGATGTACTCGATATCGTTGGACATCGTGTAAGTGTGCACCGGCCGGTCATCGAGGGTGACCGTGCGCTTCTCGTCGTCGATCCAGGCCAGGGTGTGCTTCATCCAGTCCTTGTCGTCGCGGTTCGGATAGTCCTCGCGGGCATGCGCGCCGCGGCTTTCCGGACGGTTCAGCGCCGAATCCATGGTAACGACCGCCTGGGTGATCAGGTTGTCGAACTCCAGCGTCTCGATGAGATCGGAGTTCCAGATCAGCGAGCGATCCTTGGTGCCAATGTCGGTGATGCCGCCCCAGACCTCGTGGATGAGCTTGTGGCCCTCTTCCAGCGTGTCGCCGGTGCGGTAGACAGCGCAGTTGTTCTGCATCGTCCGCTGCATCCGGTCGCGGAGCTCCGCAGTCGGCGTCTTGCCCGCAGCGTTGCGGTACTTGTCGAGGCGTGTGAGCGCCAGATCCGACGAATTCTTCGGCAGTTCCGGCTGCTTCTCGCCAGCCGTCACCGTATCGGCGCAGCGCAGGCCGGCCGCGCGGCCGAACACCACGAGGTCGATCAGCGAGTTCGAACCGAGGCGGTTGGCGCCATGCACCGAGACGCAGGCCGCTTCGCCCAGCGCCATCAGGCCGGGAACGACCGTGTCCGGATCGCCGCCGACCTTGGTCAGCACCTCGCCGTGATAGTTCGTCGGGATGCCGCCCATGTTGTAGTGGACGGTCGGCAGCACCGGGATCGGCTCACGCGTCACGTCCACCCCGGCGAAGATCTTGGCGCTCTCCGAGATGCCGGGCAGGCGCTCGTGCAGGATCTTCGGATCGAGATGGTCGAGATGCAGGTAGATGTGGTCCTTGTCCTTGCCGACGCCGCGCCCGGCCCGGATCTCCATCGTCATCGAGCGTGAGACGACGTCGCGCGAGGCGAGGTCCTTGGCCGAGGGGGCATAGCGCTCCATGAAGCGCTCGCCTTCGGAGTTGGTGAGGTAGCCGCCCTCGCCGCGCGCGCCCTCGGTGATCAGGCAGCCGGAGCCGTAGATCCCGGTCGGGTGGAACTGCACGAATTCCATGTCCTGCAGCGGCAGGCCGGCGCGCAGCACCATGCCGCCGCCGTCGCCGGTGCAGGTATGGGCGGAGGTCGCGGAGAAATAGGTGCGGCCATAGCCGCCGGTGGCCAGGATCGTCTGCTGGGCGCGGAAACGGTGCAGCGTGCCGTCATCGAGCTTGAGCGCGATCACGCCGCGGCAATGCCCGTCCTCGTCCATGATCAGGTCGATGGCGAAGTACTCGATGAAGAACTCGGTGTTGTAGCGCAGCGCCTGCCCGTAGAGCGTGTGCAGCATGGCATGGCCGGTGCGGTCGGCCGCCGCGCAGGTGCGCTGGGCCGGCGGGCCCTCGCCGAATTCAGTGGTCATGCCGCCGAAGGGGCGCTGGTAGATGCGGCCATCCTCGGTGCGCGAGAACGGCACGCCCCAGTGCTCGAGCTCGTAGACGGCGGCCGGCGCGTTGCGCACGAGATATTCGATGGCGTCCTGGTCGCCGAGCCAGTCCGACCCCTTCACGGTGTCGTACATGTGCCACTGCCAGGTGTCCTTGCCCATATTGCCGAGCGAAGCGGCGACGCCGCCCTGGGCCGCGACGGTGTGCGAGCGGGTCGGGAACACCTTGGTGATGCAGGCCGTGCGCAGGCCGGCCTGCGAGCAGCCGACGGTGGCGCGAAGCCCGGCGCCGCCGGCGCCGACGACGACGACGTCGAAGGTGTGGTCCGTGATCGGATAGGCGGTGCCGGTATAGGCCGGGACCGGGCGGGACTTGGTGATCGCCATCGGATCAGCCTCCAAAAGACAGCTTCAGCACCGCGTAGACGCTGGCCGCGCCGACCGCGATGGCAAAGAAGGTGTTGGCCATGACGGCGAGGATCTTGGGCCCCTCCTCATGGATATAGTCCTCGATGATGACCTGCATGCCCAGCCGCATATGGATGCAGGCCGAGAGGATGAAGAGCAGCATCAGGATCGCGACGCAGGGGTTCGCCAGCAGCGCGACCGCAGCCGGATAGGGCCGGCCGACGAGCGCGATGACGACGCCGATGAAGATCACCGTCAGGATCAGGTTCGAGACGGCGGTAACGCGCTGCAGCCAGAAATGGCCGGTGCCGGACTTGGCGGAACCGAGGCCGCGAACGCGGCCGAGCGGGGTGCGCATCGAGGAATTGGACAGCATGGACGTGCTCCTCAGCGCAGGACCAGGGCGACGATCCAGACCAGGACCGTCAGGCTCGCCGAGGCGACGAGCGAGAACTTCGCCATGTTCATCCGGGTCTCGGGTTCGTAGCCCTTGCCCATGTCCCAGACGAAATGCCGGAGGCCACCGACCATATGGTGGATGAGCGAGAAGCTGTAGAGGAACAGCACGAGGCGGCCGAGGAAGGAGCCGGCGACCGCCTGTGCCGTATCGAAGGCGGCGGGGCCGGAAGCGGCGGCCACCAGCCAGCCGGCGATCAGCAACGTGCCGAGATAGAGCCCCGTGCCGGTGACGCGATGGGCGACGGACATCGCCATCGTCCAGGACCAGCGATAGATCTGAAGGTGCGGCGAAAGCGGGCGAGCCGCGGGCTTGACCTCGGCCAATATCATTCTCCGATCAAGCGGCCCGCAAAAGGAGGCGGACCCAATTGGGATCATTCTAGAGTGACTGGTTCTCTAACGAAACCGTTCCGGCGCTGCAATGCGGCACGCGCAGAACGAAGTTACAGATTCTGAAAATCGTCATTTCGTTACAAAAAGCTTAGCGCGGCAGCAGCACCCAGTAGTCGAAATCGAGGATGACGCTGGGATCGTACTGATCTCCTGCCTTCAGCGGATGGTCCGCGCAAGGCCGGTTCTTGACCGCGACGAGCCTGAGCCTGACAGCACCGACATCGCTGCGCCCCGGCAATTCCGCACTCGCCAGCACCTCGCTCCAGGCATAGACGGTGTCGCCGGCGAAGAGCGGCGCGACATGCCGCCCGCCATTGATCGCGGCAATGTGGAAGGCGTTGCCGAGGCCGTTGAAGGAAAGCCCACGCGCCAGGCTGATGACGTGGCCGCCATAGATCAGGCGCTTGCCGAAGCGGCTGCTCTGCGCGGCATGAGCGTCAAAATGAACCTTGGCCGTATTCTGGTAGAGCCGTGTCGCAATCTGATGTTCGGCCTCCTCGACGGTCATGCCGTCGACATGGTCGATCCGTTCTCCGACGTCGTAGTCGCTCCAGCGGAACGAGGAACCGGCCAACGCATCGTCATAGGCCGAGAGTTCGACCGCGGGGCAGCCTTGCCCCAGTTCTTCCGGCTGCACCGCCCTCGCCAGCTCCGGCACCTGTTCGGCATGGGCTGGCGTGCCCGGGCTGCGCTTGCGCACCAAGACCCAGCGCGCATAGCTCAGCACGATCTCGCCATGCTGGTTGCGCCCGATCGAGCGGACATAGACGATGCCGGCATCCCCAGCGGAAGCCTGCTTCAGCCCGATCACCTCCGAGGTGGTCGAGAGCGTGTCCCCCGGGAAGACCGGCTTGAGGAAGCGGCCGTCGGCATAGCCGAGATTGGCGACGGCATTGAGCGAGACATCCGGCACGGTCTTGCCGAAGACGATGTGAAAGACGAGCAGATCGTCGACCGGCGCTGCCGGATACCCGATCGCGCGGGCGAAAGCCTCCGAGGACTGCACGGCGAAGCGCGGTCCATAGAGGGCCGTATAGAGCGCAACGTCGCCGACCGTGACCGTGCGCGGCGTCGCATGGACGATGACGTCCCCGAGCTGGAAATCCTCGAAGAAACGGCCGGAATTGGTCTTGGGCGCGGAGCCTGACATGCATCGCCTCCTGATCGCCTGCGATTTTGCGCTGCAACGAAGGCGATCGTCCAGCCCCGACGAAAGCAGGAGCGTCCGCGATCGACGGTGGCGTCAGCCCACGATGGCGGCGAGTTTCGTCAGGTCGACATTGGCGCCGCAGACCAGCACGCCAAGCCGCTCGCCCTGCGCGGGCTTGTAGGCGCCACACAGAAGCGCGCCCAAGGCCGCCGCCCCGCCCGGCTCGACCGCGAGGCGGAAATCGCGCCAGAGCACGACCTGCGCCTCGGTAATCGCCGCATCAGGCACGAGCGCGACATGATCGACGCTGTTCTTCGTCACGTCGTAGACGAGCTGGCCGACATTGCGGGCGCCCAGCGAATCCGCCGCGACCGACGCGACCTTGACCTCGATCGGCCCCTTGGCATCGAGCGCCGCCTGCAGGGCGCGCGAACCCTCTGGCTCCACGCCAACGACCTTGACCTTGCTACCGGCGAACCAGCTCGCAATGCCAGAGATCAGGCCGCCGCCCCCGACCGCGACCAGCACGGTATCGAGATCCGGCTCCTGCAGATCCCATTCGCGACCGAGCGTGCCCTGCCCCGTTATCGTCTCCTTGGCCGCGAAGGGATGAATCTTGAGCGCGCCGGTCTGGGCAACGAAACGATCGCAGGCGGCCTGCGCATCATCGTATTGCGCGCCGCCGATGATAACATCGGCACCGAAGCGCTTGATCGCCTCGACCTTAGCCGCCGGCGAAATCTCCGGCACGAAGATGGTCGCCTTCACGCCACGCTTCATCGCGGCATAGGCTACTGCCGCACCGTGATTGCCGCCCGAGGCAGCCGAAACGCCAGCGGCCGGAACCGGCAGCGACAGCAGGTTGTTGAAGGCGCCGCGCGTCTTGAACGAGCCGGCATGCTGCAGGCATTCGAGCTTGAGCGAGATATCCGCAGCGGAGCCGAAGGCGCCGGTGCCCAGCCGCATCACGGGGGTGACCCGGGCATGGCCGGCGATGCGCGCTGCCGCTTCCTCGATCATCGGACGGGTGACGGGGCGTGCGCTCATGGCGATATCCTGACGAGGCTCGGAGACTGGACGATAGGTCCAGATCGCAATCGGAAGACCGTGGCTATCGCGTCCCGGCGGATCGGGAAAGGGGCGCCCACGCCCCGCAGCAATGTGCCGGGCGACAACCAGCGCCGCCAGCGCATCGAGCAGGTCGTCTCGTTTTGCACCTTTGGGGACAGGTCCTTCGGCTGCGGCCAGACAAACTCCTTGCGAGACGAGAAGTCGGGTGCGTTCGGCCGAACCCTCTACGGTCTTCTTCGGAAAATCGAGCGGCCGTTCGCCGTTCATCGACCAGAAGGCTACTTCCGGGTGAATCTCCCGCGTCCGCTCCTTAATCAAAGAATCGTTCCGAAGAAGGGCGTCGATCTCTCGGATTTTGGGGAGGATCATGAAAGCTTGGCGGCTGAACCCCGCTGCAGGCATCGAGCTCTGTCGGGCGATATCGCAGGCATATGCGTGGGAACGATCAATATCGTCCATGCCGACAACGGGACGGCTCACGGCATAGACCGCAGCTCGCGAAGGAATGCTGAAAACGGAAGTCCCGCGCTGGCCGAGAACAGCCCTTGCAGCTTCCTCAGGCCCACGCCCTCGTCCCTGTATCCTGTCGGGTAAGCCGATCGGCATATCCACGGCGACGATGGCAGGTCTCGTTTCATGCATCAGAATGCTCTGAAAATCGCGAAACACCTGAACGGTTGGAGATCCCCTGAATTCCGTATCGCAAAAGGCGGCGATCCAGCCGCCCTTGCAGCCATCGACGCCGGCAAGCCACGCCATCCCGTTTCCTCCGCCTTTCGCAGCGCTGGTATTGCGACTGCGTTGCTCTACTGTGCAGCGCAGCACAAGCAGGCCCGTGTCAGGAGAGACGATGACCACGATACGCCCCCGCCGCAGCGCCCTCTACATGCCCGGCTCCAACGCCCGCGCGCTCGAAAAGGCCCGCGAGATCGCGGCCGACGTCCTCGTCCTCGATCTGGAGGATGCCGTCGCACCCGATGCCAAGACCACCGCCCGCGAACAGGTCTGTGCCGCGGTGAAGGCTGGCGGATATGGCGGGCGCGAGCTCGTGATCCGCGTCAACGGTGTCGGAACGCCCTGGTTCGCTGATGATCTCGCCGCCGCCACGGAGGCGAAGCCGCAGGCGATCCTGATCCCGAAAGTCGCGGCCCCGGAGACGCTGCAGGAAATCGGCGGCCGCTTGACCGGCCTGTGGGCCGACCCCGCCATCGCAATCTGGGCGATGATCGAGACCCCGCTCGCCATCCTCGAGGTCGAGCGCATCGCCCGCGCCGCGCGTGATCCGGCAACGCGGCTTGCCTGCTTCGTGATGGGCACCAACGACCTCGCCAAGGAAACGCGGGCCCGCTTCGTGCCGGGCCGCGCGACCATGCTGCCCTGGCTGACCAGCGCCCTTCTGGCTGCCCGGGCCCATGGCATCGACATCCTCGACGGCGTCTACAACGACATCAAGGACGAGGCCGGCTTCCTTGCCGAATGCGAGCAGGCTCGCGACCTCGGCTTCGACGGCAAGACCCTGATCCACCCGTCGCAGGTCGGGCCCGCAAACATGATCTTCGCGCCGGACGAGGCGGAACTGGCGCGGGCCCGCGCCATCATCACCGCCTTCGATCTGCCGGAGAATGCAGGCAAGGGCGCGATCCAGCTCGAAGGCCGCATGGTCGAATTGCTTCATGCCGAAATCGCGCGCCGCACCGTGGCGCTGGCCGAGGCGATTGCGGCGTGAAACGAAAACGGGGCCGCGCCTGGCGCAGCCCCGTGGACTCTGAACCCGTAGGAGCCGGACTCAGCCCTTCTTGGCAGCCTTGGCGCGCTCCATGGCCTCGACGATCAGCTTCTTGGCCTCGGCGGCGTCGCCCCAGCCCTTGAGCTTCACCCACTTGCCGGGCTCAAGGTCCTTGTAGTGCTCGAAGAAGTGCTGGATCTGGTCGAGCGTGATCTGCGGCAGATCGGTGTAGTTGTGGACGTTCTCGTAGCGCTTGGTGAGCTTCGGCACGGGCACGGCGATGATCTTCTCGTCGCCGCCACCCTCATCCTCCATCAGCATCACGCCGATCGGCCGGACCGCAATGTAGGAACCCGGCACCAGCGGGCGCGTATTGGCAACCAGGACGTCGCAGGGATCTCCGTCCTCCGAAAGCGTATGGGGGATGAAGCCGTAATTCCCAGGATAGCGCATCGGCGTGTAAAGGAAGCGGTCGACGAAGAGCGTTCCGGCTTCCTTGTCCATCTCATACTTGATCGGCTCGCCTCCGATCGCCACTTCGATCAGGACGTTGACTTCGTCGGGCGGGTTCTTGCCGATGGAGATGGCATCGATGCGCATGGGGAACCTGTCATTACAAAATTTCGCCGGGCCTTATGCAAGTTCGGAGCGAAAAGGCCAACCCCTTCCTTGGTTTTCGGTTGCCCAATGATTTGCGCTGCCGGAGTCACGCTGGTATCGGGCGGTGCATGAAAACGACCAAGGCCCTTCCGTGCTGACCCGGCTGCGCCCCGATGCGGAGCGTTACGCCCGGCGCATGGCCCGCATCGCACGCTGGGACCGGCCGATCGAGAGCCGAGGCCAGCGCCTGCGCGCCTGGGCCAACATGCTGCTTGTCGACCACGGCATCTTCCGCCTGGCCTATCTCAATACCCATCGGGTGACGCCGCGGCTCTGGCGTTCGGCCCAGCCGGCTCCGCATCAGATAGCCGGCTTTGCCCGCAAGGGCGTCAGAACCATCGTCAATCTGCGCGGCGGACGCGAGCACGGCTCCTGGCCCTTGCAGAAGGAAGCCTGCGAGCGTCACGGCATCACGCTGATCGATTTCGTCCTGCGCTCGCGCGGCGCGCCCGAGCGCGAGACGATCCTCAATGCGAAAAGCTTCTTCGAGAGCCTCGAGGAGCCCGTGCTTGTGCATTGCAAGTCGGGGGCCGACCGGGCCGGCTTCTTCTCCGCCCTCTATCTCCTGATCCACGAAAAGCGCCCGCTCGCGGAGGCCATGCGCCAGCTCGCGCTGCGCTACGGCCATTTCCGCTTTGCCAAGACCGGCATCCTCGATGCCTTCTTCGAGGCCTATCGCCGCGAGGGGGACGCCAAGGGAATCGCATTCCTCGATTGGGTCGAGACCATCTACGATCCGGAGCGGCTCGAGCAGGAGTTCAAGCCCGGCCTGTTTTCCTCGCTCGTTGCTGACGGGTTGCTTCGTCGGGAATGACGGGCTCCCGGCGGCTCAGCGCGCCGGGCTTCCGACGACGGGGCCACCCGCGGGCGTGATCTCGGCATCGCCGAGATGCAGCCAGACGAAGCCCGTATGGACGAGGGCGCGCAGGATAGAAATTGCGCCGATCGCCTGCAGAAGCTCCGGCGACAATGACCTGAACCAGACCATCGTCGCGATGATCGCGACCAGCGCCAGTGCATTGATCAGCACCTGCCAGGCAGGCTGGCGCGACAGCGTCGCCATATCCTGAAGCGGCGTCAGCACCGCGATGCCCGCGTAGAACGGCGCAAGCAGCGCCAGAACCCGGCCCAGATTGTCCCAGTGCGTTCCGTCGAACAGCGGCTCGACCAGAGTTGCGACCACGGCGATGGAGCCGAACAGCAGCGCCGCGGCGCCGATCAGCCCGACCGCCATCACGCGCGCCACGAAACGACGGCGTGCGCCCGCATAGGCGCGCAGCCGATTCAACGCGATCGGCGCCGACACCGTGCCGAACATCTGCGTCGGCATGTCGAGCAAGCGCATCGATAGCGCGACCTGCGCGGCGAGCGCGGTGTTGGCCGCGTAGGGGAGCGCGAGCACCGGCGCAATCGCGAAGCCATAGGACAGCAGCGCGGTCGGCAGCAATGTCAGCGGGATGCTCCGCCAGTGATAGGCTGCGACGAGCAGGCTCTGCGACGACCACATCCGCGGTTCCACCAACGGCGAGATCGCGCCCCAGCGCCGCCGCAGCAGGTAGAGCGCCGCAAGGACATGCCCCAACGTGTCGGCCATGAAAAGCGCGAGCGCTTTCGGCCCGAAGATGCCGATCAGGGCCAGCATGAGCGCTGGCTGCGCGATGGCCTGAACGACATTGCTGTTGCCGATCGCGCGGAAGTCGCCCTCGGCGGTCGCCTCCGTCCAGAGCAGGCGAAGCACCGCGCGCGCCGACAGCGAACCGAGGAACAGCAGGGCAATGGCGGGAGCTACCCAGCCCGACAGCGCCAGCCCGATCAGCAGAACCGCGGCGATGCCGCAAAACGCCAGCCCGACGACGGCGGCCAGCCGGAAGGCATGCCCGAGCCGGGCGCGGTCCGCGCTCTGGAAGAAGACGGCTTCCAGCCGCAGCAGGGCGGCGATCGAAACGAAATTGACCAGCGCCGAGAACACGGCGAAGGCGGCAAAGACGAAAGGCGGGCAGAGGATGGCGGCAACCAGCAACCCCCACACCGAGATCAGCCGCGCCTGGATGAAGCGCAGGCCGAGCAGGATCGAGGAGCTCAGGCTGGAGCGCAGCAGCGGCGCGCGTGCCGCAACAAAGCGCCGGCCAGCCGACAGGCGCCCTATGGCTTGGCGTGGCGCGAGCTGCACCCGTTCCATGACGACTTGAGCGGTCATATCGACATCCATGCTCGGATGATCGGATGGGCCGTCTCGTACCGGTCCTGCGCCACTCTTCGCGGAAGAACGATTGGCGGACTGATTCACGGATGACGCGCCTTCTGCCGAGGAGGCTGCGCCTGTATGGTTAACGATCGATTAAGCTTGGTCACGGGCCGATAGCTGGAAAGGGGGCGGTGATCCCGCCCCGGGTCGCAGCGCATCAAGCGCACCATGTCGCCTTTTTTGGGGCTCAGGCGTGTTTGGCCTTGAGCGTTTCGAAGCGTTCCAGCTGATCCGGCAGGAGCTGGCGCGCGGCGTCGCGCCGCACGAAGACCTTGAACATCACCTCGCCGGCGCCGTTGAAGAACTGGACCGAACAGGCCCGCCGGCCCTGTGCCGTGCTGCGATCGACAAGATAGATCGCGCGGCAGTTCTCAGCCTTGATGTGGCCGCCGATCGGGCTGTCGCCATGGATGTTGTAGTAGCCATGGCCGAAACTGCCGATGGGCAGCGAGCCTTCGCATTCCAGCACGATGTCGGGCGTGTGCATCAGAAAGAGCACCGTGCCCCAGCTTGCGAGCTCTTTCCAGACATCCTCGAACCGCTCGGGCGCCAGGAAGAGGCGCTGCTCGGCCGGCAGGAGCTCCAGCACGGCCCGCGTCGAGACGTTGGCTTCGCGCGCCACGGCTTCGATAAGGCCGTCGGGCTTGGCGGCGAGCAGCGCGCGGGCATGTTCGATCGGATCGCGGGTCGCGATATCGGCAGTCGTCATCGTTGCAGCCTCACTCGGCCGCCTGGCGCGGCAGGTGCGGATTGCTCTCGCTCAGCACCGTCTCGAAACCCTCGAACTCGGGATGGCCGAGATAGATCGGCTTCGGGCGCGGCTGGCCGGCATTGCGATGCGACTCGCGGAACTGATCCGATTTCGTCCAGGCGACGAAATCGTCCTTCGAGGCCCAGCTCGTATGCGAGGAGTAGAGCGTATGATCCTCCTTCTCCGGCCCCTTGAGCAGGTGGAAAGCGATGAAACCGGGCATCTCGTCGAGCCGGCTCTTGCGCGAGGACCAGACGGTCTCGAAGGCGGCCTCCTCGCCCTTGACGACCTTGAAGCGATTCATGGCGATGAACATCGACGCATCCTGCATGTGAAGCCGCGAGCCGGCTGAAATGAAAGGGTGCCGCTACGCGGCCGGTCATCGCCATTTCCGGATAAACGCCTGGCGAAGCGTTCACCGGGGAGAATGCGTGCCGGGAGAGGCCGCGCGACGACGCGCCGCGACCGAAGCCGGCGGCGCACAGGCGCTGCCCTTGACCCCTTGTAGTAAAGATGAATATCACCGTCAACAATACACTCAGTCAATTCTTGTTTTGAGTAATTCAAAACTAGAATTTACTTTGTTGAAACATTCTAAACAAGACGATCTCTGCCGATCGGATTGAATTGCAATGGCCGCCGCCCGCCGGCGGCATCCGAATGGAGTTGCACCATGTCTGGCTCATACGATCGAGCGATGCATTCCGCGCCGGTGCAACCGAACCGACGGGAGCTGACGGTCTCGGCCTTGTCGTTGCTCGCCCTGGCCGGGCTCGGCCCTGTCGCACCCGCATTGGCGCAGACGCCCGAGCGCATCGTCGTCGCCGGCGGCGTCATCACCGAGGTGATCTATGCGCTCGGCCTGCAGGAGCGGATCGTCGGCGTCGATTCCACCAGCCAGTTCCCCGCGGAGGCGCTGAAGGACAAGGCGAATGTCGGCTACGTCCGCGCTCTTTCGGCCGAGGGCGTCCTTTCCCTCAAGCCGACGTTCATCATGCTGATCGACGGCGCCGGCCCCCCGGATGCCGTCTCGCTGCTGACCGAATCCGGCGTGAGGATCGCGCGCATCGGCGACGGGCTGACCCCGGAAGGGGTCGCGAGCAAGATCGCTGCGATCGGCACCGCCATCGGCGCGGCGGCTCCCGCCGAGCGCCTTTCGGAACAGACCAGAGCCCGGTTCGAGGAACTCGCCAATTTGCGAGCCGGAATCGCCAAGAAGAAGCGTGTGCTGTTCCTGCTATCGCTTCAGAACGGCCGCGCCCTCGTCGGCGGCCGCAACAGCTCGGCCGATGCGATCATCTCGCTGGCGGGTGGCATCAACGTCGCGGACGCGATCGAGGGCTACAAGCCGATGACGGATGAGGCGATCGCCGCCGCCGCGCCCGAGATGGTGCTGATGATGCGCAACAGCAGCGCCCACAACACCACGCCTGACGAACTCTTCGCCATGCCGTCCTTCTCCCAGACGCCCGCGGCCAAGGAGAAGCGGCTGGTCCATATGGACGGGCTCTACCTGCTCGGCTTCGGCCCGCGCACGCCAATGGCTGCGCGCGACCTCATGGCATCGATCTATCCGGAGGCCGCGATCCCGCCGTTGAAGACGGCCGCTGCCCCGTGACCCTCGCGGCGCCCCTCCCCATGGCTTCCGGCGCGCTGACGACGCTGATCGCCGGCCGGCGCCGCGCCGGCCTGCTGGCTGTCGTCGGGCTCTCCCTGGCCAGTCTGCTGATCGCCATCGTCGCCGTCGGCCAGGGTGCCATCTCCATTTCTCCGGGGCGCGTCGCCGAGATCCTGATGGCGAAGCTGACGGGCGAGGCCGCGCTGCTGGAAGGACGCGATGCGCTCGTCGTGCTCAACATCCGCCTGCCGCGCGTGTTGCTCGGCCTGCTCGTCGGCGCAGGACTCGCGGTTTCCGGCGCACTGATGCAGGGGCTGTTCCGCAATCCGCTGGCCGATCCCGGCCTCGTCGGCGTTTCCAGCGGCGCGGGCCTCGCCGCCGCCGCTACCATCGTCCTCGGTGACCGCTTCCTCGCGGGCACCATGATGAAGCTGCCCTTCGCCGCTCTGCCGATCGGAGCCTTCTGCGGCGGCCTCGTCTCGACGCTGGCGCTCTATCTCATCGCGACGCGCGGCGGCCGGACCTCGGTCGCCACGATGCTGCTGGCCGGCGTCGCGCTCGGTGCCATGGCGGGTGCGCTTACCGGACTGCTCTCCTTCATCTCGGATGACCGCCAGCTGCGCGATCTGACCTTCTGGTCGCTCGGCAGCCTCGGTGGCGCAAGCTGGACCAAGCTCTCTGTCGTCGCGCCGATCATTCTGCCGCTGCTCCTGTTGATGCCGTTGCTGGCGCGCGGATTGAACGGGCTCATGCTTGGCGAGGCCGAAGCCTACCATCTCGGCATCCCCGTCCAGCGCATCAAGGCGCTGGCCATCCTGCTGGTCGCGCTCGCCGTCGGCGCCAGCGTCGCCTCGGCTGGAATGGTCGGCTTCGTCGGCATCGTCGTGCCGCATTTGATCCGGCTCTGCGTCGGCCCGGACCACCGGCTGCTGCTGCCGCTTTCGGCGCTGGGCGGCGCGATGCTGCTCGTCGGAGCCGATATCGTCGCACGACTGATCGTCGCTCCGGCCGAGCTCCCGATCGGCATCGTCACCGCCACGATCGGCGCGCCCTTCTTCCTCTGGCTGCTGCTGCGGCGCTCGAGCGCTCTCGATGTCTGAAGCGACGCCCGTCCTCTCCGCCCATGGCGTCGGCTTCGCGGCAGGTGGCCGCCGGCTGGTCGCCGACGCCAGCCTCGAGCTCGCGGGCGGCACGACCACGATCCTGATCGGGCCGAACGGCGCGGGAAAATCGACCCTCCTGAAGCTCCTCACCGGCGAAGCGAAGCCCGCCGGCGGAGATGTCCGCATCGCCGGAGAGCCGCTCGCGGCGATCCCCCATTGGCGCCTCGCCTGCCAGCGCGCCGTCATGGCCCAGCATGCCCGCCTCGCTTTCCCCTTCAGCGTCTACGAGGTCGCAAGCCTTGGCGTCGACGGGATCGGCCGGGCGCTGACGCGCCAGCGCCGCGAGGCGATCGTCGCCGAGAGCCTTGCCGCCGCTGGGGTGATCGACCTCGCCGGCCGCCGCTATCAGACGCTCTCGGGCGGCGAGCAGCAGCGCGTGCAGTTCGCCCGCGTGCTCTGCCAGCTCGAGGCCGGCCGGAGCGTCGCCGAGAGGCAGGTGCTCTTCCTCGACGAGCCGATCGCCAGCCTCGATCTGTGCCACCAGCTGGCGCTGCTCGACATGGCGCGCGGCATTGCCTCCCGCGGCGTCGCCGTGCTGATCGTCCTGCACGACCTCAACCTCGCCGTGACCTATGCCGACCATCTGGTGGTGATGGATCAGGGGCAGATCATCGCGCAGGGCCCGCCGGCGCGCACGCTCGACGATGCCCTGCTGCGCCAGGTCTTCAAGGTCGACCTGACACTGAGCCGCGCGCCGGCGCCGGGGCTGCCCTTCCTGCTACCGCAGCAGCACCGCGCGCGCCCCGCCGTTTGAAGGGCGATTCACCAGCGCTTCATCCTGAATCCCGCTTCACCATATCGCTCAACCCATGCTTCACGACTGAGGCTTAAACCCCGTCCGCGTCCGAACGGGAGTTTCGACCATGGACCGACACCTCGCCGCCATCGGCCTCGCCGCTGCCTTGTTATTGCCGGCCCTGACCAGCGCCGAAGCGCGTGAGGTCATCGGGCTCAACGATGACCGCTTCGAGCCCGGCACCATCCTCATCCGCACCGGCGAGCGGAAGCTGTATTTCGTCGTCGCGCCCGGCACGGCGATCCGCTACACGATCGCGGTCGGCAAGGCCGGCAAGCAATGGCGCGGCGTCAAATATGTCGAGGAAATGCAGGTCGACCCGGCCTGGGCTCCGCCGGCCGAGGTCAAGCGCGACAATCCCCGCCTGCCAGACGTCATCCCCGGCGGCTCGCCGCGCAACCCGATGGGTGCGCGCGTCATCGGCCTCGGCCCTGGAGGGCAATACGCCATCCACGGCACGAACATGCCGAACACGATCGGCACTGCCGCCTCCTATGGCTGCTTCCGCATGCACAACCAGGACGTGATCGACCTCTACGCCCGCGTCCAGATGGGCACGCCCGTCGTCGTCATGCCCTGAGCGTCACGCCGCCACCGGCGAGAGCAGCGGACGCCCGGCGAAGAAGGCTTCGAGATTGCCGAGCATGACCTCCTGCTGTGCGTCTTGCGCGGTATCCGAGGCGGCCGCGATATGCGGCGTCAGCACGACATTGTCGAGCGCCTTCAGCCTGTCGGAGACATGGGGTTCGTTCTCGTAGACGTCGAGCCCCGCACCCGCGATCGCGCCGGTCTCCAGCGCTGCGCACAGCGCGTCCTCGTCGACCGCGATGCCGCGCGATATGTTGACGAGATGCCCGCGCGGCCCCAGCGCCTTCAGCATGGCGGCATCGATCGCATGGCGGTTCTCGGCGCTGGCACGCGCCGAAACCACCAGAAGATCGGCCCATTCGGCGAGACCGAGCAGGCTGTCATGGTAGAGATAGGGCGTATCGGCGCGGCGGCTGCGATTGTGATAGCCGATCTCCATGTCGAAGGCTTCGGCGCGCCGTGCGATGCGGCTGCCGATGGCGCCCAGCCCGTAGATGCCGAGCTTGCGCCCCGCCAGCCCCGGCACCGAGGCCATGCGCTGGACCGAATTGCCCTGCCAGCGCCCGGCCCGGACGAAGCGGTCGGCCTGTGGGATCTGCCGCGCCGTGGCAAGCAGCAGCCCCATGGCGAATTCCGCCACGCTGGCGGCATTGGCCGTCCCGGCATTGCCCAGCGCGATTCCGCGCGCCTTGGCATGCGCCCGATCGACGCCCTCGATGCCGGTCCCATAGCAGCAGATCAGCCTGAGCTTCGGCAAAGCGTCGATGAGCGCGGCATCGGTGCGGAGGCTTCCCATCGTGAGCAGCGCCTCAGCCTCCTCGGCGCCGGGCGGCAAGGCCTCCGGCGTCGAGCGCTCCATCGGCCCAAGCACGGTGAAGTTCTCCTTGAGCCGCGCGATCAGGGCCTCCGGCATGCGCGGCACCATCAGTATCGTCGGGTTCATGGCATTGCTCCAGCAGATGCTGCATCGCAGCACCGCGCCGCCGATCGCTCAACCCACATCGGCAAACGGCCCGCCATCCGCTCTGCGCATTCCGGGCTTCGACGAAAGACGCATCGAATCGCTCCAAAAGCCGGCAATCACGCGCTTTTTCCCCTCGCGGCCCGGAAGGAACCGCGTTAACCTCCGGCCGCGACACGCAACCGCCCGTGCCTCCCACGGGCCAGGAAGGGGCAACCAGATGGATCACCTCGCCGACGTGAAGAAGTTCGCCAAGAAGCCGCTGAACGATGCTGCCTTCGCCGGGATGTCGAAGGCCTATGCGCTCGTGATGAGCAAGCCGGACACCCGCTACGTTGCCTGCTCGGACCCGGCCGAGGTCGACCGCGTCCGCGAGAACTTCCTGAAGAAGAAGCTCGGCCTGAAGTCCGGCGATCTCGACGGTTCGATCAAGGCGGTTTGCGAGCACATGAAGGCGGACCGGACCAAATCCCGCCTGACCTTCTACTATCTGCTGGCCGAACACCACGGAAAGCTCGACCTCTTCATCAAGAAGTAGGTCATGGCCCAGCCCGGCCGGGCTTTCCCATCCGCAGATGCAGGGACGAACGGCATGGCCGGCAGCGGCGCCGGCCGGAGTCCCGTTCAGTCGCGATAAAGGTCTGCACGCGTCAGCGGCAGGCCGGACGGACCTTTGCGCCGCTTCGAGACCAGCGTCTGGTTGACCAGCGCACCGCCACGTTCAAAGGCCAGCGAGCAGCCCGCGAGATAAAGCAGCCACATCCGCGTCCGCTCCGGGCCGATCTCGACCTCGGCCTTCGCCTTGTTCGCCTCGAGCCTTTCCCACCATAGCCGCGTCGTGCGCTGGTAATGCTCGCGCCAGCCTTCGACATCGTGGATCTCGAAACCGTAGCGCTCGAGATTGGCGATCGACATACCCAAATGGTCGAGCTCGCCGCCGGGAAAGATGTAGCGCACCAGCGCTCGGTATTCCGCCGGCATCTTGTTGAAGGCCTTTTCCGTCTTCTTGGCCCGGCGCGAGATGCAGTGATGCAGATAGAGCCCGCGCGGCCGCAGCAGCCGGTTCACCGCCTGGAAATAGGACGGGTGGTTGCGAATGCCGACATGTTCGAACATGCCGATCGAGGAGATCTTGTCGAACTCCCCTTCCATCTGCGTGAAATCCTTGAGGTGGAGCGTGACCTTGCCCTGAAGCCCGAGCTTCTCGACCTTCTCGCGCGCCAGGGCGAGCTGTTCCTCGGCCAGCGTCACGCCATGGGCCTCAACGCCGTAATAGCGGGCCGCATGGCAGACCAGCGCGCCCCAGCCGCAGCCGATATCGAGGAAACGGTCTCCCGGCTTCAGGCGCAGCTTGCGACAGATCATGTCGAGCTTGTCGCGCTGGGCCCGTTCGAGGTCAGCGTGATCCTCGGTGAAATAGGCGCAGGTGTAGACCATCTCCTCGTCGAGGAAGAGCCGGTAGAAATCGTTCGAGACGTCGTAATGATAGGCGATGTTGGCCTTGTTGGTGGCCGGCGCGCCGTCACGCGCAATCTCGTCGCCCTTGCGGTGGCTGATGGCGGCCTCGGCCTTGCCGGGCGCGAAGATGAAGCGCCTGACAACGTCGAAGACCGCGCCCTTTGGGATGTTGCGTGCGAGCTTGCCGACCTTGCCGTCAGGCCGTGCCGCCGCGAGATCGAAGATCGAGCCGTTCCGGATCGAGATACGGTCTGTGATATGCAGATTGAGCAGCGTGTCGAGCTTGGGCTTGCGGATCAGCGCGGCCAGGACACCGGCATCGGCGATGGCGATGGCGAGCCCGTCGGAGGGCCAGGAGGCGGGCACCGAGCTGCCGTCCCAGAGCCGGAAGCCGAGCTTGAGGCCGAGCTTGTCATGCGCCTCACTCAGAAGGCGGCGCAGGGCCGCGAGGCGCTTGTCGTTGCTGTCCATGACCGAGAATCCGCTGCTTTCCGGCTGCTGTTTGGACGCAACGCCGCGGATTGGCAATGTTCCGCATATTCGGGTCCGATTGGCGCTCAGAAATCGCTGGCGATGCCCTTCACTTCCCAGTCGTCGTAGCGCACCGGCTCCAAGCCGCCACGCCCGTTGAGCTCGCGCTGTTTCGCGACCTCGGCCGCATGCGCATCGATAGCGGCCCGCCGGGCCGACGCCTCGGCCAGCGCGCGCTGCGCGGCTGGCGGCAGCTTCTTGCGCTCCGCAGCATCAGACGGCACGTCGTCTTCGACCTTCTCAGGCATTTTCGGCTCGTTTCCTAGCAGGGTTTCTCTTGCAGGATCGGGATCGCCCCCACCACATAGGGCACGAACCCGGCCTTCGCGAGGGCTTTCCGCCCCGCGGCGCTGCTGATGAAGGGGAAACGATGAACTACGTTCGCACCGGCATGTTGATGGCAGGCCTCACCGCGCTGTTCGGCGCGGTGGGCTATCTGCTCGGCGGCGGCGGCGGCATGCTGATGGCGCTCGGCTTCGCCGCCGTGACCAATCTCTTCAGCTACTGGAACTCCGACCGGCTGGCGCTTGCCGCACACAACGCCCAGGAGGTCGATGAGCGGACCGCGCCGGAGCTTTACGGCATGGTGCGCGATCTCGCGGCGCGCGCGAACATGCCGATGCCGCGCGTCTACCTGATCCAGGAAGACCAGCCCAACGCCTTTGCCACCGGCCGCAATCCGCAGA
This sequence comes from Allobosea sp. 10L417, assembly GCF_056395485.1. Taxonomy (NCBI): domain Bacteria; kingdom Pseudomonadati; phylum Pseudomonadota; class Alphaproteobacteria; order Hyphomicrobiales; family Alloboseaceae; genus Allobosea; species Allobosea sp. 10L417. The sequence goes on from NZ_JBFTJP010000004.1 coordinate 349,759, forward strand.
ACGCGGCAGTGGCGGCGACGACAGGCATCCTGCGCACGCTGACCTATGAGGAATTGGCTGGGGTGATGGCGCATGAGCTGGCGCATATCAAGAATCACGACACGCTGACCATGACGATCACGGCGACCTTCGCGGGTGCGATCTCGTCGCTCGTCACTTTCGGCATGTTCTTCGGCTCGCGCGACAACCGCCCGAACTTCGTCGTCCAGATTCTGCTCTCGATCCTCGCGCCGATGGCGGCCGCCCTGATCCAGATGGCGATCTCGCGCTCGCGCGAATACGAGGCCGACAAGCTCGGCGGGCAGATCGTCGGCAATCCGGTCTGGCTCGCCGATGCCCTGGCCAAGATCGCGGCGGGCGTCCAGCACATTCCCAACGAGACAGCCGAGGCCAAGCCTGCTACGGCGCACATGTTCATCATCAATCCCTTGACCGGCGGCGGCATGGATAATCTGTTCTCGACCCATCCCGACACCGGCAACCGCATCGCGGCGCTGATGGAGCAGGCCCGCGCCATGGGCATCGGCCGCAGCACGGGCGGAGCGAGCTTCTCCGCCCAGGCCGACAACAGCCCCTGGGGCAACGCGCCCCGCCAGCCCGGGCCCTGGGGCTGAGATGGCCGAGCGCCCTTCCCCGAACCGCCCCGCACCGGAACCGGCAGAAGCAGGACGCAGCGATGCGCCCGGACTGCCGGCCCGCCGCTTCGCCGCCACCATCATCGATGAAGTCCTGCGCGCCCGCCTCGCCCTCGACGAGACCGTCGACCGGCTGCTGCCGGCCTCGGGGCTCGACGCAGCCGATGCCGGACTGGCGCGCGCCATTGCCGTCACCGCCTTTCGCCGCCTCGGCACGATCCAGCACGCCGTCGATGCGCGCCTCGAACGCGGCAGCCCGCGCAAATCCGGCCCGTTCGAGCCGATTGTGACGGCGGCGGTCGCGCAGATCCTTTTCCTCGACGTGCCCGACCACGCCGCCGTCGATCTCGCGATCCGCCATCTGCATGAGGACGCTCGTTCGGCGCGCTACGTCGCCCTCGGCAACGCGCTGCTGCGCCGCATCGTGCGCGAGCGGGACGCGATCCTGGCCGAGGCGCAGGCGGATGCCCTCCTCGACACGCCCGATTGGCTCGCCGAGAGCTGGAGCGAGACCTATGGCGAGGCAGCAGCTGCCGCGATCGCGGCGAGCCATCGCGAGGAACCGCCGCTCGATATCACCGTCAAAGCCGATCCCGCCCGCTGGGCCGAGGCGCTCGACGGCATCGCCCTGCCGACCGGCTCAGTCCGGCTGCGCGAGCGGCAGGCCATCGCCGGGCTGCCCGGCTACGATGAAGGCGAGTGGTGGGTGCAGGACGCCGCCGCCGCGCTGCCGGTGAGATTGCTGGCGCCGCAACCCGGCGAACGCATCGCCGATCTCTGCGCCGCGCCTGGTGGCAAGACTGCCCAGATCGCCGCCGCTGGCGCTGATGTGACGGCATTGGATCGCTCGGCGCCGCGCCTGCGTCGCCTGAAAGCCAATCTCGCCCGCCTCGGCCTGACGGCGGATGTCGTCACGGCCGATGCCGTAGTTTGGAAGGCCGAGCCCTTCGACGCCGTCCTGCTCGACGCGCCCTGCAGCGCGACCGGTACGATCCGCCGTCACCCGGACGTCGCCTGGACCAAGCTGCCGGAGGATCGCGACCGGCTCGCCAGCCTGCAGGCGCGCCTGCTTGATGCGGCCGCCGCCCTGACGAGACCCGGCGGACGGCTGATCTACTGCACCTGCTCGCTCGAAGCCGCGGAGGGCGAGGCGCAGATCGCCGCCTTCCTCGCGCGTCATCCCCAGTTTCGTCGCAAACCCGTCGAGGCAGCCGAAATCGGCGGTTTGGCTGAGGCGATCGACGCAAACGGCGATATCCGGACGCTGCCGCATCAGCTGAAGGGCGAATCCCCGCGCCTCTCCGGATGGGCGGGATTTTACGCAACCCGTCTGATCAGGCTATGACGGAGCAAGGATTCGCGCGCTGGGACGGCGCGGCTCCTCTGGTACTATTCGCGCGGCATCGGGCCGCGCCCGGGGACGGAGCATACGGGGGTTTTGAGCGGCTGGTCTGAGCGACGGGGATTGGCCCAGGCCGCGATCGGACGGGCGGCGCGGCGGACCCGTGGCCAGCTTATCGGCGCGACGCGCAAGCTCTGGCCCTTCGGGCGCAGCACCCCGACCCGTCTCCTCTTCGCACCGCATGATCTGCGCACTGCCGATCCGACGACGGCCGGCGACGTCTATGCCGGCTACTACAGCTTCGCCGGCCGCACGCTCCGCAGCCATGGCGAATCGCCCTTCGATGTCGAGCCGCCGAGCGAAGCCTGGGCCGAGGCTCTCTACGGTTTCGGCTGGCTGCGCCACATGCGTGCGGCCGACACTGCGATCGCCCGCGCCAATGCCCGCAGCCTCGTCGAGGATTTCATCGCCAGGCGCCGTGACCGGCACGATATCGCTCGCCGCCCGGCGGTGGCGGCCCGCCGGCTGATCGCAATCCTCTCCCACTCGCCGCTGCTGTTGGAGGGCGCCGATCACGCCTTCTACGAGCGCTTCCTGCGCCATGTCGCACGTCTGGCCGATCGGCTGAGCCTCGCGCTTGCCGGCGCTGTGGAAGGGGCCGACCGGCTGAACGCCCTGATCGCGGTCACCCTTGCCGGCATCTGCCTCGATGGACAGGACGCTCGCCGCCGCCGCGCCGAGACGATGCTCTCCGACGAGCTCGACGAGCAGATTCTGCCGGATGGCGGCCACCTCTCGCGCAATCCGCGCATGCTGGTCGAACTTCTCCTCGACCTGCTGCCGCTGCGGGAGACGTTCGCGGCGCGCGGGCTCGAACCGCCGCGCGGAGTGCTGACCGCGATCGAGCGGATGATGCCGCATTTGCGCCTGTTCCGGCACGGCGACGGTTCGCTCGCCCTGTTCAACGGCATGGGGACGACCGCGCCCGATCTGATGGCGACGCTCGCGGCCTATGACGACGCGCGCGGCCGCCCGACGGAGCATGCAGCCTATTCCGGCTATAGCCGCCTCTCCGCGGGCCGCAGCGTCGTGGTCGCCGATGCCGGCGTACCGCCGCACGGCGCCTATTCCATCGAGGCCCATGCCGGCTGCCTCGCCTTCGAATTCTCGAGCGGCGCACAGCGCATCATCGTCAATTGCGGCGCCAGCCGCTTCGGGCCGCCGGAGCTCCGGCTCGCGGCGCGCAGCACCGCAGCTCACTCCGCTCTCGTGCTCGACGATCGCTCCAGCGCGAATTTCGGCATGGTTCTCGGTGAGATGCGGATCGTCTCCGGGCCGCGCGATGTCCGCGTCGCCCGGCAGGACGGTGCCGATGGCCCCGAATGGGTCGCCAGCCACGATGGCTACCGCCGCAGCCTCGGCGCGGTCCACTCCCGCCGCCTCCTGCTCGCCCATGACGGCGCAACGCTTTCGGGTGAGGACGAAGTCGCGCTGGGCGGACCGCGCGAGGCGCTGCCGGCCGCAGCTCGCTTTCATCTCCACCCCAATATCCGCGCCAGCCTCGTCCGCGAGGGCAGCGGCGCGCTGCTCGCGCTCGCTTCCGGCGAGGTCTGGAGCTTCGAGGCCGGCGGATTGCCGATCGTGATCGAGGAGAGCCTCTTTCTCGCCGCCTCCGACGGGCGCCGCCGCACGGAGCAGCTCGTCGTCGCCTTCGATGCCGCCACGACGCCGCGCATCACCTGGCGCCTGAGCCGGATCAGCGCCGCCAATCCCCGTGCGGGCAAGACCGTGGCCGCGGCCATTGCCGAACGCGAAACCGCCGGGCCCGCCCCCGACGCGTGACGATTCTGCGACGCCAAACTTTGCCTTTCGCGCCGCAGCATGATAGCTCGCGCGCGACAGCCTTCCCTGCAATCCAAGCCGGACCAGAACCCCGATGCCGAATGAACTTCGCCGCGTCGAACGCGCTCTCCTTTCCGTTTCCGACAAGACGGGGCTGATCGACTTCGCGCGCGCCCTCCACAAGCTCGGCATCGCGCTGGTCTCGACCGGCGGCACCGCCAAGGCAATCGCCGAGGCCGGCCTGCCGGTCAGCGACGTCTCCGACCTCACGGGCTTTCCCGAGATGATGGATGGCCGCGTCAAGACGCTGCATCCGAAGGTCCATGGCGGCCTGCTCGCCATCCGCTCGCATCCCGAGCACCAGGCCTCGATGCTCGGCCACGGCATCCAGCCGATCGACCTGCTCGTCGTGAACCTCTACCCGTTCGAGGCGACGGTCGCGGCCGGCAAGGCCTATGATGACTGCATCGAGAACATCGATATCGGCGGCCCCGCGATGATCCGCGCCGCTGCCAAGAACCATCACGACGTCGCCGTCGTGGTCGAGCCGGCCGACTACCCCTCCGTCCTCGCCGACCTCGAGGCCCAGAAGGGCGCGACCACGCTGACGCTGCGCCGCAAGCTCGCCCAGAAGGCCTATGCCCGGACCGCGGCCTACGACGCCGCGATCTCGAACTGGTTCGCCAATGAGCTCGGCGACACCGCGCCGGCCTTCCGGGCGCTGGGCGGCGCGCTCGCCGAGACCATGCGTTACGGCGAGAACCCGCATCAATGGGCCGCCTTCTACCGTACGCCGGAGAACCGGCCGGGCGTCTCGACCGCCCGTCAGGTCCAGGGCAAGCAGCTCTCCTACAACAACATCAACGACACCGACGCCGCCTTCGAATGCGTCGCCGAGTTCGATCCGAAGGCCTCGGCCGCCTGCGTCATCGTCAAGCATGCCAACCCTTGCGGCGTCGCCGCCGGCGGCTCGCTGCTCGAAGCCTATGAGCGCGCGCTCGCCTGCGACCCGGTCTCGGCCTTCGGCGGCATCGTCGCGCTGAACCGCAAGCTCGACGCGGCCGCCGCCAAGAAGATCGTCGAGGTCTTCACCGAGGTGATCATCGCTCCGGATGCCGACGAGGAGGCGATCGCGATGATCGCCGCCAAGAAGAATCTGCGCCTGCTGCTCACCGGCGGTCTGCCGGATGTCCGCGCGCCCGGCCTTGCGCTGCGCACCGTCGCCGGCGGCTTCCTCGCCCAGTCGCGCGACAACGCCGTCGTCGACGACATGGTGCTCAGGGTCGTGACCAAGCGCCAGCCGAGCGAGCGCGAGCTCGCCGATCTGCGCTTCGCCTTCCGCGTCGCCAAGCACGTCAAGTCCAACGCCATCGTCTACGCCAAGAACTGTGCCACGGTCGGCATCGGCGCCGGCCAGATGAGCCGCGTCGATTCCTCGCGCATCGCCGCCTGGAAGGCGGCCGAGGCAGCGAAGGCGGCGGGTGTCGCGGAAAGCCTGGCCAAGGGCTCGGTCGTCGCCTCCGACGCCTTCTTCCCCTTCGCCGACGGCCTGCTCGCGGCGGCGGAAGCCGGGGCAACCGCGGTGATCCAGCCCGGCGGCTCGATGCGCGACGACGAGGTCATCAAGGCGGCCGACGAGGCCGGCCTCGCCATGGTCTTCACCGGACACCGCCACTTCCGCCATTGACGGCGGCGCGGCCCGCGGGACACCCTCGCTGACAGGCTGCGCGCGAAACCGCGCGGCGGAGGGCAAGGGGTCCGCATGGCGAAAGCTCAAAAGCCCGGCGCGCTGCTCAGGGAGCGCGTCGAACACCAGCATGCGAGGGTCAGCTATGTCGAGCTGTTCTTCGACCTGGTCTTCGTCTTCGCCATCACCCAGATCTCGCATACGCTGCTGGAGCATTTCAGCGCGCTCGAGCTCGCGCAGGCTGCCTTTCTGCTCGGCGCCGTCTGGTGGGTCTGGATCTATACGAGCTGGGTGACGAACTGGCTCGATCCCGAACAAGCGCCGGTCAGGCTCATGCTGTTCGTGCTGATGCTGCTTGGCCTCGTCCTGTCCTGCTCGGTGCCGGAAGCCTTCGGCTCGAACGGCCTCGCCTTTGCCGGCGCCTATGTCGCGATTCAGCTCGGGCGCTCGCTCTTCGCCATGGCGAGTCTGAGGGCCGCCTCTCCGGCGAATTATCGCAATTTCCAGCGCATCACGATCTGGCTCGCGGTCTCCGCCGTATTCTGGATCGCGGGTGGGCTGAGCGAGGGCAATCTGCGCTTCGGGCTCTGGATCGTCGCGCTCGGCATCGAATATGCCGGGCCGGCACTTGGCTTCAGCGTGGTCGGCCACGGCCGCTCGCAGACCACCGATTGGAATGTCGAGGGCGGTCACCTCGCCGAGCGTTGCGCGCTCTTCATCATCATCGCGCTCGGCGAATCCATCCTCATCACCGGCGCCACCGCAGCCAAACTACCGGTGACGGGCATCAACCTGACGGCCTTCCTGAATTCCTTCCTCAGCTCGGTCGCGATGTGGTGGATCTATTTCCACATCGGCGCCGAGCGCGGCAGCCAGCTCATCGCCCATGCCTCGGATCCCGGCCGGATCGCGCGCATCGCCTATACCTATCTGCATGTGCTGCTGGTCGCCGGCATCATCCTCGTCGCGGTCGGCGACGAGCTCGTGATCGCCCATCCGCTCGGCCACACCGATGCCAAGACGGCTATCGCCGTCGCTGCTGGTCCGGCCTTCTATTTGCTCGGCAATCTGCTGTTCAAACGGGTGACGGCCGGCTGGTTCCCCCTCTCCCATCTCGTCGGATTGGGCCTGCTCGCCCTGCTCACGCCCGCCTCGGCGGTGCTGCCGCCGCTTGCGTTCAGCCTGGCTGCCACCGCGGTCCTGATCGTCGTCGCCGGCTGGGAAGCGATCTCGCTGCGGCCGAAAGAGGTTTGAGCCCCGCGGACGATCAACTGCACGAGATCGTCGAGCGGATACGAGGCCAGCCGGACGCCGGCCTCGTCGCGATCAACGATCAGACGAGCCTCAGCTCGACATCGATGTTGCCGCGGGTGGCCTTCGAATAGGGGCAGGTCTGGTGCGCCTCCTCAACGAGTTCGCGTGCCAGCTCCGGAGCAAGACCCGGCAAGCTGACGTTCAGCCGTGCCTGCAGGAAATAGGCGCCGTCCGTCGTGCCAAGGTCGACCTCAGCATCGACGGCGAGATCGGGCGGCAGGGCGAGCTTGCGCTTGCCCGCGGCAAGGCCGATCGCGCCGATGAAGCAGGCCGACCAGCCGGCGGCGAAGAGCTGCTCGGGATTCGTACCCGCACCCGCGCTGCCCGGAGGCGACAGCCTGATGTCGAGCCGGCCGTCGGAGCTGCGCGAGGCGCCGTCGCGCCCGCCGGTGGTGCGAGTCTTGCCGGTATAGAGAACCTTCTCGATCCTGGTCATGGAACTCTCCATCTGATGCCGCTCCTATCGGCGGCTGGCGACGGGGGTTTCTCAAGCCGACATGTCCGGTTTGTTTGCGGATCGGAGCAATCTGCAAGGAAACGTCGGCCTTCGCCGCTGCGATACATTGCGGTACGATGATCTCCCGGCAGCGCCTGCCGGCCGCCCCGGACGGCGGGCGGTTTGTATCCGTTCGTATCGGAGCCGCCCGATCCTACGCAGGCTTGCAAATCCGACGCTGGCGGACATGGCGCGGATACAGCGGACAGGCTCACTCCCCTTGCTTTCAACGCAATCAGGAACAGAACCATGTCGGAACAGATCGACCAGCCACGCCGCGGCCTCCTGAGCACCCTGGCGCTGGGCGCCGCCTTCGCGCAATTCGGCGGGATCAGCGGAGCCGCCGCTCAGACCCGCGCGCCCTCGCCCGCCGGACAGAGCGGCCACACCTCCTTCGCTGCCTTGAAGCAGATCGATGCGGGGGTCCTGAATGTCGGCTATGCCGAAGACGGACCGGCAGATGGCCCGCCGGTGCTGCTGCTGCACGGCTGGCCCTACGACATTCATAGCTATGTCGATGTCGCGCCGATCCTCGCCAAGGCCGGATACCGCGTGATCGTGCCCCATCTGCGCGGCTATGGCAGCACCCGCTTCCTCTCGGCACAGACCCCGCGCAACGGCCAGCCGGCAGCGCTCGCGGTCGACATCGTCGCGCTGATGGACGCGCTGAAGATCGAGAAGGCCGTGATCGCCGGCTATGACTGGGGCGCGCGCAGCGCCGACATCATCGCCGCGCTCTGGCCCGAGCGCTGCAAGGCGATGGTCTCGGTCAGCGGCTACCTCATCGGCAGCCAGGAGGGGAACAAGGCGCCGCTGCCGCCCAAGGCCGAATTGCAGTGGTGGTACCAGTACTATTTCGCCACCGAGCGCGGCGCGGCCGGCTATGCCAAGTACACCCACGACTTCGCCCGGCTGATTTGGGAGCTCGCCTCGCCGCAGTGGAAGTTCGACGACGCCACCTTCGCGCGCTCGGCAACGGCCCTCGACAACCCCGACCATGTCGCGATCTCCATTCACAACTACCGCTGGCGGCTCGGACTGGCGCAGGGCGAGCCGCAGTTCGACGCTATCGAGAACAAGCTCGCAACCTTCCCGGCGATCGGCGTGCCGACCATCACCATCGAGGGCGATGCCAACGGCGCGCCGCATCCGGAGCCGGCGGCCTATGCCAAGCGCTTCACCGGCAAGTACGAGCACCGGCTGTTCAAGGGCGGCATCGGCCACAATCCGCCACAGGAGGCGCCGGAGGAATTCGCCCGCGCGGTGATCGACGCGGACAAACTCTGAGGGGCCCCGGGAGGCATCGAATGCCGCCCGGGCTTGCCTCGTCCCGCTCCAGCTTCTCTTGCCGAAGCGGCCCCGTCCGGGGCCGCTTTTCGTTCGTGGGATCACACCCGTCGGCCCGGCAAAGCACCTGCCAGAGCCATGACCTCTGCCTCGTCGTCTCGCGAAGACAACCCAAGCCGGGCATATGAGATGCGCAAGGACGAAGGCCGGTGCCGGCGCTTGGGGAGGGATGCCGATCGGATGGGACCTGTTGTCCGAAACGACGTCGCCCTGAGCGAGAAGCGACCCTGCGGACGTGCTCTTGAAACGAGACCCGCACATGAAAATGCCCATGGGCGCCAAGCGCGCCCATGGGCTTCCTTGCGTGGGTCCCGCCTTGCGGCTGGACCCACTCTCTTCGCTCTCAGCCGAAAGTGAAGGCGTAGGCGTCCACGCCAGCGTCGAGGAAGCGGATCTCGAAGGTCCGTTCACGCACCTCGCCGGCCTGGCGGACGAGCTGGTAGAGCCGGGTTTCCGAGACCGTGCCATTGCCCTCCGTATCGATATCGGCGCCATGGTCGGCGCCGGGCGCGACCCCGTCGATCGTGACCTTGAACCGCACCGGGTTGCCACCGGGTCCGGGCCCGAGCACGAGATGCAGGTCGCGGGCACTGAAGCGATAGGCAATGCCGCCGCCCGCCCGTGCGAGTCCCGCGCTGTCGCCGCCGATCGTCCAGTTGCCGGTAAGACCCCATTGGTTGAGCCTGAGCTTCCTGACGCTGTAATCCTGCGGCCGATCGCTGGCGACGCCCTCCGGTGACACGAAGCCGTTGGCCTTGTGATAACCCAGATAGTTCTCGCCCGAGCGGATATTCGCGAGATCGGCAGGGGCCTGGGCGCCGGGCGCCTGCGGTGTCGTGAGCGCTGCCTCCGCCTTGCGATGGCCGGCGGCCTCGGCAAGGAGATCCTGAATGACCCGCTCCGAGTGCGCCTCCCCGCCCTCGCCGAACTGGCTGTAGCGGATGCGGCCCTGCGCATCGATGAAGTACAGCGCCGGCCAGTAGCTGTTGCGGAAGGCGCGCCAGATCCGGAAGTCGTTATCGACCGCGACGGGATGGACGATGCCGAAGCGGGCGATCGCCTGCCGGATGTTCTCGACCTTCTTCTCGAAGGCGAATTCCGGCGTGTGCACGCCGACCACGACGAGCCCCTGATCCTTGTACTTCTCCGCCCAGGCCCGGACATACGGCAGGGTGCGGATGCAGTTGATGCAGGAATAGGTCCAGAAATTGACGAGAACGACCTTGCCGCTCAGTTGCTCGGCGTTCAGCGGGCCAGAGTTGAGCCAGCCGGTCGCGCCGTCGAAGCCGGGAGCTGCGCCGTAATCCGGCAGGTTGCTGCGGTAGGGCTGAACGGCGTTCTCAGTCGCGCGAGGCTGACCTGCCTCGGCCGGGCGCGGGCCGAGCGCATCCAGCAGGCTTTGCTCGACGCCGACCGTGCCGGCAAAGGAGAGCCGGGTCAGGACGCCGGTATCGAGGCCGAGGCCAATCGCCAGCACGCTCCCGAGAACCGCTACGCCGATGCCCTGCCGAACCCGCTCGCCAACCCCGAGCAAACGCTTCATCGCGGCAAGAACCTGCCCCCCGGCCCGCAGGGCCAGAGCGAGAGAAGTTGCAGCGCCCGCGGCATAGGCAGCCAGCAGCAAGACCGTTTCGGATGACGCTCCGTGCAGCGCGGCGCCGGTCAGCACGAGGCCCAGGATCGGGCCCGCGCAGGGCGCCCAGAGCAAGCCGGTTGCGACCCCCAGCAGAAGCGAGCCGCCAACGGAGCGTGTGTCGCCTTCGCTGCTCCCGGAAAGCCGTTCGCCGAGCGCGACGATGGGGCGGGCGAAGATCGCCGCCGCGCGCTGCGAGATGAGCGTGACGCCAAAGAGAGCCAGCAGCGCAAGCGCCGCATAGCGCCCGATTTCGTTCGCCTGTACCGCCCAGCTTCCTCCGATGGCGGCGAGGCTGGCGACGGCCGCAAAAGTCAGCGCCATGCCGGTCAGCATCGGCAGGCCACTGCGGCGGAAAGGCTGCCCGGCCTGCGAGAAGACGAAGGGCAGGATGGGAAGGATGCAGGGGCTGAGGATCGTCAGCACGCCGGCGAGATAGGAGATGACGAACAAGGTCATGGCTGGTCCTCTCGGGGGGCGGCGGAGACGCTTGGCTTGAAACCTCCGCCGGATACCCGGCACTCAACCCTTGCGACGTATCTCCGATGTTTCCCCGAAAGGCCGATCTGTAACGCTCTGTAGCAATAGTGCCGGGCGGGCGATCATGGGGCCGCCCGGGCAATGCGACTATCGGGAGACCGCGCCCGCCGCCTGGGCGATCAGCTCCGCGACCTCGGCCGGCTTCGAGGCGTAAACGGCGTGGCTCGCCGCGACCTCCCGTACCGCGCTGCCAGCGCGCTTGGCCATGTCACGTTCGAGCGCTGGATTGATCGAACGGTCGTCGCTCGCGACCAGTGCCCAGCTCGGCTTGCTCTTCCAGGCCGGCTCCCCGGCTTCCGCCGTGAACGCAGCCTGCGCGGCGAAGACCTGCGAGCGCGCGAGGAACGCGGCTTCCGCATTGGGCAGATCGGCCGCGAAGGCGGCCGCAAAGCGCTTCGGATCGAGATAGAGATAACCGTCCTGCGTAGCCTTGATCGCATCGGCGGGGGCGTTCGGAACCGGCTTGCTGCCGGCGAGCTTCGTTAGGCTCTCGCCCTTCTCGGGCTGGAAGGCGGCGACATAGACCAGCCCGGCGACCTTGGGGTCATTGCCGGCATCGCTGATGACCATGCCGCCATAGCTGTGCCCGACCAGGACCGCCGGACCATCCTGCAGCGCCAGCGCGCGCTTGGCGGCGGCCACGTCGTCCTGAAGCGAGGTCAGCGGCTCCTGCACGATGGTGACATTGTAGCCCTTCGCGACCAGCCGGTCCGAAACCTTGCGCCAGCCGGAACCGTCGGCGAAAGCGCCGTGGACAATGACGATGTTGCGGATTTCCGCCGCTTCGACGGCGGAACATGTGCCGGCAATCGGCAACACGAGGCCGCCGATGATGGCCGAGATGAAACGCTTACGCATTGAAGCTTCCTTCCTGCTCGTTTGAGGACGATTGATACAGGCAGGCCGAACCGGGCGGCTGCGTGCTCGCAGGCACCCTGCCCAAACGAAGCGAAGGCTTCGACGGGAATATTGTCCGCGTCCGTATCGGGCCAGAGAGCCGATACACGCGCTTACAAATCTCCCGCAGAAGGCTCGGGCAAACCGCCGGGGCTCTGCTATTTCTACCACGACGGAAGCGGAAAGCCTTGCCGATGGACCATATCGACCACGTGCTCGTCGTCGACGACGACCGGGAAATCCGGGACCTCGTCTCGAGCTATCTGAAGAAGAACGGCCTGCGCGTCACCACCGCCGCGGATGGCAGGCAAATGCGCGCCTATCTCGAAGCCGACCGGGTCGACCTCATCGTCCTCGACCTGATGATGCCGGGGGACGACGGGCTCGTGCTCTGCCGCGAGCTCAGGGCGGGCAAGCACAAGGCGACGCCGATCCTGATGCTGACCGCGCGCAGCGACGACACCGACCGGATCGTCGGGCTGGAAATGGGCGCCGACGATTATCTGGCGAAGCCCTTCGTCGCGCGCGAGCTGCTGGCGCGGATCAAGGCCATCTTACGCCGCACGCGCATGCTGCCGCCCAATCTGCAGGTGACGGAAGCCGGCCAGCTCATCGCCTTCGGCGACTGGCAGCTCGACACGACCGCCCGCCACCTCCTCGACAAGGAAGGCACGGCCATCGCGCTGAGCGGCGCCGAATACCGCCTGCTGCGGGTCTTCCTCGACCATCCGCAGCGCGTCCTCTCGCGCGACCAGCTCCTCAACCTCACCCAGGGCCGCGAGTCCGAGCTGTTCGATCGCTCGATCGACCTGCTCGTCAGCCGTGTCAGGCAGCGGCTGCGCGATGATGCGCGAGAGCCCGCCTATATCAAGACCGTGCGCAGCGAGGGCTATGTCCTCGCCATGCCGGTCGAGATCGTCACGGCCCGGCAATGAGCGTCGCCACCCGCATCGGTGGGTTCCTGCACCTGCCACGCACGCTGCGCTGGCGGCTCTTCCTCATCCTCTTCGCCGGCCTCGCCGTCGCGCATGCCCTGTCGTTCAGCTTGCAGTTCTACGAACGCACCATGAGCGCCAAGGCGACGATGTACACGACGCTGGAGAACGACGTCGCGACCTCGATCGCCCTGCTCGACCGCCTGCCACCGGAGGAGCGCCCGCAATGGCTCGGCCTCTTGGCGCGCCGCACCTATCGCTACGAGCTCGGGCCGGGCATGCCGGGGGTCCCCGAATTGAGCCGACGCGCAGCGGAAGTCGCTGAGACCATCAACGTCGCCGCAGGCAAGCGCTTCCCGGTCAGTGTCGAGAGCATTCCCGGCGAGCGCGAGCACCTTCAGGCCCATGTTACGCTGAGCGACGGCTCGCTGGTGACGATCGACATGCTGCCCGCGCTGATGCCGCTCGCGAGCTGGCTGCCCTATGTGCTCGTCGCCCAGCTTATCCTGCTCGTGCTCTGCACCTGGTTTGCCGTCCGGCTGGCGATTCGGCCCCTGTTGCGGCTCGCCAATGCGGCCGAGACACTCGACCCCAACCGCAAGGCGGAAAGGCTCGACGAGCACGGCCCGGCCGAGGTCGCCTATGCGGCCACTGCCTTCAACGCCATGCGGGACCGGATCGCGCACTACTTGCAGGAGCGGGTGCAGATCCTCGCCGCGATATCGCACGATCTGCAGACGCCGATCACGCGGATGAAACTGCGCGCCGAGATGGCGGAGGATGGGCCGGAGAAGGACAAGCTCGTCAACGACCTCTCCGAGATCGAGCGGCTCGTGCGCGAAGGCGTCGCCTATGCGAGGAGCGCGCAGGGCGATGCCGAGAAGCCGGCGCGCATCGATCTCGGCTCATTCGTCGAGAGCCTCGCCTTCGACTATCAGGACACCGGCAAGGCGGTCACGACGCCGAGCGCAATCGACGCCGTCGCCGTGACGCGCCCGCACGCGCTCCGGCGCATCCTGACCAATCTGATCGACAATGCCTTGAAATTCGCCGGCGCCGCAGAAATCCAGCTTGAGAAGGCGCCCGACGGAAAGCTGCGAATCCTCGTCCTCGATCGCGGCCCCGGCATTCCGGCCGACCAACTCGATGCGGTCCTGCAGCCGTTCTACCGGCTCGAACAATCCCGCAACCGAGGCACCGGCGGCACGGGCCTCGGCCTTGCCATCGCCCAGCAACTTGCCACGGCGATCGGCGGGAAACTGACGCTTGCCAACCGGCCGGGCGGCGGCCTGATCGCCGAAGTCACGCTGAGCTGAATCCACCGCCGAACGACCCACGGCCGAGACAAAAAAATACCCGGCGCGCAGGTTCTGCGCGCCGGGTATCGCAAATGGGCTTGCCTCGTCACTCCGCAGCTTGGAGCACCGGCGCCTCGACATCGTGCCGGGCGAGCGGGCGGTTGCGCGCCAGCTTGCGCATCAGCACATAGAAGACCGGCGTCAGGAAGATGCCGAAGGCGGTGACGCCGATCATGCCGGAGAAGACCGCGATGCCCATCGCCTGGCGCATCTCGGCACCCGCGCCGGTCGAGGTGACCAGCGGCACCACGCCCATGATGAAGGCGAGCGAGGTCATCAGGATCGGCCTGAGCCTGAGTCGGCTCGCTTCGATCGCAGCCTCGACCGGCGTCCTGCCCTCGAATTCCAGCTCGCGCGCGAATTCGACGATCAGGATGGCGTTCTTGGCCGATAGTCCCACCAGCACGACGAGGCCGATCTGGGTGAAGACGTTGTTGTCGCCGCCCGAGAGCCAGACGCCGGTCAGGGCCGCAAGCAGGCCCATCGGGATGATCAGCAGGATCGCGATCGGCAGCGTCAGGCTCTCATACTGCGCCGCCAGCACCAGCAGGACGAGCAAGATCGCGACCGGAAAGACGATCACCGCCGAATTGCCTGCCAGGATCTCCTGATAGGTCAGCTCGGTCCATTCGAAGGCGAAGCCTTTGGGCAGGGTTTCAGCCGCGATCCGCTCCACCGCCGCCTGCGCCTGTCCCGACGAGAAGCCCGGCGCCGCGCCCGCATTGATGTCGGCCGAGAGGAAGCCGTTATAGCGCATCGCGCGTTCGGGGCCTGAATCGGAGCGAACGTTCAGGACCGCGCTGAGCGGGATCATCTCGCCCGCGGTGGAGCGCACCTTGAGCTGGCCGATATGCTCGGGCTGGGCCCGGAAGGGCGCGTCGGCCTGGACGCGCACGGTGTAGGTGCGGCCGAAGCGGTTGAAGTCGTTGACATAGGTCGAGCCGAGATAGGTCTGCAGCGTATCGAAGACCTCCGTCACGGGTACGCCGAGCTGGCGGGCCTTGGTGCGGTCGATATCGGCATAGAGCTGCGGGACATTGACCTGAAAGCTCGAGAACATGCCGGCGATCTCCGGCGCCTGCGCGGCCTTGCCCATGAAGGCCTTGGTCGCTTCGTCCAGCGCCGCATAGCCGAGGCCGGCGCGATCCTCGATCTGCAGCTTGAAGCCGCCGATCGTGCCGAGACCCTGCACGGGCGGCGGCGGGAACATCGCGATGAAGGCCTCCTTGATGCCGCCGAACTCCTTGTTGAGCTGCATGGCGATGGCGTTGCCGCTGAGCGAGGGATCCTTGCGCTGGTCGAAGGGCTTCAGGCCGACGAAGACGATGCCGGAATTGGAGGAGTTGGTGAAGCCGTTGATCGAGAGGCCGGGGAAGGAGATCGCGTTCTCGACGCCGGGATGCTTCAGCGCAATCTCGTCCATGCGGCGGATGACATCCTCCGTCCGGTCGAGGGTCGCCGCGTCCGGAAGCTGTGCGAAGCCGACGAGATACTGCTTGTCCTGGCCCGGCACGAAGCCTGACGGCACCGCCTTGAACAGCACGCCGGTAAGGCCGAGGAGCACGACATAGACCGCGAGCATCACCGCGCGATGCGAGATCACCCGGCGCACGCCGCCGCCATAGGCCTCCGACGAGCGGTTGAAGAAGCGGTTGAAGGCGCGGAAGAACCAGCCGAACAGCTTGTCCATGGCCCGCGTCAGCGCATCCTTGGGGGCGTGGTGGCCCTTGAGCAGCAGAGCGGCGAGAGCCGGCGACAGCGTCAGCGAGTTGATCGCCGAGATCACCGTCGAGATCGCGATGGTCAGCGCGAACTGGCGGTAGAATTGGCCGGTCAGGCCGGAAATGAAGGCGAGCGGCACGAAGACCGCGACCAGCACCAGCGCAATCGCAATGATCGGGCCGGAGACCTCGCGCATCGCCTTGTAGGTGGCTTCGCGCGGCGAGAGGCCATTCTCGATATTGCGTTCGACGTTCTCGACCACGACGATGGCGTCGTCGACGACGATGCCGATGGCGAGGACGAGCCCGAACAGGCTGAGCGCATTGATCGAGAAGCCGAGGATGTACATCACCGCGAAGGTGCCGACGACCGAGATCGGCACGGCGACGAGCGGGATGATCGAGGCCCGCCAGGTCTGCAGGAAGACGATGACGACGAGCACGACCAGCGCCACCGCTTCCAGCAGCGTGGAGATGACCGCCTTGATCGAGGCGCGGACGAACTGGGTGGTGTCGTAGACGATCGAGTAGTCGACGCCCTCCGGCATGTTCTGCTTGATCTCGCGCATCGTCTCCTGGACGCGGTCGGCTATCGCGATGGCGTTCGAGCCCGGCGCCTGGAAGACGGGGACGGCGACGGCCGACTTGCCGTTGAGCAGCGATCGCAGCGCATAGTCCGCGGCGCCGAGCTCGATGCGGGCGATGTCCCGCAGGCGCACGACCGCGCCGTCAGTGCCGGTCTTGACGATGATGTCGCCGAACTGCTCCTCGTTCTGGAGGCGGCCCTGCGCGTTGACCGAGAGCTGCAGGTCGAGACCCGGCGCATTCGGCGAGGCGCCGATGACGCCTGCCGCCGCCTGGACGTTCTGGGCGCGGATCTCGCGCACGACGTCGCCGGGCGAGAGCCCGTGCTCGGCGACCTTCTGCGGATCGAGCCAGACGCGCATCGAATAGTCGCCCGAGCCGAAGAGCTGGACCTGGCCGACGCCGTCGATGCGGGCGAGCCGGTCCTTGACGTTCAGCACCGCGTAGTTGCGCAGATAGGTCATGTCGTAGCGGCCGTTCGGCGAGGTGATGTGCACCACCATCGTCAGGTCGGGCGAGCTCTTGACCGTGGTGACGCCGAGCCGGCGCACCTCCTCGGGCAGGCGCGGTTCGGCCTGGCTGACCCGGTTCTGCACGAGCTGCTGGGCCTTGTCCGGGTCGGTGCCAAGGCGGAAGGTGACGTTCAGCGTCATCACGCCGTCGGTCGTCGCCTGGCTCGACATGTAAAGCATGCCCTCGACGCCGTTGATCTGCTCCTCGATCGGCGTCGCCACCGTCTCGGCGATCACGCGCGGGCTCGCGCCGGGGTATTGCGCCCGCACGACGACCGTCGGCGGGACGACCTCGGGATACTCGGAGATCGGCAGGGCCCTGATTGAGAGCAGTCCGGCCAAGAAGATCAGAACGGAAAGGACCGCCGCGAAGATCGGCCGGTCGATGAAGAATTTGGAGAGGTTCATGGGGCGCCCCTTCGGAGCGGATATTGTGTTGGGAAAGCACCGTCATGCTCGGGCTTGACCCGAGCATCTCCTGCCGCAAGAGGCTCCTTCAGCCTCCTGCTGCCTGAGATTCTCGGGTCTGCGCTCCGCTTCGCCCGAGAATGACGGCCGTGTTTTTCAGCGTTGCGCGAGTTCGGTCGCGGGCTTCCTGAGTTCGCTTTTCTCGGCCATCGGCACCGGCTGCGGCGCAACGACCGCACCGGGCCGAACGCGCTGCAACCCGTTGACGATGATGCGCTCACCGGGCTTCAGCCCGGCACTGACCACGCGCAGCCCGTCATATGCGGAGCCGAGCGAAACCTCACGCCAAGTCGCCTTGCCGTCGTCGCCGACGACGAAGACGAACTTCTTGTTCTGGTCGGTGCCGACAGCGCGCTCGTTGATGACGAGTTGCTGTTCGGCTTTGGCCTGCCCGAGCTGCACCCGCACGAACTGGCCCGGCATCAGCTTGCCGTCGGGGTTGTCGAGCAGGGCGCGGACCCTGACCGTGCCGCTGGCGCCGTCGATGCCGTTGTCGACGAAGTGCAGCCGGCCGCTGAACTGCGCCGCCTCGGCGGTCGCCGTGGTCAGTTTGACCGGAATCTGTTCGAGCGCGCGCGAGCCTTGGGACAAAGAGGCCAGCGCGTCGAGCACGCTGCGCTCGTCCGCGTTGAAGGCCGCATAGATCGGATCGACCGAGAGCAGCGAGGTCAGCACCTGCCCACCGGCCGCGATGAGATTACCGACGGTGACATCGAGCCGGCCGATGCGGCCGCTGATCGGCGCGCGAATCTGCGTGTAGTCGAGGTTGAGCTGCGCCGTGCGGCGCGCGGCCTCGGCGGCGCGGAGATTGGCCTTGGCCTCGCGCAGAGCATTGACGCGGGTGTCGAGATCGCGCTGCGAGAGGTTGCGGGTCGCACTGAGCTGCTGGCCGCGCTCGTTCTCGCTGTCCGCGAGAGCAACGCGGGACTGGGCAGCGAGCACCTGCGCCTCCGCCCGCTCCAGATCGGCGAGATAGGGCGCCTGATCGATGCTCACGAGCAGATCGCCCTGCTTCACCAAATTACCCTCGCGGAAATGCACGGCTTCGACGACGCCGGCCACACGCGAGCGCAGTTCGACACGCTCGATCGCCTCCAGCCGGCCGGAGAACTCCGCCCAGGGCACGATCTCGCGGGCCTCGACGGTCGCGACGGAGACGGGGATGGCGGGCGGCGCCGCGGGCGCGGTATCGCCCTGCGCGCGGGTCCCGGAGAGGGCAAAGACCGTGATGGCGGTCAGTGCGACTGAGGCGGTGAGGCCGGCCAAAAGGCCGCGACGGTTCGTTCCCAGAATCATGGGTCGGTCCTTCCTTGGAAATGCCGTGGGTGTCGAAAGAGGGCGAGCGCTAGGAGGGCGCGGTCCGTTCATAGAAAGCGGCGATCTCGCCGCAGCTTTTGCAGAGACAGGAGCCTTCCTCCGCCGCATCCGCATAGGCCTGCGGCCAGCGCGTCGGCGCGGTGAACTCGACATGGCGAACGGCGATGCCGGCCTGGCCGAGGCGGGCGGCATATTGCGCCGCCTCGTCCCGCATAGGGTCGTCCTGCCCGCTGATCAGCAGAGCCGGCGGCAGGCCGGCGAGGCGGGTCGCCTGAAGCGGAGCCGCGTAAGGGTGGGCGGCGCGCTCGGGCGTGCCGAGATACTCGGCCCAGCCATCGGCCCAGCGGCAGCCGACCGGTCCGGCCTGGGCGCCGCGCAGCGAAGCCGTACCGAGGCAGGCGTCGAGCATCGGCGACAACAGGATCTGGCCAGCAAGCACCGGGCCGCCGCGATCCCGCGCCATCATGGCCAGCGCCGCAGCGAGATTGCCGCCGGCTTCCTCACCGGCGACATAGATCGGCGCGCCGCGCGTCGCCCAGCGATTGCGACCCCTGGCAAGAGCCTCGAGCGCTGCATAGATGCGCTCCAGCGTCTCGGGGAAGCGCTGCACCGGAGCAAGCGGGTAAGAGAGCGAGAACACGACCGCGCCGGCCTCCGTCAGGGCGGTGGCGACGGCCTGCCCCTCGGCCGGCGAGCCGCTGTTGAAATGGCCGCCATGCAGATGCAGCACGAGGCCGGCATTGTCCGGAACCTCGGCGGGAACGTAGAGGCGGCCGGTGAAGGTCTCTCGACCGGCGCTCAGTCTTTCTTCCCGCCAGAAGACGGAAAGCACCGGCTGCAGCTTCTGCGCGGCGATCGCGGGCATTGGCTCACCCTCGCTGTTGCGTTGCAGCACGGATTAGTGAATCGGCATTTCGGAATAAATACGCTATCCACTCATTCATTATTTCCCTACGGAAACAATTTGACGTCATGGACCAGTTGGCAGCGATGCGAGCCTTCGTGCGGGTCGTCGAGACCGGAACCTTCACGCGCGCCGCCGATCTCCTCGACATGCCCAAGCCAACCATCACCAAGCTGATCCAGCAGCTCGAAGCGCATCTGCGCGCCAAACTCTTGAATCGGACAACGCGGCGCGTGACCGTGACCATGGACGGCGCGGCCTATTACGAGCGGGCGCTGCGCCTGCTCGACGAACTCTCCGAACTCGACGCGAGTCTCACGCTGGCGCAGGCGCGGCCGAGCGGCCGGCTCCGGGTCGATTGCAGTTCGGCACTGGCGATCTCGGTGATCATCCCGGCGCTGCACGAATTCCAGGCGCGCTATCCCGACATCCAGCTCGATCTCGGCCTGGGCGACCGCCCGGCCGATCTCATCGGCGAAAACCTCGATTGCGCGGTGCGGGCCGGCGAGATCACGGACCAGAGCCTGATCGCCCGGCGGATCGGCGAGATGCAGCTCATCACTTGCGCCTCGCCGGACTATCTTGCCCGCTTCGGCACGCCCCGCCATCCGCGCGACATCGAGGACGGCCATCAGATCGTCGCCTACCGACCGGCACTCGGCGGCCGCGTGCTGTCGATGATCTACCAGAACCCGGCCGAGACGATCGAAATCAACGGCCGCTACGCCATCTCGCTCAATGACGGCACCGGCTATCTCGCCGCCGGCCTGGCCGGCCATGGCATCGTGCAGCTGCCGACCTTCATGGCCCGAGAGCCGATCGCAGACGGGCGGCTCGTGCCGCTCCTGCTCGATTGGTGCGCAGCGCCAAAGCCGCTTCACATCGTCTATCCGCCAAACCGGCACCTCAGCAACAAGGTGCGCGTTTTCGTCGACTGGCTGGCGGAGCTGTTTGCCAAGGACGATCTCGTAGGGAATGCAAAGGGCGTTTCGATGCTCTGCCCAGCACTGAAGTTCGCGGCCCAGCAGGCTTCTGCTGAGGCGCGGGAGAAAGGCTTGATCGAAACCACCTGAGCCGAGCGGCAATGGGTGGTCGCGTCATGAAGGCCCGTCGAAACGGGTGCCGCTTGGGAGGACTCCCAGTCGGATGAGCCGGCTGTCGGCCACCGCCGCCAGGCGATGCGCCATCGCCTCCCGGTAGATCGGTTCGCGCAACATGTCGGCGAAACTATCGGGGCTGGGATATTCCGCGATGAAGCAGATATCCCAGTGGTCCTCCTCCGGACCGATCAGGCCGAGCTCGAAGCGGCCCCGCCAGACGATACGGCCGCCGTGCCGCGCGAACACCGGCGCGCTGATCCGGCCATAGCTGGAATAGGCCTCCGCGCCAGTAGCTCTCAGTCCGTCGGGATAACGGGCTTCGGCATGCAGCCGGATCAGATTGAGCATATGGACCGGCCCCGGCCGGTTGTCTGCGCGGAACGCGGCGAAGGCCTCGCGTGAGAAGCTCGTGAAACCCGTCATGGCTGGCCTCCCACTTACACCGCGGCCTTAGCCGACCAGGATCCGGGATAGGCCGGCTTGCGGCGCGCGATCCAGGCGTCGAGCCCCTCCCGCAGATCGGCAGTCGGCGCCGTCCGGGCGAATTGCTCCCCTTCGATCAGCAGCCCCTCGGCGATGCTCTGGTTGAGGCCGCGCGTGACCGCCCGCAGGATGCTCGCTGCCGCGAGCGGCGAATGCCGCAGAATTCGCCCGGCCAGATCGCGCGCGGCCGGCATGAGCTGGTCATGCGCGACGACCTGATTGACGAGGCCGAGCTCGACGGCTCGCTCCGGCGAGAAGACGTCGCCCGTCAACAGCAGCTCCAGCGCGCGCTTGCGTCCGGCCAGCCGGGACAGACGTTGGGTTCCACCAAATGTCGGCGGCATGCCCAAATTGATCTCCGGCTTGGCGAATGAAGCTCGCTCGCTCGCGATCGCCAGCGGAACGGCTTCGGTGATCTCGCAGCCGCCGCCGAAGGCCAGGCCGTTGACCGCGGCGATGATGGGCTTGGGAAAGGCTTCCAGCCGCGCGGTGAGCCGTTGGCCGCGCATGACGAAATCCCGCATGGCGACATCGGCGCCCTGCGCGACGCTTTGCGAGAACTCATGAATGTCCGCCCCTGCCGAAAATGCGCGGTCGCCCGCTCCCGTCAGGATCACCACCCGGATGGCTTCCTCGGTCTCGATCAGGTCGAGCAATTCGAGGAGCCGGTCGATCAGGGCGTAGCTCAAGGCATTGAGCTTGTCGGGGCGGTTCAGGGTCAGCGTCGCGATGGCATCGCGGGTGTCGGTTAGGACGAGATCGCTCATCGGCGTTCCTTTCCAGCAGGTTCACCGGATGACGATCGCGGCCTTTGCGATTTGTGTATATTCACTAGTCGGTATACATAGTGGAATGTCCGATGCACCCAGCCCGACGCGCAAGCGCATCATCGACGCCGCGAGCAAGCTCTTTTATGCGGAGGGCATCGGCCGCGTCAGCGTGGACGCCGTGGCCGAGAAGGCTGGGCTGACCAAGCGGACGCTCTACTATCATTTCAAGAGCAAGGACGATCTGGTCGCCGCCTATCTCGAGGCCCGGGATCAGCCGAACCTGGAGCAGATGGCCGGCTGGTTCGAGGCTGCCGATGGCAGCGTCGACTGCAAGGTGGAAGCGATCTTCGCCAATCTGGCCCGCGTCGCGCGGCATCCCAAATGGAAGGGCTGCGGTTTCCTGCGCACGGCCGCGGAACTGGCTGCCATGCCCGGCCACCCGGCCGTCAAGGCGGGGGCACGTCACAAGGCAAATTTCGAAAACTGGCTGTCGCAGGAGATGCAGGGTCGCGGCCTTGCCGACGCGCAGGCTCTGGCCCGCGAAATCGTCCTGCTGATGGATGGCGCCTTTTCGATCATGCTGATCCATCGCAATCCCGATTATATCGAAGCGGCCGGCCGCGCCGCCGGATCGCTCGTAAGGGCGCGCGGCCCGGCAAAAGGATAAACCGTGCATGCCCGCGGCTTGCGCAGAGCAAGATAATCGATTGTTCTTCATCCTGATTTCGATTGGGCAGGGCTGACGCATGCACACCGTCAAGGTCATCGGTATCGGCTTCGCCCTGCTTGGCATCCTGCTCGTCGCTGCGCCTCGGCTCGCCATCTCCGCCGGCCGGCCGATCGCGTTCGCCATCCGATTGTTCCTGCCGCTCTGGCTGGTCGGCGCCCTGATCAACCTCTGGATCGGCGTCAGCCGGGCGGGCTATACCGTCATGGAGGAAGCGCCTATCTTCCTCATCGTCTTCGGCGTGCCGGCGGTAGCCAGCCTGCTGATCCTCTGGTCGACCTCGCGAATTGCCCGATGAGCCTTCAATCCGTCCGCGCCTTCTTCGCCGAACGCGCTCCCGACATCACCGTCGTCGTGACCGATGAGAGCAGCGCCACAGTGCCGCTCGCCGCCGCGGCCCATGGTGTCGAACCCGGCCAGATCGCCAAGACGCTCTCACTGCGTATCGGCGAGGAGGTCGTCCTGGTCGTGACGCGCGGCGATGCGCGGCTCGACAACAGGAAGGCGAAGGCCGGGCTCGGCGGCAAGCCGCGCATGCTCGGGCAGGAAGAGGTTGAAGCCCTGACGGGCCACCCGGTCGGCGGCGTCTGCCCCTTCGGTCTGGCAACGCCGCTCAAGGTCTATTGCGACCTCTCGTTGAAAGCCTTCGATATCGTTGTCCCGGCGGCTGGCTCGACGCATAGCGCGCTGCGCATCGCGCCGCAGCGCATGGCCGAGCTCACCCAGGCCGAATGGGTCGATGTCTGCCAGGAAGTCGTGGTGCAGGAGGCGGTCACGACGGCCTGAACCTCAATCTCTGGTTCGTGCAATCAGTTCCATCGCCGCCGCGGGATTGCGGACCTTCCCGCCGCTGATGACATAGAGGAAGACGTCGCGCTTCCGTTTGGGCGCGGCCGGCCCGACCGTCTCCAGCCCCTCCGGTACCCCGCCTTCGGCCCAGTCCCGAGCTGCCTTCGCCCAGCGTGTGAGACCAGTCTCGGAATAGCCGGTCGGCTCGGCTTCCTGCGTGCCCATGATCCGCGCATAGACGAAGGGTGCCGTCACATCGGCGATCTGCGTATAGTCGGCATCGGCAGAGGTGATGACGGCGACACCATGCTCGCGCAGCATCGCGATGAAATCAGGCGTGCGGAAGCTGTCGTGCCGGACCTCGACGGCATGGCGTAGCGAGACGCCATCCAGTTCCTTCGGCAGGAGCTTGAGGAAGGCCTCGAAATCTTCGGGGTCGAATTTCTTGGTCGGCATGAACTGCCAATTGATCGGCCCGAGCTTATGCCTGAGCTCGGTCAACCCGCTGTTCAAAAATTTCTCGACCGATGGAGCGGCCTCGGCAAGCACGCGTCGGTTGGTGCAGAATCGCGAGYCCTTCAGCGCGAAGACGAAATCCTCGGGCGTCTCCTCGCGCCATCTCGCAAAACTCTCCGGCTTCTGCGAACCGTAATAGGTGCCGTTGATCTCGATCGAGGTTAGCTTGCTCGCGGCATATTCGAGCTCGCGCTTTTGCGGCAGATCCTTCGGGTAGAAGGATCCGCGCCAGGGTTCGTAGACCCAGCCGCCTATGCCGATATGGATTCTTCCTGCTTCCTGCGCCATGCCTCACTCCATCTCTCCGGGATCGCCGATCCTGCCGCGGCGGCTCCCGAAGCACCACCCGTTTCCAGCGGCTAGTCATGGTATTACGGCTGGCGCTCCTCCGCTGTCAGGAGAAACCGACGGCCCGACAGTGGACGCCTCGAAAGTCAGCAGCATAATGCGAGCGGCTTTCCTCCAGATCGAGACTGAGAGCGGCCCGATGAAACCGGAATTGACTCACGCGAATCGGCATGTGGGCGACCGTCTTCGGCTGCTTCGCGGCAAGATGGGGCTCGCTCAGAAGGACATCGCTCGCTTGCTTGGTGTCTCGCATCAGCAAATCGGGAACTACGAGGATGGGTCCGATCGGCTGACCGCCGGCGCGATCTTCGTTCTCTCTCAGCGGCTGGGCGTCGATCTGCATTTCTTCTTCGAAGGCCTGGCCACGAGTCCATCGGCGAGCGGCTTGGCCGAGGAGCCGGCGGCCGATTACGAGGCCGAGCCTACGCCGCCTTCCGAAGGCCACCGGTTGGACGAGGCCTTCGCGCGAATCCGTTCGCGAAAACTGCGGCTTCTCGCAATCCGGCTTGTCGAGGCCGTCGCAGTCGATGGAAAAAGCGAAGCGGACAGCAAATCTGCCGGCGCCCCGCAGGCCGATCCATAACCGTGACGCGCGCATCACTTGGTGCGGACGCCTGCTTTGCGCTGTTTTTCTGGGTTTTAGACGCAAAAACCCGCCGCTGCTTGCGACGGGTTTTTGTGTTTGGTTGCGGGGGCCAGATTTGAACTGACGACCTTCAGGTTATGAGCCTGACGAGCTACCGGGCTGCTCCACCCCGCGGTAAGGA
>NZ_JBFTJP010000005.1:0-352141 GCF_056395485.1 Allobosea sp. 10L417
ACCGCGCCGTCGCGATCGACGAGGCAGATGTGCGTCTCCTCCATCGAGACGTCCAGCCCAGCAAAGTATTCCATGATCGATCTCCTCTGTTGCAGCGGAGACAATCCTATCGGCCTCCGAAGAAGAGCAGCCAGACCGTTACCCCATGTCGATAATGCGGGCGCCCGTCAGCTTGAGATAACGACGGGGCTCACGGCCACGAGATCTTTGGGTCGCCGCCGCCAAGCCGGGCATGCCCGACGCGGCGAACATGGCCGCGAATTCATCTCCCGGCGCGCTGGCGGCCGATGGCGTCGTCATGATGGCATTCTCGCTTCGACGGGGCCGATAGCTGCTGCAGGTGTTGCTGCACCGGCGCTGAGTGAGCCCGATCGCTCGTTTCGGAGGCCGAAGACGCCTTGTGGCCGGAGCTGCATGATCACGATCAGCGCGACGGCGATCGCAAACTCCCTGAGCGAAGCGATCTGCACCGCGCTCAGGCCCGGAATGAACTCGGCGGCAAAACGCGAGGATTCCAGAATCGTCATCACCGCGAGGGAGCCGAAGACGGCGCCAACCAACCTGCTGTAGCCGCCCGCCGTCACCGCGAGGAAGATATAGATGGTGAGCTGCACGACGAAGTTGTCAGGCGAGATGTAGCTGGTGAAGTGGGCATAGAGGCCCCCGGCCAGGCCGAAAAGCGCGGCGCCGATACCGAAGGCCTGGCATTTCAGCCGCAGCACGTTCTTGCCTGCAACGGCGGCCACCTTCTCGTCGTCGCGAACGGCACGAAGGGCTCGGCCGAACGGGCTGCTGAGGACGCGGGCGAGCACCCAGACCACCAATGCGACGAGGGTCCAGGCCAAGGCGAAATAGAACCAGGGATAGAGCTCGCCGAGGGCGTCCTTGAATGGCGCCCGGATACCCGAGATGCCGTCGCTACCGCCCGTGAGCCAGCGCTCGTTGAGCTCGACGAGACGCCGGCCCTCACCGAAGCCGAGCGTCACAATGGCGAGATAGTCGCCCCGAAGCGTTCGGGTCAGCAGGCAGAACCCCACGCCGATCGCAGCCGACAGAGCCGCGGCGGCGACCCAGCCAAGACCGATCGGCGCTCCCAGCTTTGTCAGCAGCACGGAACAATAGGCGCCAAGGCCGAAGAAGCCGACCAGGCTGAGATTGACCATGCCCGCCTGGCCCCAGCTCACGACGAGTCCAAGGGAGAGCAGGGCATAGATCGCCGTGATGGTCCCGATGAACAGAAGATAGGAGGTCATTTCCTGACTCCTGCCGCTCCGGCGAAGAGGCCTGTCGGCTTCACCAGAAGGATGAAGAGGATGGCAAGAAAGGCCGTGAGGGATTGATAGACCGGGGGCATGGCGATCATCGCGACCTCGCCCACGACACCGATGATCAGGGCTCCCAGGACGGCCCCATAAAGGCTGGTCAATCCGCCGAGGACGCTCGCCGCAAAGATGATGAGGATCAGCCGCGAGCCGGTCGAGGGGTCGACGCTCGTATCGATCGCCAGCAGGGAACCGCCGATGCCGGCCAGCCCCATCCCGATGAACGTCGCGAGGTTCGACAGGTTGCGCGGCTCGATGCCCTTCAATCTGGCGAGGTCGGTGTTATCGGCGACGGCCCGCATCGCCTTGCCCCAGCGGGTGAGCGAGAAGAATGCCGCGAGCGCGACGGCGATGACGAGTGCGGTAACCAGATTGCGAAGCTGCTGGGGTCCGACGCTCAGCCCCCAAACCTGGACGTTGCGTTCGATCGGAAGATCGAAGCTGTTGAGATCGCTCCCAAAGAGGAAGCGGAGTGCATTCTCGATCGCAAGGTTGAGCGCGATCGAGACGACCGCCAGCATCAAGGCGGTATGGGCCCCTGATTGGCGCCGAATGGGAGCGAGCGCGAGACGGTCGGTCGCAACGCCCAGAATCCCCGGGACCATGAATGCAAAGAGCAGCATCAGGACCGGCGACCACCCCAGATGAGCGCCTGCGTACCAGGCGGCATACGCGCCGACGGTCATCTGCGCGGCCACGCTGAAGTTGACGAAACCCTGCACGGAGAAGATCAACGTCAGGCCGAGCGCCGGCAGCGCGATCAGCGCTCCCAGCACGAGGCCGTTCAGCACATATTGTGCGATTTCGGTGAACACGGCTCGCCTGCCCGAATTCGCTCAGGCAACCTTCAGAAGGGACATCTTGCCCTTCTGAACCTGCTCGTACCGGAAGAAGACGCCTTCGACGTCGCCATTGGCGGCGAATTCGAGCGGACCGCTCGGGCCGTCATAGTTGATCGGCTTCTTGTCTGCGATGAGCTTCAGCGCCTTGGCGACGTCGCTGACCTTTTCACCCTTCGCATCTTGCGAGATTGCCCTGACGGTGTCCCGCACCGCCGTGCCGCTCGGCGACGCGACCGCAGCCTGAGCCAGCGCCAAGGCGGTCAGCACGACATGGTCGTAGACCTGGCACGAATAGCTATCGAGGGCCGCCCGCCCCATCTTGCCGATGAGCGTTCTGTAGGCCGTCGAATCCTCGGATGCCGATGGTACGAGCGATGCGGTCCCTTCCGACACCTCGTGAGGAACACCGTCCGCCAGAACCTGATTCACCCCGAAGGAGAATCCGATCTTCTTGCCGCCGAAGCCGGCGCGATAGAGGTCCTTGAGAACGACGGAGGTATCGGGCACGTAGCCGCCGAGCACGATGACATCGGGGTTCGTCCGCAGCGCCTGGTCGATCTCGGTGCGATAGCTGGCCCGCTTGTCCTCGTAGATCAGCCCCTGTCCGGATCCACCCGCATCCTTGAACAGCTTCGAGATGATATCGATGTAGGACTGCGCGAAGGGCGTCTGCGGCCCGAGGAAGAACATCTTCCTGGCACCGAGCTCCAGCGCGTACCGACCAACCCGGGTGCCCTGCAGCGTCACGGTGGGAGAAGTGCGGAAGATGTAGCCGTTGTGCGGCGTCTTGGTGATGCTGTCCGCGCCCGAGGACGTGAAGAGCGCCGTCTTGCTCTCGTAGCACAGGGGCGCGATCGCCGAGGTTACGGCCGAGGCATAGGAGCCGCCGATCGAGACGACCTTGTCGACGTCGATCAGCTTGCGCGCCGCACGAACGGCAGCCTCCGGGTTGCTCTGGTCGTCTTCGATCAGAACCTGGATCGGCCGGCCTGCCACACCTCCGGCAGCGTTGATATCGCTCTCGGCGATCTTTGCCGCGGCGCTCATCGTCGCGCCGAACTGGCTGGTTGCTCCGGTCAGGGGGATGACGATCCCGATCTTGATGGGTTGCGCGCCCTGGGCCAGCACTGCCCGCGGCCAAAAGGCTGCGAGGGAGCCGGCGCCCGCGGCGCCGACCAGGAAATCACGACGGTCAAACTTGCTCATGACGATCCCCTTGTTTTGTTTTGTGCCTTGCGCCCTGGCCCTGCTCGCGGCGGCCAAGGAACAGGTGACGCACCTCATCGTCCGCAAGCAGCGATGAGGCGGTGTCCTCGCGGGCCTTCCGCCCAGCGACCAGGGCAAGGCCCTTGGTTCCGTATTCGAGAGCCAGGAGAGCGTTCTGCTCGACCATCAGCACCGCGAGGCCCGACTTCGCCAGGCCGCGAACGAGTTCGAAGACTTCGTCGGCGGCCGCTGGCGAAAGCCCGGCGGTGGGCTCGTCGAGGAGGAGGACGCTTGGGCTGGTCATGAGCGCGACGCCCATGGCGAGCACCTGGCGCTGGCCGCCCGACAGGTTGCCGGCCTTGTCGCGGAGCTTGGTCTTCAGGAGCGGGAAGCGCGATAGCTGCTCGTCGATCCGGTCCTTCAAACCCTTTCGAATGAGATACCCGCCCATCTCCAGGTTTTCGCGGATCGTCAGGCTTGCGAAGACGTTCCGCTCCTGCGGAACGAAACTCATCCCGCTCTTGCAAGCCGCCTGCGCGTTCCCCGGTTGAAGGCACTTGCCTTGCAGGCTGATCTCGCCCGAAGTCGGTCTCAGAAGACCGGCCACGAGTTTCAGGAATGTCGATTTCCCAGCCCCGTTGGGGCCGATGATGACGGTCAGATCACCGGCTCGGACATCCAGGTCGATGCCTTTGACGATTTCCTCGGCGTTGGGATAGCCGCCTCGGATTCCACGGACAGCAAGGTCGGTCATTGGCGCCGCATCCCCAGGTAGCTTTCCTGTACGTCACGGTTTCCAGCGATTTCTGAGAAGCTGCCGCGCGTCAGGAAGCGACCGCTCGCCATGACGATGACCTCGTCGCAAAGGCGCTCGATCAGCTCCATTTCGTGCTCGATAAGGACGATCGATATCCCGCTCTTCCTGATCTCGACGAGATGGTCGGCGATTTCCTGGACCAGCGTCGGGTTCACGCCCGCCATGGGCTCGTCGAGCAGGATCATCTTCGGCTTCGCGAGCAGAACCCGGCCTATTTCCAGCAGCTTCTTCTGGCCGCCGGAAAGGCGCGTCACGAGGTTGTCGAGGACATGCGCGAGCTTGAGCCGTCGCGCCATGTCCAGCGCTTCTTCGCGAAGCGCCTCCTCTTGCCTACGTGCCTCGCGATTGCCGAAGAGGGCGCCGAGAAGTCCTTCTCCGCGTTGGCGTGGGCCATACAGCATGAGGTGTTCGAAAACCGTCATGTTCTCGCAGCCACGTGCGAGCTGAAACGAGCGGACCAGACCCGCGCGCGAGATATCCTGAGGCTCCTCCCGGGAAATGTCGCGACCGCAAAAACGGACCTTTCCGGTCGCCCCCGGCGTCAGCCCCGAGATGCAATTGAACAAGGTCGTCTTGCCGGCGCCATTGGGGCCGATCAGTCCGGTGGTAATGCCCGGCTGGATTGCAAAGGAGGCGCCGTCGAGCGCGCGGATCCCTCCGAAATGGATCGAGAGATCAGCGATCTCCAACTGCGCGTGTGTCATGGCTGTCCAATGTCGCGGTTCCCCGAGGGCTTCGACGAAGCTCGTCGGCCCTTCATCTGCTCGAAACCGCATGGCGGCTCGGCTCTTATCGTCCTGGGACGCTATGACACCTATACGCTTAATGCTATAGGTGTCGAACACTTAAGTGTTTGGGCGGCATTCCGGCTCGGATCACCCGCGTGGAGGTCGTTGTGATGGACGTGGATTATCGGGAGGCGTTCGAGAATGCGCCGGTCGGCCTGGCGGTCGGCAGGAACCGGACTATCGTGGCCGGGAACCACGAGTTCGCCAGAATCTTTCGAGGCTCGATCGCCGATATGGTCGGCGCGACCTTCGAGCGGCTCTACCCGACCCAGACGGACTATGAGGAGACGGGCGCCCGAGTCGGCGAGCGTTTGGCCAGCGAACGCAGCTACACGGATGACCGTGTCATGCGCCGGCTCGACGGCGATCTGTTCTGGGTTCGGGTCAGCGGCTTCACCTACACTCCGGAACATGCGCACGCGCATACCCTCTGGGTCTTCTCGGAACTCGACCGCGCTCAGCCGTCAGGTCAATCGTTGAGGACGACCCTGACGCCCCGGGAGCGCGATATCGCCACCCTTCTGATCGATGGGAAGACCGGAAAAGAGGTAGCGAAGGCGCTGGAAATCAGTCCGCGCACGGTGGACATCTACCGAGCCCGCTTGCTCAGAAAATATAACGCCAAGAACACCCAGGCTCTCGTCGAATTACTTCTGCGCGGGTGAAAGAGGACACTAGCAGATCGGCTGCCGTGACGGCATAGCGTCCAAGCGCCCAGCGTCGTTGCCCTGCAGCATAGGCCTGCTATGGGTCGTGGCATGATCGCGCTCATCAGGTTCTTCCGCACGCGCCTGAGCCCGCCCTAGCGCCGGCTTCCCTCATCCGTCGCCGCTTGCACGCGGCCGTTCTTGATTGCCCGGAGGCTGCGACCGTCCGGAGCGGGAAGCTTTGTCATGACCATTTCTCATCTGCGGAGCGAATGGGCTCCGAACATCACGCGCGAGCTCCTTGCCGGCACCGTCGTCGCGCTTGCTCTGATCCCGGAAGCGATCGCCTTCTCGATCATCGCCGGCGTCGATCCGAAGGTCGGGCTCTACGCCTCTTTCTGCATCGCCGTCATCACCGCCATCGCCGGCGGGCGCCCGGCCATGATCTCGGCCGCGACCGGCGCGATGGCCCTGGTGATGACCACGCTGGTGAAGGAGCACGGCCTCAACTACTTGCTGGCGGCGACGCTGCTGACCGGTGTCTTCCAGATCATCGCCGGCAGCCTGAAGCTCGGCAACCTGATGCGCTTCGTCTCGCGTTCGGTCGTGACCGGTTTCGTCAACGCCCTCGCCATCCTGATCTTCCTGGCACAGATGCCCGAACTGCTCGGGCGCGGCCCCGTCGTCTATGCCATGACCGCCGCCGGCCTCGCGATCATCTACCTGCTGCCGCGCTTGACCCGAGCGGTGCCGTCGCCGCTGGTCACCATCGTGCTGATGACCGCGATATCGATGTATTTCGGGTTGGGCATCCGCACCGTCGGCGACATGGGCGCATTGCCCAGCGAATTGCCGTTCTTCGCACTGCCGCAGGTCCCACTCACCTTCGAGACGCTGAAGATCATCACGCCCTATGCGCTGACGCTCGCCATGGTCGGCCTGCTCGAAAGCCTGATGACGGCGGCGATCGTCGACGAGATGACCGACACGACCTCCGATAAGAACCGCGAATGCGCCGGCCAGGGCCTCGCCAACATCGTGGCCGGCTGCTTCGGCGGCATGGCCGGCTGCGCGATGATCGGGCAGTCGGTCATCAACGTCTCGTCGGGCGGCCGCGGGCGCCTCTCGACCTTCTGGGCCGGCGGCTTCCTGCTGTTCCTGATCGTCGTGCTCGGGCCCTATGTCGCGCAGATCCCGATGGCAGCACTCGTCGCGGTGATGATCATGGTCTCGATCAACACATTCCAGTGGCGCTCGCTGAAGACGCTGCTGATCCATCCGAAAAGCTCCAGCTTCGTCATGCTGGGCACGGTCGCGGTCGTCGTCGCCACGCATGATCTCGCCAAGGGCGTGCTCTTCGGCGTCGTGCTGAGCGGGCTGTTCTTCGCGCACAAGGTCACGCGCTTCTTCGCAGTGGCCTCGGAGCGCGCGGGTGAGAAGCGGATCTATCGCGTCAGCGGTCAGATCTTCTTCGCCACCGCCGAGGCCTTCCATGCCGCCTTCGACTTCCGCGAGGAGGAGGTCAGACACGTCGTCATCGACCTCGGCGCCGCGCATTTCTGGGACATCACGGCCATCAACGCGCTCGACCGCGTCGTGCTCAAGTTCCGGCACAACGATATCGCCGTCGAGGTCGTCGGCATGAACCAGGCGACAGCAACCATGGTCGAGCGCCTGGCGGTCCATGACAAGGGGGAAGGGCAGGTCGTGGCCGGCCATTAGCGGCGGCCTTACGGCTGGCACGAGATGCCGGCTCTTGAGGCTCCGATTCTAGCGGAGTTTGGCGATACCGATGCCGTCGCGTTTTGCGCGGTCCTTGATGGATTCCTCGCTACGAGTCATCGCTTTCGCAATCGCCTTCAAGGCCATGCCCTTTCCAGCCAGCAATTTCAGCTTCTGGAGCTCCTCGGAGGTCCAGGGTTGGCGGTGCCGTTCAAATCGCTCGGTCATAATCCGCTCCTGCGTTGCGCTCACATTTGAGGAGCCGACCTATAGCAACAATAGCGATGAAATTGACCGATATCTGCCGAGACCAACCACCAGGTCGCGCCGGCTGCGGACGTTGAGCATCTGCCAGAGAGCGGAGCTGACGTTTCGCGACGCTGGTCCGGCGCCATGTTGACCTAGCGAGCCGCCAAGCCGCACAGCCACACCGAATGCACGTCGTCGGCGTCGAGGACGCCAACGCGTCGCCGGCGACAGCGTCGATGGGAGCCCGGTTCGCCCCTTTGAGATGCTCGACGATCGGCGTGAATGCCCCCTCTGATCATTTGGCGACGCTCGGCATATGTGCCAGCCTCGTTCTGAATGAAGAGCCGGAAAAGCGCTCAGCTTGCGGCAGGTGCGAACAAATGACGGAAGCAAGGGCTTCCCGACTGACAGAGCGATCCGTCAACTGTCCAAGCTCTGACCGGCACGAGCATCGCCTGTTGCGCTGCCGATCGCTCCAGGACCGAACGTCATCTCTTCTGGTAAGGATGGAAAATGTAGTCCTTGGCCTTCACCTTCACATGACAAACGTGGCCGCAGTCTGAGGGGCTGGAATCGGCCGTGAAAGTGTCCGATGCGGCCTCGTAGTTGAACAAGGCGTACCCCCAGCCGCCGCTGTCCGGAAAGCGCTTGCTATCCTTCTCGATGACGAAAGCCTGAGAAAAGGTATCGGGCACATCGACGATGAACGGCGCCTCTGTGCTCCTCTTCGGCTTCCATTGGAGTTTCACGATCTTGGAGCCATCAGGGAACGGCTGTCCATTGCCTGGAATCCCTGCCTTGTAGGCGTCGATCATGATCGGGTTGGCGACGATGACCTTCAGCACCTCGTCGGTGCGAGCCGAGGAAACGACCGACCAATCCTCGTAACCCCTGAAGTCGGAGAAGGCGATTCCGCTCGGCGACTGCAACGAATACTTATCCTGTGCGGATAGGGCGACGCCTCCGAGAATGATCATCGCGGCCGAGCCCGCGGCAAGCGTCAGCTGACTCTGGAGCTTCATGATTGATCCTCCCTGATGTCGATGACCTGCGTGAGGATTTAGGGTGCGCGCGGCGGCCCTGCTTGTCGACAGAAGACGCGCGGCGGAGCAAGGAACAGTCTCCGCCGGCCTTGTTGTTCGGTCGCCTAGCCCGGCTCCTTCAGCAACTGGCTATCTGCCGGCATCTTGCGGAGCCGCTTGCCCGCGGCGGCAAATATAGCGTTGGCGATGGCGGGAACGATTGCGGACGTGCCATTTTCGCCGATGCCGCCCGGCAGTTCGGCGTTCTTGACGATATGGACTTCGACGACCGGCGCTTCGTTGATCCGCATGATCTGATAGGTGTCGAAGTTGGCTTGTTCGACGCGGCCCTGCTTCAGCGTGATTTCTCCGTAGAGCGCCGCCGTCGCGCCGAAAATCGCTCCGCCCTGGAGCTGTGCCTCGACCGTGTCCGGGTTGACGACGATTCCGCAGTCGATCGCGCAGACGACCCGGCGAACGCGCACAGCACCATCCGAAGCGACCTGAACCTCAGCTATGGTCGCCAGGTAGCTGCCGAAGGCGTGCTGCAACGCGATGCCTCGACCAGTGCGCTCGGGCAGGGCTTGGCCCCAGCCTGCCTTCTCCGCGGCTAGGTCAAGGACAGCCATTGCCCGCGGCGACTTGCCGAGGAGCGAGCGACGGAACGCGACTGCGTCCTGTTTGGCTGCCACGGCCATCTCGTCGACAAAGCTCTCGGTGACGAAGACATTGTGCGAAGGGCCGACGCTGCGCCAGAAGGCGGTTGGAATGCCCGGCGGTTCCCGCCGGACGAACTCGACATGGAAATTCGGCAGGTCGTAAGGCAGGTCGATTGCGGCCTCCGTCGAATCGGGATCGAGCCCGTTCTGGAAAGCCGGCGGCAGCCAGCGGGCGATGACGGAGGGGCCCGCGAACCGGTTGATCCAGGCGACCGGCCGACCTTTGTCATCAAGGCCAGCGGAAATCCTGTCGAGCCAGTACGGTCGATACATGTCGTGCTGGATGTCTTCCTCGCGCGTCCACACGACCTTGACCGGGCCGTTGACCTGTTTGGCGATCTCGACGGCGCGAACCGCTCCATCGGCCTCCAGCCGTCGTCCGAAGCCGCCGCCGATCAGGTGATTATGGACAATCACCCGATCCAAAGGCAGACCCGCAGCCTTCGCAGCCATCGCCTGAACCCGCGCCACTGCCTGGGTGCCGAGCCAGATCTCGCATGTATCCTTGCGCAGATAGACCGTGCAGTTCATCGGCTCCATCGTGGCGTGAGCCAGGAACGGAAGTTGATAGATCGCGTCGATCCTCGTGGCGGCCTGCGCCATGGCGCTATCGGCATCGCCGATGTTTTGCGCCACCGTGCCGGGGGCGCGGACCGCCTCTTCGAGGTCCTTCGCGATCGCTTCCGTGGTGAGCGACGCGTTCGGACCGTCGTCCCATTCGATCTTGAGGGCGGCCAAGCCCTTTTTCGCGGCGCCCATATGGTCTGCGACAACCGCCACCGCGTCGTCGAGCCGGACCATCTGACGGACGCCCTTGACGGCCTTGGCTGCGGTATCATCGACACGCTTCAGGCGACCTCCGAACACCGGCGATTGTGCGAGGGTCGCGAACTTGACCCCCGACGGGCGCGCATCGATGCCGTAGAGGGCCGTGCCATTGACCTTCGCCGGCGTATCAAGCCGATTGGCGCGCGAGCCGATCAGCTTGAACGCATCCGGTGATTTGAGAGCGACGCTGGTGGGAATTGGGAGTTTCGCGGCTTCCGCGGCCAATTCGCCGTATTTGAGGCGGCGCTGGCTGGGCTGATGGATCACTTCGCCATTCTCGGCTCGGCATGACGTCGCCTCGACGCCCCAACGCTTTGCCGCCGCTGCGACCAGCATCAGCCGGGCTGCGGCTCCCGCCTCGCGTAACGGCTTCCATGCACCTCGCACAGCGTTGGAATTACCAGTCGCCTGCACGCCGAGCAGAGGGTTGGCGTAGAGCTTTTCATTCGGGGGCGCGTGCTCGAGGCTGACGTCCTTGAGGCTCACCTCAAGTTCTTCGGCAATCAGCATCGGGATCGCGGTGTAGGTACCCTGGCCCATCTCGACATAGGGCATGGTCAGGACAACGCGCCCGTCATTGCCGATCCGCACGAAGGCGTTGGGTGTGAACGAAGCGGGGCCGGCGGCCTCGCTGCGGCCAGTTGGGAGGTTGAGACCCAAGATCAAGCCGCCTCCAACCGCGGCACTTGCCGCGAGGAAGCTTCGCCGCGACGGGGCGCGGTCACATGTGGTGGTTGGGTTGCGATCCCGGATCATCATCGCCTCCCTAGCCGCCAGTGCCGGCGGCGAGCTTGATCGCCTCGCGGATGCGCGGGTAAGTGCCGCAACGGCAGATATTGCCGCTCATGGCGTCATCGATGTCGGCATCGCTCGGGTGCGGGTTCTGCGTCAGCAACGCTGTGGCCGACATGATCTGTCCGGATTGGCAGTAGCCACATTGCACGACTTCTCGGTCGAGCCAGGCCTTCTGGATCTTCGCCCCGACCGGTGTCATGCCGATGGCCTCGATCGTCGTCACCTGCGACTGACCGATGCTGTCGATCGGGGTGATGCATGAGCGTGTGGCGACGCCGTCAATATGAACGGTGCAGGCGCCGCATAATGCGGCTCCGCAACCGAACTTCGTTCCAGTCATGCCGAGAACGTCCCGCAAGACCCATAGGAGCGGCGTGTCGTCATCAACATCGACGCGATGAGTCTTGCCGTTGATCTTGAGCGTGAAGGGCATGGACTTCTCCCTGTCAATCGGCTCGTCCTGGAACAGTGAACCGGAGAGCGCGCCGCATCAAACGCATTTGGCGGCTTCGACGGACGGCGTCCGCGAAGGCCTGTGGCGCCGCTTGAGGGAAGTTGTGACCGATACCGCCAGGGATGTCCCGATGCGAATACTTACCCGGGAACATCTAGGCGTAGGCGCAAAAATCCGGGTGGAGAGCGCCATTGAGCTCTCTTCTCAAGCTGCGAGCGCAAGGCGGCCCGCATCACAGCCGCCATCGTCGTGGCGAAGGACCTCTCGCCGCCGATCGCCGGCCCCGGCACGGCGAGCTTGCCGCTGGCCCGCTCCAGCTGCTTGAGATTGGCGGTCAGTCGCCCTGTCCATCGCGCGCCAGCATCTGGTGACTGCGGATACTTCTTGATATCGTCCCGATCGCGAGCGCGGTGCCGGACGGATTCAAGCGGCTGACCGCCGCAAGACCGCGTGGCCGGCGCAAACGGCCACTCTCCTCGGCTCTTCTCATCAAGAGTTGGCCGGCCGCCAGCTAGGTGGCCAAGCGACCGCTGCAATTTGGGTGGCTTTCGCAACTCCCAAGCTTGATGCCTTACTTAGGGTCCGTTACCGATGGATGTCTGAGAATCGTTGCAACGTGCTGCGGCGAAGTCATTTCTTTTTGCTTGCGATTTGCCGTCGACCTTTCGACGGACCCGAGCACATTCCGTTCGAGGCTGCCAGATGTTGGCCGCCACACCGGTAAGCACGGGGAACTGAGGATACGCCGATGCCTACGCCTGCGCTGCATTTTTGCCTGACTGGCAAGAGGAATGAAATTGTCGTTCGAACTTGGCCTGTGCGGGCCACGGCCCTTCTCTCAGGAGTCGCACTGCTAACCTTGGTCGCCGCCAGTCCAACTTTGGCAGGCGGCGGTGCTGGCGGCACAGGGGGGGCCGGAACAGGTGGCACTGGTGGCGTCAACAGTGCGATCGGAAACGGAACCGCGGGCAGTGGCAGCAATGTCGCGGGAACGGGCACAGTTAACGGCGGTGGCGGCGCCGGCGGTGGCGCAGGTATTACCGGTGGCGCTGGCGGTCGTGGTGCCGCAAGCGCGCTTGGCACTGGCGGTGTGGGAGGCGCAAGCCCCGGAGCAGACGGTACAAACGGCTCCAACGGCTCAACGCAGGGCGCAGGCGGCGGCGGTGGTGGTGCCCATGGAGCGGTCGGGGCGGCCCTTCCTGTCATTGATGCGAAGGGCGGCAACGGCGGAAACGGGGGAGCTTCGACCGGCGGCGGCGGAGGAGGCGGCGCCGGCGGTTACGGCGCGGTTGTTACCGGAGCTGGCGTAACTGGCACCTACAGCGTCAATATCACCGGCGGCAATGGCGGCGCCGGAGGCAACGGCGGTGGCGTGTCCCAGAAGGGTAGTGGAGGCAGCGGCGGAATCGGGCTGCTGTTCACCAGCGGTGTTGGTGATCTCACCTTCAACGGGGATGTCAAAGGCGGTAACGGCGGCGGCATGGGCAATGGACCCGGCGGCGCGGCGGGCGAGGGGGGAGCGGGCATCGCCCTGGGTACGGCGGGGGTCGTCACGATCAATGGATTGGTTGCCGGCGGAACCGGCGGCGGAGCCGGGACCGGAGCGGGCGGAGTTGCCGGGGCCGGCGGTGTCGGCATCACCGCGACCAGCGCGCAACTGGTCGTTTCGTCTTCCGGGTCTGTTGCTGGGGGAGTTGGTGGCGATGGGACCCAGGCGAATGCGATCACCTTTACCAGCGGCGCAAACAGCCTCGAACTCCACGGCGGAGCGACGATCGGTGGTGTTGTGCAGGGCGGTAGCGGCACCGACACGCTGATCCTTGGCGGCTCGACCAATGCGACATTCGACGCTTCCCAGATCGGGGGAAGTGGTCAGTTCCGAAGCTTTGAGGCCTTCTCTAAAGCCGGGACGAGCACCTGGACGTTGACGAATAGCACGACCGGCACGACGCCGTGGGTTGTGACTGGCGGCGCGCTCGCTATCAGCACCGACGGTGCGTTAGGCGCAGTGGCTGGCGGGCTGACGCTGTCGGGCGGGGCGCTGGCGACGACTGCCGATATTACAACGGCTCGTGGCATCACGCTGGGCGTGGGAGGGGGCACCTTCTCGCCAGATGCCGGTACAACACTCACCTTGAATGGAAACATTTCCGGCAGTGGCAGCCTCACCGCAAACGGGGCGGGAAAAGTCACGTTGACCGGGATGAATAGCTATACCGGCGCCACCACCATCACTCCCGGCACCACGCTCGCGCTGTCAGGACAAGGGCGCGTCAACGCCTCTAGCGGCGTCGAGGTGAACGGCACATTCGATGTTACCGCTGCGGCCTCCGCTCAGATAAAGGCGCTGACCGGCGCGGCGACGGGCACGGTGCAGCTTGGCGCGGCCGGGTTGATCGTGAACAACGCTTCCGGAACCTTCGCTGGCGCGCTGCACGGATCCGGCGGCCTGCAAATTACGGGCGGCACACAGGTTCTCTCTGGCGCCAGTGACTTCACGGGAGGGGCGGGCATCTCCGCCGGGGCAACACTGCGCATCGGCAATGGCGGCACCACGGGCTCGATTACCAGCGACGTCACCAACTATGGAACGCTCGTATTCGATCGCTCGAACGAGATGACTTACGCCGGAGTTGTGACGGGACCGAATACGGGAGCGATCTCGATTACCGGTGGCGGCAAGATCATCCTGACCGGCACGAGCAGTTCGCGGGCTCCCGTGACCATCGATGCAGGTAGCACGCTTCAGCTCGGAAGTGGCGGCACTTCTGGCTGGCTTGGCGGCACCGGAGCCTATGTCGGCTCGATCAACAATAATGGTTCGCTGGTCTACAATCGATCGAACAACGTCTCCTATGCCGGTGTCATTTCAGGAGGCGGCAGCGTCGAGCAGGCTGGGCCGGGCACGCTGACCTTGAGCGGAACGCATACCTATACGGGCGCGACGTCCATCACTGGCGGCACGCTCGTCGTTAACGGCTCAATCGCTTCCTCCTCGGGGCTTACGATTGGGGCGGCCGGGCGCTTGAGCGGCTCGGGCCAGGTTCCAGGCGTCGTCATCACCGGAACCCTCGCTCCGGGCAATTCACCGGGTACGATGACGGTCAACGGCAATCTGACCCTGACCGCCGGCTCGGTATACGAGGCCGAGATCCAGGGCGCGGTATCGGACCGCGTCAACGTCACTGGCACGGCGGCGCTTGCTGGCACGCTGAAGATCATTCCGCTCGGTGGCGCCTATTCCTTCAACAGCCCCTACACGCTGCTGTCGGCGGCAGCGGGACGCACCGGCACCTTCAGTCCCGTCAACACGACGGGAAGCTTCGGCGATGGCGTCACCACGACAGTGAACTACACCGCCACCGACGTCCAACTGACGCTCGCTCCGAAGCCGCTGGTGCCGATCGTCGAGAATCCGACGGCACCGGCGCCCACCTCGCCCCGTCTCGGCGTCGTCGCCCCGGCCAACGCCTTTGCGATCGCGTCGGTGATCGATCGGGCGGTTGCAGCCGGGGGCGACCCATCCTCGCTGTTCGGGATCTACAACCTGCCGGCGGCGGCGATCCCGGCCGCGGTCAACCAACTCTCTGGCGAAATCCACACCGCGGCGCCGGCGCTGGCAAACGGCGCGGCCGATCAGTTCCTGCGCGCCATGCTCGATCCGATGGCGGCGGGCAGGCTTGGTCTCGCTGCGCCCGGTCCAGGAGCGGCGGCCTTCTCGGGGCTGGTGCGTAAGGGTGCTGATGAGCCCGCGGCGCCGGCGAGGCTCGATGCACCGGTCTATTCGGTTTGGGGCTCGGCTTTCGGCTCATACGGTCGCACCGACGGGGATGCGGCGATTGGCTCGGCCCGACGCACGATCGACGACGCCCATATCGCGACCGGTATCGACGTTCGGCTGATGCCCGGCACTGTCGCCGGCCTTGCGATCGCCGGCGGCAAGGCCCGGGCTTCACTGCCCGGACTGGTCGGCAAGATCGACGCGGATGTCTTCCAGGCCGGCCTCTACGGCGTCACGCAACTCGGTCCGGTCAAGCTTGGTGCCGCAGCGAGCTATGCCCGGCTCGACAACGACGTCAGCCGCGGCATCCCGGCACTCGGTAGCAGCCTGTCGTCATCCTACGAGACCACAGCCTGGAGCGGACGCCTGCAGGCAAGCGTAGCGGCCTTCAGCTGGAGCGGGTTCAGCCTCTCGCCGCTCGCCGCCATCCAGGCCACGCAGGCGCGTAATCCGGCGGTATTGGAGGCAAACTGGAGCGGCGCCAGCGCCAGCGCCGGCGCACTCGCCATCGGCAAACGCAATGAGGTGACGTCGCGCAGCGAACTCGGCCTGCAGCTCGATGCGGACAGCGTCTTCGGCGGCATGCCGGTCACGGGATATGTTCGTGCTGCTTGGGCGCATTATCTCCAGCGCGATGCCGACCTGACTGCGGGCTTCGTGGGCCTCCCTGGCTTGGCGTTCGCCGCGACCGGAGCCAAAGTCGACCGCAACAGCGCGCTGGTCGCCGCCGGCATCAGCGCCAAACTCAGCGAGCGCGTCTCGCTTGGCCTCAACCTCGACGGCGAACTTGCCTCGAGCGGCAGCCGCCTCGGCGGATCGGCCCAGATCAGGGTCAGCTTCTGAGGCTCGTCGATGGTTTAGCCGGTCCAACCGGCTCAGCTCTCATCTGGCCCGGTCTCCGAAAGGGGGCCGGGCCATTTTGTGTTCATGCGCTGCGGCCCAGCAGTCCGCCCGTCACTCTTCCCCCAAACGGGTTCGTCAGCAATGGACCCATGCGATATTACGGCCGAAAACCGTTTTTTTTAAATTTGCCCTGATAGCCTGAGTTTACGCAGCGTTTCGATCGTGATCTATGTATTATTTGCGGTGTCCCTAGCCCTTTATGCTTGGCGAACCAGAGATCTGCTCCCCGGATTCATTGCAGCAGGATTGGTTTGGGCGCATCTGACCAGGAGGGAAGACCGAATTCTATGGCCGCGTCAGCTCCGGCTGGCCGGGCCATTTTCGTTGGCGCCAAGCGCCCTGAGCCAGGACAGCATCTGCAGTCCGATCGCGAGCGTGGCAACGGCCAGTGGCGCGTCACGATGCTGCCCGTTTCCGAGGCGACATCATCTTTGATCGAATTGGCAGCGAGGAGGGCGGTCTCACCACGCCCAAGGCCTGAGCGGAGCATCAGCAAGCGCTGCTTCGTTAGAGACGGAAAAAAAGGCCTGCCAAGACATCCTCGATCGCGTCTCAATCGGCGTCGGCGAGGAATCGGTCGAGGCAATCCGTTCCATGACGACGATGCGCAGCTTCGTACAGTCGGTCGATTGCTGACAAATGGGAGCTTCGCGTCGAACGGCGAGCGATCCCTTGAGGATATCAAGCCGAATCAACGCCCGGAATCTCGGGACGCTGGAGCGTCGCACACCGACGGCGCCTCTAAGGCTTGGTGGAATGATCGCCGATCTCAGGGTCGCAGCCGGCGTATCGGCAATCCCAATGCCTTCGCCATTGCTGCTGAGACTGTCAGGCCGATTGACCCCGGGATGCCACACGATCCAAACCGCATGTCTGTTCCATAATATGTCTTATGCGAATCACTCTTGCTGCCGGGGGCGATGCCCCCTGTCGTCGTCGCGTGCCGTGCCGGACGATCAAACGTCGTCCACGCACAGAGCTCTGTCTGCCCGCGCGAGGCCTGTCGCCGACCTTCACTAGGACTTCGGGAGCGCGCGGGTTCTGGCTGTCGCGGAGAAGCGATGAGGACGTCCTCCGGGTAACCTCACAGAACCCGCAATGGCACGATACGGACCGGGATGACCCGTTTCGCGGCAGGCCGCGGCGACCAGCGCCGCCGCCCTCGGCAAGGCGATGTCACACGAGCGTGATGGCATCGTATCCCAGCGCGTTGTTGATGTCGTCGATCGACGTGAACGTGCCGCCACCCGAAACACCGTCGATCTGGATGGTGCCGAAGCCGAAATCCAACACGACGCTGGGGCCGGAAACGTCCACCGTCACCTCGACAGTCGTCGGATCGGCAACATCGACCTCGATGACGTCCTCGTCCCCCGCATTGAGGTCGGTGACTTCGTCATCGCCAAACGGAGTGTCGGCACCGTCACCGAAATGGAAGGTGTCGGTGCCTGCGCCGCCCGTCAGCAGATCATCGCCAGCGTCGCCGTATAGGTTATCGGCGCCGTTTCCGCCGTCGAGCTCGTCGTTACCCTCGCCGCCATGGAGCTCGTCGCTGCCGGCGTCACCCTTGATCTCGTCGTCTCCGGCGTCGCCCCAGAGGGTGTCGTTTCCGGCCCCGCCAGTCAGGGCGTCGTTGCCGTCACCGCCGTGGCCC
This sequence comes from Allobosea sp. 10L417, assembly GCF_056395485.1. Taxonomy (NCBI): domain Bacteria; kingdom Pseudomonadati; phylum Pseudomonadota; class Alphaproteobacteria; order Hyphomicrobiales; family Alloboseaceae; genus Allobosea; species Allobosea sp. 10L417. Next base: position 17,750 of record NZ_JBFTJP010000005.1, read on the forward strand.
GTGTCGTTGCCGTCCCCGCCACTCAGCTCATCGTCGCCGGCGTCGCCATTCAGCGTATCCGCATCCGCTCCGCCGCTCAGCGTATCATCGCCGTCGCCGCCATTGAGCGTATCCAGACCGGCTCCGCCCTCCAGTGTGTCGTCGCCATCGCCACCGCCCATGGTGTCGTCGCCGTCACCGCCATCCATGACGTCGTCGCCGGCGTTGCCCTCCATGATATCGTTGCCGGCATCGCCGCTCATCGTATCGTTGCCCGCATTGCCGTTCATGGTGTCGTTGCCGTCGCCGCCGTTCAGCGTATCGTTCCCGATACCGCCGTTCATGACGTCGTCACCGGCATCGCCGTTCAAGGTGTCGTTGCCGGCGCCGCCGTCCATCGTGTCGACCCCGGCCCCGCCGTTCAGCGTATCGGCACCTGCGGCCCCGTTGAGGATATCGTCGCCATCGCCGCCATCGACGGTATCGTTGCCGGCGCCGCCATTGAGGGTATCGTTCCCGGCATCCCCGGACAGGGTATCGTCCCCGGCGTTGCCGTTGATGACGTCGTCGCCATCGCCGCCGCCGATCGTGTCGTTTCCGGCATCGCCGGACAGGGTGTCGTTGCCGTCACCGCCGAGAATATTGTCGTCGCCGGCGCCGCCGCTGACGGTATCGTCCCCGGCATCGCCGGCCAGGATGTCGTTGCCGGCATTGCCGTTGACGACGTCGTCACCGTCCCCACCGCTGATCGTGTCGTTGCCGGCATCGCCATCGAGCGTATCGGTGCCGACGCCGCCGAGAATATCGTCGTCGCCAGCTCCACCGCTGACGAAATCGTTGCCGCCGTCCGCGTCGATCGAGTCATTGCCGGCGAAGCCGTGGATAATGTCGTCACCGCTCGTATCCGGAGGGGGGATGATGTCGTCGCCGGGTGTACCATTGATAATCGCCATGGCAGTTCTCCCTGCTGCAGAGCCCCTCGCATAGGCACGCGCCCGCCCATGCGCGGTCTTGCGCAGGGTATCGATCGTCGCGGATCGAGAAATTTCGTCGCGGATCGAGAAATTTGCGAAGGTGGCGAAAGCTAGGAAGATGCAGGGGGCCGGCGCAATCCCCATTTGGAGACAAAAGCCGTCGAGGCCGACGCTATTTCAGGCTCACTTCCCAGGTCGAACTGGCTTAATCTATAGGAATTCGAGCGCTCAACGCTGCTATTTACGCTGCAATCAATGCAAATATTCGCCGAATGGATTCCGCCCAGCTATCGAGGCAAGCGCACCGACGCCGCCGGTAAGTCCGGCATTCCCGGATCGCTGACACTTGCAGGTGGTCATCGCCTCAAACCGTTTCTGTCACCAAATGGGGATTATGCCGGAGGATAAGCTTCCCTAGCGTCGCCTCTCCGCTTTCGGGCCGCCCTTCCATGGCTGCAAAGCGGCACCGGCCAAGTCCGGTGGTTGCGCAAATCCACGAAGGGGCGTGCTGGATCAAGGGAGGCGAGATCATGGCTGCGGTGGCGTGGGCGCTAGAGAATTTCCCGATAGCAACATGGCTGGGCAATAGGGGCTCCCCTCCCCGGATCGGAATTTCGCAGCTTCGGATGCGTCCGCCAAACGGCGCGATCTGAAGCCAGCCTCCCGTCACGCTCCAATGCGCCGGAGCATGAGCTCGTCCCATCGGCTTTTCGGGTCGGCTTCATCCTCCCGCAACATCGCGCAAGCGCTTCTTTCAGTCCGAGGACACATGTCCGACGCGTCTGCAAGCCGCAGGAACCCTGGGTTCCGCACCAGGGTCACCGCCGACGCCGCCCTATTGAGGGGCAGCAGGCTTCTCATGGCGATCCCGGGATGGCGGGCGTTGCTCTGGGTCGTCGTCTTCAGCGTCGCGATCAATCTGCTCCTGCTGATCCTGCCCTTCTATTCGATCCAGGTCTTCGACCGGGTGATCACGAGCGGCAATATCGACACGCTCGTCGGGCTGACTGGTCTCGCCGTGGTGGCGCTCGGCTTCAGCGCCTGCTTCGACATCCTGCGCAATCGCCTGCTCGGTCGCTTCGCCGTCAGCTTCGAGCGATTGCTCGCGCCGCTCGTGCTCAAGGCGGCGATCACGGACTCGACGAAGCGGAACGAGGCCGGCACTCACGACATGGTCAGGGTGCGCGAACTCCGGAACATCCTGTCGAGCGGGACCGCCTCGACCTTGATCGACGCGCCTTTCCTGCCGGCCTTCGTTGTCGTGCTTTACCTGATCCACCCGTGGTACGGCACGATTGCGTTGATGGGCTCCCTGCTCCTGCTCCTGCTGGCGTTCGTGAGCGGGCGCGTGGCGCGTGCCGAGCTGGCGGAGGCGTCCGGGACGGCCCTGCGCGCGCAACGCGCCCTGGACGGCATCGTCGGCCATGCCAGCCTCGTCCGGGCGATGGGGTGGACGCATGGAGCGATCCGCGAATTCCTCCGGCTCAACGACGCGGCGCTGGCGCCCGTGGTCAAGGCGAATGAGCGGGTGGCCCTGATCGCCTCGCTCGCGCGCGCGGTCCGGATCATGCTCCAGGTCGCGGCGATCGGGACCGGCGCCTGGCTGGTGCTGCAGAACGAAGTGCTCAGCGGCAGCATGATGGCCAGCTCGATCCTCATCAGCCGCACGTTGGCGCCGATGGAGCAACTCGTCGCCGGGTTGCGCACGCTGACCTCGGCGCGCGATGCCTGGGTTCACGTGCGCGGCGCCGTCGCCTCCGCCCTGATCTGCCAGGGCCGGACGCTCCTCCCGCCTCCCCTCGGCGCGCTCGACATCAGCGCCGTCGCGTTTCGCAATCCGAATGCGAGGCGGTCGGCCCTGGCGGGCATCAGCTTCCGTTGTCCACCGGCCAGCGTCATCGTCGTCATCGGCCCGACAGGTGCGGGCAAATCGACATTGCTGCGAATGATCGCGGCGCTCGAAAAGCCGACGACGGGCACGATTCGGCTGGACGGCGCCTCGCTGGAGCACTGGGACCCGGATCAACTCGGGCGCTATGTCGGCTACCTGCCCCAGGATGTCGAATTATTGGGTGGCACCGTCGCCGAGGCGATCGCCGGCTTCGATGAAACGGCGACCGATGCCGACGTGATCGGGGCCGCCAGGCAAGCCAACGCGCATCAGATGATCCTGGCGCTACCGAACGGCTACGAGACCGATATCGGCCGGGATGGCAGCAAGCTCTCCGGCGGGCAGCGCCAGCGCATCGGGCTCGCCCGCGCGCTCTTCGGCAAGCGCAGGCTGATCCTGCTCGATGAGCCCAACTCCAATCTCGACCCGGAGGGCGAGGAGGCGCTGTGCGCAGCGATCCGGGAGGCGAAGGCGCGGGGAACCACGCTGGTCATCGTCACGCATCGCCCGCGCCTCTTCACTGTGGCGGACCTCATTCTCTTCCTGCGGGACGGCGTCCAGGTGGCGTTTGGTCCTCCCTGCGAAGTGCTCCCGCAGACCATGGCAGGCGCGACGCCGATGCGTCATTCACGCCCTGCCCCGAATGAGAAGGCCAGGTCCGACATCATCGACAGGAGGCGCTGATGCCTGCCGTCGCCACCCCCTCCCCGTCGCGCGGGCTCAGCGTCGTGCAGGATGGCCGGCCCGCCGGACTCATCCGGGCCGTCGGCCCCGACCTGGCCCAGCTAGCGGATCTTCCACGGTCGGAGACCACCTCCCTCGTGCGCTGGGGGGCCGTGCTCCTGATCCTTCTCTTCGGCATCTTCGGCACCTGGGCTGCAGCCGTGCCGCTCGCGAGCGCGGTCATCGCACCTGGCGTGGTAAAGGTGTTGTCGCAGCACCGCGCGGTGCAGCATCTCGAAGGCGGGATCGTCAAAGCCATTCTCGTCCGCGAAGGCGAGCAGGCCGAACGCGGCCAGCTCCTCGCTCGGCTCGACACGACGCAGATCGAGGCCAATATCGGGGTTCTCGAAACCAAGCTCTTCGCCGATCTTGCGATGGAGGCGCGTCTTGAGGCGGAACAGGCAGGCGCAGCCGAGGTTTCGTTCCCCGACGAACTGCAAACCAATACGACGAACAGGGAGGCGCGGTCGGCAATGGCGACGCAGCTTTCCGAATTCGCGGCAAGGGCCACCTCGCTCCAAGGGGAGCGCAAGCTCATCGATCAGCAGATATTGCAGCTGGAGGAAGCAATCCGAGGGCTTCAGAGCGGCTCGGGCGGCCTGGTGCGGCAGCTCTCCTACCTCCAGGAGGAAATCAAGGATACAGACTTTCTGCTGGCTAAGGGACTGGCCCGGCGGCCGAAGGTTCTTGCGCTCAAACGAGCCGAAGCCGATGTCGAAGCCCAGATTGCGACAAATGCATCGTCGGTAGCCCAATCGAGAGGCAAGATCGCCGAGCTGGAGGACAGGCGTCGACAAACCGTCTACGCTTGGCTCGAGGACATCGCCAAGCAGAGCCACGCCGCGCGCGAACGGATCGCCGATGCGCGGCACCGCATAGCGGCGGCACGCGACACGCTGGTTCGGAGCGAGATCCGCGCACCGGAAGCAGGTCTCGTCGTCGGCCTCAACACGCGGAGCCTGAACGCGGTCCTCAATCCGCGTGAAACCCTGCTCGACATCGTTCCGATGCAGGATCGTTTGATCGTCGAGGGCGAGGTAAAGCCGAGCGATCGCAACGAGGTAAGGGTCGGGCAGCCCGCGCGCGTGCGGGTTCTCGCGCTCAACTCGAGACGCACGCCCCTGTTCGCCGGGGCCGTCACGATGGTCACGGCCGATGCGCTCATCGACCCGAGATCAGGCAGGTCGTTCTACAAGGCCGAGGTTGACCTCCAGCAAGCGCCGGAGCTCACTCCTTATTTCGCCTCGCTTCAGCCGGGCATGCCCGTCGAGATCTTCATTGAGACCGGGCGCAGGACTTTCGCGGAATACCTGCTGCAGCCGTTGATGCTACGCGTGCAGCGCGCCTTCAAGGAGAGTTGAACAACACGGCGGGGGATCAATGCGACGGAGGAGGCCTCGATGTTGCGGGACGATTCCATCATGCCGACGCCCCCTGGCAGAGCCGCGACGCTTCTCGCCCTGGAAGCTTTCGGACGGGCGATGCTCGGGTTGCTCGAATGCAAGCGATGCTTTGTCCTGACACTGGCCCCGCCGAACGGCTTTGCGGCAGCCGCCGTTCGTGTCGGCTTTGACAGTGACGTGCAGCCCTCGGCGGATGCGATCACGCATCTGGTGCATCGGCCGGACTGGCAGAGCGCCGGGCTGTTCGCGGTCGAAGCGACCGATACGCTCATAGCGGAATTGCTCGGGCGGGAGGCGGGCGAGGCCGGATACGCGCTTGCAGGGCGCCTGCCTGCGAGCGACGGAAATGATCTGGTTTTCCTGGCAGGCTGGCGGCCGCATTCCCTCTCGGCCGCGGAGATGGTCTGCATCTCGCGCGCCGCGAGCGTGATCTGGGCGACGACCCAGGGCTTCACGCAACGTCGACACGAAAACCTGAGTCTGGACACCCTGCTGCAGGAGCTGGCCTTTCCGGCCTTCGCCGTCGACCAGCAGCTACGCCTCCTCGAAACCAACGATGCCGGCCGGCAGATGCTTCAGGCGAAGAACCCGGTTCGCCTCGACCATGGCGCCCTCGCCGGCCCCAACTCTCTCGTCAACAACCTCCTGCGCCACGCGCTGCGCGACACGATGGCATCCCGCTCAGGCCGAGGCTGGACGAACACGATCATTCCCCTGTCGACAGACCATCGCGCCTTTGCCTTCGCATGGATCGGCGCGGCGCCGACCGAGCGGCACATGGACCGGCTGCTCGTCGTCATCCCGCAGATCGATCCGGCAGCGGGGGCCAAGCGGATTGCGACGGCCTTCGGCCTGCCCTGGGCCGAGGAAAGAATCGTGATGCGCATCCTGGGCGGGGAGCCGCCATGGAAGATCGGCCAGACGCTCGATCTCACGGAAGCGACAGTCAGGACCTATATCAAACGCATCATGCTCAAGCTCGGCATCAATCGGCAGATCGAGTTTTTCCTGCTCTATATTTTGACGTTGTCACCCTTCGTCGAGGGATGTCGCGATCAGCTCTTTCCCGAAGAGATACATCCTCCCAATTCATGCAGCGGGCCGCCCCTGTTTCGGCATGAGGAGGCTTGATGTGACGGGCGGCGGCCATCGTTTTCGCATGGCCGCGGCCGTCGCCGTTCTCGTTGTCCCGGCGGCCGTTGCCGGGGAGGCGCCGATCTTCGCCCTGCCGGTCGCCTGCGAGCTCGGCCGCAACTGCTTCATCCAAAACTATGTCGACGCCGACCCCACATCCTCGGCCCGGGATTTTCAATGCGGCACCCTCTCCTATGACGGCCATAACGGGACCGATTTCCGGCTGCCGACCATGGCTGCCCAGCGCGCCGGGGTCGATGTCCTGGCTGCCGCCGCCGGCCGCGTCGTCCGGCGACGCGACGGCATGGCCGATGTGTCCGTTCGCGACAGCGGAGCGGCGGCCGTGAAGGGCTCCGAATGCGGCAACGCGGTCGTGATCGAGCATTCGGCCGGCTGGCAGACCCAATACTGCCACATGGCTCGCGGCAGCCTGCGCGTCGAGGTCGGCGACCGGGTCGAAGCGCGTCAGGCGATCGGGCAGATCGGTCTGTCCGGCCTGACCGAATATCCGCATCTTCATTTCATCGTCCGCTATCGCGGCGAGATCGCTGACCCCTTCGCCTACGAGGCGCCGCCTCATTCATGTGGCGGCGGTCGCATGCTTTGGGAGCCCGCATCGGCGTCCCTGCTCGCCTACAGGCCGCGATGGGTCTTGAATGCAGGCTTTGCTGCCGCCTCGGTGACGATGGCGACGCTGGAGGCTGGCGACGCCGAACCGCCCCCGGGCATCGAAGCCCCCGCGCTCGTCGCCTATGTCCGCGGCATCGGCCTCAAGATCGGCGACGTGCAATCGATCGTCGTGAGCAATCCGTCCGGCCAGGTGATCGCCAGGCATGAAGCCTCGCCGCTCGAGCGAAATCAGGCGCAGACGCTGGTCTTCACGGGGCTGCGGAAACCACCGGCCGGGTGGGCAAGCGGCACCTATCGCGCGCGATACACGGTGCTCAACGACAAGAACGAGGTTCTCGAACGAAGCTTCGATATCGAGCTTCAACAGAGCCGGCCGCACCCCTAAGCCGAGCCTGGTCCCCAGGCTTTCGGATTTGCCGCGTCCCTCCACGATGGTTTCAGCCGGCGCCGCGGCGCCGATAGGCGAAATAGCGCTCCTCGGGTATCTCGGCCGGAAGCGGCACGGCCTCGAAGGCGGGATCGTCGAGCGGCCAGCCGCTGACGATCAGCCCGTCGGGCTGCACCAATGCCGCCACTTGTCCTGGCAGCCATGCGAAGGCCACCCGGTCGCGCATGGGCACGCCCGTCGTGACATCGACATGGATCAAAATCGCCGCGGCGCCATGCCGGGCGGCGAAGGCCGGCAATGTCTGCTCCATCTCCCCGATGATGAGGAGGTGCTGCGGGGGCATCGATCGGGGATTCGGGCTGGGCGAGCGCTCGAAGACATGGATGTCGCGGCCGGGCAATCTCGCGCGCAAATGGTCGTATGTCCGGCCATTGCCGAGGCCGAGCTCAAGGATCAGGCCGTCGTTGCCCGCGGCGAAATCGGCTGCCCAGTTCAGCACGCTGCGCTGGGCCTTCAGACGGCGGATGAAACTGTCGAGCCGGCTCATGATCTTCGCCTGCCAATCTCTGCTCGATGCCGCAAGTCGAGATTGCGGAACCGGTACGCATCTCGGCCACGCGCTTGCCAAACGGATTGTCCCGATGGCCTAATCCGCAAGACGGTCCGCATTGTCGGACACGCAGCGAAGGCCGGCAAGAGCCTCGCCCTGGGAGAGAGCCGATGATCACGAAGCGATCCTTCATCGCGGCGACCGCCGCCGCATCCGTACTGGCCTTGCATGCTCCGGCGTGGGCGGAGGCCTGGCCTGCGCGGCCGATCACCTTCATCGTGCCCTTCCCTGCCGGCGGCGGAACGGACGCGTTTGCGCGGCCGCTCGCCGCGCAGCTCGATCAGCAACTGGGCCAGCGCATCATCATCGAAAACCGCGGCGGCGCCGGCGGGACAGTCGGGGCCTCCGCGGCGTCGAAGGCAAAGCGGGACGGGTATACCTTCTTCGTCGGGGCCGCCCACCACGCCATCGCGCCCGCGCTATATCCAAAGCTCGACTACAGCATCGAGACCGATTTCATCCCGATCGCCGTCGTTGCCCAGCCGCCGCAGGTCATCGTCGTCCATCCCGGCAAGGTCCAGGCGAAGACCGTGGCCGAGCTGGTCGATTTCGCCAAGAAGAACCCGGAAAAGCTCAACTATGCCTCGGCCGGAAACGGCACGACGCACCATCTCGCCGGCGAACTGTTCCAGCTCTCGACAGGCACAAAGCTGACCCATGTGCCCTATCGCGGCGCCGGCCCAGCTTTGCAGGATACCGTCGCCGGGCAGGTCGATATCCTATTCGACGGGCTCGGTTCCTCGGCAGCCCAGATCCAGAGCGGCGCCTTGCGGGCCCTGGCCGTTGCCGCGCCGACGCGCTCGGAGGCTGTGCCCGATGTTCCGACGGCCAAGGAGGCGGGCCTCGACGGCTACGAGGTCTCGACCTGGTATGCGCTCTGGGCTCCCAAGGGAACGCCGCCCGAGATCGTCGCGCGAATGCGGACGGAGGTCGAGAAAGCGCTGAAGTCCCCGGCCATCGATGCGGCCTGGAAGAAGAACGGCTCCCCGATCCCGAGCCTGAGCGGCGACGCCTTCGGGCGCTTCGTTACGGCGGAGGTCGAGCGCTGGGGCAAGGTCGTCAAGGACGCTCAGGTCAAGCTTGAGTGAGGCGGCTTCAGTGAAGCCTGAAGTTCAGGACGCGCTGTCGGCATCGCCATCGATGACGCTGCGGGCCGTCGCGTAGCCGAAGCCGAGCCGCGCCAGGGCGGCGAGATCCTTCTGACGGCAGGCGGCCCGCTCGTCCGGCCTGCGCCAGGGGCCAAGCCGGCGGCGCTTCGCGGCAATGCGGGCGGCGGCGATCTCGTCGTCGGCATGGGTGTTCGCGAATTCGCCCGCAAGATCGCGCGCTATCCCCTTGGCGGCCAGCTTGACCATAACGCTGCGGCTAGACTGCCCCTTGCGCCTCAGCGTCGCCGCCCGCGCCTCGGCGAAGCGGCGATCGTCGATCAATCCGCTGGACAGGCAGCGGGCGATCACATCGTCCAGTGCGACGGCGTGATGCGCGGGATCGTCGCCGTGATGCCGACAGCTCACGGCGATCTTGCGCGCCAGCACGCGGCGCAGTTGAGCGGCTGGGGCAGAGTAGCGCTCAAGATAGTGCATCGCCGCACGCTGGAGATAGTCGGCGGTGATGCGCCGCGGGGCGCGGGCAGGGCGAGCCCCCTGCCCCGGCTGGCGTTCGCTGTCGGACATGCTAGTCGGCCGCAGGCTTCGATCGGCCGGCCTTGACGCCGGAGCGGCGATCCTTCGAGGCGAGCCGGCGCTCCTTCGACGCCTTGGTCGGCTTCGTCGCGCGTCGAACGGTCGGGCGGACGGCGGCGGCGCGGACCATCTCCAGCAGCCGCTCGACGGCCTCTTCGCGATTGCGCTTCTGGCTGCGATGCGTCTGGGCGACGATGACGATGACGCCATCCTGAGTCAGCTTGCTGCCGGCGAGCTTCATCAGGCGGATGGCGACCTCGTTCGGCAGCGACGGCGAACGGCGCACGTCGAAGCGGATCTGCACGGCGCTCGAGACCTTGTTGACGTGCTGGCCGCCGGGACCCGAGGCGCGCACGAAGCTCTCCTCGATCTCGCTCTCGTCGATGGCGATGGACGGGGTGACTTGAATCATGGGAGGAAGCTAGATCACGTCGCATTCGGATTGAAACATCCGAATGCGAAAAACGTGATCGATTCTGAAAGTTTAGAGCATTGCTTCAGCGAAAAACCGGTTCCCACTTTTTCGCGCAGCAATGCTTGACCGCAGATCATGGGGACAGGCAGCGTTGAAGCCCTCTCGCGACATCGAACGGCTGATCGAGATCATGGCGGCGCTGCGTGCGCCCGGAACCGGATGTCCCTGGGATCTGGAGCAGGATTTCGCGTCGATCGCTCCCTACACCGTCGAAGAGGCCTATGAGGTTGCCGATGCGATCGCGCGCGGCGACAAGCTCGACCTGAAGGACGAGCTGGGCGACCTCCTGTTACAGGTGGTTTTTCATGCCCGTATGGCCGAGGAGGAAGGGTCCTTCGCCTTCCCGGATGTGGTGGAAGCGATCACCAGCAAGCTGATCCGCCGGCATCCGCATGTTTTCGGCGACGCGCGGGATCTCTCGCCGGCCGAAGTGAAAGTGCTGTGGCACCGGATCAAGGCCGAGGAGAAGGCGGCCAAGGCCGCGGCGCACGAAGCAGCTGGCCTGCCGCCGCTGCAGGAGGACAGGAGCGTCCTCGCCGGCGTGCCGCACAACCTGCCCGCCCTCACCCGCGCCTGGAAGCTGCAGGCCCGAGCCTCGACCGTCGGCTTCGACTGGAACAACGCCCGGCTCGTGCTCGACAAGATCCGCGAGGAGACTGAAGAGATCGACGAGGCGCTCGCTGGCGGCGACAAGGCCGCCATCCAGGAGGAGATCGGCGATCTGCTCTTCGTGATCGCCAATCTCGCCCGCCATGTCGATGCCGATCCGGAGGCCTGCCTCAACGCCGCGAATGCGAAATTCGAGCGACGCTTCAAGGGTATCGAGACAAAACTTGAAGCGGAGGGCCGAACCGCAAAGGAGGCGAGCCTCGACGAGATGGAAGCGCTCTGGCAGGCGGTGAAGAAGGCCGAGAAGGCGATCTGATCACGATAGTCGCCGCCAGGAGCAGACGAGCTCCGGGGCCGGATCACGCGGGCTTTCGTAGGGGTGCAGCTAACCCCGGCCGGAGCGAAGCACCGAGCCGGTATCCATGGCTGAACCGTGCTCGGAAACGTTCTAGCATAGATTCCGGGTCAAGCCCGGGATGACCGCGGCTCCGTGACCAACCAGCAGAATTCGATCATATCCGACCAATAAACGGCACCTGACGTCGCCGGCCGTCACCCCTGTCGTTCAGCCTGCGGGAATCGGGCCGTGAAGGACCCTTCCCGCTCCGGCGGCAGGCGAACGACGAGCTTGAGCCGGCCGTCCTCGGCGTCCGCGCGCTCCAGGATTTCGCCGTTGGCGTGGAGCCAGGCCAGCGACTTGCCATCGCCGGGCGCGAGTTCGAGCGCGTAGACTGGGCGGCTCAAGGCGATCCGGGTCTCGATGGCGCGGGTCAGGCGATCGATGCCCTCGCCGGTCAGCGCCGAGACGAGAACCGGCCGCGTTTCGGCGGGACGCAGCGACGCGACGCCGAGCTGGCGTTCGCGCTCGGCCGCATCGAGCAGATCCGCCTTGTTCCAGACTTCGACGACGCGCTGGCCATCATCCGGGTTGATGCCGAGATCGCGCAGGATCGCCTGGACATCCGCGGCCTGCGCCTGCGTGTCCTCATGCGAGACGTCGCGGACATGCAGCAGGACATCGGCCTCGATCGCATCCTCCAGCGTGGCACGGAACGCGGCAATGAGCTGCGTCGGCAGGTCGGAGATGAAGCCGACTGTGTCGGAGAGCATGATCCGGGCGCCATGCGGCAGCTTGATCGCCCGGGCGGTCGGATCGAGCGTAGCGAAGAGCATGTCCTGCGCCAGCACCTCAGCCGAAGTCAGCCGGTTGAACAGCGTGGACTTGCCGGCGTTGGTGTAACCAACCAGCGCAACGATCGGATAAGGCACGCGTTTCCGGCTCGCGCGGTGCAAAGAACGGGTTCGCTTCACGCTCTCCAGATCGCGCTCGATCTTGGTCATGCGCTCCTGGATGATGCGCCGGTCGGCCTCGATCTGCGTCTCGCCGGGGCCGCCGAGGAAGCCGAAGCCGCCGCGCTGACGTTCGAGGTGGGTCCAGGACCGCACCAGCCGGCTCTTCTGGTAGTTGAGATGCGCAAGCTCGACCTGGAGCGCGCCCTCTTTGGTGCGCGCCCGCCGGCCGAAGATCTCGAGGATCAGGCCCGTGCGATCGATGACCTTGCAGCCGAAGGCCTTTTCGAGGTTGCGTTGCTGAACCGGCGACAGCGCGCAGTCCATCACGACGAGGCCGATTTCCTCGATCTTGATGCGCTCCGCCAGCTCCTCGACCTTGCCTTTGCCGAGATAGGTCGCGGGCCGCAATGCGGTCAGCAGCACCTGTACCGGCTCGACGACGGTCAGGTCGATCGCAGCCGCGAGGCCGACGGCCTCGTCCAGCCGCGCCGCGAAGGAACGCTGGTTGGCGTCGACGGAAACGCCGCGCTTCTGCAGATAGGGTCCCACGACGAAGGCGCGCGTATTCGCCGCGATGTCGCGTTCGATCTCGTCGAGCGGCTTCGCGCCTGTGACCCGCGTGGCCGCCCGATCCTTGTCGTCCTTGTGGCTTGTCGCCAACTCAGTTCTTGTCCGTTTCCTCGGGCTCGAACAGCTGCACCGGGTGGCCGGGCATGATGGTCGAGATCGCATGCTTGTAGACGAGCTGCGAATGGCCGTCGCGGCGCAGCAGCACGCAGAAATTGTCGAACCAGGTGACGACGCCCTGCAGCTTCACGCCGTTGACAAGGAAAATCGTCAGCGGAATCTTCTGCTTGCGAACGTGATTGAGGAAAGTGTCCTGGAGGTTCTGAGCCCGCTCTGCGGCCATGGGTAGTCCCTGTTGTTGGGATCGGCGATCGGTTTACGCCCGCGATCCAGTTCGTTCCGTTCGGGTCGGCGGCGCATTCCGCCAGCCTCGGAACACCGACGCTCCATTAGATCGTCGAGTTCGTCTTCAACGCAAGTGCAGCAATGCCGCGTTTTTTCGCAGGTGCATCTGCGTGGCGTGCAGATGCACCCTACGAAAGGCTAGCCGACACCGAGCGACTTGAGCTTCCGGTGCAGGGCGGAGCGCTCCATGCCGATGAATTCGGCGGTACGCGAGATGTTGCCCGAGAAGCGCGCTATTTGTGCGATCAGATACTCGCGTTCGAAGATCTCGCGCGCATCGCGCAGCGCCAGGCTCATCAGCCGCTCGCCGCCCGAGCCCGATGGCGTTGTCGGCACCATCGCGCCGACCTCGGCCGGCAGCATCTCGATCGTGACCTCCGCGGTCGGATCGCCCTTGGTCAGGATCATCAGCCGCTCGACATTGTTGCGCAGCTCGCGGACGTTGCCCGGCCACTCATGCGATTGCAGAACGGCCATCGCATCGGAGCCGATCCGCCGCTTGGGCAGACCGCTCGCCACCGAGATCTGGTCCATGAAGAACTCGATCAGCTCCGGCACGTCCTCGCGCCGTTCGGAGAGCGCGGGCACGCGGATCGGCACGACGCTGAGGCGGTGATAGAGGTCCTCGCGGAAATGCCCCTCGGCGATCAGTTGCGCGAGATCGCGGCTCGAGGAGGAGATGATGCGGACGTCGACATGGACCCGCGTCGCGCCGCCGACGCGCTGGAAGTTCTGGTCGACCAGCACGCGCAGGATGCGGTTCTGCGTCTCGCGCGGCATGTCGCCGATCTCGTCGATATAGAGCGAGCCGCCATGCGCCTCCTCAAGCGCGCCGACGCGACGCGAGCGCCCGTCCCCGCCCTCGACGCCGAAGAGCTCCTCTTCCATCGTCTCGGGCGTGATCGTCGCCGCATTGATGACGACGAAGGGGCTGTGCGAGCGGGTGGATGCCTCGTGCAGCGTCCGGGCGGCGAGCTCCTTGCCGCAGCCAGGCTCGCCCGTGATCAGGACGCGCGCATTGGTCGGCGCGACCCGCTCGATCGTCTGGCGGAGCTGGTTGACGACGGTCGTGCGGCCGACGATGCGGTTGGCCTGGACCGAACGGGTCTTGAGCTCCCGCACCTCGCGGCGCAGCCGCGACGCTTCCAGCGCACGCTCGGCGACGAGGACGAGCCTGTCCGCCTTGAACGGCTTCTCGATGAAGTCGTAGGCACCGCTCTTGATCGCGGACACCGCCGTCTCGATGTTGCCGTGGCCGGAGATCATCACCACGGCGAGATCCGGGTGACTCTCCTTGATCAGCTCGAGGACCTGCAGGCCGTCGAGGCGGCTGCCCTGCAGCCAGATGTCGAGGAAGACGAGGTTCGGCCGCCGCGCCGCGATCGCGGCCAGCGCCTCGTCGGCGGAGCCCGCCTTGCGGGTCCGGTAGCCTTCGTCCTCGAGAAGGCCGGCGACCAGATCGCGGATATCGACTTCGTCGTCCACCACCAGGATGTCAGCGCTCATCAACCTATCCCATTCTGCGAATCGTGAGTGACCGGGCCGGAACCCGGCCGGGCGGCATCATCGCCGCCATTGGCCTCGGAAGGGCCGGTTTCAGGGAACCAGAGGCGGATGCGGGCGCCTCTGGCACCGCTGGAGGCGTCCGGGCGGTCGAGCAGCTCGATGCCGCCGCCATGGTCCTCCAGGATCTTGCCGACGATGGCGAGGCCGAGACCGGTGCCCCCTTCGCGCGTCGTCATATAGGGCTCCAGCAGCTTTTGGCGCTGGTCGGCCGGCAGCCCCTTGCCGTTGTCGATGATCTCGATGACGACGCGCCCGTCGTCGCGCCGCTCCAGGCGGACGTCGATGCGACCCTGGCCGCGCTCGTCGGCCGGAACCGCCTCGACCGCTTCCGTCGCGTTCTTGATGACATTGGTCAGAGCCTGGGAAATCAGGCGGCGGTCGAAGCGGGCAAAGACGGCTTCCGCCGGCAGGCTTTCCTCGATCGTCGTCTCCGGGTTGCCGACCCGCCAGAGGAAGACAGTCTGACGAACCGTTTCGACGATATCCTCGCGCGCCAGCGACGGCTTCGGCATGCGAGCGAAGGAGGAGAACTCGTCGACCATGCGCCGGATATCCTCGACCTGCCGCACGATCGTGTCGGTGCATTGGTCGAAGACATCCTTGCCTTCGATGATGACGCGGCCGAAACGGCGCTTGATCCGCTCGGCCGAAAGCTGGATCGGCGTCAGCGGATTCTTGATCTCGTGAGCGATGCGCCGGGCGACATCGGCCCAGGCGGCGGTGCGCTGGGCGGAGACGAGATCGGTGATGTCGTCCAGCGTCACCACGAGACCGGCGCTGAGCCCCTCCCCTTCGCGCACGGCGCGAATATTGACCATGCGGTCCTGCCCGGCGCGCGTCAGCGTCGCCTGCCCCGAGATCTGCCGCTGCCGGCCCTGCAGCGCATCGGCGACCAGGCCCGCGACCTCGGGGGCGATCTCAGCGATCGGCCTGCCCAGCAGGCGGCCGCCAGTACCCAGAAGCGCCTCGGCCGAGCGATTGATCGTCGTGATGTGGCCATCGCCATCGAGGCTCAATACGCCGGACGAGACGCCCGAGAGCACGGTCTCTGTGAAGCGCCGTCGCCTGTCGATGACCTCGCTCGCCGTTACCAGGCTGTCGCGCTGGCGGCGCAGCTCCGCCGTCATCTTGTTGAAGGTCTCTCCGAGATGGGCCAGGTCGCCTTCCGATCTTCGGATCGGCACCTGGACGTAGAAATTGCCGCTGGAGACCTGATCCGTCGCATGAATCATCCGCCTGATCGGAGCGACCAGGCCGTTGGCGAAGCTGAGGCCAAGCCAGATCGCCGAGAGCAGCAGGATCAGCGCGATCAGACCGTACATCGAAGCGAAGGCGACCTGGACCCCTTTACGGCGGGCATCGATCGACAGGTATTCGACAGCCGCGCCACGCGCGACCGCCGGGAACTCGACCGCCAGCGGGTCGACCTCGCGCGCGATGTGCAGGAAGCTGTTGCCGTAGGCGGGCAGTTTCACCACCGCCCCGAAGACCCGGCCTGTGCGCGGGATGACGCAGATCGGCTCCGGTGCCGACTGAGCGTCGTCGAAAGCGGCCTGATCCGGCTTGGGAGCGTCCTTCAACACGTCGATATTGGCGCGCACCAGAACCTTGTCCGGCGGTTGCATGATCGCGGCGACGGGGACGCCGAGCGCTGTCGCGCGCGAGGTCAGGAAGTTCTCGAACCATTTGCGGTCGGCGTCATAGGCGGGTTTGGCGCGCGTGAGATCGTCGGCGAGCACACGGATTTCGCGGCCCAGCGAGCGGCATTGGCTCGCCGCATAAGCATCCGCCACCTCGACCGATTTGAAGATCGCATCCCGCATCCGGTCCGAGAACCAGGGCTCCAGGCCCCGCTCGATGGTGACGGTTGCGATCACCGCGACGAGAACGGCCGGCAGCGCTGCCACGATGCTGAAAAGGCCGACGATCCGCACATGCAGCCCGGCCGCTGCAGCTCCCGCCTTGCGGGCGCGGATCAGCACGGCCGCCTCGATGGCGACGACGACGAGCAGAGCCAGAATCAGCAGCGCATTGAGAACGAAGACGCCAATCACGACCTCATGCACCGGGGCGATCGGCGTCGCGCCCGACAGGACGAGGAAGGTGAGCAGCGCCGAAACCAGCGCCAGGAAGACGATGATCCCACCGATCCAGCCGGAAACGCGGCGGGATTTCTCCTCGCCGCGCGGCATCATTCTGGCTTCAGTTGCGGAAGCGGACACGTGTTCTGACAACTCCGATGCGGCACCGCCGAAGCATGGCGCCGCCTAACGGCGCCACTGATGCGCCGCCGCAACGGTGTTGTCAAAATATGACATAGACAAGGCGAGCTCGCGCGCCCTCAACGCGGCGAGCGGACAACCTGCATGTCGAGCTCGCGGATCTTCTTGCGCAGCGTGTTGCGATTGAGGCCGAGCAACTCGGCGGCACGGATCTGGTTGCCGCGCGTGGCCGCCAGCGCGGCAGCTATCAGCGGCGGCTCGATCTCGCGCAGAATGCGGTGATAGAGGCCCGGCGGGGGAATGTTGTCGCCGAAACCACCAAAATACTGGCTGAGATGGCGCTCGACCGAGCCGGACAGCGTCTCGGCGCGTTCCGGGGCAGCCGAGCTGCCGGAATAGCCCGGCCCCGCCGCAGCAGGCTGCAATTCGGCCTCGATGATCGGGGCGGTGATCGTCTCCTGTGGATAAAGCGCCGCCAGCCTGCGCACCAGATTCTCGAGCTCGCGGACATTGCCGGGCCACCGGTAGCGACGCATCACGTCCATCGCTTCCGAATCGACCTGCTTGCGCGGCAACCCCTCCTTCTCGACCAGCGAGAAGAAGTGGCGCACGAGATCGGGGATGTCCTCGACGCGCTCGCGCAGGGGCGGCAGCCGGATCGGCACGACGTTCAGCCGGAAGAACAGGTCCTCGCGGAAGAGGCCCTGCGCGATCGAGATCCGCAGATCCTTGTTGGTCGCGGCGATGATCCGGACATTGGTCTTGATCGGGGTGCGCCCGCCGACGGTCGTATATTCGCCCTGCTGGAGGACGCGCAGGAGGCGGGTCTGTGCCTCCATCGGCATGTCGCCGATCTCGTCGAGGAAGAGCGTGCCGCCTTCCGCCTGCTCGAAACGGCCGGAGGAGCGGGTCAGGGCTCCGGTGAAGGCGCCCTTCTCATGGCCGAACAATTCGGATTCGATCAGATCCTTCGGGATCGCCGCCATGTTGATGGCGACGAAGGGGCCGTTCTTGCGCTTGCCGTAGTCGTGCAGGGCGCGCGCCACGAGCTCCTTGCCGGTGCCCGACTCGCCGTTGATCATCACGGTCAGGTCGATCGGCATCAGGCGGGCCAGCGCGCGATAGACGTCCTGCATCGCGGGAGAGCGGCCGATGAGCGGGATGTCCTCCGGCTCGGCGGCGTGGCTGCGTGCGGCCTCGCCACGGGGGCGCGACATGGCGCGGCCGACGATGGCGACGAGCTCCTTCAGGTCGAAGGGCTTGGGCAGATATTCGTAGGCACCGCGCTCGGACGCCTTGATCGCCGTCATGAAGGTGTTCTGCGCGCTCATCACGATGATCGGCAGCTCGGGCCGCACGCGCTTGATGCGCGGCAGCAGGTCGAAGGCATTCCCATCCGGCATCACGACATCGGTGATGATCAGGTCGCCGAGGCCCTGGGCGGCCCAGGTCCACAACGTCGCGGCCTGGCCGGTGGTACGGACTTCGTAACCGGCCCGGGCGAGCGCCTGATTGAGGACGGTGCGGATCGCGGCGTCGTCGTCGGCAACGAGGATATGACCGGTCGGCATGTGTTCGCTTAGGCCTTGCGTTGACTGCCCTGACCAAGCTGGTGCAGCGGCAGAAGGATCCTGAATTGCGTGCGGCGGGGAACGGACTCGCATTCGACGATTCCGCCGTGATCGCCGATCACCTTGGCGACAAGTGCAAGTCCAAGGCCACTTCCCTGCGCCTTGGTGGTGACGAAGGGATCGAACAGGTGCTGGATGAGGTCATGCGGCACGCCCGGGCCATTGTCGCGGATGACGATTTCGAGCGGCAGCGCGATCCGCTCGGACGACCCGGGAACCTGCATGCGGATGCCCGGGCGATAGGCCGTCGTCAGCGTGACCTCGCCGTCTATCGCATGTTCGCCAATGGCTTCGGCAGCGTTCTTGACCAGATTCAGCAGGACCTGGACGAGCTGGTCGCGATTGCCCGCGACGGGCGGCAGGGAGGGATCGTAGACTTCGGAGAAGCGGATGTGGCGGGCGAAGCCCGACTGCGCCAGCCGTTTCACATGGTCCAGCACGTCATGGACATTGACGGCGTCGCGCTCGCTCGGCCGTTCGTCACCGAACAGCTCGACGCGCTCGACCAGCTTCACGATCCGGTCCGTCTCGTCGCAGATGAGCTGGGTCAGCATGCGATCCGCGTCCGAGATCGAACCTTCCAGCAATTGCGCCGCCCCGCGGATGCCGGAGAGCGGGTTCTTGATCTCATGGGCGAGCATGGCACCGAGTGCGGTGATCGACCGAGCTGCCCCTCGATGCGTCAGTTGCCTGTCCATTTTTTCAGCAATTGTCCGTTCCTGCAGCATCAGGACGACCGCATCGCCCTGGCTGGGCAAGGGAGAGGCAAAAACATCGACGGTGCGATCACTGCCGAGGCGCGGCGAGCCGAAGTCGAGGCGGTATTCGCTGACGCTCGCGCCGCGGCGCTGCACCTCCTCGATCAGCCCCAGGACCGGGGAGCCGAAGGCGACGAGATCGTCGATGCGCTGGCGCTTGAGCATGGAGGCGCTCGACTGGAAGAAATCTTCCGCCGCCGTATTCGCGTAGATGACCACATGCCCTTCGCCGATGACCAGGACAGGCATCGGCAGGACGTTCAGCGTCTGTATTTCGATAGCGTCGAGCAGATAGGTACGCTCGCTCGCGAGCCCCTTGTCGGCAAATAGCGCCGTCATCGGCCCTTCCTTTCCGTCTCAGGCCGCTTCGCGGCTTCGTTCGGTCGAAAACAGCCCCGCAAGCGCCGTCAGCACCTGGCGAGGCTCTTCCGACGTGAGCAGTGTCCGACGCAGTTCGGGATCCGGCTCGCAGCCCTCCGCCACAGCCTCGTCGGCATAGGCGGCGAGGTGCTTGCGGGCGTGGCGCACGCCATGGGCTGCTCCCATCAAGGCCAGCAGGCCTTCGTAATGCTCCCGCGCGACGCCGAGCTTTTCGGCCAGCGTCAAGGGCGCCAGCTTGCGACCGTCGAGCGCGGCCCCGATCTCGCCGACCAGCCAGGGCCGCCCGAGAGCCGCCCGTCCAATCATGACGAAGTCGGCTCCCGACTCGGCGAGACAGGCTTCGGCATCGGCGACATCGTGAATGTCGCCGTTCGCCACCAGCGGAAAATCTCCGGCCGCCCGCACCGCGGCGATGGCGCGCCAGTCTGCCTTGCCCTTGTAGAATTGCTGGCGCGTCCGGCCATGCACGGTGATCATCCGCGCTCCTGCGGCGACAGCGCGGCGCGCGAGCTCCGGCGCATTGCGGGAGGCGTCGTCCCAGCCCAGCCGCATCTTGACCGTCACCGGCACGGTGGTGGCGGCGACCGCCGCCTCGACCAGTGCCACGGCGTGATCGAGATCGCGCATCAGCGCGGAGCCGGCCCAGCCGCCGGTCACTTTCTTCGCGGGGCAGCCCATATTGATGTCGACGATGGCTGCGCCATTGGCCTCGGCCAGCCGCGCGGCCTCGCCCATCCAATAAGGATCGCAGCCGGCGAGTTGGACGACATGGGGAGAGACGCCCTCGCCTTCCGCGCGGATGCGCGCTTCCTCGCTGCCGCGGACAAATTCGTCCGAGGCCACCATTTCCGAAACGACGATCCCGGCATGGCGCCGCGCCGCGAGCCGGCGCATGACGATATCGGTCACGCCGGACATCGGTGCAAGAAAGGCCCGGGTTTCGATGGATATTCCTGCGATGTTCAAACGGCCCAGCCTGCTTTTAAGGCAACTCTCGATATGCATATTTATTGGACAATGCTGCGGGAGCGCAAGAGCTTAGAGGTTGATGCTGCATTGCAACAGAGTCACCCCCTGCCCAGCGCTGCCGGAATTGGCTATGGCTGCCGCATGAACAGCCATTCCGCGGACCCCCTGTCGTCTTCTGACCATGCCGATACCGGCGCTCCGGTGGCGGCGCTGCTCGTCGCTGCCGGACGTGGCTTGCGCGCGGGCGCAGGCGAGCCGAAGCAGTACCGGCTGGTCGATGGTGTGCCGGTCCTCGCCCGCGCGCTCGCGCCCTTCCTGGTGGAGCCCGCCATCGGCCGTGTGGTGGTCGTGATCGGCGGGGACGATGAGGCCCGCTACGCCAATGCCGTCGCCGGGATTGACGACGACCGCCTCGCGGCTCCGACGCCGGGCGGCGCGACCCGGCAGGATTCGGTGCGACGCGGATTGCTCGCGCTTGCACGCGAGGGTTTCGACGGTATCGTTTTGGTCCATGACGCCGCCCGCCCCTTCGTCTCGCAGGCGCTGATCGGCGCGGCTATCGGCGCGCTCGGCGACGGCGGATTGGCCGCGATCCCCGCCCTGCCGGTCACGGACACGGTCAAGCGCATCGATGCCGCCGGCCATGTCGCGGAGACTCCGCCGCGCGACCAGCTCGTCACCGTCCAGACCCCGCAGGCTTTCCGCTTCAAACCGCTCCTGGCGGCGCATGAAGCTGCGGCAGCGGTGGCGCTGCACGGCTTCACTGACGATGCGGCCTTGATGGAATGGGCCGGCCACCCCGTCGCGACCTTCAAGGGCGAGATTGCCAACATCAAACTGACCCGTGCCGAGGATTTCCGCCGCATGGATGCACGCGCCGGGCAGACGCTCGTGACGCGAGTCGGCACCGGCTATGACGTCCACGCCTTCGGTCCGGGCGATCATGTCTGGCTCGGCGGCGTCAGGATCGCGCATGAACGCGGCGTCGTAGCCCATTCGGATGGCGACGTGGCGCTCCATGCCCTGACGGATGCCCTGCTCGGTGCGCTGGCCGATGGCGATATCGGCACGCATTTTCCGCCGAGCGACCCGCAATGGCGCGGTGCGGCTTCGGCGCAGTTCCTGGCTTTCGCTGCCGAGCGCGTTCGCGCCCGCGGCGGGCGCATCGACCATCTCGATCTGACGATCGTTTGCGAGGCGCCGAAGGTCGGGCCGCATCGCGAGGCCATCCGCGCCGCGATCGCAGCGGCCGCTGGCATTCCCGTCGAGAAGGTCGCGATCAAGGCGACGACCTCCGAGCGCATGGGCTTCACGGGTCGGCGCGAGGGGCTCGTCGCGCTGGGAACGGCGACGATCCGGTTGCCCGAAGCGGAGTAGCGCGATGTTCGATGCCGAAGTCACGACACTGTCCGAGACCGTTTTGGCCCTGTGCCGCGAGGCCGGTCTCAAGGTCGCCACGGTCGAATCCTGCACGGGCGGCCTTGTCGCGGGAGCGCTCACGGCGATTGCCGGCTCCTCCGACGTCGTGAACGGCGGTCTGGTGACTTATTCGAACGCAGCCAAGACAGCGCTTGCCGATGTGGCGACCGAACTGCTCGCGGCCCATGGCGCGGTCAGCGAGCAGGTCGCCTGCGCCATGGCCAAAGGCGGGCGCGCCAGGCTGTCGGCGGATCTGGCTGTGGCGATCACCGGCGTCGCAGGTCCCGGCGGAGGAACCGAGCGAAAGCCGGTCGGCCTTGTACATTTTGCCTGCGCGACGGCCACCGGAACCGTTCACCGCGAAATGCGCTTCGGAAACCTGTCGCGCGACGAGATCCGGCGGCTATCCGTGGTCGTCGCGCTCGAACTGCTGCGGGACGCTGCGCGCTGAGCTGCCTCAGCGGGACAGGCGGCGCCAGATCGCCGGGAGGCATCAATCGCTGGCCGAGCGTCAGCCGCGCGTCGCGATCAATTGCCTGTCACAGCCTTTGACGCGGCTCCGCCATAGACCACATCGGCCCGGCGCGCGAAGGCCTCCGAGAATTTGTGGAAGGCCTTGTCGAACATCGCGCCCATCAGCAGGCCGAGCATGCGGCTGGCGAACTCATAGGTGATGAAGAAGCCGATTTCGCAGCCCGTATCGAGCGGCTTGAAGCTCCAGCGGTTCTCCAGATGGCGAAACGGACCGTCGACATATTCGACGAGGATCTTGAGGTTGGCAGGATCGAGCGTGACGCGGCTGGTGAAGGTCTCGTGGATCGCCTTGTAGCCCACCGTCATGTCGGCCAGAAGCACCTCGCCGCCGCCCTCCCGCGGCGTGCGTCGGCGCACCGTCAGCCCCTCGCAGAGCGGCAGGAACCGCGGATATTTCTCGATATCCGCAACGAGCGCGAACATCTGCTCGGGTGAGTGCTTCACCCGGCGGGTGCTGTTGAACATCGGCATGGGTGGGAGCCGCTACTGGCCCTGCCGCGCCGCCCGGTTCGCACGCAGCCGCGCGAAATCCTCGCCGGCATGGTGCGAGGAACGGGTCAGCGGCGTCGAGGACACCATCAGGAAGCCCTTGGCATAGGCGATGGTCTCGAAGCTCTTGAACTCGTCGGGGGTGACGAAGCGGATCACGGCGTGGTGCTTGCGCGACGGCGCGAGGTACTGGCCGATGGTCATGAAGTCGACATCGGCGGACCGCAGGTCGTCCATCAGTTGGAGAACCTCGTTCCGCTCCTCGCCGAGGCCGACCATGATGCCGGATTTGGTGAAGATCGAGGGGTCGAGCTCCTTCACGCGCTGCAGCAACCGCAGCGAATGGAAGTAGCGCGCGCCGGGGCGCACCTTGAGATATCTGCCCGGGACCGTCTCGAGATTGTGGTTGAAGACATCGGGCCTGGCCGCGACCACCACCTCAAGCGCGCCCGGCTTGCGCAGGAAATCGGGCGTCAGGATCTCGATCGTGGTGCCGGGCGACGCCTTGCGGATCGCGCGGATGACGTTGGCGAAGTGCTCGGCGCCGCCATCCTTGAGATCGTCGCGATCGACCGAGGTGATGACAACATGCTCGAGGCCGAGCTTGGCGACGGCATCGGCCACCTTGCGCGGCTCCTCCAGATCGAGCGGCTGCGGCACGCCGGTCTTGACGTTGCAGAAGGCACAGGCGCGCGTGCAGGTGTCGCCCATGATCATGAAGGTGGCGTGCTTCTTCTCCCAGCACTCGCCGATATTGGGGCAGCCGGCCTCCTCGCAGACCGTGACCAGCTTCTCGGCCTTAACGATCGCCTTGGTCTCGGCCCATTTGGGCGAGCCCGGCGCCTTGACGCGGATCCAGTCCGGCTTGCGCAGGACCGGGTTTTCCGGACGCTTCTGCTTCTCGGGATGGCGCACCTCGCCCGCGGGCTGGGCCGGCTGCGCCTTCGGATTGCCGGCATTGGGCCGCGGATCGCGGTTCAGCAGGTCGAGAACAAGCGCCATATCGAGGTCCGGGCTTCAAAAGCGGGAGCCGGCACTGCCGGCTCCCTCCTAGCTAATCCCCAAAGCGCGCTCCCGCAACTGCCGGGCCGCGCGCGGGGGGCGTCAGTTGCGGCTGCGCGCCGCATTCCAGATCGCGATGATGATGACGGCGCCGGCGATAGCCGCGGTCAGCGTGCGCCAGAAGCCGAAGACCGGGATCGCGAGCAGCTCCGCCACTCGCGTGCCAACGAAGGACCCGGCGACGCCGACGAGCATGTTGGTGAAAAGGCCGTGATCGGACGAGGTCAGGCGCTCGGCGATCCAGCCGGCGAGCACGCCGATCAGCAGCGTCATGAAAAAACCGTAGCCCGGCTGGGCCATGGTGGCGGCAAAGCTTTCCATCGAAGAAGTCCCCCTAGCCATGCGCAAATGCGCGTCCAGACAACAATGACGGCCCGCGGTTCCTGTCAGGCGATGAAGCGCGCCAGCAGGATGACGAGGATCGCGCCCAGCACCGCCATTCCGGCATCGTCGAGAAAGCCATAGCCGGTATTCAGCCGCCACCCGGTCAACCGCACGATGCCCTGCCCGACCAGCATGCCGAGCACGCCGACCACGGAGTGACGGATCAACCCGCCACCACCAACCACGAGGCTGGCGACGAAGCCCGTGACGGTCCCGAACGCCACGGTCGGCAACACGACGCTCCAGTCGAGCGGCAGCGTCCGGCGCGGCGGCAGAACCTCGACCTCCTCGTCGCGAACGACGCGGTCGGGTTTGGGCGGTTTGCGGGTGCGTGGCGGCATGGCACCAATATGGAGCGCAGGCAGGCCGCCGCCAAGTCGAAGCGTCATTCTCGGGCGGCGCGAAGCGGCGACCCGAGAAACGCTTGCAGGATGAGGCTCCCGGGCCATCCCGAGATGCTCGGGTCGAGCCCGAGCATGACGAGATCCCGGCTCAGGCGTTCAGCACCTTGCCGTAGGCGTCGAGCACGCTTTCCTTCATCACCTCCGACAGGGTCGGATGCGGGAAGATGGTGTGCATCAGCTCTTCCTCGGTCGTCTCGAGGTTCATCGCGACGACGAAGCCCTGGATCAGCTCGGTGACCTCGGGACCGACCAAATGGGCGCCGAGCAGCTTGCCGGTCTTGGCGTCGAAGATCGTCTTGGCAAGGCCGCTGTCCTCGCCGAGCGCCACGGCCTTGCCGTTGGCGACGAAGTTGAAGCGGCCGACCTTGATCTCGTAGCCGGCGTCCTTGGCCTTGGCCTCGGTCAGGCCGACGCTGGCGATCTGCGGATGGCAATAGGTGCAGCCCGGGATCATCAGCTTGTCCATCGGATGCGGATGCAGGCCCTTGATCGCCTCGACGCAGATCACCGCCTCGTGCTCGGCCTTATGGGCCAGCATCGGCGGGCCGGCGACGTCGCCGATGGCGTAGATGCCCTTGACGTTGGTGCGGCAGAAATCGTCGATGACGATGCAGCCGCGATCGGTCTTCACACCCAGCGCTTCCAGCCCGATATTCTCGATATTGCCGACGACGCCGACGGCCGAGATCATGCGATCGGCCGTGATGGTCTGCTTGCCGCCCTTCTCGTCCTCGATATGGGCGGTGACGGAGTCCGCTGATTTCTCGACCTTCGTGACCTTGGCGCTGGTGATGATCTTCATGCCCTGCTTCTCGAAGGCCTTGCGGGCGAAGGCGCCGATCTCGGCATCCTCGACCGGGACCACCTGCGGCAGCACCTCGACCACGGTCACCTCGACGCCCATCGTCCGGTAGAAGGAGGCGAATTCGATGCCGATGGCGCCGGAGCCCATGACGAGCAGCGATTTCGGCATCTTCGCCGGCACCATCGACTCGAAATAGGTCCAGATCAGCTTGCCGTCCGGCTCGAGCCCGGGCAGCGCGCGCGGCCGGGCGCCGGTCGCGACGATGATGTGGTCGGCGGTATAGGTGCCCTCGCCCTTGGCGTTCTTCGGCACCGGCCCTTGCGGTTGCATCGCCGGCTTCTTGGTCGGCGCGACGGTGATCGTGCCAGGCTTGGTCAGCTTGGCCTCGCCCCAGATGACGTCGACCTTGTTCTTCTTCATCAGGAACTGGACGCCGTTGTTCATCCTGACGGCGATGCCGCGCGAGCGCTTCACCACGGCGTCGAGATCGGCCTTGAACGAGCCTTCCAGGACGAGCCCGTAATCCTTGGCGTGCTCGCCATAGTGCAGGATCTCGGCCGAGCGCAGCAGCGCCTTGGTCGGGATGCAGCCCCAGTTCGAGCAGATCCCTGCGAGATGCTCGCGCTCGACGATCGCGGTCCTGAAGCCGAGCTGGGCGGCCCGGATGGCGGCGATATAGCCGCCGGGACCCGAACCGATGACGATGATGTCGTAGTCAGCCATGGGCGTTTTCCTTGCGTCTCCGACGACGATGATCGGTTCTAACGGAGTTGCGCCTGCAGCGCGGCGATCGTGGTGCGCGACGCCGGCAGAATGAACGGCACTGCCGTGCGTTGGGCCAGCTTGAAGACGTCGCCTGCAGCTTGATCCTGCGTCATCCGCATCCCCACAGTCGCGGGGATGCATTGCTTACCTCCGCGCTGACGGCTCCAGGCGTTGACTGTGTCGGCCCCGTATTCAAAGCAGATTCTGGTATCTTCGACCGGCCGCCCGAGGACAGGCACGTAGCGACCTGCGGCCTCCAGAGACCAGCGCCCGCGCAGCACTTCGCGGTTGCCGGGGAACCAAAGATAAATCGAGCCGTCAGGCGCCATATAGGAGACTTGGGAGCCCAGATTGTTGGCCGTCACCACTCGCGTGGTTCCGGCAAAGAACGCACGCGCCTGAGACAGGGACATGCCGTCCAGCCGCCGTTCGCGCACTCCGGATTCTGTACGCGCCGCGGCGACATTCGCCTGCTGCTCGGCGCTGACACACCCGGCTATCCCGAGCGTCAGCAGCAGGGCAACAGCACGCCCAAGCCCAACGGTTCTCGTCATGCGACCCGCCTGCCGGAGCTTCACACCAGCATCGCCATGGGCTTCTCGATATAGCCCTTGAACGCCTGCAGCAGCTCGGCGCCGAGTGCGCCATCGACGGCGCGGTGGTCGGTCGAGAGCGTCACCGACATCACCGTGGCGACAGCCGGCTGGCCGCCCTTGACGATGACGCGCTGCTCGCCGGCGCCGACCGCCAGGATCGTCGCATGCGGCGGGTTGACGATCGCCGCGAAGTCCTTGACGCCGAACATGCCGAGATTGGAGACCGCCGTCGTGCCGCCCTGATACTCCTCGGGCTTGAGCTTGCGGGCCTTGGCGCGCGCGGCCATGTCCTTCATCTCGTTGGAGATCTGCGACAGCGTCTTGTGGCAAGCATCGCGGATGATCGGCGTGATCAGGCCGCCCGGGATCGAGACCGCGACGCCCACATCGGCGTGCTTGTGCTTGAGCATGGTGTTGTCGGTCCAGGACACGTTCGCGTCCGGAACGGCCTTGAGCGCCAACGCCAGCGCCTTGATCACCATGTCGTTGACCGAGAGCTTGTAGGCCGGCTTGCCGTCCTTCTCGGGCGCGGCGGCGTTCAGCTCCGCGCGCAGCTTCAGCAGCGCGTCGAGTTCGCAATCGACCGTGACGTAGAAATGCGGGACAGTCTGCTTGGCCTCTGTCAGGCGGCGCGCGATGGTCTTGCGCATGCCGTCATGCGGGATCTCCTCATAGGAGCCCGGCGCGAACCGCTTCTTGACCGCCTCGTCGGAGGGGCCGGCCGCGAGCGGCGCGGCGGCAGGCTTGGCAGCCGGAGCACCGGCGGGAGCCGCAGCGGGAGCGGCCTTGGCGCCGCCGCCCTTCTTGGCAGCCTCGACGTCCTTCTCGACGATGCGGCCATGCGGGCCGGAGCCGGCGATGGCGGCAAGATCCAGCCCGGCATCCTTGGCGATGCGCCGCGCCAAGGGCGAGGCGAAGGGCCGGCTGCCATTAAGCTTGGCCGGGGCTGTGACGGGAGCGGAAGCAGCCGGGGCGGCCGGAGCTGCCGCGGGAGCCGGAGCCTCTGCCTTTGGCGCTTCAGCCTTCGGAGCCTCGGCCTTGGCAGGCGCAGCGCCGCCGGCCGCGGGGGCGGAGATGCTCTTGGCATCCTCGCCTTCGCCTGCGATCACGCCGATCACTTCGTTGACGGCGACATCGGCCGTGCCTTCCGGCACCACGATCTTGGCGAGGATACCCTCATCGACCGCCTCGACTTCCATGGTCGCCTTGTCGGTCTCGATCTCGGCGATGATATCGCCGGACTTGATGGTATCGCCTTCCTTCTTCAGCCACTTGGCGAGATTGCCCTTCTCCATCGTCGGAGAGAGGGCGGGCATCAGGATGTTTGTCGGCATCGGTCAGCCCCCTCTCAGCGATAGCAGACGGCCTTGGCCGCCGCGATGACGTCGCCGACATTCGGCAAGGCGAGCTTCTCGAGATTCGCCGCGTAAGGCATCGGCACGTCCTTGCCGGTGACGCGGGCCACGGGGGCGTCGAGATAGTCGAACGCCGCCTCCATGATCTTCATGCCGATCTCGGCGGTGACGCCGGACTGCGGGAAGCCCTCCTCCACCGCGACGCAGCGATTGGTCTTCTGCACGGAGGCGACGACGGTCTCGATGTCCATCGGGCGGATGGTCCTGAGGTCGATGACCTCGGCCTCGATGCCTTCCTTCGCCAGCGCCTCGGCCGCGCCGAGCGCATAGGTCATGCCGATGCCGAAGGAGACGATGGTCACGTCCGTGCCGGGGCGGACGACCTTGGCCTTGCCGATTGGGATCAGGAAGTCGTCGCCCTTCGGCACATCGAAGGACTTGCCGTACATGATCTCGTTTTCGAGGAAGATCACCGGGTTCGGATCGCGGATCGCGCTCTTCAGCAGGCCCTTCGCGTCGGAGGCGCTGTAGGGCACGACAACCTTGAGGCCGGGCACGTTCGAATACCAGGCGGCGTAGTCATGGCTGTGCTGGGCGCCGACGCGGGCGGCCGCGCCGTTCGGCCCGCGGAAGACGATCGGGCAGCCCATCTGGCCGCCGGACATGTAGAGCGTCTTGGCAGCGGAATTGATGATGTGGTCGATCGCCTGCATGGCGAAGTTGAAGGTCATGAACTCGACGATCGGCCTGAGGCCGGAGAGCGCCGCGCCGACGCCGATGCCGGCAAAGCCGTGCTCGGTGATCGGGGTGTCGATGACGCGCTTGGCGCCGAACTCCTGCAGCAGGCCCTGCGTGACCTTGTAGGCGCCCTGGTATTCCGCGACCTCTTCGCCCATGACGAAGACATCGCCGTCGCGGCGCATCTCCTCGGCCATGGCGTCGCGCAGCGCTTCGCGGACCGTCTGGCTGACGATCTCTGCGCCCGCCGGGAATTCGGAAGAGGCGTCGTAAGCCTTGGCCTGGGCCGGCACGCTCTGCGGCGCGCTGGCGGCAGGCGCCTCCTCGGCCTTCGCCGCGACAGGCGCTGCCTCGGCCTTGGGCTGGGGCGTGGCCGTCGTGGCACTGCCGCTCGCTGCGGCGCTGACGTCCTCGCCGTCAGCCGCGATCACGCCGATCCGCGTGTTGACCGCGACATTCTCGGTGCCGTCGCCGACGAGGATCTTGGCGAGAATGCCCTCGTCGACCGCCTCGACCTCCATGGTCGCCTTGTCGGTCTCGATCTCGGCGATGATGTCGCCGGCCTTGACCTGATCGCCCTCTTTTTTCAGCCACTTGGCCAGTTTTCCTTCCTCCATGGTGGGAGAAAGGGCAGGCATGAGAATGTCGATCGGCATGAACGCACCCGGAATCTAAGACGCGGGGAAAGACGGTGAGCGAGCCAGAGGCGCCGGGCGTCAGCCCTGCGCCGGCTCCAGCAGGATGTCGGTGTAGAGCTCGGACGGATCGGGCTCGGGGTCATGCGTGGCGAACTCGGCCGCGTCGTTGACGACCTCGCGCACCTTGGCATCGATCGCCTTGAGCTCGTCCTCGCCGATCTTGAAGTCGCGGATCAGGCGGGCACGCACCTGCTCGATCGGATCGTGCTCCTCGCGCATGCGCTGAACTTCGTCCTTGGAACGGTACTTCGCCGGGTCCGACATCGAGTGTCCGCGATAGCGGTAGGTCTGCATCTCCAGGATGTAGGGCCCCTTGCCGGAGCGGGCATGCTCGACCGCACGCAGGCCGGCGTCGCGGACGGCGCGGACATCCATGCCGTCGACCTGTTCACCGGGGATGTTGAACGAAACACCGCGGCGGGAGAAGTCGGTCTGCGCTGAGGCGCGGCTGACCGCGGTGCCCATGGCGTAGCGGTTGTTCTCGATGACGAACACGACCGGCAGCTTCCAGAGCTCGGCCATGTTGAAGCTCTCGTAGACCTGGCCCTGATTGGCGGCGCCGTCGCCGAAATAGGTCATCGAGACCGTGTTGTCGCCGCGATACCAGTCGGCGAAGGCCAGGCCCGTGCCGAGCGATACCTGCGCGCCGACGATGCCGTGGCCGCCATAGAAGTTCTTCTCGCGGCTGAACATGTGCATCGAGCCGCCCTTGCCGCGCGAATAGCCGCCGCGCCGGCCGGTCAGCTCAGCCATCACGCCGCGCGATTCCATGCCGCAGGCCAGCATGTGGCCGTGGTCGCGATAGCCGGTGATGACCTGATCGCCATCCTTGGAGGCCATCTGCATGCCGATGACCACGGCTTCCTGGCCGATATAGAGGTGGCAGAAGCCGCCGATCAGGCCCATGCCGTACATCTGGCCGGCTTTCTCCTCGAAGCGCCGGATCAGCAGCATCTCATGATAGGCGTGGAGATCTTCTTCCTTGGTGAAGCTCGGCGTGTTGCTGAGCGCGGCGGAGGTCTTACCAGCCCCCTCCTTGGCGCCCCGCGCCTTCGCGGCGGCTTTCGGTTGAGCGGGAGCTTTCGACTTACGCGCAGCAACAGCCATCAGGCGGTCCTCCAAGGTCTTTCGACTTTTGTTTTAGAGGATCGCAAAAATCTTGGCGAGCACGCTATCTCGCAATGCAGCATTAGCTAAGCTGTTGAAAAATCGAGATAGACTTCCCGTAACCTGATTTCAGTTAATCGATACGTCCGGGACTAAATGCCGTACCGTCAGAGCCCTCAGCGGCCCATGATGACAACGTCATTCTTATGCGTACGACCGAGAATGGCGCGCGCGTTCTCTTCCAGCAGATCGCGATCGACAGCTTCGTCGCGCACCAGCGAGAGACGATGTTCCCAGGATTTGCGCTCGGCGACAAGCCCGGCGAGTTCCGCTTCCATATCGCGCAGCGATTCACGGACGGCGCCGCGCGCCTCGAGGCCGCGCGCGCCATGCTGCGCATGGAACATGAAATAGGCCACGGCTGCTCCCGAGACGAGATAGAGCGCCAATGTCACGAAGATCGAGCGGAGGCCGCGGCGGATAACCATGGCGCCACGCTAGGAAAACTTGGTTTCCGGCGAGTTAACGGAAGGCGCGGCTTGGGATTTTTGCTGTTGTGGTGAGCGGGGTGGGGATCGAACCCACGACCACATGATTAAAAGTCACGTGCTCTACCACTGAGCTACCCGCCCTCACCGAGGCGCTGACATACGGAGCCATGCCGCCCGGGTCAACTCGTTCGATGAAGTCGTCACCATCTCAAGCGCCGCAAGGCCGCCGACCGGCGAAACTCGGCGTTTTCTTGCGGCATCGCAGCATCGGAACTTCTGGACGCCCTTCCCCTCCCATGCATTCTGGGGGCGCCCATAACAACGAACGGCGATTCAACGCCGGGGGATTCCAACTGATATCGGGAGAGAGAGAATGGACGAACGGGAAATCCGCGGCCTCGTCGCGGATGTGAAGGGTGGCGCGCTGTCGCGACGATCCTTCATCCAGAGGATGGCGGCAGTGGGCATCACGGCCCCGATCGCGAGCCAGATCCTGGCATGGAACGATGTGGCGATGGCAAACGCCGCGCTGCAATACAAGCCGACCAAGGCCGGCGGCGGCGGGGCGCTGAAAATCCTGCTCTGGCAGGCGCCGACCCTGCTCAACCCG
Organism: Allobosea sp. 10L417; assembly: GCF_056395485.1. Taxonomy (NCBI): domain Bacteria; kingdom Pseudomonadati; phylum Pseudomonadota; class Alphaproteobacteria; order Hyphomicrobiales; family Alloboseaceae; genus Allobosea; species Allobosea sp. 10L417. The sequence goes on from NZ_JBFTJP010000005.1 coordinate 49,497, forward strand.
CATTTCGCCTCGGGCACCAAGGACCAGATCGCCTCGCGCATCTTCTTCGAGCCGCTCGCCGGCTGGGACAAGGAAGGCAACCTCTTCCCGCAGCTCGCCGCGGAGATTCCGAGCAAGGCCAATGGCGGCCTCTCGGCAGACGGCAAGGAGGTCATCTGGAAGCTGAAGCAGGGCGTGAAGTGGCATGACGGCAAGCCGTTCACCGCCGACGACGTCGTCTTCACCTGGGAATATGCCGCCGATCCGGCGACCGCCGCCTACACCACCGGCTCCTACACCAACATCAAGGTCGAGAAGATCAACGATCACACCGTCAAGGTGATCTTCAAGGACCCGACGCCGTTCTGGGCCGATCCCTTCGTCGGCGTGGCCGGCATGATCATCCCGAAGCACCATTTCGGCGACTATAAGGGCGCCAAGTCGCGCGAGGCGCCCGGCAACCTGAAGCCCGTCGGCACCGGCCCCTACAAATTCGTCGACTTCAAGCCCGGCGACATCCTCACCGGCACCCGCAATGAGGACTACCACGTCAAGAACCAGCCGCATTTCGATACGCTCGAAGCCAAGGGCGGTGGTGACGCGGTCTCGGCGGCGCGTGCCGTGCTCCAGACCGGCGAATACGACTATGCCTGGAACATGCAGGTCGAGGACGAGATCCTCAAGCGCATGGAGACCGGCGGTCGCGGCAAGGTGGTGGCGGTTCCCGGCGGCGACATCGAGTTCATCATCCTGAACACGACCGATCCGTGGACCGAGGTCGATGGCGAGCGCTCCAGCGTCAAGACCAAGCATCCGACGCTGTCGGATCCGAAAGTGCGCGAGGCGATCAACCTGCTGATCGACCGCGATTCGATCCAGAAGTTCATCTATGGCCGCGGCGGCACCGCGACGGCGAGCTTCGTCAACGAGCCCAAGCAGTTCAAATCGCCGAAGCTCAAATACGAATTCAACATCGACAAGGCCAACAAGATCCTCGACGACGCCGGCTGGAAGAAGGGCGCCGACGGCATTCGCGAGAAGGACGGCAAGAAGCTCAAATACGTCTTCCAGACCTCGATCAACGCCCCGCGCCAGAAGACCCAGGCCATCATCAAGCAGGCCTGCCAGCGCGTCGGCATCGACCTCGAGCTCAAGTCGGTCACGGCGTCGGTCTATTTCTCTTCCGACGTCGCCAACCCGGATACCTACACCAAGCTGTATTGCGACATGGAGATGTACACCACGACGCAGCCGCAGCCCGATCCGGAGCGCTTCCTCAACCAGCTCGTCTCCTGGGAGATCGCCAACAAGGAGAACAAGTGGCTGGGCCGCAACGTCTCACGCTACTCGGACCCTGAGGCCGACAAGGCCTACAAGGCCGCCCAGAAGGAGTTCGACCCGGTCAAGCGCGCCGCGCTGCTGATCAAGGTCAACGAGATCTTCTGCGAGGCCAATATCCTGCTGCCGATCCTCTCACGCACGGTCGTCGGTGCCTCGGCCAACAACCTGGAGGCCGATATCTCCGGCTGGGAGGTCACGACCTGGAATCTGGCAGCCTGGTATCGGACCTGAGCGCACCGCCATTTCAAACAGGACCGGCCCCTTCGGGGGCCGGTCCGCTAATCCAACAAACCCCGTTCCAGAGCCACATCGATGCAGCCATGGATATGGCCGTGCAACAGCCGCTGCGCCTCGCCTGCGTCGCGGTGAAGCGCGCAATCGAGCAGCGCGCGGTGCTCGCCGATCGAGGTCGGTCCCCAGAAGATGAAAAACACCATCTGGTAGCGCAGATAGCGCTCATAGATCCCGGCATGAAGATCGAGCAGCGCCTTTGAGCCGCAGGCCGAAACCAGCGCCTGATGAAACTCGAAATCGTAGCGCTTCCACTGCTGCGTGCCGGAATCGTCGCCGGCCAGCAGGCGCTCTTCCATGCGGGCGAGCTTGTGATGGGCCGCGACGACGCGCCCTTCCCATTCCATGTCGCCGGCTGCGAAAGATTGCGCGAGCGCGTGGCTCTCGATCAACAGCCTGAGGTCGGCGAGCTCCCGGAGTTCGCTGGCCGTGCAGGGCGCGACCTGGAAGCCGCGCTGCCCTTCCGCCACGACAAATCCCTCCGGCGCGAGGCGATTCAGGATTTCGCGAAGCGTGCTGATGCCGACGCCATAAACCGGCCGCAGCTTGTCGAGCGTCAGCCGCTGGCCGGGCTGCAGGCGCCCGAAGACGATATCCTGCCGGATTCGCTCATAAGCCTGCTCGCCCGTGGACAGAGCGGCGATCTCCTCGCCGCCGCTATCCGCTGCCGCTTCCGCCATGACATCCCCTTTCCTGATCATCACGCAGATTAAGCCCTTCGGCCGAGCGCGCCAACCGTTAAAGCTGTCCATCCATGAAATAGCAGACGATCTACGAATTATCAGTTGATTTGAATCGGGCACCGGGTAGGATCGTCGGCACAAGAAGCCGACGGAGCCGTGGACTCCGCAGCGAAGGATCTCGGGAGGTCATCATGTCGGCAGGCGGGAAGCCGGCAGCCGGGCGCGGCTGCATCTACATCCTGAACGGCCCCAACCTGAATCTGCTCGGGCAGCGCGAGCCGGCCATCTATGGCAGCACGACGCTGGCCGAGATCGGCCAGCGCTGCACGGCCAAGGCGAAGACGCTCGGTTTCACCGTCGACTTCCGCCAGACGAATTTCGAGGGCGAGCTCGTCGAAAGCGTACAGCAGGCGCGGCAGGAGGCCTGCGGCATCATCATCAACCCGGCCGGCTACAGCTTTACCTCGGTAGCCTTGCTCGATGCGCTGAAAATGTTCGAGCGACCGAAGATCGAGCTGCACATCTCGAACGTCCATGCGCGCGAGAGCATCTATCACAATTCGCTGGTTTCGCGGACGGCGACCGGGATCATCATCGGTTTCGGCGCCGCCGGCTATGAGCTTGCCATCCAGGCGATGGCCGGGCTGGTGGAGGCCTGAATATGGCTTTGATCGCCGCAAGCCGGATCGACGATGCGGAGCGGCGGCCTTCAGCGGCGCAGCGTGCGCAGCATGGTATCGATCGCAGCGGCCCTGCGGCGCGTCAGAGCCTCCGGCGCGCCCATGTCGTGGCCAAAAATCTGGCGGATGCTCGCGCGGTTCGAGACGTTGTAGAAGGCGAGCGCACTGATCGTCAGGTGGATGTCGATCGCTTCGATCCCCGGCCTGAACACGCCCCCCGCGACGCCGCGTTCATAGGCCTCGCGGATCATGTCGATCACCGAGAGGTTGAGGGCGGAGATCCTGTCGGACGACGCAAGGTGTCGGGCATGATGGATGTTCTCGATCATCACCATCCGAACGAAATCCGGGTTCTCGGCGTGATAGTCGAAGGTGAATCCCGTCAGCAGCGCGATCGCCTCTTCCGGCTCCAGGCTCGCAAGGTCGAGCCCACGCTCGAAGCTGCGGATGCGCTCATACATCTCTTCAAGGACAGCGCGGTAGAGCCCCTCCTTGTCGCCGAAATAGTAGTAGATCATCCGTTTGCTGGTGGCGGTTCGGGCTGCGATCTCGTCGACGCGGGCGCCGCTCAGGCCGTTCTCGACGAATTCCAGCCGCGCCGCCTCCAGGATACTGCGGCGCACGCCCTCCGGGTCCTGGGTCCAGGACGCCGATTTCCGGCTCGTTCCCCGCGGTTTGATCGCTGCCTTGCTCATGTTCTACCCGGCGCCCTGCTGCCCCGCCGACCTTCGGCGGCACCCAAATGGACAGCTCGGTTAATTTCGCTTGACCAAATGAACTAAGTGGTACAATTAACATACCATCGGCCTCATGCAAGCTGCGTGAGCGACTGAAAAGGCCCTCGCAAGAAGGGCTGCGAAGACAGACGGGACCCGGACCGACCCCTTTTTTTTCGAGAAGGTCGGCCGCTTTGGGAAGCGCCATGAATTACAAGCTCGATTTCACTCCCGTGATCGAGGGCATGCCCGACCTCCTGATGGGCTGCCTCGGCACGTTTCTACTGGCGCTCAGCGGGATGGCGCTGGCCATCGTGATCGGAATCGGCGGCGTGGTGCTGCGGGATTCGCGCTTTGCCCCCGTGCGCTTTCTGGTGCGGGCTTTCGTCGAGATCATCCGCAACACGCCCTTCCTGGTGCAGATCTTCTTCATCTACTTCGCGCTGCCGCTGACGGGCCTGCGCCTCGACCCGACGCCGACGGCGATCATCGCGCTCGGCATCAATGGCGGCGCCTATGCCATCGAGATCATCCGCGGCGGCGTCCAGTCGATCAGCAAGGGCCAGATCGAGGCCGGTCTGGCGCTTGGCCTGCACAAGGCGCAGGTCTTCCGGCTGATCGTGCTCAAGCCGGCGCTGCGCGCGATCTTCCCGTCGCTGACCAGCCAGTTCGTGCTGCTGACGCTGACCACCTCGGTCGCCTCGGCGATCTCCGCCTATGAGCTGACCTCGGTCGCGCAGCGGATCGAGTCCGACAGTTTCCGCTCTTTCGAGGTCTACGGCACGATCACGCTGTTCTACCTCGTGATCTCCTGGGTGATGATGCGCTTCTTTTCGGCGATCTCGACCCGCTACTTCAGCTACCCGGTGAAGTGAGGGCGCGATGGGCTGGAACGAATTCCTCTTCCTCCTCACCGGCCTGAAATGGACCGTGGCGCTGTCGGCGATCGGCTTCGTCTTCGGTTCGGTCTCCGGGCTCGGGATCGCGCTGATGCGCACGTCCGGCCGTTCGCTGCTGGAACGGATCACCGCCGGCTATATCGCCCTGTTCCAGGGTACGCCGCTCCTGATGCAGCTCTTCGTCGTCTATTACGGGCTGGCGCTGGTCGGGCTGAAGCTCGATGCCTGGGTCGCGGTCGCGATCGGCTTCACGCTGCATGCCAGCGCCTATCTCGGCGAGATCTGGCGCGGCTCGATCGAGGCGGTCCCGAAAGGGCAGACCGAGGCCGCCAAGGCGCTGAGCCTACACTATGTCTCGCGGATGCGGGACGTGATCCTGCCGCAGGCGATCCGCATCTCGCTGCCCGCGACGGTCGGCTTCCTGGTCCAGTTGATCAAGGGCACCTCGCTTGCCGCCATCGTCGGCTTCACCGAGCTGACGCGGGCCGGCAACATCGTCTCCAACCAGATCTTCCAGCCGCTCCTCGTCTTCGGGATCGTCGGCGTCCTCTACTTCCTGCTGTGCTGGCCGCTCTCGCTCTACGGCTCGCATCTGGAAAAGCGCATGGCCATCGCCGCGCGCTGAGCATCCCGGTTCAACGCCTAGACCAACCACCAACCATAAAGGGAGAGAAACATGACGAAGATGAAATCCACCCGCCGCAGCCTGCTGATCGCCGGCGCAGCCGCGCTGGCCCTGCCCGCCCTGGTCGGCAGCCCGGCGCAGGCGATCACCCCGGCCGAGATCAAGGCCAAGGGCAAGATCGTGGTCGGCATCCAGGGCGACAACCCGCCATGGGGTTTCGTGACCAGCGCCGGCAAGCAGGATGGCCTCGACGCCGACATCGCCACGCTCTTCGCCAAGGAGCTGGGCGTGCAGGTCGAGTTCGTGCCGCTCGAGGTCAACAACCGCATCCCGGCGCTGACCACGGGCCGCGTCGACGTGCTCTTCGCGACCATGGCGATGCTGCCGGAGCGCGCCAAGGCCGTGCAGTTCTCGAAGCCCTATGTCGCCAACACCATCGTGCTGATCGGGCCGAAGAAGGACAAGATCACCACCAACGAGGACATGGCGCGCTACACAATCGGCGTCGCCAAGGGCGCAGCGCAGGACACGCAGGTGACCAAGAACGCGCCGGCCGGCACGACGATCCGCCGCTATGACGGCGACGCGCCCTCGATCCAGGCGCTGGTCTCCGGCCAGGTCCAGGCGCTCGGCGGCAACATCTTCTACATGCAGCGCGTCGAGCAGGGTCGCCCCGGCGAGTTCGAGAACAAGCTCGAGTTCCAGAACCTCTACAACGGCGCCTGCACCCGCCTCGGCGAGAAGGAGATCAACGCGGCGCTCAACACCTTCATCGACAAGATCAAGGCGAATGGTGAGCTGCAGAAGGTCTACGACAAGTGGATGAAGGTGCCGGTGCACAAGTTCCCGGACAGCCTCGAAGGCATCACCTTCACCGCGAGCTGAGCGCTCCGGAGCATCTCCGCGCTACTCTGAAGCGCGGAGATGCTCCGACGCCTTGTTTGATCGCATTTCCTCTCGCGAACCGGCGTCCACTTCGCTCGAAAATGCTTGGGGACCGGAGCCCGGACCATGAACCAGCCAGTCCTCAAGAGCGCCGCTGCGGCGGATGCCATGATCGCCATGGCGCATGTCGAGAAATGGTATGGCGACTTTCTGGCCCTGACCGACATCAACCTCGAAGTCCGCAAAGGCGAGCGCATCGTCCTGTGCGGCCCTTCAGGCTCCGGCAAGTCGACGCTGATCCGCTGCATCAACCATCTGGAGACCTACCAGAAGGGTGAGATCAGGGTCAGCGGCGCCAAGGTCGACGACAACGCGAAGACCATCGACGCGGTTCGCCGCGAGGTCGGCATGGTCTTCCAGCACTTCAACCTGTTCCCGCATATGAGCGTGCTGCAGAACTGCATGCTTGCGCCGATGCGCTCGCTCGGCGCGAGCAAGGCGGAGGCGGAGGCGACCGCCCGCCAGCTGCTCGGCCGGGTCAAGATTCTCGAACAGGCAGAGAAGTATCCCGCCCAGCTCTCGGGCGGCCAGCAGCAACGCGTCGCGATCGCACGCGCGCTCTGCATGAAGCCCAAGGTCATGCTGTTCGACGAGCCGACTTCGGCCCTCGACCCGGAGATGGTCAAGGAGGTGCTCGACACCATGATCGCGCTCGCCGACGAAGGCATGACCATGATCTGCGTCACCCATGAGATGGGCTTCGCCCGGCAGGTGGCGAACCGCGTCATCTTCATGGCAAACGGTGCCATCGTCGAGGAGGCGCCGCCCGAGGAGTTCTTCCATAACCCGCGCCAGGAGCGGACGCGGAAGTTTCTCGGCGAAATCCTCCACAAGCACTGAACCCAAACGCCTGAAACGGAACGCAACCATGTCCCGCCTCGTCTACGTCCTGAACGGCCCGAACCTGAACCTGCTCGGCAAACGCCAGCCGCATATCTACGGGCACGAGACCCTGGCCGATGTCGAGCGCGATTGCCGAAAGCTGGCCGAGGAGCTGAAGCTGGAACTGCGCTTCCATCAGTCCAACCGCGAATACGAGCTGATCGACTGGATCCATGAGGCGCGCGAGGACGGCGCGGGCATCGTCATCAACCCCGCGGCCTTCACCCATACCTCGGTCGCGCTGCTCGATGCGCTCAACACCTTCGAGGGGCCGGTGATCGAATGCCATATCTCGCAGGTGCATAAGCGCGAGGCCTTCCGACACCATTCCTATGTCTCGCTGCGCTCCGACGGCGTCATCGCCGGCTTCGGCACGCAGGGCTATCAGCTCGGGCTGCGGCGCATCGCCAAGCTGATCGACGACAAGGCCGCTTGAGGATCGATCCGATGGCTCCGGTCAAAATCGCGGTGATGGGTGCGGGCCTGATCGGCAAGCGCCACGCCGCCCATGCCAGGGCCCAAGAGGGCGCGCTCCTGTCGGCGATCATCGACCCGGCGCCAGCCGGCAAGGCCTTCGCCGCGGAGATGGGCGTCACGTGGTACCCGGCATTCGACGCCGTCCCCGCCAGCGCGAGGCCTGACGGCGTCATCGTCGCCACGCCGAACCAGCTCCATGTCGCCAACGGGCTGGAGCTGGCGGCGGCCGGCATCCCGATGCTGGTCGAGAAGCCGATTGCGGATAGCGTAGACGGCGCGCGCAAACTGGTTCAGGCGGCGGAGGCTGCGGGTGTGCCCCTGCTCGTCGGCCACCACCGGCGCCATAATCCGATGATCCGCAAGGCGCGCGAGACCATCGACGCCGGCCGGCTCGGCCGCGTCCTGACACTGACCGGGCAGTTCTGGCTGGTGAAGCCGGACGCATATTTCGACGTCGACTGGCGCCGGCAGGAAGGCGCCGGGCCGATCCTGATCAACCTGATCCACGATATCGACCTGTTCCGCTATCTCTGCGGCGAGATCGTCGGGGTGCAGGCGCAAAGCTCGAATGCGGTGCGCGGCAACCCGGCCGAGGAGACGGCCGTCGCCATCCTGCGCTTCGCCAATGGCGCGCTTGGCACGGTCAGCGCCTCCGACACCGTGGTCTCGCCCTGGAGCTGGGAGCTGACGACCGGCGAGAACCCGGCCTATCCGCGCCAGGACCAGTCCTGCTACCAGATCGGCGGCACGCATGGGTCGCTGACGATCCCGGCGCTCGAACTCTGGAACCACACCGACAAGCGCGGCTGGTGGGAGCCGCTGAAGCGCGAGCGCATCCCGTTCGTTCCGGAGGATCCGCTCCAGGCCCAGATCCGGCATTTCTGCGCAGTGATCCGCGGTGAGGAGGAACCCCTCGTCTCCGGCCGCGAGGGATTGGCGACGCTCGCGGTCATCGAGGCGGTGAAACAGGCGGCGCGCTCCGGCGGGCCTGTCGAGGTGGCGACCGAACCTGTGTCGGCGAGGGCTTCGGCATGATCAAGGGCACGACACGGCTGATCGGCCATCTCGGCTTTCCGACCGAGAGCTTCAAGGCGCCGATGATCTACAACCCCTATTTCGAGCGGGATGGGATCGACGCCGTCGTCGTGCCGATGGGCTGCCGCAGCGAGGATTACCCTGACTTTCTCAAGCTGTTCTTCCGGCTATCCAACGCGCATGGCGCGCTGGTGACCATGCCGCACAAGGTGACCACAACCGGCCTCGTCGACACGCTCTCCCCGACCGCCGCGATCGCCGGCGCCTGCAATGCGGTGCGCCTTGAGCCGGACGGCCGGCTTGCAGGCGACATGTTCGACGGCGAAGGCTTCGTGCGCGGCGTCCTGCGCAAGGGGCGCAAGCTCGCTGGCGCCCGCGCGCTGGTCGTCGGCGCCGGAGGCGTCGGCTCGGCGATCGCCGCATCGCTGGCGAAGGCCGGTGTCGGTGAACTCGGCCTGTTCGATACCCACGGGGCGATGGCCGAGGAGCTGGGCCGGCGGCTTGTCGCGCACTACCCCGCCCTGCGCGTCACGACCGGTTCGAACGATCCAGTGGGCTTCGACATCATCGTCAATGCGACGCCGCTCGGCATGAAGCCGGGCGATCCCTTGCCGCTCGATGTCGCCCGCCTGCCCTCCTCCGCCCTGGTCGGCGAGGTCGTGATGGCGCAGGAAATCACGCCGTTTCTGGCCGCGGCACGCGCACGCGGCTGTGCGGTGCAGGTCGGCACCGATATGCTGTTCGAGCAGATCCCCGCCTATCTGGAGTTCTTCGGCCTGCCCACGACCACGGCCGAGGATCTGCGCGCCGTGGCGCGGCTGGGCTGAGAGGAGGCAATCCCGTGATTCCATCGATCGCCACCGTCTGCGTCTCCGGCACGCTCCAGGAAAAGCTCGAAGCCATCGCGGCCGCCGGCTTCACGGCGGTCGAGATCTTCGAGAACGACCTGATCGCCTTCCCCGGCTCGCCGGCGGAGGTCCGGCGCATCTGCGGCGATCTCGGCCTGACGATCGTAACCTGCCAGCCCTTCCGCGATTTCGAGGGCATGCCGGAGGCGCGCCGCCAGCGCGTCTTCGACCGGGCGGAGCGCAAGTTCGATCTGCTGCAGGAGCTGGGGACAGATCTGCTTTTCGTCTGCTCCAGCGTCTCGCCTGAAGCACTTTCCGGCATCGACCGGCTCGCGGCCGATTTCATCGAGCTCGGCGAACGGGCCGGCCGGCGAGGTCTGCGCGTCGGCTACGAGGCGCTGGCCTGGGGGCGGCATGTCTTCGACTATCGCGACGCCTGGGAGATCGTGCGCCGCGCCAACCGGCCGGAAGTCGGGATCGTGCTCGATTCCTTCCATATCCTGGCGCGCGGGCTCGACCTTTCGGCCATCGGCACCATCCCGCGCGACAAGATCGCGATGGTGCAGATGGCCGATGCGCCGCTGCTGCAGATGGACCCGCTGTCATGGAGCCGGCACTGGCGCTGCCTGCCCGGACAGGGCGATCTCAACCTTTCCGGCTTCATGCGCGCTCTGGTCTCGACCGGCTATGACGGGGTGCTGTCACTGGAGATCTTCAACGACCGCTTCCGGGCAGGCTCCGCCCGTTCGGTAGCGCTCGACGGCCATCGCTCGCTGATCTGGCTGCTCGACGAAACGGCGCGCCAGATCGGCAAGCCTGTGCCCGGCGCGGTGCCGATGCCGCCGCCGGCACCCGTCGAGGCGGTGGAGTTCATCGAATTCGCCGTGTCGGAAGCCGAGCGGCCGGGCTTCGAGCGGCTGCTGCGCGCGCTCGGGTTTGCGCGTTCCGGCGCGCATCGCTCCAAGGATGTCGATCTCTGGAGCCAGGGCGATATCCGCATCGTGCTGAACAGTGAGGCGGACGGCTTCGCCCATAGCTACCAGATCACGCACGGCACCTCGGTCTGCGCTCTGGCGCTGCGCGTGCCGGATGCGCAGGCCGCGATCGCCCGTGCCACGGCCCTGCTCGACGTGCCGCATGCCGGCGCGGTCGGGCCGGGCGAGCTCGATATCCCGGCCGTGCGCGGGCTCGGCGGCAGCCTGGTCTATTTCCTCGACCACGCCTCGGCGCTCGGCCGCTGGGCCGAGGTCGATTTCGAGGCGACGGAGGAAACCGGACGCGATGCCGGTTTGACCGGCGTCGACCATGTCTCGCAGAGCATGCAGTACGAGGAGATGCTGACCTGGCTGCTGTTCTATTCTTCGCTGTTCGAAACGAAGAAGGCGCCGAGCCAGGCCGTGCTCGATCCCGGCGGCGTGGTCCAGAGCCAGGTCATCGAGAGCGGACTCGATGGCGAGCGAGGACACGGGCTCCGCCTCATCCTGAACGGCTCTCAGAGCCACCGCACGCTCTCGGCCCGTTTCATCACCGATTTCTTCGGCTCCGGGGTGCAACACATCGCCTTGGCGACCGACGACATCGCCGCGACGGTGGAGCGGCTGGTTGCGAACGGCGTGGCCATGCTGCCCATCCCCGAGAACTACTATGATGACCTCGAGGCCCGCTCCGACCTGTCGGCGCAGGAAATCGATGCGATGAAGGCGTTGAACATCCTCTACGACAGCGATGCCTCGGGCATCTTCCGGCAGGCCTATACGCAGACTCTGGACGGCGGGCTGTTTTTCGAGATCGTCCAGCGCGACGGCTATGCCGGCTATGGCGCCGCCAATGCCGGCATCCGCCTGACCGCGCAATCCAGGCTCGCCCGCCCGATCAGCGTTCCCGCCCCGAGCCACGGCTGAGGATCTGACGATGACCTCTCCTTGCATCATCACCGTCGCGATCACGGGGTCGCTGCCGACGAAGAATGATAACCCCGCGGTCCCGATCACGGTCGCGGAACAGGTCGAGTCGACACAGGAAGCCTTCGAGGCGGGCGCGACGCTGGTTCATGCCCATGTCCGCAACGATGACGGCACGCCAAGCTCAGATCCCGAACGCTTCGGGCGGCTGCTCGAAGGGCTGCGCCGACATTGCCCCGGCATGATCGTGCAGTTTTCGACGGGGGGCCGCTCCGGCGCAGGCCGCGAGCGCGGTGGCATGCTGCCGCTCCGGCCCGACATGGCCTCGCTGTCGACGGGCTCCTGCAACTTCCCGACGCGGGTCTATGAAAACAGTCCGGAGCTGGTCGACTGGCTGGCCGCCGAGATGAAGAGCCACGGTATCAAGCCGGAGATCGAGGCCTTCGACCTGTCGATGATCTTCAAGGCCGCCGAGATGGAGCAGGCGGGCGCGATCGCCGGGCCACTGCATGTTCAATTCGTGATGGGCGTCAAAAACGCCATGCCGGTCGATCGAGCCGTCTTCGAATTCTACATCGCGACCCTGAAGCGGCTCGCCCCGGCCGCGACCTGGACCGGCGCCGGGATCGGGCGCGACCAGATCACGCTCAATCGCTGGTCGCTGGAGCTCGGCGGCCATTGCCGGACGGGGCTGGAGGACAATGTCCGCCTCGATCGCGACACGCTCGCGCCGTCCAATGCGGCGCTGGTCCGGCGTATCGTCGCGCTGTGCCCCGAATATGCGCGCCATCCCGCCTCGGTGGCGGAGGCGCGCGCGCTCTTGTCCCTTCCCGCTGTCCCCTGACGGAGGCACGATGTCATGACCCGTCTCATCCTTCCCTATGCGGCACCGGACCAGGGCCAGCCGGCCTCGCTGTTCCCGGATTACCGCTCGACCGTGGCCCGCAGCCCGCGGCAGGCGCCGATCATGGTCCCGCAGACGCTGACCGAGGTGACTGGCCCGAGCGACTGGTCCCGGCTGATGGGGCCGGCGATGTCCGACCTCACCGCCCAGCACAAGGGCGAGCCGCAGGGTCAGCGCATCGTCGTGACCGGCCGCGTGCTCGACGAGGACGGCCGGCCCGTTCCGAACACTGTCGTCGAGATCTGGCAGGCCAATGCCGCTGGCCGCTATATCCACGCCAAGGACGACTGGCCGGCGCCGCTCGATCCGAACTTCACCGGCGTCGGCCGCGTCGTCACCGACGGTGAGGGCCGCTACCGCTATGTCACGATCCGGCCCGGCGCCTATCCCTGGGGCAACCACAAGAACGCGTGGCGCCCGGCCCATATCCATCTCTCACTGCTGGGGCCGGCCTTCGCGACGCGGCTGGTCACGCAGATGTATTTCCCCGACGATCCGCTGATCGAGATCGATCCGATCGCCAACGCCGTGCCGATGCCCTATCGCCAGCGCATGGTCTCGCGCTTCGACATCGGCACCACCGTGCCGAACTGGGCGCTGGGCTATGTCTTCGACATCGTGCTCAAGGGCCGCGATCAGACACCGTTCGAGGACGATCATGACGACGACCACTGACTCGACGAGTGGGGACCTGGAAACCCGCAACGCCGCCCCGCGGCACGACAATCAGGACGCGACGCTCTTCGGCCAGACGCCCTGGCAGACGGTCGGCCCCTATTTCCACTACGGCCTGCCGTGGAAGGGCGGCGCCGACCTCGTCGAGCGCTCCGATATGGGCGCGCGGCCGGACCTGATGCCGCCGGAGCATTTCCTGCTGTCGGGCTCGAATGTCTCGGGGACGCCCGAAGGCGAGGTCATCGCGCTGGCCGGCTGCGTCTACGATGCCGACGGCAAGCCGATCGAGGACGCGATGATCGAGATCTGGCAGGCCAACGCGGCGGGCCGCTATGCCAGCCCGGACGATCTTCGTGAGGAGGTGCCGCTCGACCGGCATTTCGTCGGTTTCGGCCGGGCGTCGACCGACAAGGACGGCGTCTTCCGCTTCCGCACCATCCGCCCCGGCCGCGTGCCCGGCCCCGGCAACAGCTTGCAGGCGCCGCATATCGCGCTCTCGGTCTTCGGCCGCGGCCTGCTGAAGCGGCTGCCGACCCGGCTCTATTTCGCCGACGGCGAGGGCAACGACTCCGACCCGATCCTCAACCTCGTGCCCGAAGCGCGCCGCCACACCCTGATCGCCGAGCGCAAGCCGGACGGCACCTGGTGGCTCGACATCAACCTCGCCGGCGAGAACGAGACGGTCTTCTTCGATCTGTAGAAGCGCGGCGCGCTCTCCCGGCCGAGATGCTCGGGCTTGACCCGAGCATCTCACGACGAGAACGCGCCCGCGCCCCTTCCTGCGAGAGCTTCTCGGGTCTGCGCTTTGCTCCGCCCGAGAATGACGGCCTTAAAAGGCGGCTGCTCAGGCCGCCTTTTTCCTTTCGGCGATGTGCGCGAGATCGGTCAGCAGCCGGCGCGTCGCCTTCAGGCGCTGCTCGACTGTCTCGAAATCGTCGATGAAGACGACGCGCATGTCGGGGCGCACCTTCGCCAGCGTGCCCTGCTTGGCAACGAAGCCCACCAGCCCTTCCGGATTGGCGAATTCGTTGTTGCGGAAGGCGACGATGATGCCCTTCGGCCCGGCCTCGACCTTCTCGACATTGGCGCGCTTGCACAGCGCCTTGATCGCGACGATCTCCAGGAGCTGGTTGACCTCCTCCGGCAACGGGCCGAAGCGGTCGACCAGCTCGGCACCGAAGGATTGCAGCTCGGCATCGTCGTCCATGGTCGAGAGGCGCTTGTAGAGCGTCAGCCTGAGCGTGAGGTCAGCGACATAGTGCTCGGGGATCATGACGGGCGCGCCGACCTGGATGGCCGGCGACCACTGCGTCTCGGCCTCGAACTCGATGCCGGCCTTGAGTGCCGCCACCGCCTCTTCCAGCATCTGCTGGTAAAGTTCGTAGCCGACTTCCTTGATATGGCCGGACTGCTCATCGCCGAGCAGGTTGCCGGCGCCGCGGATGTCGAGATCGTGGCTGGCGAGTTGGAAGCCGGCGCCGAGCGTATCCAGCGATTGCAGCACCTTGAGGCGCTTCTCGGCCTGCTCGGTCAGCTTGCGGTTGGCCGGCACGGTGAAGAGCGCATAGGCACGCGTCTTCGAGCGGCCGACGCGCCCCCGGAGCTGATAGAGCTGGGCGAGGCCGAACATGTCGGCGCGATGGACGATCAGCGTGTTCGCCGTCGGGATATCGAGGCCCGACTCGACGATCGTGGTCGAGAGCAGGATGTCGTACTGGCCGTCATAGAAGGCGGTCATCACGTCTTCCAGCGTTCTTGCCGCCATCTGGCCATGGGCGATCCCGACCTTGCACTCCGGCACCTGCTTGTCGAGGAAGTCCTTGACCTCGGCAATGTCCTCGATACGCGGCACGACATAGAAGGAGCGCCCTCCCCGGTAACGCTCACGCAGAAGCGCCTCGCGCACGATCAGCGGATCGAAGGGCGTGACGAAGGTACGCACGGCAAGGCGGTCGACCGGCGGCGTCGCGATGATCGAGAGCTCGCGCACGCCGGTCATGGCGAGCTGGAGCGTGCGCGGAATGGGGGTCGCCGACAACGTCAGCATATGCACCTCGGCGCGTAGCTCCTTCAGCTTCTCCTTGTGGGCGACGCCGAAATGCTGCTCCTCGTCGACGATGACGAGGCCGAGATCCTTGAAGTCGACGCCCTTGCCGAGCAGCGCATGGGTGCCGACGACGATGTCCATCGTGCCGTCCTTGGCGCCCTGCTTCACCGCCTTGAGATCGGCCGAGCCGACGAAGCGCGACGCTTGTCCGACATTGACAGGTAAGCCGGCAAATCGATCCGCGAAATTGCGGTAGTGCTGGCGAGCGAGCAGCGTCGTCGGCACGACGACCGCGACCTGCTTGCCGTTCAGCGCCGTAGCGAAGGCTGCGCGCAGCGCGACCTCGGTCTTGCCGAAGCCGACATCGCCGCAGACGAGCCGGTCCATCGGCCTGCCGGCCGCGAGGTCGTCCAGCACCGCGTCGATGGTGTTCTGCTGGTCCTCCGTTTCCTCGTATGGGAAGCGGGCGATGAATTCGTCATAGACCCCATCCGGCGGAACGAGGCGGGGCGCATCCTTGAGCGCGCGCGCTGCCGCGATCTGGATGAGCTTGCCAGCCATCTCGCGGATGCGCTGCTTGAGCTTGGCCTTGCGCGCCTGCCAGCCGCCACCGCCCAGCCGGTCTAGCTGGACTTCGGTGTCCTCCGAGCCATAGCGGGAAAGCAGTTCTATGTTCTCTACAGGCAAGAACAGCTTGGAATCGCCGGCATAGTGGATTTCGAGGCAGTCATGCGGCGCGCCGACGGCCGTAATCGATTGCAAACCGATAAAGCGGCCGATGCCGTGATCGACATGGACGACGAGATCACCTGGTGCGAGCGAGGAGAGCTCCGCAATGAAATCCTGCGGCCGGCGCGTCTTGCGGCGCGGACGGACGAGGCGGTCGCCGAGGATATCCTGCTCGCCGACGACGGCGAGGCGCCCGGCCTCGAAGCCAGTCTCGAAGCCCCAGACAGCGAGCGCGACCGTGCCGGGCTTGAGATCGAAGGCGGCCCGCAGCGAGCCCGTCATCTGGACGCTCTTCAGACCGTGGTCTTCGAGAACATGGGCGAGGCGCTCGCGCGAGCCTTCCGACCAGCCGGCGAGGATGACGCGCTTGCCGTCGGCTTCGAGCGCGCGGACATGGGCGACGGCCGCCTCGAAGACGCTGCCGGAATCGCCGGCACGCTCGGCCGCAAAGCTGCGCCCCTGCTTGCCGCCGAGATCGAGGATGAGCTTGCCTTCGCTGTCGGGCAGTTGGAAGGGGGTGAGCGTGGCGACGCCGGAGGCATCGACGATGCCTCGCCAATCCGCCGGCGAGAGATAGAGCGCGTCCGGTGGCAGCGGCTTGTAGGGAATGCCTCCTGCTCCGCCCTGGTCGAGCGCTGCCTTGCGGGCGTCGTAATAGTCCTTGATCAGGCTGATGCGCTCGCCGACCGCGTCCTCGGCCTGATGGTCGAGCACCAAGGGCACGTCCGGCAGATAGGTGAAGAGCGTGTCGAGCTTCTCGGTGAGCAGAGGCAGCCAGTGCTCCAGCCCGGCCGGGCGGCGGCCTTCGCTGACGGCCTCATAGAGCGTGTCGTCGCGGCCGGGCGTGCCGAAGGTCGAGATGTAGGATTGGCGGAAGCGGCGGATGCTCTCGCTCGTCATCTGCGCTTCGGACATCGGCACGAGATCGAGTCCACGGAGCTGCCCGGTGGTGCGCTGCGTCTCCGGATCGAAGGTGCGGATCGATTCCAGCGTGTCCCCGAAGAAGTCGAGCCGGATCGGCGCCGGCATGCCCGGCGGGAACAGGTCGACGATGCCGCCACGCACGGCGAATTCGCCGGTTTCGCGCACTGTCGAGGTGCGCAGATAGCCGTTGATGTCGAGCCAGCGCGCCAGCTCCTCGATATCGACCATGTTGCCGGGGGCCGCCGAGAAACTCTCCGACGCCACCTTGCCGAAGGCCGGCACGCGCTGGAGCGCGGCGTTGACGGTGGTGAGCAGCAGGCGCGGCCGCTCGCCCGACTTCGTCTTGGCGAGGCGCGAGAGCGTCGTCATCCGGTGCGCGACGATGGCGGGCGCCGGCGAGACGCGGTCATAGGGCTGGCAGTCCCAGGCCGGGAAGCTCATCACTTCGAGATCGGGCGCGACGAATTGCAGTGCGTTCTCAAGCACCTGCAGGCGCTGGCCGTCACGGGCGATGAAGACGAGCAGTGCCGGCCCCTCCGCCTTCTTGGCGCGGGCGCGGGTCAGGTCGGCGAGGACGACGGCGTCGAAACCATCAGGCACGCCGGCGAGTGTCGGCTTGTCGCCGCGGTTCAGCGCATCGAGGATGCGGTCGAGCTGCGGCTTGGCGATCTGGCTGGGAGGAGGAATGCTCATCGGAAAGGCGTCATTCTGCGAAAGGGCGTCATTCTCGGGCTTGCCCCGAGAATCTCGGGACGAGCGGGCTCCGATTCAGAGATGGCCGGGTCAAGCCCGACCATGACGGCCATGGGGCCGCTCACACATGGATCGGCTTGTCGTGATGGTGGAAAGCCTTGAGCTTGCGGAACAGTTCCGTGTCGTAGTTCTCGGGCACTGTGGCTTCTCCGGTCACCCAGCTCAGCAGATCCCGGTCCAGCACCTCGATCAGGCGCTCGAACTCGTCGAGCTCGGCATCGTCGAAGCCGGCGATGGTGTCATCGGCGAAGCGGCCCATGATCAGGTCCATCTCCCGCATGCCGCGATGCCAGGCGCGGAAGAGGATCTTGCGGCGGCGCGGGTCGAGATCGGCGCTGGAGCGGGTCGAGCCGGACATGGGAACCTCGGCAAGGAAATGTCAGGTCCGAAAACCTGGGGGATGGCGCAATGACAAACGGGCCGGCCCGTCGCGGAGCCTGCCTGCGCGGGTTATATAGCGACCTAACCCGGTGAAGTCAGCGGCCAAGCCACCGCGATCTTCGCGCTCCTGACAGTTTCGCGAGACATCTTGCGCCCTTCGATCCTCGATCCGCTCTTTGCTCCCGTCACGGCGCTCTCCGGCGTCGGGCCGAAACTCGGCAAGGTTCTCGATCGTTTCCTCGGCGATGAGACGCAGGCTGCGCGCGTGGTCGATCTGATGTTCCACCTGCCGACCGGTGCGGTAGACCGCAGGCCGAGCCCGACGATCGCGGACGCGCCGATCGGCGATATCGCGACCTTCGCCGCCCGTGTCAGCGAGCATCGCGCCGCGCCGGCCGGCAAAAAGGCGCCCTATCGCGTCCTTGTCGAGGATGAGACCGGCGACGTCACCCTCGTCTTCTTCCACGCCGATTCCCGGCATCTGGCCCAGACCCTGCCGATCGGTGCCTACCGGATCATCTCGGGCAAGCTCGAGCTCTGGGAAGGCATGCGCCAGATGGTCCATCCCGAGCGCATCCTCGATCCCAAGCTCGCGACCACCCTGCCCGCCTTCGAGCCGGTCTATCCGCTGACCGAGGGCATCGGCGCGCGCGTGATGATGCGGACCGTGCAGGCCGCTGCGGAGCGCTGCCCGGAGATGCCGGAATGGCAGGATCCCGCTTTCCTTGCCAAGGGCGATTTCCCCTCGTTCCATCAGGCGATCGAAGCGCTGCACCATCCCGCCGATCGCAAGGCGGCCGAGGGCGACATCGTCGCGCGGCGCCGGATCGGCTATGACGAATTGCTGGCGAGCCAGATCGCGCTCGCCCTCGTGCGCCGCCAGCAGAAGAAGATCGCCGGACGCGCCACCACCGGCGATGGTGGCCTACGCTTCCGCATCCAGTCCGCCCTGCCCTTCGAGCTGACCGAGGGCCAGCGCAAGGCGATCGCCGATATCCATTCCGACATGGCCCGGCCCGAGAAGATGCTGCGCCTGCTCCAGGGCGATGTCGGCTCGGGCAAGACCGTGGTCGCGCTGATGGCGATGGCGGCGGCCGCCGAAGCCGGGCGGCAATCGGTGCTGATGGCGCCGACCGAAATCCTCGCCCGCCAGCATGCCGAAAGGCTGGCGCCATTGGCCGAGCAGGCAGGGCTCAAGCTCGCCCTGTTGACCGGGCGCGAGAAAGGCGCCGGCCGCAAGCAGGTGCTCGCCGGGCTGGCGGATGGCTCGATCGACATCGCCGTCGGCACGCATGCGCTGTTCCAGGAGGGCGTCGCCTTCCATGATCTCGCTCTCGCCGTCGTCGACGAGCAGCACCGTTTCGGCGTGCACCAGCGCCTGCTGTTGGGATCGAAGGGCGAAGCGGTGGACGTTCTCGTGATGACCGCGACGCCGATCCCACGCACGCTGTCGCTGACCTGGTTCGGCGACATGGACGTCTCGATCCTCTCCGAGAAGCCGGCTGGCCGGAAGCCGATCGTCACCCGCGCCATCTCCTCCGAACGCTATGACGAGGTCGTCGGCGCCATCGGCCGGGCGGTCGAGAGCGGGGCGCAGGCCTATTGGGTCTGCCCACTCGTGCAGGAATCCGACACGCTCGACGTCGCCGCCGCGCAGGAGCGTTACGAAGCGCTGCAGGAGATCTTCGGCGCCAAGGTCGGCCTGCTGCACGGACAGATGCCCGGCCGCGAGAAGGACGCCGCCATGGCCGCCTTCGTCGCCGGGGAGACGCGCATTCTCGTCTCGACCACCGTCATCGAGGTCGGCGTCGACGTGCCCAATGCCAGCGTCATGGTGATCGAGCATGCCGAGCGCTTCGGCCTCGCGCAGTTGCACCAGTTGCGCGGACGCATCGGGCGCGGCTCAGCCGCTTCGACCTGCCTCCTGCTCTACAAGGGGCCGCTCGGGCCGGTCGCCGAGGCGCGGCTCACGATCATGCGCGAGACGGAGGACGGCTTCCGCATTGCCGAGGAGGATTTGCGGCTGCGCGGCGAAGGCGAGGTGCTCGGCACCAAACAGTCGGGTTCGCCGGACTGGCGCATCGCCCGCCCCGAGACCGATGGCGACCTTCTGGCGGCCGCCCGCGACGATGCTCGGCTCCTGATCGAGCGCGACCCGCATCTGGAGACACCGCGCGGCCAGGCGATCCGGGTGTTGCTCTACCTGTTCGAGCGCGATGTCGCGATCCGGCTGCTCAGGGCGGGATAGGCTTGGTCGTCATGCTCGGGCCTGCCCCGAGCATCTCCTGACGCGGAGGCCCGGGAGCCTCCTTCTGAAAGAGGTGCTCGGGTCTGCGCTTCGCTGCGCCCGAGAATGACGGGGTGGTCCCACCGCAATCCTGATCAAGCGCGGCCGTCTTGCCTGCGCCATGGTGTCGGCGCTTCGTGGAGAGAGCATGGACCCGGTCAAGGCAGCCATCTGGTGCATCGAGAGCCGCTTTACCGCCGAGCTCACGCTCGACGAGATCGCTGAGGTCAGCGGCGTCTCGCGCTTCCATCTCAGCCGCGCCTTCGGCGTGGCGACCGGCCGCTCGGTGATGCGCTATGTGCGCGAGCGCCGACTGTCGGAGGCAGCACGCCAGCTCGCCGGTGGCGCGCCCGATATCCTCACGGTCGCGCTCGACTGGGGCTATGGCTCCCACGAAGCCTTCACCCGCGCCTTTCGTGAGCAGTTCGGCATCACGCCGGAAGAGCTGCGCGCCCGGCGCGACCTCTCATCGCTCGCTCTCGTGGAGTCGTTGAACATGCATGACATCACCCCTGCCCCCATCGCCGAACCGCGCATCGCCACCGGCAAACCTATGCTGATCGCCGGGTTCAGCGGCCATTTCTCGATGGACAAGACGCAAGGCATCCCGCTGCTCTGGCAGAAGGTCGCCCCGCATTTCGGCCATATCCCCGGCCAGCGCGGCTATATCGCCTATGGCGCGAGCTATAACTGCGATGACAACGGCGCCTTCGACTATATCGCGGGGGCCGAGGTCTCCTCCTTCGGCGGACTTCCGGACGAGTTCGTTCGGCTCAGCGTGCCCGAGCAGCTCTGCGCCGTCTTCGAGCATTGCGGCCATATCACCGGCATCAAGCAGACCTATGAGGTGATCTGGCGCGACTGGTTCCCGAAATCGGGGCGAGAACCGGCGATGGGCGTCACTCTCGAGGTGATGGATGAGCGCTTCGACGGCGCGACCGGCAACGGCACCGTCGAGATCTGGGTGCCGCTCAAGCGGTGACCGGAGGTTTCGTTTCGATCTTCGGCTTGCCGTTCTGCTCTCCGGGCTGGATCAGCCCGGCGGACATGATGAGCTTGGCGCCGTCCTCGACCGAGATCGAGAGCTCCACCACCTCGCGCCGGGGCAGGTAGAAGAAAAAGCCCGTGGTCGGGTTCGGCGTGCAGGGCAGGAAGACGCCGATCTGTTCCTCGCCATCCGGTAGGCGTCCGGCGATGTCGGGCGCGGCCTCCTGCGCGATGAAGACGATCGACCACATGCCGGGCTGCGGAAACTGCACCATCCCCACCTTGCGGAAGGAGGTGCCCGACTGCGAGAAGATCGTCTCGAAAACCTGCTTCACGCCCTTGTAGAGGCTGCGCACCACCGGCATGCGGTCGAGGATCGCCTCGCCGGCGCGGATGAGCGAGCGGCCGACGAGATTGGCGGTGAGGAAGCCGAGCAGCGTCAGCCCGACCAGCGCGATGATGAGGCCGAAACCGGGTATCGGATAAGGCAGATAGGCGTCGGGCAAGTATGAGTTCGGAATGAGCGGCTTCACCAGCCCGTCAATGAAATTGATGAACCACCACGTCACCGAAGCGGTGATGGCGAGCGGCGCGGCGATGACGAGGCCGGTCAGGAAATAGCGGCGCAGCCGCGCGCCCCAGGTCGGGCGCAGGATTTCCGTCGGAAGAATGAGGCGGGGATCGGAAGGGCCGGCGGTCATCTCTCTCCCCTGGGCACCGGCGCGGCCTCCAGCCTGCTTGCAGACGCAGTCTCGCGCCGCGATATGACAAGATAAGCGAGGCGGAGCTATCCGCTAGAGAACTTTCGAGCGGTTCGCGTAAAGAAAATGCGCCAAAACAAAGAGATAGAGCATTTCCGCGATTCGGAGAAACGCGGAAATGCTCTAGCCCCGCGCTTCATGCAAGCAAGGACGAGGCCGTGAGCGACGACGATCGGCCGCAAAGCCGCTGGCCGCGGCCGCTTCTGTTTGCGGCCGGTTGGGTCTTCACGGCACTCGGTATCGTCGGGCTGATGCTGCCGGTAATGCCCGGCACCGTTTTCCTGATTCTCGCGGCCTGGTGCTTCTCGCGCTCTTCGCCGCGGTTCGAGACCTGGCTGATAGGTCATCCGAAGCTCGGCCCGCACGTCAAGCGCTGGCGAGAGACCGGCGCCATCGCCCGGCGGGCGAAATATGCCGCCTGTGGATCGATGGTGCTGAGCTTCGTGCTGCTGACGCAAACAAGCGCGCCGCCGATCGCGCTGGCGACGACGGCTATTTGCCTGATCGGTGCGGGCCTCTACGTCTCGACCCGCCCCGACCATTGATACCCGGCGCTGGCAGGATGCGGCATGCGCCGCACCCTCCACGTCACTCCACCGTGACGGACTTCGCCAGATTGCGGGGCTGATCGACGTCCTTGCCCATGAAGACGGCCGTCTGATAGGCGATCATCTGGATCGGCAGGGCGTAGACGATCGGCGCGAAGGTCGGATCCATGTCGGGCATGATGATCGTCGCCTCGGGCTCGATGCCGCATTCGGCGGCGCCCTTTGCGTCGGTAATCAGGATGATGCGGCCGCCGCGCGCCGCGACCTCCTGCATGTTCGAGGCGGTCTTCTCGTAGAGAGCGTCATGCGGCGCGACGACGATGACCGGCATGTCCTCGTCGATCAGCGCGATAGGCCCATGCTTCAGCTCACCTGCGGGATAACCTTCCGCGTGGATATAGCTGATTTCCTTCAGTTTCAGGGCTCCCTCAAGCGCGAGCGGGAAGCTGGTGCCGCGGCCGAGATAGAGCACATCCTTGGACTTGGAGAGCTCGCGCGCGAGCTTCTCGATCTCGGGCTCCAGCTCCAGCGCCTTGGCGATCAGACCGGGCAGCGCGATCAGGTGCTGCACATGGCCAGCCTCCTCCTCGGCCGAGAGCGTGCCGCGGGCACGAGCGGCAGCGAGCGCGAGCGAAGCGAAAACCGCGAGCTGGCAGACGAAGGCTTTGGTCGAGGCGACGCCGATCTCGGGGCCGGCGAGCGTCTGCGCGACCGCATCGCTCTCGCGCGCGATGGTCGAGGTCGGCACGTTGACGACCGAGAGGATGGCCTGCCCGTTCTGGCGGGCGTAGCGCAGCCCGGCCAGCGTGTCGGCGGTTTCGCCGGACTGCGAGATGAAGAGCGCGAGGCCGTGCTCCGGCAGCGGCGCCTCGCGGTAGCGGAACTCGGACGCGACATCGATCTCGACCGGCAGGCGGGCGAGCTTCTCGAACCAATATTTCGCGATGAGGCCGGCATAATAGGAGGTGCCGCAGGCGCTGATGGTCAGGCGCGAGAGGCCCTTCCAGTCGATCTTGTCGCCGAAGGGCAGGCGCACCGCGCCATTGGCCATGTCGAGATACTGCGTCAGCGTATGGCCAATGACCTCCGGCTGCTCGTAGATCTCCTTCGCCATGAAATGGCGGTGATTGCCCTTCTCGACCAGGAAGGCTCCGGCCGCGACGCGCTGGGCGCGGCGTTCCACCTCCGCGCCGGTCTTGTCGTAGAACGTCGCGCCGCGGCGGTTGAGCACGACCCAGTCGCCCTCCTCCAGATAGGCGATCAGATTGGTGAAGGGCGCCAGCGCCAGCGCGTCGGAGCCCAGATACATCTCGCCGTCGCCGATGCCGACCGCGAGCGGCGAGCCCTTGCGGGCGCCGATCAGCAGATCTTCCTGGCCGTGGAACAGGAAGGCGAGCGCGAAGGCCCCGTGCAGGAGCGGCAGGCTCGCGCGGACCGCATCGGCCGGAGACTTGCCGCGATCGAGCTCGCGGGTCACGAGATGGGCGACGATCTCGCTGTCGGTCTCCGTCTCGAAGACGTAGCCGTCGGCCTGCAGCGCGGCGCGCAGCTCGCGGAAGTTCTCGATGATGCCGTTATGGACGACGGCGAGCTTCGCTGTAGCGTGCGGATGGGCGTTGGTCTCGTTGGGCTTGCCATGGGTGGCCCAGCGGGTGTGACCGATGCCGATCAGCCCGTCGAGCGGCTCGGTCGACAGGCGGACTTCGAGATTCCTGAGCTTGCCCTCGGCGCGGCGACGGGCGAGCTGACCGGCCTCCAACGTCGCGACGCCCGCGGAATCATAGCCGCGATATTCGAGTCGCCGCAGCGCCTCGACGATCTGCGTCGCTACCGCTTCCTTGCCCAAAATCCCGACGATGCCGCACATGGGCGAACCCTTCGAATAGTTGCTGCTGGCGATACCGCTTAGCTGCAGAAGAAGCGGTTGCCCAATCAATCTAAATGACGAACTGTGAAAGGCCGTTCGCCAGCTTCTCTCGGAATTCCGACTATTCCGCGGCCTTCTTGGCCGCTTTCCGCGCCATTGCTTCCGCGCGGAACGTTTGCGCCCAGCCCTCCTTCTCGACCTGGCGGCCGCGGCCGATGGCCAGCGCATCCGGGGCAACGTCTCTGGTGATGACCGAGCCGGAGCCGATATAGGCGCCCTCGCCGATCGACACCGGCGCAACCAGCGAGGAGTTCGAGCCGATAAAGGCATTCGCGCCGATCGTCGTCTTCGATTTGGCGAAGCCGTCATAGTTGCAGGTGATCGCGCCGGCGCCGATGTTGGCGGCTGCGCCGATCGTCGCATCCCCGATATAAGTCAGATGGTTGACCTTGGCGCCCGGGCCGATATCCGACGCCTTCACCTCGACGAAGTTGCCGACCTTCGACCGCTCGGCAAGCCTCGCGCCCGGCCGCAGCCGGGCGAAGGGGCCGACATTCGCCCCCTGGCCTATGGAAGCGCCTTCGAGATACGAGAAGGCGTGGATCAAGGCAGCGTCGGCGATGCGCACGCCCGGTCCGAAGATCACATTGGGCTCGATCACGACGTCGCGGCCGATCTCGGTATCGAAGCTGAAGAAGACCGTTTCCGGGGCGATCAGCGTCGCGCCGCCGAGCATGACCGCGTTGCGCGTGCGCCGCTGGAATTCCGCTTCTGCCGCGGCCAGCTGCACCCGGTCGTTGACACCCTGGACTTCGCTTTCCGGTGCCCTCAGGACGACGGCGTCCAACCCAAGCGACCGCGCGATTGCGACCGCGTCCGTCAGGTAGAATTCCCGCTGGCCGTTTTCGTCGTCGATCGCTTCGAGAATCGCCAGGGCGTGCTCGCCGGCGAGCGCCATGAGGCCGGCGTTGCACAGTTTGATCTTCCGCTGCGCCGATGTCGCATCCTTGTGCTCGACGATCGCCTCGAGGTGGCCATCATGCTCGACGAGCCGGCCGTAGCCGGCCGGGTCGCGTGCCTCGAAACCGAGGACGGCGACCGCCGCTCCGCCGGCCAGCGCCCCGCGCAGCGCCAGGAAGGTTTCCGGCCGGACGAGCGGCGTGTCGGCGAAGGCCACCAGGATTTCTCCGTGGCCGTCCTTCAAGGCTTCCTTGGCCGCCAGCACGGCGTGGGCGGTTCCGCGCCGCTCGTGCTGCGTCGCGATCCGCGCCGCGGGAAGGAGCTTCAATGCCTCCTCGCCGACCTCCGGACGCTCGGATGAGACCACGACGGCAACGGCGTCCGCGCCGGCCTGCGAGACCGAGGACAGGACATGGCCCAGCATGGAAAGACCGGCAACGGGATGAAGCACCTTCGGGGTGCGCGATTGCATGCGGGTGCCTTCGCCGGCCGCCAGAACGATCGCAAGGCAAGAGCGAGCCGGCTGTATTTCGGTCATCTTTGTCGTTTCCCCTGCGGGCATGACTGGATTTCTGCCCGCTCCTCACGGTCGCTTTCGCGCATGCTGGCGTTGCAGGCGGCGTGGATAGCCGATCCCTGCGGCTTTTGCCAAAGTCGAAATGGCAAAATGAGGGCGTCCCGAAGACGGCCGCCGTTCATCCGCCGTTACAAGTCGGTCTGGGATACCCTCTCCAGCGGGTGCGATCACCACTAATTTCCTGATCGGAACCGCTTTTCAGCCGAACTGGAAATGATCTAGAAGCGCGGAGGACGAGGGCGTCGTCCGCGCAGTTTGGAAAAGATGTCGAATCCCTTGAATCGCAGACAGTTTCTGGAGGGCGCGGCTGGTGGGGCGGCCCTGCTGTCTCTCGCCGCGCCGGCTGCGGCCCAGACGCCGGCAGGCGCGGCCGCCCTTAACATTCCCGCTCTCGCCGATGGACAGCGTTTCGACCCGGCCCTGGTGGTCGATGCCGCCCGCACCTTGGCACAGCGTCCGTTGATCCCGCTTGGAGCGTCCGACCTTCCCGAAGGTTATGCGACGCTTCCGGCCGACCAGTTCGCCGGGATTCGCACGCGTCCCGAGGCGACGATCTGGGCCGGTGAGAATCGCGGCTTCACCGTCGAGCCACTGCATCGCGGCTTTGTGTTCTCCATCCCCGTCAGCCTGTTCACGGTCGAGGACGGCACCGTGCGCCGCGTCGGCTTCGATCGCGCCAAGTTCGACTATGGCCGCGTCACACCTCCCCCGGCCAATGCCGATTTGCAATTCTCCGGCATGCGGATCGCGGCCGGGCTCGAGCGGCCGTTCGAGGTCGCGATCTTCCAGGGTGCCACCTTCTTCAGAGCGCTCGCCCGCGGCCAGAATTTCGGCGCGATGTCGCGCGCGCTCATCCTGCGGCCGGGCGAGCAGCGCGGCGAGGAGTTGCCGTTCTTCCGCGCCTTCTGGATCGAGCGGCCGAGCCCGGCCACCGGCTCGCTGGTGATCCACGGACTGCTCGATTCGGAGAGCGTGACCGGCGCGGCGCGGATGACGCTGCGCCCGGGCGACGTGACCTTCATCGACGTCGAGATGACGCTGTTCGCCCGGCAGGCGCTGGAGCATGTCGGCTTCGGCTGCACGAGCGCGACTTTCCTCTCCGGCCCGCAAAGCCGGCGCACTTTCGACGACCTCAGGCCGTCGATCGGGGAGGTTTCCGGCGTTCAGATGCAGTCGGGCGGTGGTGAATGGATCTACCGGCCGGTGAGCAACCCCGCGACATTGCAGGTCTCTTCCTTTGTCGACGAAAACCCCAAGGGCTTCGGCCTGGTGCAGCGCGAGCGGGATCCCACCGCGTTCCAGGACGACGACCAGCGCTTCGAGCTCAGGCCCAGCGTCTGGAACGAACCTCTCGGCGACTGGGGCGCGGGCTCCGTCCAGCTGATCGAGATCCCCAGCGACTCCGAGCTGAACAAGAACATCATCATGTACTGGCGGCCCAAGCAGCCGCTGGCTGCCGGCAGCGAAACCTCGATCAGCTATCGACAGGCCTGGTGCTGGCAGCCGCCCGACCGGCCGCCGCTTGCGATCGCGACCCGCACCCGGCAGGGCAAGGGCTCGCAGGGTCGCCGCCGCCGCTTCATCGTCGAATTCGCCGGCGACAAGCTCGGCGATGCCGGATTGATCGCCTCGACGCGGGCAACCGTGACCGCGCAGCCCGGCGCGGTGCATGGCGTCCGGCTCTGGCCCTATCCGGAGCGCAAGATGATGCGCGTCGGGTTCGAGGTCGATCCGGGCACCGAAGCGCTCTCCGAGCTCAGGCTCGTCCTGCAATCCGGCGGCCAGCCCGTCTCGGAAACATGGTTGAACCGATGGACGTGGTAACCGCGCCCCGCCAGGAGATCGCGGAAACCGAGGCGCGCAGCTTCAACCCCGCCCGCGAACCTGCCACTCCGCCCGAAGACCGGCTGATCATGCCGGTTCAGTCCTTCCGGAGCTGGAGCGCCTCCGAACGGCGCAAGCCTGCGGCGCCGGCCAACTGGAAGACGCCCTGGCTGAAGCGCCTGTTCGTCTTCGGCGGCGGCTTCGCGCTCACGGCCTATGGCGCCTGGGAGATGTACAACGTCGTGTCGGTCAGCCGCACGACGTCGTTGCAGTACGCCTTGCTCGTGCTGTTCACGATCAACTTTTCCTGGATCGCCCTCGCCTTCACCAGCGCCCTGCTCGGCTTCTTCGGCGTGCTCTTCGGCGCCGGTCGTGCGGAGCGGGCGGACAGCCTGAAGCATCGCACCGTGGTGGTGATGCCGATCTACAACGAATCATCCGCACGCATCTTCGCGGCGGTGGCCGCCATCCGCGAGTCGGTCGAGGCCACCGGGCTCGGCGACCATTTCGACTACTTCATCGTCTCCGACACGACCAATCCGGATGTCTGGGTGGCAGAGGAGCGCGCCTTCCTGGCATTGCGTGAGCGGATCGGGCCCAATTCCCGCATCTATTACCGCCACCGCCCGAAGAACCATCACCGTAAGGCCGGCAACATCGCGGATTTCGTGACGCGCTGGGGCGGCCTCTACGAGCACATGGTCGTGCTCGATGCCGACAGCCTGATGACCGGCACCTGCATCGTGCGGCTTGCCGCCGCGATGGAGGCCGACCCCGACGCCGGCATCATCCAGTCGCTGCCGCTGATCATCAACCGCAACACCTTCTTCGCGCGGCTGCAGCAGTTCGCGGCGCGTGTCTATGGCCCCGTCATCGCCACCGGCCTCGCTATGTGGTCCGGACGCGACGGCAATTACTGGGGCCACAACGCCATTATCCGGACGAAGGCCTTCGCCGACCATTGCGGCCTGCCCGATCTCAAGGGCAAGCCGCCCTTCGGCGGCCATGTGCTGAGCCATGACTTCGTCGAGGCAGCGCTGATCCGCCGTGCCGGCTGGTCTGTCTACATGCTGCCGGACCTGACGGGGTCTTACGAGGAAAGCCCGCCCTCGCTGATCGACATCTCCGTCCGCGACCGGCGCTGGTGCCAGGGCAACCTTCAGCATTCGCGCATCATGGGTGCGAAGGGCTTCGTGGCGCCGACGCGCCAGCATTTCGCCACCGGCATCATGGGCTATCTCGCCTCGCCGCTCTGGCTGATGCAGCTGGTCGTCGGTATCCTGATCGTGTTGCAGGTCAACTACGCCAGGCCCGAGTATTTCACGCAGGAATTCACGCTCTTCCCGGTCTGGCCGCGGTTCGACCCCGAACGCGCCTTGCGCCTGTTCGCGCTGACCATGGCGATCCTGCTGGCGCCGAAGCTGTTCGGCCTGCTGCTGACGCTGTTCAACAACAAGCTGCGGCGTGCCGGCGGCGGCGCGATTCGCCTCGTGGTCTCCGCCCTGATCGAGGTACTGTTCTCCGCCTTCTTCGCGCCGATCATGATGCTGATCCAGTCCGGCTCGGTCTTCCAGATCCTGCTCGGCCGCGACACGGGCTGGAATCCGCAGCGCCGCGACGATGGCTCCATTCCGCTGAAGGACATCATCCGCCGCCACCGCACCCATACGGTGCTCGGCGTCGTGACAGGCCTGTCGGCGTTCATGATCGCGACCTCGCTCTTCGCCTGGATGTCGCCGACGATCGTCGGCCTCGTGCTGGCGATTCCGCTGTCCTGGGCCTCTGGCCAGCTCGCGATCGGCCTTTGGCTCAAGCGCCACAAGCTGCTGATGACGCCGGAGGAAGGCGCTCCTCCGGCCATCGCGCTGCGCGCCAACGAATTGCAGGCCGAGTTCGAGAAGGCCGGCTTCGACGATGCCGATGGCATCAAGGCGCTTCACGCCGATGCCGAGCTGCGTCACGCCCATGAGCTGATGCTGCCCTATGGCCAGTCACGCCGGCGCGGCGAGATCGAGCCGGACCGTGCCGTCGCCCAGGCCAAGCTCGTCGATGCCGAGACGGTCGACGACGCGGCGATCTGGCTCAAACCGAAGGAGCGCATGGTCGTGCTGCACGATCGCGCGCTGATCGGGCTCCTGGCCTCGCTGCCGCCGGTCGAGGTCAAGAGCTGAGTCAGCCCCTATCGCGTGAAGGGGCTGACGCCCGGCAGCGTGGCGGCAGGCTCAGATCTGCTCGAAGGCGATCATGCAGCCCATGGCATCCTCTGCCTGGACGAAGAGCCGTTCCTCGTTCTGCACGAAGGGAATCTCGGCCGCGGTCAGGCGCTCCGCCATCGCATCGAGGCTCGGCACCGCGACGCAGAAACCGAGGAACCGGGCAGGCGTGGTGTCCGGCTCGACCTGATAGGCGCCAAGGGCAGCTTCGGGATCGAGCACGTCGATGCGGCCGCGCGGCAAAGCGAGAACATAGTCCTCATTGCCTTCCAGCACCTCGGCGCCACCGCTGAAGGTGGTGAGGAAGGCCCGGTGCAGCGCCGGTTCCTCAGCGACGATCACGGCCGAGGTCAGAGCTGTCGCGCCATTCTCATGTTGCTGGAAATCCGGGTTCCAGAAGTTCTGCGGCTCGAGCTGCTGACAGACGAAGAAGCCGCATTCAGGCGCGCGGGAATCGGCTGCAAAGGCGAGTTCGAAGGCGACCCGCACAGTGGAACCGTCCGGCCGCGTGCCCTGACGCTCGAAGAAGAAAGGCTCGAAATCTCCGATTCCGGCAGCCTGGAACGTGGCCGCGTCGGCCTTGGCATTGGTGCTTTCCAGCACCAGCATCGAGAGCCCCTCCCCCTGCCCGGCCAGCGCATCGCGAACGAAGGCGCCGAAGGAGAAGAGGCGTTCGCCATGCGGCGGGATCGCGCTCTGGTCGGCGATGGTGACGAGTTCAAGGAACGAGCCCGGGAACTGCACGATTCGGTTCTCGGTGCCCCAAGGGTGGCGATTGCGGGTACCGACGCGGAAGCCGAGCTTCTCGTAGAAGCGCCATGCGGCATCGAGATCGCGCACGCCGATGACGAGATGGTCGAGGCCGCGGGGCGTGGAGGCTGTGGCAGGCATGGCAGGCTCTTTCGACAGGCGTCAGGAACCCAAGGCTAGCAACACTTCACGGCGCGGTCATGTGCCTGCCGCGCTTATGGCTCGATGAAGTGCGGCAGGAAGCGCGAGGTATTCTTGGTGATCGGCGAGGCATCCTCGCGCAGGCAAAGCCCGCAGGGCTGCGAGGCGACGAGCCAGGAGCCGAGAACGGCGTAGTTTCCGTCGGCCGAGAACAGGTTGCTCGCCGCATCCTGCAGGATATGACCCTCCGCGCCATAGGGGCCGTCATCGCTGTCGAGCACCCGGTCGCGTTCCATCAGCGTGATGTTGGCGCCCTCGCGCGAATAGAGCGGCTTGCGCACGCGGCGCGCCGACAGCGTCGCACAACGCGGATCGCCCTCGAAGAAGGCCGGCAGCAAATTGGGATGGCCGGGCTCCATCTCCCAGAGACAGGCGAGCAGCCCCTTGTTGGAGAGCAGCGCCTTCCAGGGCGGCTCGACGAATTGACATTGCGACCCGGCGAGCGCCCCGCCGTAGCTCTCGCGAAACAGCCATTCCCAGGGATAGAGCTTGAACAGCGTCTCGATCGGCTGGTTGGAGCCGTCGCAGAAACGCCCATCCGAGAGCAGGCCGATCTCCTCGATATAGGTGAAGCGCGCATCGAGACCGGCCTGGACGGCGCAGTCAGTCAGGTAGTCGACCGTGCCCTTGTCCTCGGCACTGCCCTGCACGCAGGTCAAATGCAGGCGGTAGGGAGAAGGCTCGCGCAACGCCGCGAAGGCGGCGATCAGGCGCTCGTGCAGCGAATTGAACTGGTCGGAGCCCTTCGGGATCGCGCCGCGCCCCATCGCCTGCTCCAGCCAGTCCCATTGCACGACGCTCGATTCGAACAGGGCCGTCGGCGTATCGGCGTTGTATTCGAGCAGTTTGGCAGGCCCATGCCCGTCATAGGCGAGGTCGAGCCGGCCATAGAGATTGCGCTCGCCGCGCTGCCAGCTCCGGCGGATATAGTCCCAATGCTCGGCTGGGATGGCGAGGCGGCCCAGGATTTCCTCGCTCGCCAATGCCTTCTCGATGAAGGCGAAGCACAGCTGCTCGATCGCTTCTGTCGGCGCTTCGATATCCCGCTCGATCTCGTCGAGCCTGAAGGCATAGGCAGCGCTTTCGTCCCAATAGGTCTCGCCGTCGATGGTGTGGAAGGCGAAGCCCAGACGCTCGACCTGGTCGGTCCAGTCCGGGCGTGGCGGGAGGGTGACGCGGCGCATCTCAGGACGAGGAATGCGAGGAATAGGAGCGCGCGATCGAACCGAAGCCGCCGCGGGAGGAGACACTGGTCGTTGCGGCGCTGCCACTCCGCGCACCCGTCGCAAAGGCTGCGGTGACGCCGCGTCCGCTTGTCTTCGAATAGGCCCGCGAACGGCTGCTGCTGGACGAACTGCTCCCGCCGGAGGAGCCCGATGACGAGCTGCCGCTGCGCGCTTGCTGGCATTCCGGCAGCGGCGATCCCGGCGGGCAAGCAGCGGTGGTGGGCGGCAGCAGCGGCTGCGCGCCGGCCAGGCCGCGCGCCAGCATGAAGCCGGCGAGTGCGGGGATGAAATACTGCGCCCCGCCGATGCTTGCCGAGCTGCAGCCATTGGCGCCGTATTGCGCCTCGCATTCGTTCTGATTGCGGAACTTCGGCGCATCCTTGAGCCGCGTGGCCGTCGCTTCGGCGAAGGCCGTTTCGCATTGCTGGGCGCTGAGTTGACCGCTCGCGCGGCAGTCGCTCAAATTGTTGTAGACGAGGTTCTCCTCGCTCTCGTCCCCTGTCATCGACCAGACGGTGGCGACGAGGAGGACACCGGCAGCAGCGAGCCCGATCTGGGACGAGCGCTTCATGGCCGCCTCATTCCGTCATGCTGGCCGCGGCCAGCGTTCCGGACACCACGGCGATGACCGCGAGCATCACGGCCGACGGCAACCCGTCCTCCTCGATCTTCCGCGACAGCTCGGGGATCAGGAGGCGCGCGAGACCATAGGCCGCGAACTGGATGACCATCGCCGCCACCGCCCAGAGGATGCAGTCGGGAATGCTGCTCGCCTGGGAGATTGCCTGCTCCAGCGGCAAGGAGAAGCCGACGACGTTGCCGCCGAGCGCAACTGCCGCCGAGAGATTGCCATCACGGATCAGGGCGATCTCGTCATGCGGCGTCATGCGCAGATAGAGCCCCGCGAAAGCGGCGATCAGCGCCGCGCCAACGGCGAAATAGAGGAGGAACGCGGGCAGGCCCGCCATGGAGATCGTCATGCCACCCTGCCCGATGCCCGCCCGATGGCCACTATATACCTACGGTTGCCGCGCGCCGCCAATACTATCCGAAAAACTGCGTCAGCCGTCATTCGAAGGGAGGATGAACCGCATGGCGATCCGGGAGAGGCGCTGCAGTTGCGGCCAGTTGCGCGTCGCTTGTCAGGGAGAACCGGCCATCGTCGCGCTCTGTCATTGCCGCGAGTGCCAGATGCGAACAGGCAGCGCCTTAGGGCGTTGCGCCCGTCTTTGCACGCGGAGCCGTAGTCATTTTCCGAGTATGGCCGGCCAGCTGATAGCGGCCTTCGCGTCCTGAACCATTTCTGTCCCCACTGCGGAAGCACGGTCTTCTCGGAGCCGTCGCGAAGGCCGGAGTTGATAACGGTCGCGGTCGGGGCGTTCGCCGACCCCGAACTCCCGGCCCCGCGGATGGTCGTCTTGGAGCAAACACCGTCACCTCTGGGCGACGGTGATTCCGGGAAAGCAGATCGCCACTCGCCCTTGCGGACAGCGAGCGGGGCGACCGACTCTTTGCCAACACATCGACCGCGCGCCTTAAAGCGGCTGCCGCATGTCGGGCCGGCGCCGGATCAGACCAGCCGGCTCTGGGCCTTGGCCGCCTCGATGAAGCTCGCAAAGAGCGGGTGCGGCTCGAAGGGGCGAGACTTCAGCTCGGGGTGGTACTGCACGCCGATGAACCAGGGATGGTCGGGATACTCGACCGTCTCCGGAAGCAGGCCGTCCGGCGACAGGCCGGCGAAGCGCATGCCTTTCGCCTCCAGCCGCTCGCGATAGCCCATATTGACCTCGTAGCGGTGGCGATGACGCTCGGAGATTTCGGTCGAGCCGTAGATCTCGGCGATCTTCGAGCCCGCGGCGAGCGTCGAGGCATAGGCGCCGAGCCGCATGGTGCCGCCGAGATTGCCGTCGGCGGCGCGTTGCTCCAGCTCGTTGCCGCGCATCCACTCGGTCATCAGGCCGACGACCGGCTCCTGGGTCGGGCCGAATTCGGTCGAGTTGGCGTTGTCGATGCCGGCAAGCGAGCGCGCCGCTTCGATCACCGCCATCTGCATGCCGAAGCAGATGCCGAAATACGGCACCTTGCGATTGCGGGCGAAGGTCGCCGCCTTGATCTTGCCCTCGGCGCCGCGATGGCCGAAGCCGCCCGGCACCAGGATGCCGTGGACATGTTCGAGGAAGGGCGCGGGATCCTCCTTCTCGAAGACCTCGGATTCGATCCAGTCGAGATTGACCTTGACGTTGTTGGCGATGCCGCCATGCGTCAGCGCCTCGATGAGAGACTTATAGGCGTCCTTCATGCCGGTGTATTTGCCGACGACGGCGATGGTGACCTCGCCCTCGGGGTTCTTCACGCGCTCGGAGATGCGCTTCCAGTTGGTGACGTCCGGCTCGCTCGAAGCATCGAGGCCGAAGGCGGCGAGCACCTCGTTGTCGAGCCCTTCCGCATGGTAGGACAGTGGCACGTCATAGATCGAGGCGACGTCACGGGCCTCGATGACGGCCGTCTCGCGGACATTGCAGAACAGCGCGAGCTTGCGGCGCTCCTCGCGCGGGATCTCGCGGTCGGTGCGGCAGAGCAGGATGTCGGGCTGGATGCCGATCGAGCGCAGTTCGGCGACCGAGTGCTGGGTCGGCTTGGTCTTCAGTTCACCAGCGGTCGGAATGTAGGGCAGCAACGTCAGGTGGATGAAGATGCACTGGCCGCGCGGCAGCTGCTGGTTGGTCTGACGGATGGCTTCGAGGAAGGGCAGACTCTCGATGTCGCCGACAGTGCCGCCGATCTCGACCAGCGTGAAGTCGTAATCCTCGTTGCCGTCGAGGATGAATTCCTTGATGGCGTTGGTGACATGCGGGACGACCTGGATGGTCGCGCCAAGATAATCGCCCCGGCGCTCCTTGGTCAGGATGTCCATGTAGATGCGGCCGGTGGTGATGTTGTCGCCCTTGTTGCAGGGCCGGCCGGTGAAGCGCTCGTAGTGGCCGAGGTCGAGATCTGTCTCGGCGCCGTCGTCGGTGACAAAGACCTCGCCGTGCTGATACGGGCTCATCGTGCCCGGATCGACGTTGAGGTAGGGGTCGAGCTTGCGCAGGCGGACCTTATAGCCACGAGCCTGCAGAAGGGCTGCGAGAGCCGCCGCCGCCAGGCCTTTGCCAAGCGAGGACACCACGCCGCCGGTGATGAAAACATACCGCGTCATGGGAGTTCACCTCTATCGCCACGGGTTCGATTCGCTAAGCGCGTTCAGTGCAGTCCCGCCTTGCCCTGAGCGCTTGTCCACAAAAGAGAAGGCCGGTCGCCCGGCCCCTCCAAACTCAAAAGAGAAGGGCCGGTTTCCCGGCCCTGCCCTGCTTACTGCTGCGGCGCCGCTGGCGGCGTCGGCGGCTGTGCGCCGCCCTGGCTTTGGTTCTGCATCTGGCGGAGCTGGTCGAGCACGCCGGCATTCGGGGCGCTCGGAGCCGCGGGCGCGCCAGGGGTCGCAGGCGCGGTCGTCGCCGGAGCACCGTCGATGATCGAGCGCTGGACGCGGCCGCGATTGGCCATGACGGCCAGCACGATCGAGGTCAGGAAGAAGAGAGCCGCGAGGATCGCCGTTGCGCGGGTCAGCGCATTGGCCTGGCCACGGCCGGTCATGAAGCCGCCGACGCCGCCACCGCCGCTGCCCATGCCGAGGCCGCCACCCTCCGAGCGCTGCAGCAGCACGACGCCGACGAGCGCGACGACGATGATCAGGTGGATGACGATGAGAACGTTCTGCATGGTCTCACGAAATGGATATGGCGCGGGCTGCCGGCAAGGGCCACCCGCTCCTCCTCGAAAGGTCGAGGCGAATTCGGCGGCGCACATAACATGCGTGCGCCGACAGCGCCACCCCTCAGTGACGGCCGATCAGCCCCGCGCCCTGCTCCGGCTCAGCCGTTGCAGGCGCGAGCGATCGCCAGGAATTCCTCGGCCTTCAGACTCGCCCCGCCGACGAGCGCGCCATCGACATGGGCGACGTTCATCAGTTCGGCCGCGTTCGAAGGCTTGACCGAGCCGCCATAGAGCAGCCGCACGCCGGCCGCCGCGGCCTTGCCGATGAGGAGGCCGAGCTCAGTGCGGATCGCAGCATGCATCTCGGCGACGTCGGCTGCCGTCGGCGTCAGGCCGGTGCCGATGGCCCAGACCGGCTCGTAGGCGACCACGAGCGTGCCCGCCGTCGATCCTTCCGGAATCGAGCCGCGCAGCTGCTCCTCGACGATGGCGAGTGCCTTGCCGGCCTCGCGTTCGTCCTTGGTCTCGCCGACGCAGACGATCGGCACCAGCAGCGCCTTCTGCGCCGCCTCGGCCTTGGCCTTGACCGTCGCATTGCTCTCGCCATGGAGCGTGCGGCGCTCGGAATGGCCGACGATGCAGAAGCTCGCGCCGGCATCGGCCAGCATCGCGGCCGAAAGCTCACCCGTGAAGGCGCCGGAGCCTTGCGTGCTGCAATCCTGCCCGCCGGTGGCGATGCGTGTGCCGATCAGGGTGGCCGAAGTCGTGAACAGCAGCGTGCCGGGCGGGCAGATGGCGATATCGACACCCTGCTTCAGCGCGGCGTCGTAGCCCTTCGCGACCTCGGCTGCGATGGCGAGATCGGCCTTGAGGCCGTTCATCTTCCAGTTGCCGGCTACCAGCGGCCTGATGCTGCGCGTCACGTCTTTCCTCCGAAAATTGATCGCTGCGCTCTAGCAACGCGCGCCCGCCGCCGCAATCGCATGCGACCTCGCGACACGATTCCGCTACGGCGATTGCGGCTTTCGCCGCCGGTTCCTATAAGCAGCGCCGAAACAGACGCGCGCAGGGCATAAATCCGCGCCACGAACAGGTTCAGGGAAAGACAGCTTCCATGATGATGCAGGGCATCCGCAAGGCGAGTCAGGGTTTTCTCGGCAAGCTCGTCGTCAGCGTCATGTTCGGCGTCCTGATCCTCGCCTTCGCGATCTGGGGCGTCGGAGACATCTTCCGCGGCTATGGGCGGAACGAGGTGGCGAAGGTCGGCAAGACCGAGATCGGCCTCGAGCAGATGCGCCAGGCCTATCAGAACGACCTGCAGAACCTGATCCGCCAGCAGCGCCGCCAGATCTCGCCCGAGATGGCGCGCGCGCTCGGCCTCGACCGCCAGACGCTCTCTCGCCTGCTGACCGAGGCGACGCTGGACCAGACGGCGCAGGGCATGCGGCTCGCCGTTTCCGACGACACGATCCGCAACCTGATCTTCGACGATCCGGTCTTCCGCGACGCCGCCGGCCAGTTCTCTTCGGCACGCTTCAACGAGCTGCTGCGCTCGAACGGTTACACCGAACAGAGCTATGTCGCGCTCCAGCGCTCGACCATCCTGCGCCAGCAGCTCTCCGAGATGCTGGTCGGTGGCCTCACCGCCCCGCTTGCCCTGCAGGAGCTCGGCAGCCGCCTGCGCAACGAGAAGCGCGCCGTCACCTTCGCGCGGATGCCTGCGAGCGCCGCCGGCGAGATCGCGGCGCCGACCGAGGACCAGCTCAAGACCTTCTTCAACGACCGCAAGATCGCCTTCCGCGCGCCGGAGTACCGCTCGGCCGACATCCTCGCGATCTCGGCCGACGCACTCGCCGATCCGGCCAAGGTCACGGATGAGGAGGCCAAGGCGCGCTACGAGGCGGTCAAGGCCCAGCGCTTCACCACGGCCGAGACCCGCACCATTCAGCAGATCGCCTTCCCGAATGTCGAAGAAGCCCAGGCTGCCAAGGCCAAGATCGACGGCGGCGAGACCTTCGACGAGATCGCGACCGAGCGGAACGTCGCCTTCAACGACCTGACGCTCGGCACTTTCACCCGCGATCAGGTCTTCGACGCCGCCGTGCGCGAGGCCGCCTTCGCCCTCGAGCAGGAAGGCGTCAGCGCACCGGTCACCAGCGCCTTCGGCACGGTGCTGCTGCGTGTGACGAAGGTCGACACCGCGCATGTGCGCCCGTTCGAGGAGGTCGCCGCCGAGCTGAAGCAGGAGATCGCGACCAGCCGCGCGGCCGGGCATATCACCGAGCTACACGACAAGATCGAGGACCAGCGCGCCGCCGCCAAGCCGCTCGCCGAGATCGCCAAGGAGTTCAACCTGAAGCTGCGCAGCGCCGGCCCGCTGAACGCCACGCTCGGCCGGCCCGACGGCTCGAAGGAAGAGGCATTGCCGGGCGGCGACGCGACGCTGCAGGCGATCTTCCGCTCCGATATCGGCGTCGATAACGAGGCGATCCGCCTGCCGCGCGAAACCGGCTATGTCTGGTTCGACGTCACCAAGATCGACCCGGCGCGCGAGCGCGGCTTCGATGAGGTCAAGGCCGAGGTCGAGAAGCAGTGGCGCGCCGACGAGACGGCGGCCAAGCTCGCCGCCAAGGCGCGTGAGCTGACCGAGCGGCTCGACAAGGGCGAGAACTTCGACGTGGTTGCCGCCTCAGTCGGGCTCACCATCGAGACCGCCGCCGATATCGGCCGTCAGGACCAGCGCCCGGAGCTGCCGGCTACCGTCGTCAGCCAGATCTTCGGCACTGCCGCCGGCAAAAGCGGCTCGGCGGCCGGCACAGATGGCGGGCGCATCCTGTTCAAGGTCGATTCGGCGACCGTTCCGCCTTACGTCCGCACCACGCAGGAAGCTGGCAATTTCGAGCGGGCGCTCTCGTCGAGCGTCAGCGAGGACATCCTGGTGCAATATGTCGCCAAGCGTCAGGCCGAGCTGGGTGTCAGCATCAACGAGGCTGCCTTCCGCAATGCCACGGGCGGAGCGCAGAATTGACGATGCAGCCCCTTCAGGAGTTCGAGCGCTTCGCGCAGATCTATGAGACGGGCGCACCGCAACTCCTGCGGCAGGTTCTGGTCGGCGACTGCGAAACGCCGGTCGCGGCCTTCCTGAAGCTGCGCCGCTCCACCTCCGGCCCGGCCTTCCTGCTCGAATCGGTGGAAGGCGGCGCCGTGCGCGGCCGCTACTCGATGATCGGGCTGGAACCGGACCTGATCTGGCGCTGCCATAAGGGCGAAGCCTCGCTCTGCCGGACCGCGCTGGGCGACAGCTTCCTCACCGATCCGCGGCCGGCCTTCGAGAGCCTGCGTGCGCTCCTCGATGAGAGCGCGATTCCGGAGGCTGAAGATCTGCCGCCGATGGCGGCCGGCGTGTTCGGCTATCTCGGCTACGATATGGTTCGGCTGATGGAGCGGCTGCCGGAGCCGAAGGAGACCGGCACCGGCCTGCCCGACGCCATCCTGACCCGGCCGACGCTGATGGTGGTGTTCGATTCGGTGCGCGACGAGATCCATGTCGTGACGCCGGTGCGGCACATGCCGGGCGTCGCCGCGCGCCACGCCTATGAGCGGGCGCAGGAGCGACTGGAAGCGGTGGTGCAGGCGCTGGAAGGCCCCCTGCCCGCCGAGGCCGACATCGACATCGCCAACCTGCCGGAGCCGGCGACGATCTCGAATACAAGCGAGGCCGAATTCCACGAGATGGTGGCCAAGGCGAAGGAGTATATCCGCGCCGGCGACATCTTCCAGGTCGTGCTGTCGCAGCGTTTCGAGGCGCCGTTCGCGCTGCCGCCCTTCGCGCTCTATCGCGCACTGCGGCGAATCAACCCGGCGCCCTTCCTCTGCTATCTCGACTTCAGCGATTTCCAGATCGTCTGCTCGAGCCCGGAGATCCTGGTCAGACTGCGGGACGACACCGTCACCATCCGCCCGATCGCCGGTACGCGCCGCCGCGGCGCCACGGAGGCCGAGGACGAGGCACTGGCGGAGGAATTGCTGGCCGATCCGAAGGAGCGTGCCGAGCATCTCATGCTGCTCGACCTCGGCCGCAACGATGTCGGCCGCGTCGCGCAGATCGGCACGGTCAAGGTGACCGATTCCTTCTTCATCGAACGCTACAGCCAGGTGATGCACATCGTCTCGAACGTCGAGGGGGCGATCGATCCCAAGCACGATGCGCTCTCGGCGCTGATCGCCGGCTTCCCGGCCGGCACGGTCTCCGGCGCGCCGAAGGTGCGGGCGATGGAGATCATCGACGAGCTGGAGCACGACGCGCGTGGGGCCTATGGCGGCTGCATCGGCTATTTCGGCGCCAATGGCGAGATGGACACCTGCATCGTGCTGCGCACGGCCGTCGTCAAGGATGGACGCATGCATGTCCAGGCCGGTGCCGGCATCGTCTACGATTCCAACCCGGCCTCCGAGCAGGAGGAATGCATCAACAAGGCCAAGGCCCTGTTCCGCGCCGCGGAGGAAGCGATCCGCTTCGCCGCCCGGACCGGGCGCGGGCAGTAATCTCCTCAAAAACAAACCGCCCGGCTGCTTGCAGCCGGGCGGTTTTCTTTTGTCCTGGCGCCGCGGCTCAGTGGCTCTTGCCGCCTACCGTCATCCGGTCGACCCAGGCGATGCCGATGGCGGAGAAGATGAAGACGACGTGGATCAGCGTCTGCAGCAGGACGCCTGTCTCGGTGTAGTTCGCGGTCCTGCCAACGATGCCGATATTGCCGGCCTCGATGAAGGTTCTGAGCAGGTGGATCGACGAGATGCCGATGATCGCCATCGCCAGCTTGATCTTGAGGATGCTCGCATTGACGTGGCTCAGCCATTCCGGCTGGTCGGGATGGCCTTCGAGCCGCAGCCGGGAGACGAAGGTCTCGTAGCCGCCGACGATGACCATGATCAGCAGATTCGAGATCATCACCACGTCGATCAGGCCGAGAACGACCAGCATGATCTGCTGCTCGCTGAAATCGAAGGCGTGGGTGACGAGGTGCCAGAGTTCCTTCAGGAAGAGGAAGACATAGACGCACTGAGCCACGATGAGGCCGATATAGAGCGGCAGCTGCAGCCAGCGGGAGCTGAAGATGAGCGCCGGCAGGGGTTTCATCGCGCCAGTGGCGCCTAAGTGGGAGGGCGGGCTGCCGGAGGCCATGGTCGGGTCCTGATCCTTCGAATGTATGACGAGGCTTTTCGGTGGAGAGACGCTAGATGGCGAGGAAAACGCCTCTGCGCAACCCGCCAGCCGATGCTCTGGCACCCAACAGCCACAATGTTGTGACGACCTATTTGCGCCGGGATTGCCTGCTAGTCTTTGCGCGGGATCGACAGATCGCTAGAGTTGAAACCGACCGGGGGAACATGCCGAGTTCCACTCGCACAGGACAGCAGAGGAGTTTCGTCATGATCAGGACGCTTGTCGTCGTCACCRCTCTCGCCGGTTGCGGCGCCATGGCCGCCCCCGCTTCGGCAGCGCCGCTGGCTCCGGCCTCTGCAGCTATCGCCTCGGCCAAGGTCGATTCGGGCCTGCTGCAGAGCGTGCAGTGGCGCCCCTACGGCTATTACGGCCCTCGCTACTATCGCTACAACCGAGGCCCGGCGGTCGGCGCCGGCATCGCAGCTGGCGTCATCGGCGGGGCCCTGGCGGCCGGCGCGCTCGCCGCTCCGCCGCCACCCCCGGTTTACTACGGCTATCCGGCCCCGGCGCCGGTCTATGGCGCGCCCGCGCCTGCCTATGGCTACGGCATCGAGGATGTCGACGCGGTGGCCTACTGCTCGCGCCGCTTCAGGTCCTACAACCCGGAAACCGGCACCTATATCGCCAAGGGCGGTGTGGTTCGCGCCTGCCCCTGACAGGGCTCGACAATCCGATCCCGGATGTTCGCTCCCCGCAGCAATGCGGGGAGTTTTCTTTTCGCGGTGGAAAGCGGCTTGCCATGACGGCGGCGATCCCGCTTATCCTGCGCCCTGCCTAACCCGGAGCGTCTCGTGCGTATCGCCACCTGGAACGTCAATTCGGTGCGCCAGCGTCTCGGCCACCTGCTCGATTTCCTGAAGGAGGCTGAGCCCGACGCGCTCTGCCTGCAGGAGATCAAGTGCGTGGATGCCGATTTCCCGCGCGCCGAGATCGAGGCGGCCGGCTGGCAGGTCGAGACCCACGGCCAGAAGACCTTCAACGGCGTCGCGATTCTCAGCCGTTCCCGGCTGGAGGATGTCCGGCGCGGCCTGCCCGGCGATGATGGCGACGAACAGGCGCGCTATCTCGAAGGGGTGCTGCCCTTGGGCGACGGCGTGGTGCGCGTGGCCTCGATCTATCTGCCGAACGGCAACCCGCCCAACACCGAGAAATATCCCTACAAGCTCGGCTGGATGCAGCGGCTGACCGCCCATGCCCGGATGCTGCTGGAGCAGGAGGAGCCGCTGGTGCTCGCCGGCGACTACAACGTCATCCCCGAGCCGCGCGACGCCCGCGATCCCGCCGCCTGGGTCAGCGACGCGCTGTTCCTGCCGCAGACACGCGACGCCTTCCGCGGGCTGATCAATCTCGGACTGACCGAGGCCGTGCGCAGCACGACCGATGCCGGCGGACTCTACACCTTCTGGGATTATCAGGCTGGCGCCTGGCAGCGGAACAACGGCATCCGCATCGACCATCTTATGCTCTCTCCACAAGCCGCGGACAGGCTCGCAGGAGTGAGGATCGCCAAGCATGTCCGTGGCTGGGACAAGCCGTCCGACCACGTGCCCGTGATGGTCGAGCTGAACTGAGGGCGGCAACCAGCCTTCAGGCTCGGGCTTGACCCGAGCATCTCGGAAACCAGCGCCATCTCGTCCTGAGATTCTCGGGGGCAAGCCCGAGAATGACGGCGCCCTAGTTCTGGCCGTTGTTGCTGTTGCCGCTGTTGCGCGAGCTCGCCATTTGCTGGCGCTCGACGAGGGCCAGCGCCGCCGAGCGATCGGCAGCGGAAGCTGCGGCGAAGGCGGCGGCGTGACGCTCGATGATCCAGGATTCGCGCGCCGG
Source organism: Allobosea sp. 10L417 (assembly GCF_056395485.1). Taxonomy (NCBI): domain Bacteria; kingdom Pseudomonadati; phylum Pseudomonadota; class Alphaproteobacteria; order Hyphomicrobiales; family Alloboseaceae; genus Allobosea; species Allobosea sp. 10L417. The sequence goes on from NZ_JBFTJP010000005.1 coordinate 92,214, forward strand.
GTCGGCACCCTCGCGGGCCATGGCGAGCCACATCAGGCCGAGCACCGGCTGACGCGGCACGCCCTCGCCACCGCGCAGCAGCATCTCGCCGAAAGCGGCGCGCGCCGGTGCATGCCCCTTCTCGGCAGCGAGCTTCATCCAGCGCGCCGCTTGCCGCGGATCGCGGCTGGTGCCCTGGCCGGTCATGTAGAGGCGGCCGAGATTGTACTGACCGTCCGGGTCGCCGAAATAGGAGGCAGCATAATTGAACATGTCGAAAGCCCGGTCGGGGTTGGGCTTCACATAGCTGCCCTTGATGCCGTCGGAGAAGTAGCCGCCCAGCGCAACGAAGGCGCTGCCGACGATACGGCCCTCGGCCGTGCCCGGAATGGCGTCGGCATTCTCGTCCGCGATCTTCGAGAAATACTCGAAGGCCTTGAGATCATTGGCCGGAACGCCCTCGCCTCCGGCATACATCCGGCCCAGCTTGTACTGCGCGGTGAGGTGCCCCTGCGAGGCGGCGTATTCGAGTGCGCGAACGGCGCCGACCTTATCGCCGGCAGAGGAATCGCGCATCCAGGCCCGCAACGCATCGCGCGCGCTGTTGAACGGCACGAGCGGCAGCGCCGTATGCCCCGTCGGCGTATTGGGTGCGGGAGCGACAATCGCCGCTCCGGGGGCTCCCGACAGGGAATCGCCCGGTTCCGGCAGCGCGGCGCCCGGAATAGCGCGCGGCGGTACCGGCTTTCCGCCTGCAAGATCCTGGGCCCAGGCGGCCTGCTGGCCACCCAGGAACAGGAACAGGCATGCTATGGTCGAGCTAGATATCCGCATAGCAATGGGTTTCGGCCGCCCCTCCTGGATGGGTGACTGCGCCGCCCTTGGCGGAGCCAACCGTCTGCGCGTATTTCCACAGCGCGCCGGAGTTGTAGTCGGTTTTCCTCGGTTTCCAGCCCTTACGACGCTCTTCAAGTTCGGCATCAGAAAGGCGGACTGCGAGCTTTCCTGTGATGGCGTCGAGTTCGATGATGTCGCCGTCGCAGATCAGGCCGATCGGGCCGCCGACAGCGGCCTCGGGGCCGACATGGCCGACGCAGAAACCGCGGGTCGCGCCGGAGAAGCGGCCATCGGTGATCAGCGCGACCTTGTCGCCCATGCCCTGGCCGTAGAGGGCGGCGGTGGTCGACAGCATCTCGCGCATGCCGGGGCCGCCCTTGGGACCCTCATAGCGGATGACGAGCACGTCGCCTTCGTTGTAGGTCCGGTTCCTGACGGCCTCGAAGGCGTCCTCCTCGCGGTCGAAGCAGCGGGCGGGGCCGGTGAAGACGAGTTGATCTTCCGGCATGCCGGCGATCTTCACGATCGCGCCTTCGGGCGCCAGATTGCCCTGCAGGCCGACGACGCCGCCGGTGACCGTAATCGGCTTGTCGGCACGGTAGACGACGTCCTGCTGATCGTTCCACTTCACCGAAGCCATATTCTCGGCGATGGTGCGGCCGGTGACGGTCAGGCAGTCGCCATGGAGGAAGCCGGCATCGAGCAGGCTCTTCATGACGAGCGGAATGCCGCCGACCTCGAACATATCCTTGGCGACGTATTTTCCGCCCGGCTTCAGGTCGGCGATGTAAGGCGTCTTCTTGAAGATCTCTGCGACCTCGAAGAGATCGAAGTCGATGCCGCATTCATGTGCGATCGCCGGCAGGTGCAGCGCGCCATTGGTCGAGCCGCCAGTGGCGGCGACGACCATCGCGGCGTTCTCGAGCGCCTTACGGGTGACGATGTCGCGCGGGCGGATGTTCCGGGCGATCAGCTCCATCACCATCTCGCCGGCGGTGTAGCAGAAGGTGTCGCGGACATCGTAGGGCGCCGGCGCGCCGCAGCTATAGGGCAATGCCAGGCCGATCGCCTCGGCGACCGTCGCCATGGTGTTGGCGGTGAACTGGGCGCCGCAGGAGCCGGCCGAGGGGCAAGCGGCCTCCTCAAGCTCCTTCAGGTCCTCGTCGGACATCGCACCGACCGAATGCTTGCCGACGGCCTCGAACACGTCCTGCACGGTCACGGGGCGGCCCTTGAAGGTGCCGGGCAGGATCGAGCCGCCATAGATGAAGATCGATGGCACGTTGAGGCGCACCATCGCCATCATCATGCCGGGCAGAGACTTGTCGCAGCCGGCCAGGCCGACGAGAGCGTCGTAGCAATGGCCGCGCATGGTCAGCTCGACCGAGTCGGCGATGACCTCGCGCGAGGCGAGCGACGACTTCATGCCCTGGTGGCCCATGGCGATGCCGTCGGTGACGGTGATGGTGCAGAACTCGCGCGGCGTGCCGGCCGCGGACGCCACGCCCTTCTTCACGGCCTGGGCCTGGCGCATCAGCGAGATGTTGCAGGGGGCCGCCTCGTTCCAGCAGGAGGCGACGCCGACGAAGGGCTGCGCGATCTGCTTCGCGGTCATGCCCATCGCATAATAGTAGGAGCGGTGCGGGGCCTTGGCCGGGCCAACGCTCACATGGCGGCTCGGCAGCCTCGACTTGTCGAACACACGCGTATCCATCGCCACTCGTCCCGTCCCCCGGCCAGCACGGCGCGAAGATGTGCCACGCCATGCACGCCGGGAGCAATCGCACCCCCGAATACCCAACAGCGGCCCGGAACCGATCCGATACCCGCACGTTAGTTCCAATTTGAATATATCTCAGGGACTTAACGCCCCGTTTTGCTGGGCGCCGTTTGTGGCGGCATCGCGGCGATTGCGATAGTCGCGAGAGCGCGGGGCGCCGATCTCATCGGTGTGTTGCGGCGATGTCACAAAGTTGAGTGCGGCAGTTGACGCAGCGGCCGCTCAGACCCGTCTGCAAATTCCCTCAAGCCCTCATCCTCGGGAGCCATCCCGCCGGGAATGGTGTCTCGAAGGATGCTCCAGGAGACTCAGGCGAGATCAGGGCCATCCTTCGAGACGCGCCCGAAGGCGCCCCTCGGGATCAGGCWGGCGTTTTCAAGAAGCCGCTCAGAGCACCATGGGAAGGACGAAGAAGCCACCGACGATGATGGCGAGGAGGGCGAGCGCGGTCATCGGCAGATGCTTCTCGATGAAGATGCGGATGTCGTCGCCATAGAAGCGCAAGGCCACAGCGATCATCAGGAAGAAGGTGGTGCGCGACACCACCATGCCGATGGTGAACTTCCACAGGTCGAAATGCAGGAAGCCCGACATGATCGTGACGATCTTGAACGGAATCGGCGTCAGGCCCTTGGTGACGAGAACCCAGAACCAGTAATCCTGCGAGGAGGAGATCAGGTGCGCGGCCTTGTCCTGCAGCCCGTAGATGCCGATCAGCCAGGCGCCGACCGATTCGTAGAGCAGAGCGCCGATGGCATAGCCGAGATAGCCGCCGAGCACCGCGCCGAGCGAGCAGATGCCGGCATAGAACCAGGCGCGGTCCGGCCGGGCGATGCACATCGGAATCAACAGCGGGATCGGCGGCAGCGGGCTGACCGAGCTTTCAACGAAGGTGATGGCGAAGAGCAGCCAGGGGGCAGCAGGATGGGAGGCGTACGAAACGCACCAGTCATAAGCTCGCTTGAGCATGGGTTCTGAACAGCCGGTCCTTTGGCCGCCACGCATTCTGCATGGCGGATTTGCGTCGGGCGCATCTAAGCGGGGTCCGCGAGAGATTGCCAGTCCTCTCTTGGATCAACGTCAATTTGACGACATTGCCGTGACCGGATTGCGGTGGCCGGTCACGATAGCCGCGTCAGGGCCTCGGCGATCTTGAGCTTGCGCGCTTGCGCCGCAGCCTTGCGCTCGCGGTTCTCCTCGACGATCTCTTCCGGCGCGCGGGCCATGAAATCAGGGTTGCCCAGCTTCTTCTCGACGATCGCGATGTCCTGGTCGAGCTTGGCGAGTTCCTTCGTCAGGCGCGTGCGCTCCGCGTCGAGGTCGATCAGGCCGGCGAGCGGCAGCGCCGCCACCTCGCCGCGCACGATGATCTGTGCCGATTGCGCCGGCGCAGCCGCCTCGAAGGCGATGTCGGAAACGCGAGCGAGACGCTCGATCATCGGCCGCCAGCTCTCGATCGTCGCCCGCGTCGCAGCGGAAGCGTTGACGAGCACGAGGGGCGCCTGCGTGCCGGCGGGAACATTGACCTCCGAGCGCACCGAGCGGATGTCCGAGATCAGGTCGACGACGAAGCCGATCTCGGCCTCGGCCGCCGAATCCTTGAGCGCTGAAAGATCGGGCCAGCGGGTGAGGCAGACCAGCGAAGCATCGCCCGTCGCCAGCTTGCGCGGCGCGCCGGCCTCGGCCTTTTGCGCCCAGAGCTCTTCGGTCAGGAAGGGCATGAAGGGGTGGAGGAGCTGGCAGATCAGGTCGATGACGTAGGCGACCGTCGCCTGCGTCTCGGCCTTCGCCGCGGCATCGACGCCCTCGCCCTGCAGCACCGGCTTGGCAAGCTCCAGATACCAGTCGCAGAACTGGTTCCAGACGAAGCGATAGGCCGCGCCCGCCGCCTCGTTGAACTTGAAGCTGGGGATGCCGGCCGCGACCTCCTCGGCCGCCTGCGCGGCTTCGCTGAGGATCCAGCGGTTCAGCGGCTGCTTGACGGCGGCTGGGTCGAAATCGGCAGCGCGCAGGCAGCCGTTCAGTTCAGCGAAGCGCGCGGCGTTCCAGATCTTGGTCGCGAAGTTGCGGTAGCCCTCGACGCGGGAAGTCGCGAGCTTGATGTCGCGGCCCTGCGCCGCCATGGCGGCCAGCGTGAAGCGCAGCGCGTCGGCGCCGTATTTGTCGACGAGCACCAGCGGATCGATGACGTTGCCTTTCGACTTCGACATCTTCGCGCCCTTCTCGTCGCGAACGATGGCGTGCAGATAGACCTCGCGGAACGGCACCTCGTCCATGAAATTGAGGCCCATCATCATCATCCGGGCGACCCAGAAGAAGATGATGTCGAAGCCGGTGACGAGCGTCGCCGTCGGGTAATAGTGCTTCAGCTCGGCCGTCTGCTCCGGCCAACCCAGCGTCGAGAAAGGCCAGAGCGCCGAGGAAAACCAGGTGTCGAGCACGTCCTCGTCGCGCTTGAGCGCGACGGTGTCACCGTAATGCGCCATCGCCAGCGTCTGCGCCTCAGCTTCCGACTCGGCGACGAAGACCTCGCCGTCCGGTCCATACCAGGCTGGGATCTGATGGCCCCACCAGAGTTGGCGCGAGACGCACCAGGGCTCGATATTCTCAAGCCAGTCGTAGAAGACCTTGGTCCAGTTCTCGGGCGTGAAGGTCGTTCGGCCGTCGCGGACCGCCTTGATCGAGCGGTCGGCCAGCGGCTTGACGTCGACATACCACTGGTCGGTCAGCCAGGGCTCGATGACGACGTCGGAGCGGTCGCCATGCGGCACGGTATGGCCATGCGGCTCGACCTTCGCGAGATAGCCGCGCTCGGCCATCATCGCGACGACGCGGCGGCGCGCGACGAAACGGTCGAGGCCGTCGAGCGCGAGCGTCTCGGCTTCCGGCTTGGATCCGGCCAGGAAGTCCTCGTTGCCGGCGAGCAGGATGCGCGCCTCGCCGTCGAGGATGTTGACGACATCGAGCTTGTGGCGCTTGCCGACCTCGAAGTCGTTGAAATCATGCGCCGGGGTGATCTTGACCGCGCCGGTGCCCTTCTCCGGATCTGCATAGTCGTCGGGCACGATCGGGATGACGCGGCCGACCAGCGGCAGCACGGCATCGCGCCCGATCAGATGGCCGATTGTCTCGTTGTCCGGATGAACGGCGATGCCGGTGTCGCCGAGCATCGTCTCTGGACGGGTCGTGGCGACGGTGATGAAGGTCGAAGCGTCGTCCGCGTCGTAGGTCGCGCCTTCGAGCGGGTAGTTGAAATAGTAGAGATGGCCGTTCGGATCGCGGTTCAGCGCCTTGTCGAGCTTGGCGGCGTCGAAGGGCTCCTCGCCGCCCCGCTCCCATTTGAACGTGCCGGTTTTCTCGACCTGCAGGACCTCGATATCCGAGATCGCGGTCTGGAATTTTGGATCCCAGTTCACCAGCCGCTTGGCGCGATAGATCAACCCCTGCTTGTGCAGGCCGACGAAGACCTTGAGGACGGCGGCCGACAGCCCTTCGTCCATGGTGAAGCGCTCGCGCGTCCAGTCGCAAGAGGCCCCGAGACGGCGGAGCTGGTTGACGATCGTGCCGCCCGATTCTTCCTTCCACTTCCAGACTTCGGCCAGGAAGGCCTCGCGCCCCATCGTGCGGCGGTCGGTGCGGTTTTCGGCGGCGAGCTTGCGCTCGACGACCATCTGCGTCGCGATGCCCGCGTGGTCGGTGCCGGGCTGCCAGAGCACGTCCTTGCCGCGCATGCGCTCGAAGCGGCAGAGCACGTCCTGCAGCGTGTTGTTGAGCGCGTGGCCCATATGCAGCGAGCCGGTGACGTTTGGCGGTGGGATCACGATGCAATAGGGCTCGGCCCCGGCGGCGGCGCCCCTGCCCGCCTTGAAGGCTTCAGCCTCGTCCCAGGCCTTGCTGATCCGGGCCTCGACGGCTGCCGGCTCGAAAGTCTTGTCCATCATCACATCGCTCGAACGCAGAAAGGCCGGGGAACCTGCCCCGGCCGGAAAGATCACAGGCCAAAAGGTCTCGTGTCTTAAGAGCGCATGCGAAGGGCGCCCGTCAACGTTTTCGATGACGGGCGATCGCCAGCCTTGCGCTGAAGCGGCTCAACCAAGGTTCGACTGCAGGAACCAGAGCGACTTGTCGAGCATGCGCGAATAGGCCGTCAGGATGTCGGCGGAATCGGCGTCGCCAGCCTCGGCGCAGGCGTCGATCGCGTCGCGAACCTTGTTGCCGGTGTCGGCATAGCGCTCGATCAGTGCGTGGAGATGGTCCTGAACCGACACGATCTCGGTCGGATAGGGCTTGAGCGAGGTCGCCGCGACCGTCGTCTGCGCGGTGCCGAGCGCGATGCCGCCGAGCTGCGCGATCCGCTCCGCGACCGTGTCGACATGCTCGTCGAGGTCGTCGCGAAAGCCGTCCAGCATGAGATGCACGGCAATGAAGCCCGGTCCCTTCAGATTCCAGTGCGCCTGCTTGGTGACCAGCGCCAGATCGATGCCGTCGGCAAGTCGTTCGTTGAGCAGCCCGACGACCTTCGTCTTGGTGTTCGAAGCCAGATCGATCTTGCTCGATTTGACGATCTTCGCGGATGCGGAGGTCTTCGGCGCAGTCTTGGTGGCAGGCTTGGCCATGGCAAATCCCCCTGAGCGGAAAGCGACACATGAAAACGCCGCGCCGAGAACGGCCGCTGCGCGCCACTCCCTACGCGTGGGGGGCGCCATTGTTCCCTCGCCAAGGCCTGAACGCCGGAGGGAACCTGCCACGCGGCGATCCGTTGCATCCAAGACAGCTCAACGGGAGACGCCGACATGCCTCACAACGATCAGAAACGCGTCTGGGACCTCATCGACTCGATCAAATTCGCCATGCTCGTGACCCATGACGGCAATGGCGACGAGCTTCGGGCGCGCCCGATGCACGCCCATGGCAAGCGCGAGGAGGACACCATCTACTTCCTGACGGATCGCCGCCATCACAAGGACGACGAGATCCAGATCAACGATAATGTCTGCCTCGCCTTCTCCGACACGAGCGGACACCGCTATCTGTCGATCAGCGGCACGGCGAGCTTGGTCGACGATCGCGCCCGCGTGCGTGCCCTGTGGGAGCCGAGCAACAAGGCGTTCTGGGACGACGAGAACGATCCCAACATCCGCATCCTGCGCGTGCGGCCCGCAATGGCCGAGTTCTGGGACAGCCCCGGCAAGATCGTCACCAGCGTCAAGATGGCCGCGGCTGCTCTGACCGGCTCGAAACCCGAACTCGGAGAGCACCGCAAGGTCGTCCTCTAAAGCTCTGCTGCTGAACAGGAAAAACGATGCTGAAGCTCATTGTTCATGGCCTCGGGGCATGGTTCGCCGCCGAGGCCGCCTCGGGGCGCTATCCGCGTCCGATTGCGGTCGGGCTGACGATGCTGGTGTCGCGGCTTGGCGCACCCGCGACCTTGCTCGCTGTCGCTGGATACGGGCTCGAACGGCTCAGGGAAGCCGGGGCCTTCGACAGCCGGGCTCGGCGGCCACGCCGCCGCCAGGCAGCACCCGCTGTCGTCCGGCGGCGCCGAGTGCAACCCGCCAGCCCTCCCCGGGAAAGCTCGCAACGAACCGAGACCTGATGGCGCTCCGCCTGCCCCCATGAGCGGCCGCAGGAGCGGGCGGGCCTTGGAGCCGGTCAGCTGCGTCCGCCGCGGGCGACGCGCTCGATCTCGGAGCGGACCAGACGTTCGACCATCGTCGGAAGGTTGTCGTCGAGCCAGGTCTTGAGCATCGGCTTGAGCATGTCCTTGACCAGGTCTTCCAGCGTCCGGGCGTTGTTGCTGAGCACGGTGCTGGCGAGTTGGCCGAAAGCGTTGGTCACGGCCGAGCTGGCCTGGTCCGAGAGCAGGCTTGCCATGTCCACGGCAGGCGCGGGCGACGCAGCGATGACGGGAGCCGGTTCCGGCGCAGGAGGCGGCGGCGCCGCAACAGCAACGGCCGGCTGCTCATCGGCGAAGGCGATGTCGGAATCGTCGACGATGCTGATCGGTGGGGCTGGTTCCGCTTCAGCTGCAGGCGCAGCTGTCGGGGCTGCGATCAGAGCGGCTTCGGCTCCCAGATCAAGCACGTCATCGTCGATAGCAGCTATCGTGGCCGGCTCGGGCTCGGGCTCGGGCTCCGATTGCAGAACCTGAGCGGCAGCAGCCTCGCCCGGCTTCGCCTCATCGTCCGAAATGATCCGGCGAATGGAAGCGAGAATCTCCTCCATCGACGGTTCGTTGGGCTTGGCTTGCGCGCTCATGAAGGCCTGACCGTTTCGACAACGGGCGCGCCGATGGAATCAACGCTGCTCCAAGAGCTGAGTATTCCACGACTTGCGGGGCAGACAAGGCGAGCACAGCCTATCCCACAGGAGAAATCGGCGCTGTTGCGCGAATGCGCCGGCCCCGGTAGCCGCGCGTCCTGTCGAACGCGCAATGGCGATCTACCTTTGTCTGAGCATCGGATTTGTCCGAAAAGCGAATTCCACTTTTCGGACCGATGCTCGAGGCGGCCGGCATCATGGCCAGCCGCATTTAAGGAGAGCCTCAGCGGCCGTCAGGCGTCTGCGTGCCCCACAACAGGCCCTTGACCTGATCGTAGTGCTGGCGGGGTTCGTAGGTCTCCGCCTTGAGTTTGAGCGTCTGCGAGGAGAGCTTGCCGACGGCCGAAAGCACCGCATAGGAAGCGACGACACGATCGCGCTGCGCCGTCACCAGGCTCGAACGCGCGCTGACCAGCTCCTGCTGCGCGTTCAGGACGTCGAGAGTGGTTCGCTGGCCGACCTTGGCCTCTTCGCGCACGCCGGCAAGCGCCGTCGAGGACGCCTCGACCTGAGCCTGCGCGGCGATGATCTGCGCTTTGGCCGCTTCCAACCCGCCCCAGGCGGAGACGACTGCCGCGCGAACCGTATCGCGCTGCGTATCGACATCGATCCGGCGTTGCCCGGCCGTTTCTTTGGCCTGGCGGGTGCGGGAATAGACCTGCCCGCCCTCATAGATCGGGATCGTCAGCGCGCCGACGATGGTCGCCGACAGGCGGTTGTCGCCGAAGAACGTGCTGTCGTAACGCTGCTGGACCGTGCCGGTGACGCCAAAGGTCGGATAGAGGTCAGCTTCCGTCACCTTCACCTGCAACTCGGCGGCATCGACGCCGTGCAGGGCCGCGACGATCGCCGGATGATTTCCGAGCGCATGATTCAGCGCCAGCGGCAGCGATTTCGGCAGGAGGTTCTCGACCGGACGGGCGGGCGTCAGCGAACGGGGCTCGATACCGATATTCTGGCGAAACCGCGCCACCGAGGTCTTGAGATTCGATTCGGCGAGAATCGCCTGCGACTGCGCGGAGGACAGCCGCGCCTCGGCCTGCGCGACGTCGGTTCGCGTCACTTCGCCGACCTGAAATCGGTCGCGCGTCTGGCGCAGCTGCTCTTCCAGAACCTCAACGTTGTTACGGTTCAGGCTGAGAATCGCCGTGTCGCGCAGCACGTTCATATAGGACGTCGCGCCATCGAGCAGCACGTTCTGCTCGGTATTGCGCAGGGTGGCGCGTGCGCCAAGCACCTGCGATTCGGACTGGCCGACCGAGTTGCGGGTCTTGCCGGCGTCGAAAATGTTCTGCGTGATCGAAACGCCGGCGCCGCGCGGCGCCAGCCGACTGACAGTGCTGTTGTGAAGGCCCGATGACGTACTGCCGGCCGGGGTGTCGGTCTCCAAGATGCTCGCGCCGATATCGGCCGAAGCCTGGATGCGGGGCCGATATCCGGAAAGAGCCTGCGGAACATTCTCGTCTACGGCGCGCACCGATGCGCGCTGCGAATTCAGCGTCGGGTTACCTGAATAGGCCCGAGCCAGCGCGGCTTCCATCGACTGGGCCGCCGCAGGCAAAGCCCATCCGCCTGACATCGCCAAGGCGATGATGGCGGAGAGCCCGAACCCGGAAATCTTGTCGTATTGTCTTTTCACTGGACGCCTCGTGTGCGCACTGAAGTCGCGCCCAGGCTACGCCCCAGCCTCGGCATAAGTCTCAATTTCATACTCTGCCCGACGCCGCGAGCCAACGCATGGGTGCCGTCAAGAGCATTTCCCTCGGAACCTGCCACAAAAATGCGACACCCTCCTTTCGAAAATGCAAACGCTCAAAAGATGAATGCCTCCGGTCGCCGGAACTCGGACAGAACCGGAGCCGCAGCGTCGAACACCGGGCGGCCGGCAACGATATCCGCGGATTTTCGATAGAGTTTGACGCGGGCGGCGCGGCCTGCCCCCTCGACCACGACCAGCCGCCCCTCGGCACGCAGCAAGGGGAAGAGCGATTCCGGCTCGGTCTCGCAAGAGCCGCTCACCAGAATCGCGTCGAACGATTCGCTGGCAGGCTGCGTGGCAGTGATCGTGACCTGGCGAGCGCCGGCGGCGCGCAGCGCACCTTCGGCAAGAGTGCGAGCAGCCGAGTCGGGCTCCCACAATGTCACCTTGGCGCCGACATGGGCCATCAGAGCCGCACCATAGCCGGAGCCGCCGCCATATTCGAGCGCATCCTCGCCCGCCTGCAGGTCGAGCAGCTGGATCATGCGGGCGATGACCATCGGCGCCATCAGCGCACGCCCAGTGCCCGGCAAGGCGATCGACTGATCGAGATAGGCAAGATGCGCGAAATTTTCCGGGACGAACACCTCGCGCGGGACCGCATCGGCCGCAGCCAGAACGGCCCGATCGGTCACGTCATAGGTACGCAACTGGCAATCGACCATGTTGCGGCGCAGCCCGCTGAAACCTTCCATAACCCTGAATTCTCCGTCTGCGCTGGCACCGGGCGCGCAGCGGCTACGAGAGCACATTCCACGCGGCCGGCTCAGCGCCGTCACGGCTGCTTTGTGTTCGACCCGCGCGCAAAAGGCAAGCGCGCCTTGCATCGCAACAAGGCGGCGGGCGTTTGGGCGAACTAACGATTTCGGGGGGAAATGTTGGCTCCCGGAGCAGGGGCCAAGCCGCTGATATTGTTAACAGAAATGCCTTGTCTTTCCCTGATGACTGCATAAATGTCGTCCCTGTCAGCATTGTCGTCAGGGGCGGTTTAGGGAAACCAGTAGGATAAACATGGCCCGGAACCTTCTCACCGCCGCTGCAATCAAGGCCGCGGACAAGCCAAAGCTTCGTGACGGCGATGGGCTTTGGCTCCACCAGGCCGCGTCGGGAGCATGGTACTGGACGTTTATTTATCCGCGCGCCCACAAACGCCGAGAGCTTGGTTTAGGGCGCTACGGCGCCCTCCCCGGCGAGGTTGGCATCACGTTGGCGCGAAAGAAGGCCGATGAGATGCGCTCGCTACTTGCTGCGGGAAAAGACCCATACGAGGTACTCGCGCACCGCAAACGCCAATCTGATCGGCCTACGTTCGGCGCCGTCGTTGACGAGTACATCGAGACCATGAAGTCGCAATGGCGAGGACGGCAGACCGAGCCGAGGTGGCGTCGGTTTGCTAACGTGCACGCCGAGCCGATTCGTAAGATCCCAATCAGCGACATCGCGACGGACGACGTCGTGAAGATGCTGAAACCGATCTGGCAAAAGCTACCCGAGACAGGGCAGAAGTGCCGTGAAATGGCGAAGATGGTGCTGGACCATGCCAAGGCGCGCGGCCTTCGCGCCGGCGATAATCCAGCGCAATGGAAGGGGCACCTAGACCAGATTCTGCCCAAGCGGGACATGCTGCAGGTCGAGAACCACCCAGCCCTGCCCTATCCCGACCTACCAGACTTCTTTGCGAAGCTGGCCAGAGAGACGAGCGTGGGCGGGCAGGCGCTGGCCTTCACAATCCTTACCGCTGCCAGGTCGGGCGAAACCCGCGGCGCGGTGTGGGACGAGATTGACCTAGATGGCGCGCTTTGGGTGGTTCCCGCAGCACGACACAAGGAGGGCCGAGAGCACCGGGTTCCGTTGGTAACTGCGGCGGTGTCGATTCTCCGTAAGATGAAGGCTCGTCAGATCAATGATTTGGTTTTTCCGGGCGGTCGCGCTCACGCGTCTCTGTCGGACGTGTCGCTGGCAAAGCCTCTGAAGAAGCTCGGCGTTGCGGAGATTGCCTCCGTCCATGGGTTTCGCAGCACGTTTAGGGATTGGTGCGGCGAGGCGACGGAGTTCCAGCGGGAGGTCGCGGAGGCAGCTTTGTCTCACGTTGTCGGAGACAAAGCCGAACGCGCTTACAGGCGCGGAGACGCGTTGCTGAAAAGACGCACTTTGATGGAATCTTGGGAAAAGTACTGCTTTAGCAGCCTCTGACGGCACTATCGATATTGACAAACGATAGTAGCCTCAGCTATAAGAAGCGCCGCTTTTGAGTGGATTCGTACTTACCATTCAAATATCGCACATTCGCAAAACAGGTGTCAACCCCTCGGGAGATTTTTTTCATGCAGCCTGCGAACGATAACGCGCCGATGCTCATTTCCATCAACGACGTAGCCGCCCTCACCTCCTTGTCGCGCCCTCAGATTAACGTGCTCCGTGGCCGGCACGAATTCCCCCAAGCCGTCATTCTCGGAGAACGCCGAATCGCATTCGTGCGGGCCGAGGTCGTCGACTGGGTTAGCGCCCGCATCGCCGCCCGCACCGTGAGGGCTGCGGCGTGATGCAGATCACATCCATGCGCCCCATTGCATATGGCGGCCCCGGGCCGACCATAACTGTCGCGTCCTTCACGGTGCAGGTCACCCCCGATCTTATCCTCAACAACGTGCAGCTCCGGCGAAAGCCGGATGGCTCCTACCGCATTCAACCGCCTCGTGCATTTGGGGAGCCCTCTGCATTTCTCACCGGCCCGTTAGCCAAGCATCTCGCCGAAGCCGCCACCATCGAATTTGAGAGGCAGTGCGCCCGTGACGTCACTCACCGCTGAGAAGACCGCAGAGTCCCGCGCCTACTGGACGCATGGGGTCGATGCCTTCCCCGGGCCGGTTGCCCAGTTCCGGATGGCGCAGCTCATCGACCTAGACGACCGCCTCTATGAGAATGCTCGCGTCGTCTACCGCTTCCTAATCGGTTGGTATCATGACGGCCACGGCGATGCGCTACTATCCATGCGGCATGTATCCAAGGTCATGCGTGCCCGCGCGCCGGATGGCGTAGCGGTCCTCTCGCATTCCGTTGTGCAGCGTGCCGTGTCTGCCCTGCTTGATACCGGCTGGGTTGTTCGCACCCACAAGGGCCGCGGCAAAGGCAAGGGAGCGAGCCGGTTCATGCCGGTGCTCAACGTGTTGGAGCTGGCCGGCCAGGGCAAATTTCCCGAACCGTCCCATAGTGGCGGTACAGTTGATGGCACCGCAGAACTGTCCCGCTCTAATGGTACAGTGGTGTCCCGCACTAATGGGACAGTTGAGCCTGAACTGTCCCGCTCTAATGGTCCCAAGACTCAATTACTGGACCCGGTTATAGAACCGGGAACAGGTAATTGTAATGATGTAGCCGGCGCCGCTGCGGCGGATGGGCTTGCGCCCACCGCGCGCGCCGGGTTTGAGCGCATATGGGTTGCTTACGACCGGCTCGGAAACAAGGCCGCAGCCCGGGCCGAGTTCGACGATCTCGTCAACCCCGACGTCGATCACATTGCCGACCGTGCCGCGTCATGGGCCGCTTCGGCACGTCCGGGGCAGAAGCGCATGCCTTTGGAAAAATGGCTTGCCGCTGAAAAGTACGACGAGGCCGACCGGCGCGTCGAGCCAAAGCCCGAGCGCACGCTGAAACCTTCCGCGCCGCAAGCCGCAAACAGCAACGTTCCGTTGCGCATCGTTGGCGGCCGGACTGACTTGGGCGCGGGCGAGCACCTCGCCGACATTGTCGGGGCGGAGTATCGGGACGCCGACAACGGCGCGGGCGAAATGAGGGTGGTCCTGAAGCTTGTCCAAACCGGCGAAGAACGAAGCCACACCTACTTCGCCTGGCATCCGCAGGACGATGAACGCGAGGCGGGGCAACTGTGCTCACGGTCGCTGGTTCGGGCAACGGGCGGCGACCCTGCGTTGAGCGACAATCCTGATCCTATCGGTCAGCGTGTCTGGGCAATCGTGAAAGGGGCCGCCGTCGAATATCGGGCGGCTTAGTCGTTGAGCAGCGGGGCTGGCCATGGGTCTGCCCCGCCCCTACCTTGCACCGGTTGGCGCTTCCAACTTCGCCCACAACAAAAAAGCGCCGGGGAAACCCGGCGCTCTTCAACTTCACCACCCACGATAATGACGGCGATAGCCATGAGCCGGCGCCCACGGCGGGGGGCCACCATAGCGGCGGCCATAGCCGTAGCCGTAGTGGCGCCGATAGCCGTAGCCACGGCCATAATATCCGCGGTGTCCGTAATATCCGCGGTGGCCGGCGAACTTGGACGGCGCTTTGTCGAGATGCTGAGCCAAAGCCTGCGGCAAAGCTTCGGATGCCACGGCCGGACCTGCGAGCGCAGCCCCTATAGCCAGGGCGCCAAGAATGAGAAATTTGCGCATGCGCGTCTCCTTTCGAGGAGACATTCAATCGCGTCCAGCTTCAACAGGAGGTGAACGACGTTGTTGGCTGGTGTTCAGATGAGGTCCAGCCAGCAGCACTGGCCGCCCCGGAGGGGGCACCCTCAATCTCTGCCGCCCTCGCCCACCGCAACGGTCGGCTCATCGACCGATAGTCCAAACACAGGAAAAGCTATGAGGACTCATGCGCGCACGCGCGCGAGCGCTACCGCAAAAACACCAGTGGACGCCAACACCCAGCACCGCCACGATCACGCCCCTAAGCAGGACGCCAATTATGCGGTCGTTTCGGATAATTTAACCCCGGCCGGTGACGCGCAAGATCGGCTTCAAATCGTCAAATAAGCGTTCGGAGTGGAGGCGTCGCAGGCGCATTATCGTTCTCTGCGGCAAGAGCGATCTTCGCATTTTGAAGCACAAGATCCCGAGCGTCTCTCCTTGCTCGTTTCCGCCTCTCCTGCGCACGCGTCTTTATCCTGAGATATCGGAGCCTATCCACATGCTTGAACATCAGACCCTCATTGCCAATACTGGCTCTTGGAGAATGCAGGCACAGTCAGACTAAGCCGCCAGAGCTTCCTCTGCAGGTATCACGCGTCCCGCGACGGCCAGATGCCGGTCACTTCGGCTGACCACCACAACGAGGACGGCGCTGCCGTCATCGCAGTCCAGTCTCATGCGATGGCCAAACAGGCCGTCGTCAAACTCTTCCGTCTCAAAGAACAAGTAACCGTCTCGTTGATCGTCGTATTCGCTGGAGAACTGATAAGACACATCGGCGCCGCGCCCATCAGGCAGGTTTAAGTAGCCATTTCCGATGATCATTAAGTGTCTCCGCTTGGCAGCATCAATTGTGCCGCACTCGGTCATATCCATAAGCAAGGAGACAACTGCTTCTGTAGGAGGCGCTCTTTCACGGCGAATAGCAAGAACATTCGTAGGCCGCGCAGGGGGCACCGAACTCGCGGTTGCTGACATCAGGACCGCGGACCTGCCTGGGAGCCACGCGCAACTTTTTTCCACCCGTATGAAAATCAATCAAAGGAACAGAGATGCCTAGAGGAGGCTACCGGCCGGGAGCCGGCAGGAAGAAGGGAAGCTTGGGCGCCGCTGGCAGGGCCAGGCAAATGGTTTCAACCCGGCCCGTTGGCGCCACTCCGCTCGAATTCATGCTCGCGGTCATGCGCGATGAGGCGCAGCCGAAAGAGATCCGCGACCAGATGGCAATTGCCGCGGCGCCATACTGTCATCCGAAGGCCCGGGGCGGGAGTGTCGCCGTAGATGGCCAAGGCAAACGCACACCGGCCCGGTAGTAAAAAACGTTCATCCGCAAAATTCGAAATAGCGAATTCCTTGACGATTTCGCTCCGCCAGCACTAGATTCTCTTATGCACCCCCTTTGCGGCGCCGCGAAGCCCTAGATTACCATAGCAGGGCCGTACGCGGCCTCTCTGCCCTTCAGGCTACCTGACTACCTTTTACTCCAAACAAGCCGCACACGGCCCGCGCAGGGCCGGGAAACCGCATTCAGTAATGCCTCGGGAGGGCAACAGTGAACACACCTTCGAACGATAACAGCACGCCGAACCGTATTCGCAACGCATTTCGAGACGACGCCATTAAGGCCGCGAGGGCTTATTCAGCTCTGCCTGAAGATCAGCAGACGCCGAGTGCTTACCGCGAAGCACAGGCGGCCGCGCAGCCATATATCAACTTCTTGGCGGTCGCCGAGTTGCTGCGGCCCGGCGAGGCGTTCGCTAATGACGAAGCGATCACAACGCCCGGAAGCGGATACGGGCTCGACTATCGACACGACGTGCGCCCGAGCATTGACGAGACGCTAACTGCATACAGCGACGGACTCAGGCCGTTCCTGCGCCGCTCACCGCGCGGCGAAATCGAGCAGTTCGCGGGCGGCATCCACTATCACCGCGCTGACAACTCCCAGACCATCGGCGGATATTCATCAACCGGCCGATTTTACGGTTTGCACTTCTACAAGGGCAAACTGGAATATTTTGGACAGAACGGACGCCGCAAGCGGGCGAAAGAAGAACGGGGCGACCCACGCGGGCCGGATGCCGATAACGACAACTTCAACACAACGCGGCGTGAGACTACCGCTGCACCAGGCGCATCCGTGGCGCTGGCTGAATTCAAGCGCGAACAGAAACGCGCGGACCTTCTGAAGGAACTAGGCCACAAACGCGCGGCATTCCTGCGTACCGTGATGAACGCCGATAATTTCGCTGAGATAGCAGAGGCCGCCGGAACCGCGATGAACAGTCATAGTGGGCGCAGACACGCGGTTAAGGTTCTAGCCGAGGCGGCTAGATTGATGGCTGCGTAAATATTTTTGGGGAGCGTCCGTTTCGGGCATCCCCGCGCGGGATATAGTAAGAGGGGAGAAATTCCCTCTGTTGTCCTCCCGGCAACGACTAACGCCCTAGCCATTCGCCGGGGCGCTATTTTTTTACCCCAACACTCACCACGGCCCGTAATGGCCCATTTCAGAGGACATTCATGGCGACGCTTAACCGCGTGCTCGCCAACATCGAGCAGCATATCGGCTTCCCAATCAGCCGAACGAAACAGGTCGCGCGCCGCCTTGCCGAGGCCGGCATCATTCCGACCGGCGGCCCACGCCGCGCTCCGGAACTCGACATCAGTCATTTCGCCAGCATCGTCGCCGCCGCCGCCATGGAAGACGGCTTGGCTGACGTCGTAGCTTCGCACCAGCGCCTCTCGAGCCTCACGCCGGGCGGCGCCAGCCTCGGTGTCGATCTCACCGTTGGTGGCGAGACCGACGAGCAATGGCCGGCGAGCATTCCCCGGTCGGCGCGCGAGGTGATCGACGTGATCGCCGAAATGGCTTTGGGCGATCACGTCAGCCAGCGGGACGTCGCAGCGATGCGCATCGAGTTCGTCAGCACCTGGCCGGAAATCGCCATCCATGACGCCGCCCGCATCCGCCGCTTTCGAGAGCGCGGCAGCGATGCGGCGCACTGGGGCCAATGCGGGCACCGGCGCTCAACCACCATCAACGGCAGCGCGATCGTCGACGCCGTCCGCGCTCTATTTTCCTAAGGACTTTCAATGGCACTTTTGAAGAAGCCAGCCGCAAGCGCGGCCGAGCCTTTCCGCGTTCCCTCTCTTGAAGAAGCCAGCTCGGAATATGCGGCCCTTGTTGATAAGCGGCAGGATCTGCTGACGCAGCAGTCGGCGCTGACTGCGGAGCGGCACGATCTCTCTCGCAAGATTGAGGAGGCGCCCGCTCCGATTATGCGGCCCGGCGTTGCCGCGCTCCTCGGCGAAACGTCCGACTCCACTACCGGCCTGCGCACACGGCTAACCGAGGTTCAGCGAACCCTCTCAGATATCGACGCCGCGCTCGAGGTTGTTCGACAGCGCCTTGCGGTCGCGCGAACTGGCGCGTCCCGTGCGATCTGCCTTCAGGTCAAACCAGAATACGGTCGCCGCGTTGCCGCTATGTGCGACGCTCTCAAAGCGGTTGCCGCGGCGCGCGCCGATTACGACGACCTCCGCGACCAATTCGAGCGCGAAGATGTGTCATGGGGCTCCCTTGGCCCGATGGTTCCCAACTTCCTTGGAGACGCGCGGGATGGCCACGTTCAGCGGTTCATCCGCGAAGCAAAGGAGGCTGGCTACTATGTCGAAAATTGAATTCGCCGACGCGAAGACGCCGGACCTGCCGCACCGGGTGACCCTGCTCGRCCGGACCACGACCCACACCGACTTCGACGCAAAAAAGTTCGCGCAGGCGATAATTCGCGGCCGCAAGCCAAAGACGACGTCGGCGGACCGGGAGGCCCGTCTGCGCCGGGCGGAGGCAAAGATTGCGAAATATTGAGACACGCAGCGGCTCGGCGACAGTGTCGGGCAATGTCGCTGAGGGCTACGCGGTCGTGTTCGGGCAGAAGGAGCCGATGGGAGAATACTATATCGAGAGTATCGCCAAAGGCGCCTTCAAGCAAAAGAACTATTACCGGAATGACGTTCTTGCGCTATGGAATCACAACTACGATTCAGTGCTAGGCCGCCTTTCCGCTGGCACGCTTCAGCTTGAAGAACGCCAGCATGGATTGTGGTTCCGACTTCAGTTGGACGACAGATCGCCCGCAGGCATGACAGCCATCTCGGCGCTCGATCGTGGCGAGGTGCTTGGTTGCAGTTTCGGCTTCCGAGTCCTGGCGGAAAGCTGGACGGATCCGGAGGGCAGCCTACCGGAGCGCGTCATTACCGACGTGCTTCTCGTCGAGGTCAGTCTATGCCCGCTGCCCTTCTACCCGGGCACGACCGTCTCCCTAGTGCGCAGCGCTAACGACAATGCAGTGAACGCCGCCAGGCGCCTGCGCCGGAAGGCCGAAGCAGCCATGAGACTGCGGGGCATCCCAGTATGATCGGCGAGGTTGTTTCAGTTGGGCTGCACGGTGCGCGTATCAGCTCCGCCGGCGGGCCCCTCTTCCTTCATCGGAGTGTGTTCGGCGCGCGCACTCCAGCCATCGGCGACCTAGTCGCGTACCGACCGTTCCGAACGCAGGACGGCACAACGATCGCGACGAATGCGAAGCCGGTTACCGCTGAACAAGCCGAGGTCGCCCGATGCCTCGGGTGACTGAGAAGCGGCCTTGGCTGTCGTGGTACTCCACTGCAGCGTGGAAGCACATCCGGCGGTGGCAACTTGCGCAAGAGCCGCTGTGCCGGATGTGCGCCGAGGTTGGTGACACGACTGCGGCCACGGTTTGCGACCATATCGAGCCTCACCGCGGCGACGCCGAGAAGTTCTGGTCGGGGCCGTTCCAGTCACTTTGTGCCGCGCACCATTCCCGCGATAAGCAACGCGAAGAGAACGGCCGGAAGGTCATGCGCTACGGCGCCGATGGCTATCCCATCTGACCCGGGAGGGGTGATCAAAATCGCTCCCACTGGCGTCTCCGTGGGACCGGTAGGCGCCAAACGCGTACATTTTTCCGATTGAAATGTTGAGGGCGCGCGCTGCGATGAGGCGCCGGCTGAGGGCTAAACGCTACACCGCTCCCAGCCGGCACATTCTCGCGGAATGCGGAATTATCCTGCCCGCATTTAGGTAAATAAAGCGATAAGCGGCGCGGATCAGGCCGAAGCCTTAGCGCGGCCACGCTTAGCCGGGGCAGGCGCCGGTACGGCCTTACGTCGCCGCTGGCCTAGGCCCATGGTCTTCGCCAGGTTCGATCGTGCCTCAGCATAAGCGGGCGCGACCATCGGGTAATCGTTCGGAAGGCCCCATTTCGCACGGTACTGTTCCGGCGACATATCGTACGCGGTGCGTAGATGACGCTTCAACGACTTGAACTTCTTCCCGTCTTCCAAGCAAATGAGGAAATCTGGTGTTATCGATTTCTTGATCGACACCGCCGGGACAGCCTTTTCCTCAACGGCAGGCACCGGTTCTTTACCAAGACCCGTCAACGCAGCGTGCGTGCTAGCAATTAATGCCGGCAATTCGGATGGCGGCACGCTGTTGTGCGACACGAAAGCAGATACGATGTCTGCGACCAAGTCGACAATGGCCTCGTTATTTTCTGACATTTTTAGAACTCGCGAAATTTTGGATCAGACTCGCCACTTCATCGGCGCATCAAAGCAGCAAAGCAAGCTATTTCTATGGCAGTAGAAGCTGAAAACTCCTCGGCTTCGCAGGATTACGAGACGGAGCATGGGTAGCACAGGCCAAAAATCCGCCGCATCAATTGCTCGCCTCAAGAGGCGCCTCGCCAAAGTTCCAATCGAAGTCAGATCGGCCGCCGCAGCGCAAGCCCTTATCGAGGGCAACAACCTCGTCGTGGCTCTGCGAGGCAGCTCCCCGAAGGACGATGGCACGCTGCGAGACAGCATCCGTCTGGAGCAAGGGAAGTACGGCGATAAATTCTACGTCAAAGCCGGCGGCCCGCAGACGACGAAGCCTGTGCGCGAAGGCGCATCGGCAACTTACGACTACGTTTTTGCCAGCGAATACGGCACGGCAAACCAGCCGGCCCGCGCTTGGTTTTTTCCTACCTATCGGGTGCGCCGGAAGGCGATCCGCAAACGCATTGAAGACGCAGCGCGCGCAGCGGCTGCCAAATTATCGGATTGATACTAATGACCGAGAAGACAACCTCCGCACTCATTCGCCTGTTCTTCGGAGACGGTGATCACGACTTTTGTATGCAGTTCGATCAGATCGTCGAACTGGAGGATAAGCTCAATCAAGGCCCGATGCGGACTTTGCTGAACTTCCAGTCCGGTGACTGGAGCCCGGAATCGGTTTTCCAAATTATCCGGCTGGGACTGATCGGCGGCGGAAAGACACCGCAGGAAGCCTTTACGCTTGCAACGCGATACTGCCGTGACCGCCCGATTGGGGAGACCGCCCCCACGGCCGCCTCTGTGTTGTCCGCTGGCCTGATGGGCGTCCCGATGGTGGACCTGCTGGAAAAGGCCGAAGTCATTGGCTAATCCCGGCGAAGGACTTCAGATTGCCGTTGGCGCGAACATCAAGGCGCTCGAACGCCAGATGAAGGCTGCCGGCGCGGTTGCTGAGAAAGCCGCTAGCGACATTGAAGCTCGCTTCAACAGGCTGAACCCCTCGATTAGCACCAGTGCGCTTACGGGCGCGCTGAAGGGCCTCGGCGCCGCTGTTGCAGGCGTTGGGCTCGAGCGGATCGCCCGGGGCGTGCTGGACGCCAATCGAGAGATTGCGAGCTTCGCGACGACAAGCCGACAGGCCGGCCTCGAACTTCAGCGCTTCCAAGAGCTTCGTTATGCCGCCGGCAACAAGGGCATCTCCGGCAAGGAATTTGATGGCGGCCTCACCGGTCTCGCGAAGGCGCTGAACGATGCGCGGACCGAGGAGACGGAGCTTTCGAAGCTGTTCGACGCGAACGGATTGAAGCTAAAGGATCGAAACGGCACCGTCATCAGCACCAATGAGGCCCTGGCCACCGCTGCGGACCTGATTAGCCGCGCCGCCACGGAAGCCGACAAGGTCGCAATCGCCGAGAAGTTCGGAATCCCGAAGGATTTCTTGCCGCTGCTGGAAGGTGGCGCAGCAGCGCTCGACCAACTCGCTAAGAACGCGCGCGAAGCTGGTGCTGTTCTTTCGGACGATGTCATTGCCAAATCCAAGCAGTTTGATGAGGCATGGACCGGCGCTTGGAATTCGTTCATCGGCGCGGCGAAGGCTGCGACCGTCAATGCCGCCACCAGCCTCGCCGACCTGATCAAACAGGCGCAGGAATTCAACCTGCAGATGGAGCGTGCCCGATCGGGCGGCGCCAAGCTTGGCAAAATGATTGGCGATCTGGCGGCGGGTGGCCAGCCTATAACGGCGCCAATACCACCGGCCCGTGAAGGCGTGCCGTGGTCCGCCCCTCTCCCGCCCAGCCGCCCCGGGCGCGGCTACATCGGATCCGACGTCACGAAGATCCCCGATAAATCCTCCAGCGGTGGTGGTGGCGGCAAATCGGAAGCGGAGCAGCGGCAAGAGCAGGTCGACAACTATATCAAGAGCCTCGAGCGCGTTAACCGCGTCCTCGAAGCCGAGCAGGCGACGCTGGGCAAGTCGAAAGCCGAACGTGCCGCAGCTATTGAGCTTGCTCGCATTGGAGCAGTCGAAGACGACGGGCAGCGTCAGAAAATCGAGCAAATCGTCAAGGCCAATGAGGCGCTGCGCGAGTCCATCGATAAGGTCAAGAAAGCTCAGAAGGACGCCAACGAAGCGCAGCGCTTCTTCGGAGATGCACTAACGGACAGCCTCGGCGACCTAATCGTAGATGGCGAGAAGGCGACCGACGTACTCCGCAATTTAGTGAAGCAACTTGCGCGCGCCGCCCTGCAAGCCGCCATCATGGGCAACGGCCCGTTGGGCGGCTTCTTCGGCACGTCGGGTACGAATGGTGCGCCAGGCGGCTTGTTCGGGATGGCGGCGGGCCTGTTCAAGGGCTTCGACGGCGGTGGCTACACAGGCGCCGGCGGCACGTACGAGCCGAAGGGCGTTGTCCATGGCGGTGAGTACGTGTTCTCGAAAAGGGCGGTCCAAAAGATCGGGCTCGGCAATCTCGAGGCGATGCATCGCGGGTTCGCAAGCGGTGGCTTCGTGGGCGTGCCGAGGAGCCTGCCGTCAGTTCCGGCGGGGTTGGGTGCCGGCGGCAGCGGCAAGCCTCAGGTGGCGGTGAACATCACCAACCAATCGGGCGCCCAGGTTGAGACCCGCCAAGAATCGAACGGCGACATTTCGGTGCTGATCAGCGCTGTTGAGGCGCGCATTGCAGACAACATGCTGCGGGGCCGCGGCCCGATGTCAGCGGCAAATAATGCGCTGCGCACCAATAGGCACATGAGAGGCTAGCCGAAACCCAGCCCGGCTGCGGCTGCGCGGCCGGGGAACTTTCGCGCCTGATCCGCGTTAATATAGCGAGACCCAAAAAAAACTGGCCGCTAGCGCCCGCTGGCGGCCTTTTCTCTGGAAACCGGCTGCGGATGTGCGGTCAGGCCTGCTAGAATGGAAATTCCTCGGCTTCGGCGTCGATATTGAAGTTCTCGGAGAACTTCCCTTCCGAAGTGGCGGCAAGCACATTGATGACGCCCTTCAACGGGTATTTTTCGAGAATTTCGTCGCCGTCGAACTTGCTCCAGACACGTTTCTTCCCGTTTACCTTTAGCTGAGCCCAGCCGCCGGGCAGCAATTTGCTTACCGGTGGCCTTATGAAGTGCCTTTTTCTGTATTTGGGAACGTCTGACGAGGTTGAAGGACAAACCTCATCACCTTGTCGGAATTCCCACCCTGGCCCGGTATAAATATAAATCGCACCAATCTCAGGCGAAGAGATAATCGTCGTGTTATGTAGGTCAAAAACAGCGTCTATAACCGCATGCGCGTAGTAATCGCTCTTTGAAAGATAAATGAATGGATCTTTCATGGTTATATTAACTGCTTTTGACTTCCTATTTTTTGATTCTTCTTTTAGCCACCCGACTTCCGATTGAAGCAGCTTTTTTAGCTTCTGGATAGAATTTCCGTAAACCAGATGCCGATGTTGCTTTAGATCAAATGGTATGTCGGACGCATCCTGCGTCAGCAAAGTGCAAAGTTTATCCTTTGCATGCGCGTAGCCAACTTCATAAAATACATTAGGATTCTGACCCGTCATGTCGGCGATAATGAAATCAGCTGCGTCTATTTGACGATAAATGCGATCAAGCATGCCTTCTGAGTAGAATTGCTCGTCTACACGTTGGGCCACTACTCCTTGCTCTGATGCCGCAGCCTGGATGCCCAACTTGTAGATATCGTCGAACGCGGAATCGAAAGGCATCAGGACAAATGCAAAAGGCTTCTCCGCGCTCATCAACTGCATCCCACCGTGGCGATTCTCGACACTAAGGCAGGCACGCGCGGAGCACCATTCCGACCCCGCGTCCCGGATGATCTGTTGCGCGTATCCACAATCAGCTTGACCCCGCACCGGCTCTTGTTCCTATTTTGTTCTAATCATAGGAATGGAGGCCGCCATGGTGAGCAGGTCAGTTCGCTCATTGCATCCCCACACAGCCGCGGAGATGCGCCAGGAAACGCTCGCATTCCAAAACAAGGTCCGCAGCTGGTGCTCGTCTATCCCCCTCGACACGCCCTCCATGGTCGCCATGGAGACGCTCAACGACGTCGCCGGCCTAACCGCGCGATGCCTGCAGACCGTCATCGACGGCAAGAGGCAGAGCACGGGTCGCGCCGGGATTGATGATTTCGAGTGAGCCAGAAAAATCGATGGAACCTGCGGGAGAGACGCGCGTTAGCGCCTCCAAAATGGAGGCGGAAATGTGGCGCGTTTCGTTTCTAGCGGCGTTGTTCTCGGTGGCGGGGATCACTTCGGTCGTGGCTTCTCCGTCGATTCCGACCACGTGGTTTGGCGACGCAATCTGGCTCGTCATCGCAGGGTCGTCCGCTCTTGCCGTAATGGCGTTTGAGGGCGAAAACGGGTGACCATCCATGACCCCGCAAGATTCAATTGCGGTCACGACCAGAGTGGGACCGGAAGGGCATTTTCGCGTCGATATTCCGTTGGATCCCGCCACATTGAACGAGCAGCTATTCGAAGTCGGCACCTGGCTAGTCGAATGGAAAATCCCGCACCAAGCGCGGATCACGATGGACCCGCCGTCTCGCCGCGTCCGGATCAGCTTTCAGGACGAGCGTCACGCCCGGGCCTTTCAAGCCCAGTTTGGCGGCGAGCGGCATGATTGGTAGCGAGGCGCGGGGGCGGTAAGCGCGGATGTACCGCGACCGGGCCGGTCTATTTAGGCTTGAGGCCCTTCCGGATTTCCTCAATAGCCCACGCCTTCACCTGCTTTTTGGTTCCGGTGACCTTCTTGCCGTCATCCGTGTTCTCGACCGTCACCATCTTGGCTAGCGCCTTCCGCGTAGGCGAAGCCTTGCTTTTGATTACGAGCTTTGCCATTTACCGCCTCCCACTCGCCGCAGCGTCACCTACCTGTCTGGGCGTGGTCAAGGGGGGGCTGCCGCAGCAACTGCGCAACTACTCCGCCCGCTTACGCGCTATTGCGGCCAAGGTGCCGAGAGTAACCGCGAAAAGGAAGGTGTAGAGTCCCTGATCAATCGCCTGCCCAGTCGTCTTACTGCCGATATAGGCGGCGCGCGCTGCTTCACGAGCCTCCAAAGGCTCGATCGATGCGACATATATGCCAATGCCCGCGCGCCATAGTCCAAAAATCAGGGCCAGAACTGCGGTTACATGGGCCAATTTGACGAACATTGAGCGTCCCCTTCCGTTGACGTGCCTCCCATACGCGCCGCAGTGCGGTCAAGGGGTGGGTTTGCGGCGGCCCTTGCCTCGCGCTCGCCCGATCACTGCAGGTTCGTCCGTGAGCGCTCCACGGCGCTCGGCCTTTTGCTGCGTAGTCGCGCCCGAGCCGCTTAGAGCCTCGTCCACGGCATTCGCGGCCTGTGATCTCACCTTCGCCGCACTGGCCTGCATTTCCGCCTCTGTTGCGGCTTGGCGCGCAGGTAGGCGGAGCGCTACCCCGGCGCCGCTGGCGGTGTCGCCGTTATCCACGAACTGAACGCCCGCCGCTTCAAGGGTGCGCCGAAGCGCCGTCGCGGTCGTCAGGCGCGGATCGGTGACGCCGCGCTCAATGTTCTTGATGGATTGCGCCGCGACGCCTGACGCCTCGGCCAGTTGATTCTGTGACCAGTTGAGGAGCGCGCGCGCCGCGCGTATCTGCTGGGGTGTTAACATACCCAATTAGTGCGACATCATGGCGCGCAGGTCAATATGTATGATCCAAATGCTCATAATTGTGCTTGACGGTGATCCGCGCCTCGGCTTTTAATGTGACCCGTTAGATCACTTTAGGCGCCCGAAGGAGCATGCAAATTGGCTAGCATTGGTGGAAGCTACAACCCCGACGCCGAACCGAGCAGCGGCTATACGCCGCTTCCGGCCGGGGAATACCAGATGGAGATCGTCGAGTCGGAATATGTCGCGACTGCCAAGGGCACCGGCATGGTGTTGAAAACGAAGTGCCAGATCGTCGGCGGCGACTTCGATCAGCGCCCGTTCTACATCAACTACGACCTCGAGAATGATAACCCAGACGCGGAGAAAATCGGCCAGCGCGAATTTGCCAGGCTCCGCCGGGCCGTTGGAGTGCTCGCTCCCGAGAACAGCGCGGAACTGCACTGGAAGCCGTTCCGGGTGAAGCTCCATGCCGACGGGCCGGTGCAATACCTGTTTGACGAGCCCGCTGATCTGCGGAGGGCCGCCTGAGAATCGCCGCCTGCGACGCGATGGGAATCGCAGCAGCAGCGCCGGGATTCCCGTCGTCAGACGCTTTCGATCACTCGTCCGGCAAAAGTCATATAGTCCGCGCCGACCGACGTGATCCTTATATGGCACCGTCCCCCCTCGTCTGTCTCGAGCAGTAGATCGCCCTGAAGGTCTGCGAGCGCCAATACGCTGGGGTCGCAGAGCAGCTTACCCGATCTCTCATTCGACATGTCGCACACGATCTCGGCACGTTGTCCTGTCTTCGTGATCAAGCGAGCCATGGGTTCGATCCTTCTGCGCGAGGGCGGCGATACTGCTGGCGCTCGGAATGACGGACTGCCGGCCCATCAAATCTTTGCCTGCAAGCGAGGCCGGATCCTTGATATGGGTAATCGTCTGCAAATCGCTAGGGGTAGCTTGATATTAATAAGTCACAGTCGGAGAAAACTGAATGTTACCCAAATGATATCAGCGCTTTGAAGACTTTTTTATTAAGCTGAAAATTTGATAATTACAGACTTACTTGGCGTGCGATGCTTGCCTCACGTCTTGTTTTGGCCGGTTCGACCAGGATCGAACGGGCCAAGCGCGCGACCGGAGTGCTTAGTCCGCAGGACAGCGCCGAGCTGCATTGGAAGCCGGTCCAGTTCCCGTTCAGCATTGAGCGTGTGGAACTCCTGAGGGCTGCCTAGACGCCGGGCTGCGGGGCATGGGGGGCATGCGCAGCCCGGCGTCCGCCGCCCCAGGTCTCGACTGCAGCAGCGCCTCACTTTCGATTCGCGATTCGGGCTGAATTGCGGCGCCACAGAATCGTAGACGGCAACGCGACTGCCGACATTCTCGGCATTTCCGGCAGGGAGATCATAGGGAAAGCGTTATGGACTGAAATTCCCGATTTGGGAATTCGCCATTCATTTCAACGCTTTAAGGAGTTTTCGTGGCTCCCGGAGCAGGATTCGAACCTGCGACCAATCGATTAACAGTCGATTGCTCTACCGCTGAGCTATCCGGGAACAACGTGGCGGGGTCATAGCGGGGCGCCCCCGGCAGCGCAAGCCCCTTGCGAGCCAACGAAGCAGATTTGTCATCAACGCTGTGGACGGTGCGATGCCGGCTTGCGGCGAACTGCGGCTTGTGGTTATAGCGCTTTCGCTGAAGCGGCAGACGCCGCTTTCGCCGGAAGGCCTCGTGGCGGAGTGGTTACGCAGAGGACTGCAAATCCTTGCACCCCGGTTCGATTCCGGGCGAGGCCTCCAACAGATTTTCAAGCGCTGGTTTCCTTGCGCTTTTCCCCGATTTGTCCCGGTTTTCGACCACCCCGCTTTCCGGCGGGACAATTTTGTCCGCGCTTTTGCCCGTGGAGAGCGTGATTCTCGCCGCGCCGAATCCGGCCAGGCGGCGGCGGCTCGTCTTCTTCGCGTAGAGCGCCGCCTGCTTCGGTGATTTGCCTTCAACATCGCCGAGAACGCTATTGGGCCGATTGCCTGGCCAAATATCCGATGCCTCGTGCGGACTGCGACAGCAGTCGCCACTTGCTTATCGCCATGTCGCGAACTGTCATATATCTGGGTCGCAGGGTCGGTTCTCAGTTTTAGGACCGCCAGAAAAGCTCGCCATGACACTCGCGAAGTCGCTCACCAACCAACTTCACAAGTCGCTCGATCCTTGGCTGTCGGTAACGCGAAAAACACGGCTGCGCGATTTCGGCCTTAAG
The DNA here is from genome assembly GCF_056395485.1 of Allobosea sp. 10L417. NCBI lineage: Bacteria > Pseudomonadati > Pseudomonadota > Alphaproteobacteria > Hyphomicrobiales > Alloboseaceae > Allobosea > Allobosea sp. 10L417. The sequence goes on from NZ_JBFTJP010000005.1 coordinate 120,847, forward strand.
CCTGATCAAATCCTGCCGATCGCGCATCTGGAGCCCGAAGCGCCGCAACGCTGCGTGCACCCCTTGTGCAGCCATATTATTTCCGATGCGCGTCGCTTCCATGAGCGAAACGCGCCTCGGTCGGGCCTTCGGCGTTGGACCGTTCCTACCGCCATGCTGTTGGACCTGGATCGTTTTCCGACATCGGACTCGTATATCCGTGCCGTTGCGAAGCGCTCCCACGGCAACGTCGTGCGTGCGAGCAAGAAGGCCGCCCGCCTGGGCGTCAGCTGCGCACCCATTCAAGCGGAGAGCTATGCCGCCAGCATCGCAGCTATCGCCGCCTCCAAACGCTTCCGTTCCGGGGGGCCGGTGCTGTCCGCATGGTTTGGCGTCGGGCCAAATCTCGTCGATACGCTTGCCCCACCCTCCGCGCCGGCCTGCTCCTCGCATTGGACACTGACATGGGGGGCCTTCATTCAGGAAGAAGGCGGCGAACGGCTCGTTGCATACATTTCGCTGAGGCGCGTCGGCAATATGTGCCGCACACACGAAATCATGGGGCATGGCGACTATCTCAAAACGGGCGCCGTGAAGCTCCTTTTCCTTGAGGTGGCCCGCTGGCTCACGGATCGACAGGACCCTCAAGTCCAAGGCCTTCGCTGGCTCATGTACGGCACCATGGAGCATGGCGGGGCTGGCCTGCACGAATGGAAGCGGTTGCTCTGTTTCGAGCCCGCCAACCTGAAATTTGTGCCAGGCTAACCGTTGTATAGCCGCCTGCCGCGTTTGTGCCGGCATGACTGGCGTGCGCGCGATGTTGCGCCCCGCGGGTGAGGAATGATGGCCCAACACGCCCTGCACTGGTTCAGGAACGATCTGCGACTGGCTGACAACCCTGCCCTCGCCGCCGCGGCGCAGGCCGGGCCGGTCCTCTGCCTCTATATTCTCGACACCAGCCCCGATCGTCGCCCGCTCGGCGCAGCCTCGCGCTGGTGGCTGTCGCGCTCGCTCGACACGCTCGGCAATGCGCTGGCGCAGAAAGGCAGCGAGCTCGTGCTGATGCAAGGCGATCCGGCTGCGCTGATTCCACGCGTCGCGGCAGCGGCCGGGATCAGGCTGGTCACGTGGAATCGCCGCTACGAGGCAGAGGCGATCGCGCTCGATCGCCAGCTCAAGGAAGAACTGTCGCGGTGCGGAATCAGCGTCCATAGCTTCAACAGCCATCTCCTGAACGAGCCCTGGCAGGTCACAACCACGACCGGGCAGCCGATGAAGGTGTTCACGCCGTATTGGCGCGCCGCCCGGCAGAAGGGCGAGCCGCTGGCTCCGATTCCTGCGCCAGCGCGAATCGAGGCGCTTGCCCTGCCCGATTCGGTCGAGCCTCTCAGCATTGCGCTGCCGAATCTCGGGCTCGAGCCCCGGAAGCCCGACTGGGCCGCGGGCATGCGGGCGGAATGGACGCCGGGAGAAGACGGCGCCTCGGCCCGCCTCAACGATTTTCTCGCCGGCGGACTGGCGGGTTATGCCGAAGGCCGCGACCGGCCACGCCGCGAATCGACGTCGCGGCTTTCACCGCATCTACGCTTCGGCGAGATCGGTCCATGCCAGATCTGGCATGCGCTCCGTCATGCCCGCGCCACCGGCGAGGCGGCGGGATCGGAACGCGATGCGGAAAAGTTCCTGTCCGAGATCGGCTGGCGGGAATTCTCCTACCATCTGCTCTTCCACAATCCCGAGCTGGCGACACGCAACTACGATGAGCGCTTCGACTGTTTTCCCTGGCAACCCGCCAGGGAAGCGCTGAGCCGCTGGCAGCGTGGACAGACCGGCATCCCGCTGGTCGACGCCGGCATGCGCGAGCTCTGGACGACAGGCTGGATGCACAACCGCGTCCGGATGGTCACGGCGTCCTTCCTGATCAAGCATCTGCTGCAGGACTGGCGCGCCGGCGAAGCCTGGTTCTGGGACACGCTCGTCGATGCCGACCCCGCCAACAACGCTGCCAGCTGGCAATGGGTGGCGGGATCGGGCGCCGACGCCTCGCCCTATTTCCGCATCTTCAATCCGGTCACGCAGGGCGCGACCCATGACCCCGCCGGCGGCTATGTGCGCAAATGGGTGCCGGAGCTGGCCGGGCTCGCGGATGACGACATCCACGAGCCGTGGAAGGCGTCCGAGATGGCGTTGCGCGCGGCGGGAGTGCGAATCGGCGAGACCTATCCGGCCCCGCTCGTCGACCTCGCCTTCGGGCGCCAGCGCGCGCTCGATGCCTTCGCCAAGATCCGCAACCGTTGAAGCAACGCTCAGTCAGGCCGCTCGGCAAAGCGGGACATCAGCGCGAAATAGATCGGATAAGGCAATAGCCGCGCCGCCTTCAGGATCCACGCGAGGCGACGCGGGAAGGTGATTTCGAAGCCGCCGCGCTCGAAGCCGTCGACGATTCGACGGGCGCCATCCTCCACCGTCAGCAGGAACGGCATCGGGAATCGCCGGCCCTGCGTCATCGGCGTGTCGACGAAACCGGGATTGACCAGTTGCAGGCGAATGCCGGCTGCCTTGCAATCGAAGCGCAGCGCCTCGCAGAAATAGATCGCGCCCGCCTTGGCGGCACCATAGGCGGCAGCACCGGGAAGGCCACGGTACCCGACCAGCGACGCGTTGACCGCGATCTGGCCGCGCCCGCGGGCAGCCATGCGCGGCTCCACGGCGAAGAGGCTTTTCACGACACCGAGCAGATTGACCGCGACAACCCTTTCGACCGTCTCGGTATTGATCCTGCCGCCTTGCCCCGACGCGATGCCGGCATTCAGGAACGCCAGCGCGATCGGTCCGTGAATGCTCTCGATGGCCTCCGTCACTCCCCGCATCGCCTGTGCGTCGGTCACGTCGCCGGCATGGGCTACGATCCGGCCCGGCAGGCCTTCAGCCTCGCGCGCCACCGCTTCGAGGGCATCGGTCCTGCGCGCGGTGATCGCGACCGTCCAGCCGCGCCGCGCCAACTCGAGCGCGACCGCCGCGCCGATGCCGGAGCTGGCACCGGTGATCCAGGCGACGCCGTCCTGCGGGGTCATGCGGGGCAAGGCCATCGGCGGCTCCGGTTTGATCGGAACAGCCATCTAGGCATCGAAACGCGATGCCGGAAGCCATGCGGTCCAAATCATCCCCGTTATCCCGCCAAGGCTGTGGCACAGTCGCAGCAATCGGTGCAGTCTGCGCGGCGAAGGCGCCTTGCGCGCGACCCACGAGATTGACGAGATCATGCCGACCGAACTGCTGTTTCGCCAGGATGCCTATCTGCAGGAGACGCCTGCGACCGTCCAAACCGTCAACGAGCGCGGCGGCGTCATCCTCGACCGTACGGTGTTCTACGCGACCGGGGGCGGCCAGCCCGGCGATGTCGGGCATCTCCGCCTGACGGACGGCGGCATCGTCGCCATCGGCACCACGATCTACGATCCCGAGGACAAGAGCCGCGTCATCCATGTTGCCGCTGAGGGACAGGCGCTGCCGGCGCCGGGCGATGCCGTCACGGCAGTGCTCGACTGGGAGCGCCGCTTCAAGCGCATGCGCGTGCACACCGCGCTCCATCTGCTCAGCGTCGTGCTGCCCTTCCCCGTCACGGGGGGATCGATCGGCGATGGCGACGGGCGGCTCGATTTCGACATCCCGGAAGGCGGACTGGACAAGGCCGAAATCACCGAAAAGCTCCAGGCCTTGGTCGCGCGCCATGCCGACGTGACCGAACGCTGGATCACCGACGAGGAGCTCGACGCCAATCCGGGCCTGGTCAAGACGATGTCGGTCAAGCCGCCGCGCGGCTCGGGCCGCGTCCGGCTCGTGGCTATCGGCGATATCGATCTGCAGCCCTGCGGCGGAACCCATGTCCGCAACACGGCGGAGATCGGCCTCGTCAGCGTCACCGATATCGAGAAGAAGGGCAAACAGAACCGGCGCGTGCGCATCGCGCTGGCCTGAGATTGGCTTTCGACGGACCGTCACGGTCATTTCGAGGCCGCGCCGATCCGGAATCCATCGCGTTCCATGATGGATTCCGGGGCAAGCCCGGAATGACGGAGCGGATCCGATCATCAGATAAGACTTTGCCCAGAGGATACGCCTATGGCCCGTGAAGACGTTTTCGTTTCAACCGAGTGGCTCGCCGAGCGCCTGAACGCGCCCGATATCGTCGTCGTCGATGCCTCCTGGTATCTGCCGGCGCAGAAGCGCGACGGAGCGGCCGAATATGCCCAGCGCCGCATTCCCGGCGCGGTCCATTTCGATATCGAGAAGATCAAGGACAGCCGCTCGTCCCTGCCCCACATGCTGCCATCCGCCCCCGAATTCGCGGCGGCCGTCGGCGCGCTTGGCATCGGCGACGGCATGCGCATCGTCGTCTATGACGGGCTCGGCTTCTTCTCGGCGCCGCGCGTGCGCTGGACCTTCAAGGTGTTCGGCGCACGAGACGTCGTTATCCTTGACGGCGGCTTCCCGAAATGGCTCGCCGAGGGCCGTCCCGTCGAGGAAGACAGTCCGCAGCCGCGCCAACCCCGCAGCTTCACCGCCCGGCTCGACAACGGCGCCGTCGCGAATGCCGAGGACGTGGCGCGGGCCACGGCCTCGCAGGCGATCCAAGTGGTCGATGCGCGCGCGGCCGACCGCTTCCGCGGCGAAGCGGCGGAGCCGCGTCCCGGTCTCCTCTCCGGCCATATTCCCGGCTCGCTCAACCTTCCGTCATCCCAACTCACCTCCGATGGCAGGCTGAAGTCTCCCGAGGAGATCACGGAATTGTTCCGGGATGCCGGCGTCGATCTCGACAAGCCCTCGATCATGACCTGCGGTTCGGGCGTCTCGGCCGTGATTCTGTCGACGGCGCTCGAGACCGTCGGCAAGCCGGCCAAGGCGATCTATGACGGCTCATGGTCCGAATGGGGCATGGGCCAGCGGCCTGTGGCGACCGGGCCAGCGAAGAAGGACTGATCGGGAGACTGCCATGGACCACGACCACGATCATTCGCACGACCACCCGCACGATCACAGCCATGACGGCGAGCCGCGCTGGAAACATGATGGCGTGCGCGTCATCTCCGGCGACAAGCTCGATCCCAACACGGCGCAGACGCCGGGCATGTTCCGGCAGGCGGCGATCAACCATGCCCGTGTCGGTGCGCAGAAGATCTGGGCCGGCACGGTTGCGATCGAGCCCAACGCCAAGACCGGCGTGCATCACCATGGCGAGCTCGAAAGCGTGATCTATGTGGTGAGCGGCAAGGCCCGCATGCGCTGGGGCGAGCGGCTTGAATTCGTCGCCGAGGCCGGGCCGGGCGACTTCATCTATGTGCCGCCCTTCGTGCCGCATCAGGAGATCAACGCCGATCCCGACAACCCACTGCAATGCGTGCTGGTGCGCTCGGACAACGAGGCGGTGGTGGTCAACATCACCGATGTCGACCCGGTCGAAAAGCCGGAAGAGGTCTATTGGGTCGACCCCATCCACAAGCACCCGCACGGCTGAGCGGGACTGCAGAAACGCCGTCGTTTTGCTCGGGCTTGCCCCGAGCATCTCCTGCCAGGGTTCTCGGGTCTGCGCTTCGCTCCGCCCTAGAACGACGGCGTTCTCAACGGGGCAACCTCAACCCGTCTCGAAATCGCCGGGCTGCGGCGGCGCGATCGGCGTGAACAGCGTGCGGTCCGGCTTGATGTCGAGGAGCGGCGTCTCGTCGAGGCAGTCGAGCCCGCGCACCAGCAACACCCGCCCTTCCCGCGCCACCAGCGTCGCGATCGAGGTGCCGATCGGATTGGGCCTCACCGGCGTGCGCAAGGCAAACGTGCCGTGGGTCTTGCCGTTGTTGGCTGGGCTCTGGCGGACGAGGTCCCGGCGCGACTGGTGCAGCCAGTAGAGCACCTCGAGCCGTTCGAAGCGCTCGACGCCATCCAGGGCCTCGTCCCAGGGCGGGAAGAGTTCGATGCGGCAGATCGGCCCGTCCGCCCTGCCCTGGCGCGGACAGGTCAGTCGCGAGGTCCAGGGCGTGCGGATCGTACCGATGAAGACGAGGCCGGCATCGGTCGCCTGCGGCGGCGCGACGGCGACCTCCTTCTCGCGGATTTCGTTCTCGCGGACCATGGCGGCAGACCTCCTCAGTCGATCGCGATCATCACGTCGGAAGCCTTCACCACGGCATAGGCCTCCTTGCCGATGGTGAGCCCGAGATCGTCCACCGCCGCGTTGGTGATCGAGGACGTCACGATCGCGCCGCCGATATCGATGCGGACATGGGCCGTCGTCGCGCCCTTGGTGATCTCGACGATCCTGCCCTTGAGCTGATTGCGCGCGCTGATCTTCATGGCTCGTCCTTTCGTTGCGACAACCCGACTGCGACGGCGCCTTGACTTGGCTCGGGGGGCGCGGCAACCATCGTTATATCCATCGATATACAACGATAAATTCGAGCGAGGAACAGCATGTTGAAGCGTCGCACCCTGCTGGGCATGGGCCTTGCCCTTGCCGTGAGTTTCCCCCCGGCGTTCAACGCCGCTCAGGCGCAGACGAAGGACCTCGTCATCTTCGCCGCTGCCAGCATGAAAAATGCGCTCGACGAGGCCGCCGCCAACTGGGTTAGGGAGAGCGGCAAGCCCGCGCCGAAGATCTCCTACGCCGCCAGCAACACACTCGCGAAGCAGCTGGAGAACGGCGCCCCGGCGGATCTCTTCGTCTCGGCCGATCTCGACTGGATGGACTATGCGGCCAGCAAGGGCCTGATCAAGCCGGACACCCGCGTCAGCCTGCTCGGCAACCGCATCGTGCTCGTTACCAGCAAGGATTCGACCGCCAAGCTCGACCTCAAGCCCGGCGTCGATGTTTCTGCGGCGGTCGGCTCCGGCCGCCTCGCCATGGGCAATGTCGATTCCGTCCCGGCCGGCAAATACGGCAAGGCTGCGCTGGAAAAACTCGGCGCCTGGGACAAGGTGAAGGACAAGATCGCGCAAGCCGACAATGTCCGCGCCGCTCTGCTGCTGGTCTCGCGCGGCGAGGCCCCGCTCGGCATCGTCTATGCGACCGACGCGGCCGCCGACCCGCAGGTCAAGGTCGTCGCAACCTTCCCCGAGGATTCGCATCCGCCGATCGTCTATCCCGTCGCCATCACCAAGGATTCGGCCAATCCCGATGCGCAGGCCTTCCTGACTTATCTGCGCAGCCCCGCTGCCAAGCCTGTCTTCGAGAAGCAGGGCTTCACGGTTCTCAACAAGCCCGCCACCTCTTCGTGACCGACTGGCTTTCGCCCGAAGAATGGACGGCGGTGAGGCTCAGCCTCATCGTCGCCAGCACGGCCATGCTCGCGAGCCTGCCGCTCGGGCTTGGCGTTGCGCTTCTGCTGGCGCGCGGGCGCTTCTGGGGCAAGTCTCTGCTCGACGCCATCGTCCACATGCCGCTGATCCTTCCGCCGGTGGTGACGGGCTACCTGCTGCTCATCGGCTTCGGCCGGCGCGGGCCGATCGGGCAGTTCCTCTATGACTGGTTCGGGATCGTTTTCTCGTTCCGCTGGACGGGTGCGGCGCTGGCCTGCGGCGTGATGGGCTTTCCGCTGATGGTCCGCGCCATCCGTCTCTCGATCGAAGCCGTCGACCGCAAGCTGGAAGCCGCCGCCGGGACGCTGGGCGCCAGCCCGCTCTGGGTCTTCCTCGTTGTCACCCTGCCGCTCTGCCTGCCCGGCATCATCGCCGGCATGATTCTCTGCTTCGCCAAGGCGATGGGCGAATTCGGCGCGACGATCACCTTCGTCTCAAACATCCCCGGCGAGACGCAGACCCTGCCCTCCGCGATCTACACCTTCACGCAGGTTCCGGGCGGCGACGCCGGCGCGATGCGGCTGACGCTGATCTCGATCGTGATCTCGGTCGCGGCGCTCTTCCTCTCCGAATTGATGGCGCGCATCGTCGGTCGCCGGATCGACATCGAATGAAGCCCGCCCTCGATATCGCGGTCCGGCACCGGCTCGGCGACTTCAAGCTCGATGCCTCCTTCACCTCCGACGGGCGCCTGACCGCGCTGTTCGGCAGTTCGGGCTCGGGCAAGACCTCGCTCGTCAATGTCATCGGCGGGCTAATCCGCCCGGATTCCGGCTATGTCCGAGTCGATGGCGAGACGCTGGTCGACACCGAACGTGGCATCTTCCTGCCGAAGCACCGCCGGCGCATCGGCTATGTCTTTCAGGAGGCCCGGCTTTTCCCCCATCTCACCGTGCGCCAGAACCTGCTGTTCGGGCACTGGTTCGTGCCGCGCGGACAGCGCAAGCCGGCCGAACTCGACAAGGTGCTCGAGTTGCTCGGCATCGGCCATCTGTTGCTGCGGCGGCCGGGCACCCTCTCGGGTGGCGAGAAGCAGCGGGTCGCCATCGGCCGCGCCCTGCTGGCGCAGCCCCGCCTTTTGCTGATGGACGAGCCGCTGGCCGCGCTCGACGAAGCGCGCAAGGCCGAGATCCTCCCGCATATCGAGCGGCTGCGCGACGAGGTCGGCATACCCATCGTCTATGTCTCGCACGCGCTGGCGGAGGTCGCGCGCCTCGCCACCACCGTCGCCGTGGTCGAGAACGGGCGCATCGCCGCTTGCGGTCCGACAGTCGAGATCCTCGCCCGCCCCGATCTGGCGGCGCGGCCGGGGGCGCCGGAGGCGAGCACCTTGCTCTCGGCTGAGGTCGCCGGCTTCGAGGAAGCTTTCGGGCTGGCGCGGCTCACGACTCCGGCCGGGCCGCTGGCGATCGCGCGCGGCACGCTTCAGCAAGGCCAGCGCATCAAGATCCGCATCCTGGCGAGCGACGTCATGCTCAGCCTCGGCCGCCCCGGAGACATCAGCGCGCTCAACGTGCTGTCCGGCACAATCTCCGAGATCGGGGAGCGGAGCGGTTTCGGCGGCAGCACCGTGCATCTGCTCATCGCCTGCGGCGAGGCGAAGCTGGCGGCGCGTCTGACGGCGAAATCCGTTGCCTTGCTCGGGTTGGCGCCCGGAAAGCCGGTCCATGCGGTGATCAAGAGCGTCTCGGTCGAGATGCCTTGATCCGGACGGTCAGGGCGTCATTCTCGGGCGAAGCGAAGCGCAGACCCGAGAATCTTAGGCAGGATGAGATGAAAAGAGCCTCTTTCGGCATGAGATGCTCGGGTCAAGCCCGAGCATGACGGCCAAACCGGTGATCGGAGAATTCGAAGCCCATTACACCCCTTGACCTTCCCACCATGGGAAGCCCTATATCGCTCGTCATCACCCTAAAGGAGACGGCGATGACGGTCATCGACAGGAGCAGGAACGACCTCGAAACCCTTGATGTGGGCGTCGAGGGCATGACCTGCGCGAGCTGCGTCGCCCATGTGGAGCGCGCCATCGCAGCGGTGCCGGGGGTCGATGCGGTCTCGGTCAATCTCGCGACCGAACGGGCACATGTCACTTTTGCCAAGGGCGGCACCGATCTCGGGCAGATCGAGACCGCGATCCGGCACACCGGCTACACGCCGGTCGAGACGATGATCGAGCTGTCAGTCTCGGGAATGACCTGCGCGTCCTGCGTCGGCCATTTCGAGAAGGCTTTGCGCGCCGTGCCGGGCGTGGTCGAGGCCACCGTCAACCTCGCCACCGAGCGCGCCAGCGTGAAGACGCTCGCCGGCGACGAGATCGTCCCGGCCCTCGTCAAGGCCGTGGCCGGCGCCGGCTACAAGGCGAGCCCGACGGTCGCGGCCGATGGCGACGCGGCCTCGCGCCAGCAGGCCGCCCGGGACGAGGAGCAAGGCAAGTTGCTGCGCTCGGTCATCCTCGCCGGGCTGCTGACCTTGCCGCTGCTCGTCGTCGAGATGGGCGGGCACATGGTCCCTGCGCTGCACCACTGGCTCGCCGGCACCTTCGGCGAATGGAACGTGCGCGTATTCTCCTTCGCGCTCGCGACCATCGTGCAGTTTGGCCCGGGCCTCGTCTTCCTGCGCAAGGGTTTCCCGGCGCTGCTGCGGCTCGCGCCCGACATGAATTCGCTCGTCATGCTCGGCACCGGCGCGGCCTATCTCTACTCGACGGTCGCGACCTTCCTGCCGAATCTGCTCCCGGCGGGAACGGAGGGCACCTATTTCGAATCCGGCGCCGTCATCGTGACGCTGATCCTGCTCGGCCGCTGGTTCGAGGCTCGCGCCAAGGGGCGGACCAGCGCCGCCATCCGCAGCCTGATCGCGCTCCAGCCCAAGACCGCCCGCGTGTTGCGTGACGGCGCCGAGAGCGATGTGCCCGTCGAGAGCGTCCGCCCCGGCGATGTCGTCATCCTCCGGCCGGGCGAGCGGGTTCCGGTCGATGGCGAGGTCACGGCCGGCACCTCCTTCGTCGACGAATCCATGATCACCGGCGAGCCCGCCCCCGTGCGCAAGCAGGCCGGCAGCGTCGTCACCGGCGGTACGATCAACGGCTCGGGCGCGCTGCGCTTCACCGCTCGGAAGGTCGGCTCCGACACGCTGCTGGCCCAGATCGTGCGGACCGTCCAGGCCGCGCAGGGCGCCAAGCTGCCGATCCAGGCGCTGGTCGACCGGGTCACGCTCTGGTTCGTCCCGGTGGTGATCGCGCTGGCGCTGGCGACCTTCCTGGTCTGGCTGACATTCGGCCCGAGCCCGGCGCTCTCGCATGCGCTGGTCAATGCCGTCGCGCTGCTGATCATCGCCTGCCCGTGCGCCATGGGCCTGGCCACCCCGACTTCGATCATGGTCGGCACCGGCCGCGGCGCCGAGCTCGGCATCCTGTTCCGGCAGGGCGACGCCCTGCAGGCGCTGAAGGACGTCCAGATCGTCGCGCTCGACAAGACGGGCACGCTGACCAAGGGCAAGCCCGAGCTCACCGACATGGAGCCGGCGTCGGGCTTCAGCGCAGACGAGGTCCTGCGCCTCGTCGCCTCGGCCGAGAACCGCTCGGAGCACCCGTTGGCGCAAGCGCTGGTCGCGGCGGCCAAAGCGCGCGGGCTCGCGCTCGCCGAGCCCGTCGATTTCACCAGCGATCCCGGCCGCGGCGTCACAGCGACGGTCGAGGATCGCAAGGTCGCGATCGGCGGGCACCGGCTGATGGAAGAGGCGAAGCTCGACATCTCGCCCTTCGCGGCCCGCGCCAAGGCGCTGGCGGAAGCGGGCAAGACGCCGCTCTATGCCGCGATCGACGGCCGGATCGCCGCCGTCATCGCCATCGCCGATGCTGTGAAGGAGACCACGCCCGCCGCCATCGCCGCCTTGCACAAGCTCGGCCTCAGGGTCGCGATGGTGACCGGCGACGACCGGCGCACGGCAGAAGCCGTCGCGCGTCAGCTCGGCATCGACGAAGTCCGGGCCGAGGTGCTGCCGACCGACAAGGCCGAGGTGGTGAAGGCGCTGCAGCAGCGCGGCGCCAAGGTCGCCTTCGTGGGCGACGGCATCAACGACGCCCCTGCCCTCGCCCAGGCCGATGTCGGCATCGCCATCGGCACCGGCACGGACATCGCCATCGAGAGCGCCGATGTGGTGCTGATGTCGGGCGACGTGATGGGCGTGCCGCGCGCCATCGCCCTGTCGCAGGCGGTGATCGCCAATATCCGCCAGAATCTGGCCTGGGCCTTCGGCTACAACGCGCTGCTGATCCCGGTCGCGGCGGGCGTGCTCTATCCGGCCTTCGGCATCCTGCTCTCGCCGGTCTTCGCCGGGCTCGCCATGGCGCTGTCGAGCGTCAGCGTCGTCAGCAATGCACTGCGGTTGAAGCGCTTCCAAGTTCCGGTTTCGCATGTACAGGAGACCTGAGATGAATATCGGCGAAGCCGCGACCCGCTCCGGCGTCAGCGCCAAGATGATCCGCTATTACGAGAGCATCGGCCTGATCACACCGCCGGCCCGAACAGCCGCGCAATACCGGGTCTATGCCGATGAAGACGTCCATACGTTGCGCTTCGTGCGCCGCTCGCGCGATCTCGGCTTCTCGCTGGAGGAGACGCGCGAACTGCTCGCGCTCTGGCGCGACAAGAGCCGGGCCAGCGCCGATGTGAAGAACCTCGCCATGGCGCATGTGCGCGAGCTCGAGGAAAAGGCGGCAGAACTCAAGGCCATGGCCGACACGCTGCGGCACCTTGCGACGCATTGCCATGGCGACCACCGGCCGGATTGCCCGATCCTCGCCGATTTCGCCGCCACCTCGCCGGTGCAGGGCAAAGCCTGAGACGCTCTTCCGCCATGCGCTGAATGTCTGGACGGCGCCGGCCGAGATTGCTCATATGCCGCTGCCCACCAGAGGCGGGTCCGGCCCGGCTGCATCGGCCCCGTCGGGGAATCCGCCTCTCAACGAAAGACGGGGAGCGCCCAGGCGTTCTCCAGGCGGAACGACAATGGACAATCGAAACGATCTCTGGCGGCATGTCGATGCGAACAAGGAGCGACTGATCGCGCTGAGCGACCGGGTCTGGGGCATGCCGGAGGTGTGCTACACCGAGAAGCGCTCGGTCGCCGAGCATATCGCCGAGCTGAAGCACCAGGGCTTCAAGATCACCGAGAATGTCGCGGATATCCCGACCGCCGTGATCGGCGAGGCCGGCGAAGGCGGCCCGGTCATCGCCTTCCTCGGCGAATACGACGCCCTGCCCGGCCTCTCGCAGGAAGCTGGCCTCGCCGAGCACAAGGAAATCGAGACCAACGGCCATGGCCATGGCTGCGGTCACAACCTGCTCGGCTCCGCCGCGATGCTCGCTGCCGTCGCGATGAAGGACTGGCTGGCCGAGAACAAGATTCCCGGCCGCGTGCGCTATTATGGCTGCCCGGCCGAGGAAGGTGGCGCCGCCAAGGCCTTCATGGTCCGCGCCGGCGCCTTCGACGACGCCGATGTCGCCATCAGCTGGCACCCGTCGAGCTTCTGGGAGGTCGCCCCGGCTCTGGCGCTGGCCAATACCCGCGCCGATTTCGTCTTCACCGGCCGCGCCTCGCACGCGGCGGCGGCGCCCCATCTCGGCCGCTCGGCGCTCGACGCCGTCGAATTGATGAATGTCGGCGTGAACTATATGCGCGAGCACATGCCGTCCGATGCGCGCGTCCACTACGCGCTGCTCGACACTGGCGGCATCGCGCCGAACGTCGTGCAGGCCCATGCGCGCGTCCGCTACTCGATCCGTGCGCGTGACCTGCGCGGCATGTTGGAACTCGTGCAGCGCGTGAAGAAGATCGCGGAAGGCGCTGCGTTGATGACGGAAACCAAGATGGAGATGCGGATCGTCAGCGCCGTCTCCGACCTCGTCGCCAACACGCCGCTCGAAGAAGCCATGCACAAGGTGATGGAGGATCTCGGCGCGCCGCATTTCGACGACGCCGACAAGGCCTATGCCGAGAAGATTCGCGGCACGCTCTCGCCGCAGGAGATCGCCTCGATCTGGCGCACCGTCGGCATGCCGGATAGCGGCGCGCCGCTCGCCGACTTCCTCGTGCCGCGCGATGCCAAGCGCAACCCGGCCATCGGCTCGACCGATATCGGCGATGTGAGCTGGGCGGTGCCGACCGTGCAGGCCCATGCGCCGACCGTCGCGATGGGCACGCCGTTCCACACTTGGCAGGTGGTGGCGCAGGGCAAGTCGCCGGCCGCGCACAAGGCGATGGTCCATGTCGCCAAGGCGATGGCTGCGACCGGCGCCGCCGTGCTCAGCGACCCCGCCCTGATGGAAGCCGCCAAGGCCGATCACAAGGCGCGCCTCGGCAAGGAAGGCTACACCTCGCCGCTGCCGCCCGAGGTCAAGCCGCCGCTGACGATGTCGCTGGGCTGATAGCGACGGGCTTGCCGTCATTCTCGGGCGCCGCGCAGCGGTGACCCGAGAATCTCGCACCGATGGATGCGCCCTTCCTTCATGAGATGCTCGGGTCAAGCCCGAGCATGACGGCTGTGCTAGCCTGCGCGATTGAATGAATACATATGATCCGGGACAATGACCCCTGCCGGCCAGCCGGCAGAATCGCCGCCCGGAGCCAGCATGGATCGCACAGAGGAATCGGAAGACGGGCTCGGCCGGCATCATCGCTCGGCCAGTGGTCAGGCTGATTCCGCCACTCCCGAACCGGTCGATCTCGCCGGCTATGTGCTGGACGAGCAGTTCGGCTTCCTGCTGCGGCAGATGCAGCAGCGCTATGTCGCGATGTTCCTCGAGATGATGGGCCAGGATGGGCCAACGCCACCGCAATTCGCGGTATTGTGCCGCCTCGCCGCCGATGGACGCATCTCCCAGAATCAGCTCGGCCGCATGACGGCGATGGACCCCGCGACCATCCGGGGCGTGGTGACGCGCCTTGCCGAGCGCGGGCTGGTTGAGCGCCTGCACGATCCCGACGACAAGCGGCGCGTGCTGGTGCAGCTCGGCCAGCGCGGCCGCGAGCTGCTGCCGGAATATGTCGGGCGCGCCAAGGCGATCACCATCGCGGCGCTGGACCCGATGGCGGAGCAGGAGGTCGAGCCGCTGCTCGACGTGATGCGGCGCCTGCTCGCCGGCTTCAAACCGCCAGATACTGGCTCCGCGCCGCCTCGTCGGTCTTGAGATCGGCCATCGTATCGTCGAAGCGGATCAGCCCCTTCTCGATGATGACGGCGCGGTCGGCGATGCTGCCGGCGAAATGCAGGTTCTGCTCGGAAAGCAAGACCGAAAGCCCCTCGCCTTTCAGCACGCGAATGGTCTCCGCCATCGCCTCAACGATGACCGGCGCCAACCCCTCCGAGGGTTCGTCGAGCAGGAGCAAGCGCGGATTGCCCATCAGCGTGCGGGCGATGGTCAGCATCTGCCGCTCGCCGCCGGACATCGCGCCGCCCGGCCGATCGCGCATGCGGCCGAGATTCGGGAAGAGGTTGAAAAGCCGCTCCGGCGTCCAGTGCGGCGCACCCGCCCGCGCCGGCTGGCGGCCGACTTCGAGATTCTCCATCACCGTCAGCTCGGAGAAGACGCGCCGGTCTTCCGGCACATAGCCGACGCCGAGCCGGGCGATGGCGAAGGGCTCGCGCCCGGCGATCTCCTTGCCTTCGAAGCGGATCGAACCCTGCGGCTGCGGCACCAGCCCCATCACCGTCTTCATCGTCGTCGACTTGCCGGCGCCGTTGCGCCCCATCAGCGCGACGACCTCGCCCTGTCCCACCGAAAAGCCGACGCCGTGCAGGATCTTGGCGCGGCCATACCAGGCCTCGACGCCGGCGAGTTCGAGGAGCGCCGCCATTAGTGGCCTCCCGAAGTCGCGCCGGAGCCGAGATAGACGGCGCGCACTTGGCGGTCATTGCGGACCTCGGCGCTGGTCCCGGCTGCGATCAGCCGGCCGCGGTCGAGCACCAGCACGCGGTCGGCATGGGCGAAGACGACATCCATGTCGTGCTCTGTGAACAGCACGGCGATGCCGCGCTCCCTGGCGATGCGGGCGGTGAGCGCCATCAGCGCGATGCGCTCCTGCGGCGCCATGCCGGCGGTCGGCTCGTCCATCAGCAGGAGTTTTGGCGCATTGGCGAGCGCGACCGCAAGCTCGACGCGCTTCAGGTCGCCATAGGCCAGCACGCCGCAGGCGCGCTCCGCCTGCTTGATCATGCCGACCTGATCAAGCAGCGCGTCCGCCGCCTCACTGTGGCGCCCGTTGGCGCGGCCGAAGAGTCGCCAGCTTTCGCCGGCATGTGAAATCAGCGCCATCTGGACGTTCTCGCGCACTGTCATCGAGGCGAAGGTCGCGGTGATCTGGAAGGTGCGGCCGACGCCGAGGCGCCAGATCTTGCGCGGCTCAAGCCCGGTGATCGGCTGGCCAGCGAGAAGGACCTCGCCGCGGTCGGGCTTGAGCTGCCCGTTCAGCATGTTGAAGCAGGTCGTCTTGCCGGCGCCGTTGGGGCCGATCAGCGCGACCAGCCGCCCGGCCGCGACCGAGAAGGACACCCCATCGACTGCTTTCACCCCGCCGAAGGATCGGGCGAGGTCGCGTGCTTCCAGCACGGGGGCCATGGGTGCGGTCATGCCGCCACGGTCGCTTGCGCCGCGCTGTCCCGCCTAGCGCGCCAGAACAGCCAGGTGCCCACCAAGCCGCGCGGGAACAGGACCACCAGCAGCACGATCGACAGCCCGAGGCCGAAGCGCCAATAGGCGGTCACCTTCGCGAGCTGTTCGTTCAGCCCCATATAGGCGAAGGCGCCGACGACCGGCCCGGCAACCGTCTGCACGCCGCCGAGCAACACCATCAGCAGCGCGTCGACCGAGCGCGGGATCGCCATATAGGTCGGGAAGACCGAGCCCTTAGAGAAGGCGAAGAGCCCGCCGGCGATGCCAGCCGCGATCGCGGCGATGACGAAGGCGGCCCATTGCAAGCGCCCGACATCAAGGCCGATCGCCTCCGCCCGCAAGGGGCTGTCGCGGCCGGCGCGCAGGGCGTAGCCGAAGGGTGCGAAGATGATGAGGCGCAGGGTCAGGATCACAAGCACGGCGGTGGTCAGTGCGAGATAGTAGAACGCGGTCTTCGAGACTGCCCACGCCGAGGGCCAAACGCCGAGAATGCCGTTATCGCCGCCGGTCAGATCCGCCCATTGGAAGGCTGTCGCCCAGGCGATCTGGGCGAAGGCCAGCGTCAGCATGGCCAAGTAGACGCCCGAGAGCCGCACGCAGAACCAGCCGAAGATCGCCCCGGCGACGCCGGCCATCACGGGCGCGAAGACGAGCGCAGACTCCATCGATGCGCCCAGCCATTTTACCGCCAGCGCCGCGCCATAGGCCCCGAGGCCGAAATAGGCGGCATGGCCGAATGAGATGATGCCGCCCGGCCCCATCAGCAGATGCAGCGAGGCGGCGAAGACCGCGAAGATCACCAGATCGGTCAGCGTCAGGACGAAATGATCGGGCACGACGAGCGGCGCGATGACCAGCAGGGCAAGCGCGACAGTGCCAAACAGCTTGGCCGCGCCATCGGCCGGGCGCAGCAGGAAGAGCTGGCCGGCATGGCCGCGCGGCTCGGCGCCGGCTTTGCCGAGCAAGCCGTGGGGCCTGGCGATCAGCACCACCGCCATCACCAGGAAGACCAGCACCAGCGTGATCTTGGGGAGAATCAGGATGCCGTAGGCGTGGAGCACGCCGATCAGCACGGCGGCGAGATAGGCTCCGGTCACGCTGCCGAGCCCGCCGACAACCACGACGACGAAGGCCTCCGCGATCATCGACAGATCCATATGCAGGTTGATCGCCTCGCGCGGGAGCTGGAGGGCGCCGCCAAGCCCCGCCAGCGCGGCGCCAAAGGCAAAGACCGAGGTGAAGAGCAGGCGCTGGTTGACGCCGAGCGCGCTGACCATCTCGCGATCTTCAGTCGCGGCCCGGATCAGCACGCCCCAGCGTGTGCGATGGAACAGCAGCCAGATCAAGCCGAGCACGACCGGGCCGACCGCGATCAGAAGCAGATCGTAGCTCGGGAAACGGTTGTCGAACAGGATGACGAAACTGCGGAAACCCGGTGCGCGCGGGCCGAGTTTGTCCTCGGGGCCCCATGTCGCCAGCGCGATGTCCTGCAGCATCAGCACGACGCCGAAGGTCGCGAGCAGTTGGAACAGCTCGGGCGCCTGATAGATCCGCCTGAGGATCGTGACCTCGATCAGCACGCCGACGACGCCGGTGAGCAGCACGGCCAGGATCACGCCGCCCCAGAAGCCCAAGGGATCAGCCGGGCCGAACCAAGTCACCAGCGTCCAGGCGAGATATCCGCCCAGCATGTAGAGCGAGCCATGGGCGAAGTTCACGATGCGCGTGACGCCGAAGATGATCGACAGCCCGCACGCCACCAGGAAGAGCGACGACGCCGAAGCCAGGCCGTTCAGGGTCTGGGTGAGGACGAGATCCAGCATGTCGTCTCGGGCAAAGCTATAGGTCTCAGACGGTGGGGATCTTAGCGGTGGTGGCATCCGGTGATGCCGGCGCTTCGCTCCGTCATTCTCGGGCGAAGCGCAGCGTAGACCCGAGAATCGTCCGCCGAAAGAGGCTCGGGAGCCTCATGCGTCAAGAGATGCTCGGGTCAAGCCCGAGCATGACGCGCTGATTTTCAACGCCCTCAGACCGCCGGCCGCAGCTTGCGGACCTCGTCGTCGCTCGGCAGGTACTTGGCGCCGTCGCGATAGCTCCAGTCGACCATCACGCCCTTGCCGTTCCGGAGCGCGCTCTTGCCGACATAGGCGCCGAGCGTCGATTGGTGGTCGATCTTGCGGAACTCGATCGGGCCGAAGGCCGAGGTCATCTTCAGCCCCTCGAAGGCGTCGACGAGCTTCTCGTTGTCCGTCGAGCCGGCCTTCGCCAGCGCCGCAGCGATGGCCTGCACCGTCTCGTAGCCGACGACCGATCCCAGGCGGGGATAGTCGTTGTACTTCGCCTTGTAGGCGTCGCGGAACTTGACGTGCTCCGGCGTCTGCAGGTCGGCATGGGGATAGCCGGTGATGATCCAGCCTTCCGGCGTCTCGGCGCCGAGCGTGTCGAGATATTCGGGCTCGCCGGTCAGCATCGAGACGACCTGGCGCCCCTCGAACAGGCCGCGCGTATTGCCGGCGCGGACGAAATTGGCGAGGTCGACCGCGAAGGTGACGTTGAAGATCGCCTCGGGCTTCGCGGCTTCCAGCGCCTGGACGGTGGCGCCGGCATCGATCCGGCCGAGCGCCGGAAACTGCTCGGCGACGAAGGTCACGTCGGGGCGCGCCTTGAGGAGCAGCTCCTTGAACCATTTCACGGCCGACTGGCCGTATTCGTAGTTGGGAGCGACGATCGCCCATTTCTTCGCCGGGAGCTTCGCCGCCTCCTCCACCAGCATCGCCGCCTGCATGTAGGTCGAGGGTCGCAAGCGGAAGGTGTAGCGGTTGCCCTTCGACCAGACGAGCGCGTCGGCCAGCGGTTCGGAGGCGACGTAGAGCCGCTTGTTCTGGTTGGCGTAGTCGGCGAGCGCCAGGCCGACATTGGAGAGGAAGCCGCCGGCGATGATGTCGACCTTCTCGGCCGTGGCAAGGTCGGCGGCGTGGCGCACCGCATCCTCGGGCTTGCCGGCATCGTCGCGGAAGACGGTCTCGAGCTTGCGGCCGAGCACGCCGCCCGCGGCGTTGATCTGCTCCTGCGCCAGTTCCCAGGCCTGCCGATAGGGTTTCAGGAAGGCCGGCTGGGCGGTATAGGAGTTGATCTCGCCGATGCGGATCGGCCCGGCCCCCTGGGCGCGCACCAAGCCGGGAGCCCCGACGGCGGCGACGCCGGCGATGAAACTGCGACGATCGATCTGCATCAGGCTATCCTCGCCCGCTTCGGCCGCGTTGCGCGCCGATACCACCCGCCACGCGATGCGGCAGGAGCGGATTCATTTGTATGCATATGAAAATCGATACCGGCCGATTGTCAACAGCGTCTCGGCAATGCAGCAGAAGCAGGACTGCCGAGAAACTCATCGCCGCCGCCGCAAATTTCAAGAAAACTTTTTGATATCAAGAGATTAATGGCCGCTGAAAAATAAGTCAGTGCTGCTGTCCTTTTCCTCTTGCGGGAGCGAGGTGACGCTCCTATCTAGTGCGCAGCGCAGCAGAGATGTTGCGTCGCCCTCCTTGGGCGTTTCCTCCCTAGACTTGGGCTGCGCTTTCGGGCGTGGCCCTTTTTTCTTGTCTGGAAGGTGGTTAGCTCACCACCAATTGCGGCCGTAATACCAACCGGGCGGTGCATCGTATCGGTCGAAGCGGGCACGCCGATCCGCGGCGCGATTGAGATCGAGCTGGAGCAGGCAGTTCGCAAAGCCTTCGCTCGATGTGCGGAAGCCGAATGAGTGGCAGCGCGCCTCGTCTGCCGCGCGCAGCTCGGCTTCCGTTACGCAGCCGCTGCAGGCGACCGCCAGAAGAGCGCCGGCTGCGAGCTTTCCGATATCCATGGCGCGTCTCCTTTGCGCACTGGCTGCGAACGCGACGACGCGCAAATGGCGTCCGGGTTCCCCATCTACCTCAGCGCGAGAACCGGACGGGCACCGCAAGCGCGATCGCGCTGCCACCGATCCCGTCCGGCGGCGCCGGCACGGGGCTCGCCCGCCTGATCATTGCGACCGCCTCCTCGTCCAGAGCCGCATCACCAGAGCCACGGACCAGCCGCGCCGACAGGACCCGGCCGCCCCGGTCAATGCTGAACGCGACCTGCACGGTACCGGGACTGGCGCCGTTCGGGAAGCGCTTGAAGCGGTTGAGATGGGCGATCAACGAGCCCCGCCAGCTGGCATTGGCGGCCGGCGCAGCGGTCGAGGCACCCGAGGCAGGCGCCGCGGCCTGCAGGGCGGCCTGCGCCTGTGCGATCGGCGCCGTGGTCTGCTCCGCCTTCGGCTTGTCCGGGTTCACCGGCTTGCGCCGCTCGACCACTTTCGGCTTGGGCTTGGGCTTGGGCTTCGGCTTCACCTCCGGCAGCTTCGGCTGCTCCTTCGGCGGTGGCGTCAGCACGGCGGCAGCGTCAGGCAGCGGCGGCAGTTCTGGAATCTTGATCTCGGGTTCCGGAATCGCGACCGGCTCGGGCTCCGGCGGCGGCGGCTCTGGCTCCTTGGGCTGCTCGACAGGCTCTGGCGTCGGCGGCTCAGGCTCGGGCTGCGCCTCGACCATCTCCGGCCCCGGCGCGATATCCTGCTGTGCCGAAGCGGGCGCGACGGCGAGCGGCGCAAGCTCGATCATGACGGCGGCAGGAGGCGAGCCCATCGCAGCCTCGGCGCGCTGCCAGTTCGCCGCGACCCAGCCAGCCGTACCATGGGCACTCGCGACGACGAGCGCCGCCACGCTCCAGCGCAGCGCGGCCGGGGCAAAGCGCGACAGGGAGCGGCGTTCCAGGCTCATGGCTTGGCCCCCGATGGGGCGGCGCCCTGTCCGGTATCCTCGAGGCCGACGAGAGCGATCTTGAGATAGCCGGCGTTACGCAGCAGGTTCATCACCTCCATCAGCTCACGATAGGCGACGGTGCCGTCGGCGCGGAGAAATACGCGCTGCTCGCGGTCCCGGTTCGTGCGCTGGTCGAGCGCGGCCTGCAGCGCCTCGCGGGACAAGGAGTCGTTCCCCAACGCCAGCGAGAGATCGCCCTTGACGGTGAGGAAGACGGGCGTGTCCGGCCGGGGCTGCGGCTGCGCATTCGACACCGGCAGATCGACAGCGACGTCGACGGTCGAGAGCGGTGCTGCGACCATGAAGATGATCAGCAGAACCAGGATCACGTCGATGAAGGGCGTGACGTTGATGTCACTGACTTCGTTGAGATCGCCGTCCTGTGGGTCCTTGAGGGAAATGGCCATGGCTCACTCCACCGGCACGAGCGCGGATGCGGCTGCCGCCGCCGAGGAGGAGGCCGAACGGGGAGTGGCCACGACGGCGCGATGGCGCCGCTCGAGATCGCGCGAGAGATGACGCAGGATCTCGCCGGAAGCATCCGAAAGCGTGGCGCGATAGCCGGTGATCGCACGGGCGAAAACGTTGTAGATGATGACGGCGGGGATCGCCGCGACGAGGCCGATCGCGGTCGCCAGCAGCGCCTCGGCGATGCCGGGCGCCACCACGGCGAGATTGGTCGTCTTCGCCTGGCTGATGCCGATGAACGCGTTCATGATGCCCCAGACCGTGCCGAACAGGCCGACGAAAGGTGCCGTCGAGCCGATGGTCGCGAGCAGTCCTGTTCCGCGCGCCATGGAGCGGCCGGCACGGGCCTCGATCCGCGACAGGGCGATGGCGACGCGCTCCTTGGTGCCGTCCTCACCGAGATCGGCCGAGCGCCGGGTCTCGGAGAGCGCGGCCGTGAGGAGTTCGCCGACGGCGCCGCGCAGCTTGCCGCTCTTCGAAGCTGCAGCGCTGGCCGCAGCGCCGAGACTGTCCGCCGCCTCGATACGGCGCAGTGCCCGGCCGGCCGCGGCCTTCGCGCCGGCGAGTTCCATCGCCTTCGCGAGCCAGATCGTCCAGGTGACCAGCGAGGCGAAGGCGAGGCCGAGCATCACGGCCTTCACGACGATGTCGGCAGCCATGAACATGCCCCAGGGCGACAGGTCGTGCGGCAGCACCGCTGCCACAGCCGGCGCGGCAGTGGGCGCCGATGGAGCCTCCGTCGTCAGCGGCGGATGCGCGGTGCTTGGCGGATTGATGCCGAACTGAGGCGGAACCGCGGGCAGCGGATTGGTCGGGGTGGCCGACTGGACCTGAGCAGCAGGAGCCTCCTGAGCGTGGACGGCAAGCCCGGACAGCGCCGAGAGACCCGCTGCGACGAGAGCCAGACGAAACGCACGCATCATAACCAAGTCCAGTCTTCGCTGGAGGTAAGCTTACCCAGCTGCTGCCGGCTCGGAGTCTTCCGGTTTGCGCTCTCTGCACACGGCCATTGGCTTCGTGCCAAGAGATCATTCCGAATACTTAGACTCCACCGCTTCCTCATTAGAAAAATTACAAAAAAGACCTGCAGAACTCATTCTGCATATGCGATACGCCTGTTCGAATAGGCTGCGGATGTCAAGGCTGACCAGCTTAGAGCTGTGTCTGTGCGCAGTCGTCTTTCCGGCGCCCAAACCGGCCCGGACGTTTCCGCATATCCGTTCTTCGATGGATGCGAGGCCGGGCGCCGGCTTGCGCTTCAGGAATTCGTCGGCCGGTCGATCTCGGCCTGAAGCGCGGCAAGGTGTTCGCTTGCGGCTGCGGTAGCGGCCTGCTCGACGGCCCGGAAGCGCGTGATCAGGGCCTGACCGAGATCGGTCACGCGGGCTCCGCCGCCATTGCGGCCGCCGGTCTGGCGCTCGACGACAGGCTTGCCAAACAGGGTATTCAGCTCCTCGACCAGTTCCCAGGCCCGCCGATAGGACATCGCCATCGCCCTGCCCGCAGCCGAGATAGAGCCCTGCGCCGCGATCTGCTCGAGCAGCTCGATCTTGCCGGGGCCTATCCGCCCCTCGGGATCGAGCTGGATGCGCAGGCTAAGCGAGGGCACCGCTCGGCTCAGGAAGCTTTGGCGAGACGGGCGCCCTCGCCGCAGGCGGCAAGATAGATCGCGGCGATGCGCTCGATCCCGGCCTGATCGGCGGCGTCGAAACGCGCGACCGAGGGGCTGTCGAGATCGATGACGCCGATGACGCCGTCACGGCCGATCAGCGGGACGACAAGCTCCGAGCGGGAGGCCGAATCGCAGGCGATATGGCCGGGAAAAGCATGGACATCCTCGACGAGAACCGAGGCACGGCGCTCGACTGCGGCTCCGCAGACGCCCTTCCCGACGGGAATACGCACGCAGGCCGGCTTGCCCTGGAAGGGCCCGAGTACGAGTTCCCCGTTCCGCATCAGATAGAAACCGGCCCAGTTCAGCTCCGGCATCATCTGGTAGAGCAGCGCCGAGGTGTTGGCCGCGTTGGCGATCGGGTCGCTCTCCCCGGTGAGCAGGGCTTCGAGCTGCGTCGTCAGCTCGTCATAGAATGCGGCCTTGTCGGTCGTGTCGATGCGCTGTGCCTCGAACATGGTCCTGCGTCTCGCTGAAGGGCTTTGAAGTCCGATGGCTGTCCTACCACCATCGACAGGCCGGCGCCAAAGCCCTTTCCGAAGGAGCGCGCGTCATGGCAATCCTCCCCCGCGCCATCTGAAAGGGAATCGACCTTTGATCGGGACGACCCGGCGGCTGCGCATTGCGACCGCCCTGCTGACGCGGGACCATATCCTGCCGTTCTGGCAATCCATGGCCTCGGAGGCCCTGAATGACCACTGACCTCAATGCCGCCACCAGCCTGCGCCGCGCCGATGGCAGCGCGGGAGATGCCGATTACGGCCGGATCGGCCAGGGCTATGCCTCCTATCGGCAACCGGAGCCGGCTATCGCCGCGCTGATCGAGAGCGCGCTCGGCCCGGCCGGTCGCATCCTCAATGTCGGGGCCGGCGCAGGCTCCTATGAGCCGCGCAACCGCGACGTCACGGCGGTCGAGCCTTCCGCCTCGATGCGGGCGCAGCGGCCGGCCGATATTGCCGTGGCGATCGATGCGACAGCCGCGAATCTGCCCTTTCCCGACAAAGCCTTCGACGCGAGCATGGCGACCTTCACCGTGCATCAATGGCAGGATCTCGATGCCGGCCTGCGCGAGATGCGCCGCGTGACCCGCGGCCCCGTCGTCATCCTCTCCTGCGACCCGGAGCTGGTCGAGGCTTTCTGGCTCAACCACTATGCCCCCAAGGTTCTGGCGACGGAGGCGCGGCGCTATCCCTCGCTCGGCCATATCGGCAAGGTCCTGGGCGGCGATGTCGAGATCGTCGCGGTGCCGATCCCCCTCGCCTGCCGCGACGGCTTCAACGAGGCCTATTACGGCCGGCCGGAACTCTTCCTGGAGCCGGGCGCTCGTTCGGCCTGCTCAGCCTGGAGCTTCGTCAGCGAAGCCGAGAGCGCCGCCTCGATTGCCCATCTGCAGGGCGACCTCGAATCCGGAGCCTGGGATTCGTGCTACGGCTTCCTGCGCAGCCAGCCGAGCTTCGAAGGTTCGCTGCGCCTCGTCGTCGCGCGGCCGTGACTCAGCGACTTTCTGGCGGGGTGCAGGCGTTTCCGCGATCCATCGCTCCCGAGGCGAAACTCGTCAGCCGCGGCCTGACGCGGCGCGTCGGCTTCGTCGTGCCGAATTTCCAGATGGTCCAGACACGGCTGCACGGCTCGGACATGGTCGCCCTGCTGCCTTCGCGCGTGCCGTCATCCTGCGGGGCTGGTTTCGTTTCCGTCGCCGCTGCGGTGCTGGGCTTCTCGCTCCATTTCGGCACCGGCGACGTCGCACTGCGGCATGCCGCGGCGATCCTGACCAAGATGTTCCGGTAACGACATGGTTTGAAAGCGGCCCTGCAAGGTGCCGAAGATGTTGGCCCCGCTCTTCGGACGCCCTACATTGCCATTTCCGAAGCCAGTCTGGAGCGTATCCCATGGAACGACGTTCATTTCTGCTCGGATTGCTTGCCCTTGCAACGGGCTCCGCCCTGGCCCTGCCGGCCCGCGAGGCCGAAGCGGCGCCGCGGCAGCCGACGCCATCGCCGGATCAGGAACTCAGGCTGCCGGACGGGACACCGATCGACTGGTCCCAGAATCGCAGGGGCCACCCCGTCCACCGCCGGCATCACTATCGGCACTGGCACCGCCATTATCGCCGCCGTCGGCGGGTTTGCCGGACCCATTGGGATCGGTGGGGAAGGCCTGTTCGCCGGTGCCACTGGGTCTCGTTCTAGAGCGTTTCGAGCCTAGCGGGTATCGCTTCGCGTAAAGAAAATGCCGTAAAACAAAGAACTAGAGCATTTCCGCGTATCGAGGACGTGCGGCGATGCTCTAGCATTGTTTCTGCGGGCGGCCAGAGCGAAGGTCGTCCCGCCATCGATCGCGACTTGGGGGAAACATGCAGACGCTCGATCATGTGATTGTCTGGATCATCATCGGGGTGATCGGCGGCGGCCTCGCCGGCCTCACGATCAAATGGGACAAGCGCGGCTTCGGCCTCCTGCGGAATCTCGCCGTGGGTCTGGCGGGCGCCGTGGTCGGCGGCCTCCTCTTCCGCTGGTTTCAGATCCTGCCGGGTCTCGACAACATCGCGATTTCGCTCAGGGATGTGATCGCCGCCTTCGTCGGGTCCCTGATCGTGCTCGTCGCCCTCTGGAGCTGGAAGCGCTTCGAAGGGCCTTCGGCCTGAGGCCGAGGCGCCGGCAACCCTTCAGAACCGCCAGATCAGCGGTACGTAAAAGACCGCCATTACGAAGAACCAGAGCATCAGCGGTGTGCCGAGCTTCCAGTAGCTGTTGAAGCTGTAGCCGCCCGGCCCCATGACCATCATGTTGGTCGCCGTCGCGATCGGCGTCAGGAACGAGGCCGAGCCGGCGACGCACAGGCTCATCAGCACCGGCCGCGGCGATACGCCCATGCCGGCGGCGGCGGCCATTGCGATCGGAATGACCAGCATCGTCGTCGCGGTGTTGCTCATGACCTGGCCGAGGCTCGCCGTCAGCACGAAGAGACCGGCGAGGAAGACGATAGGCCCTGCCCCGCCCGTCAGAGCCACGAGATGGTCGGCCACGACCTTGGCCGCGCCCGACTGCACCATCGCTGTGGAGAGCGGCATCATCGCCGCGATCAGGATCACCGTCGTCCAGTTGATCGCACGGTAAGCCTGCTCGACGGTCATGATGCCGGCGGCGATAAGGGCCCCGGCACCGAGCAGCCCGGCGACGGCCGGCGGCAGGATACCCGTCGCGAGCGCGGCGACGAGGCAGGTCAACACCGCCAGCGCCACTCCGGCGCCCGCGCCCATCGGCACGGCCTGGCGCCGGACGAGGTCGGGCGAGTTGACGACGAGCACGTCGGGATCGTCGAGCTGGAGATCGAGCGCTTCCCAACTGCCTTCGAGCAGCAGCGTATCGCCGGCCAAGAGAGCATCGCCCGGCTCCAGATCGACCCCCGCGCGCTGGACGGCCAGCACGACGAGATCGCCACTATCCGTCACCATTCCTGGAAAGAGCGCACGGCCGATCAGTGCCGAGCGCGGCGGAATCACCACCTCCGCCAGCCCCGAGCGGCGGCTGAACAAGCCTTTCTGAGCAGGGTCGTCGCGCAGGGCGAGATGCTTGTCGGCTGCCAGCGTCGCGACGGCCTCCGCATCGCCGCGCACGAGGAGATAGTCCCCCTCGGAAATGGCCGGCGCCCGCAACGGTATGCCGGAAGCTCCCGCCTGCACGGCCATCAGGCTGAGCCGCCCGTCCGCGTTGAGATCGACCTCGAGCGGGCTGACACCGATATAGGAGGAGGTCGAGCGCACGCGCAGCCTGAAAATCCCGTCGCTTAACCCATAATGCTCAACGAGAGTCTGAGCGTGCCGGCTAAAATCGGCCGGCAGCCGCGCGCTGCTCTGCTGCGGCAGCAGGCGCTTGCCCAGCAGCAGGATGATCGCCATCGTGCCCGCCAGCAGCGGCAGGCCGACGAGCGCGAACTCGGCAAAAGCGAATCCCTGCAGGCCGGCATCCTCCAGCGCCTCGGACACCAGGATGTTCTTGGGCGCTCCGGTCAGCAGCAGGTTGGAGCCGGCATGGGAGGCGAAGGCGAGCGGCATCAGGAGCTGGGCCGGCGACTGGCGCAGCCGCACCGCGGCCATGACCGCCACCGGCATGAGGGCTGCGACCGAGCCGCTGCCGCTGATGAGCGCGCTGAGACAGCCGGCCGCGACCATGATGATGATCAGCAGACGCGTCTGCCCATCGCTGCCAGCCTTGGCGATCAGATATTGCCCCGCCCAGGCGGTCACGCCGGTCTTGTCCAGCGCCGCGCTGATGATGAAGAGGCTGGCGACGAAGAGTGCGGCGCGGTCGCCGAAGCCGGCGAAAGCCTGCTCGAGCGTCACCACGCCCGTGGCCCAGAGCGCCAGCGCCGCCCCGATCGCGACCACGACGACCGGAAGCCTGTTCCAGGTGAACAGCACGATCGCAGCCACGGTGACGACGGCGGTACTTTCGATCGGTGTCACGCGGCGGTCTCCTGCAGGCCTTCGTCAGGTCCTGAGCATCAAAGCGCCGCCGAGCAGGATGGCAAGGGCGATCAGCCCCAACCCGGCTGCGGGCCAGCGCCGGAGATGCACATCGATTTCTCCGATGCGGTTCGAGATGCCACGAACCAACGGGCCGCCCTTTTGCGCGAGGACGACGATGTCTCCCTCCGGAATCCTGCCCAGGCGTTGCGGCCAGCGGTCGACGAAGAGCATCACCGCCGCGCCCAGCAGCATCGGCCAGCTCACCTTCCAGAGCGCCTCGGGCTCGAGCAGGCTGGCGATGGGTTCGCCGGACACGGCCGGATAGAGCGACCAGGGGATGACGAGCGAGGCGGCCAGCACGACGAGCCAGGGCAGGAGCTGCCCGAGCGGCGGCGATCCGACAGGGTTGTCGAGCGTGTCGCGGCGGAGGATCAGCAGGAAATGCACCATCAGCGCGGTGCTGCCCGCGGCGGCGAGCGTCATCGCGCCGGCGAGCCAGCCATAGCCGAGCATCGGCTTGGTCGCGAGCTTGGCCAGCGCCCCGCTGGTCAGCGGCAGGCCGCCGAGGCTCAGCGCCAGCACGGCCGTCAGCAGCAGAACAGGCGTCAGCCGACGCCCGCCGGTTGCGGCGAGGATGCCGATGCCGAGAAAGAGCGCGCCCTTCACCAGTGTGTGGTGGACGGCGTAGTAGGCCGTCAGATGGGTGGCGGCCGGGTCGGCCGTGTCGAGGCCGATGCCGAGCAGCACGGCGAGCAGCCCCATCTGGCTCACGGTGGAATAGGCCAGCACCGTCTTGGCGCGCCGCTGGGTGATGCCGAGCATGGCACCGTAATAGGCTGTGACGAGGCCCGCGCCGATCAGGACGGCACCCGCGAACGGCATCCCGGCCTCGAAGGGCAGGAAGCGGATCAGCCCGATCACGCCGGCCTTGACCACGACGCCGCTCAGCACCGCCGAGGCCGGGGTCGGCGCCGCCGGATGCGCCAGCGGTAGCCAGACATGCAGCGGCACCAGCCCCATCTTCAGCGCGAAGCCGAGGACGAACAGCGCGACGATGCCGTCCCGCATCGGATTGGCCGAGAGATCGGCGACGACGCTGCGGATCTGCGGGTTGGCGTCGGGATGGCCTGCCGCCAGCATCACCAGCGCGATCAGCAGGAACGCCTCCGCCAGCAGCGCCAGCACGACATAGATGACGCCGGCCCGGTGTGCGGCAGCGCTCTGCTCATGGATGATCAGGCCATAGGCCGCGAGGCTCGCCAGCGTGAACAGCAGATAGAAGTTCACGACATCGCCGACGATGAACAGGCCGAGGCTGCCTGCGAGCGTCAACAGCCACCAGATCGCGAAGCGCGGCGCAGCCCGATCTCGTGCCATCTGCGAGGCGGCGTAGGCACCGGCCGCGCTCCAGAGCAGCGCTGCTCCCCCGAGCAGGATCGCGCCGGGCTGGTCGAGCACGAGCGTCAGCCGGAACGGCGCCGGGAAAAAGGCGAAGCGGCCTTCAGGCACGAAGATGGCCCCCGCAAGCGCGGGGAGCGGGGCAATCACGAGCACGGCCAGCACCCTCGCCCGGAACCAGGCCGACAGGCAGCACGCGGCAAGCAGGAGCGGCACGAGCAGGGCCGAAGCTAGGAGGAGACCGGCGGCAGTCATGGCGCCAACGCCGTGGCGAGGCCGTCGCGGCCGATCTGCAGGAAGCCGAAGGGGCGCAGCGGCACGAATCCGAGCAGAACGGCGGCCACGGCCAGTGTCAGCGCCGCGATTTCGAGCCGGCGCGGCACTTTGCGTCGCGGCGCGACGGGAACGGCGGGGACGGCGAGTGCCTTGTCGATCACGCGGAAGACGTAGCCGCCAGCGAGAAGCCCGCCGGCCAGAATGGTCGCGGCCAGCCAGGGATTGCCCTGAATGACCGCCGCCGTCAGCAACAGGCATTTGGCGACGAAGCCGCCGCTTGGCGGAATGCCCATCAGCGACAGCCCGGCGAGGCCGAAGGCCGCCGCGCTGAGCGGCAGCACGCGGCCGAAGCCGCCGAGATCCGCAATGCGGTCATGGCCGTAGGCCTCGGCGATGACGCCGGCCGCAAGGAACATCGCCGCCTTCGCCAGCGCGTGAGAGATGAGCTGGAGCGCGCCGCCGGTCCAGGCGATCGTTCCCCAGGGCGGCAGCTCGGCGCTGCCGGCCGCCAGTGGAAAGACGATGAAGAGATAGCCGATCTGCGCGACCGTCGAATAGGCGATCATCAGCTTGAGCCGGGCCTGCCGGAGCGCCATGACGCTGCAGAACAGAATCGAGGCCGCGCCAAGGACGGCCAGCATCTGGCCGGCGATCGCGGCCGATTGCGGCGGGGCCACATCGAGCACCAGCCGCAGGATCAGGAAGATCGGGGCCTTGATCACCAGCGCCGAGAGCACGGCGCTCGCCGGCGCGGGCGCCCCGGCATGGGCCGGCGGCAGCCACAGATGCAGCGGGAACAGCGCCGCCTTGGCCAGGAGGCCGACGATCATCAGCGCCAGTGCCGCCGCGAGCGCCGGATCCTGCCGGCTCAGGCGCGAGAGCGCGAGCAGGTCGAGCGTGCCGTACTGGCCGTAGATCAGCCCGGTCCCGAGCAGGTAGAGCAGCGAGCCGATCAGCGCGAACAAGAGGTAGCGCAGCGCGGCTTTGACGGTTTCGGCCCGGCCGTCGAGGCAGACGAGCGGCACCGCTGCGAAGGTCAGCAGTTCCAGCGCGACGTAGAGGTTGAACAGGTCCTCGCCGACGAAGACGGCGTTCAATGCACTCCAGAGCGCGAGCAGCATCAGCCAGAACGTCGTCTGCGCACGCCCGTCGTCTGCGCCCTCATGAAGCTTGTGCTGGGTTCGTGCGAAAAGGCCGACCGTGACGACGACCAGCGCCGTCATGACGAGCATGGCGCCCGAAAGCCCATCGGCCCGCAGTGCGATGCCGAGCGGCGGCTGCCAGGAGCCGACGACATAGGACAGGGCCGCGCCGCTCGATGCCAGCTCGACGGCGATCGCAATGGCAAGGGCGAGCCCGGCCGCAAACGTCGTCATTGCGATCCGCGCCGCGCTGCGCGGCCCGCAGGCGAGGATGGCGAGCACGGCACAGACCGGCAGGATCACGGCCAGGACCAGCAGGAAGCCACCCGGCGAAGTGGTGTGGACGAGCGGCATCATGACCCGCTCCGCCGTTGGGCCGGCGCAGAGGCATCTGCCTGATCGCCCACATTCAGCTCGGAGAGGCGCTTCAGCAGGGCAACGGCCAGAGCACTCGCCGAAAAGGCGACGACGATCCCGGTGATGACCAGAGCCTGCGGCACCGGGTCCGCTTCGAAGCCGGCGGCGGCGCCCCGCCGCGCGACGGCGCCGAAGACGAGGAAGATGCCCGCGCCGAGAATGTTGCAGCCTACGATCCGCCGCAGCAGGACGGGGCTCGTGACGATGGCGAAGAGCCCGATGCCGACGAGCGCAGCGCCGCACAGGCCGAACAGAATGCCGGGCTGCAGCGCCGCCGTCATCGTGTGGGCGCCTTTCGGGCCGGGCCGGCCACCAGCATGGCGAGCGCCGCGGCGACGGACAGAGTGAGGGCAGCCTCGATCGCGACGATCAGCGGCTTGGCGAGCCCTTTCGGATAGGCGAGGAAGCCGTCGGCAACAGCGAAGCCGAGAAAGGCGATCGCCAGGAACAGGGCCGGGCCGCCCGTGAGCGCAAGCCGAAGCAGCGGGCGCGCCGTATCGGGCGGTGGACGGAGACCCGCCATCATCACCAGCAGCCACATCGCGGCAAGGACTGTGCCGGCCTGGAAGGTGCCGCCCGGCGCGTCGGCCCCGACCCAGAACATGTAGACGCCGATCACGATTCCGAAGGGTGGCAGGATGCGCGCGAGATAGGCCAGCGGCCCCGGAACGGCGGTGGGCTTAACCTCGGGTGCGCCACCCCAGACACCGTCAGGCGCCAGGGACCAGACCCCGATCAGCGCGAGCAGCACCACGACCTTCTCCAGCAGGGTGTCGAGCGCGCGATAGGCCAACAATACGGCGGTGACGGGGTTGCCCAGCCCCGTCGTCCCCAGCGCCTCCGAAGCGGCCGGCGCCAGCGTCGGAGCGGGCGCCGACAGGGTCAGCACGGCAAAGGCGAGCCCCGCGGAGATCGCGGCGCAGCCCACGGCCACGGCGAGCTTGCCGGCGCGCGTCATCGCCTCCTCATGCTTGCCGCGGCCGCGCAGCGCCGCTTCCGCTCGCAGCAGCAGGATGCCAGTCCCGCCCCCCCCGATGGCGATTTCCGTCAGCGCGACGTCCGGCGCCGCGAGCCGGACCCAAACCAACCCGAGCAGGAGCCCGAAGGCGAGGAAGGCGATGATCGCGCTGCGTTCATCCGGCTGCGCGACCACATAGACCGCAAGTCCCAGCAGCCAGGCGACGAGCGCGAGATCGAGCAGGAGCGTCATGGCTCGGCCCGGTCGCGGTGGAGGGCGCGCGCGAGCAGCTGGCTCGCCGTCGCGGCCGAAAGCTGAGCGAGCAGCCAGACGCAGATCAGCTTCAGCGCGCCCGTGACGCTCGCCGCCTGTGGCAGGAGACCGAGAACGATCAAGCCGAGCCCCAGATTGTCCGCCTTGCTGATGGCGTGCAGCCGGCTCAACGTATCGGGGAAGCGCAGCAAGCCGAGCGTGCCGGCGAGAAAGAGCAGCGCTCCCGCCATCACGAGAACGACGGTGACGATGTCGGCGAGGCCGCTCACGGCCGCTCCTTCGACGAATCCCCACCGGCGCCCGGCCCGTCGGCGCCAAGCACGAAGGCGACGCAGGAGAACGCCGCGAACAGCGCGAGCAACAGCGCGACATCGCTCGTCGCCGCCGATCCGGAAGCAGTTCCCAGCAGCAGGAGGGCCGCCGCTCCGCCGGTCCCCAGCAACTGTACGGCCATCATGCGCTCGGGAACGATGCCGGAACGCAGCACGCGGAACAGCGCTATCGCCGTCACGGCCAGGATGAAGAGCGCGGCCCCGGTGAGGAAATCAGCCATCGTGCCGCCCCGGTCCGAGGATGCGCAGGAATGCCGCCTCGTCATCGGCGACCTGCTCGGCCACGGCCTCGCGCAGATCGAGGCAGTGGATCAGCAACGTCCCGTCGGGCTCGGCGGAAACGGGCAGCTTGCCCGGTTGCAGGCTCATCACGGCGCAGGCCGAGTCGAGCGCAAGGCCGGCTGGAATCAAGAAGAGACAGGTCGCAAAACCGGGCTGCAGGTCGGGCTCGCGTGCAAAGGCGCGCCGCGCCACGTCGAGACCTGCAACGACGGATTGCGGGAGAAAGCGAGCCAGAAAACCAACGAGGCCAATCCATGAGAGCTTCCCGCCGGGCGGCCAGAGAGCCGTGCTGGCCCAGACTCCGCAGGCGCTGGCGACCAGCCCGACCGGCAAATCCTCGAGCGCCGGTCCCATCAGGATCACCCAAAGCAGCAGCAGCCCGAGCCCTCGGGCGAAGAGCGCCGAGAGGGGCGCGTCGTCGGCTGCGGCCGCCGCCTTCATTCCATCCGCCCGTCTCTGGTGGGTGCCCTGCCGGGCCGTGAGACCAAGGTAGCTTCCACCTCCGCGGGCAACATCAGCCCGACGTCTCACTCCTGTGCGCCGCGTCCCATTCTCGCCCGCGCTGCTGGCAGTGGCCCGCCCGATATGAGCAGGATGCGTTCGGTGCCGCACTCCGGGGATCGCATGAATCGGCCAAGGCTTTCGCCAATCACAGCTCTCGGCTCCGCCGGGGTGCCGTGTCCATGATCATCGAACCGCGCAACGGCGACGCCGAGGACGATGCCAGCAGCACCAAGAAGCACTCGCTGATTGCGATCGCCGGCAGTCTGCTCGGCGAGATCAGCCTGCCCAAGCTCGCGCTCGCCTGGGTTCTGGGCGCCTTGCTGCCGAGCCTCCTTCTGGGCGCAGCTCCGCTGGTCATGACGGCGTGGGTCGCATCGGTATCGGGCCGCGTGGTGGCGCTGGCCGGGATCAGCTCCCTCGTTTTGCTCGCATTTGTCGGAATTGTCGGCTGGTATGGCTTCCGGCCACTGTTCCGCATGGCAGAGAAGAGCTTCTGGTCGTTGAACGCTCTGGTGGTCCAGCCGGGCTACGCGGTCTGCCGCGAAGGGCTGCAGCATCTTGCGGAGAGTTTCAGTTCCGTCGGAACCGATCCCGATAAGCGCGCACGATTGCGGGCAGGCAGCGCGATCGGGGCAGGCTTGCTGGGTTGTGCCGTCGCCGGGGTCGTCTTCTGGCTCGTCTGGCCGGCGACGCGCTGGTCCGGCGGCTTTGCCGATTTCGCCGATCCGCTGCGGCTCGTCGTTCCAGCGCTGGCCAATGCGGTTGCGTTGATGTCGCTCTATCTGGCTGCGGCGTCTCTGCTCTGGGGCCTGGCCGACGGGCTGATGGACCAGCCGCGCGATCTCGATGGCTTCGACACCGCGGCCGCATCGGCGCGGCGATGGCGCGTCGCCCATCTGTCCGACGTCCATGTCGTCGGCGAGCGCTACGGCTTCCGGATCGAAAGCGGGCGCGCGGGTCCGCGCGGCAATGAACGCTTCCTGCAGGTGCTCGACAGGCTGGCGGCGATCCACGCGAGCGAGCCGCTCGACCTGCTGCTCATCACCGGGGACATGACCGATGCCGGGCGCTCGGCCGAGTGGGGCGAATTCCTCGACGCGATGGAACGCCATCCCGCCCTCGCCGGTCGCTGCCTGATCCTGCCGGGCAACCACGACGTCAACATCGTCGACCGCGCCAATCCCGCCCGGCTCGAGCTGCCGGGCAGCCCGGGCAAACACCTGCGCCAGATGCGGACCCTTTCCGCCATGGCGGCCCTGCAGGGCGAGCGCGTGCAGGTCTTCGACCAGCGCCGGACGAGGCTCGCGGGCAGCCTCAGCGCGGCGCTTGAACCGCATCGCGAGAAGATCGCCGCCTTCGCCGACACCGGCGGCCTGCGCCGAGCGGCGGGGCTCGAAGCGGTCTGGGCGGATGCCTTTCCGATGGTGCTGCCGCCGGCGGAACCGGAAGGGCTCGGCGTCATCCTGCTCAACTCGAATGCCGAGGCGCATTTCTCCTTCACCAACGCACTTGGGCTCGTCGCCGAGGAGGACATGCAGGCCACTCTCGCCGCGGCCCGCGCCTTCCCGCAGGCGCGGTGGATTTTGGCGCTCCATCACCACCCGATCGAATATCCGAAACCGGCGAAAGCCTTTTCGGAGCGGATCGGAACCGCGCTGATCAACGGCAGCCGCCTCTTGCGGCTGCTGCGGCCCGTCGCCGCCCGCATGGTCGCGATGCACGGCCACCGCCATATCGACTGGATCGGGCGCTGCGGCGCGCTGAAGATCGTCTCCGCGCCCTCCCCGGTCATGGAAGCGACGAATGCGGAGCCAACCTGCTTCTACATTCACACGCTGGCGGCAGCGCCCGAGGGGATCGCGCTGCTCGAACCGCAGCGCATCCTGATCGCGCCGGCACCGCCCGCCATTACGGCGTGACGGGCGCGCCTTCGGGGACCTTATCTTCCTTCTGCGGCGAGCCGAAGATTTCGGCGAGCCACAGGCTCGACGGATGCAGGGCGCAGAAGGTGAGGAAGGCGATGGTGATGGGCACGCCGATGAATGCGCCGAAGACACCCCATAGATAGCTCCAGAAGAACACCGAGAACAGCACCGTCGCCGGCGAGATCGAGAGCGCACTGCCGGCCACGCGCGGCTCGACATAGCTGCCGACGACGAACTGGATCAGGTTGAGGCAGGCGAAGACCGCGACCACCGCCTGCCAGGAGCCGAACTGCGTCATCGCGAACAGCGTCGGGAAGACGGTGGCGACGAGAGGCCCGAGGAACGGGATGTAGTTGAGCGAGAAGGCGATGAAGCCCCATTCCTCGGCCAGTTGCAGCCCGACGGCTCTGGCGAAGAGCCAGACCAGGACGCCGGTGATCACGCTCATCAGCGTTCGCACCAGCATGTAGCGCCTGATTTTGGCCGCCGTCATCATGCTGCCTTGCAGCAGCAAGGACCCGGCGGCGCGGTTGCGCATGCCCTTGAGCTTGCGGCCGAAATCGTCGACCTCCAGCAGCCCGAGAAAGACGTAGACGAGAACAACGAGCCAGAAGCTCATGGTGCTGTTCAGGCGGCCGGTCACGGTCTGCGCGGTGCGCAGCATCCAGCCGACACTGAACGCCTCCGACCAGGCTCCCGCGACCGCTATGCCGTGTCCTTCGAGCCAGAGCGTGATCTGGTCGTAGAAAGCCTGGAAGCGGGCGGCGTCGCTGACGATCCAGCGCCCGACACGTCCGAACGCGGACACCACCAGCGACCCGACATAGACGAACGCGACGGTCATGACGATTACGCTGACCGCGAGCGCGAGCAGCCGCGGCAGAAAGCCCTGAAGCATCTTCTGCAGGGGCCAGACCAGCGCGATGATGAACAGCGCAAAGGCGACCGGCGCGAAGACCGAACTCGCGATCGACAGCGCCGCAACGACGAGGATCGTCGCGACGACGACCTGGGCCGCCTGATAGATGCCGCCACTCGTCATAGGCCCGCCCAATTCCGCATCCGGAGCGTCGCCGACACGGCTCGATTTCAAAGACACCCGTCAAACCCCCTTGGTGAACTCGGCGAGATCGAGCGTCGAGCGCTTTCCGATCTCGTCGCGATGCGTCCGGTAGAACATCTCGGCCGAGCGCCTGCCCTCGTCATGCAGCATCGTCAGGAACTCCCACTCGGCATTGAGTTTGGAAGAGTAGCCGAGCTCCGTCATCGCGTCGCTGGCGATGCGGTGGATGCGCATGCGCGCCCAGCGGGCGCCCTCGCCCGAGCCGGAGACTGCCTCACGCTGCAGGAGAGCCATCATGCGCAGCTCCTTCAGCAGAACCGCGTTGAAGGAGACCTCGTTGAGGCGGTTCAGAATGTCGCGCGCCGTCCGCGGTGTGCCCGGCCGCTCGACCGGATTGATCTGGACGAGGATCGTGTCGCTCGCGTTGCTCTCCTCGATCAACGGGGTCATGGTCGGGTTGCCGGAGTAGCCGCCGTCCCAATAGCTGTCGCCGTCGATCTCGACGGCTTGAAACAAGGTCGGCAGGCAGGCCGAGGCGAGCAGCACCTCGGGGGTGATTTCGGCGTTGCGGAAAACGCGGTTGCGGCCGGTCCGGACATTCGTCGCGCTGATGAACAGCTTGATCGGGCATTTCGCGAGCGCCTCGAAGTCGATCACCTCGGCGAGGATGTCCGTCAGCGGGTTGGTGCCCATCGGGTTGAGGCTATAGGGCGAGACGACGCGGGACATCATGTCCATCGCCACGAACAGCGGCGAGGTGTCGAGCGTCCAGCGCCCGAGCAGGACATCGAGCGGCGAACGCTGGAACGGGCTGAAGCGCGCAGCGTCCGAGACCTTCCGCCAGAATTCGTTCAGGGCCTCGCGCGCGCCGGCCCGCCCGCCCGTGACATAACCGGAGGCGAGGACCGCGGCGTTCATGGCGCCGGCCGAGGTGCCCGAAATAGCCTCGATCGTCAGCCAGTCTTCCTCGAGGATCCGGTTCAGCACGCCCCAGGTGTAGGCGCCATGTGCGCCGCCGCCCTGCAAGGCGAGATCGATGTTGAGCGGCTCGCGCGACGCTGCACTGCCGCGCTCATCGCTGGCGCTGCTGGAAGTGGAAGGTGCCTTGCTCACGATTTCACCCTTGTTGATAGAACCGGCCGCCTCACGACGACTTCACCAGCCCGGAGAAGCCCGCGACGGCGAGCAGGCTCAAGGCCCAGCCGACGACCGACTGGAAATAGAAATAGTTGATGGCGGCCCGCCCCCCCGGCTTGGTCGGATTCGGCCGCCAGAAGGTACGCTGCCCCATGTCGAGCACAGGAAGCAGCGTGTCGAGCGAATACATCCAGGGGCTGAAGGCGGGGTAGCTCGAGGCCTCCCAGCGCTGCCGGAAGCAGGCGAGCTGGTTCTGGCCGGGCGCCGCCAGCCCTTGCGAGGGGCCGGTGGCGACCAGCGGCCGCTGCTCGCCCCGCTCGATGCCGCACAAGGTCCATTCGGGCGCGCGCAGCACCACGGCGCTGTTGGGCATCAGCGCGCCCTGGCGCTCGGCATAAGCGAAGATCGCGACGCCCCCGAGCCAGAAGAACGCCAGCCAGACGAGCGCGAAAAGCGGCCTGCGGCCATATCCGAGCGTGATCCCCAGAATGCCGTCGGCGACGAAGAGAATTGCCCGCCAGACCGGGTGCTCCGTCCGGGCGCGGCGCGCCCTGCGCTGCAGGCGCTCCTTGATGACGAGGACGGAGCTGGCATCCTCGCCATGGCCCATCTCGCGAAAGACGGCGGCGAGCTGCTCATAGGGCTGCGGCCAGAAATCCTCGCCCCAGCGCTTGGGCGTTTGACGCGCCAGCCAGTCCAGACGGCTCTCGGCATCGACCGGCCCGTCGATGAAGGCGCCATAGCGGCAGCGGTTGAGGAGCAGGTCGCCGGCCCTCGGCCAGCTCGCTGCCTCGTCATGGATCGTGCCGATCGAGGCGCCGGTGAGTGCGAGCGTGCCGTCCAGCCTTGCCTCGCGCCGCAGGAAAAACGCGCCCTTGACCACGACCCGGCTCGCTTCGATGGCCGTCTGCCCGGCATTTTCCACGGTCGTGCCGGAGCAATCGAGATCGCCGGCGATGGCCGAGCCGGTCAGCCGTACCTCCCCCGTGATTCGGGTGCCGCGCAGGACGACGCTGCCGTGGCAGGCGATCTCACCGGCGTCGAGCGCCATCCGATCGAAAGCGGGGATGCTCGCACCGGCCGCATCCAGATCGGCGGCCAGCACGGCGCCGGACAGGTTGATCCCGCCGCGCAACGTCGCCCCGCGCAGGAGCACGTTGCGAGCCTCCAGGCTGCGGCCCAGCAGCGCATAGTCTCCGCGGTTGCGGATCGCCGCACCATCGCATTGCAGGTTCCCGCCGAGCCGCGCCTGGTCGAGATTGACCGCCCCCTCGACCTCCGCGCCCCGCAGATAGACCCCGCCGCGCGCCTCCAATCGCTCGCCCTGCAGGCCGGGAAGCCGCGAGCCATCGAGGAACAGCCGGTTGATGATCGCCGCGCGCAGGATCGGCGTCGCCTCGAAATGGCAGTCGTTCAGGCCGATATCGCGAAAGACGCGGCAGGCTTCGAGATCGAGGACCTCCGTGATCCAGGCGCCCCGGATCAGGACGCCCTTCTCATGCGGGCGGAAGCCCGGCTCGCCGCCCAGGATCAGGAAGCGCAGGAAGGGGGCGCGAACCGACCGGGTCGGATCCGCCTGCGTGGGCAGGATGCCATCCCCCAGCCTGTCGAAATTGCCGGACTGGAGCCTGGCGACGATCTCCTCCTCTGCCGGAAGCAGAGGCCGGAAATCGTCGAGACGCGCGGTCGACGCCGCCCAGACGGCAGCCTCCGCTCCCAGGCTCCAGTCCAAGGTCACGTCGCGGCCGCTTGCGTGTCCGCCACGAACGAGAGGGCTTCGCGCAGCTGGGCTTCCTTTGTTTCATCGAAGGAGGTGCTGATCAGCGTGCCGCCGGTTCCCTTGAGATCGGCCAGAACCTTGTCGGTGGTCATCTTGCGGATGAGCAGGAAGAGACCGGCGGTATTCGGCTGGAGCGCGGAGGCGGCATCCTTCATGAACTGGTCGTTGATGCCGATGTCGCTGAACTTGCCGCCCAGCGCACCCGAGGCGGCGCCGATCGCGGTGCCGATGAGCGGCGACAGGAAGATGAAGCCGATCAGCGTGCCCCAGAGCGCGCCCGAAGCTGCGCCCGTGGCGGTCAGGTTGATCATCTGGTTCAGCTTGACGTGGCCCTTGTCGTCCTTGACCACGACGACGGCGTCGCCGAGCTCGATCAGGTATTCGCGCTGAAGCGAGAGGACCTTCTGACGGACCTCCTCGGCCTTCTGTTCGGTCGGAAAG
Organism: Allobosea sp. 10L417; assembly: GCF_056395485.1. Taxonomy (NCBI): domain Bacteria; kingdom Pseudomonadati; phylum Pseudomonadota; class Alphaproteobacteria; order Hyphomicrobiales; family Alloboseaceae; genus Allobosea; species Allobosea sp. 10L417. The sequence continues at coordinate 160,222 of NZ_JBFTJP010000005.1, forward strand.
GCGATGAAGACGAGATCGCTCATGAGTGTAGCTCCGGGTTCGGGCGGGGGGGAAAGATTGACTGGCCGGGTACCGCCCGTGCCCTGCCGATCAGGAATTCGGCCAGCAGCGGGACAGGACGTCCCGTAGCGCCGCGGATGCGGCCGGCGGTCGAAGCGGTTCCGGAGATGTCCAGATGCGCCCAGGGATAGGCGGTGGCGAAACGGGCCAGATCGGAGGCGGCGGCGATGGCGTCGGGCGGTCCGTCGGCCGGGTCCGCCTCACCGGCCGCAGAGGACGCCGGATCGTCATCCCATAGGGGCAGCCGCCAGACGCGATCGCCAGACCGTCCACCGCATTTCATCAGTTCCGATGCAAGAGCTTCGTCATTGGCGAACAGGCCGCTGGCATGACTGCCCAAGGCGACGACGCAGGCGCGCGTCAGCGCTGCGACATCGATGACGCAGCTCGGCGAGAACTGCGCGGCGTAGCCAAGCACGTCGCCCAGCAGCGAGGACTCATGTGCCTGCCGGCGCCGGACTGCTTTCGGCGCGGCTGGGCGCCATCCGCCTTGACGCGGTGTCCAACCCTGGCTGGCGACGATGAGCCCCACGACATTCAGAGCGAGGCCGAGCCGTTCCACCGTCCGCATCGCGCCCAGCACGCTGGCGATCCCGCGCATGTCGCGGATCGGGGCGCGATGCAGGCGCTGCTCATGCTCGGGCAGCGCGTCCAGCGCCGCCACGCCGTTACCGATCAGGACAATCGGCCGGCCCGTCGCCATGCGCCGGTCACTTCTCAGGACGATGAGTTTGCAGTCGCCAGCGGCGATCTGTTCTCCGGCGAGAAACGCCGCCAGCCCGTGTTCCTCGAATTCGCGCCGCCCGAGCACGTCGACGCTGAAGCCGAACTGGTTCGCCATCGCCTCGGCCGTTCGCGCGATGAAAGTCGGCGTGCACAAATCCGGCGGCAGGTTTCCGAGCTCCTTGGCGAAGGAGACGCCCTCTCCGATGGCCACGCCCTGCCGAAGCGCCGTGACCAGCTCCGAGGTCAGGGTTTGCGGCACCAGCAGCATGATGTTGCGCCGCTCCTCCCGAATGGGCACGTCAGGCAAGCCGAAATCATAGCGGCCATCGGCGAGGATGCRCCCCGCCTGCTGCATCCGCCAGCTGAGCGTCCGGCGCGGGACCTCGTTCTCCGCCAGCGTCACGACCACCTCCGTAGCGGGGTCGCCATTGAGGGCTTTGGCCACGACGGAGAGTGCCTGGCGATAGGCCCTGTCCGAAAAAGTCTCCGCACGTCCGAGGCCGACCAGCAGCAGTCGTTTCGCCGCGACGCCCGGCAACGGCCCGACCATATGCACGGCGCCAACGGCGTCTCCGAGACCGGCCCGGCCGAGGATGCCGGCGAGCCGGCCGGAGCAGCGATCGTTCACGGCCCGAGCCGACCCCGTCAGCGGGCCATCGCCGAAGACGCCGAGGACGAGCAACTCGGCCCCGAGCTTTTCCGCTTCTCCGACTGCCGGAATGATCTCCATGGATGCCCTCTGCCGGGGAAACATCGTGTCGGTGGCCACATTTCGAAACGCTTTGACCTGGTATCGCGCCAGCTCCTGCCGCCGCGTCACGGTCGCTGCGGCGAAGCAGCGGCCTCCTGGCGCGAGCCGGATCGCTGCTCGGGCAACAGCCTGACGCGCTGACCGGGATGCAGCGCCTGGATACCGGCCGAGACGATCGTTTCACCCGGCTCCAGCCCCTGTGACAGGATGACCTTGCCCGGATCGAAGCGCAGCACATCGACGCTGCGCAGGGAGACGGTCGACTTGACGGGATCGACGATCCACACGGCGGGCGAGCGGCCCTGCTGGGTCAGCGCGCTCGCGGGGATCGAGACGATTGCGGCGGTGGTGAGCTCGACCGTGCCGACGACGGTGGAGCCGAGCCGCATCGCCTCGGGCGGATTCTGCAAGCCGACCCTGATGGCGAAGGTCCGCGTCACCGGATCGGCCTGCGGGGCGACCTCGCGCACTGCGCCATAGGCCGTCACCGTCGGCGCATCGGCCAGCGCGACGCGGATCCGAGCGTCGCTGAGATGGGTATCGAGCACTGCGGCCGGCACGTTGAAGACCGCATCACGGCTGTCGTCGCGGGCGATCTGGACGACGACCTGACCGGGCTGCACGACCTCCCCGGGCTCGATCTGCCGCGCCGTCACCACGCCGTCGACATTGGTGCGCAATTCGGTGAAGCCGAGCCGGTCCCGCGCCAGCTCGAGCTGCGCCTCCGCATTCTCCAGCCGGGCCTGCGCGGTTTCCTGGGCGCGCTGCGCCTGGTCGAAACGCGGCCTCGTGGTGAAGCCCTGCGCCATCAGGCGCTCCTGGCGCTCGAAGGTGTTGCGCGCCGTGTCGACCTCGCCGCGGGCAGCTTCCAGCGCCGCCTTGGCTGCCGCCAGCGCATTCTGTTCGAGGGCCGGTTCGAGCCTTGCGATGACCTGCCCCGCCTTCACCCGGTCGCCGACATTCACCGGGCGTTCGAGGACGCGCCCGCCGATGCGGAAGGCGAGCCCGACATCCTTCTTCGCCTGGATCTCACCGCTGAGCTGGATGTCGTCGGAGAACTGCCCGGCCTCGACCGTGACGACCCCGACAGGCCTCCCCTCCGCCTGCGGCGCCTTCTCGCTGCTGCAGGAAACGAGAACCGTTCCCAGCAACGCGGCGGCGGCGACCCGTCCCAACCCGTTCATCGGCATCCGCCTCGTCGCGATCGCGCTCATGACAGGGAGCCTCCCGCACCGGCCGTCCGCCCCGCCCTGCCGCCCGCGCTCGCTGCGCCGAAGACGGTGACGTAGAGGACAGGCAGAAGAACGAGGGTCAGCACGGTCGCGACCAGCAGGCCGCCCATGATCGCGAAGGCCATCGGCCCCCAGAACACGGTCGGCGCGATCGGGATCATGCCGAGCACGGTCGAGATGGCCGTCAGCATGATCGGGCGGAAGCGCGTGCCGGCGGCGTCGATGGCGGCTTCGACCACGCCCTTGCCGGCTGCACGCTCGTCCTCGATCTGTCCGACCAGGATCACCGCGTTCTTGGTGATGATGCCGATCAAAGCGAGGATGCCGAGCAGCGCGACGAAGCCGAGCGGCTTGCCGGAAAGCAGCAGCGCTCCGACGACGCCGATCAGTCCGAGCGGCGCGATGCTGAGCACGATGGCGAAGAGCCTGAAGCTCCTGAGCTGCGCCATCAGCACCGTGAACATGATCAGCAGCATCACGGGGATCACGGCGATGACCGATGCCTGCGACTTGGCGCTCTCCTCGACCGTGCCGCCGACGGTGATGTCGTAGCCGGCCGGCAGCGTCTTCCGGAGCGCGTCAACCAAGGGCTGCAGTGCGCCGACGACGGCATCCGGCAAGGTGCCGGGCGGCACATCGGCCGAGACCGTCAGGTTCGGCACCCGGTCGCGACGCCAGATCAGCGGCGCGTCGAGCCCGTAGCTGAAGCTCACGAACTGCGAGACCGGCACCGAGCGGCCGCTCGGCAGCGCGACCTGCATGCTGCGCAGCGTGTCGAGCGAGGCGCGCTCGGCGTCCTGGGCCCGCACGACGACGTCGACGAGGTAGATGGAGTCGCGCACCTGGGTGACGACCGTGCCGGAGACTACGGTGTTGACGATCGCGGCGACTGCGGCGGAGCTGAGGCCGAGCCGGCGCGCCTCGTCCTGGTCGACGCGCAGCCGCAGCTCGCGGGCGGGCTCGATCCAGTCGAAATTGATCTGGAGCGCCTTGGGATTCGACGCGACGACCTGCGCGAGTTGCATCGCGATGGTGCGGACCTCGGCGATGTCGGGGCCGCTGACGCGGTACTGGACCGGCCAGCCGACCGGTGGGCCGAGCTCGAGCGGCGAGACGCGCCCGACCACATTGGGGAAGTCCTTCGCGAGGAGCGCCTCGAGCTTCTTCTGCAGCCGCTCGCGTGCCGCAACATCCTTGGCGACGATCACGGCCTGGCTGAAGAAGTCGTTGGGAAGCTGCGCATTCAGTGGCAGGTAGAAGCGGATCGCGCCGCGGCCGACATAGGTGCTCCAGCGCTCGACATCGGGATCACCCTTCAGCGAGGCCTCGAAGCGCTCGACGAGGTTCTCGCTCGCATAGATCGAGGCGTTCTGCGGCAGGGTGAGGTCGACGAGCAGCTCGGGCCGGTCCGAGGCCGGGAAGAATTGCCGCGGCACGAGCGCCAGCGCCAGGATCGACGCCACGAACAGGCCGAGCGTCACTGCGATCGTCACCCAGCGCAACTTGATCGCGCCGGAGAGCAGGGAGCGGAAGCCGCGTTCGACCCGCCCTGGCTCCTTGCCCTGGGCCGAAGCGTCAGGTGCCTTCAGCATGGCGACGCCGAGCACCGGAGCGAAGAGGACGGCCACGAACCAGGATACGACGAGCGCGATCGTCACCACCGCGAAGAGCGAGAAGGTGTATTCGCCGGCCGAGCTCGCCGCGAAGCCGATCGGCACGAAGCCGGCGATGGTCACCAGCGTGCCGGCCAGCATCGCAGTGGCGTATTTGTCGAAGGCGAAGGTCGCCGCCTTCATCTTCGCGTCGCCTGCGGCCAGCCGCGTGACCATGGCATCGGTCGTGGTCATGGCGTCGTCGACCAATAGCGCGAGCGCAATGATGAGCGCGCCGAGCGAGATGCGCTGCATGTCGATGCCGGCGACCAGCATGCAGGCGAAGACGATGGCGAGCGTCAGCGGGATCGCGAGCGCGACGACGAGGCCCGGCCGCACGCCAAGGCTAATGAAGCTGATGAAGAGGATGATGCCGACCGCCTGCCAGAGCGAGGTCATGAAGTCGTTGATCGCGTGCGAGACCGTTACGGCCTGGTCGGCGACGAGATAAGGCTCGATGCCCAGCGGCAGGCCGGCGGTGATCCCTGCCATCGCCTTCTTGATGTTGCTGCCGAGCGCCAGGATGTCGCCGCCCTCGCGCATGGCGATGCCCAGCCCGATCGCATCGCGCCCGTTGACGCGGAACATCGGCGCCGGCGGATCGACCTGCCCGCGCCTGATCGTCGCGATGTCGGCGAGGCGTACCATCCGGTCGCCGGCCGGGAAGTTGATGCCGAGCAGATCGGCCTCGGACTGGAAGGCGCCGGACACCCGTACCGAGAACGTCTCGTCCTGCGTCTGCACCTCGCCCGCCGGCCGGACCACGTTCTGCGCCTGGAGCGCCGCAAGCAGCGCGGAACGATCAAGGCCGAGATTGGCGAGCTCTCTCACCGAGAATTCGATGAAGATGCGTTCGTCCTGCGCGCCGATGATCTCGATCTTCGAGACATCGGGCACGAGCAGGAGGCGCGACCGGATGGTCTCGACATGGTCGCGCAGCTCGCGGCTGGAGAAGCCGTCCGAGGTGAAGCCGTAGATGATGCCGAACGTGTCGCCGAAGCGGTCGTTGAAGAACGGCCCGAGCGTGCCGGCCGGCAGCGTGTGCCGCATATCGGCGATGAGATTGCGCACTCTGTACCAGGTGTCCTGGACCAGGCGGCCGGGCACTTCACCCTTGAGGTTGACGAAGATCGTCGTCACGCCAGGCTTGGTGTAGCTGCGCACGCTGTCGAGGCCGGGCGTCTCCTCGAGCTGCCGCTCGAGGCGCTCGGTGACCTGGCTCAGCGTGTCTTCCATGCTGGCGCCGGGCCAAACCGCCGAAACCACCATCGTCTTGATGACGAAAGCCGGGTCCTCGTTGCGGCCGAGGCGGATAAAAGCGAAGATTCCGGCCGCGACCGCCACGATCATGAGATAGATCACGACCGAGCGGCTCTTCAGCGCCCATTCCGAGAGGTTGAAGCTCATCGCGGCTCCGCTCCGATCAGGCGTACGCGCTGGCCTTCACGCAGAAGCCCCGCACCGGCGGTGACGACGATGTCGCCGATGTCCAAGCCCTTGGCGATCCTGGCCGCCGCCGGGTCCGCGCTCGCGACGTCGAGCTTCCGCAGCGAGACCGTCAGATTCTTGGGGTCGACCACCCATGCCCCTGTCGCCTGATGACGCTGCATCAGGGCCGTCGCGGGGATGGTGATGGCGCCGCTCGCGCCGGCGCGGATCGAGCCCGAGACGGCAGCGCCGAGCCGGAAGGCCGGCGTGGGGTCGGTGAGGCCGACCCTGATCCGGAAGGTCCGAGTCACCGGGTCCGCCTGCGGCGCGATCTCACGTACGCGGCCGGTCGCCTCCGCTCCCGCCTCCCCGGTCAGCGCAAGCCGCACCGGCATGCCGGGCGTGAGCTGACGCACCAGATCGGCCGGGATCTCGAAGACCGCGTCGCGGCCCTCTCGCCGCGCGAGCTGGACGATCATCCGGCCGGCCGTGACGACCTCGGAAGGCTCGGCACCGACGCGCGTCACGATGCCCGGCGCGTCAGCCGTCAACGTCGTGAAGCCGACGACGTCCTCGGCGGAGCGAACACGCGCCTGGGCGGCGTCGACCTGCGCGCGGGCCGCCGTGAGCGCCTGCTGGGCGGCCTCGAAATCGGCCTGCGTGGTGATGTGGCGATCGAGCAGATGGCTCTGCCGCTGGAACTGGTTCTCTGCCTTGCGCAGATCGCCCTGCGCGGCCGTGAGCGCAGCCTGGGCCGAACGGAGATCGTTGAGCTCGTTCTCGGAGTCGAGCCGCGCGACGATCTCTCCCTCCTTCACGCTCGCGCCGACGCCGACAAGGCGCTCAGCCAGCCGTCCGCCGATGCGGAACGCCAGCGAGGCCTGATCCTGCGCTTCGATATGGCCGGTGAAGGCGAGATCGGGCGCCTGGCGCGGCGCCTCGACCGTCACGGTACGGACATAGCGCACCGGAGGCGGAGCCTCCTTCTCCTCCCGATTGCAGGAGGCGACGCCGAGCGCGACGACGGCCGCGGCCGCGACGCAGCCCAGGCGCGATGAAGCTTCGCTGCGCCTCATGCCCGCTCCGCGGAAGCCCCCCGGTGCCCTGTCGGCCCCGGACGCCGTAAGCCTCGCCTCTGCATCGAACTGTTCCTCTGACGGCTGCCGCGTCGCGCATCCGCAAGCGCGTTTGCGCCCAGCAAAGCTCTTCGGGACCCTGGATCGACGCTAGCAACAGCCGAGGAGACGTGGATTAGCTCAGAATCCCAACTCTGGGCTGCTCATCCCATTGTTGGGAAAGGTCACTCTCCCGCTAGGTCGCGCTCAACGGTTCCCGCGTCGAGACACGGCGCAGACCGAGGGCAACCGCCAGCAACAGGGAGAGCCCGGCCGCGGCGACCGCGGCCATGACGAGGTAGATCTGCTCTCCCCACGTCTCGTAGAGCAGGCCGCAAAGGGTCGTCAGGACGGCCATGGCGCCGGCCCAGCTGCCCGCGAGCCAGGCCTGGGCACGGGCTTGCATTCCACCCGGCGCCAGCCGCGCGAGGAGGAAGATGCCGGCAAGATGCGTAGCGCCGAATGTCACCCCGTGCGTCAACTGGAGAAACACCAGCGTGGAAAGGCTCGGATCCTGCGACATCGCTCCCCAGCGCAGGATGGTGGCGACCGCCGCGCCGACCAGCAGGCCGGCTGCGCTCGAGACGCCTTTGACGCGGTAGCCAAGGAAGGAAAACAACACGACCTCGGACAGGACACCGAGCGCCCAGAGCCCGCCCATCGCTGCGCCGGGAACCCCGGCTGCCTGCCAATGGAGCGTACCGAAGCCATAGTATGCGGCGTGGCTTGCCTGCACCAAGGCCGCGCCGGCAATTGTGCCGATGAGCAGCAATGGGCGCACCGCCCGCGCTTCGCTCGCTTCGGCAGCGCGCGGGCCGTTCGATCGGGGGGCCATGCAGCTGGTAGCGGCCGCCGCCGTGAGGACGGACGAGAGCAGCAGCATTGGGACGATCGAAGAGGTCGAAAACCATTCGAGCGACCAGCCGGCTGCGAGATTGGCTGCCGCGAAACCGAGCGATCCCCACAGCCGGATGCGCCCGTAAGTCAGCTCGGATCGCGGCGTTTCGGCGAGACGGCCGAGCGTCATCGCGTCGGCCAAGGCAATCAATGGGCCCTGCGCCAGAGCAATGGCGACGACGACGGCGAGGATCGGCCAGAAGCCGCGCGCGACGGTCAGGAGGCCGGTGCCGGCAGCAACCAGCGCCGCGCAGATCGCAAGCGTCGCCGAGATGCGTCCGCTCCGGTCCGCGAACGCCCCGACCGTGGGATTCGCGATAATTCGGATCAGCAACGGCGCCGCCAGAACGATGCCGATGGCGTCGGCGTCGAGAGACTGGGCTTGCAGCCAGAGCGGGAAGAACGGGAGATTGACCCCAAGTTCGAAGAACAGACATGCGTAGAGAAGCGAAAGCCGCCCCCTGGGCAGGCCAGCGGCCGGGCTCGCTAGCGGGACCTGCCGAACAGCGGAATCCGAGGCCCACCGGCCGAAACGCGGCGTTCTGGCACGTGCTCGAAGCCGCATCGTTCAGCCTTCGATCGCCTCGCCCCGCTCATCGGTGAAGGCGCGCACGATCCCCTGCTCACGCGCTTCGGTCGGGCTGTAGCCGAACTCGCGGCGAAAGGCCCGGCTGAAGGTGGAATGATCGACGAAGCCGACCTCGCTTCCGATCGCGTGGATCGAAAGCGTTTCACGCTGCGAGCTCAACCGGAGATGGGCTTCGCGCAGCCGCTCCCTGTTGATGAAATGAGCCACCCCGCCACAGTTCTCGAAAAGCCGGTAGAGCTTCGAGCGGGACATCGCCAGCAGGCGGGCCAGCCGTTCAGGGCCGAAATCCGGCGAGGCCATGTTCTGGCGCACGATGTTGCGGGCCCTGTCGACGAGAACCGACCCAAGAGGCGCCCTCGCCGCCTCTTGGTAAACCGATTGCGGGATGATGCAGGCCGCAACGAGCGCCCTGGTAGGCATTTCGAGGCTTGCTGCATGCTCCGCGGTGACGTGCGGCAACTGTCGCACCAGACTGTCCAAGTAGCCGATGAGCAGGGGCGCGAAATCCTGGCTCACGGCCAGATCATGCGCCCAATCGAAGCGCTGCTCGTCGGCAACGCGCTGGTCGCGCGGGAGATACAGGGTGATAACCTCGCTGTCCCGGGCTCTCCCCTCATAAGGGAGCGCCAGCGAACGGAAGCTCAGCTCTTCGTGCAGCACGCCATTCGCAGCCTTCGTCCGCGCCAGCACGACGCACCAATGATCGAGATAGGATCTGGGGCGGTGCCGCCATTGCCTGTCCGGCGCGCCGGAATAGACGACATGCGTCAGGGCAAGCTCGCCCACGCGCCATGAGGAGAATTCGGCGGCGAATCCCGCCAGGGATTCGCGTGTCGGGAAAAGCTCGATGGTGTTTCCGTGCAAGGACCGCCAAGCGTCAAACTGATCCTTCGCGCGAAGCTCTGCAGTGCAAAAATGCGCTACGGAAAACACGCTGGTGTCCTTCCTCACCCCGCCATGAGAGAAAGCCGGCATCGGACACTCCGATCATTCGACGCTCGTCAGAAGTAAGGTGAAATTCCAGCACAAACCGAAGTCGATTGAAATTGATCGAAGTCAATAAACTGAAACAAGATCAATATTGCTTATTCAGTATTTCAAGTTTAGTATATCAGTCAAATATTGGCACCATCGACCTAGGCCGTCAACCCTATGGCGTCGCTGCGGCATCGAACACTCTGATCGGCGCGGTGACGAGGAGTGTCGCCGCCGAGCCGATCGCCCCGGCAGCAGCCAGCGGTGCCGGAACGTCGACATCGGTGATCACCTGGCCTTGCAGCAACCTGTCGCCGATCAGGCGAACGGCGTCCGGGCTGGCCGCGAACAGATCATGGTTGATCCTGTCCCCCGCATTGATCGCGGACAGATCGATCACGGTGATCCCGGACAGCCCCGCGAACTGGGTGCGGTACTCCTCCTGCGTCGGGTCGATGCCGCCGAGCCGGGTCCCCCCGCGCGAAATAAAGCGGGACAGCTGCAGTGCCCGGTCGTGCTGTGCCGTGAACAGGGTGATCTGCGGTCGTTTCGGACCCATATCCTCGATCTGACGGCGGAAGACCCCGACATCGAGATCTGGCGATGCCAGGATGAGGTTGCTGATCTTGCGCGGGACGCCGCCATCCCTGAGGGCGATCTGCCTGACCGCTTCGACCGCGGGCCAGCTCCCCATCGAATGGGCCAGGATCACGATTTCCCGAACCGAGGGGCTCGCAGCCGCCACCTTCAGCAGATCCGCCAGATCCGAGCGCGAGTAGGAGGCGTTGTCGAAGTCGCGGCTGTAGTCGAGCAGATAGCCGCGCGATGGCCAGGAGAACAGCACGGGCGCCGCATCGGCATCCGCATCATGCGCCAGCTGCGCGAAACGGAAGACTGCGCGGTCGAACGGCGTGTTGAACCCGTGGACGAAGACGAAGACGCGCTTCGACCGCCCGCTCGTCGAACGAAACCAGTCGACGAGCTTGGCTTTCGGCAGCGGCGTCGCGCTTGTGACGACGAAATCCGTGGCGGGATTGCCGGGAACCGAGCGCGGCAACTGGATTGTGCCGGCCTCGCGCTCGCGCGGGATCGAGACGATGATATTGCTGAACGAAACATGCTCGCCCCGGTCGCCGGTGAAGAGGATACCGGGATCGGGCGAGGCTGCGCGCGTCGTTGCAGCCAGCATATCGACCCGGTCGGTTCCGGGCGCCGCGGCGACGGGCTGCAGCAGCCCCTGCGGCGTCGAGGCGCAAGCGCCGAGACCGACGGCAAATACCAGGAGAGCAAGACGGCATCGAACCATCCGGCCGATATGCGCGCGCAGCTCAGGCTGAATCCTGCCGTCGGTCGCGCAGCGGGCCCCCGCCCAGCTTGCGCGGCCATTATCTTTGCCCCGAGCTGGCATCGCTTCGACTCGTTAGGTTACCGGAAGGCGGCATTTCGCATGCGCAGCAGACCCTAGGAAACCCCCTGGCCCACGGCAAGCGAAAGCATCTCCTGCCGCCGTGACCGGTCGAACTTTGGGACAGGGGGCCCAAAGTTTGGGATTCTCTGCCGATGCTCTCCCCGTACCCGGATTTATGGTTCTCTTTCGAGACTCGGAGTCTTGTCGGCGCCCATCATCGGGTCGTGCGGGCCTGCCGCTGATCTTGCGTCGAGGGCCTTGGCTCAAGGGGGATTAAGAGCGATGACGACTGACGCCGCCGCGCCGAAGACAACCATGCAGAGGTTCCTCGACACCGTCGAGAAGGTCGGGAACATGGTTCCCCACCCCGTCATCATCTTCCTGATCCTCATCGGCATCGTGATCGTCCTGTCGGCCGTACTCGGGCTCTTCGGCGCCGCCGTCACCTTCGAGCGGATCAATCCCGACACGCACAAGATCGAGACGGCGAGCACGGCGATCCAAAGCCTGCTGACGATCGACGGCATCCGCTTCATGTATTCGTCGCTGATCCCGAACTTCATGAGCTTCACGGCGGTGGGGCTGATGATCGTCGCGATGATCGGCGCCGGCGTCGCCGAGGAATCGGGGCTCGTCACCGCGCTGATCCGCAAGCTGGTCATCGTCTCCCCGCACTGGGCGCTGACCTATATCCTGGCCTTTGTCGGCATCCTCGCCAGCATCGCGGCCGACGCCGGCTATCTCGTGCTGATTCCGCTGGCCGGCATCGCCTATCTCGCTGTCGGGCGCCATCCGGTTGCCGGTCTGGCGCTGGGTTTCGCTGCAGTGGCCGGAGCCTTCACCGTCAACATGCTGATCAAGCCGCTCGACGCGGTTCTGGTAGAGTTCACCAATGATGCGGCGCGCCTCGTCGACCCCAACCGCACGATTGGCCTGGCTTCCAATCTCTGGTTCTCGATCGCCTCGGTGCTGTTCCTGACCGTCATCATCGCCTTCATCACCGACAAGATGATCTCGCCGCGCCTTGGAGCCTACGATCCGAAGCTGGCGGCCGAGGGAACCGTCACCGAGCAGGGCGCCGTGCTGTCCGAGGCGGAGTCGAGCGGGCTTCGCTTTGCCGGCTTCGGCCTGCTCGCGCTGATCGCGGTGTTCTGCCTGCTGACGCTCCCCGCGGGCGCGCCGCTGCGCAACCCGACGACCGGCGAGCTCATCGGCAACTCGCCCTTCATGAACGGCCTGATCGCCCTGATCATGCTGATGTTCCTGATCACCGGCTGGGCCTACGGCATCGGCGCCGGGACACTGAGGACGCTGTCGGAGGTCATCGCCGCGATCGAGAAATCGATCAAGAACATGGGCGGCACGATCTTCCTCTTCTTCGTGCTCAGCCAATTCGTCGCCTATTTCACCTACACCAATATCGGCACGGTGATGGCGCTGAGCCTTTCCGGGATGCTGCAGGCAGCCAATATCGGCGCCCTGCCGCTGCTGCTCGGCTTCATCGTCGTGGTCGCGCTCATCGACCTCCTGCTGACCGGCGCGATCGCGAAATGGGCGATCTTCGCTCCGGTCTTCGTGCCGCTGCTGATGAAGCTCGGCGTCGAGCCCGAGGCCGTGCTCGCCGCCTATCGCATCGGCGATTCCCCGATGAACGCGATCACGCCGCTTAACGCCTATTTCGCTCTCGTGGTCGGCTTCATCCAGAGATACGACAGGAACGCCGGCGTCGGCACCGTGGTCTCGCTGATGCTGCCCTATGTCGTGTGGATGTTCGTGCTGTGGACGGCGCTCTTCGCCGTCTGGAAGATGCTCGGCCTGCCCTGGGGGCTGTGAGCCTCTTCGCCGGCCYCCCCCGTCGCCAACTCAACCCGACCGGATGCAGATCATGACGACACCATCCATCCCGCTCGATGTCGAAGCCGCCATCGCCCATCTCATGCGCTTCCTCTCGGTCGAGGGCGTGACCGGCAAGGAGGCGAATATCGGCGCCGCGGTCAGCGACGCGCTCAAGGCCGTCGGCGTGCCCGCCTCGGCCATCCGCTTCGACGACGCCAACAAGCGCATTCCCCTGCCGACCGAGACGGGAAACCTGATCGTGGACCTGCCGGGCACCAAGGCCGGCCCGCGCCTGCTGTTCTCGACCCATCTCGACACTGTGCCGCTCTGCGCCGGCGCCAAGCCGAAGCGCGAGGGTGACCGTATCGTCTCCGACGGCACCACGGCGCTGGGCGGCGACGCCCGCACCGGCGTCGCCCTGCTCGTCGTGCTCGCGGAGACGCTGATCAAGCATAAGCTGCCGCATCCGCCGATCACGCTGCTGTTCACGGTGCGCGAGGAAAGCGGCCTGCACGGCGCGCGCGAGCTCAACCCGAAGGACCTCGGCGGCGCCGTCATGTGCGTCAATGTCGATGGGCAGCTCGCTTCCGAGTTGCTGATCGGCGCGGTCGGCCAGGAGAACTGGGAGGTCGAAATCACCGGCAAGGCCTCCCATGCCGGCGTCGCACCGGAAAAGGGCATCTCGGCCACGCTCGTCGGCTCGATCGCCATAGCGGAGGCCCGCCGCGAGGGCTGGTTCGGCAAGATCGTCAAGCCGGACGGGCGCGGAACCAGCAATGTCGGCATCTTCGGCGGCAAGGGCGGCACGGTCGCGGCCGGCGACGCCACCAATGTCGTGACGGATTACGCCTATATCCGCGGCGAAGCGCGCAGCCCCGAGGCCGCCTTTGCCACGAAGATCGCCGAGGCCTTCAAGGCCGCCTTCGCCAAGGCGCAAGCCGAGGTCAAGGACGATGGCGGCGAGACCGCAAAGGTGACCTTCACCCATAAGCCGGCCTATCCGCCTTTCGAGCTCGACAAGAATTCGCCGGTGGTGAAGCGCGCCGCCAAGGCCCTCGGCATTCTCGGCATCGAGCCGAACTACCTGTTCTCCAATGGCGGCCTCGACGCGAACTGGCTCGACAAGCATGGCGTGCCGACGATCACGATCGGCGCCGGCCAGGCCGAGATCCACACGATCAAGGAATATGTGAACCTGACCGAGTACGAGAAGGGCTGCCGGCTCGGCATCCTGATGGCGACGCTCGAGGACTGAGACCCTTCCAAGCAGGGTCTGCGATCGAGCAGGACCCACAAGGAGCTGATGCGTGAGTCCGATCGCCTATACCGGCATCATCATCGCGATTGCCGTCGTCCTGTTCGTCACGAACAAGGTGCCCGTCGTGCTCGTCGCGATGGGCACGGCGCTCGGCTTGTGGGCGACCGGCGTCCTCACCTTGCCGCAAGCGCTGAGCGGCCTGGGCGATCCCGCCGTCATCTTTATTGCCTCGCTCTTCGTCGTCAGCTCCGGCCTCGAGGTGACGGGCGTCACTGCCTGGGCGGGCCAGCTCCTGATCAAGGGCGCGGGTGAGGAAAGCCGAACACGTCTGCTGCTGATGATGATGGCGCTGGTCGCGCTTCTCGTCGCGCTGATCAGCCTCAATGGCGCGGTCGCCGCGCTGCTGCCGGTCGTCGTCGTCATCGCGGTCCGGCTCAAGCGCAACTCGTCGCAGCTCCTGATGCCGCTGGTCTTCGCCGGTCATGCCGGCTCCATGCTTGCGCTCACCGGCACGCCGGTGAACGTGCTGGTCTCCGAAGCCGGGCTCGACGCCGGCGTCGGCGGCTTCGGCTTCTTCGAATTCGCTTTGGCCGGCATCCCGCTGCTCGCCGGCACGATGGCGATCATCATCCTCTTCGGCGAACGCCTGCTGCCGCAGCGCAATGGCGCGACCATGCCGGCTGATTTCAGCCGCCATGCCCGCACGCTGGTCGAGCAATACGGGTTGGCAAGCGGCCTCCATCAATTGCGTGTCCGCGCGAGCTGCCCCTATGTCGGAGCGTCATCCGGCGCGATCGTGCTGGACGAATGGCCCGGGCTTCAACTGGTGGCGGTCCAGGACGGCAACACGGCCGGCCCACTGCGTCGGACAACCATCGCCGAGGGCGATTATCTGCTGCTGCGCGGCGACGCCGAGGCGGCTGCCAATTTCTCGGCCAAGATGCATCTCGCCTTCCGTGAAGAAGGGGCCGGCGACAGCGAGGAAACCCTGTTCAACCGCCGCTCGGGCTTGGCCGAGGTGGTGATCCCGCCGCGCTCCGGCTTGATCGGCCAGTCCGTGTTTCCGGGCATGGTCACCGAAAGCGGCGACCTGATCATCCTCGCCGTGCAGCGCGGCGCGAGCGCGGCTCCGACCGTCGGCGCAACAAAGGCCGCCGGCGTCATGCTGCAAGCCGGCGACACCATGCTGCTTCAGGGCACGTGGAAAGCGCTCGACACCCATCTCGACGACCCGGACGTGCTGGTCGTCAGCTCACCGGAGCTGGTGCGGCGGCAGGCCGTGCCGATGGGGCCGGGAGCCAAGCAAGCGATCATCATCCTGTTCGCGATGGTGCTGATGCTGGCGACCGGTGTGGTGCCCTCCGCCGTGGCGGGCCTGCTGGCGGCCGGCGCCATCATCCTCTGCGGCATCATGACCGTCGAACAATCCTACCGCGCGATCAGCTGGACGACCGTGATCCTGGTCGGCGCGATGATGCCGCTCTCGACCGCGATGATCGAGACGGGCGCGGCGAAGATGCTCGCGGACCGACTCGTCGGCCTGGTCGGCGACGCCGGACCTACCGCGCTGCTCGCCGGCCTGTTCGTGCTGACCGCGATCATGGGGCAGCTCATCAGCAACACAGCGACCGCGCTGATCGTCATCCCGATCGGCGTCGCCGCCGCCGCCAGCATGGGCATCTCGCCGCGCCCCGTGCTGATGAGCACCGCCGTCGCCGCCGCCGGCGCCTTCCTGACGCCGATCGCCACTCCGACCAATCTGATGGTGATGGGCCCCGGCGGCTACATCTTCAGCGACTATTGGAAGCTCGGGCTGCCGCTCCTGATCTGGTTCTTCGTCGTCGCGGTTTTCATCGTGCCATTGATCTGGCGCTTCTGAGGGAGGAATACGATGCGTTGGAAGTTTGCTCTACTTGCGGCTGGCCTGGTCCTCGCGGGCTGCAATGCCGACTCGGCCGATCAGCGGACGCTGGGCGGCGGACTCATCGGCGCCGGCACTGGAGCCGCGATCGGCGGCATTGCGGGCGGCGGGCGTGGCGCGGCTGTCGGTGCCGCGATCGGCGGCATCACGGGTGCAGTGATCGGGCGCGCGACCACCCCCAACAACTGCATCTATCGCGACCGCTACGGCCGCACCTTCGAGGCGCGCTGCCCCTGACGGTCGCCGATCATTCGGCCCGGAGGTCATGGGACCGCCGTGACGTCGGCGGATGATGGTCTTCGAAGCCTGATCCGCGCGGCGCGCTCCACGCGCCTCGCATCCTGCTGCCCAGGAGGAAAAGCATGATCCGCGTGGGCAAGAAATATCAGCACCTGATCCACGGCGCAGCCTGCGGCTGCTCCAATCCGATGCTCGTCCAGGCCTCGCAGCGTCTCGATGCCTTCACGCGCCGAGGCCTCCTGACAGGGGCGGCCTTGCTGGCCGGCGCAGCGGTCGCGCCGACTCAGGCGCAGAGCACGCGTCCTCCGACGAAGACCTTGTTCCGGCAGGTCAGCCTGTTCGACGGCAAGTCCAGCAACCTGCAACAGGGCGCGCAGGTGCTGGTCGAGGGCAATCGGATAGCCGCGGTCGAAACCAGCAACAATCCGCCCCAGGCAGACTGGACGGTGATCGACTGCGGCGGCCGCATGTTGATGCCGGGCCTGATCGATGCCCATTGGCATACGCTGTTCGCGGCGGTTCCCGCGCCGACCCTGATGACGGGTGAGCCCGGCTCGATCTTCACGGCCTCGACCGCAGAAGCCAATCGCACCCTGCTGCGCGGCTTTACCACGGTCCGTGACGTAGGCGGACCGGTCTTCGCCTTCAAGCAGGCTATCGACGCGGGCATCATCCCTGGGCCGCGCATCTTTCCTTCGGGCGCGATGATCACGACGACAGGCGGGCATGGCGACCTGCGCATGCTGAGCGACATCCCGCGCGATCCGGCGCGCCTCAGCCTGATCGAAAGCATGGGGGCTGCCGCGATCGCGGACGATGTCGGCGACCTCAGAATGAGAATCCGCGAGCAGTTGATGCAGGGCGCCTCGCAGATCAAGCTCGTGGGCGGCGGCGGCGTCTCCTCACCGCGCAGTCCGCTCGACATGACGACATTCAGCGAGAGCGATCTCCGCGCGGCTGTCGCCATCGCCAGCGACTGGAACACCTATGTCACCGTCCATGCCTACGCGCCGCGCACGGTCCAGCGCGCGGTGGCGGCGGGCGCCGCCTGCATCGAGCACGCCCATCTGATGGATGAGGAAACCGCTGGCCTGCTCGCTCAGAAGGGCATCTGGCTGAGCATCCAACCCTTCCTGACCGAGGCGGATTCCGTGCCGCTGACGGGGCCGAGCCGCGAGCGGATGCTGCAGGTCTTCGCCAGCACGCCGCGGGCCTACGAACTCGTCCGGAAGCACGGCATCAAGACGGCCTGGGGATCCGACCTGCTGTTCTCGCCCGAGATGACGCCCCGCCAGGGCGTGATGCTCACTCATCTCGGCCAATGGTACAGCAACGCCGAAGCGCTGCGCATGGCGACCGCAGGCAATGCCGATCTCCTGGCATTGTCCGGCCCGCGCAACCCCTACCCCGGCAAGCTCGGTGTCATCGAACCGGGAGCGTTGGCGGACATCCTTGTCGTCAACGGAAACCTGCTCGACGATCTCAAGCTCATCGAACAGCCTGATCGGAGCCTCGCCGTCATCATGAAGGACGGGACGCTCTACAGGAATTCGCTGGCCTCGTAGCGGGCTATGCGGATGTCTCAAACGCAGCAGAGGCCGGAACGCGCGCCCGGGCTGCAAGGCCGGCGAATCCGTGCCGGTAAAGGGAGCACAAC
The DNA here is from genome assembly GCF_056395485.1 of Allobosea sp. 10L417. Taxonomy (NCBI): domain Bacteria; kingdom Pseudomonadati; phylum Pseudomonadota; class Alphaproteobacteria; order Hyphomicrobiales; family Alloboseaceae; genus Allobosea; species Allobosea sp. 10L417. Next base: position 177,967 of record NZ_JBFTJP010000005.1, read on the forward strand.
GATATGATGGACAGGCGCCTGTTCCTGTTGGGCCTTTTAGGCGGCGTCGGCCTGGCGCCGAAAAGTGCCGCTGCCGAGACAGGCCTTCTCCCCGGCGATGATCGGCCCGTCACGGTAGAGATCGCTCGCGCGCTGGACGAGGCCGACGCCGCCTTCAGCCAGCAGCGGCCGCAATTGCACTACAACCGCCAGCGCCAGCACGGACAGCCGCCGCGGCATCGTCGTCAGCGCCGGCGTCCGCCGCATTGGCGCCATCGCTGATCGTCAGCAGGCCCTGCTCTGCGCAAGAACGGCCGCCGGGCGGGAGGCTCTTGGCAAGCCTCCCGGACATGAAAGAAAATGGCCAATTCAGGCCCCGAACTCCGTCGGGCGCCGCCCTAGAAGGTTTTTATGCGGCACATTTTGTCCACTGTGTGTGTCAGTCCCCGGAATTGATCGAGTCCTCACCATTTAGAAAGCTTGTCCAGCCACCCCTTTAGTGACGCGCGCTTGTTTTGGTTCAGAAAGGCGTCGTGCATGCGATTGTGCGCGTTGGCTTGGAAGCCATTCACTGCGTCGCCGTCCACTTCCCTGTCCCCTCCCCGCTGACAACCGCTATCCTTTTTTTGGCTGGAGAGGCCAAGCGGATCAAGTTTGGCTACCCACGGAGCTTCCGCTGATGGCCGATACCCGGCATTCGGAATGTCCGCTTTCGAGCGGTTCAGTTTGACCAGATATCGCGTAGCCGAGTTGCCCCGTGGCTGACATCAGGAAAGCCCGCTCCCGGGACAGATCGTGATTCCGCTTTTGGCGCGACCCGGTGGTTGACCTTGGCCTTGGTCGTGCTGAAAGCATTGCAAAGCGCGGCGCTGACCATCGGCCCCAAGTTCCCCTGGCGGCGGCCGCGGGCTTCGCGTGGGGTTAAGGACCCTTGCGGAACGCTTCGAATACCAGTGCACGGAGCCAGCGATGGCCGGCATCGGCATCTATCCGCGGGTGGCAGATCTGCGACACGACGAGCTCGGGCATCTGGATCGGCCAATCGCAGAAGAAGTCATCGAGGCGTTCAGTTTCGAAGGCGCAATTAGCCCTACTCCGGAATCCAAAAGGGAGTAAAATCAGAGTGGTTGAGGGCACCCGGCAGAGATCGCAACCCACCGATGAACATGGAGGCGGATCATGACCGACTTCGGCGCCAAGAGGATCAAGGATGAGGTCATTCTGATTGCTCGAATCCTGCTTGCTCTGCTGTTCCTGATATTCGGTTGGAGCAAGCTCACCGATTACTCCGGGACCGTTGCCTACATGACGCAGATCGGCGTTCCCCTGCCGATGATTGCCACCCTCGTGGCGATCGTGGTCGAATTTTTCGTGTCCATTGCAGTCATTCTTGGTGTCTGGACACGGCCCCTGGCGGTGGTGCTGGCACTCTACACCATTGCCAGCGCGTTCATCGGTCATCCCTTCTGGACCATGGCGGGGGCCGAGGACTATGAGAACATGATCAACTTCTACAAGAACGTCAGCATCATGGGTGGCCTCTTCCTGCTCTACGTCACGGGAGCAGGCAAATACTCGATCGATGCGAGGCTGGGGGGCTTGGCCGGTGCACCGCCGCTGCGGCCTCGGGCTCCCTGAACGCGACCGGATTTGGCGGGCGGTGTCGATGCGCCGGCCGGCGGTATGCGCGCGCCGCCTCGGACCGGGGGATCAGACAGGGGTTTGGTTGCAACGAAATTAGCAAGCCCGATGGCATGGCCGGCGCGGCGCGCCATCGCGACGACATCGACCTCCTCATTGGTCGAGTAACCGTATAGGTCTTCCGCCCATCATCTACACGGGCCATCGTTCCCCGCCGGCGATCATCGCCCATGCGGTGCAGCTGTATTTTCGCTTCCCCCTGAACGTTCGCCTAGTAGAGGAAGCAAATTGGGGCGTTCATCGCCGTCGCTCCTCGTCCGAATTATCTCTTTCGGCACGCCGCTGCGCGCAGAGATGCGCAATCGGAAGATGCCAACCACGCCTGATCGCCATGAAGCGAAGGCCGAAGCACACGGCGGCTCCAGCCAGCGCTGAAACGCCATAGGAAAGGCCGAGCATATGGCCGATAACAACGAAAGACGCGGCGGTCAGCGCTGCGACGGCGTATAAATCGGAACGCAACACGTGTGGAATCTCCGCAAGCAGAACATCGCGCGTCATGCCTCCGCCGATTCCGGTCATCATGCCCAGAAGCGCTGACATCACCGGGTTCAGTCCGAACTCGAGCGCCTTCTGTGCACCGACCACTGCGAAAAACGAAAGGCCCACCGCGTCGAACAGGAGGACGGGGCTACGCAGCTTGTCGACGCCGGCATACCAGAAGAAGGTGATGAGCCCGGCCAGGACTGAGACCAGCAGATACCGCCAATCCGTCAGAGCGGCAGGCGGGATGGCGCCGATGAGGACGTCACGAGTGATGCCGCCAAAATTGCCGGTGACGAACGATAGGACGAGGATACCGAAGATATCGAGGCGGCGATTGACTGCGGCAACCGCCCCGCTGATCGCGAAAACGAAGGTACCTCCCAGGTCGAGAATTCGCACAAAGGTTTCGATCGCGATCATGACGAATCCGCCCGCGAAATCCTGGCGCATCCGGACGAAAGCACCGAACAGCATTCAAATGAGACTGATCTCCGGTGCAATCGGGTAGAGCGGTTCATGTTGTTTTTGCGCCCAGCCAAGCGAGCGCTCCGACAACCAGTGCCTCGACGCCCGTTTCCAGCGTAGGATGCAGAACCGGCGCGAATTGCGGGCTGTGATTGACCGGCAATTCGTTCAGCTTGCCGGCCGCCTTGGCCTCGGCATAGACCTTGGGATCGTTGCCACCCACGAACCAGAATACCGAAGGCACCTGCCATGCGGTGCCGAAGCAACCAAAGTCCTCGCTCGCAGGGGCGGGACCAGTATGCTTCACCCGATCGGGCGAAAAATACCCGCGAAACGCTGCGGCGATGCGGTTGCTGGCGGCTTCGTCATTGACGTTCAGAGGGTAGCGATCGAGCGGCGTGATCTCCGGTTTGCGCGGCGCGCCGGAGGCTTCGGCCTCAGCGTTGACGATCCGCTCGATGGCGGCGAGCACATGCTTGCGCACGCCTTCGTCGAACGTACGCACATTGAGCTTGATGACGGCGTCGTCGGGGATGACGTTTTCCTTGGTGCCTGCCTGTAGCACGCCCACAGTGACCACTGCCGCGTCGTTTGCGGCAACCTCGCGGGACACGATAGCCTGGAGCCGCAGGACCACGGATGCCGCCATGACGACGGGATCGATGCTGGCCTGCGGCATAGACCCGTGTGCGCCGCGCCCGAACAGGCGGATTTGCAGGCTGTCCGCAGCGGACGTGATCGGTCCAGCGCTTCCGGCAACGCTGCCGGCGGGGCCGACCATGACATGCTGGCCAAGCACGACATCGGGCGTTGGGAAACGTTGAAGCAGACCGTCATCGATCATCGCCCGAGCGCCTTGCGCGGTTTCCTCGCCGGGCTGGAAGACGGCCATCAACGTGCCCTTCCAGGCACCGCGCGCCTGTGACAGCAACGTCGCCGCACCAACCAGCCAGGCGACGTGCATGTCATGGCCGCACATATGGCCCACCGGGACGGTGCTGCCTTCGGCATCCGTCGCTGTGACCTTGCTGGCATAGTCCAGGCCAGTGTTCTCGGCGATCGGCAACGCGTCCATGTCGGCCCGGAGCATGACCGTCGGCCCCTCGCCGTTGCGAAGCAATCCGACCACGCCCGTCTTACCCACGCCAGTTTTCACCTCGAAGCCGGCTTTCCTGAGCTTGTCCGCGGCGAGGCTCGCGGTTCGCGTCTCCTGCATCGACAGTTCGGGATGGGCGTGAACGTCCTTGTAGAGCGCCTCGAGATCGGGCAGCAGCTTGGCCATGTCCGCCAGGACTGCAGATGCACTTCGGGAGGAGTCATGCCCAGCCATCATAATCTCCTTCTGACGCTGCCCTTGGCTAGTATCCGCCGGTGAAGCGATTGCGGCTGTTGGCAGGAGGCTCGAGCTCATCGACCATCGCGATCGCGAAATCTTCGATTGTTTCGAGGTGCCAGTTGACCTGAATCTAACCGCATTCCGTCAGCGTAACGCCGGCATCCTATCTCGCGGTCGCGATCCCGGAGTCACGTCGCCATCACCTTCCTAATCTTCCAAATGCTGCCAGTGCTGCATGCGCAACAGTCAAAAATGAGATTATCCTCGGATCTGCGCTGTGCGCCTGCTTTTATTCCGCCGCACAAGGAACCAACTGATAAGGCCAATCACGACAAGCCCCCCCGCCGCCATGGCCGTCTGCGCGAGAGTGACGAGGACGGTGCTTGTTGTTCCGCTCCGAACCGAGGCTGTTTGTTCGACAGAGACCTTGGCCGCCGGGTTGCCGAAATGCTGGATCAGATAGTTGCTCAGGGTTGCAACCTGCGTATCCGAAAGCTCCTTGGCGAAGCCCGGCATAAAAACATCCGGCTGGCGGCGCAGCCCATCCAGGATGACCATCACCAGATTGTTGGTATTGGTCCTGCCCAACGCGGTATTGTGCAGCAGCGACGGCAGGCCGCCCTTAAAGCTGCCCTGTCCCTGCGCCTGGTGGCAGGTTGCGCAATAAGCATCGTAAATCTGCGGACCGCTCATGGCGTCCGGGTTCGACGGCAGCGCCACGCCGCGGATGCTAGCCAGCTCATCTGACGGTACGCCCCAGTCAAAGACCGGCTTCGTGTCGGCCGGGTCACGAATAGGCGAAACCGTTTTAAGGTAAACCGCGATCGCCTTCAGGTCCTCCTCGGTCAAAAACCGCAAGCTGTAGTCGATTGCTTCTGCCATCGGGCCAGCGGCCTGGCTTTTTCCTGAAGCGTGGCCGTCGCGCATATAGGTGACCAGTTCTTCGACGGTCCATCCACCAATCCCGCTGTTGGGGTCGGATGTGATGTTGGGCGCATGCCAGAAGCCAACCTCGCCCCCGGCCATTTCGCTCGACGTCCTTTCCGCCATGAACAGATTGCGCGGTGTATGGCAGCTTCCGCAATGCGCCGGCCCACGCACGAGATAGGCGCCCCGGTTCCATTCGGCGTTATGCGCGGGATCGGGCTTGAACGGGCCTTTGTCGAGGAACAGCAGGTTCCAGGCGGCCATCGACAGGCGGATGTTGAACGGGAACGGCAATTTCGTTTCAGCAGGGCGGGTTTCGACCGGCACCACGTCATTCATGAAATAGGCGTAGAGCGCGGCGACGTCGTCGTCGGACAGCTGCACATAAGAGGTATAGGGCATCGCTGGGTAGAGCTGCCTGCCGTCCGCCCGCACGCCTTTGCGCAACGCGGCGTCGAACTGTTCAAGCGTGTAATTGCCGATGCCGTTTGCCTTCGACGGCGTGATGTTGGTGGCAACGATCGGGCCGATGGGCGTGGCAATGGAAAGGCCGCCGGCCATGGCCGCGCCGCCGGGCGCCGTATGGCAGGCCATGCAATCGGATGCCGTGGCGAGGTATTTTCCATGCGCGATCTGATCGACCGCGGCCCCGGTGGACTGCTGCGCGTCTGACGTGCCGGGCACGGACAACGCCAGGGCAAGCGCGAAACCGGAAAACAGGCGATGCATCGCGCGGCTCATGTCTTCGCTTCGCTCATCGGAGCGGCAAGCGAGGCGCTCTTCCGCCCCAGAATATGCGCGACCGAGCGCAGGGCGACGGCCAGGCCGTTCTCCGTCGAGTTGCAGGTCGCGGAAGTCGGCAGCACGCCGGTGCTCGCCAGGAAGAGGTTCTCGTGGTCGTGCGCACGTCCCCATTGATCGCAGACTGAGGTTTTGGGGTCGCTGCCCATGCTGAGCGTGCCGCAAATGTGCTGGTTGTTGGCGAAGTCGCCGTCCCTGCTGAAGCGCAGGTTGGTCCCACCCATCCGTTCGGCGATGCGGCGGAAGTCCTGCTGGGAGCGCTCATGACCACGCTTCGTGTAGTCGGCGATCGCATAATGCGCTTCGGGCTTCGGAATGCCCATCGCATCCTTCTCGGAGCTCAGGGTTATACGGTGCTTGGGGTCCGGTAGCACCTCGAGCACGTTCTTCACGTTCATCTCGCGGGCCGCACTGTAGCGCAGGCGCTTCTCCAGTTCCGTACCATAAACGCCGGCCGCGATTAGACTTTTCGTGGCACCATCGACACGCGAGATGTTGGTGAAATCCAGCCGGTAGGGAGCGTGCTCGGAGCGGAACGCGCCGTCGCGCATCGTATTGATCGAACTCGGGCTTTGCGGTCCCCGTCCCAGCCATACCTCCTCGTCGGCGTCGAAGGTCAGCGAGGTGCTCGGATGATCCATCAGATTGCGGCCGACCATGTCGGAGCTGTTGGCGAGGCCCTTCGGGAACTTGCCGCTGGCCGACAGCAGCAGCAGGCGCGGGCTTTCGATGCCGTTGGCAGCGACTATGAAGGTCTTGCCGGTGACCCGGTGCGAGACCTTGTCGGGATCGTAGTAAAGCGCCGCCGCGATGCGGCCCTTCTCGTCATGTTCGAGCTTGTAGACATTGGCGTTGGGAACCAGCTTTGCCCCGGCCGTCTCGGCGGCGGCCGCCGCGAGCCCACCATGGTACTGGGCATCGATGGGGCAGATTGGCTGGCAGGAGTTGTTGCCGCAGCAGGCCGGCCGGCCGTCATAGGGCCGGCTGTTGCGCGCCGTGGTGTTGGTCACGACCGGGTAGTCGGAGGCGAGCCGCTCTCGCAGGCGGCGCATGGCAAAAGGCTCGGCGACCGGCTCCATCGGGAAAGGCTTGTTGCGCGGCGAGCCGGTGTCGGGCGCGCCCGAAACGCCCATGATCTCCTCGGCCTCCTGGTAGAAGGGCTCGATGTCGTCATAACTCATCGGCCAGTCGACGCCGACGCCATACAGGGTTTTGATCTTGAAATCGTTGGGCAGATTGCGCCAGGCTTGGGCCGCCCAATGCCATGTCGTGCCGCCGACCTGCCGAACATACTCGGCGGCGTAGGGGTAGGGTCCGGCCTGTACGAGATAGTTGTTCGGCTCCGGCTGATAGATCGGATGCGGTGCCCAGGCCGCGGGCGGGTAAGGCGACATCCAGTCGCTGCGGCGCGGCGAATTGCGGAAGCGTGCCACCAGCTCGCCGCGCGTGACGCGTGGGCCGGCTTCGAGAATGAGAACCGACGCGCCGGCGAGCGCAAGCTTGCGAGCGACCAGCGAACCGATGATCCCCGATCCGATGACGACGAAGTCCGCTGACAGCGTATCGGCCATCGTGTTTTCCTCAGATCGGGCTTCGCGCCCAACTGCCATAGGCGCCGTAGGCATAGGTCGGCGGCTTCAAAACGTCGGCGACGGTCTGCGCATTAAGCGCCGTCTCGAAGGCGAGGCAGCGCGCCTTGGTCCCGTCCCCAACGATGCCCATGTACCAGGCCGTCACGATCCGGGTCGGCAACGGCGCCAGTGACGACTTTTCGTCGTCCAAAGTTTTCTGCAACTGCATGGGATCGATCTTGCGCTGCTCGATCATGTCGAGCAGCGCCTTCGTTGCAGCAGGAAAACCGGGATCGTCGGCCACAAGGGCGCCGAACAGACGCAGGGACTGTGCCGCGTCGAGCGACGGGCGCCCTGCCAGGATGGCCGACAGCGCCAGGAACGCGCCATGGTCTGCGTCCGTCGCTTCCTGAGCCAGCGCCCACGGGATCAAGGATGCCGTGTAGGCCGAAACAAGTCCGAAAAGCAGAAGCCGGCGGCCAGGATCAGGATGCGCTTTTGAAGCCTGCATGACACATGTCCGATGTTGCAGTCGCGACGCCGGCGGATTTGAGCCGACAGCGTCGGCGTCGGAATAGTCCGCCCCCTACGCGTCCGGAGGCAGGACTGAAAGAACCCTTGCGATGAAGGTATGGAATTCGGTCATATAGTTTCGCAAGAAATCTTCGGTTTCTTCATTGCTCACCTCACCATCATCGGAAATCAGGCCCGGAGTGAAGCGAATATAGGCTTCAGGAGCGTTCATCTGCGGCGAATTACAGAAACTGAGCACACTGCGTAGACTCTGCTGGGCGACGGCCGTTCCGATCGCGCCGGGCGACGTGCCGATGACTGCAGATGGCTTGCGCGTGAACGAATTCTTGCCATAGGGGCGGCTGGCCCAGTCGATTGCGTTTTTCAACCCGCCGGGGATCGAACGATTATACTCCGGCGTGATGAAGAGGACGGCCTCTACGGCAGCGAGGGCATCCTTGAAGGCGCGTGCAGAAGGCGGAAAATCAGCATCGTAGTCGTAGCTGTAGAGCGGCAGATCCTTGAAGGACACCTCCGACATTTCTAACTCCGGGGGCGCAAGTTGGACCAACGCCTTCGCGAGTTTGCGATTGATCGATCCCTTGGCGAGGCTGCCGATAAGGTAGCCAACTTTATGTACGGTCATCGAAACCTCCATTTAGGCGCGGCGGTTTGAGGCCGCTCAGTCCGCGGCCGAAACGAGCTTCTCGCGGCCGGTTGCTTCGACAGCCTTGCGGAATTCGACATCTTCCCAAGAATTGATAGTGGTGCGATCAGCAACGGGCGGTCCATCGAGGCGACGGATTTCACCTGCACCGGCTGGTCGTCGATGATGATGAAGGCCGCATTCTCTGGCGTCAGCAGATGGTCCTTGACGGGATCGCGGATCGGTTCGCTGGACATCGCTTTCCTCCTCCGATCATCGCGCGGGGAGACCCGGCACCCCGTCAGATTCTGTCGAAGCCTCCGCCGGCGGCAACCAAGCCGCCGCTCACGCGCAGGGATTCGATCGCGCCATGTTGTTCGACGGGAGCTACGCCGGCTCCGTTAGTCTTGATGCCGCCGGCGAACTCGATCTCGAACGCGCCGGTGATGACATAGACGCCATATCCGTGCGGGCGTTCTGTCTCGCTCCGAGCATCGGCCGCGATGATATCGAGCCCGTTCACATCGACATGGCCTGCGCGAACCTTGTCGCGGGCGAGGATCCGAACGCAGCCAGTCGTCGTGACGCCGCGCAATTCGATCCGTCCGAGGCTCTGCCCGGGAGACAGACGGATCGACGGCACGTTCGCCAGACTGCCGTGAACGACGATTCGCTGGATACCCGGGTCCTTGGTGACCGCTACCAAAGCATCGACGGTCGAGACGGCGCATTCCACAGTCTGCATGAGGCGATCCTAAGCCGATGCCCATAACGCCCAGACCGACATAGGGACACTGCGTTTAGATCAATTCAAGGCGACGTTTCGGGGAAAGCAATCGATCAACTGAATGTGAATTCGCGGAGCCTAGGTTCAGGCAAATGAAACAGGGCGCTGCACTTATCAACTTTGGTCGCACGATGTTGCCGTGGATCTATTCTCGTGTGAGGGCAGCCTCGCCGCAGCAGTTTCTGCGGAGGCTTATGGCTGCTGCTCAACAGTCCGAGTTCGAAAAAATGGGCGAGGCCGAAACCGGCCCCGCCCTTCCAAAGCGTTGAAATATCGCCTTCGCTTACTTCGCAGCGCGTCCGGCCGCGACCCAGCTGTCGAACTGGGTCTTGTGCGCACCGACCCATTCTTCGGCCATCTTCGTGATGAGGGCGTTGCTGCCGCCGTTCTTGTTGATATTGAACTCCCAGTGGGACCAGTCCTCGAGCGGGAACTTCATGTTCTCGACGAGCGCCTTCACAGCCGGATTCGCGGCGATAAACTTCTTGTTGGCGACCGAACCCCAGTTCCAGGAGGCCATCGCCATGCGGCAGGGATCGGCGCCGCCGGCGCAGCCCTTGACACCCTTGACCAGGGCCGAACCCTTGTTCGGGACGGAGGGCGGCAGCGCGTCCTCCGGCGTCGGCAGCCAGACGACATCCTTGCCAGGAACCAGCGCGTTGTTCACCCAGGACGGGCTCCAGGCATAGAAGAAGGCCGGCTCGCCGCGCTTCACGCGGGCCACGGCCTCGACCATCAGCGCCTCGTACTTGCCGCGGATCGACTTGACGTTGTCCTTCAGGCCGAACTTGTCGAGCTGGAAATCGACGACGTCGCCGCAGGACCAGCCGGGATCGCAGTTGATCAGGTCGGCCTTGCCGTCCTTGCCGAACAGCGCCGCGATCTTGGGGTCCTTCATCTGGATCAGAGAGGTGATGTTGTGGGCGTCGGCGGTCTTCTTGTCGATCRGGTAGCCGTTGATGCCGCCGCCGACGATCATGCCGCCTCCGACGATCTCGGCATCCTTCTCCACCGCGCGGAAGCCCGGCTCGCGTTGCGGGAAGTTGACGTCGGTCGCAAGGTCGAGATCGCCCTGCCCCGCCGCCTGGAAGAACAGCGTCGTGTTCACGGTGCTGAGCTTGACGTCGTAGCCGAGCTCCTTCAGCGCTTTCATCACGATCTGGGCGGTGACGTAGTTGGCGCCGAGGCTGTCGCTCTGGGCGTAGCGCACGGTCTTGCCCTTGCCGGGCAGTTCCTGCGCCTGAGCAGGCGCCGCCGCAAAGGCGAGCGCGCCAGCGGCCATTGCCACCGTCAGCATCTTCAATCTGGTCATGGTCATCAACTGTTCTCCTCGTCGTCGACCGTGCCGGCCGTGGTTGCTTTCCCCTGCCCGCCCTTGCGACGGGTCTTAAAAACCGGAACGCTGCGCTGTCCCGGCCATTCCTTGAGTGCGAGCACCTCCCGCGGCGTGGAGGCTCCGCAACGCGTTCAGAGCGCCTGCTTCACCGGTGCCACGGCCTGGACGGTCTCGTCCGGCCGACCGCCCTTGAACAGCCGCGCGACCGCGCCGAGCAACGAGGCGCGTGCAGCTGCCCTGCCACCGGCCTTGGGAGCGGCGAGCTTCTGCGTGATCCGGTCGAGCACCATGGCGAGGAGCACGATGGCGATGCCGCCCACGGCAGCACGGCCGACATCGAGGCGGCCAAGGCCCTGCAGCACGACGAGGCCGAGGCCCTCCGCACCGATCATGGCGACGACCACCGAGAGCACCATCGCCGTCAGGACGGTCTGGTTCAGGCCGCCGAGGATGGTCGGGATAGCCAGCGGCAGCTGGATCTCGAAGAGGAGCTGGCGCTTGTCCGCACCGAAGGCGAGACCGGCCTCGACGATCTCGTGCTCCACCATGCGGATGCCGAGATTGGTGAAGCGGATCAGCGGGGGCGCCGCCGCCGTCACGACCGCGACCTCGCCGGGCACGGTGCCGACGCCGAACAGCATCACCACCGGCACGAGATAAACGAAGCTCGGCGTGGTCTGCATGATGTCGAGGATCGGGCGGACGACGTTCCAGACCCGGTCGCTGCGCGCGCACCAGATGCCGATCGGAATGCCGATGACGGCGCAGAAGACGATGGCGGTCGAGATCAGCGAGAGCGTCGTCATCGCCTCGTTCCACACGCCGAGCATGGCGATCACGATCAGCGAGACCGCACTGAAGATCGCGATGCCGGGCGTGGAGAGCCGCCAGGCCAGCAGGAAGAAGCCGACCACGAAGAGCGGGAACGGAATGGCGTGGAGGAGCCAGTCGTTTAGGCTCAGCAGGTTCTCGACCGGCCATTTGATGGCGAGGAAGATCGGCCGCAGATTGAGCGCGACCCAGCTGACGCCCTGCTGGATCCAGGCGTCGATCGGGAAAACGGCGAGATCGTCGGCTTTAAGCATGATGCTCTCCGACCGAAGCGGGCTTGGGAGTGGTGGATGAGATGCGGGCGAGGATGTCGTCGGCGCCGAGCGACCCCATGAACTTGCCGTCATCGTCGACGACCGCGATCGGGCGGCCGTCGCGATAGCTGCGGGCCACGTCGAGGAGCTTCGCGCCGGGCGGGACGCTGACATAGTCGCCGCTCGGGGCCGCGATCTCGCCGCCCGCACGGGCTTGCCCGCAAGCTTCGGCGTCGAGCGTCCCGAGCACCTTGCCCTCGCGGTCGAGCACGAAGCCGGCGCCGCCGGCCTCGCCGATCAGCGCTCCGCGCTCCGACTGCAGGATCGGCTCGCCCGGCCGCATCACGGAACGCGCATCGAACAGCCGCGCGCGGTCGACCTCGCGGGTGAAGGCGGCGACATAGTCGCTGCCCGGCTCCAGCACGATCGACTGAGGCGTGCCTTCGCGCACCAGCTCGCCATCGGACATGATGGCGATGCGGGTGCCGAGCTTCAGCGCCTCCTGGAAATCATGGGTGATGAACAGGATCGTCTTGTTCAGCGTGCGCTGCAGGCGCAGCAATTCGTCCTGCATCTCGGTACGGATCAGTGGGTCGAGCGCGCTGAAGGCTTCGTCCATGATCAGAATGTCGGCGTCGGTCGCCAGCGCGCGGGCGAGGCCGACGCGCTGGCGCATGCCGCCCGACAGCTCATGCGGGAAGTGGTAGCCCCAGCGGCCGAGGCCAACGACGCTCAGCACCTCCTCGGCGCGGCGGCGCCGCTCGCCCGGCGCAATGCCGCGCAGCTTCAGGCCGAATTCGACATTCTCGATGACGCGCTTGTTGGGCAGCAGTGCGAAATGCTGGAAAACCATGGAGATGCGGGTGCGGCGCACCTCGCGTAGCTCCTCCTCGCCCAGCGGAACGATGTCGCGCCCGTCGAGCAGGATCTTGCCGCCGCTCGGCTCGTTCAGCCGGTTGATGCAGCGGGCCAGCGTCGACTTGCCCGAGCCCGACAGGCCCATGACCATGTACATGGCACCCTCGGGCACGCTCAGCGAGACGTTGTTGAGCCCGACCACCGCGCCGAGCTTCTCGAAGACCTCGTTCTTGTTGCCGCCCTTCGCGAGCATCTCCAGCGCCGGGCGCGGCGTGCTCGAAAATATCTTGTACAGATTCTGGATTTGCAGTCGCTCGGTCATGTCCGGCCCCCTCTTCTCGGCGCCCGATTGATCGGGCTTGTTCGACCTGCCTGCCGACACCATTAAGTGCCGGCGGGGATGACGCGTCTTCCTGCGATCCGATGGAGGAACGTTCCTCTCCCTCGTCCCCCTGGAGGAAAACGCAGGCGGCCGCTGCTAGCGGAGCGGCGAAAAATCCGTCGGCAGCAGGATCCGGTTCTCGGCCTGCTCGATGTTCTCCGACAGCCTGGGCAGGAAGGCCTGCCAGCGCGGGTCGTCCGCGAGCTGCCGGCGCCGGCGCGTCCTGTCCTCGAAATCGGCATAGGCCCAAAGATGGGTCACATGGCTGAGCGCCCCGATCTCGGTGGTGAAATAGCCGACCAGATGGCCGAGGATGGGTTGCTGGATCGCCAGCCCTTCCTCGCGGACCAACTGGAGATAGCGGCCCATCCGGCCGTTGCGGATCCGGTAGATGCGTTCTTCGACGATCATGGCTGCCGCTCCTCCCTGCCGTCCCCGAGGAAGCCGCGCATCAGCCCGGCGACCTGCTCGGGCGCCTCGGTCAGGATCGAGTGGCGCAGGCCCGGCAGGATGTGCAGCTTCGAGCCGGAAATGCGCTCGTGCATGTAGCGCGCCATGCGCGGATTGGAGCCGGCGTCCTCTTCCCCGGTCGCGATCAGGACGGGCACGCGGATCTGGTCGAGCAGCCCGCCGAAATCCGTTTGGGCCAGCACGCGATAGGCCGCAGCATAGCACTCCGGGTCGTTCTCCGCATTGCGCTGGCGCAGCTTGGCGATGAGTTCCGGGTTCTTCGCCTGGAAGTCTTCGGTCAGCCAGCGCGAGAGCGAGGCGTCGTAATGCGAGCCGCGATCGCCCGCCTGCAGGGCGGTAAGTCGGGCGGCGACACGTTCCCGCTCTTCTTCGGTGCGCCCGGCGACGGTTGCCAGCAGAATGAGGCGGCGGATGCGCTGTTGATGCGTCAGCGCCAGGCGCTGTGCGATCAGCCCACCAAGCGAGAAGCCGGCGAGGTTGAAGCTGCCGAACCCGGTATGATCGGCCAGTGCCAGCACGTCGCCGACGAAATCGTCGATCTCGTAGCGGCCGCGCGGCTTGCTCGAGCGGCCATGGCCGCGCAGGTCGAAGCTCAGGATGCGGAAACGGTCTGAGAGGCGCTCGACCACGCCCTCCCAGGCCTCGAGATAGGAGCCGACGCCGTGGATGCAGATCAGCGGCTCGCCCTCCCCCTCGATCCGGTAATTCAGCGTGACGCCGCCGACGGTCAGGCTTTGCGGTCCCCGCGCCGGCTCGGCACGCCGGGCAGGCAATGTCGCGCCAGCCATCGCCTTAGTGCCCGACCGCGGCCAGGCGCGGAGCCTGCGCCGCCGCCTTGGTCTTCTCGCGCTCGCGGGCGGCGAAATGCGGCATCACCTCGTCGATGAAGAGCCGCAGCGTCTTCATCTGCAATGCGAAAGGCAGGTTGAAGGAGAGGCCCAGCGCGAACTGGTCGACGCCGGCATCCTCGTAGACCTGCAGCTTGCGGATGATCTCGTCCGGCGTGCCGAACATCAGATTGTCGCGCACCGCCTGCGGATTGTAGTTGTCGCGGTTGGCGATGGTCTCGAACGGAATGGCCTCGGGGAAACCGTTCCTTACCGCACCGCTGTTCTGCATCAGATTCTCGAAATAGCCGCCATAGTCGACCGAGTGCCGCACGGCGAGCTCCCAATCCGCCTGCCGGTCGTAGACGCAGGTGCGCCGCTGCATCATCAGGCGCGGACGCGGGCGCTCCGGGTGATCGGCCACCGCCTTGCGGAATTTCTCGCCGAGCACCCCGACCTCGGCCGGCGGCGCCGAGAGCGGCGTCGAGAGGATATTGGCGCCGATGCCCACCGCCCAGTCGAAGGTGCCGGGGTCGCGTGCCGCCACCCAGATCGCCGGGTGCGGCTGCTGCAAGGGCTTGGGCACCGAGGTGGCGAGCGGGAATTTCCAGTACTGGCCGTCATGCTCGTAGTCACCGGCCCAGAGCTTCCGCACCGCCGGGACCAGCTCCTTCATGAAGGCGACGCCTTCCTGCTGGGGAATGCCGCCGGCCATACGGTCGAACTCGTATTGATAGGCGCCGCGCGCGATGCCGAATTCCAGGCGCCCGCCCGTCAGGTGGTCGCAGAGCGCCGCCTCGCCGGCGAGGCGGATCGGCGACCAGTAGGGCGCCACCAGCGTCGCGGTGCCCAACCGGATGCGGTCGGTATGCTGGGCGAGCCAGGTCAGCGTCTGAAAGGGGTTCGGCGAGATCGTGCACTCGATGGTGTGGTGTTCAGCGGTCCATAGCGTCTCGAAACCGCCCTCGTCGGCGACTTTCGCCAGCGCACGGAAGTTCCTGACGGCGTCCTGCATGGACTCCCCCGGCGAGAAGCGCTCCATGCTGATGGAAACGGCGAATTTCATGGCTTTCCTCCGTCGTTCTGGCTCATGCCGTGGGCCGCTCAGCGCAGGCGGATCACGAACGGGTCCTGCATGGCGCCCGAGTAGTCGATGAGAACGTTCTTCAGGCGCGAGAACTCGCGCATGACCTCGAAGCCGCCGCGGCGGCCATAGCCGCTGTTCTTCATGCCGCCATTGGCGGACATGTAGGCGGCAGAGCGGTAGGTGTTGATCCAGACGGTGCCGGCATCGATCTCGCGGGCGAAACGCATCGCCCGATCGATATCCTTGGTCCAGATGCCCGAGGCGAGGCCGTATTCGGTGTCGTTGGCGAGCTGGATCATCTCGGCCTCGGTCTCGAACGGCACGATGCCGACGACCGGCCCGAAGATCTCCTCGCGCATGAAGCGCATGTCGTTGCGGGCCTCGACCATGACGGTCGGCTCGAAATACCAGCCGCGGGCCAGCTCGCCGTCCTGCGGCTTCCGCCCGCCGACCGCGACCTTCGCACCCTCGCGCACGCCGGCCCCGACATAGTCCTCGACCTTGGCGAGCTGCGAGGCGAGCGCGACCGGGCCGATATCGGTGTCTTCGCTCTGCGGATGGCCGACCTTGATGCGGCGCGTGCGCTCGACCAGCGCCTCCACGAAACGGTCATAGATCGGCCGCTCGACGAAGCAGCGGGAGCCCGCGACGCAGGTCTGGCCCGCGGCGGCAAAGACGCCGGAGACGACGCCGTTCACCGCGCGATCGATATCGACATCGGAGAAGATGACGTGAGGTGACTTGCCGCCGAGCTCCATCTGGCAGGGAGCGAGGTGGTGCGCGGCATTGGCCGCTATCTTGCGGCCGGTGAAGGTCGAGCCGGTGAAGACGTATTTGGCGATGCCGGGGTGGCGCGTCAGCGCCTCGCCGGTGGTGGCGCCGTCGCCGGTGACGACATTGATCACGCCGGGCGGAATTCCGGCCTCGATCGCGAGTTCGGCCAGCGCGAGGCTGGAGGCGGTCGCGTGCTCGGAAGGCTTCACGACGATGGTGTTGCCGATGGCGAGGCAAGGCGCCAGCGTGCCCGTCAGCATCATCAACGGCGAGTTCCAGGGAATGATCATGCCGATCACGCCAAGAGGCTCGCGCAGGTTGAAATTCAGCGAGTCGAGCTTGTTGACCGGAATCGTATCGCCCTGAAGCTTGTCGGCCATGCCGGCGAAGTAGAAATAGGAGTCCGGGATCGCGCGCATCTGGGCGCGCA
Source organism: Allobosea sp. 10L417 (assembly GCF_056395485.1). Taxonomy (NCBI): domain Bacteria; kingdom Pseudomonadati; phylum Pseudomonadota; class Alphaproteobacteria; order Hyphomicrobiales; family Alloboseaceae; genus Allobosea; species Allobosea sp. 10L417. The sequence goes on from NZ_JBFTJP010000005.1 coordinate 194,429, forward strand.
TCTCCTTGAGCAGCTTGCCGTTGTCGCGGCACTCGATCATCGCGAGCTCATCGGCGTTCGCGAGCACAAGCTCGCCGAGACGGCGCACCAGCTTGCCGCGCTCGGTCTGCGTCATCCGGCGCCAGGCCGGGTTGACGAAGGCGGCCCTGGCCGAGCGCACGGCGGCGTCGACATCATGGGCGTCGCCCTGGGCGAATTCGTACCAGGGCACGGCCGTGGTCGGATCGTATGACGCCACGTAGGCGCCGCTCCTGGGCGCGACGAAGGCGCCATCGATGAACAGGCCCTGGCGCGAACCTTCGAGAGATTTGACGGTCGTCTTCATGGTCGCTCTGCCAGCTCAGATTTGCGGAAGGTTGGCCCAGGGCTGCGCATCGCCGACCATGGCGAGGCGGCCGCCATCATCGGAATCCATGTAGATTCCGAAGCGCTTGCTGGCGCTCTCGCGGACGTAGCGGCGCAGCATCGAAGAGATTTCCCGGGTCGGAATCTCGTCATAGGGAAGCTGGTCGATCGGGAAGAAGCGCAAGCCGGCGGAAAGCGGTTGCGAGGCCGCTGCCTGTGCGAGGCGGGCGCGGTAGATCAGGTAGCCCGGATCGCCGTCGGTGACGTCGAAGACGGAGTAGAGGAAGGTGTCGTCGGGCAGGAGCGTCAGCGCCTCGCCACCATCGAGCTTCAGCTCGCTATCGGCGATGCGGCGCTTCGCGCTCGGCAGCACCCAGCCGCCCTTGCCGTCCGACCGCAGCAAAAGCCTGCCGTCGGACTCGATCAGATAACCGACGATCATACCCTGGGATTCAAGCCAGCCCGGCGGCAGCGGATCCTTCACATTCGCATAGCGGCCGCGGCAGAAGCCGAGCGGCGCGGAAGGGCTCGTACCGAAGGCCTGCACCTCGCCGATCAGCACCAGGTGATCGCCGGCATCGACGCGGCTATGCACGGTGCAGTCGAACCAGGTCAGGCAATCGGTGAGCACCGGCGCGCCGGTATGGACGTGGTCATGATTGATCGTGTCGAACTTGTTCGCGGCCTTTGAGGCAAACAGGTTCGAGATATCGGTCTGCGCCTCGTGCAGGAGATTGACCGCGAAGGCGCCGGAACTGTTGAAGGCGCCGTAGCTATGGGCGCTCTTGCCGACGCAGACCAGAAGCAGGGGCGGATCGAGCGAAACCGAGGTGAAGGAGTTCGCGGTCATGCCGCGGGGTGCCCCCTCGGCATCGCGCGTCGTGATCACGGTGACGCCGGTGACGAAGGTTCCGAAAGCGCGTCGCAGCGCGACCGGATCGATTGCCGTTGCTGTCTTTTCCGCGGGAGCGAGCATCCGCCTCACCTCGATCAATGCGGGATCGTGGTAAGAGGCTAGGCGCCGAGGCTGCCGTTCGCTTCCTAGGAATAGCTGGACAAATTCCGGAAATGTTTCGCCGGATCGGTGGAAGCGAGTTTCGCCTCAGGCCACCGTCGCTTCGGTGTTCTCGATGACACCGTGCAGCCGGATGGCAAGCTCGATCGCAAAGCGCTTGTCGGCGGTCTCCGGGTCGATGCCGAAAAGATCCTGGATCCGCGAGAGCCGGTAGCGCAACGTCGTGACGTGGAGCCCCATCGCATCGGCGCAGGCCTGGGCGCGGCAGCCCTCGCGCAGATAAGCCGCAAGCGTCGCCAGATAGGGCGTGTCGTGCTTACGGTCATGCGCGATCACCGCACCGATCGCGCCGTCGACGAAGCTGCGTACATCCACCGATTCCGCGGCGCCGATCAGCATCGGCATCGGGCCAAAATCGAAGGCTGACAACGTTCCACTGCGCCCGAAGGAACGCGCGATGCGGATCATCCGCCAGCAGCGATCCCATTCCTTGGGATAGCTCTCGAGCCCGTCACAGATGCCACCGAGCACGGCGATCGGCTCGCGGCTGAAACTGTGGCGGAGCACCTCGACCATGCGGCGCGCCAGCTTTCCGGCGCGCTCCGTCTCGCCGCTCTTCTCCTCGGGAACGAGGCAGACGAGCCCGCCGCCGACAGCGATGACGTTGACTGGCAGGTTCATCTGGCGCGCGAGCCTGGTCACGGCGTGATGGCAGTCGACGCTGATATCGGCCGGCAGAGACGGGCCGTCGGGAAAATCCACCACGATCATCCGGGCCCGAGCGCCCAGCGCCAGCCCGAGCCGGCGGCCGCGCTGGACGATGTCGTCGGCATCCCGCCAGCGCCGTTCGACGATCTCGAAGAAGAGCTCCGTCAGCGTGCGCGTCTCGAAGCGGAAGCGGATGACGCTGCGCATCATCTGCACGCTCAAGGCGAATTTCACGCTGTCGAGCAGCAGGCGCCGGAGATCGCCGGCGCCCTCCCCGGCTTCCGGAAAGATCACCAGCGCGCCGACAGCCTGCCCATCGACATCGAGCGCCTCGATCCGCGCCGTGATCTGCAGCCGCTGAGCTCCAACGTCGAGGCGCAGAACCAGAGGCTCGGTGCGGCCCACTGCCACGGCGTCGCGTGCGGCGGCCGTGATCTGGGCGCCGATCGCGCCGTCGAGCGCCCGCTGCCAGGCGGCATCGTCGAAATGCAGCGGCGCCGGCGAGCGGCTGGACGCGAGTGCGTTTCCGGCGAAATCCACCACCAGGATCGCTTCCGGCAGCAGTTCGGCCAGCAATGTCGAGAGCGCCGCGGTCGAGCCGCCCGACAGAACCGCTTGCAGCAGCGTGGTCTGGGTCTGCAATGCGTTCTGCAACTGCTCGGCCGCTTGGCGCTCTGCGCGCAGGCGATGCTCGCGCTCGACGGCGATGCCGCCGAGATGGACGATCATGCTCATGAAGGCGAGGTCGTCGGCCGAGACGTCCTGAATGTCGCGGGAGACGACGTTCAGCACCATGGCCCGCCCCTGCGCGTCTGCGCAGCTCATCGGCAGCACCAGCACGGTGCGGTAGTCGCGTTCGAAGGCTTCCCGGCGATAGCCCGGAAACTCCTCCGAGGCGCGCGCGTCCCGGATGTAGACGGGCTCATTGCGCTGGAGCGCGATCAGGGCGGGGCTGGTGGCCAGCTCCCAACGATCCTCCAGACGCCGGCGCAGCAAGGTCGGATCATGGCGGACGACGACATGAGCGTCGCCATGCGGAGCGTCGATCGCCATGATCGACCCCAGCGCCCAGCCGCCATGCTCGCAGGCCGCGCGGATGAGATCGCGGAGCACCGTGTCGAGATCGCCGCCCGAATTGATCCGGCTTGCGACATCGCGCAACGAACGCATCTGCGAGGCCTGATCCGCCATGGGTCTCTCCCTACCGACCGCAGATGATCTTACGCCGCATCGCAGGTCGATCCATGAGTTTCTTCCCGCGTTCCGATGGAAGACGATCCGGGAATGGCATCGTTAGGCTGCTCCATCCATTCACGATCGCAACAGGTGGACACGCCATGGATTACGGCCTTCGCAAGATCTCGACCTTCGTCGAGGAAACCTTCATCGAGGGTGGCAAGGCCGCCGACAAGCCGGTGCGCTTCGTCGTCGTGGCCGCCGTGCTGCACAACCCCTGGGCGGGCAAGGGATTCGTCGAGAATTTGCGCCCCGAGATCCTGCGCATCGCGCCCCGGCTCGGCGAAGAGCTGACGAAACGCCTCGTCGCCGTGATGCCGGCCGAGCAGGTCGAGGCCTATGGCAAGGCTGCCGCCGTCGGTACCAACGGCGAGATCGAGCACGCCTCGGCGCTGATCCACACGCTGCGCTTCGGCAACATGTTCCGCGACGCGGTGAAGGGCACGGCCTTCCTGAGCTTCACCAACACGCGTAACGCACCGGGCGCGCTCATCTCCCTGCCGATGATCCATAAGACCGAGACCGGCAAGCGCTCCCACTTCCTCACCGCCCAGTTCCTGATTCCGGATGCCCCGGCCGCCGACGAGGTGCTGGTCGCGATCGGCGCCGCCGACAACAGCCGCGCCCATCCCCGCCTCGCCGATCGCTTCCAGGACATGGAAGAGATGAAGCGGGAGCTGGTGAACGCCTGACGCCGCTGGGCCGGACGACTCTCCCCGCCTCGCAGGGCCCGCCTGATCGGCGGGCCCTTTTTTCATGGCCTGAGCGCATGGGAGCGCCATCTCAGGCGAGCGCGGCCTTGTCGCGAGCAAGCTCGTCCATCACCTGCCGCACCGCCTTCTCGGCGATGGCGACGATCTCGTCGATCTCGTCGGGGGTCGTGACCAGCGGCGGCGCGAAGCCGAGGATCTCGCCATGGGGCATGGCCCTGGCGATCAGCCCGCGATCGCGCGCCGCCTTGGAGATGCGGGCGCCGACCTTGAGAGCGGGATCGAAGCGCGTCTTCGACTCGCGGTTGGCGACGAATTCCAGCGCACCGAGCATGCCGACGCCGCGGACCTCGCCGACGATCGGGAGCTGCGCGAAGACCGCCTTCAGCCGCTCCTGGAAATAGCCGCCGACATCGCGCGCCTTGCCCGCCAGATCCTCCGTCTCGACAATGTCGAGCACCGCATTCGCCGCTGCCGCGCCGATCGGATGGCCGGAATAGGTGTAGCCATGCGAGAAGGCGCCGACGCGGTCCGCGCCCTCCTCCATCACCTTGTAGACCTTCTCGCCGACGATCGCGGCGGAGAGCGGGAAATAGGCTGAGGTCAAACCCTTGGCGACCGTGATCAGGTCCGGCTCGATACCGTAGAGATGCGAGCCGAAGGGCGTGCCGATGCGGCAGAAACCGGTGACGACCTCGTCGGCGATCAGCAGCACATCGTATTTGCGCAAAACCGCCTGGATCGCAGACCAGTAGCCTTCCGGTGGCGGCGTGATGCCGCCCGTGCCGAGCACGGGCTCGCCGATGAAGGCACCGACCGTCTCGGGCCCCTCGCGCAGGATCAGCTCCTCAAGCTCGGAGGCGAGGCGCAGCGAGAATTCGGCTTCGGTCTCGCCGGGCTGCGCGCCCCAGTAATGATGCGGCGCACCGGTGTGGAGGATGCCGGAAAACGGTAGATCCATATGGTCGTGATAGAAGCTCATCCCGGTCATCGAGCCGGAAACGACCGAGCAGCCGTGATAGCCGCGCAGCCGCGAGATGATCTTCTTCTTGCGGGGCTGGCCGCGCAGGTTGTTGTAGTACCAGACGAGCTTGGCCTGGGTCTCGTTGGCGTCGGAGCCCGACATCCCGTAGAAGACCTTGCTCATCCTGCCCGGCGCCATCCTGACGAGGCGATCGGATAGGATGGCGAGCTCGTCGGTCGTGTGGGCGGCATAGGAATGGTAATAGGCCAGCCGATAGGCCTGCCGGGAGATCGCCTCGGCGACTTCGGTGCGGCCATAGCCGATATTGACGCAGTAGAGCCCGGCGAAGCCGTCGATATAGCTGCGGCCGGTCGCATCCTGGATACGGATGCCCTTGCCGGTCTCGACGATGGTGGGCTCGCCGAGCTTGCCGGTGGCGAAGTCCTTGAGCTGGGTGAAGGGGTGCAGGGTGCTGGCGCGATCCAGCGCGCCGATCGCCGCGACGTCAATCGTCATTGTCTCATCTCCTTGATTACGCTGCCAGATTGCCGAAGCAGACATATTTCGCTTCGAGATATTCGCTGAGGCCGTGGCGCGAGCCCTCGCGGCCGAGACCGGACTGCTTCCAGCCGCCGAAGGGGATCGGCGCGCCGGTGAATTTCGGCGTGTTGACCGCGACCATGCCGTATTCGAGCTGGTCGGTCAGGCGCATCGCCCGGCGCAGATCCTCGGTGTAGAGGTAGGCCGCGAGCCCCATCTCGGTCGCATTGGCGCGGGCGACGACCTCCTCCTCCGTATCGAAGGGCAGGATCGCGGCGACCGGCCCGAAGGTCTCCTCGCGGGCAATCAGCATCTCGTCGGTAACGTCGGCCAACACCGCAGGCTGGACGAAACTGCCGCCGAGCGGGCTGTCCTGCCCGCCCGCGACGAGGCGGGCACCCGCGGCGAGCGCCTGCGCGATTTGCTCGCGGCATTTCGCGGCGACGGAGGGGCGCGTCATCGGGCCGATATCGATGCCCTGCTCCAGCCCATGACCGACCTTGAGCCGGGCCGTCGCCGCGGCATAGGCCGCGACGAAGCGCTCATAGGCGCAGCGCTGGACATAGATCCGGTTGGCGGCAAGACAATCCTGTCCCGAGGTCGCGAACTTCGCCGCGATGCCGCCGATGACCGCCTTGTCCAGCGGCGCGTCGTCGAAGACGATGAAGGGCGCGTGGCCGCCGAGCTCCAGCGAAGTGCGTTTGACTGTCTGCGCGGCATGGCCGAGCAGGAGGCGGCCGATTTCCGTCGAGCCGGTGAAGGAGAAGGCGCGGATCTCGGCATGCGCCAGCAGACGATGCGCCATCGGCGCGGCCTCGCCGGTGAGCACCTGGAATATGCCTTTCGGGAAGCCGACCTCCTCGGCGAGCTTCGCCAGCGCCAGCGCCGAGAGCGGCGTTTCGGGAGCGGGCTTCACCACCATCGCACAGCCGGCGGCCAGCGCCGCGCCGGCCTTGCGGGTGATCATCGCGCTCGGAAAGTTCCACGGCGTAACCGCGGCGGCAACCCCGATCGGCTGCATCTGCACCGAGAGTCGGCTGCCCGGCATATGGCTCGGGATGGTCTCGCCATAGCTGCGCTCGCCTTCGGCCGCGAACCAATCGAGGAAGGCCGCGGCATAGGCGATCTCGCCATGGGATTCCGCCAGCGGCTTGCCCTGCTCGGCGGTCATGATCACGGCGAGGTCGTCGACATTGCGCCGCATCGCCGCCGCCCAGTCGCGCAGCAAGCGGCCGCGCTCGACAGGCAGGGTCTCGCGCCAGAGCTTCTGAGCAGCGACGGCTGCAGCCACTGCCTCATCAACGGCTTCCAGCGGCAGCGAAGCAATGGTCGCGATGGTTTCCTGCGTCGCGGGATCGACGACCGGGATCTGCTCGTCCGCCGCGCGCCAGCTGCCATCGACGAAGGCCCGGCTCTCCAGCAGGTCGGAACGCTTCAGCTCTTTCAGCGCTTTCGCGGATAAACCCTGCATCACATCCTCCGCTTCGATGATTGAGTCGCGAGGACCCTAGTGCAGAGAATGCGTCCCATGCCGTCGAAGCACGCGCTTTCGCGATGATTTTCGGCTTAGGTCGACAAAACAACGCAGGTTTTCAGCATGATCGAACTCGACAGCCTGGATCGCAGACTTCTGGATGCGGTGCAGCAGAACAACCGGCTGACGACGGCCGAGCTCGGCGAGCGCGTCGGCCTCTCCGCCACCGCCTGCCAGCGTCGCCTCAAGCGCCTGCGCGATGCCGGCGTGATCGAGGCCGATGTCGCCATCGTCTCGCCGCGCGCCGTCGGGCGGCCGCTCTCGATGTTGGTGCTGGTGACGTTGGAGCGCGAGCGGGCCGACATCGTCGACCGCTTCAAGGCCTCGATCCGGGCGACCAGGGAGGTGATGATCGGCTTCTATGTCACCGGCGATGCGGATTTCGTGCTGCATGTCACGGCGCGGGACATGGAGGACTACGAGCGCTTCACTCGCCGGTTCTTCTACGAGAATCCCGACATCAAGGGCTTCAAGACTCTGGTGGTGATGGACCGGGTGAAGGCGAGTTTCGCCCTCCCCTTCGATCCGTAAGCTCAAGGCAGCTCATGGCCGGACATGACAAGCTCGATCGGATCGACATCAACATCCTGGGGCATATCAGGGCTATGGAGCAAGGCTCGACCTCGCGAAACTAACGAGCAGCGTGACCGTGTTCACGAAGTGACACCGGGTCACCACGGAATCGACGACATCACCAAGTTCGAGTCCGGCATTCGAGACGTCGACGGGCTCATGGAATGCCATCTGATAAGGGGCGGGTACAACTATCTGCCGCGTTCCTGGCGCAGAATATCGCGCGTTACCAGGAGCAAATAGAGAGCCTCCTCCGACGCAATATCGCGATCGAGAATACTTCAGCTATATCGCTGGCAGACCAACCTGCTCGTGCTGACGCCGCAGATGCTGAAGGTCGTTGTCGCACCTGCCGCCAGCTACATGATCGTGCTGTTCAAGACGACGCCCTATCTGGCGATCGTCGGCGTCAAGGAGATGCTGGGCACGGCTTTCGACCAGGCCCCGGAATCCTTCCGCTATCTCGAGCCGATGAGCGTCGTGGGAATTCCATTTCCAGCCTGCTGTCTAACCATCGCGCAGGCGGTGAAAAAGCTCGGAGCCGAGTCATCCGGCGTGCCGCTGGGCGTACCCGCATGGTGACACCGAGCGGGTACGCGACCACCGGAGAGCGCTCTGGCGCTCAAACTCCAAGCCAGACGGCTCTAAGTTTGATCGAACGCCTGCTTCAATGCCTGTGTCAGGCTGGAAACATAGGCATCGAGGAATTGCTTGCCCTTGTCCGCGGTCGCCGCAGTCGCGGTGTTGAGCACGCCATCCGATGGAACGGCTTCGACGTCGTATGGCCAAAGCTCGTAACCCGGCACGCGGGACGGCGCATGTTCGACCAGGCGCTCCATATGGACGAGGTCGGGCCGCAGATGCAGCATCATCGAGGTTTCCATGATGCCGGCGTGCTCAAGGTCCCAGTCGATCTGCGTCGTGCCGAAGATGGCAGTCGCGGTTTCCGCGGGCAGGAACTGCCAGTAGCCGACATTGAGAATGCGAAGGCCATCGGCGAGGCGTGCGTTCTCGCGGTAGGCGAGATCGCATCCTTCACTGACATGCCAGAGATTCTCGGTGTGGCCAACGATGAACGCGATGTTGCGCGCGCCATGCCGTACGAATTCGCGCGAGATGTCCTTGACCTGCGCGATCAGGCTCGCCGCATCGAGGCTCGTCGTGCCCGGAAAGTGCTGCCCTCCGCCGGAGCGCGGCATGGATTTGTAGCCATACGCCAGCGGCGGCGCGACGAGATAGCCGCCGCCCTCAGCTACGCCTTCGCACACTGCCGTCGGCAGGATGACGTCGACTGAAAGGGGCAGATGCGGGCCGTGCTGCTCGGTCGCGCCGACCGGAACCAGCAGGGTGGCGCCGCGCGCGATCGCATCGCGGTATTCGAGCCACGTCATTTCGGTCATTCGGAAGCTGGTCACGTCATTTCCCCGTATTCTCTCGGACGATCAGGTTTCGAGGACATAGGCATTGCCCGGCTGCCAACCGGCGAACAGTGCCTCGCCATGCGCCGGCGCAAGCTGCTCGAACTGGTGCAGGGGCAATTGAGCCCGAAGGCTGCGCTCATCGCCGGCGTCGAGATGAACCACCACGACCGAGCCGACAAACTGCTCGCCGAGGACGCGCACCGGCACGACGTTCGGCAGATCGGGACGCTCGCGCGACAGCGTCAGGAAATCGGCGCCGATCACCAATTCGACCTTGCGCCCCGGTGCCAGATCGCTGCTGCGCGGAAGCTGCAGGATGCCGAAGCCCGACTCGATCATCGAGCCACCGCCATCGGTGCGAACCTTGCCGGCGATGATGTTGTTGGTGCCGATGAACTCCGCCACGAAGCGGTTCGCCGGCTTGCGGAAGATCTCACGGGGAGCGCCGACCTGCTGGATCGTTCCGCCGTTCATGATCACCACGCGGTCTGCCATGGCGAAGGCTTCCGACTGGCTGTGGGTGACATAGCAGAAGGTGATGCCGAGCTGTTTCTGCAGCTGGATCAATTCGGCCTGCATCTTCACGACGAGATGGGCATCGAGCGCGCTCAGCGGCTCGTCCAGGAGCAGCAGTTCAGGTTCCAGGACGAGCGAGCGGGCCAATGCGACACGCTGGCGCTGACCACCGGACAATTGCGTGACCGGGCGCGTCGCGAAGGCTCCGAGACCGAGGCGTTCGAGCCAGCCATCGGCCTTTGCGCGCCGGGCCGAGGCATCGACCCCGCGCATCTTCAGGCCGAATTCGACGTTCTGACGAACGTTAAGGAAGGGAAAGAGGGCCAGGCTCTGCCAGACCAGCGGGGTTTGTCGCTGCCAGGGGTCGACATGGTTCAACACCTTGTCGCGCAGCCGGATCTCGCCGGCCGTCGGCACTTCGAGCCCGGCGATCATGCGCAGCGTCGTGGTCTTGCCGCAGCCGCTGGGCCCCATGATGGCGATGAACTCGCCGGATTCGACGACCAGATCGATCGATTTCACCGCAGTGAAACCGCCATAGTCCTTTTCAACCTTATTGAGAACGAGCAGGGGCGAGTTCATCACGCGTCGCTTTTGTTCGAAGAAATCGGGGAGCGCTCAGGACGGTCGCCGGTCCGGCGCCAGGAGAACAAGGCCAGCGCCACAAGCGCCAGGAGGATGGTCACGAAGAAGACGATGCTGCCGATCGCGTTGACCCGCGGGCTGACCTCCCGCTGCAGCAGCACCAGGATCCGCACGGGCAGCGTCTCGTTGAAGCCGGAGACGAACCAGGCCATCGCGAACTCGTCGAACGAAACGGCCATCGTCAGAAAGAAGGCGGCCAGGATCGACGGTAGCGCAAAGGGGAGGATGACATGTCGTAGCGCCTGTGTCTGGCCAGCCCCTAGATTCCAGGCGGCCGCCTCCAGATCGGGATCCATCTGCGACAGGCGCAGGCGAATCAGCGCCATGGCGAAGGGCGCACAATAGATCACATGGGCGATGATCACCGAATGCAGGGCGCCCGCGAGGGAAAGCTGGCTCTGGTAGACCAGCATGGCGAGGCCGAGGATCATCACCGGGACGTTTGGCGGCAGCATCGCCAGCGCCACATAGACCGCCTTACCCGTGAAATTGTAGCGATAGTCGGTATAGGCAGCGGTGAAGCCGAGGACGGTCGCGATCGCGGCCGAACACACGGCCACGATCAGGCTGTTGGCGAGCCCCGACCGGATGGCCGGCTCCGTCAGAACCGCGACATACCAATCCGTGCTGAATCCCTGCCAGGGCAGGCTCGGAAAGCGTCCGGCATTGAAGGAGAAAACGAAGCTCGAGACGATCGGCGCCAGAATGAAGGCGATCATGAGCACGACGTAGCCGAGCAGCGCCCAGCCGATCAGACGGTTGGTCATCGCGCTGCCGCTCCCTGCTTTCCGTAAGCGAGCTTGAGGGCGCCGAGGCCCGCCGCCAGCAGGGTCACGACCATGACCATGGCGATGACGGAGGCGCGGGGCCAATCCGAGCCCGAGCGCACCGTGTCGACCATAAGGATGCTCAGGACCGGCGGCTTGCTGCCACCCAGAAGGGTGGGACTGACGAAGTCGCCAAAGGCGAGGACGAAGGCAAATGTCCCGGCCAGGACGAGTCCGATCTTGGCCGAGGGGATGACGACCGCGAACACCGTGCGCAGGCGGCCGCACCCCAGATTATGGGCGGCCTCGATGAGGCGCCGGTCGACATTGGACAGGCTGATCAACTGGATCAGCAGGACCAGCGGAAAGCAGAGGGTGACATAGCCTACCATCGTTCCGAACAGGTTGTTGTACATCCGGAAGGGGCCGAGCCCGAGCCCGCCGAGAGCGAGATTGATCAGGCCCTGATCCGTGAGCAGGATCTTCCAGGAGTAGATGCGCACGAGATAGCTGGTGAAATACGGTGTGATCAGCAGGAAGACGACGATGCGGCGAACGCCGGCCGAAGCGCGGTAGGCGAGGTAAAATGCCCCCGGGAAGCTCACGAGGCTCGTGATGGCTGCGGCAAGGAGCGCATAGAGCAGCGTGCGCAGATAGATGTCCCAGAAATAGCCGGTCGAGAGCACCTTGTTCCAGTTGGCGAAGGTGAAATCGGGTGAAAGCGCGAAGTTTCGGACGCTCCAGAACGTCATCATGACGAGGAAGCCGAGTGGCACAACGAACAGCAGTATCTGGCAGACCAGCATCGGAGCGCCGAGGGCCACTCCGAACAGGCTCCTTCCACCGCTGGCGCGGCCTTCGCGGGTCGCGTCGCCTGGCATTGTCTTGAGTTCCCGTAAAGAAGGACAGCGAGCCGGTGGCAGCGAGCTGCCACCGGCCATGACGATCACGCGTTCTTGAATCGAGTCCAGACGTCGGTCCATTCCTCGATGGACTGCTGCGTCGGCAAACCGCGAATCTGGATCTTGCCCTCGGTGATTTCCGTCATGACGTTGCGCGTATCAAGGCGATGCTCCAGCAGATCGGCCATCTTCGGATCCGTCTTGTTGAGCAGTTCCCAGGCGGCCTTGTTGGGCATCGACGCGACATAGGACGATTTCGTCGCCGTCTTCACCTGCCCCTCGGGCGAGGCGCGGTACTGCAGGAACTTGACCGCGAGATCCTTCTTCCGCGACGAGGAGACGATCGAAAGCGACTCCGTCCATTGCACCGCGCCCTCGTCGGGAATGGTGGCCGTAATGGGCACGCCGTTCTTCTGCAGGAGAATGGCTGCCCAGGCGCCGACGCCCGGCATGACCCAGGCCTCGCCATTGGTCAGCGAGGAGAAGACAGACGACCACGGGCCGATGCCGGACATCTGCGGCGACAGCGACAGCAAGGTCTGGCTGAGCTTTTCGAACTGCGCCTTATTGAGGTCTGAGGGCGGCTTGTTGCCATTATACATGCTGAGGCACGACATATTGGGCAGATACCAATCGTACATGCCGACTTTCTTGGCGACTTTCTTGTCCCAGAGAATCTTGTAGGACTTGGCTTCTTCGGCCGAGATCTTCGTGTTGTTGTACACCAGCCCGAGATAGCCGAAGCTGTTCATCAGCGAGTAGAGCTTGCCGTCCTTCCAATGGGTCGGAAATTTCTGGAACTGCGGCCAGAAATCGTTCAGCGGATATTGGGCCGGATCGAGCGCGTCGATCTTTCCGGCCTGAGCGAGCATGGTGACGTATTCGGCGTCGGTCAGGACGACGTCGAAAGTGCCCGGCGGTGACGATTGCAGCAGCGCCAGCATCTCCTCGCCGCCGGTATATTCCTTGGCCTGGACTTTGACGTTGTACTTCTTCTCGAACTCGCCGACGACCTCCGGGCCCGCGTGCCCCGGCCAGCTCAGCAAGCTCAGAACCTGATCATCCGCGGCCAGGGCCGGCCGAAGCGATGCGGAGACAGATGTACCCAGACCGATCGCTGCACCCGTCTTGATGAAAGAGCGGCGCGAAACGTGACGGCTGAAGAAGCCGCGACCTTCGAATTTATCCATTATTGTAATCCCCTCTGATCGATTGCTGGTTATTATTGCGGTTTTTCACCGTTCTTCAGTGCTATGAGGCATAGGAGCTCGAACAGAACCTGCGCGGCAATCTGCGCGGTATTGCTGGTCGGATCGTATTGGGGAGCGACCTCGACGACATCCGCGCCGATGATATCGAGGCCGGCGAATCCACGCAGCAACTGCAAGACCTCTCGCGGCAGGAGGCCGCCCACCTCCGGCGTGCCGGTCCCCGGCGCAAATGCCGGATCGAGGCTGTCCACGTCGAAGGTGATGTAGGTGGGGCCATCGCCGACGACCTCGCGGGCCTTCGCGATCACGGCCGGAATGCCCTGTTCGACGAGTTCCTCGGCGTGGATGACGGTCATGCCCGAGGCGTAGGAAAACTCCCAAAGATATTCCGCGCCGCCGCGAATTCCGATCTGCACCGTCCGGCGCGGGTCCAGGGCGCCCGCCAGAACGGCCTCGCGAAACGGGCCGCCATGGTGGAACTTCGAGCCTTCATAGGGACCGGCGGTGTCGCAATGCGCGTCGATCTGGATCATTCCCACCGGCCGCCCTGCGCCCAGCGCCTTGAGGATCGAGCCGGTCATCGAATGGTCACCGCCGACCGAAAGCGGGACGGCCCGCGTCCCGGACACCATGCGGTAGCAGACTTCGATATCGGCATGGCATTCAGCCAGATCGAAGCGACTTCTCATCGGCACGTCACCGACATCGGCAACGGCGAGCGTGCCCATCGGCGCCAGCCGCAAGATATGTTCGTAAGGGCCGACCCGATCGATCGCCCTGACGGCTCGCGGCCCGAAGCGGGCGCCATTGCGATTGGTCACGCCGAGATCCATCGGAACCCCGATGAGCGCAACATCCAAGGTTTCCAGAACGTCCGGGTTCAATCCATTCGCGATGAAGGGCGCATCCAGCAGGGTGGCAGGATCGGCAAAGGGCCATTTGCGGCCGTCGGAATCGCGAAAGATCTGCCGCGCGACGTCCCGGAAATGCGGATCGAACATCTCGCCGCCGCCGGCGCTGCCATAGCGCGCCCGCAAATCTTCCAGGTCGAGAATATCAAATGGCATGATTGTCGCTTTACCGTCCGGGCTTCGTCGCCTTCCGGGTATCGGCCCTTGAGAAGCGACGCATTATCTGGCCTGGACGGTGGCACCCCGGCTCCGTCCCGGATAGCCTCAAAAGACTGGAGAGGGTATAAGGAAAACTGAATGCCGAGCCGGAAGGCACGCGAACGCGCCTGGCACTCCAGATCTTGTAATCATATGAGAAACAAGGGAACTTTAGGCGACTCTGCGCGCCTGCAATATAATGATATGTGAACGATGAATCTCGACCCCTACCTCCTGCGCGCCTTTTTGACTGCCGCCGAAATCGGCACGGTGAATGGCGCGGCGAACACCCTGAATCGCACCCAGGCTGCCGTCAGCATGCAGATTCGCAAGCTGGAGGACCTGGTCGGCAAGGAGTTGTTCGAGCGCTCCTCGCGCGGCTTGACGCTGACCGCAGACGGCCAGCTTTTCGCCACCTACGCGCGCGAGATGATCGCCCTGAACGAGGAGGTACGGCGGCGATTTCAGGGGGACGAGATCGAAGGACGGGTCAGGCTCGGCGTCGTCGAGGATTTCGCGGCGACGCGGCTGATCCAGATCCTCAAGGCATTCCGCGATCAGAATCCGAGGATCGACATCGATATCATCGTCGAGCCCAACCGCCGCCTCGCCTCGCTGTTCGAGGCCGACAAGCTCGATGTGACGATCTGCGACGTCTCTCAGATCGCTCGCAAGCCGATTTTGGTCTGGAACGAGGAACTGCACTGGATCGCGCGCTCGGACCTGGTTCTATCGACCGACGCGCCCTTGCCGATCATCATGTTCGCGGAATCCTGCCCGTGGCGCGCGCCGACGATGGCTGCCCTTGCGAGCCTCAAGCGCAGATGGAGCGTCGTCTGCGAAGCGTCGACATTGGTCGCCATGATCACCGCCGTGCGTGTCGGAATTGGCATCGGGCCGATGATCGCCGCGACGGTGCCAAGCGACTGTCGCATCTTGGATGGTTCGGGTTCCTTTCCCCGGTCTCCCTATATCGATGTCGGGCTGTACGCTCACTCCGCCGCGTCCAGCGAGGCTTCCTACCTCGCCGATTTCATCGCCCGGAACAGTCGCCTCAGGAAGTTTTGAAGAGAGGCGGCAGCCGATAAGCGCTCGGTGCGGACGATACCATGGCGAAGTCGTCCGCAACGACAGTTGCTAACTGGGTGGGTTCCCAATCGGAGCGGGCGGCGCACCTCAGCGGCAGGTATTATCGGCACCACTCAATCGTTTAGCGCGGAACTATCGAGAAACCGAGCAGGTCAGTGCGCTCAGCAGGCTCTCGCCAGCAGGCATCTCCGCTGCTCGCGTTCAGGGCAGCTGCTGGTCTTCGAAGAAGCCGTCCAGCGGGATTTGCGTGGTTTTCTCGAAGTCGTCCATCGCTGCGAGCAGACGCTGGCGATAATTCAAGAGAGCCAACAGCAATTGCGCAGCATCGCGCGAAAGGCCGTAGCGAGCCCAGCTCTCAGAGGTTCGCGGCTCAAGGCCGATCTTGTCCCCGAAGGCCTCGACCGTTGCGAAGCCCAATCTCTGGACGACTTCGAGCAGTTCCTCAGCCGACATGCGCGGCTTGACGACGTGAGAATGCACACGCTCCAACATGAGGCGAACGTCTGAAGGGCGGAACTGAAGCGAGTTTTGTGCGAACTGCCCTAAATTGCTGACCATAGAACCCTCCCGAATCTCTTCTATGCGCGTGCGCGCCATTCACTCTGTCGTGCTTCGGCGTTTCCGGCCAGCAGGCCTTCGGCGGCGCCTTCATCCGTAATCAGGACCTTGGCGCCGCTCGCACGCAGGGCTGCCCGGATCGCTCCCTCCTTATGCGCGCCGCCGGCGGCGATCGCGACCAGCCCGATACCCCGCAGGTCCGCAGGGCTGATCGCCATCACGCGCTGGTTGACGGGGTGATCGACCAATTGCCCTTCGGCATCGACGAAATGGCAGACGAGGTCGCCGACGGCACCCGCCTTCTTCAGCGAGACCAGATCGGCACGAGGCAGGATCGCTTCGCGGAACAGCGTCGAATCCGGGGCGAGATCGCCGACGCTGATCAGCGCGAGGTCCGCCGCACGCGCCCGATCGATCAGGTCCCGTAGCGTCGGCTCGCGCCAGAGCGCCTCCCGTAGCTCGGGGCTTGAAACGAAGACCGGCGCCGTGAGCTGAAAGCAATCCGCTCCGAACATGTCGGCGACGCGGCGCGCCACGGCGGACGGATTGATGCTGCGCGAATGGGTCAGTCCTCCGAGGAGCGACACGACCGACATCGCCTCGATCTGTCGCGGCTGGATGCCGCGTAGCGCCTGGTGCAGCGTCTGCCCCCAGCCGACTGCAAGCGACATGTTGTCTTGCAGCCGGTCCGAAAGCCACACGCCCGCGGCATGGCCGATCAGCGCCGAGATGTTGGCCGGATCGCGCGCCGTCGGTACGACCACCGCCTCCTGCAGTCCGAAGCTGGTGACCAGCCCGCGCTCCAACCCGACCTGCCGGGCCGAGCGCGCCTCGATCCTGATCTTGACCAGGCCTTCGCTGCGCGCCGCGGCCAGCATGCGGACCACCTTGATCCGGCTGAGGCCGAGAAGGTCTGCGATCTGCTCCTGCGTCAGCCCCTCGACATAATAGAGCCAGGCCGCACGAACTTTCGCATCCGCAACCGACTCCTCACGCGGGAAATGTCCAGAATCGAATGTGTCTTCCACCGTTTCGTCGCCAGGCTGCCCCGCACTCGTTGCCAACATCGCAGCATCGCAATGCGAAACGCAATAGGCCCGCACATATGGGCTATTGACAGAACAAAAGATACGATCTTTTGTTCCAGACAAAGAACATATGTCCTTAGGGAGATTCCGAAACGATGGCTGCGCTTCTGACGCAACTGCCTCCAGGCGCGCCGACAGCCGGCCTGTCTTTGGCCGAGGCCCTCGAGTTGCGGGAGGCCTCCGGCAAGCGCGTTCGTGTCGGCTTGATCGGCGCCGGCCAAATGGGAACAGACATCGTCGTCCAGATCTCCCAGATGACCGGCATCGAGATCGCCGCCGTCGCCGACATCGCGCCCGATCGCGTCGCGGAGGCGGCCGCACTGGCCGGGCGCAAGGGCGAAGTCGATAACGTCACCGACGAGGCCGGGCTCGATGCCAGCAGACGCAAGGGCCGCATCGCCGCCTCGACCTCGCTCGACCTGATCTGCCGTTCGCCCCATGTCGACGTCATCATCGACGCCACCGGCAATCCCGAGGCCGGCTCGCGCGTCGCGCTGACCGCGATCGCCGCGCGCAAGCATATCGTGATGATGAATGTCGAGGCCGACATCACCATCGGCTCCTATCTCGCGGTCGAAGCTGCCAAGGCCGGCGTGGTCTATACGCTCGGCGCCGGCGACGAGCCCGCCGCCGCGATGGAACTGATCAATTTCGTGCGCGCCATGGGTTATCCCGTCGTCGCCGCCGGCAAGGGCAAGAACAACCCCTTCCGCATCGACGCCGTGCCGGCCGACTATGTCGAGGAAGCCACGCGCCGGAACATGAACCCGCGCATGCTCGTCGAATTCGTCGACGGCTCGAAGACGATGGTCGAGATGGTCGCCATCGCCAACGCCTGCGGCTTCATCCCCGACATCCCCGGCATGCACGGCCCGGCCGCGCCGAAGGACGAATTGCAGAACTATTTCTGCCCTAAGGAGGAAGGCGGCCTGCTCTCGCACAAGGGCGTGGTCGATTTCTCCGTGGCCAAGGGCGTCGCGCCCGGCGTCTTCGCCGTCGCCGAGATGCGCCATCCCCGCGTCCGCGAACGGATGAGCGACCTGCATCTGGGCCCCGGGCCCTACTACTCCTTCTTCCGGCCCTATCACCTGACGAGCCTGGAAGTGCCGCTCTCGGCCGCCGCCGCCGTCATTTTCAACCAGAGTCATATGCGCCCGCTGCCGGTGCCGACCTCCGAGGTCGGCTGCATCGCCAAGCGCGATCTCGCGGCCGGCGAGACGCTCGATGCCATCGGCGAATACGGCTATCGCGGCTTCGCCCTCTCCCGCGCCGACGCGCAGGCCCGCAAGGCCCTGCCGATCGGCCTCGCGCAGGGCGCAACCATGACGCGGGCCGTCGCCAAGGGCGAATTGATCACGCTCGCCGACGCCACCCCCGACAAGCGCTTGAAGATCGTGGAGGTGCGCCGCGCTCAGGACGCGATGATCGCCGCGCTGACCTCCGGAGCCCAGGCATGAGCGCACGCAAGACGGACGAGATGGCGAGCGCCGCGCCGAGGCCCAACCAGCGACCCGAACTCGCCGCCCTCGACGACGAGACGGTGGCCCGCGCGCTGACCCGGATGCACCTGATCCGCAAGTTCGAGGAGGCGGCCGAGGCGAGCTATATGCGCGGCCTGATCCACGGCACGATGCACCTGTCGATCGGCCAGGAGGCGAGCGCTGTCGGCACGACGCTGCCGCTCGAAGCGCACGATTACATCCTCTCGACCCATCGCGGCCATGGCCACTGCATCGCGCGCGGCGCCGAGCCCAAGCTGATGTTCGCCGAGTTCTTCGGCAAGGAGACCGGCTACTGCAAGGGCCGCGGCGGCTCGATGCACATCGCCGATGTCGAGGGCGGCAATCTCGGCGCCAACGGCATCGTCGGCGGCGGCCTGCCGATCGCGGTCGGCGTCGGCATGAGCATCAAGGCCCAGAAGAACGGCCGCGTCTGCATGGTCTTCTTCGGCGACGGCGCCTCCAACGAGGGCGCCTTCCACGAAGCACTCAACATGGCCTCGATCTGGAAGCTGCCGGTCGTCTTCGTCTGCGAGAACAACAAATACGGCATGTCGATGGACATCTCGCGCGCCATGGCGGTGGCGAATGTCGCCGACCGTGCCGCCGCCTACGCCATGCCGGGCCACAGCCTCGACGGAAACGATCTCGCCGGCGTCGCGGCGGTGGCGCGCGAAGCGATTGCGCGGGCCCGCTCCGGCGAAGGCCCTTCGCTGATCGAGTGCAAGACCTATCGCTGGCGCGGCCATTCCAAGAGCGACCGCAATCTCTACCGGACCAAGGAGGAGATCGAGGAGTGGCGGGCGCAGGACCCGATCCGGCGCCTGGAGGACGAGCTCAAGGCGCATGACCGGTTCGACGCTACGGCACTGATGAAGCTGGAGGAGGATGCCCAGAGCGACATCGACGCTGCCGTCGAATTCGCCCGCGCCTGCCCGGACCCCGATCCGAAAGACCTGACCCGTGACGTCTATGCCCTCTGACACCCTCGAAGCCGTGAGCGAGATCCGCGAGCTATCCTATGCCGAGGCCGTGCGCGAGGCGCTCGGCCAGGCGATGGAAGCCGACGAACGCGTCTTCCTCTTCGGCGAGGACGTCGGAATCTATGGCGGCGCCTTCGGCGTCTCCGGCGATCTCGTCCACCGCTTCGGCAAGGAGCGCGTGATCGACACCCCGATCAGCGAGCTCGGTATTGCCGGAGCCGCCGTCGGCGCGGCGATAACCGGTATGCGGCCGGTGCTGGAGATCCAGTTCTCGGATTTCGTCACGCTTGCCATGGAGCAACTCGTCAACCAGGCGGCCAAGATCCGCTTCATGTTCGGCGGGAAGGCGAGCGTGCCGATGGTGGTGCGCCTCCCCGGCGGCTCGGGCACCGGCGCCGCCGCGCAGCACAGCCAGAGCCTGGAAGCCTGGTTCGCGCATGTGCCGGGTCTCAAGGTTCTGCAGCCAAGCACCCCGCATGACGCCAAGGGCATGCTGCTCGCGGCGATCGACGACCCCAACCCGGTGCTGATCTTCGAGCACAAGCTGCTCTACAAGACCAAGGGCCATGTCCCGGCCGAGGCCTATCGCGTGCCGATCGGCCAGGCGGCGATCCGCCGCGAGGGCACGGACGTCACCATCGTCGGCTCCTCGATCATGGCCCGCAAGGCGGAGGCCGCGGCCGAGCGCCTCGCCGCCGATGGCATCTCGGCGGAGGTGATCGACCTGCGCTCGATCCGCCCGATCGACTTCACGACCATTGCCGAGAGCGTGCGCAAGACGCATCGCCTCGTGGTGGTCTACGAGGGCGTGAAGACAATGGGTATCGGTGCCGAGATCTCGGCGATGATCGCCGAGAGCGAGGTCTTCGATTTCTTGGACGCGCCGATCATCCGGCTGGGCGGCGCCGATGCGCCGATCCCCTATAATCCGGTGCTGGAAAAGGCCGCCGTCCCGCAGGAGGACGACATCGTCGTCGCCGCAGCCAATCTCGTGCGTCGCGGGGAAGCCTGATGCCGGTAGAGGTCATCCTTCCCAAGGTCGACATGGACATGGAGACGGGCACGATCGAGGCCTGGCATGTCAAGGAAGGCGATCTTGTCCGCCAGGGCGACACGATCTTCGAAATCGGCACCAACAAGGCCGTGATGGAGGTCGAGGCGCCAGCCAGCGGCGCGATCCGCGGTATCAAGCTCGAGACCGGCGTGCCGATCACGGTTGGGACGCCCGTCGCCTGGATCTACCTCGACGGTGAGGCCGCCACCACGCCGTCCGAGCCGGCAGCCGCTGCGGCTTCCGTGGCGGCTGCCACCTCCAACCCTGAAGGCGCGGCCCCGACGTCAGGCGCCTCTGCGGCTCAATCCGCGGCGCCGGGCCTGCGCGCGACCCCCCTCGCCCGCCGCATCGCCCGCCAGAATGCGCTCGACCTCAAGATAGTGGCCGGCACGGGGCCGCGCGGGCGCATCGGCGAAGCGGATGTGAAGCGTCATTTGGAGCAGCGGCCTTGCTGCACTCCGACGCAGGAGGCTCGCCCGGCGCCGACGCCTGCCACCAGCGCTTCCGAAGGCCGCCTGCAACCTTTCTCCGCCATCCGACGCATCGTCGCGAACCGGCTCTCCGAGAGCATGCGCACGGCGCCGCATTTCTATCTCACCTCCGAGATCGAGATGAGCACAGCGCGCGAACTGCTGCGCCGTCTCACGGCTCGGCATGAGCGGATCGGCGCACCCAAGCCCAGCATCACCGTGCTGATCGCGCGTATCGCCGCCCGCATCCTGCGTGACCACCCGGTCATCAACGCCTCGGCCGAGGGCGAGGCGACGCGCTTCCACGAGCGCGTCGACATCGGCATCGCCATGGAACGCGATGGCGACCTCGTCGTCCCTGTGTTGCGCGATGCCGCCGGCATGGACATGCCTGCCATGGCTCGCGAGTTCGCCAGGCTGCGCGACGGCATGGCGAAGCGCACGCTGACGCCGACAGAGCTCGGCGGCGGCACCTTCACCATTTCCAATCTTGGCATGTATGGCGTCGACAGCTTCACGGCGATCATCAACCCGCCGCAGGGAGCGATCCTCGCAATCGGGCGCACGCTCGACAAGCCGGTCGGGCGCGATGGGCAGATCGTGCTCAGGCCGATGGCGAACTTCACCCTTTCCTCGGATCACCGCATCGTAGACGGCGTGGCAGCCGCCCGTTTCATGGCCGACCTGCGGGAGGCGGTGGAGAACCCCGAAGTCATTTTGTGATTGAACGTCACCGTCGGCACTTCAACGGGCGCCGGCCATAGACCATCGATGATCGAGATCGACCGACGCGACAGGCGTAAAGGTCGGCGGCAAATAACGGAGGAGACAGAACGATGACCCCGACGAAACGCAGGTTCCTGATCGCCGCCGCCTTCGGCACCCTGCTCGCGGCTGCCCCGGCCTTCGCCCAGGCGCCCTCGGGCAAGCTGGTGCTCTATACCTCACAGCCCGAGAAGGATGCCGCCCAGACCACCGCAGCCTTCAAGAAGGCCTACCCCAATGTCGAGATCGACATTTTCCGCTCCGGCACGACCGAGGTGATGGGCAAGCTCGCGGCCGAGATTTCCGCCGGCCAGCCCGGCGCGGACGTGTTGCTGATCGCGGACGCGGCGAGCATGGAAATCCTGAAGGCACAGAACCAGCTTCTCGCCTATCCCGGCGCGAAGACCGAAGGCCTGCTGGAAGGGTCCTTTGACAAGGACAAGAGCTATTTCGGCTCCAAGCTGATTACGACCGGGATCGCCTACAATACCGCCGCGAAGGAGAAACCGGCTTCCTGGGCCGATCTCGACAAGCCGGGCTACAAGGGACAGATCTCGATGCCGAGCCCGCTCTATTCGGGCGCTGCGGCGATCATGCTGTCGACGATGACGGCGCGTCCCGATCTCGGCTGGAAGCTGTTCGAGGGGCTGAGGGCCAACGAGGCCGTGGCGGTGCGCGGCAATGGCGCGGTGCTGCGCTCGGTCGCCACCGGCGAGAAGGCCTATGGCGTGCTGGTCGATTTCATGGCCTACAACGCCAAGAAGCAGGGTTCGCCGATCGACTTCGTTTTCCCGAAGGAGGGCGCCCCCGCCGTAACCGAGCCCGTCGCCATCGTGAAGACGACCAAGAACGTGGCTGCCGCCAAGGCCTTCGTCGACTTCATCCTCTCCGATGACGGCCAGAAGCTGGCGCTCGCCATGGGCTACATTCCGGCCAAGCCCAGCGTCGGCTCGCCGTCTTGGCTGCCGGAGGGCACCAAGATCAATGTGATGGCCTCGGACATCCCGGCCGTGGTCAAGGCGACGGAGGCCGACAAGGCCCGCTTCGCCACCATGTTCGGCAACTGAGCCGGCTGGGTGCGCATGTCCCTCGCTGATACCGCGACGCTTCGTACGCGCGTCGAGGAGGCGGGCCTTCTCTGGGGTCTCGTCGGTCTCGTCGCCGTACTGTCGCTGCTACCGATCGGGCGACTGGTCGTCGAGGGCTTCGCCCCTGGCGGCCAGCTCTCGACGACCGCGCTCGGCAAGGTGCTCGCCAGCCCGGCGACCTGGACTGCGACCTGGAACAGCCTCGTCACGGCGATAGCAGGCACCGTGCTCGCGGTCCTGATCGGCGGCGCGGTCGCGCTGATCGCGACGCTGACCGACATCCGCGCCCGCAACGCCTTCACTTTCTGCTTCGTCCTGCCGCTGATGATCGCGCCGCAGGTCACGGCTCTCGCCTGGCTGCAGCTCTTCGGCCCGTCGAGCACCCTGCTCAAGGTGATCGGACTGGCTCCGCCGCTCGGCAGCCGCAACCCGCTCTATTCGCGCGAAGGCATCATACTGCTGCTCGGCATCCAATATGCGCCACTGGTCTTTCTGACCCTGCGTGCGGGGCTTCGCGCTCTGCCCAAGGAACTGATCGAGGCCGGGCTTGCCGCCGGCGCCGGCCCGCTCACGGTGCTGCGCACCGTCGTGCTGCCGCTGATGACGCCGCCCCTCGTCGCCGGCATAGCGCTCTGCTTCGTCTCCTGCCTCGGCAATTTCGGCATACCGGCCTTCCTCGGCATCCCCGGCAACTTTCTGGTGTTGCCGACGCTGATCTATCAGCGCCTGGCCGGCCTCGGCCCTGGCGTGCTCTCCGAAGTCGCGATCCTCTCCCTGCTGATCGGCGCCATCGCGATGGCGGGCATCCTGCTGCAGGATTTCATGATGCGCCGTCGCGATTTCCGCATCACCACGACCTCCACCGCCGCGCGGCCCTTCGAGCTCGGCCGTTGGCGGGCGCCGGTCGAGATCCTGCTCTGGACCTTCGCGGTCCTCGTCCTGGCGCTGCCCTTCCTCGGCCTGCTGACGACGTCGCTGATCCCGGCCTTCGGCGTGCCGCTCAATGCAGCGACGGCGACGCTCGCCAATTATGCCTATGTGCTGATCGAGCACGCCGCCTCGAAGCGCGCCTTCGTCAACAGCTTCCTGATGTCGGCCGGGGCGGCGCTCGCCATCGTGCTGATCTGCGTGCCGCTCGGCTATTTCCTCGTCTGGAAGAAATCCCGGACCCTGCGCCTGCTGAACCTTGCCGCCGAGCTGCCCTATGCGATGCCGGGCGTCGTGCTCGCAATCGCCGCCATTCTGCTCTTCCTCAGACCGATCTTCGGTATCTCGCTTTACAACACCGTCTGGATCATCGTTTTCGCTTATCTCGCCCGTTTCCTCGTGCTTGGCCTGAGACCGGTCGTCAGCGGATATCTTCAGGTCGATCGCACACTGGAGGAGGCTGCACAGATTGCGGGTGCCAGCCTGCCGCGCCGCCTCGTCACGGTCATCTTTCCGTTGGTCGCCCCTGCCGCGGTCGCCGGAGCGCTGTTGATCTTCCTGACCGCCTTCAACGAACTCACCGTCTCCGCACTGCTCTGGTCGTCGGGGGCCGAGACGCTGGGCGTCGTGGTCTTCTCGTTCGAGCAGGGCGGTGATTCCACCTATGCCTCGGCGCTGGCGACGATCACCGTGCTCGTCACCGTCGGGCTGATGGCTTCCACCACCCTCTTCGCCCAGAGATTGCCCCAGGGAGTCCTGCCGTGGCGCGACTAACCATCGACCGGGCGCAGAAGCGCTTCGGCTCCTTTATCGCACTCGACGACGTCTCGATCGATGTCGCGGACGGCGAATTCCTCGCCGTGCTCGGCGCCTCTGGCTGCGGCAAGACCACGCTGCTGCGTCAGATCGCCGGTTTCGACAAGCTCGACGGCGGCTCGATACGCATCGGCGACCGGCTGGTCTCGTCAGCGGAATCCCATGTTCCGCCCGAGCACCGCAAGCTCGGTATCGTCTTCCAGTCCTATGCGCTCTGGCCGCATATGACGGTGGCGGAGAACGTCGCCTATGGACTCACCGTCGCCGGCGTGCGCGATCCCGAGCGGGCGCGCCGCGTCGCTTCAGCGCTCGAGCTCGTCGGCCTGAACGGCTTTGCCGAGCGCCGCCCCGGCATGCTCTCCGGCGGCCAGCGCCAGCGCGTCGCGCTCGCCCGGTGCCTCGTGACCGAGCCCTCGCTGGTGCTGCTCGACGAGCCTCTCGCCAATCTCGACGTGCATTTGCGCGCTTCGATGGAGGACGAGTTCGCCCGCTTCCACGAGCGCACGGGAACGACCATGGTCTACATCACCCACGACCAGGCCGAGGCGATGGCGCTGGCCGACCGCATCGCCGTGATGGACCGTGGCCGGCTGCTCCAGCTCGCTACGCCTTCCATGCTTTACCGGGAACCCGCGAACGCCCTCGTCGCCGGCTTCATCGGCGAGGGCATGGTCCTGCCGGCGGCGGTGCTCTCCGCGCCGCAGGCCGGCCGCTGCAAGGTCAGCGTGCTCGGCGTGGAGGCGGTAGTGCGCTGCCGGCCCGACCAGACCGTCACCGAACGGGCGAAGCTCTGCCTGCGTGCACGCGACATCGGCATCGCGCCCGCAGGAGACAGCGGCCTTTCCGCCGATGTCGAGCGGCTGTCCTATCAGGGCGGGTACTTTCGGCTCGAGGCACGGCCGGCCGCGAACGAAGGTGTCATCCTGCATCTCGACGCCGCCGAGCCGGCCCCGGCCCAGGCAGGCGAGGCGATCCGCATCGCCATCAATGACGGCTGGGTGATTCCGGAGCACGGCGTCACGGACAAGGCCGCATGACATCGGCCGTATGAGATCTGCGTATGAAACTGACCATTCATGGCGGCGTCGGCGAGAAGGGCCGCACCTGCATCGGCGTTGAGGAAGGCGGGACGCGTCTTCTGCTCGATGCTGGTGTCGACACCAGCGTGCCGCGAGGCCCTGGCTACTACCCTGCGATCAGCCCGTCCGAGCTCGAGCGCCTTGATGCGATCATCGTCACTCATGCCCATGAGGACCATGTCGCGGCACTGGGCTGGTGCCTCGCGCATGGCTTTATGGGCCGGATCCTGATGACGACCGAGAGTGCGGCTGAAGCCGACGCCACACTCGCCGCCTATGCGACGCCGCAAGAGCATGCGCTCGTGCGGATGGCCGCTATCGAGACCATCGCGCCCGGCCGGGAATTCGCCATCGGTCCGCTGACCATTCATACGGGCCGCAGCGGCCATGTCGTGGGCGGCGTCTGGTGCCATCTTTCCGCGGGCGGGCGCGGGCTTGTTTACTGCGGCGATGTCGTGCCGGCCAGCCCCGTCTTCGCGATGGACCCGCTGCCAGCCAGCGACCTGTTGCTCGTCGATGCGTCCTATGGTGCCGACAATGTCCCCGCCGCCGAGCGTGGCGCTGCCATCACGCGCTGGCTGGACCGCCATCCGCAAGGGAGTGTCTTGCCGACCCCGCTATCCGGCCGTTCAATCGAACTGATCGGGCTGATCGGGGGGCCGATCGCAATCCACCCTTCGATGCGAAACGCCCTTGCCGCACAGATCGCCGCCAGCGGCTGGCTGAAGCCCGGCATCGCCGAGGTTTTGTCGCACCGCCTCGCCGCTGCACTCCTCTGGGAAGAGGGGCAGCCGCTGCCTCCGGCCGCCCTGCTCTGTGACGACGGAATGGGGCTCGCAGGTCCCTCCAAGGCTGCGCTCCACCAGGCGGAGCGCGCGGGGCATCCTGTGCTGCTGACCGGCCATATCCCGAAAGGCAGCCCGGCCGATGCTTTGCGCGCTGCCGGAAAAGCCGATTGGCTGCGGTTCCCAACCCATCCCACGCTGCCGGAGAATGCCGCCATCGCCGCGGCCAACGGCGCCGGTCGCGTGCTCGCCCATTCCTGCGACGCCACAACTGCCCGCCATCTCGCCGCCACCATCCCCCGCCTCGTGGCCGACTTGAAGCCCGGCGACAAGATCGAGATCTGAGCCATGCGCATCCTCATCGCCAATGACGACGGCATCAACGCGGCCGGGATCGCTCTGCTCCGTCAGGCCGCCTCCCGCGTGGCGTCCGATATCTGGGTCGTCGCCCCCGAGCGGAAATGGACGGCAGCAAGCCACCATCTCTCCTTCGATCGCGACCTGACGCTGACCCGTCGCGAGCAGCAGGTCTACGCGTTGGACGGCACCCCGGCCGATTGCGTCGTCGCCGCCATGACCGTGCTGTTCCGCGATGGAGGCCGTCCCGATCTCGTCCTGTCCGGTGTCAACGACGGTCGCAACGCCGCCGAAGACGCCGCCTATTCCGGCACGCTTTCAATTGCGCGCGAGGCGAGCTTCTGGGACGTTCCGGCGATTGGATTCTCGCGTACCAAGGGCGGCGCATCCGAGGAACGGGATATCACGGCACTCGCCGCCCTGATCGAGAATCTCTGGCAGCGTCGCGCGCTCTGGAGCCGCGAGGGCGCCTATCTCAGCGTCAACCTGCCGAAAGACCTGCCGGCAGAGGCAGGCCTCGCCACGATTGGCCGCGACAAGATCGCAGGAGCGGCCGATGTAAAGTCAGATGATGGCGAGCGCATCATCTGGCGCATCCGGCGCGGCCGGCCTCATACGAGCCGGCCCGGCGACGAAAACAGCCTGATCGATTCGGGCCGGATCGCCATCGTCCGCCATTGCTGGATCGATGGGGCGCCGCTGCCTGACGGCTTCGCCGCCGGGCTCAACGCCGCGCTGTCCCCTGCCCCGGTCGCGACAGCTGAGCAATAGCGTCTTGGCGAGATCGTCTCGCCGGGCTCCTGTGAGTCCGCCAGAAAGCGCGGCGTCTCGAAACCACACTGGTGCAATGAAAAAACCCCGGGAAAACGGCAAGGCTAATCTGCAAGTCGGAGCGTTACCGCTTCGACGGACAGCCGCCGGTTCTTGGGAGGTTCTGCTCGTCACTACGCGTTCGACAAAACGCTGGACCGTGCCAAAGGGGTGGCCGATCAAGAGACTGAAAGCTCATGACGCGGCAGCAAGAGAGGCGCGTGAAGAGGCTGGCGCGGTTGGGCTGATGAAAAAGAAGGCCGTCGGGCGGTATCTCTATTGGAAGCGAATGGAAGCCGAATTCAGGCTCTGCAAAGTTCGCCTCTATCCCTTGCTTGTTACAGAGCAGTTGTCCCAGTGGCCCGAACAGGCACAGCGCCTGCGACATTGGTTTAGCCTGAAGGACGCGGCCGACCTTGTGGAAGAGCCGGGACTTAGAAAGGTGCTGGCTACGCTGAAGCTCTGATGCCAACCTAGCCAATGTTGCATCCGTCGGGCGCTTGGCGAGGCCGAATGCCGCATTCGCATAGGATGCACCGATGCGCGGCACGACAGGGCTTGGCCCATATTTTCATTCGTTGTTACTAGGGCTCGGAATCGAACTTCCCCCCATTGCCGGTGGAGCTATATGCCGACGCTCGGCCTCACCTCTCGCCAGAAACAGATTCTCGCCGTTGTGCAGGAAGTCGGCTTCACGACGATCGAGACTCTCGCAGCTCGCTTCGGCGTGTCGACCCAGACAATCAGGCGCGAAATCATCCGTCTGCAGGAACAGAATTATCTGCAACGCTTCCATGGCGGCGCCGGCCTGGCGTCGGGCGGCATCCGCTCGGCCTACGCCCAGAAACTCACCATTTCCCCCAAGGGCAAGCAGCGGATCGGAGCGGCTCTGGCGGACGTCGTTCCACCAGGCGCTTCGGTGTTCCTCGACGTTGGCACCACTGTAGAAGCCGCAGCCCGTGCATTGCTAGGGAAGCCGGGACTGCGTGTCGTGACCGCAAGTGTTTCGGTCGCACAGATCTTCTGCCAGGGCGGCGTGTTCGAGGTCGTGGTCACAGGCGGAATCACCCGCGGTGCCAACGGGTCCCTCGTTGGCCAGCAGGCCATCAGCATGATTGCGGGTTTCCGCTTCGACTATGCGATTCTCGGCGCCGGTGGTTTCGACGACGACGGTGCGCCGATGGACTTCGATCTCGAGAAGATTGCCGTTCGTCAGGCGGCGATGGCCCGGTCTCGTCAGACGGCCGTGCTCGCAGACCACAGCAAGTTCGGCCAAGTCGGCACCGCCAGGATCGCCGAGCCAGGCATGGTAGACCTGTTCGTCGTCGATGCCGCACCGACCGAGCCGCTACGCCAAGCCTGGCTCAAGAGCGGCAGTCGCTGGCTGGTCGCCTAGGAGGCGCAGTGGCATCTGAGTAGCCGGCAACCCTTGTCACGCTGATCGATATTGATCAGGATGGAAGAAATCTTACACGAGCGCTGTTCACAGGCGCCGCTTCCGGGGAGGTTGCCATGCTGCGCGTCAAAACCGCGTTCCTTTGCCTGTTCGCTCTTGGTGTCGGGCTCGCGGGCTCCGCGCAGGCGCAGGATTGTGCGAACCGCGGGACGCTCGATGCACGCTATTGCGACGCCAATCGCGACTTGCTCGCCGACACGCCGACCGATGCGGCGAAACAGAAAGACCCCGATACGCTGATCTTCTCCTACACGCCGGTCGAAGATCCGTCGGTCTACGAAAACGTCTTCGCCGACTTCCTCGCCCATCTGAGCAAGGTCACCGGCAAGAAGATCAAATGGTTCGGCGCCGAGTCCTATGCCGCGCAGGTCGAGGCGATGCGCTCCGGGCGCCTTCACATCGCGGGCGTCGCCAGTGGACCGACGCCGTTTGCGGTCAATCTCGCAGGCTTCGTGCCGATTGTCGCAATGGCGAAGAAGGACGATTCGATCGGCTACACGCTCCAGCTCATCGTGCCGAAGGATTCGCCGATCAAGAGCATCGCTGATCTCAAGGGCAAGCGCGTGGCCCATGTCGCGCCCTCGTCGAACTCCGGCGACACCGCGCCGCGCATCCTGTTCAAGGAGAAGGGCGTCGTACCCGGCAAGGACTACGAGGTCCTCTATTCGGGCAAGCACGACAACTCGATCATGGGCGTGGTCAACAAGGACTATGACGCGGCGCCGGTCGCCTCCAGCGTCGTCGAGCGTATGGCCGATCGCGGCATGTTCAAGCGCGACGACATCCGCATCGTCTATGAGTCGAGCCCGTTCCCGCGCACGGCCTTCGGTCTCGCCCATGACCTCAAGCCCGAGCTGCAGGCCAGGATCAAGCAGGCCTTCCTGACCTTCGACTTCCTTAATTCCGCGCTCGCCAAGGAGTTCAAGGACACCAAAGGCTTCAAGGAGCTCAGCTACAAGGACGCCTGGAGCGACATCATCCTGATCCAGAGCAACAGCGGCATCACCTATACCCAGGACGGCCTCTCGAAGCTGAAGGGCGATTGATGTCGGCGGCGTTCGGGGCGGCGGCAGGCAGCGGCGCGCCGCTGCTGGCCGTCGAGGGGCTGACCAAGGTCTATCCAACCGGCAAGAAGGCCCTCGGCGGGGTCGATGTCGTGATCGACAGGCCGCAGCTCGTGGCGGTGATCGGCTCCTCGGGGGCCGGCAAGAGCACGTTCATCCGCTGCATCAATCGGCTGGTCGAGCCGACTGCGGGCAGCGTGCGGCTCACCGGCGAGGATATCGTCGCGCTCGACCGGCGTGGCCTGCGCGCCGCACGGCGCCGCATCGGCATGATCTTCCAGGAATACAATCTGGTCGAGCGGCTCAGCGTCATGCAGAACGTGTTGTCGGGGCGGCTCGGCTATACCGGCCTCCTTGCCTCGTTGCGCTACCGCTTCCCGCCCGAGGACATCCAGGCGGCCTTCGCCCTGCTCGACCGCGTCGGCCTCGATGGCTACCACAACCAGCGGGCGGACGCGCTCTCCGGCGGGCAGCGCCAGCGTGTCGGCATCGCACGCGCCCTGATGCAGCGGCCGGACCTGCTGCTCCTCGACGAGCCAACCGCGAGCCTCGATCCCAAGACGTCGCGCCAGATCATGCGCCTCGTGCGCGAGCTCGTCGCGGAGCGCCAGACGCCGGCCATCATCAATATCCACGACGTCGCGCTCGCCCGCGCCCATGCCGACCGCATCATCGGCATGAAGGACGGGTTGGTCGTCTTTGATGCGGAGGCCCCGGCCCTGACCGATGCGGCGCTGACGCGAATCTATGGCGAGGAGGACTGGTCGAGCCCGACGGACGAGGAGGCCGAGACTTCTCCCGCGAGCGCTACGATGGCCCCGCTCGGCGCACTGTCATGACGGTGGCGGCAGCCTCCCATCCCAGCAAATGGCGTGCGCCCAGCATCTTTGGCAGCCCCGGCCGGCGGCTGGTATTCTGGATGCTGGTGGTTGCCTATCTGGTCTGGTCGCTCTCGACGCTCAATGTCGACACGGCCCGCATCCTCGCCGGCCTGCCGCGCGCCTGGACGATCCTCGCACGCATGGTTCCACCTGATTTCGGCCGCTGGCAGCTATTGCTGACCGGCATGGTCGAGAGCGTGCAGATCGCCATCGCCGCGACGATCATCGGCGCGGTGCTGTCGATCCCGATCGGCATCGCGGCCGCGGCCAATCTCTCGCCCCGGCCGCTCTATCTGCTGGCACGTGCCTTCATCGTCACGGGGCGGACCTTCCACGAGGTCATCATCGCGATCTTCTTCGTGAAGCTGTTCGGCTTCGGCCCGGTCGCCGGCTTGCTGACGCTCGCCTTCTCCTCGGCGATCTTCCTCGGCAAGATGCTGGCCGAGGATATCGAGAACATGAAGCCGGGCCCGGTCGAGGCGATCCGTGCCACCGGCGCAAGCTTCGGCCAGACCTTCTTCTACGCGGTCGTCCCGCAGGTCCTGGTCAAGACGCTGGGCGTGCTGATCTACCGGCTCGATTCCAACCTCCGGCATTCGACCGTGATCGGCATCGTCGGGGCCGGCGGCATCGGCCAGACGCTGTCGGCCTCGTTCTCGCGCTATGATTTCGACTTCGCCAGCGCGATCCTGCTGACGATCGCGGCGATGGTCGCCTTCGGCGAATGGTTCAGCGACTGGGCCAGGCGGAGGCTGAGATGACGGCGCATCAGCTCCCGCAGGACCGCGCGCCGATGCGCCGCTATCCCGACCAGTGGGAACGCTATTCGCTGCGCGAGCGCATCGTGCACTGGCTCTGGCTCGGCGGCATCGCGGTCGCTGCGGCGTGGTCGGTCTCGGCGCTCGACATCGAGTGGGCCTTCTTCGCCGATGCCCACGAGCAGGCGGCCGACCTGATCTCGCGGATGTGGCCGCCGCGCTGGTCCTATCTGCCGCGCATCGTCCAGCCGCTGATCGAGACGCTGCACATCGCGACGCTCGGCACGATGATCGCCATCGTCTTCGCGCTACCGGTCGCCTTCCTCGCGGCGCGCAACACCACCTACAACCAGGTGACCTGGCTCATCGGACGCTCCATGCTGGTGCTGTCCCGCTCGATCAACACGGTGATCTGGGGCCTCCTCTTCGTCGCGATCTTCGGGCCGGGGCCGGTCGCCGGCATCTGCGCGGTGGCGGCCCGCTCGATCGGCTTCATCGCCAAGCTCGTCGCCGAGGCGATCGAGGAGGTCGATGGCGGCCAGATCGAGGCGGTGGAATCGACCGGCGCAAGCACCTTGCAGGTCTATGGCATCGCGATCCTCCCGCAGATCCTGCCGGTGCTGATCGGCACCTCGATTTATCGCTGGGACATCAATGTGCGGGAGTCGAGCGTGCTCGGCTTCGTCGGCGCTGGCGGCATCGGGCTCCTGCTCTACGCCTCGATCAACCAATTCGCTTGGTCGCAGGCGATCGTGATCCTGATCGCCATCCTCGGCATCGTCATCATCAGCGAGGCGCTTTCGGCCTATGTCCGCTCTCGCATCGTCTGATCTGCATGGGCAGACAATCTTCGTGGAGGGCGTGGCGCAGCTGGCCAGGCGTTACGACGGTTTCCTGCTAGATCAGTGGGGGGTGCTGCACGACGGCGCTGCCGCTCACGAAGGAGCCGTGGCCTGCCTTCGGGCGCTCCGAGCAGCCGGCAAGCGCGTCATCATCCTCTCGAACTCGGGACGCGGAGGCAGCGAGAACGACGCGATCCTCGCCAGTATGGGCTTTCACCGCGACCTCTACGACGTTGTGGTTTCCGCCGGCGACGATGCCCGGGATGCGCTGTTGAGGCGTGATGAGCCCGGCTACCGAGACCTCGGCCAGCGTTGCCTGCCGCTCACGCGGCCCGGCGAGCAACATCTCGCCGACGGCCTGGGCCTCACCCTCGTGGAAGCCCCCGAGGAGGCGGATTTTCTCTTCACGCTCAGCATCGATGCCGAGAGGCAGTCGTCCGCCGGGTGGCGGCCCGTACTCGAACGAGCTCTGCGACTGGGGCTGCCGATGATCTGCGGCAACCCGGATCGCCACCGTATCCATCCGGGCGGGCGTCTGCTCGAGGCGCCCGGAGCAGTCGCTCTCGCCTATGAGCGGATGGGCGGGACGGTGCATTATCACGGCAAGCCGGAGGCGCGCATCTATCGCACCTGTCTGGAGCGGCTGGGATTGCCTCCCAGCCGCCTGCTCGCGATCGGGGACTCGCTCGAACACGACCTGGCCGGCGCGGCGCGCGCCGGCGTGGATTGCCTCTTCATCGCCGGCGGCATTCATCGCGACGAACTGAGCTGGAACGAAGGCAGCCAGGCGTTTCGGCGAAGCTGCGAGGACCTGTTCGCCCGCAACGCCGGCGCGCCGCGCTATTGCCTGCCGACATTCGCCTGGGAGCCGGACAGTGGAACAATGAGCAGTTCCGCCGGGCTCATCCCAACCAACAATACCTCGGAGGGAGATTCACAATGTTGACGCGCCGTTTCGTGATCGCCGCCGCGCTGGGCGCGGTGAGCCTGCCTGCAGTGGCCTTCGCCCAGACGTCGTCGGGCAAGGTCACGGTCGTGACCTCATTCTCGAAGGATGTCACGGATCCAATCAAGAAGGCGTTCGAGAAGGCGGTTCCGGGCGTCACGCTCGAAGTGCAGAACCGCAACACCAATGCCGGTGTGAAATATGTCGAGGAGACCAAGGCCAACAACCAGGTCGACCTGTTCTGGGCCTCGGCGCCCGACGCCTTCGAGGTGCTGAAGGGCAAGAAGCTGCTCACCGCCTACAAGCCCAAGGCGACCGGCATCCCCGACAAGATCGGCTCCTATCCGATCAACGATCCGCAGGGCTACTATTTCGGCTTTGCCGCCTCCGGCTACGGCATCATGTGGAACGACCGCTATGCCAAGGCCAACAAACTGCCCGAGCCCAAGGAGTGGCAGGACCTCGCCAAGCCGATCTTCTACGACCATGTCGCGATCGCGGCGCCGTCGCGCTCCGGAACGACCCACCTGACGATCGAGACGATCCTGCAGGGCGAGGGCTGGGACAAGGGCTGGCGCACCATCAAGGAGATGGCCGGCAATTTCCGCTCGATCAACGAGCGCTCCTTCGGCGTGCCCGAACAGGTCAATTCCGGCCAGGTCGGCGTCGGCATCGTCATCGACTTCTTCGCCTTCTCGGCCCAGGCCTCGGGCTTCCCGGTGAAGTTCGTCTATCCGAGCGTGACGACGGTGGTCCCGGCCAATGTCGGCATCGTCGCCAACCCGCCGAACAAGGCGGCTGCCGAAGCCTTCATCGAGTTCCTGCTCTCGCCCGCCGGCCAGGAGGTGCTGCTCGAGCCCGGCATCCGCCGCCTGCCGGTCAATCCCGCCGTCTATGCCAAGGCCGGCGTCGACTACCCGAACCCCTTCACCGATCCGCGCTTCCAGAAGATGATCGGCTTCGATGTCGACAAGTCGGAGCAGCGCACCGCGGTGGTCGACACCTTGTTCGACCAGTTGATCTCCTTCCAGCTCGATGCGCTGAAGGGCGTCAGCAAGGTGCTGCACGAGGTCGATGCGGCCCTGGCCAAGAAGCCGAACGACAAGGCCAAGGCGCTGGCCGAGGAAGCCCGCGTGCTGCTCGCCGCCATGCCGGTCAGCGAGGCGCAGGCCGCGAGCGCGGAGCTGCGCGGCGCCTTCACCGGCGCCAAGGAGAAGGGCGCCCGCCAGGCCGAGGTCGAGAGTCAGTGGGCGAGCTTCGCCCGCGACAACTACGCCAAGGCCAGGGCCAAGGCGGAGGAGGCTCTCAAGGCTGCGAAGTAAGCTCTCCCGCGCATGTCATCCCGAGCGCGCTGCGGCGCAGATGCGGGACCGCGTGACGAAGAGGCGCCTTTCCTGAAGACGGTCCCGTGTCTGCGCAGCGGCATTTTCATGCCGCGGCGCGCACGGGATGACAGCCCGCGCAGCGATCTCATGACAGCCAATCCGACCTCGGCTCCCCGCCCCCGTCGCATCGCCGGCACGCCCGGCCAGATCGCACTGGCGCTGGCGATCGCCGCCTTCCTCCTGATGTTCCTGGTGCTGCCGGTGGCGACGGTGATCTATGTCGCCTTCACCGAGAAGGGCACCTCGACCTTCACGCTGGTGAACTTCTACGACTTTGTCCGCACCGAGCTGTTCATGCGCTCGTTGTGGAACTCGTTCTATGTCTCTGCAATGTCGGTGGTCTGGGCCTCGGTCTTCGCCCTGCCGCTGGCTTATCTCACGACACGGTTCGTCTTCCGCGGCGCGGCCATCGTCCAGACACTCGGCTTCCTGCCGCTGATCATGCCGCCCTTCGTCGGGGCGGTGGCGATGCAGCTCTTCTTTGGCCGCAACGGTTCGATCAACCTGCTGCTCGACGACTGGTTCGGCTTCAAAATCGACTTCATGGAGGGGCTGAACGGCGTCATCTTCGTCCAATCCGTCCATTATTTCCCGTTCATCCTGATCAATCTCTCGGCGGCGCTCCGCAATGTCGACCGCGCCATGGAAGAGGCCGCGCAGAATCTCGGCTCCTCCGGTTTCCGGCTGTTTCGGCGGATCGTCTTCCCGCTCGCCATGCCGGGCTATCTCGCCGGCGCCTCGCTCGTCTTCGTCAAGGTCTTCGACGACCTCGCGACCCCGCTCCTGCTCAACGTCAAGGACATGCTGGCGCCGCAGGCCTATCTGCGGGTGACCTCGATCGGCATCGCCGACCCGATGGGTTATGTCATCTCGGTCGTTCTGATCGTCGCCTCGGTCACGGCGATGTGGCTCTCGGCAAGGGCGTTGAAGGGGCGCGATTACGCCACGACGCAGCGCGGCGGCGGCGGCCTCGCCAAGCGGGTGATGACGCCGATGGAGGCCGTGTTCGGCTACGGCATCGTCATCCTGATCCTCGCGCTAGTGCTGGCACCGCATCTGGGCCTGCTGCTGCTCTCCTTCGCGACGATCTGGTCCTATTCGCCCCTGCCCGACGCCTTCACGACGGCGCATTACGCCCGCGTCTTCGGCGAGAGCTCGGTCTACATCAAGAACACGCTGATCTACGCGACGATTGCCGGCGGCATCGACGTCGTGCTCGGCGTCGCCATCGCCTATCTCGTGCTGCGGACCAAGCTCGTCGGCCGCGAATGGCTAGACTGGATGGCGACTGCCGCGCTTGCGATCCCCGGCGTGGTGCTCGGCATCGGGTATCTCAGGACCTTCTACGGCATCACCCTGCCGGACGGGACGCCTCTCGCCGCGCTCTGGATCACCATCGTGATGGCGCTCGCCATCCGGCGCCTGCCCTATGCCCTGCGCGCCTGCTATGCGGCGCTCCAGCAGATCTCGGTCTCGCTCGAGGAAGCCGCCGAGAACCTGGGAGCTACCACGGCGCGCACGGTCCGGCGCATCGTCGTGCCGCTGATGGCTGGCGGCATCCTTGCCGGCTTCGTCACCTCGTTCTCGACGGCGGCCGTCGAGCTCTCGGCGACGCTGATGCTGGTGCAGTCCAATTCCGACGCGCCGCTGGCCTATGGGCTCTATGTCTTCATGCAGTCGGCGGCGGGGCGCGGCCCCGGTGCGGCGCTCGGCGTCGTCGCGGTGATCCTCGTCGCGGCCTGCACCTTCCTCTCCCATCTCATCATCGAACGCAGCCAGAAGGCCAAGGGAATGGGCCACTGATCATGAACGCGACCGTCTCCCTGACCACACCCGCCGTCTCAGTCGACATCGAAGGCGTCAACCTCTCCTACGGCACCAACCATGTGCTCAAGGACATCAACCTGGCGATCAAGCCTGGCGAGTTCTTCGCCTTCCTCGGCCCCTCCGGCTGCGGCAAGACCACGCTCTTGCGCCTGATCGCCGGCTTCAACCATGCCGATGCCGGCGAGGTCCGGATCGGCGGCAAGCCCATCACCGACCTGCCGCCGTGGAAGCGCGACGTCGGCATGGTCTTCCAGTCCTATGCGCTGTGGCCACATATGACGGTGCGCCGCAACGTCGCCTTCGGGCTGGAGGAACGCGGCGTGAAGCGCGCCGAGGTCGAGCGTCGCGTCGAGGCGGCACTGGGCCTCGTCGGCCTCGCCCATCTCGCCGAGCGGCGGCCCTCGCAGCTCTCCGGCGGCCAGCAGCAGCGTGTCGCGGTCGCCCGTACCGTCGCGGTCGAGCCCAAGGTGCTGCTGCTCGACGAGCCGCTCTCCAATCTCGATGCCAAGATGCGGGTGCATGTACGCCGCGAATTGCGCGATCTGCAGCAGCGTCTCGGCCTGACCACGATCTTCGTCACCCACGACCAGGAGGAGGCAAACACGATCTGCGATCGGATCGCGGTCATGAATGACGGGATCGTCCAGCAGGTCGGGACGCCGATGGAGCTCTATGAGAATCCAGCCAATCTTTTCGTCGCGAATTTTCTCGGAAGCGCAAACATCCTCGATGGACGGACCACTGCCGACGGCCGAGGCTTCGAGCTTGCCGGAGGCCTCGTTCTGCCGGTTGGCCATGAGGTCGCTCCCGGCGCCAAGCTCGTCTTTCGCCCGCAGCATGCGACTCTGGCTGGGAGTGCCGACGGCATCTCGCTACCTGGCTCCGTAGCAGGGCGCGAATTCCTCGGGGCGAGCGTCCGATATCTCATCAGGGTTGGGGAAACGGAGGTGGCGGTGGATACACCGTTTCAATCCGGTCGCGAGATCTTCCAGATCGGGCAAGAGTTGACGGTTTCATTGTCCCGGACGTCACTTCTCTGGCTGAAGGAGTGACGACCCTTCTCAATCGGGAAGCCGCCAAAGCGGCGCCTGTGCGAGTTCGCCGGAATTTACTTGGGCACCTGACGTTGCCAAGCTCCGCAAAGGGCCGGTGATGCACCCGGTATTCCAGGCGCTGATGGACCTGCCGAGCTTCGACAAGCATCGTGCATCCTCCGACGGGATGCCGCATCAACCGGCCGCGAGGTCCCAGAGATAGAGCTTGGCGCGGGAGGACCAGAAGCCGTCGAAGCGGCCTTCGGCGACATAGGCCCTCGGCCTCACGCTCGAAAGCGGTTCCGCGAAATCCGCTTGGAGAATCCGGCGTCCGCGTCCATTCGGAAGGAGCGTGTCAGCCTGACGAGGGCGAATGGCCAACCAGTTCAACTATCCCGTCTGGAACCTGATCAGGCTCGAGCGCGATAGCGATATCCCGCTCTATGAGCAGATCTTCGCCCGGTTCCGCGCCGGCATTGTCGAGGGGATGCTTCCGCGCGGCACGCGACTGCCGCCCAGCCGCATCCTGGCCAAGGAGTTATCGCTCGCACGCAATACGGTGGTGCAAGCCTATGACCGGTTGGAGGCGGAAGGCTATGTCTGGCGCGCCCATGGCTCCGGTACCTTCGTCGACAAGATCCTGCCCGAGGATCACCAGACACGAGCTACGCCCGGCTTGTCCACACCGCCGTCCGGCGAGACCGTGTTGTCGGAACGTGCGGCCCGTTTGATCGAATTTCGCCTCCCACCCGAGCGCTCGGAGATGCTGGGCCTCAGTCCGGGCATGCCTGCGCTCGACGAATTTCCCTATGAGATCTTCAGCCGGATCGCGGCGCGGCACTGGCGTTCGCGCGCCATCTCGCAAACGGGCTATGGCGTGGGCCATCCTCGCGCCGGCCTCACCCACCAGATCGCCGCCTATCTGGCAGAAGCGCGAGGCCTGGCCTGTGCGCCGGAACAGGTCATCGTCATCGGCAGCACCCTCCAGGCGGCTGCGCTCGTTGCCCATGTCCTGCTCGACGTCGGCGACACCGTCGCGGTCGAGGACCCCGGCCACCTGGCCGAGCTCGCCACCTTCGAGCTCAGCGGCCTGCGCATCCACCCCCTTCCGGTGGACGAGATGGGGCTCGACGCCGCCGCGCTCCCGACCCGGGCTGAGGTCGGGGCGCTGCCGAAACTGGTCGTCATCTCTCCAGTCGAGCAATACCCGTTCGGATGCTCGATGCCGCCGGCACGGCGCCAGGCGCTGCTCGCCTGGGCACAGACCCATGGCGGCTGGGTGCTGGAGGACGATTTCAACAGTGAGATCCGCTGGTCGGGAGAGGCACAGCCACCGCTCTTCGCCGCTGGTCCCCATGCCCGCGTCATCTATACCAGCTCGTTCAACCGCGCTCTGGCACCGGGCCTCAGGCTGGCCTATCTCGTTGTGCCGCCGAACCTGATCGAAGCCTTCACCCAGGCGCAGCGCGTCTTCTCGCTCTACGCGCCGCAGCCGGACCAGGCGCTGGTCGCCGCCTTCATGGCGGAGGGGCATCTGGCAGCGCATTTGCGGCGCATGCGGGCGATCTACCGGGAGCGCTCGCTCTTGCTCGGCGAACATCTGCGGCGGCGCCTCGGCGATCGCTTCACTGTCCCGCAGGTCACGGCGGGTCTGCATCTCACGATCAGGTCCCGGGTCCCGTTCGACGATACCGCCGCCGCCGCGTCGCTTCTGAGCTGGGGCTTAGACTGCCCGGCTCTGTCGCAATATTGCCGCGGCCCGGCCCGGCGCGGACTCGTCATCGGCTTCGGCAATACCGGCACCGAGAAGCTGCCGGCCTGCGCCGAAGCGGTGGTGCGTGCCGTCGAGGCGGCCTGCGAAACCGTCAAGTAACGGCGCTTGCGCGCTTTCGATCCAGGCCGAAACTGGACCCCAGCGAAATCGCAAAATTGGACCTTGGGAGGTCCTTCCCCGCCCCGCATGTTCTCCGCACCAGCGGAGTTCTCATGAACGTCGAACGCAGCACAGTCCTGGAAGTCGAGGGTGTCAGGAAGAGCTTCGGGGACCTTGCCGTCCTCAAGGGGCTTGATCTGACGGCGCGCAGCCACGACGTCGTCACGATGATCGGTGCCAGCGGCTCGGGCAAGAGCACCTTCCTGCGCTGCATCAATTTCCTCGAGTTTCCCGATGCGGGCACCATTCGCTTCGAGGGCGAGACGGTCCGCCTGACGCAGCAGGGCGCCGGCCAGGGAAAGCTCGACCGCAAGCAGATCAACCGGATGCGCAGCCGTATCGGCATGGTGTTCCAGAGCTTCAATCTCTGGACCCACCTGACAGTTCTGGAAAACATTGCGGTGGCGCCGATCAAGGTGCTTGGGCTGAGCCGCAAGGAGGCGACAGAGCGCGCCGAAGCCTATCTCGAAAAGGTCGGGCTGATCGAAAAGCGCCACGCCTATCCCGCCCATATCTCCGGCGGCCAGCAGCAGCGCGTCGGCATCGCCCGAGCCCTCGCGATGGAGCCCGCGCTGCTGCTCTTCGACGAGCC
Organism: Allobosea sp. 10L417; assembly: GCF_056395485.1. Classification (NCBI taxonomy): domain Bacteria; kingdom Pseudomonadati; phylum Pseudomonadota; class Alphaproteobacteria; order Hyphomicrobiales; family Alloboseaceae; genus Allobosea; species Allobosea sp. 10L417. The sequence continues at coordinate 234,711 of NZ_JBFTJP010000005.1, forward strand.
GACATCGGCGCTCGATCCCGAGCTTGTGGGCGAGGTGCTCGCGGTGATGCGCACGCTCGCCGCCGAAGGACGCACGATGATCATCGTGACCCATGAGATGGGCTTCGCCCGCGAGATCTCCAGCGAGGTCCTGTTCCTGCACCGCGGCGTCGTCGAGGAGCGCGGCCCGCCCGAGCAGGTCCTCGGCGATCCGCGCTCCGAGCGCTGCCGCGCCTTCCTGCAGCGCATCCTGTGAATCGAGCCGTCAGACAAAAGGGGAGATCGACATGCTGAAGCCATTTCTCGTCGCCGCTGGATTGCTCGGCGCCTTCACCGCGGGCGCAGCGGCGAAGGACGTCAAGGTCGGCAGCGAATGTACCTACCCGCCCTTCAATTTCCGCGACGCCAAGGGTGAGCTTCAGGGCTTCGACATCGACGTGGCCCGCGAGATCGGCAAGCGCCTCAACGTCAATCTCATCTTCGTCTGCCAGCAATGGGACGGCATGATCCCGGCGCTGCTCGCCGGCAAGTTCGACCTGATCGTGGCGAGCATGTCGATCACCGACGAGCGGAAGAAGTCGATCGACTTCAGCGTGCCCTACCGCTCCTCGACCGCCCGCTTCGTCGGCGCCAAGACCCTGAACGTCCAGCCGGTCTCGGCTGACGGCAAGCCGGACCCGAAGGCACTGGCCGGCAAGACCGTCGGGCTCCAGCGCTCCTCGACCTACGAGCAGTTCATGACCAAGGAATTCCCCGGCGTGAAGCTCGCTCAGTACGACACGGTCGACAACCTGCTGCTCGACCTGCAATCGGGCCGGATCGACCTCGCCTTCGCCGGGCCGATCAAGCTTGACGGCGATTTCCTGCAGAAGCCGCGGGGCGAGAAATTCCATTTCGTCGGCCCTGAGATCAACAACGTCGCGCTGTTCGGTCCCGGCGTCGGCGTGGCGCTGCGCAAGGAGGACAGCGCGCTCCGCGACGAGATCGACGCGGCGCTGAACGCCTCGTTCAAGGACGGCTCCTTCAAGGCGATCAACGACCGCTACTGGTCGTTCAGCGTCCTGCCCTGATCGCCTGCAAACGGGGCAGCCGACCGGAGAGCCGCGGAGGTGGCGATGGATATCCTGATGGGCTGGGGCGGCCAGCTCCTGCACGGTGCGCTGACCACACTCGAGGTCGCCGTCGCCGCACTGGCGCTCGGGCTCGTCTGGGGCATTCTCGGCGCGCTCGCCCAGCTCTCCCGCTGGTGGCCGGTCCGGCAGCTCGGCTTCCTGTTCACCCTGGCGATGCGCGGCACGCCCGAGCTGCTGATCATCCTGATCATCTATTTCGGCGGTTCGGTCACGCTGACCGGACTCGCGAAATCGATCGGCGCGGCGGCAGGTTTCGTCGAGATTCCCGCCTTCGCGGCGGGCGTCTTCGCGCTCAGCCTCGTCTTCGGCGGCTATGCCGCGGAGGTGTTGCGCGGCGCCTTCCTCGCCATTCCGAAAGGCCAGATCGAGGCGGCGGAAGCCTTCGGCTTCTCTTGGTGGGATGCCTTCACGACGGTGCGCCTGCCGCAGATCTGGCGCTTCGCCCTGCCGGGCCTCGGCAATAACTGGATCTCGCTGATCAAGGACACCTCCCTCGTCTCTGTCGTCGGGCTGGAAGAGGTCATGCGGGTCAGCACCATGGCGACCGCGGTCACGGGCGAGCCGTTCCGCTTCTACCTGATCGCCGCGATCATTTTCTACGCACTGACCACCAGCAACGGCCTGCTCGTCGCCCAACTGGAACGCCGCGCCAGCCGCGGCGAACGGGAGCTGGCGCGATGAACCCGGCCCTGATGATCGAGAGCCTCCCCGCCCTGATCGAGGGCACCTGGCTCAGCCTGCAACTCCTGACGGCCGCCCTCGTGCTCGGGTTGGGGCTGGCCGTGCCGATGGCGATCGCCCGGCTGGAGGCGCCCGCTCCGGTCCGCGCGGTCGTCGCCTTCTACATCTCCTTCTTCAGGGGCACGCCGCTCCTGGTCCAGATCTTCCTGGTCTACTACGGCCTGTCGCAGTTCGACTTCATCCGCGAGAGCGCGCTCTGGCCCTTCATCCGGGAGCCGTGGTTCTGCGCGGTCCTGACCTTCGCGCTGCACACCGCCGCTTATACGGCGAATATCCTGCGTGGCGCGATCCAGGCGGTGCCGGCCGGGGAGATCGAGGCGGCCCATGCCTGCGGCATGTCCGGACCGATGACCTATCGCGTCATCATCCTGCCGCGCGCCTTCCGCCTCGCTCTTCCGGCCTATGCCAACGAGGTCGTCAGCATGCTCAAGGCGACGTCGCTGGCGAGCACCATCACGATCATGGAGCTGACCGGCACCGCCAACACGATCGTGGCGCGCACCTTCGCGCCCTACGAGCTCTTCGTGACCGCAGCCGCGATCTATCTCGTCATCGCCGCCATGCTGACCGCAGCCCTGCGAGCCCTCGAATACCGGCTCGCCAGACACCAGCGCGCGCCCGCCAAGTCCACGGCGGTCATCGCCGGAGAAGCCCATGTCCAAACCTGACATCCACGCCTTCGCGGGCTTCGCCGCGCGGCTCGCCGACGTGAGCGGCGCAATCATCCGCGACGCGATCGCCAGGGGCCGCAGCTTCGACACCAAGGCTGATCGCAGCCCGGTCACCGAGATCGACCGCCGCGTCGAGGACCGCCTGCGCCGCGAACTCGCCTCCGCCCACCCCGATCACGGTATCCTGGGCGAGGAATACGACTCCTTCGGCCTCGACCGCGACTTCGTCTGGATCATCGATCCGATCGACGGCACCAAGGCCTTCATCACCGGTATTCCGACCTTCGGCACGCTGATCGCGCTGGCCTACAAGGGTACGCCGATCCTCGGCATCATCGACAACCCCGTCACGGCCGAGCGCTGGATCGGCGGCGACGGGCTGCCGACGCAGCGCAACGGCGAGGCGGTGCAGACCCGCAAGGGCGCGTCGCTGCCCGATGCCATTCTCGGCAACGGCAATCCCGAACCCTTCGATGCCGGTGAGCGGGCGGCCTTCGAACGACTCCGGAACGATACGAAATGGTGCGTCTATGGCGGCGGCTGTCACGCCTATGGCCGTGTCTCGGACGGAGCGCTCGACATCAGCGTCGACGGCGGGCTCGACCCCTTCGACTACTGCGCGCTGACGCCGATCGTGCGCAATGCCGGCGGTGCGATCACCGACTGGGAGGGCCGGGAGCTCACGATCCATTCCGGCCATCGCTGCGTCGTGGCAAGCGGCAGCCTGGCGCTGCATGGAGCGGTCCTGGAGCGACTGAGCTGCCATTGATGAATTGGATCGTCGGACCGGGGCGAACTTCAAACCGGATGAGGTTCAACGTTACAGGCAAGGATGGCATCTCGGTCGAGATAACCGACGACCGTGCCGTCCGGTGCCTTGACGTCCAAGCCTTGGAGATTTTTGCCCAGGATGGATGCGAGCGCCACATGCAGGTTGGCATCCGGCGAGATCTGAGGGCCCTCGGCGAACGAACGGGGCGGCGCCATCACGCTCGCGACATCGATCAGGCTGAGCCGCTTGATGGTCCGATCGGGACCGAGGAAGTTCTCGACGAATTCATTGGCCGGATTGGCCAGGATCGCCTCGGGGCTGTCGTATTGCAGCAACCGACCGTCGCGCATGATCGCGACGCGATCGCCCATCTTGATCGCTTCGTCGATGTCGTGCGTGACGATGACGACGGTCTTGCTGACCTTCTTCAGGATCTGCCGGAATTCGTCCTGGAGACGGACTCTGGTGATCGGGTCGATGGCGCCGAAGGGCTCGTCCATCAGCATGATGGCGGGATCGGCAGCCAGGGCCCTGGCGAAGCCGACACGCTGCCGCTGGCCGCCCGACAGTTCATGAGGCAGGCGATCGCGCATGACGCTCGGATCAAGGCTGACGAGTTCGAGAAGCTCGTTGATGCGCCGGTCGGTCCGCGCCTTGTCCCAGCCCAGCAGGCGGGGCACGGTGGCGATGTTGCGCGCGATCGTCATATGCGGAAACAGACCGACCTGCTGGATGACATAGCCGATGGTTCGGCGTAGCTGCTTCGGATCTGTGTCGGCGACGTTGCGGCCGTTCACCAGAACCCGGCCGCGGGTCGGGGTCTCCAGGCAGTTGATCATGCGCATGGTGGTCGTCTTGCCGCAGCCCGAAGGGCCGATCATGGCGACGGTCGTCCCGGCTTCGATGTGAAGGTCGAGATTGTCCACCGCAGGGCGATCGCTGCCGGCAAAGTTCTTGGTCACATTTTCGAGGCGTATCATCTTGGTATCCCTGTTCCGCAGTCAGAGCCGGTAGGAAACGCTGCGCTCGAGCCAGCCGAACGCCAGCTCCGCAAAGATCGCCAGAAGCGCGATCGGGATCGCTCCCACCAGGAGACGCGGCATGTCCATGATGGCGATGCCCGCGTTGATGAAATCGCCCAGGCCGCCGCCGCCGATGAAGGATGCGAGGGCGGCTCCGCCGATGACCTGGATGGCCGCCGTGCGGACGCCGGAAAGGATAGAGGGCACGGCCAGCGGCAGTTCGATCTGCCAGAGAATCTCCGCTCGCCCCAGTCCCATCCCGTTGGCGGCATCGAGGACAGCCGGATCCACTTCCCGTATGCCGATGATCGTATTGAGCAGCAGCGGCGGGACGGCCAGAACGACCAACGCGATCACCGATGGCCAGAGGCCGATGCCCATGATCGGCATGGCGGCCGCCAGAATGGCGAGGCTCGGGATGGAGCGTGCGGCGCCGGCGACGTTGACCGTCACGAAGGCGGCGCGCGGCGATCTTGCCACGGCGACGCCCAACGGAAGGGCTATAGCCAGCGCGACGCCCAGCGAAATCAGGCTCATCGCCATATGCCGGTTGAACGCACCGGTGAACGTGCCGAGATTTGCGGCGATCCACTGAAAAGCTTCGACGACGATCATCGGGCTTGCCTCCCATTGCGCCGGCGCAACGCCTTTTCCATCAATGTGAGGAAGTAGTCGGCCGACAGCGCCAGGACCGAGGTCAGCAGACCGCCGGCGATGATCTTTTCGGGGAACCTCTGGTCGATGCCCTGGAAGATGATGACGCCGAGACCGCCGGCATTGATGTAGGCGGCGACAGTCGCGATGCCGATGACCGTTACGACCGCGAGGCGGATTCCGCCGACGATGTACGGCATCGCGAGCGGCAGCTCGACCTCCCAGATCCTGCGGGCAGTCCCGTAGCCCATGCCGTGCGCCGCCTCGAGGATTTCATCCGGGATCGCCTGGAACCCCGTGCCGATGTTGCGGACGAGGATCATCAGGGAATAGGCGGCGAGCCCCAGGATCGCAGGCGCCGGCCCGATGCCCATCACGGGGATGAGCAAGGCGAACAGCGCGAGGCTGGGTATGGCGAAGAGGATGCTCGTCACCAGAATGATGCTGGTGAAAGTTCTTGGACGCCGGGCGGCCCAGATGCCGACGGCAAGCGAAATCACCAAAGCGATCCCCACCGAGGAGAAGACCAGGTACAGATGCTCCATCAATGCCTCGGCGAGCCGAGGGATATTCTTTGGAACCCAAGTCAAAACGATGCTCCTAGCTCTCAGGTCCCCTGGGAGACCCGCCCGTTACCTCTGCCGATCAAACGACGCAGCTCAGGCTGGTTGGCTCTGGCGTCACCACGCGGCGAGCCTCCGGTCGACCGCATCCGCGCGTTCGGCGAGGATCCGGTAGTCGGCCACGTCGGGATGCGCGAACCGCGCCAGGCCGAGCTGGCGCAGCAGCCCACGCCCGTCCTCGCACTCATGCGCCCGCAGCAGCGCCTGCCGCAGCGGGGACAGCATCTCGGCGGGCACGCCGGGAGACGAGACGAGAGGCGGACAGGGTGTCGGTTCAGTTGTCGCGACGATCCGCAGCCCGGCCAATGCGTCCGGCTGATGCATCGCCAACAGTTCGTAGGCGTAGGCGTCGATCGGGCCCGCCTCGATGCGGCCGCAGCGCAGCGCCTCCACCACGCCGGAGGGGTTCAGTAGTGGCCCCACCGGCGACCGCCCGAGCAATTTCCCTTGCAGGAGGTCGGCAAGGAAGCCGCGCGGCGCGTGGTAGCCCGACTGCGAATCCCGCACCGTCCATCCCCAGGTTGCGGTCCCAAGCTGCGCGGCCGATCTGATTGGGCCGTCTTCGGTCACGACGATGTGGCTGGCATAATAGGGGCGCCCGCCGGCCCACGGCGCTTCCGCCACGGGTGCGGCCAGGATGGTCGGACGCTGCGCCTCGCACCAGCGCGACAGGGGGAAGCCACACATGAACACGGCCCCCATGTCGCGCCTTTCCCAGAGTTCGGCGAGCGGCGCGGGGGAAGCGTGAGCGACGATGTCCAGCGCCACACCGGCCTCTTGGCTCAGCCACGCGAACAGGTCGTCCCACCGGGCGCGCACGCCCGCCGAGACATTGTACATTCGCGAACAGGCGATGAGTTTGGCGTCGCTCATGATGCGGGTCAGGCAAAACGGAGTTTCTGGCCGAGGTTCATGCGCTTCGCCTTCGCGACGATCGCCGCGCCCAGCGCCACGTCCGTGCTGCTTAGTCCGCGATGCCAGAACAGGATGGTCTCGTCGTCGCTCTCGCGCCCCGGCTTGGCGCCGCAGACGATCTGTCCCATCTCGGCGTGCAGCGTCTCCAGGGTTACCTTGCCCTCGTCGACATGTCGGCGCAGCGCGCCGAAGGGACGCCCCGGCTGGCACTGGCCCCAGTCGTCGACGACGACCTTGTCCATGATGTCCGTGAGATCGAACTCCAGCGCGCTCATTGTCCCGTAGGGAACCACGAAGGCACCCTTCTTGACCCAGCTCGTCTTGAACAGCGGCGTGGGCTCGGGCAGGCGACTGGCCTCCACCATGATGTCGGCGCCCTTCAGGCAATCCTCCCAGTTGTCCGTCACGATGATTTTCTTGCCGAGATCCTTTTCCAGCCGTGCGGCAAAGCCCTCGCGGCTCTCGGGGCGGCGCGAATGGACACGGATCTCGTCGAAATCGAACAGGTGGTCGAGCAGGCGGACGTTCCAGTAGGACGTGCCGCGCGCGCCGACATGGCCCAGGATCTTGCTGTCCTTGCGCGCCAGATGCTTGGCGCCGAGCGCGGTGATCGCGCCGGTACGCATGTCGGTGATGGCCGTCGCGTCGATGATGGCCTTGGGCATGCCGGTGCGCGGATCGAACAGATTCAGCACTGCCATTTCGGAGGGCAAGCCGACCTTGTAGTTGTCGACGAAATCGCCGACCACCTTCACGCCGGCGTAGTCGAGCGGCTTCACATAGCCGCGCAGCACGTTGAAGTGCCCCTTGTCGGAGCTCTCGGGAACGAGGTGAACCCTAGGCTCGATCACCGTCTCGCCCCGCCCCTGCGCGGCCAGCGCTTCCGACACCGCATCGAGGATTTCGTCGTTGGTCAGCTCCAGCGCCTTGGTGTCCAAGGCGTTGATGTAGTCGATCCAGATTTCCTGCATTTCTCGTCTTCCCAGATTTCAGTTCGAATGGAAGGTCGCGCCCCCTCCTCTGCCGGGACTGCACCCGGCAGGGAGATCGGCATGCGCGTTCGCTGCCGGCCGCAGCCAACCGATAGGGGCCGGTTGCCGTGCTGTCGGGGTCGACGTCAGGGACGGTCCCTTGCCGACCGGGAGGTCCCGGCCGGCAAGGGACCGGGCGTCAGCGGAGCAGGCCCTTGTCCTTCAGGAAGGACACGGCGACATCGCGAGGCTCTTCGCGGTCCTTCTCGACGCGGGCGTTGAGGGTGCGCATCGTCGCGTTGTCGATTTGCGTACCGACGGCCTCGAGCAGTTCGGCGATTTTCGGATTGGCCTCGAGCGTCTGACGGCGAACCACCGGGGCAACGTAGTAGGGTGGGAACAAACCCTTGTCGTCGTCCAGAGCCACGAGGTTTTGCGATACGATCTGCCAATCCGTCGCAGCGCCGTTCGCCCCGTCGATGTCCTTCTGCTGCAGCGCGTCATAGCGCAGGCCGAGCTTGGCGAACTGCTTGAATTCCTTGAATACCGCACCGTAGACCAGCTTCAGGCCCGGGAGGCCGTCCTTGCGTTCGGGGAATTCGGGCCCACCGCCGAAGACCATCGAACCTGACACCTTGGCAAGGTCGGAGAGGGTTTTGAGCTGGTTCTGCTGAGCCGTCTCGCGGCGCACGACGATGACGTAGCCGTTGTTGACCCCGGTTGGCCTCAACCAGATGAGGTTGAATTTCTTGGCGTAGAAATCCTTGACCTCATCATAGACCTTCTGCGGGTCGGTCGATGTCTCGCCCTTCACCACGGCCGACAGCGCCGTGCCGGTGTATTCCGGATAGAGATCGATCTGACCTGTGGTCAGCGCCTGGTGGGCGATGAGGGTGCCGCCGAGATTGATCTTGCGCTCAACCTTGAAACCGGCCTTTTCCAGCACGGCGGCATACATTTCGGCCAGGATGTACTGCTCGGTGAAATTCTTGCTGCCTACTTTGATCGGTTCCGCCGCAGCCAGCTGCAGTGTCGCTGCCGCCATCGCGATGGTTGCGACGATAGCCTTCGTGGTCCACTTCTTCATTGTTGTTTCCCTCTGTATTGCAGCGTTGGGTAGGCGTCTCCATTGGACCGGCCGGCTGCGCCTGGCCGTCTTCCTCCCGGGTCCTGCGGCTTCGTTCGGCCGTCCTGTCAGTCCCTCCCCGCCGGAGCGGCGTGCGAAATGGCGTCCGCGAGGCACATGAAATCCGGCCCCTGCGCCCGGTCCTCTCCCAACGGCTCGACCAGGCTGCGCACGAAGCGGTAGGCATCGCCCGACCCGGCGCCGAGCTGGTCTTGCACGCCCCGGAGATCGACCGCCTGGGCGGAGGCTATGAGTTCGATCGCCACGAGGTAGCGCAGCCGCTCGACGATGGTCGCCGTCTTCGCCAGAACGCTCGGCGCCATCGAGGCCTGGTCTTCGACGCCGTCGGCGACAGGGATCGGCGTGAGCGAGACCGGCGCGGCAAGATGGCGGATTTCCGCCTCCAACGCCGACACGGTCTTCTGGACGGTGGCGAAGCCGGAGCGGTTCTGGCCCATCGAGGTCAGGAAGCGCGGCAGGTCCGACATGCCGGGCGACATGATCTTCATGGTTCGGTAGGCCGTCGCCGCGGCACAATGCGCCAGCGCCTGCCCCAGCCGTTCCCAGGCCAGAACGAAGGCCGTCAGGTCGAAGTTGGCGTGCGAGAGGATGAGCCCCTCCGAAGCCAGGACGACGGGGTTGTCGCCCGAGCTGGAGAGCTCGATCTCGGTCGCTTCCCTGGCCTCCGCCATAGCATGTGACAGCGCCCCCCAGACCTGCGGCGCGCAGCGATAGCTGAGCGGGTCCTGCAGGCGCCGCGCCGCCCCCTCCGCGAGCAGCGAACTGCCTGAAAGGAGTTCGCGCAGGCGCGCCGCGACGGCCCGCTGACCGAAGGCGGGCCGTGCCGCGAGGGCGCGGTCGTCGAAGGCGGTCGTGTTGGCGCGGAAGGCTTCGAAGTTCAGCGCCACCGCCAGCAGCGACCACTCGAACAGGCGTTCGATGTCATGGAGGACGAGGCAAGCCTGGGAGACCGACAGGCTGTTGGCGACGACGATCGCATGGCCGTCCTTCGGCCCAAGCGCGAGCGGCTCCAGGCCCGCCCTCTTCAGTGCTTCGAGGGCCGGCATCACCTCGCCGCCGAACTCCGCCTCGCCATAGCCGAGAAGCGCCCGCCCCATATGCGCGAGCGGGGCGAGGTCGGCGGCGCCGATCGAGCCGAGCGAGGGAACGACCGGGTGGAAGCCGGCGTTCAGCGCCGCGACCATCGATCCGACAATGCGCGGCGAGACGCCCGAGCCACCCGCCGCCATGCCGGCGACCCGGACTGCCATCATCGCCCGGACAGCCTCGCGCGGCAAAGCCGCTCCGACGCCGACGGCGCGCGCCTGCGGCACCCTGATCTGGAAAGTGACGAGATCGTCGGCCGCGAGGCGCGTGTCCACACCGGCGCCGAGCCCGGTCGTCAGCCCATAGGCGGGCAGGTTCAGCTCGGCATAACGGTCGACGACAGCCCGCGCGGCTGCCATGCGCCGCTCGACTTCGGGCGAGATTTCGATGCGGGCATCATGGCGCGCGATGGCGACGATGTCGCCGATCGTCGCCGGAGGGGTCTTCAACACCACGGTTTCGGGCGCGCTGGTCATGCTCTCGTTTCTTTCCGCCGGAGGCTGCCGCCGTCCGTCTTCGTCGAATGGACTCGGAGGCGGCGCTTCTCGAACCGAATAGGGAAATTGGCTGGTCATGCGAGCCGCGCCACGCCGTTGTCGAGAACCGTCGCGCCGCGCGACGGCACAATGCATCGGAAGCGGATGTCCTGGCCGGAGCGCCACATCTGGAATTCCAGCGTGTCCCCCGGAAATGCCGGTGCGGTGAAGCGGGCGGCAATCGCGGCGAGCGCGGCAAGCCCGGAGCCGGAGGCCATCAGCGACAGCGCGTAGCCGGCATGCCCGAACGTGCATAGCCCGTGCAGGATGGGCCGGCGGAAACCGCCCCTTTCGGCCGCCGCGGGATCGACGTGCAAGGGATTGAGATCGCCGTTCAGCCGGTAGAGAAGCGCCGCGTCCTCGGCGACGGCCAACTGGCAGGAGACGTCGGGTTGCCGATTGGGCACCGGCGGCAGCGGTTCGGGCGGCGTACCGGCGGAGCCACAGCCGCCGTCGCCCCGGCAGGCGTTGGTCTGCACGATCGACGCCACCGCCTCGCCGGTCGCCTCGTTCGACACGACGCGTTCGAATGCCGCGAACATGCCCTTGCCGGCACCCCGGTCGACCACCGACAGGCTGCGCGTATGTGACACCAGCGGCGTGTCGAGCGGCATCGGGCTATGGATGGTCAGGCGGTGCTCGGCGTGCACGACCTGGCTCCAGTCGACGCCCACCTGCTTCATCCATGGGCCCGCATGCGCCACGACGTTGGCGAGCGTCGGCGCCGTCGCCAGATCGGCCTCGTAAAGGAAGCGCAGATGCGCCGGGTCCAGCGGTGCGCCGCCGTAACCCACAGACAGGGCGTAGAGGATCGCGTCCCTCGCCGTGACCGTCTGGCGAGTCTCGGGGATGGCGAAATCCAGGATCGAGCCGGCAGGAAGGCTCACGAACCGTCACCCGTGCGCGGCGCCTGCTTGCGCACGCCGCCGCCCAGCCGCACCCCGCCATCGACCGACAGCAATTCTCCGGTGACGAAGCCGGCGCCCTCGACCAGCCACACCACGGCGCCGGCGACATCGTCGGGCGTGGCGACGCGGCCCAGTGGCGCCGTCTCGGAAAACCGCTGTGCCAGCGCCGAATAGGCCTCCGTGCCGAGCGTCTGGCGCATCCAGCGCGTGTCGATCACGCCGGGGCAGACCGCGTTGACTCGGATGTCCGGCCCACAGGTGCGCGCCAGCGCCAGGGTCAGCGCATTCAGCGCACCCTTCGACGCGGTGTAGGCGAGCGAGCTGCCGCCCCCGGTAAAAGCGACGTTGGAGGAAACGTTGACGATGGCGCCGCCGCCGCTGGCCCGCATCGGCGGGATCGCCGCCCTGCACATCTGGTAGGCACCGATGACGTTGACGGCGAAGACGTCGTGGAAGTCGCCGGCGGACAGGGTTTCCAGATCGAAGGGATTCGACTTCACCGTCATGGCGGCGTTGTTGACCAGTGCGTCCAGCCGACCCCAACGCTCCACGACCGCGCCGACCATCGCCCGGCAGGCGCCGTCATCGGCGACGTCACCCTGCACCACGATGACCTCGGACCCGAGCGCCCGGCAGGCATCGGCAGTCTCGTCGGCCTCGGCCTTGCTGCGGTTGTAGTTGACCGCGACGCGCGCGCCCCGCTCGGCGAACTGCCGGACGGCGGCCGCGCCGACGCCCGTGGCCGAACCGGTGACGATGACAACTGCCTCGCGAATGTTCATGCGGCGAAGTCCTTCATTGCACGCGTCGCGTAGAGACGGGCATCCATCGTTGCGAGGTGATCGGCGATCGCGACGCCGTCCGGCAGCCGCTCGAGGACATGCTTCCTGACGTCGATGCCGGGTGCCACTTCGGTCAGCGTCAGCCGGCCGTCCAGGACCTTGAAGACCGCCCGTTCGGTGACGACGATCTGTGCCTGCCCGGCGGGCGCGAAGGTTGGGTCGGAGCTGACCTGCGCCACCCGATCGACGATCTTGCACAGCCGCCCGTCGTTCACGATGGCGAGCCTGCCGTCGCGGATCTCGATCTCGGTGCCGCCGGTCGAGAACGCGCCGACATAGACGATGCGGCGCGCCGTCTGTGAAATGTTGGTGAAACCACCGACGCCGACGATAGACTTGCCGAAGCGGCTGACATTGACCGCTCCGCGCACGTCCACTTCGGCCATGCCGAGGAAGGCGATGTCGAGGCCGCCGCCGTCGTAGAAGTCGAACTGGGAGGCCTGCGGGATCACCGACGATGGATTGATCGCAGCGCCGAACGACAGTTCCTCGGCGGGCACGCCGCCGATGACACCGGATTCGATGGTGACCGTATAGCCGTCGAGCCCCTCTTCGCTGGCGATCCGTCCGATGCCAGCCGGGATGCCGATGCCGAGATTGATGACCGGGCGATCGAGCCCGAGCAGTTCCTGGAAGGCGCGGCGTTGGATGACCTTGTCCACCGACAGCGCAAGCGGCTCGAGACTGCCGGCGGCGGCTTGCAACCGGCCGGTATAGGAGGGGTTGTCGGTCTCGCCGAAGCTGATGCCGTGCTGGGCCGGATCCTCGCAAACCACGACATAGTCGACCAGGGTGCCGGGAATGCGCACATCGCCGGGCGCCAGCGAACCGCGCCGGGCGACCTGCTTGACCTGCACCATCACCACGCCGCCGGAATTGCGCCCTGCCTGGGCCATCGCCAGCACGTCGAGCGGGAACGCTTCGTCCTCCATCGTAACGTTCCCGTCCTCGTCGGCCGTCGTGCCACGCAGCATCACGCAGTCGAGTGGCATGGACGGGTAGAGCAGCCAGTCCCGGCCGCGCAGGGACACGCGCTCGACGAGGGTCTCGCGCGTCGAGGCGTTCATCCTCCCGCCGCCGCTGTTCGGGTCCATGAACGAGCCCAGCCCGATATGGGTGATGACGCCCGGCTGGCCGGCGGCAATCGCCCGATACAGCTGGGCGATGACCCCTTGGGGCCAGCAATAGGCTTCGACCTTCTCTTCGAGGGCGAGATTGCCGAGACGCGGGGTTCCGCGCCAGCCGCCGGCTATGACGCGCTTGACCAGCCCCTCATAGCCAAAATGGCCCATCCCGCGGGTCTTGCGGTCGCCGGCACTGGCGGCAAAAAGTAGGGTCAGGTCGCGAGGCGCGGCTTCGGCGAGGAACCTGTCCTCGACCGCGGCGGTGATCGCCTCGGGATGGCAGCATCCTCCGAAACCGGAGACAGCAACGCTCATCCCGTCGCGCAGCCTAGCGGCCGCCTCGCGGGCAGTTATGATACGCATTGGTTCCCCTGAAGGTCTTCTTATCGGGGTAGCCAAGCACAGCTTCCGACCGCTGAGAAGGCCCCTATGACCTCGCGTCAAGGTGTATATGTTTTGGGATATCCCAGAATCTGCAGACTAGCGTACGGTATGCACCATCGCGGCCCATGTTTCGATTCATTTTCGAGCAATATCAGCTACTTAGATGAAATGAGCATAGTTCGGCGCAGCATTGGGAAAAATTTCGAAAATCGCCAATTGGAAGGGAAGATCGTTCTAATCACCATGTCCGAACGATAGGGCGAAATGCGCAGCCGTCCGCTCCCACGGCGATGCCGATCGTACCTCCCAACCTGCTGCCGCTATTTCGCCTTGTCGCCATAGCCCAGCCCCGCGAGCACCTTCAGGATGGCGCGGGCGGTCTGGCGTCCACTCTCGTTCTTGCCGCAGACGAGCCAATAAGGCAGAGCCAATTCGGAAGGCAGCGGGATTTGGCGCAGGTCGCCGCGGATTCGGGCGACCGATTCCGACGGCAGGACCGAAACAGCCCCGTGATGCAGAACCAGATTGATGATGACGGGCATCGAATCCAGCTCGATCACCTTCAGCCTGTCGAGCTCGGTTTCGGTGAGGGTTTCAGCCAGCAGGCGATTGATGATCTGGCGTAGCCCGCTTCTTGGGCTCGGGACGGCGATGGGTGAGCCAAGCACGATCCTGGCCAGGTCGTCCCTGCCCTCCCCCAGTTCGATGACCTCCGACGGACCAACGAGCGACAGCGGCGACCGGGCGATCAGATAGCTATCGAAATCCGTCGGGACGGTGACGCTGTTCAGGAGAACCGCATCGTAGGTGCCGCTCTTCAGGCCGGCGATGAGCCCTTCGGTCGTCGTGCTGGCCACCAGCAGGGGTTGGCGGGGCTTGTCGTTCATCCAGGTCGCGACGAGCGAGGCGAGCAGCGTGGCGACGAAGCTGTCGTGGCCCATGGGGATGATCGAGCCGAGCCGGATCGTCGCGGCACTGCGGCGGGAACGTCCGGCGGCCGAATGTGCAAGTTCGCTCCATATCGCTTCGAGAGCGCGTGTCGACCTTACCAGCCGCTTTCCCGCCTCCGTCATCCTCGAGCCGGCGACGTGGCGATTGAGCAGACGACAGCCGAGCGTCGCTTCGACATGCGCGATCTGGCGGGCAAGCTGGGGTTGGCCCAGCCCAAGAGACTTGGCCGCCCGGCGGATGCTGCCGGTTTCGGCGACATGCGCAAAGCGGGTCAACGCGCTCAGGCTCAGCGAAATGTCGCGCCGATTGCCGATCGCCATGATGTCCTGGACGTGGTCGGCGAGCTGCTTGATGGCAGGAGAAAGCCTCTCAGCCTCGAGGGTCAGGACAACGCTCGTCCCGGCCTTCTGCACAAGCGGCACCGAAATCTCGCTCTCAAGCCGGTCGACCGCCGCGGCAATGCTCGAAACCGGCTTCCTCATCACCCGGGCAGTGCCCCGGATGCTCCGTTCGCTCATCACCCTATGGACAATTTGAAGCGTAGAAGTATCCATCCCTAGACCTGTCAGCGCCTGTGTTGCCGAGAATAGCCCCTGCTGCTCAATCTTGTTTTAGGCCGGACCAGGTTCTGGAATCACATTGGCGCACGAACGGGAGTGATCCGGGTTTGACCCGCCCCCCACCCGTCCGGCCCGATGCGATTGTTAGTGGACGGTCTGCCTCGGCGCCAGCGCCGGTCTCGCGGGCGGCAGTTCTCGATCGAGGACGGCTTCGGAGCGAATTCTCGCCTTCCGATGGGATGACGTCGACCATGCGGATGTGAAGGGATCGCGGACAGGCATGCGATTTCGCACGAGCCGCACGATCGCTAGACGTCCCGTTTGCCGACGAACTGCGACACGGCCAGCAGCAGCGACGTCATCACGATCATGATCGTCGAGATCGCCGCGATGGTCGGGTCGATCTGATCGCGCAGCGCCAAAAACATCATCCGCGTCAGAGTCGCATTGTCACCGCCCGAGACGAACAGCGCAACGACGACCTCATCGAAGGAGGTCAGGAACGACAGGACCGCGGAGGTGACGAGGGCGAAACCGATCTGGGGGGCGGTCACCTGCAGGAAGGCCTGCGTCCGCGTGGCGCCAAGGCTGCGCGCGACCCGCTCCYGATCGAGATCGAAGCTCTTCAGGGCCGAGCCCACGATCATCATGACGATCGGCACCGCCAGCATCGTATGCGCCAGCACGATGCCGAGGAAAGAATTGACCATCTTGAGCTGCACATAGGCATAGAACAGCGCGATGCCGACGAGGATGACCGGCACGATCGTCGGCGTCAGCAGCGCAAGGATCGCAAGCCCGGCGAAGCGCAGCCGCGAGGCGTGCAGGCCGTAGGCCGCGAGCGTGCCCAGCGGCGTCGCAAGCAGCGCCGTGCAGAAGCCGGCCTTGAAGGAGGTCGCGGTCGCCGCCATCCAGCTCGATGAGGAGAAATAAGCCTCGTACCAGCGCAGCGACCATTCCCGCGGCGGGAATTCCAGATATTGCGACTGGGAGAAGGACATCGGGATGACGATCAGCGTCGGTATGGCCAGGAAGGCCAGGACCAGCGCGCCGAGCCCATAGAGCCAGAGCCGCGCGCGATGGCTGATTTGCGTGTCGCTGGCGGGACGATCGAGCCAGCTCATCTCAGTGCCCTGCCCCAAACAGGCCGGCACCGCGCGACAGGCGCGCCGCCACCACCAGCACGGCGAGCGTGATCACCAGGAGCACGACGCCGAGCGCGCTCGCAGCACCCCAATTGAAGAAGAGTTCGATATCGTTGGCGATGCGGTTCGAGACCATCGTTACCTTGCCGCCGCCGAGCATGGCGGGCGTCACGTAGAAGCCGAGGCAGAGCACGAAGACGAGCGAGGCGCCAGCCGCGAGCCCCGGCAGCGAGAGCGGAAAGAACACCGTCCAGAAGCCATGGACCGGCGTCGAGCCGAGGCTGGCGGCAGCGCGCAGCAGGTTGCGGTCGATCGCGCGCATCGTGCCGTAGAGCGGCAGGACCATGAAGGGCAGCATGATATGGACCATGCCGATCAGCGTTCCGCCGAGATTGTGCACGAGTTGCAAAGGTTCGCTCCAGAGGCCGAGCTTCATGCCCCATGTGTTCACCAGCCCGCTGCGCTGGAGCAGCACGAGCCAGGCATAGGTACGCACCAGAAGCGACGTCCAGAACGGCAGGAGCACCGCGATCATGCAGAGATTGGCGGCCCGTCGCGGCAGCTGCGACAGGAAATAGGCCAGGGGATAGCCGAGCATGATGCAGATCAGCGTGGTTGCGAGGCTGATCTCGAAGGTGGTCAGGAAGGTCCGGCCATAGGAGGGCTCGGCCAGCATGCGCCGGTAATTCTCAAGGCTCAGCGCGCCGCTATCGTCGAGGAATGACAGGCCGAACAGCCAGCCGACCGGAACGAGCATGGTGATGGTGACGAGCAGGAGCGCGGGCGCGGCCAGCCCCGCCAGCCCCATGCGCTCGCGCCACTGGTCGCGCCGCAAGCCTGCGGCGTGGTCATCCCCGGCCGGGCCGGCGGACGCGAAAGTGCCAGCGGTCGTCACGACGCGCCCCGCGCCTCGCCCGGCAGCAGCACGGTGTCGGAGACGGCGATGCCGATGCGGATGGGCGTCCCGGGTGCAGGCGGCGGCCCCTCGCCGCCGCGGGTCGTCAGGCGCAGCGCAACCGGGCTGCCGTCGCCGAGCGCCGCCTGCAGCAGCAGCGTGTCGCCTTGGTAGACGGCGCCGGTCACGCGGCCGTCGAAGCAGTTCATCCCCTCGCCTTCGCCTGGCCCCAGCCGATGCAGACGCTCCGGCCGCAGCACCATCGTGCAGCGCCCGTGCTGCATCGGCAGGTTCTTGGCGCGGATGGTCGCGCCGCCGGCCCTGGCGGCGCCGTCGGTCACCGCGACGTCGAGGAAGGAGGATTCGCCGATGAACTCGGCGACGAAGCGGCTGCGGGGATCGTCATAGATCGCGCGCGGGGTGTCGATGCGGGCGATGCGGCCGCGGTCGAGGATGGCGACGCGGTCCGACATGGTCAACGCCTCGCGCTGGTCGTGCGTGACATAGACGGTGGTCGTGCCGAGGCGCTCATGGAGCTGGCGCAACTCTATCTGCATGCGCTCGCGCAACTGCTTGTCCAAAGCCGAGAGCGGTTCGTCCATCAGGATGATGCGCGGCTCGAAGACGATGGCGCGGGCGAGCGCGACGCGCTGGCGCTGGCCGCCGGAGAGCTGGTCGATACGGCGGCTGCCGAAGCCCCCGAGCTGGAACATCTCAAGCGCAACCTCGACCCGACGCGCAGTCTCGGCTGCCGGCACGCGCCGCAGCCGCAAGGGGAATCCGACATTACCAGCGACATCCATATGCGGGAACAGCGCGTAGTTCTGGAAGACCATGCCGATCTCGCGCTTGTGCGGCGCGAGACGCACGACCTCGCGCTCGCCGAAGCGAATGCTGCCCTTGTCGGGCCGCAGAAAGCCGGCGATCGCCATGAGCAGCGTCGTCTTGCCCGAGCCGGACGGGCCGAGCAGGGTCAGGAACTCGCCGGGCCGGACATCGAGATCGATCTCGTCCAGAACCGGCACCGCGCCATAGGCCTTGCTCAACCGGCGGACCGCGATCGGCAGGGCCGTCGCGGAACCCGGCACTTGAGCGGCCGCATCGCGCGGCCGCTCGTGATCGCCGGCCAGCCTCATTCGGTCAGCATGTTCTGGTAGGCGGAGGAGGCCTGGGCTTCGTACTTGATGTACCAGTCCAGATCGATCGTCAGCTGCTTGCCGGCATTGTCGGGATGGGACGGCAGCGTCTTGGCATAGGCCGCGTCGATCGCGCCGCCCTCATAGGCCTTGTTGTTGGTCGGGCCGTAGGTGATGTATTTCGTGAACTCGGCCTGGTATTGCGGTTTGCTGATCTCGGCGAGGAATTTCATCGCCAGGTCCTTGTTCGGCGCGCCTTTGGCGACCGCGAAACAGTCATAGTCGAGCAGGCCCTGGTTGAAGGTATAGGCGACCTTTGCGCCGTCCTTCGCGGCGACGTCGAAACGGCCGTTCCAGCCGGTGATCATGTCGACCTCGCCGTCCTTCATCAGCTGGGCATGCTGCGCGCCCGAACTCCACCAGACCGCAATATGGGGCTTGAGCTCGCGGATCTTCTTGATCGCGCGCTCGATGCCGCCGGGCTGGGACAGGACCTCGTAGACCTTCTCGGGCGGTACGCCGTCGGCCATCAGCGCCGGCTCCAGCGCGCCGGCGACGCCCTTGCGATAGGAACGCTTGCCGGGGAATTTCTTGACGTCCCAGAAATCGGCCCAGCTCTGTGGGCCGTTCTGGCCATAGGTCTTGGTGTTCCAGGCCAGCACGGTCGAGAAGACGTCGCCGCCGACGCAGTAATCCTGCGCCGTACCGGGCAGGAAATTCGAGGTGTCGATGACCTTGTAGTCGAGCTTCTCCAGGATGCCCTCGGCGCCGGCGCGGGCCGCGCTGCCCGAGCCGCTGGCGACGACGTCCCAGGTCACGGCGCCGGCCTTCACCTTGAGGCGCAGATCGGCGATGCTGGTATAGGTCTCCTCCTTGATCTTGATGCCCAGCGCCTTGGCGGCGGGCTGGAACAACGCCTTGCTCTGCCCCTCCTGATAGGAGCCGCCGAAGGAGACGACGGTCAGTTCCTGCGCCAAAGCGGGCGCAGCGCTCAGCAGGCCCAGGATGAGGGCCAGGGCGGTTCTCGTCGGCGTCATCGGCTGGCGCGGCATGTGTCGGTTCTCCCTTTGAACGATGCGTTCTTGTTCAGTGCGTTCCCTGGCAATGTGAGCGCGGTTGGCCCGGCAAACGGCGTCCACACTCCCTGCCTTATGCAGAGTTCGGCAAAATTGGTCTGGCGATAAGGTCCACTCTGAGAATTCGGGGCGGCCACTCCAGCTGCGTCAGCGGGCCATTCGATCAAGCAGGTTGTAGTAGAGCACCGAAGGCGCGAGGAACCACGGATTGCCGCTGTAGAAGGGGCGCGTCTGGAAGGTGAGGCCGTCGAAGGCGGTCTTGCCCTCAGCCAGGCCGAGCACCTGCTGGCCGAGCCGCATGCCGAGATAGCTCGCCATGCCGACGCCCGAGCCGCAATAGCCCATCGCATAGTGCATCCCGTCATGGCGGCCGATATGCATCAGCTCGTCGAAGCTGTAGGCGACGAAGCCGCACCAGGAATGGCTGATCTTGCTGACCGCGAGCTCCGGGAATATCCCGCTCATGGCGGCGTGCAATTTCGGCCCGCTGCGGCGCGGATCGGTCTCGCTCAGCGAGACGCGGCCGCCGAAGATGATCCGCCGCCTGTCCGGCGAGGCGCGATAGTAATAGACCACCTTGCGGGTGTCGCTGACGATGCGGTTGCGCGGGATCAGCCTGTCGACCAGCCCCGGATCCAGCGCCTCGGTCGCGATGACATAGCTGCCGATCGGGATGACGCGGCGGCGCAGCCAGCCGGTCAGCGGCCCCGTATACCCGTTGGTGGCGATGACGACGTCGCGGGTGCGGATCATGCCGCGCGGCGTCTGGACCAGGAAATCCTCCCCGATCCGCTCGATGCCCGTCGCCGGGCAATACGGCACGAGTTCGGCACCGGCCGCGACGACGCGCTGCAACAGCCCCTGATGGTAGCGGGCCGGGTTGATCGAGGCGTGGCTCTCATAGACGACGCCACCATGGTAGAGATCGGAGCCGATCTCCGTGCGCTGCTCTGAACGCGGCACGACATGGCAGGCGACTTCGAGCCCCTTCGGCTGGGTTGCGGCACTGCGGGCCAGCTCCTCATATTTGCCCGGCGCATGCGCCGCGTGGAAACGGCCAACGACGCCGAAATCGCAGTCGATCTCCTCGTCGCGGACGAAGTCGCCAATGAAGCGCAAGGAGTTCCGGCCCTCCTGCATGATCGCGAAGGCGCGCTTCTCGCCATGGCGCCGAACCAGCTCGGCATGGCCGGGCTTCACGCTGGTGGAGATCTGCCCGCCATTGCGGGTACTGCAGCCGAAGCCGGCGGCCTCCGCGTCGAGCACGACGGTACGACGCCCGCCACGCGTCGTCTGGAGCGCCGCCTGCAGGCCGGTATAGCCGGAGCCGACGATGACGACCTCCGCCTGTGCAGGGGGATCGGTCCGCGGCAGGTCGGGCCGGGGCACCTCATCCCACCAATAGGGCGCAGCCTTGAAATCGCTCGCGAACAGATCGCTCGGCATCGTCTTCGTCATCCCCCCGGATCAGACTCGCGCCACTACACTCTTGAGCTTGCAGTAGCTGCGCAAGCCCGCCATGCCTTTGGCGCGACCGAAGCCGGACTTGCGATTGCCGCCGAAAGGCATCGCGATGCCGCCGGCAAAGAACTCGTTGATGTAGACCTGGCCAGCATCGACCGCCCTTGCGAAACGCCAGGCCTTGGCGTGATCGCGCGTGTAGATGCCCGCCACCAGAGCATAGGATGTGGCATTGGCGGCGGCGATCGCTGCCTCGACATCCGCAACGATCTGGACCGTCAGCACCGGGCCGAAGATTTCCTCCTGCACCAAGGGATCGTCAGGGCCATCAGCGAGCACGATGGTCGGCTGATAGAACCAGCCGCCACCGCAATCCTCCGGCGGCACGATTGCGCCTCCGGTCAGGATGCGGTTGCCGGCGGCGCGGGCGCGGTCGACATGGGCATCGACGCGCGCCAGCTGCGCCGGCGAGTTGATGGGCCCGATCCCGGCATCGCTCAGGCCATGGCCCGGCCGCAATGCCTGCGCGCTTGCGACGAGGCGTTCGAGCAGGGGCTGCGCGATCGCTTCCTCGACGATCAGGCGCGAGCCGGCCGAGCAGATCTGCCCGGCATTCTCGAAGATCGCTTCCATGACCCCGGCAACGGCCGCGTCGATATCGCAATCGGCGAGCACGACGAGGGGAGACTTTCCGCCAAGCTCCAGCACGAGCCGGGTGACATGCTCGGCCGCGGCGCGCATCACGCGCTGCCCGGTCGCAACCGAGCCGGTGAAGGTGATGTGATCGATGCCGGGATGGGCGACGAGGGCTGCGCCCGCCCCAGTGCCGGTGCCGGCGACGACATTGAGCACGCCTTCCGGCAGACCGGCCTCATCAAGCAGCTCCGCCAGCATGAGCGTGGTGAAAGGCGTCTGCTCGGCTGGCTTGACCACGGGTGAGCAGCCGGCGGCGAGCGCTGGCGCAATCCCGCGCGCGGCAGTCGAGAGCGGGTAGTTCCAGGGCACGATCTGGGCGGCGACGCCGACCGGCTCCTCGATCGTCAGCCCGACATGGTCGGGACCGAGCGGCATGCTGTCGCCATGCAGCTTGTCGGCCGCGCCGGCATAATAGGCGAAGGCCTTCACGACGCCGCCGACATCGCCCTCGGCCACAACGAGCCGCTTGCCGGAATCGAGGGTCTCGACCACGGCGAAATGGGCCGAGCGCTCCGCGATCAGGCGGCTTGCGCGCATCAGAATTTCGCCCCGCGCGGCCGGGCCGAGACGCGACCACGGGCCGGAGAGAGCCCTACGCGCCGCCGCCACCGCACGGTCGATATCCTCGGCACCACCGGCTGCGACCGAGGCGAAAACCTTGCCCCGACCGGGATCGAAGCTCTCCATCCGCCGCCCGGAGACGGACTCGACGAAGTGCCCGCCGATGAAATGCCCGCTCGGCAGGCCGGCAAGCGTACCCGTCCGCAGGGCTTCGCCGATGAGCTCGGCGCGGTCCATGATCACGTGCCGATCTCCGTGACCTGATAGGCGGCCTTGTCGAGCCAGGACGGCTCAATCTCGACGCCCCAGCCCGGCCCGTCGGGGATCGCGACCATGCCGTCGCGCGCCTGCGGCGGGTTGCGCAGAAGACCCTGCTCCCAGGGGTAATAATCCGGTCCCTCGATGGAGAACTCGATATAGGGCCCGGCATTGGCGAGCGCGCCCATGATGTGCAGCGTGAACACCGTCACCAGTGACTGATTGGCCGAATGCGGCGTCACCGGCAGGCCGGCGGCCTCGGCCCAGCGCGCCACTTTCAGCATCCGCCCGACGCCGCCGATATAGCAGATGTCCGGCTGCACGACGTCGACCACGCCACCGTCGATCATGGCGCGCCAGACGGCGAGGTCGCAGTCCTGCTCGCCGCCGGTCACGTCGAGATCGAGGGCGTCGCGGACCTCGCGCGTCCAGGCATGCTCCCAATAGGGGCAAGGCTCCTCGAAATGGACGATGCCGTGATCCTGCAGCATCTTGCCCACAGCAATGGCCTTGGCCGGCGAATAGCCGCTGTTGCCGTCGACGAGCAGCGTCGCCTCGGCGCCGAGCGCCCGCCTGATCTGCGGCACGATCGCGTCCGTCCGCCCCGGCCACTCGTCGATATCGCGGCCGCATTCCCGCCCGACCCGGAACTTGAAGGCGCGATAGCCGTGGGCGTCGCGCAGGCGCCGGAAGCGCTCGGCCTCCGCCTCCGGCGTGATCTCGCCGCGCTTCATGCTGGAGGCGTAGACCGGGAAGGGACGCGGCGAGCCGCCGAGCAGTTCGCAGACGCTCTTCCGCTCGATCCGCCCGCGCAGGTCCCATAAGGCCGTGTCGAGCCCCGTCATGGCGCGGCAGAGATAGGAGCCCGGGAACTTGTGCTCGCGCTCGCTGATGGTCGCGACGAGTTCGTCGATGGCGAAGGCGTCTTCGCCGACGGCCCAGCGCGCCACCTGCCGGTGGAAGACGGTCGCGGTGATGTCGGCATTATAGGGCGAGAACTGGCCCCAGCCCTGGCTGCCATCCTCGCATGTCGCACGGACGAAGCCGACGTCCTGGGTCGTGAAGCTTTCGAGCCGGGTGATCTTCATCGCTGCCGCTGTCCCGTTTCGCGATCGCCGACCGGCGAACCGCGGACAGCTTCGGCGCAAGGAGGGACTTGAATTGGCCTGATCCCAAGGTCCATTCTCGTCAAACTGACAGTCCACTCTCAAACGAGGCGCCATGGTCAAACGCGAGGAAGGCGCCCTGCTCCAGTCGATCGTGCTGGACCGCGCGGGCGAGCATGGGCTCAGCGTCCAGATCTGCGCGGGCTTGCGCGAACTGATCCTCGGCGGCACCCTCAAGGTCGGCGAGCGCCTGCCGGCGACGCGCACGCTGGCGCAGGAATTCAGGGTTGCCCGCACCACCATCGTCGAGAGTTTCGAGCGGCTCGCCGCCGAAGGGCTGATCGAGACCCGCGTCGGCTCCGGCACCTATGTCAGCCAGGCGCTGGCGAACGAGCGCCCTGCTCCGGCCGCCGCGGCCGTTGCGGCGCCCACCGCGCGGGTCAAGCTGGCGCAGGCGATGAACACGGCATCCAAGCTGTTCGGCACGCGCCTGCCGCACCAGCCGCGCGCCTTCACCACGGCGATGCCGGCCTTCGACGCCTTCCCGATGGCGCAATGGGCGCGGCTTTCCGGGAAGCACTGGCGCAAGGCGCGCCATCAGGTGCTCGGCTATCCCGATCCGCACGGTGCACGGCCGCTGCGCCAGGCCATCGCCGCGCATCTGCGGCTCAACCGCGGCATCGCCTGCGAATGGCAGCAGGTCTTCGTGGTGGCGGGAGCTCAGCAAGCTTTCCACCTGATCGCGGCCACGCTGCTCGATCCCGGCGACAAGGAAACGCGCCGCCAGCGGGCCGGAGTGCTTACTGATCCGACAGCTCGTAGATCGATGCCTCGTCGGCGCGCTCACGCAACCCCTTGAACGATGCGTGGCGCAGCTTGCCGTCGTCGGTCCAGGCCCGGAATTCGATCTCCGCGACCAGCTCCGGCTTGATCCAACGATATGCCTTGCTCCGGCCGGTCATGTTCACAGCGGGCTTTTCGGTGAGAATCCGGTCCATCTGCCTCCGCAGGGCCGTTGCGCTGGCTTCGGAAAAACCAGCCAGCACGCTTCCGACATAGACGAGATGGCCATCCTCGCGAGCCGCGACCAGTATGCGGCCGACGCCGCCGAGAGCCTCGTTCGAAGGCTCATAGCCGATGATGACGAAGCTCTCCGACTGGACGCACTTGATCTTGAGCCAATCTCCGCCTCGCCCGGATCGATAGGGAGCGGAGCGCCGCTTCGCAATGATGCCCTCCAGCCCCATCTCGCCGGCCAGGCGCAGCAATGCCGGCCCATCCGCGTTGATGTCCTCGCTCAGATGGACGGAATTGTGAGGGGAATCGCCCAGAATGTCCTCAAGAATGCCCCGTCGCTCCTCGCAGCTGAGCGCACGGATATCATGGCCGTTCAGATAAAGCAGGTCGAAGGCATAGAAGATTGCCCGGGAAGCGCTCTGCGTGCCGCCGAGKCTGCCAAGAGCCTTCTGCAGCGCGCCGAAATCCGGGGCGCCGCGGTCGTCGACGATGACCGCCTCCCCGTCCATGATGGCACTGCCGACACCAAGTTGCAGGGCGTCGCGAGCAATGACGGGAAAACGCAACGTCCAGTCATAACCGCCGCGCGTGATGATCCGAACCCGCTGGTCGGGCTCGATGTGGACAGCGAGGCGGTAGCCGTCCCACTTGATCTCGTAGGACCAATCGCGCCCCGTCGGCGCCTTGCTGCTCAGCAGGGCGAGACAGGGCTCGACACGCTCAGGCATCGGATCGGTGAAGAGGCGCTCTAGCTTCCGTCGTCGGGTAAGCGGCCCCTGAAGCGTATGTCCGCTCAGTCCGGCTCTGAGAATGCGCCGCGCACACATGGCCCCAACTCCACACGCACAACTATAAACGTGTGACGCGAGGAATCGTTCCAGGACAGCCGCCTCCAGGCGGGGCCAATCCGATCCGCCGCGGAAGGCCTCGAGAGGCATCGCCGCGCTATCGCAGTCTCCTCCGATCGCGCCGGGCCGGGTGCCGCGCAGGTCGAGATTGAGCGATCGCATCGACTTTTGCCGGTGCCGGCGAAAGCCCGGCGCTGCGAAAGCCACGCTTGCCAGCCGCGCCATGTGACGGCAATGTCGGCCCAGAAAGACGTTGAGTGGGTAACGGGACATGGAAAACGGCCAGATCATGATCACGCGCGGTGGGAATGCCGATGTCGGCGAGACGCGAAGGATGGCGGGGCCTGGACTTCTCGATCGCCGATCGTTTCTGGTCGGATCGGCCGTTGGCGTCGGCGCGCTCGGGCTCGGCGGTTGCGCGGTCTCTGACGGCATGAGCTTCGCCGAAGCGCAGAGACTCTACGGGCCGGCGCCTGAGGAGAAATTCCCGATCCCGGCGGCGGATATCAGCAAGGTCGATCCGAAATATTATCGCCGGACGGTGCGCTATGACACCAAGGAAGCGCCCGGCACGATTATCGTCGATCCCGGCAACTACTATGTTTACCGCGTCGAGGAGGGTGGAAACGCCACCCGCTACGGTGCGAATGTCGGCCGCGACGGGTTCCGGTGGAGCGGTGACGCCTATGTCGGGCGCAAGGCCGAATGGGCGACCTGGACACCGCCCAAGGAAATGATCAAGCGCCAGCCCGAGGCGGCAAAATACGCCCGCGGCATGCCGGGCGGCCTCGAAAATCCGCTCGGTGCCCGCACACTCTATCTCTATCAGAACGGCGCCTATACGCTCTACACGATCTATGCCAGCAGCGAGCCTGAATCGATCGGCTCAGGCATCACGAGCGGCTGTGTCGGCCTGCTCAGCCAGGACATGATCCACCTTTATTCGCAAACGCCGGTCAAGACGAAGGTGGTCGTCCTGCCGGCCTAGGCTGCGGCATCGCCCCCCGGACCTGGGCGCTGCCCGTGCGGGCGGTCCAAAGGACAAATGGTGTCCTGGCGATTATACGCGTGACGATATCTGGAAGGTCGATGCGACCTTCCAGGCCGGCGGCCGCCCCGGGCGACGCCGGCATCCAGATTGCTGAAGAGCGCTGTCCGGTCGGCAGGGACTTGGGAATTGGCGGTCCAGCTCTCTGCCTTGGCCAGCTTGCTCCCGGTGTCGGCCAGCCGGTGTCTCAACCGCTCACGGCCCGGCCCGATGCCGCGCACTGACGCACCTAACGGTCCCCGAAAGCAGGCACGAGCTTGACCTCGAGGCCTTCGGGCGGCTCGTGGAAGGAGACACCCCGTCGGCATCCGAATATCAGGCTGGTGGTTTCCAGCGCGCGCATCCGGCTCCGAACCCCGAAATCCTAGCGTTCTCGGAACACACGTTCCGCATGGTCCATGAGTGGTTTGATCAGATAAGACAATGCCGTGCGATCTCCCGTCGAAATGAAGACCTCGACAGGCATGCCGGGCAGCAATTGCCGGTCGCCGAGGGCGATCGCCGCGTCTTGGATCTGGACCTCCCCGATATAGAAGCTCTGCCCGCTCACCGGGTCCTTTGTCGTTGCCGGCGAGAGATGGACCAACTTTCCGGACACCTCCGGCGTGGTGTTGCGATTGAAGGCGGAGAAGCGCATGCGCGCCGTCTGGCCGACATGAACCTGGTCGATATCGTTCGGCGCGACGCGCACTTCGACCATCAGCGTCGAGTTCCGTGGCACGACAGTCGCAAGCCGAGCTGCCGGCGTGATGACGCCTCCCACGGTGAAGATCATCAGCTCATTGACGGTGCCCGCGATCGGCGCCCGGATCTCCATGCGCGCGAGCCGATCCTCGTTGGCAACGCGGCGGTCGCTCAGCTCGGACAGCTTGGCCTCGACCTGGCGCAATTCGCGCTGGGCTTCGGTCCTTGCCGTCTCGTCGATTGCGATGATCTGCAGGCGGGCATCGCTGATGCGCAGCTTGGCGCGGGCGAGCGTCGCGTCGATCTCGCCGCGCTCGCCTAGCAGACGGGCCCATTCCCGGTTGATGTTGAAGACCTTCACGCCATCGATGAAACCTTTCTGGAAAAGGCTGAGATATTTGGCGCGCTCCAGCTCGACGAGGCGGATTTCCTCGACCTTCGCGACCTGGCGCGCCTCCAACCCACGGATCTCCTCGCCGGACTGGACGATCGAGATTTCAAGCTGTTCCTTGCGGCTGTCCCGGTTGGCCTTGTTGCCGGTGAACAGGCGCGTCTCGCCTTCCAGGATATGGTCGACCTCGTCGGAGAGCCGCGCAATCTCCGGCGAATAGGCGACACTCGCGAGATTGTCGCGCTCGGCGAGCAACCTGGCCTTGCGGCCGAGATTCTCGGCGAGCTGCGAATGAATGATCGAAAGCTCGGCGCGCGTCTGGACATCGTCGAGCCGGAAAAGCACCTGGCCCTCCGCGACACGATCGCCCTGCCGCACGGCGATCGACTGGACGATGCCGCCGTCACGGTGCTGCACCTCCTTGAGATTCTGGTCGATCTTGACCGTTCCTTGCGTCACGACAGCGCCATTCAGCGCGGCAGTCGCGGCCCAGCCGCCGCAGCCGAGCACGAGAAGCAAGGCGAGCGCCGAACCGACGACGACATGGCTGCGCAGCCGGAAATTCAGGCGGGCATCCTGCGTCTCGTGCGGGGACTTTGCGAAAGCAGCGGTGAAATCGTGATTATGGGCGTTCATCGGCGCGTTCCCCATGCCGGCCGTTCAATGCGGCCGGCTTTTCTGCGTTCAGACGTAATAGAGCTTGTGACTGCCGTAGATTTCGATCGAGAAATCCTTCGCTTCCGCCTGCTCGACATAGACGTCGACATAGGTGCGCTCGTGCTCGCCGATCTTTTCGATGCGGAAGCGGAAGGGGCGGCTGTCGTTGCCGTCGCCATAGGCTTGGCCGAAACCGTCGCCATCCTGATCATCATCGCCGTCATCATCGTCATCGCGTGAGCGAAGCTGGTACTGCTTGATGACGATGCGGTCGCCGGCCTCGAGATCGAGGATCTGATGGACGAGATCGTCGGTTCGCTCGGGGTCGTCCTCGACCGCAAAGACGAAACGGTCATCACCCTCCCCGCCGCTCAACGTGACGGCCTTTTCCCCGACGATCAGGCAATCGTTGCCGCTGCCGCCGAGAATGGTCTCGAAATCGACCACCGTGTCGGAGCCGATCTCGATGCCAAGCGCCTTGCCACGCTTCAGATCGACGGTGACGCCGTGCTCGGTGGCGGAGAGATCCAGCGTGTCCTGCCCCTCCCCGCCATCATAGCAATCGGCAGCGGCATCGCTCGTCGCCACGATCCAGTCGTTGCCCGCCCCGCCTGAGACATGATCGCTGCCGGCGCCACCGTCGAGCACGTCGTTGCCGGCGTCTCCGAATAATTGGTCGCAGCCCTCGTCGCCGAAGACGCGGTCGTCGCCGCCGCCTGCGCTGACATGGTCGTTGCCCGTCCCGGCGCGGACGACATCGTTGCCCCCACCGAGCATCACCCGGTCGTCGCCGGCTTCGGCGAGCACGATGTTGTTGCCGCCATCGGCCGTCACGATATCGTCGCCCGGCCCCGCGTGGACGGTGTTGTCGCCGGGGCCGGCATCGATCGTATCGTTGCCCGGCCCGGCGTCGATGATGTCGTTGCCGGCGCCACCGGTGATCACGTCGTCACCGTCTTCGCCATAGATCGTGTCGTCGCCGTCGCCGCCGTGCAGGCTGTCGTTGCCGGCACCGCCGCGGATGACGTCGTTCCCGGCGCCACCGAAGACGATATCGTTGCCCGCTCCCGCGTCGATCCGGTCGTTGCCGGCCCCGCCGACGATGTGATCATCGCCCACTCCGGTCACGATGACGTCGTTCCCGCCGCGTGCGTCGACGATATCGTTGCCGCCGAGCCCCGTGATCCGGTCGGCACAGTCGCTGCCGAGCAGCGTGTCATCGCCGGCGGTGCCGGCCAGATCGAGGAATTCGAGCACGCGAAGCGTGGCCGTCTGCTGCACATAAGCCTCGCCGTCGCTGATCCAGTAGGTCAGCGTGACCGTGCCGTACCAGCCGGCTTGCGGCTTGAAGACCCAACCAGCTTCGGCCGCGGTGAGTTGACCATAGGAAGCCTTGAGGCCAACCACCACGAGCGGATCGGCATCGGCGTCGGTCGCTCCCGCGAGCAGAGCGAGGCTCGCGATCATCAGGGTCTGGCAACCGCCGATATCGGCGAGCTGGACAGGGCCGGCTACGCGCGGGGCGCGGTTGCGCGGTTCTTCCGGCGGGTCGTCGCCGTCATCATCGCCGGGCCCGGGCTTCGGCCGGGGGTCGCCAGGCCCCTCCCGGTCCTGGGTGCCGGGGCGCGCGGATTGGCCGCCACCGTCCGTGCTCGCGCGCGCCGGCGCGCCGCCACCGGAAATCGCAGCCAACGAAAAGCTGCGCCAGCCATTGTCGTTATTCGCCGAAAACCCCAGTCCGAACTCGAAGATCGGTGAGGGATAGCGCGGCAGGGGTAGCAGCTCGTAGTCGATCAGCCGCGAGTCGATATTGAGGAAATCGGGCAGGCCGGGCACATCAGGCCCCGCCGCCCCCGAACCGACGGCCCTGGCAGCGGCCGGCTCGTTGCCCAGCGCCCCCGTTTCGTCGACCTGCTCGCCGGAGGCCGGCGACGCCTCATCCCCTTCAGCCAGGGATGGCTTGCGGGGCGCTTCCCCAGCCTGCGCGTCATCTTTCGCAGCGGGGGGCGCCGACGCATCGGTTCTCGCCTCGCCTGGGAACAGGCTTTTCAGATAGAGCACGACCGCCGTCACGGCGAGAGCGAGCACGCCGGGCCAGCGTGGCGCCGCAATCGCCGCATCCTGCGCCTTGCGGTAGATCTGGGCGGAGTCGGGAAGCTGCTGTTCCGCCGATTTTGCAGCCTTGATCGAGATCATGCCGTCACCCGTCCGTGAAGAGCTGCCGGATGTTCGCCGATCCCCACCGCCCGCGGCATGAAGGCGGCGCGCTCGGCTGTTGCCTGAACCGCAGCCGGGGCGCTGGGCGAAGCGGCGGTACGCGGCTGAGCCGGTGCGAGGATCTTGTCGCGCGGGCCGAAGGCGACGAGCTTGCCGGCCTGGATCAGTCCGACATCGTCCACGGCCTGAAGCGCGCTGGGGCGGTGGGCGACGATGACGACGATCCCGCCGCGCGCCTTCACCTGCCCGATCGCGGCGGTCAAGGCGGCCTCGCCTTCCCCGTCGAGATTGGAGTTGGGCTCGTCCATGACGACAAGGAAGGGATTGCCATAGAGGGCGCGGGCAAGCCCGATGCGCTGGCGCTGGCCGGCGGATAGCGCGGTGCCCTGCGGTCCGAGCTGGGTCTTGTAGCCCTGGGGAAGACGCAGGATCATCTCATGGATGCCGGCGACCATCGCCGCCTCGACGACCTCTGCCGGATCGGCATTCTCGGCCAGGCGCGCGATGTTCTCCTCGACAGTGGCGTCGAGCAGCGCGACCTCCTGCGGCAGATAGCCGAGATGGCGGCCGATTGTCTCCTCCGGCCACTGCTCCAGCTCCGCGCCGTCGAGGCGCACCGCGCCGCGCAGGATCGGCCAGATGCCGGTGATCGCCCGGACGAGCGTGGTCTTGCCGCCGCCGCTCGGGCCGATGATGCCGACGGCCGTGCCGGCCTGAACATCGAAGCTCGCCTCGCTCAGCAACACCTGGCCGCTGCCCGGTGCGGCGACCGTGATCTTGTCGATCTTCAGCGTCCGGCGCGGGGCCGGCAGTTCCATCGGCTCGACCGCCTTGCTCAGCGCGGTCATGGTCTCGCGCAACCGCTGGAAGGCCATGCGCGCGGCGACGAAGGGCTTCCAGTTTGCGATTGCCTGATCGACCGGCGCAAGCGCGCGGGCCGAGGCGACCGAGGCGGCGATGATGGCACCGGCGGAGAGCTCGCCCTTGATGGTGAGATAGGCGCCGAGCCCCAGCGTCGCCGATTGCAGGACCATGCGCAGTACGCGCGAGATGGCGCCGAAGGTGCCACCGAGATCGCTGGAACGCGTCTGGAGCAAGAGGTGCTCGCGATTCACCGCGTCGAAACGCTCGACTGCACGCGGCGCGAAGCCCATCGCCTTGAGCACCTCGGCGTTGCGGGCATTGCTGTCGGCGATTGCCCCGCGCGCGATCGCCGCCTGCCGGGTCTCGTTGTTGATGCGCCGGGTCGTCACCTCGCTGAGCAGCGTCAGCATCGTCAGCACGACCGCTCCCGCCAGCGTCAGCGCACCGAGCCAGGGGTGCAGCAAATAGACGAAGGCGAGGTAGAGCGGGATCCAGGGCAGGTCGAACAAGGCGCCGGGCCCCTGCCCGCCGAGGAAGCTGCGCACCGTGTCGACGTCGCGGCCCCTCTCCGTGGCCTCCACCGTCGAGAAGCCGAAGCGCGGCATATCGATCGTGACGCGATGCGCGATCGGCGCGATCTCGTTATCGAAGCGCGCACCGACACGCACCAGCACCTGCGAGCGGATGATGTCGAAGCAGCCCTGGAAAAGGTAAAGTCCGATGGCGAGTGCCGAGAGCGCCGCCAGGGTCTGGATGCTGCCGCTGGTGAGCGCCCGGTCGTAGACCTGCATCATGTAGAATGAGCCGGTCAGCGCCAGCACGTTGATGAGGCCGGAGACGGCGAACAGGAAGAGCGCGACGCGGCGCAACCCGTGGGTCAGCCGGGCGGCGTCGCGCTTGCGGGCGGAGGAAAGCGTCTTGGACGGTGCCATTATGGCCCCCGAAAATGCGAGTGCGAGGACTATCGAGTGAAGAAGGATCGGGCGGGCGGCCCCCCGGTCCGCCCGCCCGCCGCCGGTTCGATCAGACGATGAAGCTGCCGGCTGTCAGGTTGTGACTGCCCTTCAGGTTGATCTGGAACTCGGCATCCGTCGCCGCATCGACATTGCCCTTGACGATGGTGTAGTCGCCATCCGCACGGGTCTCGTAGGTGACCGTAAGCTGGGCCGAGGCGGTGAAGCTTCCGCCGTTGGCCAGAGTGAAGCTCTGGTTGCCGGCCTGGCTCGCATCCGCGTCGATCGCGCCGAGATCGAGCCGGTCTCCGGGCTGGAAGTCGAGGATGGTGTCGCCATCCGCGCCCTGCGTGCTGAGGAAGCGGAAGGTGTCGTTGCCCGAGCCGCCTTCCATCACATTCACCGCATCGCTCGCCGTGATCGTGTCGTTGCCCGAGCCGGTCGCCACATTCTCGATGCTCCACAGCGTGTCGGTGCCGGTCTGGCTGCTGACCGCGCTGCCGCGACCAAGCGCTCCGTTCCCAACATCGACGGTCAGATTCGCCGTGATCGTCGAGAAATCGAGCGTATCCGAACCGCTGCCGCCGTCGATCTCGTCACCGAAATAGGTGTCGTCGTCGTCGCCGGCCGTGCCGATCATGAGGTCGTCCCCACTCCCCCCGACCACGGTGTCCTTGCCGGCGCCGGCATCGATCAGGTCGTTGCCCGCCCCGCCGAAGATCCGGTCGTTGCCGGCCTCGCCATAGAGCATGTCGGCCCCGCCACCGCCGAAGACCTGATCGTCGCCCGCTCCGGCGAAGACCACGTCGCGGCCGTCGCCAGCATCGACGAAATCAGCCCCTTCGCCGGCCGAGATCGCATCGGCGCCGGCCTCGCCGGTGAGCGTGTCGTCGCCGCCGAGGCCGATGATGTTGTCGGCACCCGCCGTGCCGATCAGGACATCGGCCGCCGCTGTTCCGCTGCGCAACGTACCGCCGCTCGCTGGGTTCGGATTGGGCGCCGGCGTCCCCGGGCCGTCATCATCATCGTCGCAGCCGCAGGACGGATCGTCATCGTCGTCATCGTCATCGCCGCCGGAGCCGACCGGTTCCTCGTCGTCGTCGCCGGGATAGGTCGGCGCGTCGTCATCATCGTCGTCATCGTCCGGGTGATTGCCGGAGCCGAACTGGGGCAAACCCTCGTCGCCCGCCGTAAAGCAGATGCTGTGCGTCGCGCTCGTCATCGTCGTGACGCCGTTCTCGTCCGTCGTGAATTCATAGTCCTCCGGCACGGCGCCGCCGGGGAGCTCGATCACGTCCTGCGGCCGCAAAGTCCCGACAATCGTGTCGTTGCCGCCATTCGACCGGAACACGATGCGGTGTGCCGAGGCCAGCGACGAGATGTCGACGGTGTCGTTGCCGCCGTCGCCGTTGATGGTGATCGTGTTGAAGTTGAGGCTGGTGGGCGAGAAGTCGCCGACCGCCTGGACGGTATCCGCACCGAGGCCCGTATTGATGGTGATCTCCTCGATATTATCGAGCTCCGCGATCACCGTGCCGTTGCGCGTGATCACGATCTCCGTCTCGGGGCGCAGCGTCGCGACGATGGCGGCAGGCGCCGCAGCGCGGGCATAGACTACGAAGGTCTCGGCCAGGATGCTGCCATTGACCACGAAACGATCGAGCGTCCCGGCGCCGCCATCGACGAAATCGCGGCCGTCATTGGTGAGGACGCCCGCCGACCAATTGATCGTGTCGTTGCCTGCTCCGGCCAGGATGACGTCGTTGCCGCCGCCGCCGACGAAAGTGCTGTTGCCGCCGTCCCCGATCAGGATGTTCGCCGCAGCCGTGCCGTCGATCGTGCCGGTGGTGTCGCGGGTGATCGTGACCTGGGCGGTATCGGTCGCGGTACCGTCGCTGGCAGTATAGGTGAAGGTGCCGCCCGCCTGGGCGTTGTCCGTCACCGTGACGGAGCCAGGATTCGCCGTCAGGCTGATCGCAGCCAGGCTCGCATTGTTGATCTGGGTCGCCGTGATGTCGAGCGCAGCGCTGTCGGCATCGGTGTCGTTCGCAAGCAGCGCCCATTCGGGGATAGCGAAAGGCACCGTGGCGAAGTTGGTGATGACCGTGTCGTTCGAAGCCACGGGGGCGTCGTTGACAGGCACCACATGGATCGTGCTGACCGCGACATTGCTGCTGAGCAGCGTGTCCGTGACACTCACATGGACGACGCGGTCGACAGCGCCCGGGTCCTGCGAGCTGTTGCTGAAGGTGACCATCTGAATGGCCGCCTGGTAGTTCGCGACCGAAGCGGCGCCCGTCATCCGGATCGTGACGACACCGGGAACGGAGGTGTCGATCGTGCGCGTGATGCCGCCCGGCAAGGTCGCAGGCGCGGAGAGAGAATCGCCGGCCTGCGCATTGGTGAGCGTGACTGTGGCCGCGTTGATCGTGCCGCTGTCCTCCGTGATCCCAGGCAAGGACGCGATTGCCACGCCGGCGCCACCTTCGGTGAAGGTCGCCTGGTGATTGACAGTCGGGGCGACCGCCGGGCGCTGCAGGTCGATCGACAGGTTGTCGATCGACACCAGCTCGTTGGCGGCGCTGATGTTCGAGGCCACGAAGCGCAACGCGGCCGTCGCGGTGAACGGCCCCGCCAGCTCAAATGAGTGCTGCGTCGCGCCGCCATCGCCTGTGATGGTGGCGAGTTCGACGAAGTTGACGCCGTCAGCGGCGAAGAAGACCGCGACCTGCTCGCCCGCATCGAGATTGTCGGGATTTGCCTGGAAGCTCAGCCTGGCGAAGGAAGCCGCACTCAGGTCGACCGCACGCTCCAGCGTGGCGCCGTTTCCCGCATCGAACTGCAGGGTTCCGCCGTTGATGCGGATCTGCCCGTTCGCACTCGTCGCGCTGCCGTCATCGCCGGTCTCGACCCAGTCCGGTCCCCAGTTCAGGCTGCCATTCGAGTTGCCGTAGTTGGCGGTGCCGAAATTATCCGCGTAGTTGCCGCCGGGATCGTAGGCGTTGAGGCTCAGCTGCGGCGCCGACAGGCTGACGGTCCGATCGGCAAATCGCAGTTGCTCGATGTTCCAGAGTTTGTCCGTTCCGTCGGAGGTGAGGCCGACCGTCACTGTGTCGTGGCTGACGAGCAGAGAGCCGTCGCTGTCGCGGGTAATGGTGTAGTTGGCGAAGTTGTCGCTGAAGACCGCCGTGTCGACGTCGCCCGCGCCATTCGTCGCGCGAATTTCGCGGACGATGTTGAGCTGGACCGGGTTGATCGCGCCGGACAGCATCAGCGTGTGGAGGGGCTCGCCGGCCCAGCCCTGGTAGCCGAGCGCCAGCCCGGCCTCGGTCAGCACGATCGGCTTGGCGAGGCCGTCGGTCGTGGCGATCTCGACGCCGTTGGTGTCGCGGATCGCGATGCGCACGTTGAGCCAGGCGTCGCCGTCGATCACGTCGTTGCCGCCGCGGCCTTCGATGGTGTCGCTGCCGCCGCCGCCGAGCAGGATATTGCCGTCGTCGAAGGCGACGATCTGCTCGCGCTGCTCCGCAGTCGAGCCGGCCGGCGCGGCGGCCACCCAGTTGCCGAGCACGTCCCTCAACCCCGCGATGCGGTCGACGCCCGCCTGGGTGAGCTGGTGGCCGGTCATCGTATTCTCGGCGCCGGCAAGTCCGCCGCCCCCCTCGCCGCCCAGCGCGGGATCGGCGCGGTTGTCGCCCTTCAGCGTGTCGTTTTTGTCCCAGCCCGAAAGCGCTTCGACTGCGTCAAAGCGGTCGCGCAGGATGTCCTGCTGGTCGGTTGTGAAAATCGGGACGAGGAGATCCGATTCCGCGTTCTGATTGTTGCCCTTGTGGATCGCCCAATCGAAGCCGAGCATGCCCTCGTTGCGCATGACGCTTTCGCCCTGGACCATGATGTCGTCGCCGGATTCGGCGTCGAAATCATGCTCGTCGGTCCCGGCGAACATCACGTCGTGGCCGATGATCGTCGAGTTGAAGAACAGTTCGGAATTGTCGCCGGCTGTGGTGTCGAAGCCGCCGCCGCCTTCGATCCAGTCGTCGCCCTCGTTGCCGAGCAGGAAGTCGCCGCCCTCGCCGCCGAGAATGAAGTCGTCTCCCAGGCCGCCGAAAGCCTCCTTGCCGTCGGGGCCGGCGATGAGGACATCCTTGCCCTCGTTGCCGAAGAGCAGGGCAAGGCCGCTGCCGCCATGGATGACGTCGTTGCCGGCTTCGCCGTGCAGCATGTCGACTTCGCCGATATCGGTGCCGCTGTTGGTGATGATGTCGTCACCGTCGCCGCCATGGATCTTGTCGACGCCGTAGCCGGCCTCGATGCGGTCGTTGCCCCCTCGTCCCCAGACGCTGTCGTCGCCGCCCCCGGCGATGATGACGTCGTTGCCGTTCGTGCCCTGGATGAGGACGTGGTCGTTGCTGTTGACGCGCAGATGGGGAGCGATCTGGCCGGCCCCCTGGCTCCCGGCCGCGACGATGACGTTGCC
Organism: Allobosea sp. 10L417; assembly: GCF_056395485.1. Classification (NCBI taxonomy): domain Bacteria; kingdom Pseudomonadati; phylum Pseudomonadota; class Alphaproteobacteria; order Hyphomicrobiales; family Alloboseaceae; genus Allobosea; species Allobosea sp. 10L417. The sequence continues at coordinate 271,220 of NZ_JBFTJP010000005.1, forward strand.
GGCCTGATCACGCACGAAGGTGCCGTCGGGGTTGCGCTCGTACTCGATCAGGTTTCCGGCGGCGTCCCGGCGCTCGACGAAGCTCGACAGCGCCTCGAGGAAGGGATCGTCGTTCTCCGGTTCCGCGATGCCGAATTTCGCCTGCTCCCTGGCGTCCAGATAGATGACATGGTCCGGCACCGAGAAGATGTCGCCCGGCACCGCGTAGCCCTGCGCACCGAGATCGGTATTGGCGAGAACCATCTTGGCGAAGGAGTTGTTCTCCAGCTCGTTCAGGAAATTGAGCCCCTGGACGCGCGACAGGTAATAGAACCGGTCACCATTCTGCAGGTTCTCCAGCTGCAGCTCGAAGATGAAGGAGAAGGTCGAGCCGAGCATGCCTCCGAACGCCATCTTCTTCTCGGCGAGGCCCCCGACCCAGAGATCGACATCGTTCAGGCCGCCGAGGCTGCCGCCGGCATAGACTCCCTTTGCATTGAGGAAATCGAGCCGGTCGGCGGGAGCCCCGGTGCCGCCGAAGACCAGCTTCATCGCGGCATCGCGCTTGGCGTCCGTCGTGGTGGCGGCGACGATCGTGGAATGCGTGCCATAGGCCGCAATGAAGTTCACGATCGAGGCCGGATTCTTCAGGTTGAGCGCGAAGTCGGTCCAGCTCGTGTAGGGGTCCAGCTGGGTGTCGCCGTTGGCGACCTCTTTGAATTGTGCGCGCGCCTCGTTCAGCGATGGAATTCCGGCCTCCCGGCCGCGGGCGATGTTCAGCGCCGCCAGATCGAGCGGAATGCCGACGAGTTGGTTGCGCAGCACATGGGTGACGAATTCGTCGATCTCGTTGCCGACCTGGCTGGTCATGCCGCGCACGATCGCGCCTGCGGCAGCCGCATGATCCACCGTCGCAGAACCGAAGGCGAGCGGGTTCAGGAAGGCATCGAACAGCGCGAGACTGCCGTCCGAACCGTCGGCGTTGGTGACGGCGATCTCCTCGCGCAGCATCGAGTGGCCGAAGCGGTAAACGACATGCGCGAACTCGGCGAAGATCGCGGGATTGATATCCGTCGACGGGTTGAAGACGAAGGCGTCCACATCCGGCTGGATCTTGCGGGCGAACTCCTCGAAGACGAGGTGCTGGTACTGCATCTCCGTCGAGAAGCGGGCAGCCTGGAACAGCCGTTCGCCGTCCCACTGCAGCGCGGCGATCGCTTGCGGATTCGTCGGCAGCGCGGCGACGTCGGTGAGCAGCCATTCGTTCAGGAAGACAAGGTCCGCGGCGGCCAGCGCCTTCTCCTTGATCTGCTGGACCGTACGGTTGTGCTCGGAGTGGAAGATGTGGTGCACCGCCGACAGGCCGATATTCTCGTTTCCGCGCCCGTCGCCGGTGATGTAGTGCGCGTCGAGCAGTTCGTTGTCATAGGTGACGGCGACGCCGAACTCGTTCACCGGGATCTCGTTGCCCGCAGCGTCATCGGTGTCCGCCGTCTTCAGGATCATCGGGGTCGCCGGATTGCGGTCATGGTCCACCAGACCCGGCACGGCGGCGTGCGCGATGTCGTCGAGGAAGGCGTGCCCGGTGCGGACCGCGCCTGCCGTGGAGATCGGAGCGGACGGGTTACCTTCGACGACCGTGTCGGCATCTGCGCCGCTGCCGCCGAACTTGTTGTCGGCCCCTAGGCTCGTGACCATCTGCGGGAAGCCGTTCGGGCCCCGAACGAACTGACCGTAATCGTCCATCACGAAGAGCGGCACATTGAGCACATCGCTATCGGCCAGCTCGATGCCGAGAACGGCCCTGGCCTGCGCCTTGACGTCGGCCCAGGTCGCCAGGCCGCCGTGCTCGCCCTGCGGCTGGCCACGCGTGCCTTCCAGCAGCTTGCCGGTCGCGACCGGAACCAGCCCCGGGAAATCCGGGTCCGAGACCATCGCGTATTCGCGTAGGAAGAGCTGGTGCGAGCCGGAGGAGGTGTAGGTCTGGTTCTGATCCACCCAGGGGGTCGTCAGATTGGTCGCGTTCGTCGGCGCCCTCGTGAGCACCATGAAATTGGTTTCCGGGTGCGCCGGGTCATAGAGCGGGTCATCCGGCTGCAGCGGGATGTAGATCGTGCCGTTGCCGCCCTTCTGGACCAGATCGAGGCCGTGATCGAAGAACTGGCCAAACAGCGTGAACCAGGAATTGTAGGGCGCCGACAGCCCCTCGTCGGGTGCGACATTCGGGATGATGACGGTGTTGCCCTCCATCTCGACGCCATGCGTCTGGAGCAGCGTATCGAGCTGCGTCTCGGCCAGCTCGACATGCTGGGCGGCCGCGAGATTGGCCTGCGCCGTGGCGAGCGCGGCCGTCGCTGCGAGCACGGCGGCATTTGCCTGAACCACGACGGATTGTGCGCCGGCCACGGCTGATGCTGCGGCATTCGCCTCGGCCTCGGCCTGATCCTCGGCGAGTTGGGCGGCCTGCCAGGCAGCCAATGCCGCCTGCTCCGCAGCCTGGCCCGCGGGCGAGTTGTCGCCATCCGCCATCAGAGCGCTGAAAGTCGCCTCCGCTTGCGCGGTGGACTGCTGTGCGGCGGCGAGTTCATCCTGCTCGACAGCGCTCGCGGCCGCAGCGGCCTGAAGAGCTGCGGCGGCATCGGCGGCATCGGCCTGGGCGTCGGTGAGCGCACCGCCAGCGGTGGTGACCTCGGCCTGGAGCGCGGCGATGGTGGCCGCCTGGCCGGGCCCAGCCGCGATCGCCGCATCGAGCGCGGCCTTGGCCTGGACGATGGCCGGGAGTGCAGCGTTGAGTGCGCCGCCGGACAGGCCGGCATAGACGAGAGCCGCATAGATGGCGGCCGGATTGTCCAGCGTCTGGTCGACGATCAGGTTGGAGATGATGCGCGGATCCGCATCGGCAACCGAACCGGTCGGACCGTAGTTCCCGCCGACGGTCCCGCCGGGGCCGAAGCTGATGCTGTCATCGCCTTCGGCGCGATAGGACGGCGTCGTGATCCGCGGGAAGCTGTTGTCGGCCGCCCCCCACTCCTCGCGTCCCGCGACGAGGTTGTTGTAGCTGCCATCCACCGTCCTGAGGCCGTAGGGCGCGAGCGGATGGCTGATCGCCAGCACGGCGCCGGCCGTTCCTTCCGGAACGATATCGCCCTGATCATTGACGTAGATCTGGTCGAGCGGCGTTCCGCTCGAATGCGCCTCGGCGATCTTGATCTGCCGCAGGATGAACTCGAGATCGTGCCTGACGATATTGACCATAGCCGGGATCTCCCAAATCGGCGCGCGAAAGCCCAACTGCGGAAACCACCTTCCGCAGCGTTAACCTAAAGACAAATTTCGCGATCTAATGTAGATTTTGCCGATCGACGCCGTCTTGCCTCGCGTCTTCGTACAAAACAGACCGCAGACATCCCCGATTTAATACTTTGTTAAGCAACAGAGTGCCTGACGGATGCTCAACCCGGTAGATGGAAAGGTCGAGAAAGATTTAGGGCCCGAAGTCGGGGGCGATACATCGACCTTGGATGGCGCCGAGTACCGACGAAAGTCCGTATCCGCTCTCGACAGGCTGCGGCGGCGATGGACCGCGCAAAGCCTGGAGCGTCGCTTCACCATCGCCGCCTCGCTCGTCGTCGGGCTGTCGATGATTACCCTTGGCTATTGGGTCGAGCGCCGCATTCGCAATGGCTGGGAGCAGGGCATGGCCGAGATCGGGGCCCATTACCTCGAAGCCCTTCTCGCCCCCCATGTCCTCGAACTCGAGCATGCCGACGCGCTGACGGAAGAGAGCAAGCAGAGAATCCAGGCGTTGATCGCCGATAGCCGGCTCGGCCAGCGCGTGACCATGATCAAGATCTGGAGCCGATCCGGTCAGCTCGTCTACAGCACCGGCCAGGCGAAGGAGGCGGCGCGACTTCAACCTTCGCGGCTCGCCACGCTCCTGGAAGGCCGGGTTCTGGTGTCCATCCAGAACGACAGCCACGGCGATGGTCGGGACGATCCGGGTCTGCTCGAAAGCTACGCGCCGATCTACAAGCCCGGCACCCGGACAATCGTTGCCATCGGCGAATTCTATGAGGTGAGCCACTCGCTCGACCGCGAAGTCGTGCAGTTGCGCTACGCGACCTGGTTCCTGATTCTCAACGTCGCGATCATCATCGGTTTCCTGCTCTACCTCACGATCAGGCGCGCCAGCCGGACCATCAGCTCGCAGCAATCGCTCCTGGCAGCCAATCTGGCGCGTGCCTCCGCACTGGCCAGACGGAACAACATGCTCCGCCGTGCTGCGGACCGGGCCCGGCTCGACTCGGCCGTCTCGAACGAGGTCTATCTCGCCCGCATCGGCGCCGACCTCCATGACGGGCCGATCCAGATGCTCAGCCTGCTGATGCTCCGGCTCCCCGACAAGCCTCCGGAGCTGCGGGCACAGCTGGAGCGCCTCATCCAGCAGACGCTGGCCGAGCTGCGCAATCTTTCCGCGGGGCTGGTCCTGCCCGAAATCCGCGACCTCTCGCCGTCTGACACGATCGAGGCCGCGATCAAGCGACATGAGCAGCAGACCGGTACGGCCGTCGGCCGAAACCTCGTCGATCTCCCCGAGCAGATGCCGGAGGCGATCCGCTTCTGCGCCTTCCGCGTCGTTCAGGAGGCTTTGATGAACGGATACAAGCACGCACAGGGACGCGGCCAGCATGTCGCGACGCGCTTTGCTGCCGAAACGCTGGAGATCGTGATTTCCGACGACGGCCCCGGAAACGAGGCCCAGCAGCCCGAGCCCACCCTGCAGCGGCCGCGGCTCGGCCTGCGGGGGCTGGAAACCCGGGTGAAAGCCCTGCGCGGCAGCCTGACCATCACGCCGCAACCGCAGGGCGGACTGCAGCTCAGGGCGCTGCTGCCGGTGCGCCGACGCTCACCGACGACGGGGCTTTAGCGGGCAGAGACGAGCAAGCTCGGTCCAAGCAAGCTCGGTCGAAGCCGCCTCAGCGCCCCGCCGAGGAGAAATCGCCCGGCTTCATCTTCTGGGCGGCGATGACGACCTCGAGCCGGTTGCGCGCCCTGAGCTTGGTCATCAGATTGGTCATGTAGCTCTTGACCGTCTTCTCGCTCAGCTCGAGGCTCCGGGCGATCTCGCGGTTCTGCTTGCCGCATAGCAGCAGGCGAACGATCTGCTCCTCGCGCACGCTCAGTTTCGTGCTGATCACCGCTTGCTTCTCGGCGGCCTTGCTGTTCAGGGCGCTGATCACCTTCGCCGCGAAGGCGGGAGTGATGTAGACTTCGCCGCGCAGTGCAGCCTCCACCGCGTCGAGCAGCTCGCTCGCGCTGCTGCCCTTCAGCACATAGCCGGCGGCTCCGGCACCAAGAGCCCTGACTGCATGATCGGTGTCGGTCGAGGCCGTAAAGACGACGACGCGACAAGCAGGCGCGATGTCACGCAGCGCGGCCAACGCACCGAAGACATCGCCGGGCATGTTGAGATCGACGATCAGCACGTCGCAGATCCGCCGGTCGACGATATCAATAATGTCGGCCGCGCTCGCGCCGATCTCTGCCACGACAAAATCGTCGCGGCGCGACAGAACGGTCGCGATCCCTTCCGCCAGCAGCGGATGGTCGTCGACGATCGCTATCGATATCCGGGGACGGGGCTTATCCTGCATGTCCCAATACTCTGCCAGTTTAGAAACTCAGTAAACAAGCGAATTAACATACGGTTAAATCAGCAAGACGATGCTTCCACTACGTCAGCTATATGGCGCACAAGGCGCATCGGGAGCCGGCACCTATCCAGTCTCCGGCGTTTTTTTTCGATCGGTCGGTGCTTTGGTCGGCCGGGGGCGTTGGTCTGCACTCTCAGGCGCCGCATTTTTAGCGGGGCTCAAGCGCATTCTGTCCGCCTCGGCCCAAAGCCGGAAGACAGCGCGTCGGCAGAGAACGCGCGCAGCGTCAGAAACGTCTTCGCGGTCCCCTTCTCAGGGCCAAATCGGCAGAAGAGCTCCCTGAGCAGGTAGCCTGGAACGTCGTGCGGATCATCCCTTTCAAAGCAAGGGCTTATCGACCGGATCGTAGCTCAGCCAGAGGGTGGCTTCGCCCGATCATCCGAGCCCGCATCACGAACCTCTTCCACGAGGCGAAGGAAGCGCTCCGCGAGAGGCGCCGTCTTGTTCAAGGTCTTCGCCAGGGCTATTCCGGTATTCGCATCGCGCGCGCGCAACTCGCGATGGTCGATCCCCGGCAACCCTTTGGAAGCGTAAACCCGCGGCAGGATCGCGATGCCCAGGCCCGCGCCGACGAAGCCGAGCAACGCGCCGCCATCGCTGCTCTGCTGCACCACCCGGGGCACGAAACCCGCACGTCTGCAGAGTGCCAGCGTGTGCTCGAACAGGCCGCTGCCGACCTGCCGCTTGAACGCGACGAAGTCCTCATCCGCGAGGGCGTCGAGCTCGACCGGGCCGTCGCGGCGGGAAAGAGGATGATCTGCCGAGAAGAAGACCTCGAGCCGGTCGCGCCATAACTCGATCATCTGGATGCTCCGGAGCGGCGAGCTTGGCACGAGCGGGCGCAGAAAGCCGAGATCGAGCTGATCATTCGCCAGCATCTGCAGCTGGGTCCCGGTCGGCAGGTGAGACATGTCGAGCGCAACATTGGGATAGCGCTGGCGGAACGCTCTCAGAATGCGCGGGAACATCTCATGCATCGGAACCGACGCCAGAAAGCCGATGCGAAGCCGGCCGGCTTCTCCGCGGCCCGCGGATTTCGCCAAGGCGAGCGTGTCGTTGAAGCGATCGAGAAGGTCCCGGAACGGCTCGAGCAGAAACTTCCCGGAGGTCGTCAATTCCACACCATGCGTGGTGCGGTGAAACAGCGTCGTCCCGAACTCCTTCTCAAGGTCGCGGATCTGGCTGCTCAGCGGGGGCTGACTGATGTTCAGCCGCTCCGCTGCACGCCGAAAGCTTGCTTCCTCCGCCACTGCCAGAAAATAGCGCACATGCCGGATTTCCATGGGGATCAGCCTCGATGATGTCGGCCCAGTGATACGTTGAAGCTTTCACGAGGCCCCTTAAAATATATTGGACGATATCGCTCCCGGCACGCAACTTGGCGGCAACGAACTCGCGGCGCCACTGACCGCCGAGTCTTACGGGAGGTTTCCGGGCGCATGGCTGATCTTCCAGCCTCCATCGAGATTCACGAGGAAGGCCCGCGCGAGGGCTTCCAGATCGAGCCGGGGCCGATCGCGACAGCCGATAAGGTGCGGCTGATCGAGGCGCTGGCCGAGACCGGCCTCAAGCGCATTCAGGTCTGCTCCTTCGTCAATCCACGGGTCGTTCCGGGCTGGGCCGACGCCGACGACGTCGTCGCGCAGATGAAGCCCAAAGACGGCGTCAGCTATACGGCGCTGTGGTTCAACGAGAAGGGCCTCGACCGCGCCCTCGCCGCTGCCGACAAGCTCACGCTCTACGGTTCGATCTCGCTGACGGCTTCGGAAGCGTTCACGCGCAGAAATCTCAATCGCAGCCATGCCGAGCAGGTCGAGGCGAGCCGCCGGCAGACGGCTCTCCACATCGCGCGCGGCGTACCCGTCAAGCGGGTCGGCGTGATGGCCGCCTTCGGCTGCAACTATCAGGGAGACGTGCCGCGCGAGCAGGTGATCGCGACGCTGCAGGACGGCTTCGGCGTCGCCGCCGAAGCCGGTGTCGAGATCGAGCGGATATCGCTGTCGGATACGATGGGCTGGGCGACGCCGCCGCGCGTCGAGGCGCTTGTCGGCGAGGTCCGCGCGAAATGGCCCGACAAGCGCATCACGCTGCATCTCCACGACACCCGGGGTCTCGCGGTCGCGAACGCCTATGCGGGCCTGAAAATGGGCGTCGACTTTTTCGACTCCACGGTCGGCGGGCTCGGTGGCTGCCCCTTCGCCGGCCAGAAGGGCGCGGCCGGCAACATCAGCACCGAGGAACTCGTCCTTCTCTGTCACGAAATCGGCGTCGAAACGGGCGTCGACCTGGATGCCCTGATCGAGGTGGGGCGGATGGCCGAAGCCATCGTCGGCCACACCCTCCCCAGCGAACTGATCCATGCCGGTTCGCTCGACGCCCTGCGAGGTTCCGCCTGATGTCCGCCAAGCCGTTGCGAGGGCTCAAGGTCCTCGAATTCAGCCATATGATCATGGGGCCGACGGCGGGTCTCCTGTTTGCCGACCTCGGAGCGGACGTCGTCAAGATCGAGCCCGCGCCGGAAGGCGACCACACCCGCAGCCTGCCGGGATTTGGCGCGGGGTTCTTTCCGGGCTTCAACCGCAACAAGCGCAGTCTCGCGATCGACCTGAAGAATCCGGAGGGACGCCGGGCCGTCCACCGTCTCGTCGCCGGTGCCGATATCGTCATCGAAAACTACGGCCCCGGAACGATGGAGCGGCTGGGCTGCGGCTATGAAGAGCTGAGCGCGGTCAATCCACGTCTGCTTTATCTCGCCTTGAAGGGCTTTCTCGGCGGTCCCTACGAGAGGCGGCCGGCACTCGACGAGGTCATCCAGTTCCAGACCGGCCTCGCCTATATGACCGGCCCGCCCGGAAGGCCGCTTCGGGCGGGATCGTCGATCACCGACATTCTTGGAGGGATCTTCGGGGTCACCGCCGTCCTCGCCGCGCTCTCGGAGCGCAATCGCACCGGCAAGGGCCAGAAGGTCGGCAGCGCCCTGTTCGAAACCGGCGCCTTCCTGATGCTGACGCATATGGCGGGTTTCGCCGCGACGGGCAACGACCCTCGCCCGATGCCGATCCGGCATGGAGCCTGGGCCATCTACAACGTGTTCGACGTCGCCCGCGGCGAGCAGGTCTTCATCGGCGTGACCAGCAACATGCAATGGAGCCGCTTCATCGAGATGTTCGGCCTGCAGGAACTCGCTGGCGATCCGCGTCTGGCGAGCAACGCGTTGCGCAACGCCGAACGGAGCTGGTTGCTGCCGCGCATCCAGGAAGCGCTGCTGCCGCTTGCGCGCGACACCGTGCAGGAGCGCTGCGTGGCCGCCTCGATTCCCTTCGCCCCGGTCGGCAAGCCCACCGATCTCTTCGATGACGCGCATCTGCTCGCAAGCGGAGGCTTGCTTGACGTCGCCGTCACCACACTCAGCGGGGATGCCAGGACCTTCGGCCTCCCTGCCCTGCCGGTCGGCTTCGATGGCGCACGCCCCGGCATCGAGCGCCAGCCGCCGACGCTCGGCGAGCACACCGTCGAGATCCTGACGGAGATCGGGCACACGGCCCAGGAAATCGCCCTCATGGACAAGGCGGGCGTGATCGCGGGCCCTGACCTCAACCGGCTTTTGTCTTCGGCCGATCTCATCGGCGCAGTTTTGGAGAGCAAGACGTGACGGCACCTGCAAGCGGATTGGTGGTCAGCGCCCACCCCGGCGATTTCGTCTGGCGCGCCGGTGGCGCAATCGCCCTGCACGCCCGCCGCGGCGTGCGAATGAAGATCGTCTGCCTCTCCTTCGGCGAGCGGGGCGAGAGCCAGGGCGCATGGAAGCAGCCCGGCATGACGCTCGAAGCCTGCAAGAGCGCGCGACAGGCGGAAGCCGAGGCTGCCGCGGCCGTACTCGGCGCCGAGATCGAGTTCTTCGACGCCGGCGATTACCCGCTGCATCTGACCTCCGCGATGCTCGACCGGATGATCGATATCTATCGCGAGCTCATGCCCTCCTTCGTGCTCACGCATGCCGATGCCGACCCGTACAATGTCGACCATCCGGAGGCCGCCCGCTTTGCCCGCGAGGCGCGCATCGTGGCGCAGGCGGCCGGTCACAAGCCCGGTCCGCAGGTCAGCTACAATGCGCCCCAGCTCTGCGCCTTCGAACCGCATCAGCCCGAGCAATGCGGCTTCCGGCCCGACCGGATTCTCAACATCACCGAGGTCTGGGAGGTGAAGCGCAGGGCTTTCGAGGCCTTGCCGGCGCAGCGGCATCTCTGGGACTATTATGAGCGCGTGGCCCTCAACCGCGGCATGCAGGGCGGGCGCAACTCCGGGCGGCCGATGACCTATGGCGAGGCCTTCAGCTCCGCCTATCCAGAGGCCGTGGAGGCCTTCGCATGAGCGAGCTCGGGATCGTCGTCACGGATATCGAGCGCGCCGCCGGAGCGATCATCGACGAGCTCGGCAAATGCGGCGTCGCGACGTCGCATGAGGCAGCCGGCCGCGCGCCGGGCTTGATGGACCCCTATCTGGGGCCGATCTTTCCGGGAGCCGCGATTGCCGGCTCGGCCGTGACGGTTCTGGCCCAGCCCGGCGACAACTGGATGCTGCATGTCGCCGTCGAGCAATGCCAGCCCGGGGACATCCTCGTGGTCGCCTGCACCGCCGCGAATAGCGATGGCATGTTCGGCGATCTGCTTGCGAGCTCGCTTCAGGCGCGGGGCGTGAGAGGGCTCGTCATCGATGGCGGCGTCCGGGACGTCAGCTCGCTGACGGAGATGGGCTTCCCGGTGTGGTCCCGCGCCATCTCGGCCCGCGGCACGGTCAAGGCGACGCTGGGGTCGGTGAATGTGCCGGTGGTCTGCGCCGGAGCTCATGTGCAGCCCGGAGACGTCGTCGTGGCGGATGACGACGGGGTTCTGGTGCTGCCGCGTCAGCGTGCCGAAGCGGTGCTGGCGGCGGCGCGCAAACGGATCGCCGGCGAAAGCCAGCGCCGCGCGCGCCTCGCGGCCGGCGAACTGGGTCTCGACATCTACGAGATGAGGCCGGCGCTGGCGCGGGCGGGTTTGAAATACGTTTCCGCGAAGGAGCGATGAGCTCTCGATCCTACTAAACATCTCCAAAGATAAAAAAATGGGAGGATGACCGATGATGGACAGGCGTGGTTTCTTGCGGATGGGTGCGGCCGGACTGGCCATGTCCGCGACAAGGGCTTCGGCGCAGAACATACCTGCGAATTATCCGCCCGATTACGCGAGGCTTATCGAGGCCTCGCGTGCCGAACCGGATCTCATCGCGTACTCGAACATGTCGCCGGGCCAATGGCGCCCGACGCTTGAGGCCTTCAAGGCGGCGTATCCCTGGATCTCCGTCCAGACATTGGACATCAACGCCAACGAAGCCATGGAGCGCTACTTCGCGGAATCCGCGACCGGCAGCCGCACGGCGGATCTCATCGTCACCGTGGCGCCCGACGCCTGGATCGACATGATCGATCGCAACCAGATCCTGGCTTACGCCTCGCCGGAAGCCGGTGCCTATCCGGTCTGGAGTCGTCCGAGCCCCGGACTCTACACAGCCGCTCTCGATCCGCTCGTCTTCCTCTGGAACAAGGCGCTTCTGCCGGAAAAGCTCTGGCCGACCAGTTTCGCCGATCTCGTCGAGAAGGTGAAAGCCAATCCTGGCATATTTCGCCGCAAGCTCACGAGCTACAGCGCCAACCTGACATCCTACGGCTACAACGCCCACTACTTTTTCGCCAGGCACCATGGCGACAAGGTCTGGGACTGGTACCGCACTCTCGGCCCGGAGACGCGGTTCGAGCGCTCGGCCGGTCCGATGGTCGAGAAGGTGACCACCGGCGAATATGTCCTGGCTTATTTCTGCGGATCTTCGGCCGCCCGCATGGCAGTCCGCGATCCCGCGCGCGCGCGCATCGTCGGCATGAGCTATATCAGCGACGGCACGCCGACGGTCTTCCGGGGCCTCGGCATTCCCATCAAGTCGGCGCGCCCGAATTCGGCGAAGCTGCTTCTCGACTTCATGCTCTCGGAGACCGGGCAAAAGGCGCTGGCGGCAGGCTCGCGCACGCCGGTCAGGCCATCCGTCACGTCCGAGAGCGTCGGCGGCGCCGAGACTTTCTCGCAGATCGAACGGGAAATCGGCACGGAAAATGCGATCCTGGTCAATTACGACCGCGGCCTGGTGAACGACCACGAAGCCTTCGTGCGGAAATGGCGCGAAGCCAACCGCGCCTGACCGACGGTACGAAACGAATGGAACCGTCATGAGCCAGCTGGACATCCCCGCATTCGACGCGCGCGCGATGCAGCGCCGGACCGGGCTCGCCTCGGGGCTGGCGAACCACCCCGCGCGCAGCGTCATCCTGCAATACGTCATCGCCGTCATGGCGCTGGTCCTGGTCGCAGGGCCGATCCTGCCGCTGTTGTACCAATCCGTGCTGGACCGGCCGCTCTATGACGAGCAGGCGCAGCTCAGCATCAGGAACTACTCCGATCTGTTCGGCTCGGAAGGCTTCGGCACGATCATCTACAACACGCTGGTCTTCGCCTTCATCTCGACGATCGTGTCGCAGTTCTTGGGCGTAGTCAGCGCCGTCCTGATCGGCCGCACGAATGTGCCGGGGCGGCGCCTTTTCGGGAGCATGCTGCTTTGGCCCTTGTTCATCTCCCATCTGATCCTGTCGTTCGGGTGGTTTCTGATGTACGGCCCGGCCGGGTACATCACCTTGTGGGTGCAGGGGATCGTCGGCGAGCAGCCCTGGAATCTGTATTCGCTGGGCGGCATGGCGCTCGTCGCCGGCATCTCGCAATCACCCCTGGCGGCACTCTATTGCCTGGGCTCGACCAAGCTCGCCGATCCCGCCCTCGAAGACGCGGCACGCAGCTGCGGCGCGGGTGCGGTGCGCACGCTTGTCTCGATCACCTTGCCGCTGCTCACGCCGGCGATCCTCTATGGCAGCGTGCTCAGCTTCACCAGCTCCCTGGAGATGCTGTCGATCCCCCTCATCTTCGGCGAGCCGGGCGGCATCACGCTTCTGACGACCTATCTCTATTCGCAGGGGGTGGCGGCCCCGCGCCCGAACTACGGCCTGGTTGCGACGGCGGCGACGCTTCTGCTGGTCATCGTGTCCATCCTGGTCTTCCTTCAAGGACGGATGCTGCGCAATGCGCGGCGATACGTCACCGTCGGCGGCAAGGCCTCGCGCAAGCGGCTCTTCGATCTCGGCGCGGTGCGCTGGATCGCCTTCGGCTTCCTCTTCACCTATACGACGCTGTTCATCGTGCTTCCGCTCGGCGTGCTGGTGCTGCGTGCCTTTACGCGCTTCCTCAGCCCGCTCGTGCCGATGGCGGACGTCCTGACGCTCGACAATTTCGCCGCTGTCTTCTCGTCAGAAGCCAATCTCCGCGCGATCGGCAACACCCTCGTCATCGCGATCGTCGGCAGCGCCGTGGCGATTGCCTTCATCGCCGCATTGACCCTCGTCGTTCACCGCTCCGACTTCCGCTTCCGGCGCGCGCTTGAATATGTCGCGCTGTTCCCGCGCGCGATCCCCGGCCTGATCGCCGGCATCGGCTTCTTCTATGCGATGGTCTTCATTCCGCCGCTCGGCTGGCTGCGCAACAGCATCGTCGTCCTGATGGTGGCCTACACGATGCGCTATATTCCTACGGCCTTCGCGAGCCTCTCGCCCGCCCTCCTTCAGATCGGCCCGGATCTCGATCGGGCCGCCCGCGTCGTCGGCGCGGACTGGCTGACGACGGTCCGCGCCATCGTCCTGCGCCTCATCAAGCCGGCGATGTTCTCGGGCTTCGCGATCCTCTTCATCCACTTCCTCAAGGAATACTCCATCGCCATCTTCCTGATCGCGCCCGGCAGCGAGGTCATCGGAACGACGCTCCTCCAATACTGGGTCCTCGGCGAGATGGGCACATTGTCGGCTCTGGCAACGGTCCAGATCCTGCTGACGGTGCTGTTCATCTTCGCTGCGCGGACGCTCTTCAAGGTCAAGCTTTATGACTGAGCTCATCATCCAGGGACTGACCAAGCGCTTCGGCGCCGTGACGGCCCTCAGCGACTTCGACCTTCACATTGCCGATGGCGAATTCGTGACCCTTCTCGGCCCGTCGGGCTGCGGCAAGTCGACGACCCTTGCGGCGGTTGCGGGGCTCGACCAGCCGACGAACGGTTCGATCCGCACCGGCGAGACCGTGCTGTTCGATGGACAAAACGGCTTTTCTCTGCCGGCGGAACAGCGCAATTTCGGGCTCGTCTTCCAGTCCTATGCGTTGTGGCCCCATATGAGCGTGCGCGACAACGTCGCCTTTCCGCTCAAGCTCAGGAAGGTCAAGGGCGCCGAGAAGGACCGGCGGGTGACCGAGGCGCTCGGACTCGTGGAAATGGAAAGCTATGCCGATCGCTATCCGCATGAGCTTTCCGGCGGACAGCAGCAGCGCGTCGCGCTCGCCCGCACGCTGGTCTACAAGCCGGACGTCCTGCTCCTCGACGAGCCGCTCTCCAATCTCGACGCCAAGCTGCGCGAGCGCGCTCGCGTCTGGCTCGGCCAGCTCAAGGATCAGGTTCGGCTGACCACGATCTATGTCACCCATGACCAGAGCGAGGCGCTGGCGCTCAGCGACCGCATCGTGGTCATGAACAAGGGCCGCATCGTCCAGATCGGCACCCCGCATGAGATCTACGCCAGCCCCGCCGACCCCTTCGTGGCCGACTTCATCGGCACCAGCAGCTTCTTCCCGGGCCGGGTCGTCGGAAACGACACCGCCGACGGCAACGTCGTCAGCATCGGCGAAGACCAGTTCCTGCGCCTGAAAAGCCACCGGACCCTGCCGCTGGAAAGTCCAGTTCGCATTTCGGTGCGCCCTGACAGGATGCGGTTGCTGCAATCGAAGGAACAGCGTCCGGGAGAAGATGGCGCCGTCCTGTCGGCCCGCGTGCTGTCATGCAGCTATCTGGGCGCTCGTTTCCAATATGAACTCGACGTCGCTGGATCGATCGCGAAGGTGGAAGCGCAGGCCGACGTCGCGTCCTCGCAGGTCTATCTCTGGGTCCCCTCGGAAGGAGCCGTGCTGTTCGCGGCCTAGGATCGAGCGCGACACCTGCCTCGTGCATGGGCGCAATTCGCACTGGCAGGCCGGCGTTCAGACAGGAGTCCAAACGATCATGATCTCACAATCGCCACGGTGGCGGCCCGTGCTGCAGGCGCTGTTGGACGACACGCCGCGCACAAAGGCAGTCAAGAGCGGCGCGCTCCGCTCCGACATGTTCGACATCTCCTATGTCCAGGCCCAACCGATCCAGGATGGCTTCAAGCAATTCCTGAACGATCCGGGCTTCGCCTTCGGCGAACTTGCCCTGGTGACCTTCCTGCAGGCGTATGAGGCCGGCCGGCCTCTCAGCCTCCTGCCGATCACGCTCAACCACCGCGTTCAGCACCCTGCCCTGGTCCATGATCCGCGCCGAGGCAAGCTGTCGCCGGGGCAACTCGCCGGCAAACGCATCGGCGTCAGAGCCTATGCGCAGACGAGCCCGGCCTGGGTCCGCGGCCTGCTTGACGAACTCTGGGACCTTCCGGCCGACGCCGTCGAATGGGTCACGGTCGAAGAGCCCCACCTGCCCTCGGCCAATCCTCCGGCGACGGTACGGCGCGCTCCCGCCACATCCGGGCTGCGGGACATGCTGCTCGCCGGAGAGCTTGATGCGGCGCTCCTCGTGCCCTCCGAGCGCGCCGGTCTCTCGGCCGTCATCGACAATGGCCTGCCTCGCGATCCCGCGGCCTGGCACCAGTGCTTCGGCCACTACCAGATCAACCATGTCGCCGTCGTATCCGACCGGCTCGTCGCGGATGAGCCGGGCGCGGTCCAGGAGATCGTGCGCCTCCTGAATCAGAGCGCGGATGCTGCGCCGGCCGACCCGAATACGCCAAATATCAATGGCGCGGAAGCGATGCGCTCATCCATCGAGAAAATGATGGAATACTGCGTTCGGCAAGGAATTATATCAAAATCACATGCGGTAGACGCTCTCTACAAGAGCGCTCTCAAGCTGATTTGAAATAAAGCCGGCGACGATGAACTGAGTGCCCCGGCCCTTTATCGTTGTTTGACATCGTCCAGCTTTCTTACCCCCGACGTGCCGCAGTTCCGCGCGCTTGATGGGAGCCTCATGCGCACGGAACGGTGTGCTGCCCTGGCCGGGACCGGCGCAGGAGCCGATGCCGCGGCCGACCGCCGGGTTAATTGCCGGTTCGGGCTAGATCTTATGGGCGTCCAGGGTCGAGGGATGGAACACCTCCTCAAGCGCTACCCGTCGCGACGAGAGCCCCTGCCTGTGGTGATGGTCGAGGAACGCCTCGATGGTAGGGCGGTTCGACGCGACGCCATAAGGCCAGAAATCCGGCCCCATCAGATCCCGCGCAGCCTTGAGCTGTTCCTCGACGAATGGCAGGGTGACTTTCGTCGCCGACGTGTCCGTCAGCTTCAGGATCGCGGCATTCTTGGAGCTCTCGAAGGCCTTGAGGCAGGCCGCCGGCAACCAGGGCTGGGCCTCGACCAGTTCGCGACGGACGCCGATGACGTGCATGATCGGGAAGATGCGCGTGTGCCTGAAATAGCTGATCGCCGCGGCCGTCGGATCGGCGAACAGGCGCATGACCAAGGGGTTCCCCTGATCATATGACGACGGAGCGCGAGGGCCGATGAACGCGTCGATCTCGCCGCTGAGGAGGAGACTGTTGAGCGATCGTCCTTCGGGAGCGTTCTCGATACGGATCTGCGAGGGGAGATCGAGTCTGATCTTCTCCGGCCGCCCCGGCTCTTCGATGCCACCTCGCACCCAGACGACATCGGACGGTTTCACGCCGAAATCGTCCTCGAGGAACGCGCGGGCCCAGACGCAGGCAGTGAGCTGATACTCGGGGATGCCGATGCGGCGGCCGATCAGGTCGCGCGGTTCCCGGATGCCTCGGTCGGACCGGACGTAAATCGACGTGTGGCGAAAGGCGCGCGACACGAAGGCGGGCACGCCCACATACCGGCTGGTTCCCTGAGCCAGCTTGACCACGTGGCTGCTGAAGGAAAGCTCGCAGATGTCGAACTCCGTATGACGGAAAGCGCGGAAGAAGATCTCCTCCGGGTCGAGCGTCATGAAGACCGGGTCCACCCCGTCAATCTTGACCTCGCCATCGATCAGGGGGCGGTTGCGATCATAGCCTCCGATCGCGACGGACAATCGTAGTTTACTCAAGACATGTCTCCCGGGAACGTCTTTGTGTCATTTGGCATGGTCGCGCCAACGGCGCGCTATCCATGCAGCTCGGCGACACCGTAAGCTTCGTCGATGAGCTTTACGGCCCGATAGCAGTCGTAGACATCCACCTCGGGTCGATCGCCGGATTTCCAACGGCGGAGTGCTTCGGCAATGACCTCGTAGCTCGGATTTGTCGTCGGAGTACTTGGGGCGGTCTCTTCATCGTCCGACGTGACGAGGCGCAGCGCGCCGTCTTTCGACATGAGCAGCGCATCCCGGCCCGAAACCTTCCATTCGCCATCCGCACCGTCCAGAAACTTGTCGCGGCTCGGCCCCTTGTACGGGCCGCCTTCCGCGGTGCGACGCGGATAGGCGTTGCCGACCTCCAATGTCCCGAGCACACCGCTTTTCGAGCGAATCAGCACAGACGCGTAATCGTCGACCGAGGTTCCCAAGGCACGCCGGCTGATCTGGGCACCGGTGATCTCGGCGTCCTCCCCGGTCAGATGCAAGAAGGCATCGAAGCCATGGGCGCCCAGATTGCGCAGCGCGCCGCCGTTCGACTGGGACGGGTCGAGCATCCAGGCCGAATTCCACGCGACATAGCGAGCCGATGAGAAGCGATTCATGCGCATGTAGATATGCGACAGCGGCCCGAACCTGCCCTCGTCGATCATCCCCCTTGCCTTGCGCACGAAGGCGGAATTGCGCTGCGGCATCGGCACGGCGGCAAAGCCGCCCTTCGCTCGTGTCTTCTCCGCCAGCGCAAGCACCTCCCGGGCATCGAAACCCATCGGCTTTTCCATGAGGAAAGGAAGCCCCTCGTCGAGAAGGTGATGCCCGACCTCCGCCATCGCGCTGTGGCGCCCGAGCGCAATCACGAAATCAGGCTTCACCGCGCGCAGCATCTCGCGATAGTCGGTGAAAACCGCCACTCCCCCGCCCAGTTGCGCCGCTGTCCATGCGGCGACGTTCGGGTCGGGATCCTGCAAGCCGGCGAGTTGGACGTCCGGCATTTGGTGAATCTGCCGCAGATAGGCGGCATCATAAAGCGCATGCCAATGACTGACTTCAATGGCGGCGACACGGATTGTCATTGCTTTGCCCCCCTCAGTGCTTCCGGGCGAGATTGATTGTAGCGCGCAAGCTGTCGGCATTCCCGCGCATGACAAGGATGCCCTGCTGTGTGCCGGCCCCTCGCAGGCCGATGATCTGACATCGCGCCTGGGATTCGGCCTGCGCCCGCGAACGGTCGGCCTCCATTCGCTTCGCGGTCGGGCACCGATCGCGACTCTGTGACATTGGCGTGACCCCCAGCTCTTCTTTCGGCTCGAAGAACCGCTTGACAAATTAGTTGGTACGCCAATTATTGGTGATAGTCCATACTGAGGCAAGCCCGGCGACACAAAAAGCCGGATCGGAGGAAGAGCGATGAGCGAGCGACGTGGTTTGGCCGAGCGGCCCGATAGCGCGGACAGCAAGTCCGGTCTCCTGGAGGCGATGGAGGCTGTGAACGTTCAACCGCTTTGGGACCGCTATATGCGTCTCAACACGCGGGAGCCGCAGTACTACGAACCCATCATCTGGCCGTGGGCATCGATGTCGGAGCTGATCGAGAGGTCGGCGCGCGAGATCAGCATGCAGGAGGCTGAACGCCGGGTGCTGCTCCTCACCCACCCCGCCTTCCCGGGAACCGTATTCTCGACGCCGACGCTATCGGGCGGCCTTCAGATTCTCGAGGCGGGAGAAGCGGCGCATGCCCATCGCCATACCCTCGCCGCGCTGCGGCTTGCCATGATGGGAGACGGCGCGGTCACGGTCGTCGACGGCAAGCCCTGCCCGATGGAGCCGGGCGACCTCATTCTCACGCCTGCCTGGAGCTGGCACGAGCACCATCACTCGGGAAAGACCCGGGCCGTCTGGTTCGATGGACTCGACTACCCGCTCGCGCGCCAGCTCGGCACCGTCTTCTTCGAGGTGGGGCCTGGCCCGATCCCCGATCGCGGCCTTGCACAGATGGACGATGCAAGTCTGTGCGAAGGCGGCGTGCTGCCCGAGGGCGACGTCACCGTCCCCTACTCGCCACTTTACCGTTACTCGTGGAGCCGTGTGTCGGGAGCCCTGAAGGCGATGCCGCCCGCGGCGGACGGGTCACGTCGCTTGCGTTATATCAACCCGGTCGATGGCGGTCCGATCATGCCGACTCTCGATTGCTTCGCCCTCGGCCTGACGCCGGGTAGTGCGACGGTGCCGATGCGCACGACCGCGACGGCCATGGTCGTCGTCATCGAAGGTGAGGGCGTCAGCCAGATCGGCGATACCCGCTTCGAGTGGAAGCAGCATGACGTCTTCACGCTGCCGCGCTGGCAGTGGATCGAGCACAACGCCACCTCCGGCCCTGCGACACTCTTCCTGATGACGGATCGCGCGCTGACCGACCGTATTGGCCACCTGCGAGAAGAAACGCGTCGGTGAGCGCTGGTCATCACTGGCTGCTGTCGACCTGAAACGGGGGGAAGAATGGCTCAAAAACAGGATCTGGACGTCCTGATCATTGGAGCGGGCATTGGTGGGTTGACACTCGCCTTGGCGCTTCAAAGGGTAGGGATCAGGTGTCGGCTCTATGAGGGCGCACCTGAGTTCAAGCCCTTGGGCGTAGGGTTGAATTTGCTCCCGCATGCCATCCGGGAGCTGGGTGAGCTCGGGATCGTCGAGCGCCTCGTCGAAAAAGGGATTCCGACGCGGGAGTATTGTTTCTACACGAGCCATGGCCAGCATGTTTACTCGGAACCCCGCGGTCAATTCGCGGGCTATGAATGGCCGCAGGTCTCGATCCATCGTGCGGACCTTCATACCGTTCTCGTCGAGGCGGTCCTGGACCGTCTCGGACGCGACGCGATCACCTTCGGCCACCGTTGCGTCGCGGTCGATCAGGCTGGCGACGAGGCCATCGTGCATTTCGGGGATGCAGCCGGCGTCGTCATCAAGACAGTGCGGGCCAGCATCGTCATCGCCTGCGACGGCGTCCATTCCGCCGCGCGCAAGCAATTCCATCCCGAAGAGGCGAAGCCACGCTATCAGGGCACCACGCAGTACCGCGGCGCGACCCGATGGAAGCCGTTCCTGAGCGGCGCCAGCATGGTCTATATGGGGACCTATGAGACGGGTAAGCTCATTACCTATCCCATTCGCAACGACATCGACGGCGAAGGCAGGCAGCTCATCAATTGGGTGATCGAACTGTCACGCCCGAATGAGCAGACGCGCGACTGGAACCGGGAGAGCAGCGTCGAGGAATTCATAGGCCATTTCGAACATGCGCGGTTCGATTGGCTGGATATTCCCGCGATGCTCCGTGCCGCCGACGTGATCCTGGAATATCCGATGGTGGATCAGGATCCTCTGCGGTTCTGGACTGCCGGGCGCATTACCCTTCTCGGCGATGCCGCTCACCCCATGATGCCACGCGGCTCCAATGGCGCTGCCCAGGCGATCATCGACGCCAACACGATCGCCGTTCTCCTGGCCGGCGGGGACGATCCGCTCGCCGCCCTCAAGGAGTACGAGTCGAAGCGCCTGAAGGCCACCGGCGACGTCGTCATCGCCAATCGCAGCCAGGCGCCGGACGCCATCCTCCGAGTCGTCGAGGAACGGACAGGCGGAAAGCGCTTCGACCACATCAACGACGTCATATCGCAGACAGAACTCGTGGCCTGGCAGGATCGCTATCGCAAATTGGCGGGCTTCTCTGCGGAAGACCTGCAGTCGCCCCGCAAATCCGCGTGAAATCATCGCGAAAGGCAATCAGGAAGCACGACACCTCAGTTCATCTCGGTGCGATCCACTGAATGTGGCGCAAAGGATTCGAAGGCCCCGCCGGYATCGGATCGAAACAAAAAAGGCGGACTTATTCCAGTTGGGAGAGAAACCACATCATGTCAAAGCATCGGGGACTAGCGCTCCTTACCACCCTTGTACTCGCCGCAGGCATCGCCTCCGCAGCGGCACAGGATTTCCCGTCAAAGCCGGTCACGATCGTCGTGCCGTTTCCTCCGGGAGGCGTCGCTGACCAAGCAACGCGGCTTGTCGCGGCCAAAGTATCCGACAGCATTGGCCAGCCGGTGGTGATCGACAACCGGCCCGGCGGCGGCGGTCAGGTCGGCGCGATGGTAGTCAAGCAGGCCAAGCCGGATGGCTATACTCTGTTCTTGGCAAATATCGGCAGCCACGCCATCAACCAATCCCTCTATGCCAAGCTCTCTTACGACCCGGTGAAGGATTTCTCGCCGGTCACTGAAATCTTCAGCATGTCGCATGTGCTGGCTGTGCCGAAAAACAGCGCGGCCAAGACACCGGCTGATCTTGTCGCGTTGTCCAAAGCGAAGCCCCTCTCCTTCGCTTCGCAAGGCATCGGCAGCGGCGGCCATTTGCTCGGAGAGATGTTCAAGTCCGGGACGGGAAGCAATGTCGTCCATGTGCCGTACAAGGGCACGGCACAGATCCTTCCCGACCTGCTGGCCGGCCGGCTCGATCTCATCTTCGACGGTATTCCCGGCTCTGGTCCGCTGGTCCGCGACGGCAATCTCAAGGGGCTGGCCGTCACCGACAGCAAGCGCTCGGCGATGCTGCCGGACGTGCCGACCATGGCCGAGGCGGGATTTCCTGGCTATGAGCTCAGTGCCTGGTTCGGCATCGCGGCGCCGGCGAATACGCCCGCGCCGGTGATCAACAAGCTCAATGCCGAATTCATCAAAGCACTGAAGCATCCCGATGTCGTCGCTCGCATGACGGAATTCGGAGTGAACATCATCGGCAACTCGCCCGAAGAGTTTGCCGCCGTCATGGCGTCTGAAACCACGCGTCTTGGCCAGGTCGTCAAGGCCTCTGGCGCGCGCGCCGAGTAACGTCTCGGCGCAGCCTGCTGCGCCGTTCTCCCAAACCTCAGCTCGATGAGATGGAGCAAGTCATGCCTTTGCTGGGCAAGGGTGCGCTCGTCATGTGGTGCGACATCGCGCCGGAACACCATGCTGCGCATGACGAGTGGCATTCGAACGAACACTTCCTGGAACGCCTTGGTATTCCGGGCTTCCTGCGCGCCAGACGGGGCGTCTCGATAAGTGGCAACGCCCCGCGATACTTCGTTCTCTACGAAGTCGACCAACTCGCGACAATCGCCTCACCCGCCTATCTGGCCCGCCTGAACAATCCCTCCGTATGGACTCGTTCCATCATGGCGTTGGTCCAACGCCTGAGCCGCACCCCGAGCCAGGTGACCGCGAGCCACGGATCGGGAATCGGCGCCTATATCCAGGCCGTTCGCCTGACCCCGCGCGACGATGGCGCGGGCTCAAGCGAACTTCGCCGGTGGCTCGTCGAAACCGCACTGCCGTCGCTCATGTCGCAACCAGGCGTCGTAGGCGCGCATCTCCTCGAGCATGCGCCCGCTTGGGCGCCGCAAGCTACGCATGAGCAGGCGCTGCGCGGTCGCGCCGACGACACCGCCGATTGGATCCTTGTCGTCGAAGGCTATAGCGCCGCAAACCTGGAAAGCGCGACCGCCAGATTGCTTCCGCCGGACGAGGTGAT
Source organism: Allobosea sp. 10L417 (assembly GCF_056395485.1). Classification (NCBI taxonomy): domain Bacteria; kingdom Pseudomonadati; phylum Pseudomonadota; class Alphaproteobacteria; order Hyphomicrobiales; family Alloboseaceae; genus Allobosea; species Allobosea sp. 10L417. The sequence continues at coordinate 293,755 of NZ_JBFTJP010000005.1, forward strand.
CCGGCGCGGCGCCGCCGGTTCACCCGTCTCAGGTTTCTATCAGATCGCCCATATGGTGACGCCTGCGGATCTGCCCCCTTCGGAACCCACCGTGGTGGACGCAGACGAAGACGAGGCCCGGAATCACTGGCGGTCCCAACAATTAGCAGCCATCGCGGAAGGAGCATGAGCATGCGGCTTCATCTGAATCAGGAAGTCCTCGCCGGCCTCATCTTCGCCTCATTGGGGGGTCTCGGCCTCTGGCTTGGAAGCAACTATCCGGTCGGCTCCGCGCTACGCATGGGGCCGGGATATTTGCCAACGCTGTTGTGCTGGCTCCTCGTCGGATTGGGGGCGACCATCGCGATCCGCGGCGTGGCGATCGGCGGCGAACCGATTACCCATTTCAACATTCGCTCTTTGATCCTGATTGTCGCGGGCGTCCTCGCCTTCGCGGCCCTGGTCGACCGTCTCGGCCTGGCCATCGGCACAATCGCCGTGATCATGATCGGCGCCCTCGCCGGCCACGAATTCAAGTTCCGGGAGATGGCCGCCCTCTCCATCGGCCTCGCAATCGCAGCCTCGGTTCTGTTCGTCTTTGTTCTCGGACTGCCGATCAAAATCCTTGCGGGTTGGAGGTAGAACCCATGGAAATCTTCGACAACCTGGCCCTCGGCCTCTCCGTCGCCTTCACCCCCATGAATCTTCTCTTCTGCTTTGTTGGCGTTCTGATTGGAACGCTCATCGGCGTCCTGCCGGGGATCGGCCCGGTGGCGACGATGGCGATGTTGCTGCCGATCACGTTCTATCTGACTCCGACGGCGGCGCTCATCATGCTGGCGGGGATCTACTACGGGGCTCAGTACGGCGGGTCCACCACGGCAATTCTGATCAATACGCCCGGTGAATCCACCTCGGTCGTCACCTGTCTAGACGGGCACGCCATGGCACGTCGCGGTCGCGCTGGCGCTGCGCTTGCGGTCGCCGCAATCGGCTCCTTCTTCGCCGGCACCGTCTCGACGCTGCTCATAGCGCTGGCCAGCCCGCCTCTGACCCGCGTCGCGCTGCAGTTCGGCCCGGCAGAGTACTTTTCCTTGATGGTGCTGGGTCTCGTCGGAGCCGTCGTGCTTGCGCAGGGCTCGCTCCTGAAAGCCCTCGCCATGACCTGTCTCGGCCTGCTCCTGGGACTCGTCGGAACCGACCTGAATACGGGTGACCTTCGCTACACCTTCGACATTCCCGAATTGATCGACGGCATCGGCTTCATGCCGATTGCGATGGGGCTTTTCGGCATGTTCGAGATCATCAGCAATCTCGAGCATCGGCACGACCGGTCCGCGAGCAGGGTCATCGGCTCGCTGATGCCGTCGCGCGATGAAATGCGCGCGTCGATCATGCCCATCCTGCGTGGCACGGGCATTGGCGCGATCCTCGGCGTTCTGCCTGGTGGCGGGGCCTTGCTGAGTTCCTTTGCGGCCTACGCCATCGAAAAGAAGATCGCCAAGGATCCGTCCCGTTTTGGACATGGCGCGATCGAGGGCGTAGCGAGCCCTGAATCGGCCAACAATGCCGGTGCGCAGACCTCGTTCATCCCGATGCTGACGCTCGGCATCCCTTCGAACCCCGTCATGGCGATGATGCTGGGCGCGCTGATGATCCAGGGCGTTGCACCGGGCCCGAGCGTCATGACCCAGCAGCCCAGCCTGTTCTGGGGCGTCATCGCCAGCATGTGGGTCGGAAACCTGATGCTCGTGGTGATCAATCTGCCACTCGTCGGCATCTGGGTCCGGTTGCTGACAGTTCCCTATCGCTTCCTGTTTCCCTGCATTCTCTTCTTCTGCGTCATCGGCGTCTATACCGTGAACAACTCCGCGTTCGAGGTCGTACTCGCCGCGATTTTCGCCACGCTCGGATACGTATTCTTCAAGGTTGGCTGCGAGCCCGCGCCGATGCTGCTCGGGTTCATCCTCGGGCCGATGATGGAAGAGAATCTGCGCCGGGCGATGATCCTTTCCCACGGCGACCCGACCGTGTTCACGACCGAACCTATCAGCCTGGGCCTGTTGATCGTCTCGGCCGCGTTGCTCGCCGCCGTCGTGCTCCCCGCCCTGCGCCGGACACGAGAAGAAGCATTCAAGGAAGCCTGACGGCGCCAAGACGGAGATCGCTCACAATGACCACGCTCGTCCGCTATCGCCGGCCATCGGCCGGAATTCACCCGCCTCACCTCTACCCGGACTACACATCCACCATAAAGCGGGCCCCCAAGCAGCCTCTCGTGCTGATCCCGCACCAGCTTTCGGAGATCACCGGCCCTGTCTTCGGTCATGGACGCATTCGCGCCGAAGACCACGATCTGACCCGCATGCATGCGGCCGAGCCTCTCGGAGAGCGGATCATCGTGACCGGCCGCGTGCTCGACGAGGATGGGCGCCCTGTCCCTCACACGCTCGTCGAATTGTGGCAGGCCAACGCCGCCGGCCGGTATCTCCACAAAAATGACCAGCATGCCGCACCGCTCGATCCGAATTTCAGCGGCGCCGGGCGCACGGTCACCGACGCAACTGGGCAATACCGCTTCGTAACGATCAAGCCGGGCTCCTATCCCTGGAAGAACCACGCCAACGCCTGGCGCCCCCAACATCTGCACTTCTCCGTCTTCGGGCCGAGCTTTCTCACCCGCATTGTCACCCAGATGTATTTTCCCGGTGACCCGCTGATGGCTTATGACCCGATCTACAACAGCATCCATGACGAGAAGGCGCGTGAACGCCTGATCGCGCGATTTGACCTCGACGTGACCGAACCCGACTGGGCCCTGGGCTACCGCTTCGACATCGTTCTGCGCGGGCGCGACGCGACCCCCGAGCACCACTGAAGGAAGCCGCCCGTGACCATGACGCTGACAGCATCCCAAACCGTTGGGCCGTACTTCCACATCGGGTTCGAAGCCCTTTACACGACCGACCTGACACTTGCGGCGGCGCAGGGGCAGAGCATCACCGTGACCGGGACGATACTGGACGGAGACGGCCAGCCGATTCCCGATGCGGTTCTGGAGCTCTGGCAAGCGGATGCGACCGGACGCTACCATCATCCCGAAGACCGACGAAACGAAGAGCCGGATCAGTCCTTTTTCGGGTTCGGCCGGATTCCCATGCGTGACGATGGCTCCTTCAGCTTCAAGACGATCAAGCCCGGGCGCCCAGAAAGTACCGACGGTCGCCATCAAGCTCCGCACATCAACGTGACCCTGTTCATGAGAGGGCAGCTCACGCATCTCGTGACGCGCATCTACTTCGGCGACGAGCACGCGAACGAGCAGGACCATGTTCTGGGATTGGTCGATCCACAACGGCGCCACACGCTGGTCGCGCGCCTGTCGTCAACGACGCCATACGAATACCGATGGGACGTTCACATGCAAGGTGCAGCAGAAACCGTCTTTTTCGATGTGTGATGGCGGCATGGCCTGTCGGGTCGGAGCGGGCTCGGAGCTGACCGGTCGATTCCGGCCTGAGCATAGTCCTGCCTGAGCCTAGTCCTCTGCGACGTTGAACGATAACATTCGCGATTCTTGGGTCGCCTTGAAGGCGGCTTCCGCTGCAAAGATTGTCCGAAGCTTGTTCAGGCACGTTCCGAAATGACGCTTGAAGTTTTCTACTCGCGAGCCGGCCACCTGATCCGCCGCATGAACCAGATTGCCGTCGCGATCTTTCTTGAGGAGACGAGCGAGCTCGGTCTGACAACCGTGCAATATGCAGCACTGCATATGATCGACGAGATCCCCAACGTCGATCAGGCCAGTCTGAGCAGCATGATCGCCTTCGACAAGACGACGATCGTCAAGGTCTTGGACCGCCTCGAGGAAAAAGGTCTCATCACGCGAGAGCGTTCCGAAACGGATCGACGGCGCCAGCTCCTGAACGCCACGAAGCGCGGCCAGGAGGTCGTCAGGCAGATCGAGCCCATGATCAATCGCTGCGAGGAGCGCATTCTCGCCCCTCTCAGCGCGCCGGATAAGCGCCGTTTCATGGAAATGTTGACCCAGATCGTTCGGGTCAACAACACGTTCAGCCGCGCGCCGCTCAATGACGAGCTGCTCGAGGATTTCGCGGCACGCAAGAACATCTCGCGGCCGAAAAAGCCGATCGACGCGAAGGTCGCCAAGCCGAGCAAAACCTCTCGAAAGCGCGACGCGTCCGGGCCCGCTTGACGCTCTGATCGGCGCGGGAGCGCGCCGCTCGTATGGGGGGCGGCGCGTATAAGTCGCACGCTATTTGACAGCATACCAACTATTGGTATACTTTCTTATATCCGGTTCGCCATTGCATGCGCTGAGCACCATCCTGGGCAATTTCGGCGCGGCATACGGCGGCACGCAAAGAAGAAGGATTGAATGATGAAGCTGTGCCGCTTTAATGACGACAATGTCGGCGTGGTATCGGACGGCAGGGTTTTCGACGTTACCGAACTGGCCGAGAGCTTGTCATCCAGAATTGCCGCTGATGATTTGGGCGATCCTTTCGTATGGAGCATACGAGACCTTCGCAAAGCATTGCCGGACAGTCTGACGAGCTTTCGTTCCTTTTCGCTGGACAAGGTCGATCTCCTGTCTCCAGTGAAGTTTCCCGGCAAGATTGTCGCGGCCCCCGTCAACTACATGGCCCATATCCTGGAGATGCAGGCGAGCAACATTTCACCCGGCCATAATATTCCCGAGATTGGAAAGGCGGGTCTGTTTCTGAAGGCAACGTCTTCTCTGGTCGGCCCCTCGCAGGGGATCGCCCTTCGTTTTCCCGATCGACGCACGGATCATGAAATCGAACTCGTCGCCATCATCGGCGAGACGGCGAGTTGTGTTTCGCGCATGGACGCTCTTGACCATGTCGCCGGATATTGCCTCGGCCTGGATATCACCGTCCGCGGAACGGAGGACCGCAGCTTCAGGAAGTCGATTGACTCCTACTCTGTTCTTGGCCCCTGGCTGACCACGGCCGACGAAATTCCCAGCCCGAACGATCTTGAACTGACCTTGCGTCGGAATGGCGATATCAAGCAACACACTTCGACGGCCGACATGATCTACGATGTCGCGCGCATCATCGAATTCGCATCCTCATTCTATACGCTCTATCCCGGCGACATCGTTTATACCGGGACACCCCAGGGAGTTGGACCTATCGAGCCGGGCGATCGCCTCCATGCGGAATGCCCGGCTTTGGGCGCCATGAGCGTGACGGTTCGCGCATATTCGGAGCAAAGACCCGTGTAGGATAATGGCGCCTCGGGCTACCACGCTGCGCCGGACAATTGCGATGTGACGCTGCAGCCGAGCGCCCCCGACCTCATTTTGCCCGATGTGCAGCTTCGCCCGGTGCCGAGGCCGGCCATCGCGTGGCATTGCTGCCCCAGAAATGCCCAGCAAGCCTCGGCCATATCCTCGGCGGCCACCACGCCGCCGGGAGAGCCCGGTGTCGGCCCATTCCGAGGACGCACCTCACCATTTGGGATCGCTTGAGCGCCGGGATGGTTGCCCTATTCGGCAATCGTCAGCGTCATTCCATCGAATGCCACTGCGATATTGTCCGCCAAGCGGCTGGCGAGGCTCGCATAATCCAGATCGACATGGAGATTGGTCAGGATCGCGCGTCGCGGCTTCAGCGCGGCGATGGCATCGAGCGACTGAGCCAGATGGAAATGGCTGGGATGCGGCGTCTCGCGCAGGCAGTCGAGAATCAGGATATCGAGGCCGGCCATGGCTTCCATTGCTGCCGGCGGGATCAGGCTGACATCGGGCAGATAGGCCAGCGAGCCGAAACGGAAGCCGAGCGCTTCATAATTCGGCCCGTGCTCGACCCGGAATGGCAGCGCTTCGATCAGTCCGCCGGCGCCGTCGATTGTCTGGCTACGTCCGGCAGTGATCTGGTCGAGATCGAGGATCGGCGGGTAGTAACTGCCTGCCGGCGTCTCGAAGAGATAGCCGAAGCGTGTGCGCAGCGAGGCTTGTGTGGTTGTATCGGCATAGATGCGGATGCGCTGGCGCATATGCAGGACAAGCGCGCGCAGATCGTCGATGCCATGGCTATGGTCGGCATGGTCATGCGTCATCAGCACGCCGTCGAGCGCCTCCACCTCGGCGGACAAGAGCTGTTCACGCAGGTCCGGAGAGGTATCGACGAGAACCCGGGTCGTACCGTCCGGTCCCGAACGCGTCAGCAGAATCGAGCAGCGGCGCCGGCGATTCTTTGGATTGCTCGGGTCGCAGGCACCCCAACCGGAGCCAGGCCTTGGCACGCCACCCGAGGAACCGCAGCCGAGGATCGTAGCCGTCAGCGTCATGGCGCGGGATCAGGCGACCCGCGCAACCGGCGCGGCGTGGTCCATCTTCCAGTAGCAGCGCCGGGCGTTTTCGGTGGTGATCCGAGCGGCTTCGTCGAAGGGAACGCCGATCGCATCCGCCAGAACCTTCGCCGTTTCAACGACATAGGCCGGCTCGTTGCGTTTGCCCCTGAACGGGACGGGAGCCAGATAGGGCGCATCCGTCTCGACCAGCAGGCGCTCGCGCGGCACCATCCGCGCGATGCGGCGCAGGTTCTCCGAGGTCTTGAAGGTCAGGATGCCGGAGAAGGATACGTAGAAGCCGAGTTCGACACCGGCCATGGCGAGCGCCTCTCCCGCCGTGAAGCAGTGCAGAATCGCCGGGAAAGCGCCCTTCCCGGTTTCCTCCCGCAGAATCGCGATCATGTCGTCATCCGCCTCGCGGGCGTGGATGACGAGCGGCAACTGCGTCATCCGGGCGGCCGCGATGTGGGTTCGCAGCCCGTGTGCCTGCGCATCGCGCGGGCTGGAATCGTAGTGGTAGTCGAGCCCGGCCTCCCCGATCGCGACACAGCGCGGATGGCCCGACAGTTCCGCCAGCCGCTCGGCCGTGATGTCGAGCTCCTCATGCGCCTGATGCGGATGGGTGCCGACCGAGAACCAGACCGACGGGAAGCGCTCCGCGATCGCAGCATAATCAGCCAAGCGCGCGACGCGGGTCGAGATCGTGACCATCCGGCCGACGCCCGCGGCTTCGGCCCGCGCGATATAAGCCGGCAGCTCCGCCGCGAAGTCCGGAAAGTCGAGATGGCAGTGTGTGTCGATGACCATCACGCCGCCTGACCATCCTCGGGCTCGACATAGCGCGGGAACACCGCGCTCGGCGCCGGCAGCGGTGTCCCGCTGGCCAGACGTCCGATCTCGCCGAGCGCAGCAAAGCTGCGCGCCTCAGCAGGCACGCCGAGCAGGTCAAGCAGTTTGCCCGCTGCCTGCGGCATTACCGGCTGCACCAGGATCGCGACTTGCCGGATCACCTCGATCGTAACGTAAAGCACGGTGTCGCGGCGCGCCGGATCTGTCTTGGTCAGGCGCCAGGGCTCGTTGGCGGCGAAATAGCGGTTCGCCTCCGCCACCACCGCCCAGATATCGGCCAGCAGGCTATGCAGGGCGAAATCCTTCATCATGTCGCGGGCCTTCGCGAGCGCGCCGTCGGCCATGGCGAGCATGGCCTTGTCCGCCTCGGTCAGCGTCCCGCAGGGTGGCACCCTGCCCTCGCAGTTCTTGGCGATCATCGACAGCGAGCGCTGCGCCAGATTGCCGAGGTCGTTGGCGAGGTCGGCATTGATCCGCCCGACAATGGCATCATGGCTGTAATTGCCGTCCTGGCCGAAGGAAACCTCGCGCAGGAAGAAATAGCGCAGCTGGTCGACGCCATAGGTCTCGGCGAGGTCGAAGGGATCGACCACGTTGCCCAGCGACTTCGACATCTTCGTGCCCTTGTTCAGCAGGAAGCCGTGGCCGAAGACGCGCTTCGGCAGCGGCAGCCCCGCCGACATCAGGAAGGCCGGCCAGTAAACCGCATGGAAGCGCACGATGTCCTTGCCGATGATGTGGACATCGGCCGGCCAATAATGCGCGCGGGGGCTCGCGGGATCGGGGAAGCCCGTCCCGGTGAGGTAGTTGTTGAGCGCGTCGACCCAGACATACATGACATGCTTCGGGGCGCCAGGAACCGGCAGGCCCCAGTCGAAGGTCGTGCGGCTGATCGAGAGATCCTCAAGGCCTCCCTTGACGAAGGAGACGACCTCGTTCCTGCGCGTCTCCGGCGAAATGAAGTCCGGGACCTCATCGTAGAGCTTCAGCAGGGCGTCCTGGTACTTGGCGAGGCGGAAGAAGTAACTCTCTTCCTCCACCCACTCGACCGGCGTCCCCTGCCCCCCCAGGCGCGTGCCGTCGGGCTGGAGGGTCGTCTCCTCCTCGCCATAGAAGGCCTCGTCGCGCACCGAATACCAGCCGGAATACTTGGCGAGATAGAGGTCGCCATTGGCCTCCATGCGCCGCCAAAGCTCGTCGGTCGAGACCTCGTGGTCGGGGTCGGTCGTGCGGATGAAGCGGTCGAAAGAACAGCCGAGGCGCTGCTCCATCTCCTGGAACCGCGCCGCGATCTTGTCGACGAACTCCTTCGCCGACAGGCCGTTCTGGGCCGCCGTGCGCTGAACCTTCTGGCCGTGCTCGTCCGTGCCGGTCATGGCGAAGACGTCGTAGCCGTCGAGCCGCTTGAACCGCGCGATCGCGTCGGCCGCCACCATCTCATAGGCGTGGCCGATATGCGGCGGCCCGTTGGTGTAATGGATCGCGGTCGTCAGGTAGAATTTCGGGGCGGTTGCCATCATCTGTCCGAGAGCTTCGCTTCACGCTGCGCGCGAGCGGGAAACCGCAGCCGACAGATCATGAAACATCGTCATCACCAGCGGTCGACGGTCGAGGTTGTACGTCTCGACCTCTCGCGCCTGCTGTCCAAGCTTTTCCCATACCTCCGCAAGTGGTGCAAGACGCGCCGGTTGCGCTGCAGCATGCGCGTGCAGGTGGTCGGAGATCCAGCCTTGCACCGTCTCGATCATCACCGCGAAATCGCGCTCGCCGGCCTTGCCGGCGACGTCCTCGGCCAGCGCCAGCAGCGCCGGGGTGTCGACATGCGGCAGCGCGTCGAGGCGCGCCCTCACCGCTTCGACCAGGGCGAGCGTCTCGGGATCGACATAGGTCAGCGCCCGCCGCACCGAGCCTTCGGCAAGGCTCGCGGCTCGCCGCAATGCCGAGCCGTCGAGCGGCGCCTGCATCCGCTCCAGCGCCAGGCTTCCGGCCTCCATCACTCCGGCTTCGTCGAGCGGGGCGAAGGTCAGGAGGCGGCATCGCGAGCGGATCGTCGGCAGCATGCGGCCCGGCGCATGGGCGACGATCAGGAACAGCGCCCGCGGCGGCGGCTCCTCCAGCAGCTTCAGCAGCGCATTCGCGGCGGAGCGCTCCATATCCTCGGCGGAATCGACGATGCAGACGCGCCAGCCGCCCTCGGCAGCGCTCGCGCCGAAGCGGTCGATGACCCGTCGCACCGCATCGACCGGGATGTTGCTGGTGTAGCTCTTGCCGTCCGGCTTGGGCACCCGCCGAAGCACATGCAGATCGGGATGCGACTGCGCCATGACGCGCCGCGAGGCGGGGTCGCTCTCGGGCATGGCGAGATCGCGCTTCTGCGCGGCGCGCATCCGCGGATCGCCGGCAGCGAGCATGAAGCGCGCCGCCCGATAGGCGAAGCTCGCCTTGCCGATGCCTTCCGGCCCACCGAGCAGCCACGCGTGATGCATCCGGCCGGACGAGACCGCATCGAGAAAGGCCCGCTCCTGTGCCTCGTGGCCGATCAGGCTCAGCGTCTCGCGCGGATGCGGCGTAATCGGCAGCCGGTCGGGTTCGTCGCTGGTCTCTCGCATCACGCTTCCGGTCTGGTTTGCAGGCGCTCGCCCACCGCCTTCCACGCCGCTTCCGCAAGCGCCTCGGGGGGCAGCGTTGCATCGAGCAGGACGCAGCGCCGCGGCTCCCGGGCGGCAATGTCGCGATAGGCTTGGCGCAAACTGCGGTGGAAGGCCAGCGTTTCGCCCTCGAATCGATCGACCGCCTCTCCGGGCCGGCGCCGTTTTGCGGCACGGGCGAGGCCGATATCGGGATCGAGATCAAGGATCAGGGTGAGATCCGGCATCAGCCCGGCGACGGTCACGGATTCGAGCGCGGCCAGCAGAGCCGGGTCGATCTTGCCCAGCACGCCCTGATAGACCCGCGTCGAATCGATGAAGCGATCGCAGATCACCCATTCGCCCCCTTCGAGCGCAGGGCGGATTAGGCTGTCGATATGGTCGATCCGTGCTGCCGAGAACATCAGGGCCTCGGCGAAGGCGCCATAGTCCTTGGCCTGCCCCGCCAAGATCATCTCGCGAATAGCCTCGGCCTTGGGCGAGCCGCCAGGCTCGCGCGTCGTCCGGGCCACAAAGCCGGCCTCGCCGAGCCGCCCCGCCAATGCGCGCGCCAGCGTCGATTTGCCGGCGCCCTCGCCGCCCTCGAGGGTGATGAATCGTCCCTTGTCCATGTCGATCCGCTCAGCTCCGGCCCAGCGCCTTGCGGACCCAGCCGGTCGTGGCCTCGAACAGCGCATCGAGCGCGCGGCTCTGCAGCGTGCCGGCCTGCACCGTTTCGGCCGCATAGAGGGGCACGTCCAGCGTTTTGATATCGCCGCGCGTCACGATGAGACGGGCCACTTCCGCCCCCTCCTGGACGGGAACGATAAGCGGGCCGCGATAGACGATACGCGCGGCGAGGCGCTCCGTGCTGCCCCGCGGCAGGAGGAGGCTGATGGCCCCCTTGCTGCGCAGCGCGACGCGCCCCTTCTCGCCGCCATAGACGCTAGCCTCTCCCACGGTCTCGCCATTGGCGAAGAGTTGCCGCCGCTCGAAAGCGCGGAAGCCCCATTCCAGCAGCTTGCGGGCTTCAGCCGCCCGGTCCCGCGCTGTCTTGAGGCCATTAACGACGACGATGAGGCGCTGGCCGTTCTGGACGGCCGAGCCGACGAGGCCAAAGCCCGACTCGTCGATATTCCCCGTCTTCAGCCCGTCGGCGCCGATATCCATCGTCAACAGCGGGTTGCGGTTCTGCTGTCTGATCTTGTTCCAGGTGAATTCGCGCTGGCCGAAGATCTTGTAGAGTTCCGGATAGGTCTTGATGATGTGGTCCGCGAGCAGGGCGAGCTCGCGCGCCGTCACACGTTGCTGCGGATCAGCCATGCCGGTTGCATTGCGGAAGACGGATTTGGTGAGCCCCAGCGCCCGCACCCGCTCCGTCATGATCCGTCCAAAGGTCGCCTCGTCGCCGGCGATCGCTTCGGCCAGGGCGATCGAAGCGTCGTTGCCGGACTGAACGATGATGCCCTGCAGGATATCGGACAGCTTGATGCGGCTGTTGACGATGGCGAACATCGCAGAGCCACCCGAAGGCGCCCCGCCCTTGCGCCAGGCGTTCTCGGAGATGCCGATCTCGCTGTCGAGCGACAGGCGGCCGGCGCTGATGTCCTGAAAGGCGACGAGCACCGTCGCGAGCTTCGCCATGCTCGCCGGGACCATTAATTCGTCGGCCGATTTCTCGTAGAGGACGGCGCCTGTATCCGAATCGAGCAAGACCGCAAAAGGCGCCTGCGACTGGAAGTTCTGGGCACGAACCGGAGCGGCAAGAATGAGAGCCCAGAGCAGGACAACCACGCCGGCGCCCAACCACCGAACCGGCGGCAGAGCCGCAGCAGACAGGTTCGCATAACGAAAGGCGCTCATGCCTCGATGTGAAGCAGAGCGCCCGGCATCAGGTCAAGAAAATTGGCTTCAGTTGCGCGTCGGCGGCAACACGGCCTGGAAAGCGAGCCGGTTGACCAGCTGGGTCCTGGCGAGCCCCTTCTCGGGCACGTTCAGCAGGCTTGCGGACGTGCCGCGCGGCGGCGGCAGCGTGGAGCGCAGCGCAGCGGGAACCGCAACCGGCTTTCCGGCGTTGGCGATGATATCGAGATCGAAAGGCCGGCTCGGCGGCAGCGGGGCGGCACGGACCGGCGTGGCTGCGGAAGCCGGGGGACCGGCGGATGCAAGCGTGGCCATGACCGGCGACGACGGCGAGATCACACGCGTCGTTTGAGGAGCATAGGCCTGCGCGACGGGCTGGCTGACCTCGGGAACCGTAACGGGCTCCGGCTCCGCCACCGGGGCGGGAGCATCGATATCGGCGCTGCGCGTGCGCGTCGTGGCGACCCCTTCTGTGCTGGCGACCATCGTCCGTGCGCTGGTGCCCGGAATCGGCGCCTGGCTGCCGTCGGTGCGGAGCGTTGCGAGCAGGAGATTGTCGTCCGAGCCGGCGAGCGAGGCCTGGCCGAGATATTCCATCTTGATGCGCGCCGTCCCGAGATGGCGGAAGGCAAGCGCATCGGCAGTCTTCTGCGAAACGTCCATCAGGCGATTGCCGTGATAGGGGCCGCGATCGTTGACGCGTACGATGATCGAGCGATTGTTCAAAAGGTTCGTGACACGCGCATAGGCCGGCAGCGGCATCGTCGGGTGCGCGGCTGAGATGCTGTTGCGGTCATAGACCTCGCCATTGGCCGTGCGGCGACCGTGGAAGGCCTCGCCATACCAGGAGGCCAGGCCGACAGCGGCATAGCCGACAGGCTTTTCGTAGGGCACGTAGCGTTTGCCGGCGACCGAATAGGCCTTGCCGACGAGTTGGCGACCGCCGCCCTTCGGCACCTCCTCGCCGTCCGCGACGACGCGCGGGCTGGCGGGGCCGTATTTCCACTGCGGGAAAGCGCCGATCTCCTTGGAGCGACGGCCGGCGGTCTGATTGCCGGCGCAATTGGCGACGAACAAACCAGCCAGCACGACGCAGCCGAGGCGCGCAATGGACGAGACGGAAGAAGACGCTGGCGGCGATCCGGTCACGCTGGAGGAGAGCTCCTTGGCCGAAAAGCTAGCGTCCCGCATCGTTTTGCTCTTCCGCTTTCTGCGCCAAAAACCACGGCTTCGCCAAAGCCGCACGCGCGGCTTGACCGAGTTTTCGGTCAATTCCTTTAAGGGATCATTAAACAGCGAAATACCTGCACCGAGGATCCGCCGAACAGGAGTCCCTGTCTTTGAGCGGGCACAAAGGTGTCCGAACAGTGGCGCATGTCAACCTGCGCGACAGACCTTCGCCATCTTTTCCACCGAGCGTGACCTTAACGCCACTATTGCCGCACGAAGCCAGGCGCATCGGCTTCGCCTGGGAACTATGGCTCGTTTCATCCGAAAACTGCGGTCTAAACCTGACAGCCCCCTTGCAAATCGGCGGCCCCGATTGCATTGAACCATGGCCGGAAGGGTGGCCGAGTGGTTTAAGGCAGCGGTCTTGAAAACCGCCGTGGGTGCAAGCCCACCGTGGGTTCGAATCCCACCCCTTCCGCCAGAATCCCATATTTCATAGGATTATCTGGGCATCTGACCCGCGAACCCACGTTTTACCCACAACGCGAATCAGGGCCTACGGCTGGGTTTTGCCGACGATCTGCCGTGGTGGGATGGCGCTAGACAGCTTCGCAGCGCTTCGCTCGTGAAAATATATCGCTGCCACCAAGCCCTCGGTGATGTCGAGCAGGGTCGATAAATGCTCAGTGGTCGGCTTAAAGCCACGATGCATGGCGGCGTGCCCGGCTTCGATTAGCGCTGCCTTGAAGCTAGGCTGTTGATGTAGCGCGACATATCCGAGCTGAAAGAATTGAGTGATATTGCCGGTGAAAGAGCCGGTGTCGCCGCCGATTTTGTCGATCATCATTATCTCGACAACGGCGCGAATGCCCATCGCAGCTAGTCGGTTCGATCCGTTCTGAAGGGCCGTATAGACCTCGTTCAGGAGCTGACCGATGTCGGTTTCAAGCATCCAGATTGCATTCGGGAAACCCGACATCCAGTCCGGTCGTCGACGCGACAATGGCGGCGGGTAGTAGACTGTGTCGACGATCGGGTTTCCGTCGCCGTCCGACATCTGCGTATAGTCGGTTTCGTGCTGAAGATGAATTCGATCGCAACCCGCGCACTTGATGAGTCTATAGGTGGAGATCAACACCCATTCATCATCGTCACTCACGTCAACTTCGGTGTGAAGAACCAGATGGTTCTTCCTCCCGCCGCAGGTGTTGCAGTGCGCCTTGATCTTCTCGTCCATCCGACACGTGCCCTAAAGTCGATCGCCGGAAGCTATCACGCAACAATCGATCGCGACACGGCACCGATGGCGCCAACCACAAGCTATTGGATGGGCGCTCGACGTCTGCGGTTCTCCCGACTGCTCTCAGCTTTCGGAAAGCTCAGAAGGGTACCCGGCACGCCGTACTTCACCCTTTTCCACTTCCCTGTAAGACCATTGTCGATGCGAATCAGCCGCCCCTCGCTGGCGAGATATTCGCAGACGGCCAGCACGTAGGCGCGTTGACGTTCCTCGGTCAGACCGCTGTTCGTCCAAGGGATAGCGTGGCGGACGTAATCCATCGCGACAGCACCACTCTTATGCTTGGAGGCGTAGGCCAGCACTGCGGATGGCGGTCGAGTTCAACGCGGTCGATCGGGTTCATGATTCGCGCCCCTAATGACGGACGGAGCTGCCACCGGGGGCCGTCATCACAGCCGGGGGAACGCCGAGCTGCACAAGGGAGAGCGTGTCGACCGGGGGCACGAGAAACCGCTTACCGTCCGGCGACATCATCAGGAGGTTCAGCTTATCGGCGACGTACAGAGCTTCTGCGTTCGCAGCGCCGATGGCGTCGACCATCTGGCCGAGCGATACGCTCCGGTCCGCTGCGTCGTCACCCTTACGAGCCGACACGATCTCAAGCGCGAAGCAGTATGCTTTCAGCGCTAGCGCCTGCTGTGTGCGCAGCGTCTCTTCGGCAATCATGCTGACGAGCAGTTCGGTCCGGTCGATGTTCATGTGCATTTCGTGCTCCTGTGGCGCTGAACGGGGTGCTTTTTCGTGGGTCATCCGGGCGGTAGTCGCCAAATCGCCTAGCGGGGATAGGCGTTCGGGCGGAGGATCACGCAGTTTTGCGGGCGAGCGAGATCAGCCACTCCAGTTCCGACAGCGGGAGGTCATTCAGGGGCGGCTGCCAGCGCTGCATTTGTGGTGAGCGCGCGGCGCTCGTGGCATGGTCTGAGCCCGGGTCAATTGTTCGCGCCGGTCAGGAGCGCCTACACACTTGCCTCCTGATGAGGTCAAGGGTGTCTGCGCCGGAGGCGAATGCCGGTTGCCTCGGTCACTTCGGTACTGTGGCGCTTGAGGCGCAAATCGTTGCAGATGGCCCAAGCGCGTAGGTCGCATACCAATCGCCGAGTTTCGGCAATGCCGGCAGGCTTGGACATGCCCGGAACTCTTTATGCTAGATTTTCGAGCGAAACGCCCGGGGTGTTCGGCCGGTCGCCTTTTGGAAGGCGCGCGCGAAATTGGCTGGAGAGGAATATCCCATCTCTGCCGACACACGGGTGATCGAGCCATTCGTGTGCCTGAGCAACTCGGTGGCCCGCTGCACCCTTGCCGCATTCGCCAGGCTGCGAAAGTCGGTGCCAGCCTGACTTAGCTCACGTTGCAGCGTTCGGACGCTGGTAGCCATCGGTCGCGCCACGCGATCGATCGATACGCTGCCGGTGAGGACCTGAGCCCGGACCTGCTCCATGACGACGTCGAGCAGATCGCGTGGAGCGCCGCCGGGCCGGTCTCGGGCCACGTCCTCGATGGTGACGATGGGCCATGCCCCACGGTTGGGAGCAGCCGACAAGAGGTGGCGTTCCATGACGATCGTCACGGCGGGCGCGTTGAACAGGACGGGGCACTGGAAGAGATCTTCGAACAGCCCGATCTGGCGCGGCCGGTTGATATTGAACTCGACGCGCAGTGGCCGCCAGTCAAAAGGCAAATAAGCCCTGAGGACGCTGAGCAGAACGCCGGCAGCCGCTCCGGCGATCATGTCGTAGCCCGTGTGGCCAGCCAAGGCAAAGACGTAGCTATAGCGCGCCTCGTCCCCGACGACGGCGACGGACATCCTGTCATGGGTGCTGTGATAAGGCAGCGCCGCAATGGCCCGCTGGATGGATTGGCCGAGGGTATCGGCCCCCAGAACGTAGCGCCCGAAGCTGCCGTAATTGCCTGCGCTCATCATCGGCGCGATCAGGAGCCCGAAATTGGGCTCACCAGCTGCCCTCGCGGCGGCATTTACGAAGCCGAGGACTGCGGCATGGGGGATGAAGCAATTGCGGCCTTCGGTCAGCTCAAGATCGAAACCCGCCGCGCGGTTTGCCCGTAGAAGCGCGCTTTCCCCGATTTCATGACGCAGGAATGCCGGCAGTCCGTGCAGGATGTGGCTCGAGATGACTGGGATCTCAGCCACGAGCTGGACGCTCCGGAATACTGCAAGGTTGGCGCAAAATGAGTGGTCCCGAAACCCGATTGCTGCTTTGTCGCACAGTATAAGTGCCGCCGGCAAACGGGAAAACCGGCCTTCGTCGTCGTCAATTTTATTATAGTTGGGGGAATTTCGGGCCGTGAGCGCGAGGACGTTGATCAGGCTAGCCATACTGACACTCTTCGCGACCTTGTCGTGCTCAGGAGTGGTGCTGGCGGAAGATTCAACGGGCAGCCCTGGCGATCTGGCTAAAGCAGCGCAGAACCCCGTTGCCGACATGATCAGCGTGCCGTTCCAGAACAACTTCAACTTCAATGTCGGTCCGCACAAGCAGCTGCAGAATGTCCTCAACATCCAGCCCGTGATCCCGATCACGCTCAGCAAGGACTGGAACCTGATCACGCGCTGGATCACGCCTGTGATCTCGCAGCCGGCCCTGACGGTGAATGGCGATCGCGAGTTCGGCCTCGGCGACATCAATCCCAGCTTCTTCTTCTCGCCGAAGCAGCCAACTCACGGCATCATCTGGGGCATCGGGCCGACCGTCGTACTCCCCACCGGCACCGACAAGACCCTCACGTCCGGCAAGTACTCGGCGGGGCCGGCCTTCGTAGCCTTGGCAATCGAGGGACCCTGGGTTGTCGGCGTCCTCGTCAACAATGTCTGGTCCTTCGCGGGCAAGAACAACCGCAGCACGGTCAATGCAATGACGCTGCAGCCCTTTGTGAACTACAACTTCCACGGCGGCTGGTACCTGACATCGTCCCCCGTCATCACCGCCAACTGGGAGGCGGACCACGGCGATCGTTGGACGGTGCCCATCGGAGGCGGTTTTGGGCGCGTATTCAAGATTGGCCATCAGCCCGTCAATGCGCAGCTCGCAGCCTACTACAATGTCGCAAAGCCCAGCGGCGCCGCCGATTGGCAGCTGAGGGCCCAGCTCCAGTTCCTGTTCCCGAAATGATGGGCGAACAAGCCGCTCACGGGGCGCCTCTCGGATGTCGTGTTCGCGCCAAACGCCGACATAGAGGGGGCTCTGAATTGGCCGTTCCTGCATTGTCAATCATCGCCGACGTCGCGTAACTTCATCTTGCTACCTATGCGCGCTCAGCCACAACACTGCGAACCATAAGGAAGTGTTCGAATGATCACGAAACGCGATCTGCTTGGCTCTGCTGCGCTGGCGGCGCTCACGGCCACGATGGCGAAGGCCGACATCGTCTCCCCCCCGGTCATTGAGCAGAACAATTCCGAGTGGCCCAGCCTGTTCGAGGCCAAGGACATCGCCGAAGAAGGCTTCATCTACGGCCTGCCGCTGGTGATGTATTATGCGGTGATGCAGGAGTTCGCCGTCGACAGGAGCTCGGGACAGTTCAAGGCCCCATTCAACGAAATCAAAAACCTGAACCATGTCGCCACCCCGGCGGACACGGCAATCATCACGCCGAACAGCGACACCCCTTACTCGTTCATCTGGATGGATTTGCGGGCTGAACCGATGGTGATCTCGGTGCCGGCGATCGAAAAGGAGCGCTATTACTCGGTCCAGCTCATCGACGGCAACACTTACAACTTCGGCTATATCGGCACGCGCGCCACGGGGACCGAGCCGGGCGACTATCTGGTCGTCGGGCCGGACTGGAAAGGTGGAACGCCCGCTGGGATCAAGAAGGTCTTCTCATCGACGACGCCGTTCCCGCTCGCGATTTTCCGCACCCAGCTTTTCAATCCCGGCGACATGCCGAACGTTGAGAAGGTCCAGGCCGGCTACAAGGGGCAACCGCTTTCCGCCTTCCTCAAGCAGCCCGCCCCGCCCGCCGCGCCCAAGCTCACCTTCGTTCCCGCCAGCACCGCCGGGATCAGGCATAACTTCTTCGAGTATCTCGACGCCGCCCTGCAATTCGTCCCCGAGACGGCAAGGGACAAGGCGGTTCGCGCGAAGCTTGCGAAAATAGGCATCGGCCCCGCCAAGACCTTTGCGTTCAAGGATTTGTCGTTCGAGCACAAGGCCGAAATCCTGGTGGCCATGAAGCAAGGCAATGGCAAAGTCGACAAATGGCTGGCCGGTGGAAACAAGAACATCAACGGCTGGAACATCGGCTCGTTCTTCGGCGACGAGGTCTTCTATAACGGCGATTGGGTGATGCGAGCCGGCTCTGCAAAGGGCGGCCTCCTCGGCAACGATGCCGTGGAAGCCATGTACCCCTACACGCGAACGGACGCGACCGGTGAGCCGCTCGACGGCAGCAAGCACAAATACACCATCACCTTCGCGCCTGGCCAGTTGCCGCCAGTGAATGCGTTCTGGTCGGTTACGATGTATGATGGAAAGAGCCAGTTTCTGGTGAAGAATCCGATCGATCGCTACCTGATAAACTCTCCGATGTTGTCCGCGATGAAAAAGGACGCGGATGGTTCGCTGACGCTGTACCTGCAGAAGGACAGCCCTGGCGCCGACAAGGAGGCAAACTGGCTTCCGGCGCCGGATGATAAAATCTATCTCGTGATGCGCCTCTATTGGCCGAAGCCTGCACCGCCTTCGATCCTGCCGGCGGGCACAGGAACATGGCAGCCACCGGGCGTGAAGCGGGTCTGATAGTAGACGAAAGACTTGGTGCACGCTCCCTAGTCGCAAGGTCATTGCGATAACGCGGTTGTCTACCGTGCCGTCTACAAATTTCGGCATAATATTCAATCGGAATTATCGCCAAGGCGACCCGAAACTGGGTCGCCTAATATGATCGGCTTGCCATTTTCGCTCAATACCTGCGGCTCTTACACTTTCAAACAGGAGATCATTATGTCCAAAACTTTCGCTGCCGTGGCGCTTTCGCTCGTCTGCGCAGCCTCGTCTTCGGCGACGGCCCAGGTTCCGCTCACGAGCTATGTCGACGCCAAAGGCTTCATCGATGTTCAGGCCCTGACCTGCGCGCAACTCGCCGCGACCTTCCAGGAGGACGCCGACGCACTTTCTGCCTGGTATAGCGGTTGGTATAACGGCCTCGCCAAGAAGCATTTCCTTGACCTGAAGAAGGGCAAGGTCGTCGAGCACGAGCTCATCGTCTACTGCAAAGCCAATCCCGATAAGAAGATAATCGAGGCGCTTGCGGTCGTGTTCAAGGATGAGCGCGCCAAGCTCGGAATTCACCTGAAGTAAATATTTGAAGCATCGRCAATCATTTCGGGCAGCTCCAATCTCAGCCAGGATAGAACGTCATGAGCCCATATATCTCAGTCGGGATTGCGCTATCACTCGGACTGATCCTTGCAGGCTGCCAAACTTCGCAATCAAGGCAAGAGCAGCTTGCCGCGATTTGTGCTGATCCGGCCAACCGGCAGCCCAATACCTTCTACTGGGCAGAATGTCAGTCGCTTTATCCGTCGACGAGCCGGCAGTTGCAAAAGGATTACGCGCTTGGCGCTCCGACAGGCGACTGAGGTCGGGACCGGGCCGTGCTGAAAGAGAACGAGCGCGAGCCAGAAAAACCTCGCGAGCATATCAATATTGCATAGCCCCAGTCTCTCCACCCTCTCAAAGGATTCATTCGATATGCCACTCCGCACTATAAAAATCTTTGCCGGAATTGCCTTCGCAGCATGCTCGATCACCGCGCAGGCCGCCGACCTGCCGTCTCGGCGGATCGTACCTGTTGCTCCTTTGCCGCCCGCCTTCACCTGGACCGGTTTCTATGTCGGTGCCCAGGCCGGCTGGGCGCAGACCAGAACCGAACTGACGCCGGGCGCCGTGATCGCCGGGCGGGCTGCCGTTGCTTCATTGCCGAGTCTGAACCGGGACGGCGCTGCGGTCGGCCTGCTGGCGGGCTACAACTACCAGATCGGTCAGCTGGTCCTCGGCGGCGAGATCGACGGCGCAGCCCTCATCACCGGCAAGCAGCGCTTCACCGCGCTAACCGGCGATTTCATCACCGCGCATACCAATTGGGTAGGCTCGGCCAGGCTGCGAGTCGGTTATGCCTTTGATCGCTTCATGATCTACGCAACTGGCGGCCTGGCATTGGCCGAGGCCAAGTCGACGGTGACGGGGACAGGTTATTCCTATGGCGCGGGTGACGGCGCCCGTGTTGGCTGGACGCTTGGTGCAGGCGCCGAATATGCCATCACGAACAATTGGATCGCGGGTCTGGAGTATCGGTACTCGCAGTTCGAGGAGGATACCTACACCTATCCGGTCGGCGTTGGCGGACTCGGGATCATCGGCTTCAAGCAGCAACTGAGCACCAATCAGGTTGTCGGGCGGCTGCTCTACAAGTTCTAGCCCTCTCGGACACACGGCGTCGTGCCGACCGAGCCATCGGCGGACCTTCGGACTCTAATGGGCGGCGTGGTCGTCGAGGATCACGGGGACGATATTGCCGGCCGGCCCCTCAGCCTCGATGGCGTTGAGGAAGCGGATGTACTCCTAGTGCCGATGGCGCTGCATGTTGCGGTCGACGCTGCCGTCGAGGACGTTTAACGCGGCGAACAGGTCGCGGTGCCATGGCGTTTGTATTCGTGGGTCATGGTGCCGGGCCGGCCCTTCTTCAGAGGTAGGCCCGGCTCCGTGAGGTCGAGCGCATGGATCTGGCTCTTCTCATAGACGGACATCACGATGGCATGGGCTTGCGGCTCAACGTAGAGGCCGACCACGTCGCGCAGCTTCCGCAGAAAATTCGGATCTTTGGACAGCTTGAACTGCCGACAGCGATGCGACTGCAGCCTGTGCGCCTTCCAGATGCGCGGCACCGTGCTGGCGCTGGACCATCGGTCGGAGCATGAGGCTTCAGGCGGCATCAGGGTGTGACCAATCATATCTGCCGCGCGTAATCCTTAGCGGGCGCCGGTCTCTGCTGGCAGTCCACGATCAGCGCCCCCTCGTTGACGATTACGCTCGTCTAACTCGGTAGGTTCGCCGGCCGGGCGCTTGGCGCCGAATAATCTGAACATGGTCACATCCCGTATTTGGCAAGAAAGGCGGCGTCTGGGTCTTCCGGGGGCTGCCACCGGGGCGCCTCCTGGGTGACCGCTGTCGGCGCCGAGCGTTCGGGCACCGGACTTGGCGGGGCGTCGACTAGCTTCGGGCGCCGGGGCGGGCTGATCGGACCTGACCGGGGGACCGGCTCAAGCGGCCGGAACAGGAACTTGCCTGACGGGACCGCAGCGACGGTGAGAACATGCTGCGCTGTAGCCGGGTCGCCATGTGTCGGCAGTTGCCCGCCGTCCGCACCGAAGAGCCGGATATGAACGCCGCTCGCGTTCAAGCGGGCGTGCTCAACTGCGAGACTGGTACGCAGTGACTTCTGTGCAGTAGGATTCAGGTTAATCTTCATACCCGTCAGCCTCGTAAGGGTCTTTCGCCGTCTCGGCAGGCTTCCCGGTGACGGTACCGAGGTAGCGCGATGCCAGATCGACGTTGACGGCGTTCGTCCGCCAGTCGAGAGCCTTCAGGGAGTTGTCCGCCTGCTCGCGTGTCAGCTCGCCGGTCAGCATCAGCTCGGCGACGCGAGCAATGGCATCGGTTAGCGACAACGAGAGAAGTTCATTCGCCGTGGCTTTTGTTATGTTAGGATCAGATCGCCTCATGTCCGCCAGTAGCTTCTGCGCCTTCGCCTGTCGATCAAAGTCGTAAGCCGGACTGAGTGCCTTAATTGYAAGCAACTGTATCATGCTCGCGTTAGTGATACGCAGGGTCTTGCTGGCGAGGCGCTTGCCAAGCTGTTCGGCATGCTTCGTTGCCTTGTCGAGCAACATGCGTTCGAACGGGTCGAGCACTTCGCCGTCATCGACTTTACGCCGCACGCCAGCTAGCTTTAGCTTCTCATCAGCGGTCAGGGCATTCAGGCCCTCTTCTGCCGCGACGGCCTGCCCTAGTTGGTGCATGCCCTGTTCAAAGATAGCGAGTTCAGCAAGACGCGTCTGTATGTAGGCGCGCTTAGTGCGCTTGGCGATATCGCGTTCTTCATCGGTAGTTTGATGCTGACGATAGCTAGGATCGACATTGCGAGTAGGAAGCATCTGTAGGTCCGTTCATAGGTTACAACGGACTAGCGGCGAATTGTACTAAGGCTGCTAGCCTGTCTGTCGGAAGGTCGCTCCGACGAGTTTGTCTCGGGTCGGCCGGCAGGTACACTCGGTCACGTCGCCAGTACCGCATCGCTACTGGCCTGTTGCCCCGGGGGCGCCCTGATCGGGTCAGAACCCTATGTTTACTAGGGCGCGAGGCAGTGTGTGGTGTCTCGTGTGCCGTGTCGGCCGGAAATTCCCCTTTGTTTTCAGTGACGTGTGGTAAGTTAGGTAAGTTAGGTCTAGTCAAAACATCAAAGAGGAAATAGGTATAGGTGGGATATGTGTTCTCCCTTTTGGGGTTTTGGCGAACAGGACGCCTCACGCCGCTCTTCGCACACGTCCTTGGTTTCGTAGGGAAATCCCGGTTTTCGGACGCCTCACGCCCCGAAATACGCCACGCGCCCTAGCCCAGCTAGGATTTTCCTCGGAAAACCCAGGCATAAAACGTCGCTCCACCGCCTTCAGACAGCAACGGACGATACGTTTGACCACGATATCCAAGCTTCTTTAGTATCTTACCCAGCGCGTTTAACACTCGCTTATCGTTATGCTTTTCAATGGGTGTGTTGAGAGCTTCCGTTAGTATTGTAGCAATTTTAACGTAGCGGCGAGGCTCACTGAGTTTCTGGCGCGGAGTGAACTTACCATCATGTGAGTGACCCTCGTGCGTAACGTAGGTTTCAACGATATCGTCCCAGCTACCGCGCTCGTATCTCTTCTCGGCCTCTTCCTTTGCAGGGACCGTGAACCACGTATCCTCGGTGTCGACCCACCACTTTTCGCCAGCGTTAAACAGAACCATTGCTTCGGCCCAGAGCTGATCGCGGTCAACCGCCAGCGCATCGATATCAATCACCCCGGTGGCAACAGGCCAGAACCGCCGAGCACCGGTTTCGTCCTTCAGGTAGGTGTCATTGTTGGTCGATCCGCCGAACACGCATTGGCGAGGATGACGAACGGCGAGCTTGGCGTAGGGTGACCGGTAGTCGTCAGTCTGACGCGACAGGAACGACTTGACGGCGTCGATTTCACGCGGAGCAAGGCTGGCGAGTTCCGAGAATTCAAATATCCACATACCTTCCATAAGTATGAGTGTATCCTTGTTCGTAATATCGCCGCTGAATTCCATGAAATACTCATTGCCGGCCAAGGTGCGCCAGACCTGAGATTTCTTCTTGCCCTGCTCGCCTTCAAAGATCAGCATGGTATCGACTTTGACGCCGGGTCGCATAACACGCGCTACAGCAGAAAGCAGCCAGAACCGACCGACAGCCATTGTGTAATGACTTTGATCGACGCCAACATACTTGGTCAGCCATGTATTGATCCTGCTCTTATTGTCCCAACGCAGCCCGGTCAGGTAGCTCTTAAGTACGTTGGTCGTATTGCGCTTTGCCGCGACATGAAGGCATGATGCTACGATATTTTCGCGCGCCGGGATGTTCCGCGTTTGAAGCCAGCCGGTGAACAGCGTATAGTCTTCGTTCCCCAATAGCCGGGGCTTCCAAGGTTCATGGCTTAGTGGCTCGTATGGCGGACGACGGAGAAGCGTGATCTTCTGTGTGAATTCGTCGTAGCTGACAAGATTCTTCACGGCCTCGTCTTCGCTGAGCACGATAAGAACGTTCGCCTCGTTCCCGTAAACATCGCCGGTGGTGCTCGTGACAAGGCGGTCGCGGTAGTCATCGGAGTTGTCGCGAACGTCGTTTGCGCGTGCTCCGCGTGCGAAATTCATGCCCTCCCGCAAAGTCGTCAGCCCTAGTCCGGCCTTCCCCTTCGTGGCTTGAACTATCGCTTCGCGCTGAACTGGCGAAAGCGCCATGCTAGCTGCCGTGTAAAACACGTCGTCGATAGCAGCGGCAGGAGCGTCCGCAGGAAGGCTAGCAGCTTGCTCAAGCAGGGTGTGGTAGTTCACACGCTCGGCTGGTGCATCCTGGGTCTCGGCGTATGCCAGCGCAGCGACAGCGGCAGCGATCACGTCGTCGTCCGAAGTCAGGGCCGGCCCGTAGGTTTCGGCAGGCTCGGCGCCGAAAGGCTCGGCGGGGATAGGCGTGAAGGCGGTCATGGCAGCAACTTTCCGTTTGAGATATCGCCGGAAGTGCCTCAAAAGCTTGACCTGCTTGGGGTCGCTTTCGGGTGACGCACTTCCTGTTAGTACAACTCAGAGCGTCCCGCTGTCGCAAGCGGGGCGCTCTTCTCGTTTCTGGGTATCGGACGGCTGGTCCGAGACCTTGTACAGCCCGAAGGCATATCCGGGCATCACTTCAGCGACCAGCTTAGCCAAAGTATCAGGAGCTAGGTCGGCAGACCCACCGTTGATAAACTTGTGAATTGTCTGCGGAGCGCGTCCGATGTTCATGGCAATCCTATGACCAGTCAGCGGTGCATTGATGACCGCGCGTCGGATCGTCTCGATATCGGGATGTGTTGAATTTCGTTTCACTGTAAAACCTCTTGCGCTGCACTTGCCCGGCGCTGGTCTCAACTTTCGGGAAACCAGCGCCACAAGCAAGTTCGCCTAGCCCGCTAGGGAAAAACATGAGTTCGCCAGCCGGGTCAGGGCTGGCGAGAGGGCTGGTCGAGCTGCCACCGGGGGCGATCAGGGCACTAATGACAGCGCCACGGCGAAACATGCGCACCACACCAGCAACGGCGCGAAGCCAGTATTCGTCACCTTGATGCGATGAAATATGTACAGCGGGACGAAGATCAGCCCGGCTACCCAATTTGGTTCAAAACCGGATTCACGACAGCGGCGAGTATCGGCGTAGCACAACGCCACGTATATTACCAAACTCACGACTGTTTGCAGTATAAAGAGCTTGTCGGTTCGCATGCCGATGACCAGTTTTTCGACGATCCGGTCAGTAAGGAATCCGAAGATAGGCGATACCGCCAGTGCAAAGAAGTACGAATTGTCGATGGTGGCCGTGGTCTTGGTCTCAGTAATCGTGGTCATGGTAGTCTCCGTCTAAGTTAGGGGTCATGGCGCCCCGGTGGCAATACGTTTAGGCTAGTCCGTTTTGTCTGCGCATCTGTTGCGCAAGCTCTCGCAGGTATTGGCGTTCCTCCAGTTTCGATCGGTTTCCTGTCCGGCAGCTCGCCAACTGCTCGTCAAACAGACGCAAGCGCATCGGCATACGCTCAGTGATCTGAATCACGCGTCCGTCTCTATCGACGCGCTCGCTGAACCCCGCGTTCAAGAGGCATGGCGAGCCGAAGAGGATGCGTTTGACCTGTTCCGGGTCGCCGCTGATCTTGTCGAGATCGCCTAGCAGGTCGCGATAGTCCTCGGACCAGTTACCTTTCCTACCCGGTCCGCCGTGCAGAAACCGGTGCGAGTGCTTGTTGGTCGTTAGCAAGATTGCGATCACTTCGGCGTCCGTCAGGTCGAGCCTGCGGCCTAGCTCGGTCGTGCGCTCAAGCATGCTCGGCCCGCCCTCTTGAACGGCCACGCTCTTCAGCACGCCGCGCTTGGTCAGATCAGCCAGAAGCGCGATCAGCGCGGATTCAGCGAACGGCAGGTCAGCGCCCGAACCCGGCAGCTTGCGGCCCGTTAAAGCGACGTATTGCCGGGCGCCGTATACCGACCCGCCGAACGCCAGTTCGTAACGCGGGAACAGCATGCGACCACGTACGAAGATGTGCGCGCCGTTGCCGGACATGCTGGTTTCCATCCATGCGCCGACTTCGCATGCCCAGCGATAAATGCGGTTCATGAACCCGTGTGCTATTGCCAGCCGATCGGCACGGACTGCTGGTGTTGCCTCGGACCACCACCACGTTCGCGCTAGGGTACGCTCCGGCTTGTCGAGGTCGAAACACACCACGTCATCGGCCGGCGTGATGTAAAAGCCGGGGCCGGCTAGGAATTCATTTGCCGGGGCAGTACGCAGCGCGGCCCACGAACACCACGACGACGGGTCATTGGTTCGGGCGGCGTTGCGGTCATCCGGCTCATGCCATGGTCGCCAATTGTTCTTCGCAGCGAACAGCGAGCGGGGCAGCTTCTTCGTCGTGTAGAAGCACCACTGGTCGAGCGTGCGAAGGTACGGCGGGATGTTGTCCCACTGCGTAGCGCGCGCTGCGGCATTCACAGCGTCTTGCTCAGCCTCGGCCACCATCGCCAGCGCAGCCGCGTTCAAGTCATCCTGGCTCATGACTGCGGCTCGGTTCCGTCGACCTGAGCGATCAGGGCACGGGCGGCGGCGATCAACGCAGGCGGGACGACAGGCGCGGCGAGCGCAGCCTTGACGGTGTCCTTGATCAGGTCCGGTCGATAAGCCGCGCAAGCCCCGCGCTGCTTCTCGGCCCTAGCTGCTGACCACGCGTCAACTTCATGCTCAACCCAGCCGACCCGACGTGGCGACAAAACCACCTGTGCCGGGAATTCCTTCCGCTGCATCAGTTCGTACAGCGTGGTGCGAGTTAGCGCTGTGCGACGAAGCACTTCGGGCAGGCGAATAAAGGTGTTCTGTTGCGACATGGCGTGGCTCCGTTGTGTTGAAGCCATAAATGGTCCGGGAAGGCTCGGGAAGTCAAGCAGAGTACCGGAGCCATGGAAGCAACGCGATGCCTAATACTATTTCTGTACTTTGCAGCGATACGTCTCTTTGCTGAAATCGCGTGCCTAATACTACTTCGCGGAATCCCAATCGATACGCATCGCGATGCAGGATCGAAGCGATACGCCTAAACGCAGACGGGCCGCCCGATAGGACGACCCGTGTGAATGCTGCCTCTATGTCTTCCCGGCTGATTAGCGCCGATACGTCTTCCGTGTGGTCATCATCCGAGACCCCCGTTCAAGCCCGGATCGCTACGACATTGCCACCGGGGGCAGCAGTGTCAGCCGTCGGGGCGCTAAGGAAATCTTCCCACGACTGCATCAGCCTGCGCCGCTTTTCGAGGGCGTCTGAGCGTCTGTAGGCTGCTTCAGTCTTGTCCTTCAGCCCGTGCGCCAAGGCAGCTTCGATCACTTCGCGAGGGAACGAAGTCCGGTCACCGGCCCAATCTCTGAACGACGACCGGAACCCGTGCACGGTGAGACCTGGCGCCATACCCTTCAGAAGCTCAAGCAGGGCCATGTTGCTCAGACCCCTCGTAGGCTTCGCACCGCAGAAGAGATGCGCATTGCCGGCCTCCCTCGGGACCGTTGCCAGGATTTCGAGCGCCCGGTGGCAGAGCGGCACTCGGTGTTCCCTGCCCGCCTTCATACGGTTAGCAGGTATCACCCAGACGCTAGCATTCCTGTCGATCTCGCTTTCCGTCGCGCCGATGACTTCGCCCGTGCGAGCGCCTGTCAGGATGCAGAATTCAAGCGCCCGCGCCGAGACGCTGGTCAGCTCTCGCAGCTTGGCGATAAACGCCGGCAGGTCGTCGACGTTCATTGCCTCGTGGTGCTTCACCTTCGCGATCTTCGCGCGGCTCGGTAGGATGTGGTCAAGATGACCCTTCAGCCTCGCAGGGTTCTCGCCCGTGCGAAGATGCCGGGCCTTCGCCCAATCGAGCACCGATTCAATCCGACCCCTGACGCGTCCTGCAGTTTCAGATTTCGTCGTCCAAATAGGCTCTAGAATCTTCAGGACGTGCGACGTTTCGATATGCGCCACGTCAAGCGAACCGATCACCGGAAACGCGTAGGTGGTCAGCGTCGCTAACCACTGCGCCCCATGCTTCACGGATTTCCAGCCCGCCGAATGTGCGGAGATGTACTTCTCCGTCGCCTGCTTGAACGTCGTCGCCTTGATGACGTTCGCTACAGCTAGGCTGCGCGTGATCGCCCTCTCGTCAATCGGGTCAATTCCGTCTGCAACCTTCTGACGCGCCAGCCGGGCGCGCTCGCGTGCTTCTGCCAGCCCRAAGTCGATGAACCGGCCAAGCCCCATCTGACGCGCCCTACCGTTCAGTTGGTACTTCAATGACCATGACTTGGCGCCTGTCGGACCTACCTGTAGGTATAGTCCCGAACCGTCGTGATACATGCCCGGCTCAAGCGCCTTGGTTATCTTCGTCACTGACAGTCGATTGATTGTCTTAGCCATGTTGTCCCCCGGTCTGACCCATAAAGCACCCTCGGTTCTTGTCGGACGTTGCCGGACGACTCAAGTACTAATCTGAACTGAGAGTGCTTATGTTTGCTGGCCTTTTCAGACGTGACCGGACGTTACCGGATGAACACTATGCCGCCACCCCTTCCGCCAGCACGCCTCCAGGTCTTTGTGCCACCCTAAGGCTATGGTGTCGCAAGGAAAATCCCGCAGGCACGCCGATGGCAAAACGAGGTGCGTGAACGCCTCCTGGAACATCGTCGACGGCCTCCCGCCCCTCTGCCGCGCATTCTGCGGGCATGCGCGCATCTGCCCGCACTGCACCTCCCCGCATCCGCGCGAGAACTACCGGCCGGCTGGGCATGCGTCTAAGCCCATCGGCAGCAGCCAAAGCGATGCTGAGTTCAGATGCGGTCCCGCGCTATGAGCGGGGCCTGGCTCTCGGCCCGAAAGCAGACCTTGGCACATCGCGACGTCGGCGCTGCAGCCGGCCGCGCCGTCAAGAAAGCAAGAGTATTCCAACGGTCATCGTGACGAGGGTCAGCGGCGCGCCGATTCTGAAATAGGTCCAGAAATCGATCATGATACCGTCCTTGGCCGCGCGCTCGGCGACGATCAGGTTCGCCACGGATCCCAGCAGGGTGAAGTTGCCGGCAAGCGTCGAAGCCATTGCCACGACGATCCAGGCTCTCTGTGGCTCCTGCAACTGCTCGATGAAGGGTTTCAACACGAGCACGGCCGGAACGTTGCTGACGAGATTCGACAGCACGGCAGTGACGCCGGTCAATACCGCGACATTGCCGAGGTCGAAATGYGCCGCCTGGGCGACGACATCCTTCGTCAGCACTGCATGTTCCAGCCCGCGCACGACGACGAAGAGGCCGGCGAACATAAGCAGCAGCGTACCGTCGATTTCGGCATAAACCTTTCTCGGTGCGATCCGGCGGGTGAGGAGAAGCAGCGCGGCTGCGCAGATCGCCACCTTTGCGACGGGCTGGCCCAGGAAGAACAACACGATCATCCCGAGCGCGACGAGCGCCGATTTGGCGGCCAGCCAGTTATGATAATGCGCCGGCACCGATACGCTCGGCAGCGTCTGCCTGGTGACGTATTCGCTGGGGTTGAGAGCTACGACGAGCAAGATCGTCAGGAGGAGGCCGAGCGCGGCGACCGGCGCCAACGCTCCCGCAAAAGCGCCATAGGAGATCCCCGACAGGTTGCCGATGATCATATTTTGGGGGTTGCCGGTGATCGTCGCCGTCGATCCGACATTCGAGGCGAGCGCCACGGCCACGAGATAGGGCACGGGGTTGCGGCCGAGTGCGCGTGTCAGGGTTATCACGATCGGCGTCATCACCAGGCAGATGGCGTCGTTGACCAGGAAGGCGGAGAGGACGCCCGTCGTCACCACGACCGCCGCCAGCAGCAGCGCCGGGTGGTGGGCCCTTCCGACCGCCCAGCCGGTGGCCATGCGGAAGAAGCCGGAGAGCCGCAGATTGGCGACGACGATCATCATGCCGAGGAGCAGCGCGATGGTGTCGAGATCGACAGCGCGGTAGGCCTCCTCCAATGGGAGCACTCCGCAAGCGACCATGAGAGCGGCGCCGATGAGGGCCGCACCCGCCCGGTCGACGCGCAAGCCTGGCATCCGGCCGATGGCGATCGCGACATAGGTGACGATAAAGATCGCTATCGCTGCGATCTGCGTCGCGCCGAGGCCCCAGCCGGTCATCCGCTTACACCACCCTTTCGCTGATCGCAGCCCCGGACGGAGCTGCGCCACGGTCGGTTGGAGGCTGATAGCTGCGTGTCTCGGGCATGGCCAGGAGATAGAGGACAAAGCCGCAACCGGCTATCGTGGCCAGCGTCAGGAAAGCTGCCGAATAGCTGGCCTCGACAATGATGATGCCCGCGAGCGAGGCCGAAAGCGAGGCGCCGACACCCTGGAACGTCGCGACTGCGCCCTGAGACACGTTGAAGCGGCCGGTACCGCGGGTGAGATCGGCCACGACGACCGGAAAGAGTGCGCCGAAGATGCCGGCTCCCACTCCATCGAGCGCCTGAACCGCGACCAGCCAGAACGGATCGTCGGAGACGACATAGAGCGCGCCGCGCAGGGCGAGAACACCGAAAGCGGCGAGGAAGATCGGCTTGCGGCCCCAGGCGTCGGCCTTGGCGCCGACCATCATCGCCATCGGCACCATGACGCATTGCGCGATGACGATACAGATGGCGATCAGGGACGTCGCCTGCTCCTTGCCGACCACATGTGTCAGCAACTGGCCGACGGAGGTCAGCATCGCGGCATTGGACAGATGGAAGATGGCACAGAGCAAGGCGAACAGCATCAGGTGGCGGTTCTGCAGAAGCGCCTTCAGCCCGGAGGGCTGCTCGTCGTCGACC
This sequence comes from Allobosea sp. 10L417, assembly GCF_056395485.1. Classification (NCBI taxonomy): domain Bacteria; kingdom Pseudomonadati; phylum Pseudomonadota; class Alphaproteobacteria; order Hyphomicrobiales; family Alloboseaceae; genus Allobosea; species Allobosea sp. 10L417. Next base: position 324,568 of record NZ_JBFTJP010000005.1, read on the forward strand.
GTCTCGTCAAAGCCACGCGCGACATCATCGTCGATCTCTTTCTGCGGTACCAGCAGCATGGCGCCAATGCTGAAGACGGCGAGCACGGCCATCAGCCAAAACACCACGATCGGGCCGAAGACATAGGCCGTCGCCCCGGCGATCGCCGCCGACACGGCGTTGCCGAGATGGTTGAAAGCTTCGTTTCGGCCGATGCGCCTGGAAAACAGCTTCGGCCCGACGAGGCCCAGCGTGATCGCGGCCAATGCTGGCGGAAAGACCGCACCCGCCACCGCCGCGACCGATTGCGTGCCGATCACGAGATAGAAATTGCCGATGAACGGCAAGGCCAGGCAAGACAGCGTCACCGCTACGGCCGAGGCGATGATGATCGCCGGCTTGTTGCGGCTCCTGTCGATGAGCGCGCCAGCCGGCGTCTGAGCGATGAGCCCGACAATGCCGGCAATGGTCATGACGAGCCCGGTCGTCGCCTCGTTCCAGCCTTGTGCGGGGCCTCGCACGGCGATGAGATAGATCGCGAGATAAGGCCCCAGCCCGTCGCGCACGTCGGCGAGGAAGAAGTTCAGGGCGTCCAGGCCGAAGAGTGCCCGATGGGACGGCGAATGCTCAGCCGATTTTTCCGTATTGCCTGCCGGACTTCGCATGGGCACCGCTCGCTAGTGGAGAATCCGGGTGACAGCGCCGGCGCGAGGCGGCGATACAGCGCTCCCATCGGAAGGCGCCGCTTTAACAGCGTGACCGCGCAATGGTTCCGACAGGCGCCGATATCGCTGAAAAGGCCGTCGCCGCGCCCGGTGCGAGGCCCTGATTCAGTCGTCTCGAGGCGGCGGACAGGGGACGCCGTCCGGAGGCCCCAAGGGGCGGTGTGGGATCAGGATGCCGGACATGTGGCGGTGCTGGACAAGGCGTATGGTTGCGTTCCGCTAGGCGCGGAATTTGACGTGCACATGAAACTGAATGGATATGTCTTGGCATAGCGCCACCTGAAACGGCAGGGAGCGAATGGAGAAGCGGCAATATCTGGAACGGCTCGTTCTGAAGCTTGAAACGCATGTCCCCCTGCCTGCTGTCGAGAGGGAGAAGCTGCTGGATTTGCCGCTCACCTTGAAACGCTTCGAAGCCAGCCAGGACATCGTCAGTGAAGGAGAGGTCACGAAGCAGTGCTGCCTCGTCGCCGAAGGGCTCGTTTGCCGCTACAAGATTGTCGGCGATGGTGCGCGTCAGATCTTGTCGCTCCACCTCCCGGGCGACATTCCCGATATCCATTCGCTGCTCATCGAGCGCATGGATCACTGCCTGGGAGCGCTCACGCCGGCGATCGTCGGCTTGATCCCTCATGATGCCGTCCGAGCACTCACGCGGGCATCTTATCGAATTTCCGAAGCGTTCTGGCGCGAAACGCTGATCGAAGCCTCGATTTACCGCGAATGGATGGTCGGCATTGGGCGGCGCTCGGCACCCAGCCGCATCGCCCACCTGTTCTGCGAGTTCATCACCAAGATGACAGCCATTGGCTTGTCAGACGGCGTGACCTGCAATCTGCCTTTGACGCAGCCTGAAATCGCCGATGCGCTCGGCCTTTCCACAGTTCACATGAACAAGAAGCTTCGAGAAATCCGGGAGGCCAGGCTTGTTCGCATCCGGGCAAATCGCCTGACGGTTCTGGACTGGAAGGGGCTCTGCCGCTTGGCGGATTTTGATCCGGACTATCTTCATCTCCAGCCGGGCGCCGCCAAAATCGAGGGCGATTGAGGAACAGGTTGGCCTCGGCTGCATTAGGCAGGCATGCCCAGCTACTTCTTTCACACGCGCGACGGAGAGAAGCTCGAAATCGACGAGGAAGGCACCGATTTGCCCGATGACCAGTCCGCGCGAAATGCAGCCAAGGAACTGCTCGCCGCATTGAACCGCGAAAAGCTGCCAAATGGCGACCACATGTCGCTTTCGGTCACCGTCGAGGATGCGGAGGGGACGGAAATCTACATGGCCAGTTTGCGCCTGGAGGGTCTTCCCGCGGCCTCAGATCCCAAGAGACGAGGTTGAAGGGCAGGCTCTGTACGCGGCCGCGCTCCAAGCCGATGCTCTCTTGTTGCGATCGCCACATCCACCTCTGCGCGATGCACAAGGATGAAGGCGTGGCAATGTCATTTGATATTGCTCTTGGCACTTTGATTGGCGCAGAGAGGTGAACCTCTCCCGCTGGTCCTCTGCATGCCTATCTCCCAGGCGTTCTTCCAACGCTCGAACGCCCTGCTTCTGGCCATCGGCATCGCCGTATTGGTCGTCATCGTCGCAACGTCGCTTTGGCTGACGACAGCAAGCGAGCGCTATTTCGGCGAGGTGACCGCGGCGCGCGCGGTGCGAAGCGCCACCGCCGATCTGCTGTCTCTGGTGCAGGACGCGGAGACGGGTCAGCGCGGCTACCTGCTGACGCGCGACGAGAGCTATCTTGCTCCCTACAACACGGCGTTCTCCCGGCTTCCGGACCAGCGCGCCCGGCTTGAACGGGCTGCAGCCAGGCTGCCCGAGATCGGCCCGATCCTGCAGCGGGTCGACAACGAGCTCGACCAGAAGATGACGGAACTTGCCGCCACGGTCGACGCGACCCGCAAGGGCGACACCGAGACGGCGCTGAGCCTGGTCCGCAGCGGCACGGGCAAGCGTTTGATGGATGATTTGCGCTCAGATCTCGCCGCGATTCTGGCGGTTTCGGAAACGGAACTCAGGGAGGCGATCGACGCGCAGGTCACGGCCTCGACCCGGCTGCGCTGGACCACGATCGTCGGGGCGCTTCTCATCCTGGCGATGGCTAGCGCGGCGAGCTGGACGATCATCAGCTACACGCGCGAACTTGTCGCCGCGCGCCGGGAAGTCGAGCTTCTCAATGCCGGCCTAGAGGAGCGCGTGCGCGAACGTACCGATGCGCTCGTCAAGGCGAACGAGGAGGTCCAGCGCTTCGCCTATATCGTAACGCATGACCTTCGGGCGCCACTGGTGAACATCATGGGCTTCACCAGCGAGCTGGAAGCGATGTTCAAGCCGATCGATGCCTATGTCACGGCCGGAAACGCAGCCTCCCCGGAGCAGAAGGCCGCGGCGCAAGAGGCGCTGAGCATCGATGTCGCCGAGGCGATCGGCTTCATCCGCTCATCGACGCGCAAGATGGACGGGCTCATCAACGCGATCCTCAAGATCTCGCGCGAGGGCGGGCGCGAATTGCGGGCCGAGAGCGTCGACCTCACCGCGCTCATCGAGACGGCGGCAGCCGCGGTCCACCATCAGGCCAGCGCGGAGGAAGGCGGCGGGATCGAGATCGATTCACAGGTTCCCCGCCTCGTCAGCGATCGCCTGTCGCTCGATCAGATCATGGGCAACCTTCTGGACAATGCCATCAAATACCGGGCTCCGGATCGCCCGATCCGGATATCCGTGCGGAGCCGACGGGAGCGCCGCGGCTGGGTGAAGATCGAAATCGAGGATAATGGACGCGGCATCGCGGGGACCGATCACGAGCGCATCTTTGAGCTCTTTCGCCGCTCCGGCGCGCAAAATACGGCTGGCGAAGGCATCGGCCTCGCCCATGTCCGCACGATGGTGCGCAATCTCGGCGGCGACATTGCCGTGCGCTCAGAACTTGGAAAGGGCACGACCTTTACCGTGACCCTGCCCCCCGACCTTGCGGCCTACAGACGGAGTGCCAAAGCGTGACCAATGGAACGCCCGTCTCGATCATCATGATCGAGGACGATGAAGGCCATGCCCGCCTCATCGAGAAGAACATCCGCCGCGCCGGCGTCAGCAACGAGATCATCCCCTTCGCCAACGGGACGGATGCGCTGAACTACCTGTTCGGCGCCGACGGCTCCGGCGCCGTCAGCGCCGGCCGCCAGTTGCTCATCCTGCTCGATCTCAACCTGCCGGACATGGGCGGCGTCGACATCCTCGAGAAGGTGAAGGCGAATGCCCATACCAGGCGCTCGCCGGTCGTCGTGCTCACCACCACCGACGACAGCCGCGAGATCCAGCGCTGCTACGACCTTGGCGCCAACGTCTACATCACCAAGCCCGTCGACTATGACGGCTTCGCCCATGCGATCCGCCAGCTCGGGCTGTTCTTCTCCGTAATCCAGGTTCCGGAAACACCATGACCCGCTTGCGTGGCCGCCGCTGATGCCGAACCGGCCGATCAACGTTCTCTATATCGACGACGACGCGACGCTGGGGCGGCTCGTGCAGCGCATGCTCGCGCGCCACAACTATGTCGTCGAGCATGTTGAGACTGCCGAGGCAGGTCTCTCGCGCGCAGAAGCCGGCGGGATCGATGTCATCATCCTCGACCACGATCTCGGCACGGCTTCCGGCCTCGATGTCCTCGCAGCGCTTTCCACCGACGCCGCTTCTCCGGCGATCATCTACGTTACGGCATCGTCGGAGTTGTCGATCGCGGTGACCGCGCTCAAGGCCGGCGCCATGGACTATGTCGTCAAGACGGTCGGCGATGATTTCGAGGTGCTGCTGCGGGCAGCGCTGGAACATGCCGTCGTCAAGACGCGCCTGACTCGCGCCCGCGAACAGGCGGAGCAGGAAGTCCGGGCGGCGCGCGACCGGGCGGTGACGCTGCTGGCCGAGGTCAATCACCGCGTTGCCAACAGCCTGTCATTGGTCGGCTCGCTCGTGCGGATGCAGGCCAACTCGGTCGAGGACCTCGGCGCGAAGGCAGCGCTCGCCGAGACGCAGGCCCGGATCACTGCGATCGGCAACCTCCATCGCAGCCTCTACACCTCCGACGATGTCCGCTCCGTCGATCTCGCCGGCTATCTCCGCTCCCTGCTGGAGGAATTCGCGCAGTCGCTGGCAGGCTCGGGCCAGATGCCGACGATCCGCTTCGAGGCGGAACCCGTGCTGGCGAAAACCGACAAGGCGATCTCGATCGGGCTGATCGCGACCGAGCTGGTCACCAACGCACTGAAATACGCGTATCCGAGCGGCAACGGCGAGGTTCGGGTGAGCCTCTCCGGCGACGGCGACAAGGTCACGCTCACGGTCGTCGACGACGGCGTGGGCTGGAGCGGTACGGGTCCGATCAGGGGAACCGGTCTCGGCAGCAAGATCGTCCGCGCGATGGCCAAGAGCCTCGCCACCGAGCTGCGCTACGAGGATACCGGCGGCCGTGGCACCCGTGCCGTCATGGACCTCTCGCTGGCCGAGCTGGCGCCTCCGCATTCCGACACGGCCTGAGCCGCGCCGAACGCCCGCAAGCTAGACGCCTCCCGAAAGCTTGCGGAGCGCGGCCTCGAGCGAGGCGACATTGTACGGCTTGCGCAGCGTCGCCGCTTCGGCGACCCCGAGGATCGCGAGATCGTCATAGCCTGTCGCGAAGAGGAAGCGCACGCCGAGCTCGCGCAGGCGATTGCCGATCGGCTCCGAGGTTTCGGAACCGAGATTGACGTCGAGGATCGCCAGATCCGGCACCGTCCGGCTCAGGAACGACAAGGCCTCGGAGACGTTCGCACAGACCTCGACCTGCCTGGCGCCCAGCCTCGCCAGCATGTCCTCGCAATCCATCGCGATGATGAACTGGTCCTCGACCAGCAGCACGCATTTGCCTTCGAGCGGCCGGCCGGGCTTGCCGCGGACAGGCGCAGGAGCATCGACCGGTACGGTCGTGTCCTCGGTCCAGCGGACGAATTTGGCGGGAATGCAGAACTTGGCCGTGATGCCCTCGGGCTCGAAGGTCAAATCGCTGCGACCGCCGAGGTCGAACGGAATGCGGCGATCGATCAGGATGCTGCCGAAGCCCTGACGCGACGGCGGCTTGACCGGCGGCCCACCGCGCTCCTTCCAGACGATCTCGCAATCGCCTCCGGCGCTGGCCGACCAATCGACGGTGAGCTCGCCGGTCTTGACGGAAAGAGCGCCATACTTCGCGGCGTTGGTGATCAATTCATGGATCACGAGAGCGACGACCGAGAAGGCGCGAGCGTCCAGGGAGGCGGCCGGACCGCGAACCGCGATCGTGCCGCCGCTTGTCCGGTAGGGCGAGGCTTCCGCATTGACGAGATCGAGCAGCACCCCTCCCCCGCTCGCTCTCATCGCCTGGTCATGCGCGATGGCGAGCGCTTCAATGCGCCCCTTCAGCGAGGTCACATAGGCTTCGATCGTCGCCCCCTCAGCGAGCGGATGGGCGACGATCGACCTGATCAGGGCGAGGATATTCTTGACCCGGTGGTTGAGCTCCTGATTGAGCATCTTCTGGCGGATCTCGGCCTTGTTCCGCTCGTCGGCGAGAAGCTCGCTCTGTCGCAATACGACTTCGATCAGGGTCCGGCGCGCCGATTCGGCCAGCTCGCGCTCGACCGGCGTCCAGACCTTGGAATGGCCGGCCACCGTCTCCTTCCAGACCGCGAAGCTCTGCCGCGGCGTCAGGCGGTCGCCATGGGGGCCGGTCGTGTAGGTCTTGTTGGGGTCGCCGCCCCATTCGATCGTATGGACCAGCTCCCGGCGAAAAAAGAAGAGATAGTCGCGCGGTATCTGGGAGAGCGGAATGGCGAGAATGCCGGCAAAACGATCGGCATGGGCGCGCGCGGCGGGCAGCGCCTCGGCCAGCGCCGTCGTTGCCCAGATGCGCCCTTCGCAGACCTCGCCGGCGAAGGCTGCGAGTTCGTCCGCGAATTCGGCCGGTGGCGCGCTCCCTTCGGCACGCCACTCGCCCTGCACCCAGACACCGACGCCGTCGCTTTCCACCAGATTGCGGAATTCGGCGAGATGCTGGCCGAGGAAGCCCGAGGCGTCGGTCACATGCGCGGCGGACGAGAGCAGGCCATTGAGAAAATCCCGCGCCCGTTCAGCTGCGAGCAGCATCTGCTTCTGTGTGAGCGCACCGAGCTGGAGCGCGAAGAACTCGCCGAAGATCTCCGCCGCTATCCGGCGGTTCATCGAGAGCGAGCGCGGGCGATAATGGTGACAGGCGATCAGTCCCCAGAGCGCGCCGTCGACGATGATCGACACCGACATCGAGGCCGAGACGCCCATGTTCCGCAGGTACTCGCAATGGATCGGCGAGACGCTGCGCAGATGGGCATAGGAGAGGTCGAGCGGTTCCCCGGCCGCATCGAGCACCGGAGTGATCGGGAAGCGTTCGCCGCTCGAATCCGAAACGACGCGGATGGGATTGAGGATATAGAGCTGCCGGGCCTGCTGCGGGATGTCGCTCGCTGGGAAATGCTGGCCGAGGAAGCTCTCCAGGTCCGGTCGCTTCGCCTCGCTGAYGACCTTGCCGGAACCATCGTGCGCGAACTGATAGATCATCACCCGGTCGTACTGGAGCACGGCCCTGAGCAGACGCGCCGCATTCTTGATGAGCTGGGCCGGGTTCGTGACATCGGAGAGCCGCCCGACCAATGTCCGCGCGAATTCGAGCGGCGAGCTCGGCCCGGCCGGGACGCTCGCCTCGAACTCGATGATGGCGTTGCCTTTGAAGGAATGGATCGAGATGTCCAGTTCGCGATCCAGCGCGGCCAGGCGATAGCGCGGCATCAGCCCAGCCCGCGGCGGCACCCCGGAGCGGGCGAGCGCATTGCGCATCTCGTGCACGACCGGCCCACCGAGGATTTCTTCGAGCTTGCGCCCGACGAGCTCGAACTCCTTGAGGCCGAGGAAGGCGCTCGCATTGGTCGAATGGCGCCTGATCGTCACCACCTCGGCATCGCAAACGATCATGCAGCCATGAGGCTGCACGCTACCGGGAATATGGATCGGCTCGCGATCGCAGTTCGTCAGGTCAACGGTCGTCATGCGGGAGAGAGTACTTCCGATCTGAAGGCCTGGATGGCGTGCAGGAAGACGGCTCTCGCCGATTGCGCTGCAGCACCCCATCCCTGCCGGTCGAGCCCCTCGAGCGCCGCCAAAAGTTCGCGCCAGCTATCGAGCGAGGCGGCCTGGGCCGAGAGATAGCGTGCGCCAAATTCAGGTCCGAACCCGAGGCCCTCCACTCCCTTCACGAGCACGCGAGCCCCCAGAGCCGAGCCTTCGAGAACATAGGCGGCCCCCAGGAACGCAGCCATGTCATTTGACAGATGGAAAGGTTCGGTCGTCGGCAAGGGGATGGACAGGCCGGCGAGGTCCGCCTTCAGCTCGGGCAGGAGCGTGCGGGGCCACCGGGAGGAAGGCTGCGCGGTGCAGCCTAGCAATGCGGCCTCGACCGGCGCGCGATGGCAAAACGTGCCTTGCAGGAAGCGGGCGTATTCGGCGCGGTTCGAGAATCCTCCGACGATGGCGTCGAGTTCACGATGAAGCTCGTTGGTCTCGTCGCGTAGGAAACGTCTGATCTCAATCATTCCGCGAGCATCCAGAATCGTACCGTATCGATACCGCCATAATGCAAAATCCGCGGATGCGGCGCTGCCTTCAATGCTGATTTGTTTGGCTGCCCCGATCCAGCGATACGATCATCCGCCAGGTTGGCTTGAATCCAGATTCGGGGCACGCTAAGAACATATAGGGAACGAAAGGAAAGACGATGGCGCAGCTTTCGGTTCTGGAGAAGCTCGAAATCCTCAGCGACGCCGCGAAATATGACGCTTCCTGCGCATCGAGCAGCACCACCAAACGGGATTCGCGTGACGGGAAGGGCCTGGGCTCGACCACGGGTTCCGGCATCTGCCACTCCTACGCGCCCGACGGCCGCTGCATCTCGCTGCTCAAGATCCTGCTGACGAATTTCTGCAGCTTCGACTGCGTCTTCTGCATCAACCGTTCGTCGAGCAATGTCCGCCGCGCCCGCTTTTCGGTCGAGGAAGTCGTCGCGCTGACCCTGAATTTCTACCGCCGCAATTATATCGAAGGTCTCTTTCTGTCCTCGGGCATCATCCGCTCGGCCGATTACACGATGGCGGAACTGATCCGCGTTGCCGAAACGCTGCGCCGGCGCCATGCGTTCCGCGGCTATATCCATCTCAAGCTGATCCCCGGCGCGAGCCGCGATCTGATCGAGCGCGCCGGGCTTTTCGCCGACCGGGTGTCGATCAATGTCGAATTGCCGAGCGAGGCGGCTTTGACGCGCTTCGCCCCCGAAAAGCGCGCGGCCGAGATCAAGAGCGCGATGGGCGGCCTCAAGCTGAAGATCGACGAAGCCCGCGAGCAGCGCGACAAGGGTACGAAGGCCCCGGCCTTCTCGCCTGCCGGGCAAAGCACGCAGATGATCGTCGGCGCCGACGGCGCGAGCGACGCCGCCATCCTGAAGCGCAGCGCCTGGCTTTATGGCAGCTTCGGCCTGAAGCGCGTCTATTATTCGGCCTTCAGCCCGATCCCGGACGCCTCGCGCCAATTGCCGCTCCAGCCGCCGCCCCTGATGCGCGAGCATCGGCTCTATCAGGCCGATTGGCTGACGCGCTTCTATGGCTTCGAGACCGAAGAAATCCTCGGGCGCAGCGAGATGCTTGATCTCGATATCGACCCGAAGCTTGCCTGGGCGCTGCGCGAACGCGGCCGCTTCCCCGTCGATGTGAACCGGGCCGGCCGCGAAACCTTGCTGCGCGTGCCGGGGCTCGGCGCGCGCAGTGTCGATCGCATACTGGCCTCGCGCCGTTTCCGCCGGCTGCGGCTGGAGGATGTCGCGCGGCTGACGCGTTCGCTCGCGACGGTCCGGTATTTCATCCTGGCGGAGGGCTGGCAACCGAGCAGCGCGCTCGAAGACCCCAATCTGCGCGCCCGGTTGATGCCGCCGCCGCGGCAGCTGACGCTGTTCCCGTGATCGCGGCCCGGCTGAACGGGCCTGCCGACTTTGCGGGATGGCGCCGCGAGGCGCGCCGGCTGGCGCTTGCTGGCATCCGGCCGGAGGCCGTCGCTTGGCTGACGGGTGAAGACGGTGCCGACTTGTTCGCGACGGAGCGCATCCCGCCGGCCGATGCCGAATCTGCCGCGCTTACCGTACCCCGCCGCTTCATTGAGCTTGCCGAGAGTGTCATCTGCCATCGGGATGCCGGCCGTTTCGCCCTGCTTCACCGCCTGCTGTTACGCCTGCAGCGAGAGCCGCGGCTGCTGGAAGACAGTGTCGATCCCGATGTCGCGCGCGCCGACGCGATGGCCCGTTCGGTTCGTCGTGACCTGCACAAGATGACGGCCTTCGTGCGCTTCCGCGCCGTATCGGGTGCGGGCGAGAACGGACCCTTCATCGCCTGGTTCGAGCCGGAGCACTTCATCCTCGAACGGGCGGCGGCATTCTTCACGGCGCGCTTCGGCACGATGATCTGGTCGATCATGACGCCGCAGGGATCGCTGCATTGGGATGGCACGGTCCTGCAACTCGGCGCAGCCGCCTGCAAAGCCGACGCTCCGGACGGCGATGCCATGGAGACCTACTGGCTCACCTACTACGCCAATATCTTCAACCCGGCCCGCCTCAAGCCGCAAGCGATGAAAAGCGAGATGCCGGCAAAATACTGGCGGAACCTACCCGAGGCCGAACTGATTGTGCCTCTGATCGCAAGCGCAACCCGGCTAGCAGAGGATATGGTCATGCGCGCCCCGACGCAGCCACCCGAACGACATGTCAGGCAGCTTCGGCGCCGGCCCGAGCTCTCCCCCGACGAGACGGCCATCACGTCCTGGCAAGAAGCAGCCATGGCGGCGCAACGATGCAGGCGCTGCGATCTTCATTGCAACGCCACGCAAACGGTTTTCGGCGAAGGCCCGCTGGACGCGCCCGTCCTCTTCGTCGGAGAGCAGCCGGGTGACCAGGAGGACCTTGCGGGTCGTCCGTTCGTCGGGCCAGCGGGGCAGTTGTTCGATCGGGCGATGCGCGAGGCGGGCCTTGATCGGAGCCGCGCCTACGTCACCAATGCGGTGAAGCACTTCAAATTCCAGCTGCGCGGCAAGCGCCGCATTCACGAGAAGCCCAATGTCGCGGAGATCAGCGCTTGCCGCTTCTGGCTCGATCTCGAATTGCAGTTCGTGAAGCCCCCGCTCGTCGTGGCGCTGGGCGCTACGGCTCTGCGATCGCTAACGGGGCATGCCGGCTCGCTGGCGAGCGCCCGGGATCGCGAGATCGCGCTTCAAGACGGCACGCCGCTGCTGGCGACCGTTCATCCGTCCTTTCTTCTCCGCCTGCCGGATGAGGAAGCCCGATCTCGTGAGTATGCGCGCTTCGTTGCCGATCTGGAGCGTGTCGGGCAACGGATACTCCGGCACTAGACTATCTCGATCGGGCTGAGGCGCTTTGCCGGGGCTCGCAGATACCGTACGACCGATCAACCACTCTGCTTTCAGGAAAACGGCCTTGCCCGCCAGCGACGTCAATATCGCCTCGCTCCTCTCCGAGATGTTCGATCAGGCGCCGACCTTCATGGCGCTGCTGCAGGGGCCGGACCATCGCTTTCAGCTGGCGAATCCGAGCTATCTGGAATTGGCGGGTGGTCGCGATCTTATCGGCAAGACCGTCGCCGAAGCGCTTCCCGAAGCGGACGCGCAAGGCTTCGTCCGGATCCTCGACGCGGTTTATCGATCGGGCAAGGCGTATACGGCGTCTGGCGCAAGATTCGTGATTCAGGCTCGGCCTGGCGGCCCGATTTCGGAGCGTTTTCTCGATTTCGTCTATCAGCCGCTCGTCGGTCCGCAGGGCAATGTGACCGGCATTTTCGTGCAGGGAAGCGACACGACGGAGCGAAGCCTGGCCGAGCGCCTTCTGTCCGAGAGCACTGCCCTCTACAAGGGCCTTTTCGACGCGATCGACGAAGGCTTCTGCATCATCGAGTTCTTCGATGGACCGCACGGGCCCGACAGCGACTACATTCATATCGAGGCTAATGCCGCCTATGCCCGGCATGCCGGGATTCCAAATGTCGTCGGTCAGAGGCTGCGCGAGATGGTCGGAGCTGAAGCCGATGCATGGGTGGAGCGCTATGGCGCCGTCCTCCGAACGGGCACGCCCATTCGCTTTCAGCAGGAGCTCGTCGCCACCGGACGCTTCCTGGAGCTGGCAGCGATCCGGATCGAGCCGGCTAGCAAACGACAGGTCGCGGTTCTCTTTCAGGATATTACGGCGCGTCGCCAGGCCGAGCTGGCTTTGGCCAAGCTGAACGAGACGCTCGAACAGATTGTTGCGGAACGCACGCAGAAGCTGATCGCTGCGGAAGAGGCCTTGCGCCACAGCCAGAAAATGGAGGCGATCGGCCAGCTGACCGGCGGGGTGGCGCATGACTTCAACAATCTGCTGCAGGTGATTTCGGGCAACTTGCAGCTCCTGGCCAAGGATGTCGCCGGGGACGAAAAGGCCGAGCGCCGCATCGCCAATGCCATGACGGGCGTTGCCCGCGGTTCGAAGCTCGCTTCGCAATTGCTCGCTTTCGGCCGGCGGCAGCCGCTCGAACCCAAGGTGGTCAATCTCGGGCGTCTCGTTCGCGGCATGGACGACATGCTCAGCCGCACCCTCGGCGAGGGCATCGAGGTGGAGACGGTCGTGGGCGGAGGGCTGTGGAATTCCCTGATCGACCCGACGCAGGTCGAGAACGCGCTGCTCAACCTGGCGATCAACGCCCGCGATGCCATGAACGGTTCGGGGAAGCTGACGATCGACCTCGCCAATGCGCATCTCGATGACAGCTACGCCGCCAGGCACCGCGACGTGGCGGCAGGTCAGTATGTCATGCTCGCCGTGAGCGACACCGGCTCCGGGATGTCTCCCGAGGTGTTGGCGAAAGCCTTCGACCCGTTTTTCTCGACGAAGCCGGAGGGAAAAGGCACCGGGCTCGGCCTCTCGATGGTCTATGGCTTCGTCAAGCAGTCTGGCGGCCACGTCAAAATCTATTCGGAACTCGATCACGGAACCACGGTCAGGCTCTACCTGCCCCGATCGTTCCAGAAGGAGGCCGTCGAAACGGCCGTCGACAACAGCCCGATTGCCGGGGGCACCGAGACGGTTCTGGTGGTCGAGGATGACGAGCAGGTTCGCGGCACGGTGATCGAGCTGCTGACCGATCTCGGCTATCGCGTTTTGCGGGCCAGCGACGCGACAAGCGCGCTTCACGTCATCGAAAGCGGCGTCCCCATCGATCTGCTGTTCACCGATGTGGTGATGCCCGGACAATTGAAGAGCCCCGAGCTCGCCAGGCTCGCGCGCGAACGCCTTCCGCATCTCGCCGTGCTGTTCACGTCGGGCTACACGGAGAACTCCATCGTTCATGGTGGCCGTCTGGATGCGGGCGTGGAGCTCCTGTCCAAGCCGTATACGCGGGAAGCATTGGCGCGAAAGATCCGCCTGGTGCTGTCGAGCCAGAAGGCACGTACTCCCCAAAAGACGGATCAGGCGCCACGTGAGGGCGGCGGAGCAGAACCTGCCGCACCGAAACCTGCGAGCGTCCTGATCGTCGAGGACGACGCGCTGATCCGCATGAACACCTCCGACATCCTCGAGGATGCTGGCTTCTCGATTCTGGAGGCGAGCAGTGCCGAAGAGGCCCTGTCCATTCTGCAGGATCGTCCGGTCGATGTGCTCGTAACCGATGTGAAGCTGCCCGGCGCGTCGGGCGTCGAACTCGCTCGAGAGGCGAGAGAGCAGATCAGCTCGCTCTGCGTGGTGTTTGCGACAGGCGACATCTCGGAGGTGGGCGCCAATGGCGAAGTGGTCGTGTCCAAGCCCTACAGTCCATCAGCAATCATCAATGCGATCGCACGGGCGCGGGGCACATAGATCTGCGCCGTGATCGGCGCAGCGATCAAATCTAATATGCAAATTCTTGGGCCTGAACGTCGAGAGATGGCGGGTCTCGGGCAAGGGCCCTGGCGTCGATGGCGATACAGCGCGATGCGCCACGGCTCGTCGACCACCCGACAATCCTTCCAAAGCGCGTTCTTCCGGAACCTATCCGCAGCGCCAACCGTTTCGCCCTCACTTTCGCTCGCCAGCAGGAGGGGTTCATGGATGGCATCATTTATCTCGTCGGTCTTGTGGTGGTCATCATGGCCATCCTGTCGTTCCTCGGTCTTCGATAGGAATTCGCCATGTCCATGTCTGGAACGGACGTCGTCGTTGCCCCCGTGACCGTCAACAAGGAGAACCGCTCCTATGTGCAGTGGGGGCCGATCATCGGCGGCGCGGTGATCGCAACTGCCATCTCGACCATCATGACGGTCTTCGGCTCGGCGATCGGCCTCTCGATGGTCTCCGCCGATTTCGAGAAGAGCTCCAGTGCCACCGCTCTGGCGGTCGCAGCAGCGCTCTGGGCACTTTGGGTCATGGCTTCGGCGACGATGGCCGGCGGCTATCTCGCCGGCCGCATGCGCCAGCCGAGCTTCGACGCCAACGGCGACGAGCGCAAGGTGCGCGACGCCACCCATGGCCTGCTCGTCTGGGCGACGGGCGCGCTCCTGATCACCTTCGTCGCGACCTCCTCGCTGTTCGGAGCCGCCAAGACGGCCGCCAGTGGCATCGCCAGCGCAAGCTCGGGCGTGGGATCGCTGGTGTCCCAGAATGTCGATCCGCTCGCGATGGCGCTCGACAACGTCATGCGCGCCAACAGTCAGCAGCAGCCGACGGCCCAGGAGCGCGACGAAGCCTCCCGGATATTCGTCAACGCGCTCAAGAACGGCAAGATCGAGCCGAGCGACCGGGACTATCTGGCATCGCGGCTGGCCGCGCGGTCGGGCATCAGCGAGCAGGATGCGCAAAAGCGCATCGACGATGCCTATACCCGGCTCTCGCAGGCCAAGGAAACGGCCAAGCAGGTGGCGGAGCACGCGCGAAAGATCGCGGTTCTGACCGCGTTCCTGACCGCGGCTGCCTTGTTGGTGGGAGCGGCGGCCGCGGCCTGGGCGGCGACGCTCGGCGGCGAACACCGGGACCAGAACCTGCGTGTCGAACCGACGCCCTGATTAATCGCAGCACGGCCCGGCTCCACTTCGGTGGGCCGGGCACTTTTTCGTGTCACCGAGACGATCGGATCGCGGCGGCGCTGGTCCAGCGGCACCCCGGCAAGGGTATGCGACGATCGAGCCTCCAACCAGCTTGACCCAAATCGCACCTCACGTCAGTTGAGTACAGACCCTGGCGTCAGCCTGTCCCGCTCACCACCTGCACGCGCCCTCCGAACCCCCGAGCGAAACAGGGCATCGTGCGCGTCCCCATCAGGATCGTAGCAGCAATCCTGGACCAGGCGCACATCGTAGTCGGCATCGCATCTGACCGCGATCTCACCGACTGCAGCGAAAACGCTCTTGCAGTCGAGCACCGGACCCGTTAAACGTTTTACTGTAAAACGTTTAACGGGGCGCGGATGCAAGGTGGGCGCGTAACGATCCGGGAGGTGGCAGCTCGCGCTGGCGTGTCCATCGCGACCGTCTCGAACGTCTTCAGCGGCAACAAGCCGGTGAATGCCGATCTGCGCGAGCGCGTGCTGAAGGCCGCGGAAGAACTCGCCTATCAGGTCGACCGGGCAGCATCGCAATTGCGCTCGGGCCAGGCCCGCGTGGTCGGCGTGCTCGTGCCCGATCTCGACGACGTCTTCTTCACTTCGCTGGTCTCGCAGCTTGAAGTTCTCGCGCAGAAAGACGGCTACGACATTCTTGTCGCGAGCTCCCGCGACGATCTCGGGCTGGAGCAGTCGCGCCTGCGCACCCTGTTGGCCTGGCGCCCGTCAGGGCTGATCGCAGTCCCCTGCTCCGATGCGGTTCCGGAAGTGCTGCGCAATGAGGTCGGCCGGCTGCCGATCGTCTTCGCCGACCGCGTACAGCCAGAGGGATCGGTCGTCGATACCGTGGCGATCGACAACCGCGAGGCGGGCGAGATCGCGGCGCGGCATCTCCTCGCAAAGGGACATCGCGATATTCTCGTCGCCGCCTCCAGCCTCGGCATTTCGCCGATCCGCGAGCGTGTCCGCGGCGCCTGCGACCTGATCGGGAGCGTGCTTGGCCGAGAGCCGACGGTCGTCGAACTCGGCTCGAACGCCGACCGCGGCGCCACGGCTTTCCTCCACTGGCTCGAACGGCATGCGCAACCGAGCGCCGTCATCGCACTCACCAACGTCACCACGTTGAGCACGCTTTCGGCGCTGGCGCGGCTGCGGGTCGATATCCCCGACCCCGTCTCGGTCGTCGGCTTCGACGACTATCCCTGGATGAGCGCCCGCAAGACCGGCCTCACCGCGATCCGCCAGCCGATTGACGAGATCGCCGCAGTCGCCTGGCGGCGCCTGCGTGCACGCATGTCCGGAGACCAGGCGCCCCCCGGGCATTCGGTGCTGCAAGCCAGCCTCCAGCTCCGCGGCTCCGTGCGCGATCTCACCACCATCGCGGCGGCTGGCGGCCACGCCGGCGCTCCCGATCCACTTCCGGACACGGAGAGACCGACCGCCTCGCCCAAGCCGGTGCACTGACCGACATCCACTGCGGACGCCCCCGTCCGAGCCACCGGGCCGACAGAGCCCGGAGCGAAAGAAGTTCTGGAGGAAACGCGTGCAACTACAGAGAACGGCACGGATATTGCCGCTGCTTGCGCCGGTGCATCTGCTCGTCCTGAGCGTGATCGTGCTGCCGTCGCTCTATGTCGTCTGGTTGAGCCTGAACACCTCGAGCTTCGGCCAGGCGCCGAGCTTCGTCGGCCTGCAGAACTACTGGCGTGTCCTCACCGATCCCGCCTTCCACAGCGCATTGTTCAATACGGTCGTCCTCGTCGTCGTGGCCGTACACCTGGAACTCGCTGTCGGCCTCGGCATGGCCCTGCTCTTCGCCAGCGGCCTGCCCTTTCGGCGCTTCCTGCTTGTCGCCGTGCTCGCGCCCTATGCCGTCAGCGAGGTCACCGCGGTGGTGATGTGGCGCTTCCTGTTCGATCCCGATGCCGGGCCGGTCACGCTCGCTCTCCGGGCACTTAGCCTGCCGACGCTCGATTGGTCCTTCGAGCCGTCGCACGCGATGATCCTGATCGGCCTGCTGACGATCTGGCTGCACCTGCCCTTCACCTTCGTCATCGTCTATGCGGCCCGCCTCGCCATCCCCGCCGAGCTCTACGAAGCCGCCAGGATCGACGGCGCGACCCGTTGGCAAGCCTTTCGCCGCGTGACGCTGCCGCTGCTCGGCCCTGCCATGCTGATCGCCCTGCTTTTCCGCTACATCTTCGCCTTCCGCCTGTTCTCGGAGGCCTGGCTGCTGACCAAGGGCGGCCCGGCGCGCTCGACCGAGGTGGTCGCGATCTACCTTTATCAGGAGGCCTTCAGCTTCAACGCCTTCGGCTCGGCCGCGGCGACCGCCTGGATCATGGTCGTGATCTCGCTCCTGCTCGCCGGCGCCTACGTCTTCATGCTCAAGCGCGGAGGCGTGGCTCATGCGCACTGAGCGTCTCCTCATCGGTGGCGGCAAGGCGCTCGCCGTCGCCGCGATCCTGTTCTGGTCGCTGTTCCCGATCCTGTTCATCGCCCTGTCGTCGCTGAAGCCGGGGCAGGACATCTTCGCCGTGCCGCCGAAATGGCTGTTCACGCCGACCTTCAAGCACTACGTCGAGCTCTGGCGTTCGTGGGGCGTGTTCTTCGAGGGGCTGCTCAACAGCCTGCTGATCACGGTCGGCGCGACGCTGCTCGCCATCGTCGCCAGCGCCTGCGCCGGCTATTTTTATTCGCGGAATTCCGGCCGCTGGCTCAACGCCAGCATGGGCGGCCTGATCATCGTCAGACTGATCCCGCCGATCGTAGTGACGCTGCCGCTCTTCCCGATCGTGAACTGGCTCGGGCTCAGCGACACTCATCTCGTGTTGATCCTGCTCTACGCGACCTTCTTCGTCTCGCTGGGCACGGTGCTGATGCGCACATTCATGGACCAGATCCCGCGCGAGTTGGACGAAGCGGCTTCCATCGACGGCGCCAGCCGCATGACCATCCTGCGCCAGGTCATCATGCCGCTGGCGATGCCGGGCGTGCTCGCGGTCGCGGTCTTCGTCATCGTGTTCTCGTGGAACGAATTCCTCTTCGCCTTCATCTTCACGGCGACGAAGGCCAAGACCGCCCCGCTCGTGATCTCAGAGATGATCGGCTCCATCGATGGGGTCGACTGGGGGATCCTCTTCGCGGCCGCGACGGTGCAGCTCGTGCCCGTCCTCATCTTCGTCGTCTTCATGAACCGCTACCTCGTGGCCGGACTCACAGCCGGTTCGACGAAGGGATAGCCAACCAAAAAGAGGGAGGAAAAAATGTCGAACAAGCCTGAAACCAAGCTCACCCGCCGTGCCTTCGTCGCCAGCACAGCAAGTGCTGCCGCTGCGCTCGCAATCGCCCCGGCACTCGCTGCCGGCAAGACGCTGAACGTGCTCAGCCACAAGGTCCACCAGACCGTGCTCGGCAGCGGCGACGGTGACCTGATGGCCGGCTGGCGCAAGGCCAACGAGGCCGAGACCGCCTTCACGACCTTCGACTCCAATCCTTTGCAGGACCGGCTCTTCCGCGAGGCCAGCCTGAAGGAGACCGAGTACGGTGTCGGCTATCTCATCGACAACCGACCGACCTCGCAGATCGCCGCGCTGTTCGAGCCACTCGACGCCTATCAGAAGCAGGACGCCATCGAGGATTTCGGCGACATCGCGCCCGGCCTCGTGCAAGGTATGACGGTCGACGGCAAGCTGATCGGCATCCCCGTCCGCCATGCGACGCAAGGCCTGTTCTACAACGAGGCGCTGCTGGAGGAGGCCGGCATCTCCGCCCCGCCAACGACTTTGGAAGAGCTGATCGAGCAGGGGAAGAAGACGAGTTTCACCTCCAAGGCCGGCACGCCTGTCACCGGCATGGTGCTGGCGAGCGACCTCGCCGTCTTCCCGGTGATGTTCGCCCGCGCCTATGGAGGCGACTTCATCAGCCCCGACCTCAAGCTGGTGCCGAACCGCGAGGCGCTGGAGCAGGGATTGGCGGCACTGCGTGGCATGTTCGAGGCCGGCAGCCTGCCGCGCAGCTATGCCACGACCAAGAACGACGATCAGGTCACATGGCTCCAGCAGGGCCGCGCCGCCTTCACCGTGCTGCCCTTCGCCCGTGGCGCGCAGCTCAACAATGCCGAGCAAAGCAAATTCCCCGGCAAGATCAAGGCCGTCCCCTTCCCCGGCTCTGCCGCGATCCAGGGCAAGATGCCGATGGCCTCGGTCGTCGAGGCCTGGGCGATGTCGATCCCGAAGAACGCCAAGGACAAGGCGCTGGCCTGGAGCTTCATCAGGGAAGTCTCGAGCAAGCGCGTGACGCTCGGCATGGCCATGAACGGCAACGGCCCGGTGCGGGTCTCGACCTATGCCGACGAGAAGCTGAAGGCCGGCAACGCGCTCGCGGCAATCGAGGCGAAGGTGCTGGCGACGGCGCGCGGCGCCTTCCCACCCTTCCCCGAAGCTGCCCGCGCGCAGGCGACCTTCCTCGAGGAGGTCCAGCTCGCCGTGCTCGGCCGCAAGCCGGTCAAGGATGCGGTCTCCGCCATCATCGAGCGCGTCAAGCCGATGATGCCGGCCTGATCGATCTTCCGACCTGCGGGGCAAGGCGCCCCGCAGGCGCATCGCACATCGTCGAACTCTGAAGGACATATCGTCATGTCGACCGCATCGCCCCGCTTCATCGAGGAGCCGGCCCGCTCCATCCCCGTCTCGGCCGAGTACGACGTGCTCGTCGTCGGCGGCGGCCCATCTGGAATCACCGCTGCACTGGCGGCGGCCGAGGACGGCCTGCGCGTCGGGCTGATCGAAAGCCGCAGCTTCGTCGGCGGCAACATGACGATCGGCCTGCCGGTGCTCGGTTTCCTCGGCCAGAAGGGCAACCAGATCATCGATGGGCTGCCGCAGAAATTCATCGAGCGCCTGCGCCGGGAGCGCCAGGGCGCCAGCGAGCACCGGCCCTGCCCGCTCCACATGGGCATCACGCTGGTCGAGCCCGAGGCGGTGAAGACCGTCGCGCTGGAAATGCTGACCGAGGCCGGCGTGGACGTGCTGTTCTACACCTTCTTTGCCGGCGCACTGGTCGAGAACGACACGATCCGCGGCGTCATCACCGAGTGCAAGAGCGGCCGCACCGCGATCCTCGCCAAGGTCGTGATCGACTGCAGCGGCGACGCCGACGTTGCCTACAGCGCCGGTGTTCCCACTGAGAAGGGCAATGCCGATGGCGGCATGCAGCCGCCGACGCTGATGTTCTGCCTGGCGGGCGTCGATACCGATGCGCTCAGGCTCTCGATCGCCAATGCCCCGCCGGCGGCGCGGACCTATCTCACCGATTTCATCCCGGCGGAATATTTCGGCCAGAACCACCAGTTCATCGTCGTCGGCATGCGCGAGCTGATGGCCAAGGCCAAGGCTGAGCGCGGCCTGAAGATCCCGAACGAGCGCACGATCATCATCACCGGCCTGAAGAAGGGCGAGGTCTGGATCAACATGACCCGCGTCAAGGGCACTGATGGCACCGACGCCCGCAGCCTGACCAAGGGCGAGATCGAGGGCCGCGCCCAGATCGACGACATCGTCACCTATCTCGTGAACTACGTGCCGGGCTTCGAGAAGGCCTATTTCACCAAGACGGCGCCCTTCCTCGGCATTCGCGAAACGCGCCGCATCCTCGGCCAATACGTGATGACGCAGGAGGATGTGCTCGCCTGCACGCATTTCGACGACGCCATTGCGGTCGCCAGCTACCCGATCGACATCCACCGCCCATCCGATGACGGCTGCACGCTGATCTGGTGCGGCGACTGCTACGACATTCCCTATCGCTCGCTGGTGCCGCAGAAGATCGGCAATCTGCTGGTGGCGGGGCGCAGCATCTCGGCGACGCATGAGGCGATGGGCGCGATCCGCGTCATGGCGACCTGCATGGCGATGGGCGAGGCCGCCGGCCGCGCCGCCAAGATTTCGGTGCGCGGCAACCGGCCGCCGGCCGATATCGATGTCGGGGAACTGCGCCGCCAGCAGCTCGAGCGCGGGGTCTATCTGCGCAATCCCGACGGCACCCGCGCCGGGCCCCCGAACCGTGCCGCGGCCTGACATGACCGGGCATTTCATCGGCATCGATGTTGGCACCGGCAGCGCCCGAGCCGGCATCTTCGACCGGGACGGGCGAATGGTCGCGACGGCCAAGCGCGACATTGCGCTCTACCGGGACGGGCCTGATATCGCCGAGCAGTCGAGCGCGGATATCTGGCAGGCCGTCTGCGCCAGTGTGCGCGAGGCTATGGGGCAAACCGGGCTTAGTCCCAACGCGATCGCCGGCATCGGCTTCGATGCGACCTGCTCGCTGGTCGTGCTGGGGCCGGGCGGCAAGCCCCTCCCCGTCGGGCCGCATGGCGATGGCCGCCGTGACATCATCGTCTGGATGGATCACCGCGCCATCGACCAGACCGAGCGCATCAACGCCACGCGCCACCCCGTTCTCGCCTATGTCGGCGGCACGATCTCGCCCGAGATGGAAACGCCGAAGCTGCTCTGGCTCAAGGAGAAGCTGCCCGCGACCTATGATGCGGCCTGGCAGTTCTTCGACCTGCCGGATTTCTTGACCTGGCGCGCAACCGGCTCGCTCGCGCGCTCGACCTGTACCGTGACCTGCAAATGGACCTATCTCGCCCATGAGGAGCGATGGGATGCCGGCTATTTCCGCCAGATCGGCCTCGGTGACCTCCCGGATGATGAATTCAAGCGGATCGGCACCGAGATCGTTCCGGGCGGCACGGCACTCGGCAACGGGCTCACCGAACATGCCGCCGCCGAACTCGGCCTGAACGCCGGCACTGCCGTTGCGGCCGGGTTGATCGACGCCCATGCCGGTGGTGTCGGTTCGGTCGGTGTGCGCTCGCCGCATGGTACGGCGCTGACGCGCATGGCCTATGTCTTCGGCACTTCTGCCTGCACCATGGCCAGCAGCCGCGAGCCGATCTTCATCCCCGGCATCTGGGGGCCGTATTTCTCGGCGATGGCGCCGGGCCTTTGGCTGAGCGAGGGTGGCCAATCCGGCGCAGGCGCCGCCATCGAGCAGCTCATCGACTTCCATCCCGCGACGCCCGAGGCACGGCACTGGGCCGAGATGCAGGGCGTCTCGCTCCCCGATTGGCTCGCCGCCCGTGTCGCGCAGCATGTCGCCAGCCCCTCGGACGCGGTGCATCTCGCCGAGGGGCTCGTCGTCGTGCCGGATTTCCTCGGCAACCGCTCGCCCCATGCCGATCCGCATGCGCGCGCGCTGATCGCCGGGCTCGGCATGGAGCACGACCTCGATCATCTCGCCGCCCTCTATATCGCCGGGCTCACCGGCATCGGCTACGGCCTGCGCCAGATCGTCGAGGCCAGCCGGGCGAAGGGCGCCGTCGTCGAGGCCATCGTGCTCAGCGGCGGCGCCGGCCGCCAACCCCTGATCCGGCAGCTCCTGGCTGATTGCGCCGGGCTGCCGGTGCTGGTGCCTGATGATGTCGACCCCGTCCTGCTCGGCTCGGCCATGCTTGCCGCAACCGCTGCCGGGGCGTTCCCCGACCTCGCGCAAGCCGTGACCGACATGGCGCCGGGTGCAGCCGTCTTCACCCCCGCCGGCGCTGAGATCGCACGGATTCACGATCGACGCTTCACTGCATTCGAAGCGCTGCAAGGGGCCGCGCGCCAGGCTCGCGAGCTCATCTCGCCCGCCCGCACTCGAGCCTTATCGGAGACCCCGTCGTGACCCTGGAACTGACCGGACAAGTCGCCGCAATCACCGGCGCAGCCTCGGGAATCGGCCTTGCCTGCGCGAAACGGCTGCTCGCCGCCGGTGCCCGCGTCGTCCTCGTCGATCGCGACAGCAAGGCTCTCGCGCAGGTTTGCGAGCCCCTCGGCTCGGCGGCGATCCCGCTGGTCGTCGACCTCAGCGATCCCACCTCGGTCGCCGGCATGCTGCCTGGTATCCTCGACAAGGCCGGCCCGCTCGACATCTTCCATGCCAATGCCGGCGCCTATGTCGGCGGCCCTGTCAGCGAGGGCGACCCCGATGCCTGGGACCGCATGCTGAACCTCAACGTCAACGCGGTCTTCCGCAGTATCCATGCCGTGCTGCCGCACATGATCGCGCGCAAGACCGGCGACATCCTCGTCACCAGCTCGGTGGCAGGGGTCGTTCCGGTGGTGTGGGAGCCCGTCTATACGGCCTCGAAGCACGCTGTGCAGGCCTTCGTCCATACCCTGCGCCGCCAGGTCATCCCGCACGGCCTGCGCGTCGGCGCGGTCCTGCCTGGCCCGGTGGTGACGGCGCTGATCGCTGACTGGCCACAGGAAAAGCTCGATGCCGAGCGCGCTCGCGGCGGGTTGATCGAAGCCGAGGAGGTGGCGGAAGCCGTGCATTTCATGCTGACGCGGCCGCGCAACGTCACGATCCGCGACCTCGTCATTCTTCCCCAGAGCACTGATCTCTAAGGGAACGCCAAGATCTGCGCGCTCCACCGCCTCGGGGCCGCGCAGCGCAGGGCGCTTCGAACAGGCGCCCCACCGGCCAGCAACTCGTCAGCATCAGGCTGACTGATACTGGACGACTTCGCACGCAGCAGGCCGGACCGCGTCCAAAGTCCGCTCAACGATCTCGTCGTCGTGCTCCGACGACACGAACCAGGCGCCGCGCTCCAGCACGCGGACGCCGCGCTTGAGCAGCGCATGAGCGAAGCGGCCATAGGCCGCCTTGTCGGAGCGTGCGATGTCCCGGTAGTTCCGCGCCGGGGCATCCAGCCCGAAAGCGACGTGGAACATCAGTGGGAGGCCAGCGACCTGCGTCTTGATGCCCTCTTCCGCCAGGATCGTGCGGATGCCGTCCTGCAGGCGCTGGCCATGGGCGGAGCTGCGCTCGTAGTGCTCGGGCGTCAGCGCCTTCTGTGTCGCGACCAGTGCCGCCATGGCGATCGGCTGTGCGTTGAAGGTGCCACCGTGGAGCACGCCATCGGCGAAGAGGTCGAGCAGGTCGGCACGGCCCGCTACGGCTGCGACCGGGAAGCCGTTGGCGATCGCCTTCGCCATGATGGTCAGATCCGGCGTCACGCCGAAACGCTCCTGCGCCCCGCCCCGGCTGAGCCGGAACCCGGTGATCACCTCGTCGAAGATCAGGATGGCGCCATGCTTGCGGCAGGCTGAAAGCGCGCCCTCCAGATAGCCCGGCGCTGGAGCGATGGCGCCCTGATTGCACATCGCCGGCTCCATCAGCACCGCCGCGACATCGCCCTTGGCGAGCCGCTTTTCCAGCGCGGCGAGGTCGTTCCAGCCCAGGATCGAGAGCCCCTCGCCCGCTTCCGGGTCCTGCCCCCTGCTGCCGATCACCGGCGTCGGCGCCTCTTCCGGCCCGGCTGCATTCAGCCCCGGCGCGGTCGACCACAGGATGTTGTCGAACCAGCCGTGATAATGCCCCTCGAACTTCACGATGATGCGCTTGCCCGTGGCAGCGCGCGCCAGCCGGATCGCTGCCTGCGCCACTTCCGAGCCTGACGAGCCGAAGCGCAGCCGCTCGGCCGAGGGAATGCGTTCGCAGATCAGCTTCGCGGCCTCGTATTCGATCGGCGCCTGCCCTGCGAACAGGATGCCCTTCTCCGGCTGCCGCTGCGCGGCCTCGATCACCGGCTTCGGCGAGTGGCCGAGCACGGTCGCGCCCATGCCGCAGTAGTAGTCGATGATCCGGTTGCCGTCGGCGTCGATGAGATAGGCGCCCTCGCCGCGCTCGAAAACGAGCGGCCCGGGCGCCATCCCCAAGCGGAAATTACTGTTCACACCGCCCGCGATGAAACGCGCATTCTCGGCGATCTGCCGGGCCGATTCCTCGAAGTGCAGCGTTCCCACCCGCCGGGTGCCATCGTCTGCCAAGTGCGTCGCCTCCGCTGCCGCCCGCGCAGATCTTCGGCGCTCCGAAGAGCACCCGGCTGGCGGCGTTTCTGCGCAATACCCGGAGCTAGCGGTCGGCGGCGCGCATAGCACGCGACACGCTGCGATCAATCTCGGCCAGCAGTGGCATAGCAGCCGGATTCAGCTGTCGATAGACAAGCCGGGACCAGGTCTTGCTGCGCCAGTTTGAGCGCCTGTTTCGCCAGCATCTGGGCCGATCCCCTGGCGAGCACTATCTCGCCCTGCGCCTCGGCAGCGCGCGACCTGTTGCGGCAGACAAGCCTCTCGATCCTCGAATCCGCACGCGCGCTTGCGGCTTCGCCGGCTCCAGCCTTTTTCCAAGGCTATCGCGATCGCTTCGGCCATCCGCCGAGCGAATGCAGCAGGGCACGCCCTGATCGGAGCTGACAGGAAAACGCGCGCGGGTAGCAGCGCTGGCAGGTGACAGCGGCCACCAGAGCGCTGGTTCCGCCATAATGCATGGCCCGGGCTCTCTCCGATGACGGATGGACAACCTCAGGCCGCAGCAGCGTTCACCGCCGGTGGCCAGCTATGGGTTTCACCCTTCCGGCGGGATGCCCAGGCATAAAGCGCGTCGTAGATGATGAAGCCGCGCCTCAGGACCTCATGGTCATCCGGAGACAAATCGCGCAGCCCCATCGAGATTGCCAGCAGCCCGGCCGATTGCGGCGTGAGATCGTGCCTGTCGGTATCGGCTCCGCGGACGATCGCTGCCACCGTGGCGATGGCCGTATCCTTGGCGAGATCGTGCTTCTCGACGAAGGCGTCGAAGCTGCATCCCTCGCCGACATGCGTGTATTCGACGCCGGGCACGTCATAGGGGATGGCTCCGGTTTCCTCGGCCACCTTCCGAACCTGGTCCGGCGGCACGAACAGGAAATCGGGTTCCTTGTCGATAAACCGGGTGATCAACCAGGGACAGGCGATCCGATCGATGACGGGGCGTTCGCGTGTGACCCATTTCATGGCGTAGGCCTCCCTTCGATGGTGGTGAGCGGAACGGTTGGGGCGCCGATGGCGTGCCAGGCGGCGATACCGCCCGCGAGGGCGTAAGCATCGAGGCCGCGACGGCGAAGTTCGGCGACGGCGTCGCCACTGACCTGGAAGCCGTAGACGCAGTAGGCGACGATCGGCTTCCCCTTCGGCAATTCGCCGGCCCAATCGGCGATCTGCTCGGGCGCGCGCAGTTGCGCTCCCGGGATCATGTCGCCGCGCTTCGCCAGGTCATCCGCGAGGCTGACATCCAGCAGGACCAGATCGTCGTGACCCTGCAAGCGAGCCAGCAGGTCCTCTGCGGCAATGCTGTCTCCGGAAACAGCAGGTGCCGTCGCGCCGGGCATGCGGCCGTTCACGGCTACCCTCCGGAAGCGGGCGCCGACCCGCTCCCAGTGGATGTTCTTCATGAAGGCATCGACATAGGCTCCGGCGTTGGCTCCGAAATCGATGTGATAGGCGTGCTCGTACATATCGAGCGCCATGATCGGGATGCTGCCGGCGAGGCAGTTCGTGTGATCCTGTCCCCATTGGATCATCAGGCGTTCGTGGCGTTCCGACCAGACCAGCAAGGTCCACCCCGAGCCCCCTCCTTGAGCCTTCGCGCAAGCCGAGAATTTCGAGCGCCAGCCGGCAACGCTGCCGAAATCGCGCTCAAGCGCGAGGGCGAGGTCGCCCACGGCATCGCCGCTGCCGCCGAGCCCGTCGAAATAGATCTCATGCAGGATCGCCGAATTGGCGGCGATAAGCTCTTCCCGCTTGAGACCGTTGATGTCGAAGACCGGAGCGCGGCTCCAGTCGAGTTCGTCGAGGCGGCGCTCGATGGCGTTGAGGCGTCGTACGGCGCCGCCGTAGTTGTTCTCGTAATGGCTCGCCAGAAGCCGCTCGGAAAGCCCGTCAAGGCGCGGAGGCTTGAAGGGCAAGGGCATGATCCGATGCATGGCACCCTCTCCAGGATACGCAACGGCCGGACGCTACGCCCAAATCAAAAATGATACAAGTGTTGCTTTTGAAATCCCGGATGATACGGTACCACCATGGACGATGATGCGATTTCCGCGGAGCAGCGCTGGCTCCTGCTGATCCACCAATTGCCGAGCAAGCCGGCCTATTTCCGGGTAAAAATCTGGCGCCGACTGCAGGGCATCGGCGCCGTTGCGGTGAAGAGCACGGTCTATGCCCTGCCGGCGAATGCCGAGACGCAGGAGGATTTCGAGTGGCTGCTGAAGGAGATCGTCGAGGGCGGTGGCGAGGCTATGGTCTGTGAGGCGCGCCTGATCGACGGCCTTTCGGATGGCCAGGCCCGCGCGCTGTTCGATGCGGCTAGGGACGAGGACTACGAGGAAATCTCCAAAGAGGCGCCGAGATCGAGCGCAAGCTCGCGGAGGATACCGATATGACCAGTRCAACGCCGGAGGCCTCGGCTCAGACCGCGGCCGATCTGAAGGGACATGCCTGGGTGACGCGCAAGGGCATCCATGTCGACCGGATCGCTTGTAGCTGGCTGATCCGCCGCTTTATCGACCCCAATGCCGTCATCCGCTTCGTTCCGGGCAAGGGCTACGCGCCCAAGGCCGGAGAACTGCGCTTCGACATGTTCGAAGGCGAGATCACCCATGAAGGCGATCGGTGCAGCTTCGAGGTCCTGCTGACCCGCGCCGGTCTTTCTGAGCCCGCTCTCCAGGCCATTTCCGAGATCGTCCACGACATCGATCTGAAGGATGGGAAGTTCGGGCGCGAGGAAACCACGGGCATCGC
>NZ_JBFTJP010000006.1:0-335707 GCF_056395485.1 Allobosea sp. 10L417
CGCGACGACAGCTTCTCGGCCCATGGCGGGGTGGTCGCACGCGACCGCCGCGACGGGCTGCGGTTGACCCTGGCCGATGGCAGCACGGTGCATTTCCGGGCCTCGGGCAATGCCCCCGAGCTGCGCGTCTATGTGGAGGCTGCCACGCCCGCTCTCGCCGAAGCGCTGCTCGCCGAGAACCTCGCCTTCGCAGCGGCTCAGACCCGTTGACGTGCCGAGAAGCGGGCTGCGGCCTTCGCTGAAGAACGTCCCGTCGGCAGGATCGCCGTAACGAGAGCTAGAATACCCGCTCGATGAAGATTTGCGCGGTGCTCTGCGTGCCTGAAAGCGCCGCGGCACGCGCAGACCCGACGATGTCCAGGCGCTGCCAGGCCAGTGATCCTTCCAGGCCGAGGCGCAGGCCTTCCACCGGCTTCCAAATCACATTCGCAGACGTTCGATCGATCCGAACCTGCCCCCCAATATCGCCTACACGCGGCAAGGTCAGGCTGTAGCGGCTGATATAGGCGTTGCTGGACCATTCGTCCGACCAATCCCAACCGATCGAGACGACGCCGGACCACCCGCGCGTCGTCTGGTCGCCGGTCAAGAACGGTAATGCCGTGCGCCGGTCGAGCAGCGAGCCGACATAGGCCGGCGCATCGACAGCGCCGGCGATCTGGCCGGACAGGGTGAACGACCGGTCGAGCACGCTGCCTTCCCAGGTCGCGCCGATGATGGCGGCCCGGCCCGTCAGGCTGGAAGCCCCGATGCGCGGAACCTCTCGCAGGGCGACGGCGCCGTGCACGGTCAGCGCCTCCCCCTCATAGACCAGGCGCGCCACGCCATCCGGTATCCGCTGCCCCACCGTCGGCAGCGGAATGCGCCGATCGACGGAGACGTCTTCGGCCGACAGCGAGAGGCTCAGCTCTTCGGTGAGCGGCCGCTCATAGCCGATCAAGGCAACGGTGCGGCTGGGAATGCGCCCGATCAGGGCGAACTCGTCGCCAGTCCAGAAATCGAAGCGCGAGCTGGCCAGCCCGGCGCTGAACGCCCCCAGCGTGATGCTCGCCTCGCCGATCGTGACGTCGGTGCCACCGCCGCTGTTCGTGTCCATCGAGAACTCGAAGGCCGTCGCGAGATAATGGCCATTGGCAAGCGACTGACCGCTTTCGATCCGAAAGGTCGTGCTGAGCGGAAAGCTCACCGTATTCTTCGGCACGAGCCCCGTCGCGCGCGCCAGGGCATTCGCTCGATAGTTGTCGCGTTGGAGCCCGGCATTCACCGTTCCGGAGACGACGATGCAGCCGCCCAAGCCGGGCGAGACGAAGCCGGAGGGCGGAGGATTCTCGTCGTCGTCCGTCTCGTCTTCCTCGTCGTCATCTCCCGTATCGTCGGCACCCGCCTTGCCAGGGGAGATGGAGGGTGGTTCGGGCAGGAGGGGCTCGAGGTCCGGTGCCGCGATGGTGCAGCTTCGCAGAAGGGTCGGCGGCCTGCCGGCTGCCCTTGCCTCTCCGACAAGGTCTAGCAGGCCGATCGATGCCGCCGCCCCGACCGCAAGGACAACCCCTTCGCGGCCAGCCGCCCTGGCAATCTCGCGTGCAAGGCTTGCGCGCCGAGCCGGCTTGCTGGCGGCACCCTGTTTCAAAGTCTGATCGCTTCCGCAGCCCGGCCTCTCGCGCAGCCGCTGCCAGATGCCGCAACGTCGCCGCCAGCCATCCTCAACCGCAGAGCAACCACGATCCGCGCCTCGTGATTGACGGGAATGTCTTGGTACATCTTGATATCAAGACACACCGCAGACGACAATCATCATAGCCTTCCCACCAAGCACTCATCAGAACGGATTCAGGCTGGGCGCAACGCCCGAGACGTCGGGGGCACGTTTCCGTGGCGGAAGATATCGGCAAGAATGACCTGATAGTGGTCTCGACGCGGCCAATCGGCGAAGTGCATGACCTGCCCCTCTGCCCGGCCTGCCGCAGATTTTCTTGTTTTTTTCAACGCATGGGAGAGTGCAGATGCAAAGTGGAAAGCGACTGGCCGGCCTTGGGATCCTTGTTCTCGCCCTTCCCTTGCTGAGTGGTGCGGCGCACGCCGTGGACCGCATGGACGGGGCCTGGACGACGACCGCTTCGACCTGCGATCAGGTCTTCGTCAAGAGCAAGGGCAAGCTCGCGCTCAAGCGCACGCTCGATGGCTGGAGCGCCTTCATCGTCAACGGCAACCGGATCAATGGCGCGAACGCCACTTGCAACGTGAAATCCTCCAAGCAGAAGGGCGACGTGACGACGCTCCTTCTCAGTTGCGCGGACAAGATCATGTTCGACACCATGACGGTCTCGATCCGCTTCAAGGAAGACGGCACCTTCGTCCGCTTCGACCCCGAATTCCCGGAGGTGGAGACAAGCTATCACCGCTGCGACCGGTGATAGCTGCGGCGCTTCGGCGCCGGATTGGGTGGACAGGACGCAGCCAGCGACGGCGAGGCCTGCGCCGATCATTGGCCCGCACGAAGGCGCCCGGAGGCGACAGTGGCTCTGGAACCATGAACGCCCGCCGCGATTGAGCGCGGGCGCAACAGCACGCATCGGCTGCGCGCCAATCCGCTATTCGGCGTCACTGCCCCCGGCATTCCGGCGCCATGCGCCCGGCGTCGCGCCGGTAAGCTGGCGAAAGACGCGCGTGAAGTGGCTCTGGTCCCCGAAGCCGCACATCAGCGCAATGTCGGAGAGCGGCAGATGCTGCTGGACGAGATGCTTCTTCGCCTCCGAGACCCGCAACCGCATGAGATAGCGCTGCGGGGCCACACCGACGCTCTGCCGAAACGCACGGGCGAAATGGCTGGCCGTCAGCCGGCACTCGCTGGCGACTTGCGCGATCGTCAGGTTCGATGCCAGGCGAGCCATCATGATCTCCTGCGCCCTGCGCTGTTGCCAGCCGGCCAGCCTGCCATGTCCGGCGCTGGCTGAGGGTTCGAGGCCGCCAAAGGCCCGGGCGAAATGGATCAGCAGGGCCATGGCGATCTGATCGGTCAGAAGCTGGTTGGCGCCGGGCAAGGCCGAGGCATGGACCAGCGCCTGCGACAGCCCCCACAAAATATCGTCCTGAGCGTCGTTCTCCGAACGCAGCGTCGAGGGAGCGCGGCCGCCATGTTGTGCAGCCATCGCGCCTAGCGCTTCGGAAGGAATGTAGAACTGGAGGGCGTCGAAACGGCCCTTGAACTGCCATTGCGGATCGTCGCGCAAATCCACGACGTCGACGGATTTCGCGTGAAGGCGACCCGATCGATAGCGCCGCCCTCCGAGCCAGCCGGAATGGCATTCGAGATCGTCCACTTGCTGGAGGATCGAAAATGCGTTCTCGCTCCGGGTCTGGTCGGTGCGCTCCCTGAAGCGCCGCCCACAGGAGAGTCTCGTCGCCGCCAACCCCAACCGGCCGTCGAGATGGAACTCGGAAACGACCCGCCCCTGCATCCCGAAATGATCGGCGATACACGCGCCGAAAAAGCCCTTCGGGTCTGCTGCTCTCGACAACCGCATGAACGCAACCCCCGGCAATGCCTTGGCCTGCCAAAGCCGCGGCGATCTCATATCGTTCGCCCTTGGATCCGGTTCCTCGCCTTGGCCAACCGCGCGGTTGTGCCTTTATCGCTCATCGATGAGAATCGTGCCCGATCGATGATTTGCGGTCACGAATAGCAACAAAGGCGATGACCTGAAAAGGGAGGCGCTCACCACCTGAACGTGTCCTGGGAACGGTATTCCGATGACGCGGTGCAGCAGCTCGCCCTGACGGAAGCCTAGCTCGGCTGGAACCTGTCGCGAGGGGGAGCGCGGATCGACGCCATCAGGATGATGCCGCCGCGAGCCCTCCGCAGCGGCATCATCGCCCGGTCAGCTCGCTCCCGGTCAGCTCGCTTTGGCAGCGTTCGGCCCGATGGTCTCGCCATGGGTGACGCGCTCCGGCGCCTTGTGGACCATCGTGTAGGCGTAGTCGACGCCCATGCCGTAGGCGCCGGAATGCTCCCTCACGATGGCCATGACGGCATCGTAGGTCTCGCGATGCGCCCAGTCGCGCTGCCATTCGAGCAGAACCTGCTGCCAGGTCACCGGCACGGCGCCAGCCTGCACCATGCGGTCCATCGCGTATTTATGCGCGTCGCTGGAGGTGCCCCCGGAGGCATCCGCGACCATGTAGATCTCGTAGCCGCCCTCGAGCATGGCGCAGAGCGCGAAGGTCGTGTTGCAGACCTCGGTCCAGAGCCCGGAAACGACCACCTTCTTGCGGCCGTTGGCGGCGAGCGCGTCGCGGACGTTCTGGTCGTCCCAGGAGTTCATCGAGCTCCGCTCCAGGATCTTGTGCTCGGGGAAGACCGCCAGCAGCTCGGGATAGGTATGACCGGAGAAGCTGTTCGTCTCGACTGTCGTGATCGTCGTGGGGACGTTGAAGGCCTTCGCCGCCTTGGCGAGGCCGACGACGTTGTTTTTCAACACCTGCCGGTCGATCGACTGGACGCCGAACGCCATCTGCGGCTGCTGGTCGATGAAGATGAGCTGGCAGTTCTTGGGAGTCAGGACTTCCAGGTACTTGGACATGTTGCCCTCCTTTGGGCGACCGGGTGAATGCTTGATGAGGCGCAGCGGTTGAAGATTTTGCGCAGGCGCCGTCCGTGCGGTCCGCGTTAGACGCAATCTCTCATGGCTCTGTTTCCCCGCGATGCTTCACCGGGTTCGGTGGCGGATCGACATGGAGGAAGTGCCGCACGACCGGCCCGCCCTCCCCGGCATGGAAGCGCGCGACCTCCTTCTGCAGATCGGCATCGGCCTTCGAAACGCGGCGGTGCTGGCGCAGATGCTCGGCCCAGGACGCGACCATGAACCATTCGACGAGCTTGTCCGGATCGGCGGTATCCTCGGTGATGCCCCAGCCATAGGCGCCGTCGCGCCGCCGCTCGGCCGAGAGGGCGTTGATCGCGCGCAGGAAGGCCTCACGATCGGCAGACGGCACGCGGTATTCGATGAGAATCAGAACCGGGCCGCGATCGTTCTCGATGGCAGCGGCGGTGAGCGGCTCCGGCCAGTGATTGGAGGGCGCGAGATCGGCTTCGCCGGCCGGCAGTTTGATCCGATGCATGATCAACCCGGCGACCAGCAGCGCCGCCGCGCCGATCAGCAGGGTGCCACGAATGCCGGCGGCTTGCGCGACCGCGCCCCAGCCGAGGCTGCCGGCGGTCATCGCGCCGTTGAACACGGTCAGGTACACCGCGAGCGCCCGGCCGCGCACCCAGTTCGGCAAGATCGCCTGGGCGACGCCGTTGAGCGTGGTCAGCGCCACGATCCAGGCCGCGCCGAGCAGCAGCAGAATGACCACGGCGAGCCATTGCGGCGGGCCCGATGTCAGCCCTGCCATGACGACTGCGGTCAGAACGGCCGAGAACAGCAAGAGCCCGTCGGCATCGAGCCGGGCGCGCAGGCGCGGCAGCAGGACGGCRCCGCCGATCGCACCAGCCCCGACCGCGCCGAGCAGGATCCCGTAGAAGCCGGCGCCGCCGCCGAGCAGGTTGCGCGCGACCAGCGGCAAGAGCGCCCAGACGGCACTGGCGCAGGCGAAGAAGATCGCCGCGCGCAGCAGCACGACATGCAGTTCCCGGCTCGCCCGGGCATAGCGCAACCCGGCGCGGAACGCGCCGGCAAAGCGCTCGCTCAGCGCATCGTCGGCTCCCGGCGTGCGGCGCCACCAGATCAGGGCGCCGATGACGATGACGTAGCTCAGCACGTCCGCGCCATAGGTCACGCTGGCGCCGAGAGCGGCGAGGATCAGCCCGCCCAGAGCCGGGCCGATGGCACGGGAAATGTTGATGCCGAGCGAGTTCAGCGCCACCGCGCTCTTGAGATCGGCCTTGCCCACGAGCTCGGGCACGATCGCCTGCCAGGTTGGCGCCATCAGCGCCGCGCCGATACCGCCGAGGAAGGTCAGCCCCACCAAAGCGGGCACGCTGAGCTGTCCGGTTCCGGCCAGGAGCATCAGCGAGAGGCTGACGCAGCCGAGCAGGATCTGGATTGCGATCAGGAACTTGCGCCGGTCGAGAATGTCGGAAAGCACGCCGGCGGGAATGGCGAGCAGGAAGATCGGCAGCGTCGCCGCCGCCTGCACCAGCGCGACGGCTGCCGGTGCGCCGGAGAGGTCGGTAACCAGCCAGGCGCTGGCGACGTCGCGCATGAACGAGCCGATATTGCCGATGATCGTCGCCGCCCAGAGCGCGGCGAAGACTTTCTGGCGCAGCGGCGCGAAGCCGGAGGACGGGGCCGGCGATGTGACGGCGCTCATCGCGTGCCTCCCCTGCGCCGCGACAGATCGTCGAGCGCGACCAGGATGAAGCCGCCGATCAGGCCGAGATGCTCGAAGAAGCCGTTCATCGCCATCATCCGCCCCTGCCCTGCCGGCATCTCCCAGAAGCGCAGGGCGAGGAAGGTCGCAGCGAGCGTGAAGCCGGCGAGCGCCAGCGCGGCGAGCCAGCGCCAGCGACCCACGAGGATGAGCGCGCTCATCGCGAGTTCGAAGACGATGACACCGACCGCGAAGAGCGGCGCCGGCGACAGGCCGAAATGATCCATCTCGGCGATCGCACCCTGAAAATCGAGAATCTTCGTGACCGGCCCCTGGATATAGGCGGCGCAGAGCAGCAGCAGCGCTATCCAGCGCAGCACGCCTGTTCGCGGCACCGCCACCGATTGGTCGCTCCCAGCCATCTCACACCGCCCAGCAGGCGCAGCCGAGCGCGCCCCAGAAGCTGCGCAGGTCTCCGACTGGCAGCTTGCTCGACCAGGCGCCGGCATGGTCGTGGCCATGGACGTTGCAGGAACTGGCGCAGCCGCAGTTGGTCATGGCCGCCCGCCGCAGCGAATTCTTGCCGGCCCCCTCCGGCTCGCCCCAGGCGGCATAGCCCTTGAAGGTGCGAACGGGAGACCAGTCGGGCATCGCCGGCGGCGGGGCGCTCTGGTCGGCGCTGACGAAATCACGGGCGCCATAGACGACCTTGCCGCCGACCACGGTGAGGTCGGCCGAGATATGCGAGATCTCGTCCTCCGGGCAGGCGAAGAAATCACGATCGGGCACGATTAGATCGGCGAACTGGCCGACGGCGATCCGGCCCTTCTTGCCCTCCTCGTTCGAGAACCAGGTGACGTTCTCGGTCCACATCCTCAGCGCCGTCTCGCGGTCGAGGCAGTTGCGCTGCGGCGTGATGCGCAAGCCGCCGACGGTCTTGCCGGTGATCAGCCAGGCGAGCGAGACCCAAGGGTTGTAGGAGGCGACGCGAGTGGCATCGGTGCCGGCGGAGGTCTTGATGCCCTTCTCCAGCATGCGCGCTACGGGCGGTGTCGCCTCGGCCGCGGCCGCGCCGTACCGTTCGACGAAATACTCGCCCTGATAGGCCATGCGATGCTGCACGGCGACGCCGCCGCCGAGCGCGGCGATGCGGTCGATCGAGCGCTCCGAGATCGTCTCGGCATGGTCGAAGAACCAGTTCAGCCCCTTGAGCGGAATCTCCTTGTCGACCTTCTCGAAGACGTCGAGCGCGCGCGAGATCGTCTCGTCATAGGTCGCGTGCAGGCGCCAGGGCCAGCGGTTCTCAGCGAGGATGCGCACCACGCCTTCGAGGTCGCCTTCCATCTCGGGCGGCATGTCCGGACGCGGCTCGCGGAAATCCTCGAAATCGGCAGCCGAGAAGACGAGCATCTCACCAGCGCCGTTATGGCGGAAATAGTCGTCGCCCTGCTTGTACTGCGAGGTCTTCGTCCAGTTGAGGAAGTCCTCCTTTTCCTGCTTCGGCTTCTGGGTGAACAGGTTGTAGGCGAGGCGGATGGTGAGCTGGTTGTCGTCGGAGAGCTTCTGGATGACGGCATAGTCGTCCGGATAGTTCTGGAAGCCGCCGCCGGCATCGATCGCGCCGGTGACGCCGAGCCGGTTGAGCTCGCGCATGAAATGCCGGGTCGAGTTGACCTGGTAGTCGAAGGGCAGCTTCGGGCCCTTGGCGAGCGTCGCGTAGAGGATGGCGGCGTTCGGCCGGGCAAGCAGCAACCCGGTCGGGTTGCCATTGGCGTCGCGGGTGATCTCTCCGCCGGGCGGCTGCGGCGTATCCTTGGTATAGCCGACCGCCCGCAGCGCCGCCCCGTTCAGCAAGGCGCGGTCATAGAGATGCAGGATGAAGACCGGCGTATCGGGCGCGACGGCGTTGAGCTCTTCGATGGTCGGAAGGCGCTTCTCCGCGAACTGGTGCTCGGTGAAGCCGCCGACGACGCGCACCCATTGCGGCGGCGGCGTCACCGCGACCTGGCGCTTGAGCATGCTCATCGCGTCGGCCAGAGAGCGCACGCCGTCCCAGCGCAGCTCCATGTTGAAGTTCAGCCCGCCGCGGATGATGTGCAGGTGGTTGTCGATCAGCCCCGGCAAGGCGCCGCGGCCCTTCAGGTCGATGATCCTGGTGTTCGGCCCGGCATGGGCCATCGCCTCGGCCTCGCTGCCGACGGCCAGAAACACGCCGTCCTTAACCGCGACGGCGTTCGCGGTCGGGTTGCTGCGGTCGAGCGTGGTGAAGCGGCCGTTGCGGAGAATGAGATCGGCGGTCATCGGCTTGTCTCCGGATGGCTGGGGCTGGCCCTGGGCGAGGGCCGAGGAAGCGAGCCCAGGAAGGGCTAGCCCGCCCAGAACGGTGCGGCGCGTCGGCATCAACCGCGTTCCTTCTCTGTCGCGGTCACCTGCGAAGGCTTCGCACCAGCTGGCAGATGGCCGAAGACATGCGGCTTGACCTGATGCTCCCAGGACTGCGCCGCCGGCGCCTTCGCCCAGAAGCCCCGCAGCAGCGGCGGCAACTGCTCGCCGATCAGGATGCCGAGCAGCCCCACCAGCGCCACCACCGGCGGCGCCGGGGAGCGCACATTGATGAGGCTGTAGATCACGCCAACCAGGAGCCCGGCGCCGAGCGAAAGCAGATAAATCTTCATGCGCGCACCCATGCCCGAAAGTGAAGGCCGCCCGTCCAACGCTCCGGACAACCGCCATGCGCGGACAGGCTGGGGCGCAGGCGGGTACAAGTCTTGTCGGTTTGAACGATCCTTTGCCTGATCTGTCGATCGCCGCGCCGCAGCCCAGCTTACGCCAAGGCGCGCGTGGATGCGCGCACGATCAGCGCGACCGGCATCAGCTTCACGCAGGCGCTCATGTCCGGATCGGCAAGACGCTCCAGCAGGTGCCGCGCCGCCGCCTCACCCATCTCGGCATGGGCGATCCGGATGGTGGTCAGCGGCGGATCGACCATGTCGACCAGCGGCATATCGTTGTGACCGACGATCGAGATGTCGCGCGGACAGGAAAGTCCTCGTCGTTTCAGCTCCTGGTAAGCACCCAGGGCGAGCAGGTCGTTGCTGGCGGCAATTGCGGTCAGGCCAGGCGACCTGCTGAGAAGTGCCGTCGTCGCCACCTGTCCCTCGGACCGGCTGTAACCTTGCGCCACCGCGACCGCCGAGGGATCAAGCCCCGCGGCCGTCATCGCCGCCTCGAAACCACGGCGGCGGAGAATGCCGGTCGAGAGCTCCTCGGGGCCGGCCAGATGTCCGATCCGGCGATGCCCGAGGCCGGCGAGATGCTCGACCGCCAGCCGCATGCCGCAGATATCATCGGAGACGACGGTGGCGGCGCGCGGCCGATCCTCGGCGCGGTTGACCAGCACGGTCGGGATATTCGCCGCCAGGCAAACGGTGAGCACCGGGTCGCTGCGCCGGGCGGTGGCCAATACGAGCCCGTCGACGCGACGCGCGATCAACTCCTCGACGATCGCGATTTGGCGGGCTTCATCGGCCCCACCCTCCGCGACGAGCATCGAATAGCCGTCTCTCGCCAGCGCCGCGCCGACACCGTCGAGGATCGGCGCAAAGACGGGATTGGCGAGATCCGGCAGCACCACGCCGACCAGGCGCGAGCGCCCGGTCCGCAGCGAGGCTGCGATCGAGTCGCGGCGATAGCCCTGCCGCACCGCCTCCGCCCTCACCTTCTCGACGACCTCCGGAGAGATTCGGTGCGCCTGGGCAGGATCGAGCGCGCGCGCGGCCGTCGACCGATGCACGCCGGATGCCTCGGCGATCGACTGGAGTGTCGCCGCGCGCGGCGGGCCCGCTGCCAGGGTCTTGGATTTCATGGGTTTTCTGCTGACTGAATCACCATTCGGAACAGAGCATTTTTCGCCTCGCTTGACAACGTGCAATCGATCGCATAGTTGAAATGCAATCGATTGCACGTCGTTGCGCCTGACACGCTCCGACAAGCGACGGAGGAAACGCCGATGAATGCGAGGGTAAGGACCGTGGCGCCGGATCCGGCGCGCCGCTCCCACATCATCGAGACCCAGGAGGCGGTGACGCCGGTGGTGCTCGACGCGATGTCGCGGGCACCGAATGCGCGACTCACTGAGGTGATGTCCGCCTTCGTCCGGCACATGCATGCCTTCGCCCGGGAAGTCCGGCTGACCGAGGAGGAATTCGAGTTCGGCCTCGATGTCCTCAACCGGATCGGCCAGGCGACGAACGACAGCCACAACGAAGCCGTGCTCTTTTCCGACGCGATCGGCTTTTCGACGCTGGTCTGTATGCTGAACAACGGCCAGAACGGCGCAACCGAGACGGCCGCGGCCCTGCTCGGCCCGTTCTGGCGGATGCATTCACCGGCGACGCCCAATGGCGGCTCGATCATCCGCTCGCCGACGCCCGGCCCCGCGCTCTTCGCCAATTGCCGGATCACCGACTCGCAGGGCCTCCCCCTTGCCGGCGTCGAGGTCGATGTCTGGCAAGCTTCCCCGGTCGGGCTCTACGAAAACCAGGATCCCGGCCAGGCGGAGATGAACCTGCGCGGCAAGTTCACCACCGACGCTGACGGCTGCGTCGCCTTCCGCTCGGTCAAGCCCGCCGGCTATCCCGTGCCCACCGACGGCCCGGTGGGGGAGTTGCTCCGGGCTCAGGAGCGTCACCCCTACCGCCCCGCCCATCTGCACTTCCTCGCCTACAAGCCCGGCTTCCGGACGCTCATCACCCAGGTCTTCGTCGATGACGACCAGCATCTCGAAAGCGATGTCGTCTTCGGCGTGACCCGCCACCTCATCGGCGACTTCCGGCTGGGCAACGGCCCCGCTCCCGACGCCGATGTCGAGGGGCCCTGGTACCTCTTCGACTACGCCTTCGTGATGGAACCCGGCGAGGCGAAGCTGCCGATCCCGCCGATCCGCTGATCCGCGCCTTTCCCCTCACACTCAAAAGCAGGGACAGCCATGTCTCATCTCGCCCAGCCGGACGCCGCCGCGCCGCTTCGGAAGCTCTATCCGCGTTCGCTCGACGGCAAGGTCGCGCTCGTCATTGGCGGCACAGGGGCCATCGGTGCAGCGACCAGCCGCATGCTCGCCGCCGCCGGCGCGACGATCATCGTCACCCATCTCGCCGGCGAGCGCGATACGCAAGCCGCCGAGGCTCTCATCGCCGATCTTGGCGACGGCCATGCGGCCTATGTCGCCGATGTCGTCGACACCGACTCGCTGGTCGCCCTGCGCGATGCCATTGAGGCCCGCTTCGGCCGGCTCGACATCCTGATCAACGCGGCCGGCTACACCAAACCCGTGCCGCATGCCGATCTCGACGCACTGACCGACGAGCTGATCGACAGGATGCTCCAGGTCAACTGGCGCGGTCAGTTCGCGACGGTCCGCACCTTCGCGCCGATGCTGAAGGCCTCCGGCGACGGGTTGGTGGTTTCGATCTCCTCGATCGCCGCCTTCACCGCCGTGGGATCCTCGATCGCCTATTGCGCCGCCAAGGCCGGCATCGACGTGATGACCAAGGCGCTGGCGCGAGTATTGGCGCCGGAGGTCCGCGTCCTCGCGGTCTCGCCGGGCGTGGTCGATACCGAGTTCGTGCCCGGCCGCGGCGCCGACTTCAACGACAAGGTCAGCGCCTCGACGCCGCTGAAGCGGATCGGCTCGGCCGAGGACATCGCCGCCGCCATCACCGCCTGCGCCACCATGCTCGGCTACTCGACCGGACACATCATCCAGGTCGATGGCGGCCGGGCGCTCTGAGAGAGAAGCACCATGCGCGCCCCGCTGCCCAAGGTCTTCATCACCTGCGCGATCACCGGCAACCTGACCAAGCCGGAGCAGAGCCCGCATCTGCCGATCACGCCCGAGCAGATCGCCAATTCGGCGCTCGAAGCCGCCGAGGCCGGTGCCGCGATCGCCCATATCCATGTCCGCGACCCGCAAAGCGGCCGTCCCTCGATCGAGCTTGCGCTCTATCGCGAGGTGGTCGAGCGCATCCGCGCCCGCAATCCGGACCTGATCATCAATCTGACCACGGGTCCGGGCGGGCGCTTCGTGCCCTCGGAGCAGAATCCGAAAATCGCCGGTCCCGGCACGACGCTGATGGTGCCGGAAGGGCGCGTCGCCCATGTCGCGGCCCTCAAACCCGATATCTGTACGCTCGACCTCAACACCATGAACTCCGGCGGCGAGGTCGTGATCAACACGCCCGGCAATGTCCGCCGCATGGCCAGGGTGATCGCGGAAGCCGGCGTGCGTCCTGAGATCGAATTGTTCGACTCCGGCGACATCGCGCTGCTGAACGACCTGATCAAGGACGGCACGCTGCAGCCGCGCCCGCTCACCTCCTTCGTGATGGGCGTGCGCTACGGCTTCCAGCCCTCGCCGGAGACCGTGCTCTACGCCCGCGGCCTTCTGCCCG
The DNA here is from genome assembly GCF_056395485.1 of Allobosea sp. 10L417. Taxonomy (NCBI): domain Bacteria; kingdom Pseudomonadati; phylum Pseudomonadota; class Alphaproteobacteria; order Hyphomicrobiales; family Alloboseaceae; genus Allobosea; species Allobosea sp. 10L417. The sequence goes on from NZ_JBFTJP010000006.1 coordinate 12,759, forward strand.
AAGGCGCGCTGTTCACCGCGATCGGCATCGGCCGCTCGGCCTTCCAGTCGGTCGCGCTCTCCTATCTCGCCGGCGGCCATGTCCGCGTCGGGCTCGAGGACGGCGTCTATATCGAGCACGGCGTGCTCGCGCCCTCGAACGCCGCGCTGGTCGAGAAGGCCCGCCGCATCGTCGAGGACCTCGGCGGCGAGATCGCCACGCCGCGGGAAGCCCGCGCCCTCATCGGCCTGCCCGCTCGCGCCCCCGGCGCGAAGCGGGTGGCGTGACCCTTTGCATCAGGATCGCACCGCCATGTCCCCTGCCACCGAAACCCTCATTCGCGAAGCCAAGGCTGCCCGCGTCCAGACCGTGCGGGGCCTGCGGCTCCATGCCAAGGCCGCGAGCTATGAGGAGATCGCGCTACCGATCGAGGAGCGGCCCCTGCGCCCGCTCGCCGCTCGTGAGGTCCTGGTCGAAATCCAGGCCGCGGCGGTTAACCCCTCCGATGCCAAGGCTGCGACCGGGCTGATGCCCTACGCGGTCTTCCCGCGCACGCCGGGCCGCGACTTCGCGGGCAAGGTCATCGCCGGACCGGAAGAGCTCCTCGGCAAGTCGGTGTTCGGCTCCTCCGGCGATCTCGGCATCCGCCAGGACGGTGCCCAGGCGAGCCATCTCATCGTCGAGGCCGATGCGGTCGTCGAGATTCCAGCCGGCATCACGATGCGAGAAGCCGCCGGTATCGGCGTCCCCTTCGTCACCGCCTGGGAGGGCCTGCGGCGCGCCGGCTTGCCGAAGGCGGGCGAGACCGTGCTGATCCTCGGCCTCAACGGCAAGGTCGGCCAGGCCGCTGCGCAGATCGCGAGCTGGCGCGGCGCCAGGGTGATCGGCGTCGTGCGCCGCGAGGAGCCCTATGCCGGCCATGCCAGCACCCCGGTCGAGGTCGTCTCCGCCAGCGGGACGGATGTGCCGGCGCGGGTGCGCGAACTGACCGGCGGTAAGGGCGCCGACATCGTCTTCAACACGGTCGGCGACCCCTTCTACGAGATCGGCCAGAAATCGATGGCCGTCGGCGGCCGGGCGATCTTCATCGCTGTGGTCGACCGCTTCGTCACCTTCGACATCCTCGCCTTCTACAAGGGCCGCCACACCTATGTCGGGATCGACACCATAGCGCTGGGCTCCGTCGAGACCGGCGCGATCCTGCGCAATCTCGCGCCGGGCTTCGCCGCCGGCATCCTGAAGCCCTTCCCGATCAAGGAAAGCGCGGTCTACCCGCTCGAGCAGGCCCATGCCGCCTATCAGGCGGTGATGGGTTCGTCGCGCGACCGCGTCGTGCTGGTGCCGGGAGCCTGACGCCATGCATGTCGTCCGCTTCAACGAGGCTCCCCCCTATGACGCTCCCGGCCATGCGCTGATGGCGATGGTGCGGCTGCAGGGCCGCGAGGCCGGCCCGGCCGACACCGCCTGGCTCGGCGTCTCCACCATCGCGCCCGGCGGCGGCACCACCCTCGACGCCTCCGGCGTCGAGAAGCTCTATGTCGTGCTCGACGGCACCGTCACCGTTTCGAACGGGCAGGACAAGGTCCGCCTGCAACGCTGGGATTCCTGCCGGATCGCCCCAGGCGAAGGACGTCAGCTCAGCAACGACACCGGCGAGCCCGCCTCCATCCTGCTCGTCATGCCGCTCCAGACTCCGCCGGCCTGAGCCGGCGCGACCATGAAGAGACCGCGAACCGCCTAGCCAAGAAACAAACCAGCCGCGGGCGCACCCCGCGGTGGCGCAACCATGCGCCAAGGGAGGACCAAATGGCTGCAGATCATCTTTCCCCACGCCCGGCCAAGCGCTGGTACAATATCCTCTACGTTCAGGTCCTCATCGCCATCGCCGCCGCCATCGTGATCGGCCATTTCTGGCCATCGATCGGTGTCGAGATGAAGCCGCTCGGCGACGGCTTCATCAAACTGATCAAGATGGTGATCGCACTGGTGATCTTCTGCACCGTCGTCTCCGGCATCGCCGGCATGAGCGACATGAAGAAGGTCGGCCGCGTCGGCGGCAAGGCGCTGATCTATTTCGAGGTGGTCTCGACGCTGGCTCTGGTCATCGGCCTCGTCGTCGCCAATGTCGTCAAGCCCGGCGCCGGCTTCAACGCCCACCCCTCGGCGCTCGATGCCAAGGCCGTGGCCGCCTATGCCGGCAAGGCCGGCGAGCAGTCCATCACGGACTTCCTGCTCAACGTCATCCCCAACACGGTGGTCGATGCCTTCGCCAAGGGCGACATCCTGCCTGTGGTGCTGATCTCGATCCTGTTCGGCTATGTGCTCTCGCATCTCGGCGAGCGGGCGCGGCCCGTCCGCGACGTCATCGATGCCGGCTCGAAGCTCGTCTTCGGGGCGATCAACGTCATCATGAAGCTCGCCCCCATCGGCGCCTTCGGGGCCATGGCCTTCACGATCGGCCGCTACGGCGTCGGCTCGCTCGGCCCGCTCTTCCTGCTGATCGCGACCTTCTACCTGACGAGCCTGATCTTCGTGCTCGGCGTGCTCGGCCTCATCGCTCGCTGGGCCGGCTTCAGCATCCTGAAGTTCCTGGCTTACATCAAGGAAGAGATCCTGATCGTGCTCGGCACCTCCTCCTCCGACCCGGCCCTGCCGAGCCTGATGGAGAAGCTGGAGCGCGCCGGCTGCTCGAAGCCGGTGGTGGGGCTCGTCGTGCCGACAGGCTATGTCTTCAACACCGACGGCACCTCGATCTACATGACGCTTGCCGCGCTGTTCGTGGCACAGGCGACGAACACCGACCTTTCCCTGCACCAGCAGCTCGCGATCTTCGCCGTGGCCATGCTGACTTCGAAGGGCGCGTCCGGCGTCACCGGGGCCTCCTTCATCGCACTGGTCGGCACGCTCTCGGTCGTCCCGGCGATCCCAGTCGCCGGCATGGCGCTGATCCTCGGCATCGACCGCTTCATGAGCGAGGCCCGCGCTTTGGTGAACATGATCGGCAACGGCGTCGCGACGCTCGTCATGGCCCGCTGGGAGGGTGAGCTCGATCAGGGAAAGCTCCGGGCAGCCCTGAACGGCGAACCGCTGCCCGAGCCCGACGCGGCTGAGCATCCGGCGGCACAGCCCGGCACGATCGGGCTCGCCGTCCGGGCGGGCGAGGTGCTGAACGGCGCCGGCGGCGCGGCCTGAGATACCGCCGATTGTCGCGGGCTCGCGAGACGGTTAGCGTCTCGGGTCGGTCGCCTGTCAGGATCATGAGGAGAAAGCGCATGTCCGCCCACTCCGCGCCCGTGAACATCGCCGTGCTGGACGATTATCAGAATGTAGCCCTGTCGATGGCGGACTGGTCCGCGCTTGGCGGACGCGCCCGCGTCACCGTGTTCAACGATCATCTTGCCGATCCCGACGCGGTCATTGACCGGCTCCAGCCCTTCGAGATCGTCTGCTTGATGCGCGAGCGCACGCCGATGACGCGCGCGATCATCGAAGGGCTGCCGCGGCTGCGCCTGATCGCCTCGACCGGCGCACGCAATGCCTCGATCGATGCCAAGGCGGCCGAGGAGCATGGCATTCAGGTCGTCCATACCGGCTATTTCCCGACGCCGACCATCGAGATGAGCTGGGCGCTCATCCTGGCGAGCGCACGCGGGCTCGTTGAGGAGAACGCCTCCTTTCGCAGCGGCGGCTGGCAGCGCCGGATCGGCAGCGACCTCCACGGGCGGACATTGGGCCTGCTCGGCCTCGGCAATATCGGCGGCGCCATGGCCCGCATTGGCCAGGCCTTCGGCATGAACGTCATCGCCTGGAGCCAGAATCTGACCGCCGAACGGGCGGAGACGGCAGGCGCGACATGGGTTTCGAAGGAGGACCTGTTCCGGCAAGCGGACATCCTCAGCATCCATCTGGTCCTGAGCGGACGCACCCGCGGGCTGGTCGGCGCCGCGGAGCTGGCGCTCATGAAGCCCACCGCCCGGCTCGTGAACACGTCGCGTGGCCCGATCGTGGTCGAAGCGGATCTGATCGCCGCGCTCAAAAACAAGACGATTGCCGGCGCCGCCATCGATGTCTTCGATCAGGAACCGCTTCCGGCAGACCATCCGCTGCGGAGCCTGCCAAACCTGCTCGCGACGCCGCATATCGGCTACGTCTCGCAAAATCTGTATGAGCGCTTTTATCGCGACACGGTCGACAACATCCTGAGATGGCTGGACGATCGCGCTTCATCCTGACGGCAGAGAGATGCCGGTTCCGACGGCAGTTTCGTGGATGGAAAGCTTATTTGGTTTTGATCATGGTGACCTGTGCGTTGCTGTCGTTCCAGCGTTTCAAGATGTTGATCGTGACGTCGCTTTGGTGACGATGCACGCGCAGATCGAATTGCGAGGAACCCAGCGTCAGGCCGCGAATGATCACGTCATCGAGAAATGATGGCAGTACCGGGTCGACCAGCTTTATCTCGTTTGCCTCGGACGGAAGCTGCAGCCCGAGGCAAGCGGCCAGCATGGCAAAGGGAGCCGCAGCGGCCCAGGCCTGAGGCGAACAGGCCACGGGATAGGCGGTCGGACCACGTCGTGGCTTTCTGAGGAAGCCGCAGAACAGCTCCGGCAGGCGCTGCTGCTCCTGATAGGTCGCAACGTTGGCGAGGGCTTCGAATAATCGTGCCGCCTCGAACTTGAAGCCGTAGGCACCAAAGCCGATTGCGATCAGCGCGTTATCGTGCGGCCAGACCGAGCCATTGTGATACGACATCGGATTATAGCGTATTTCCCCGACGTTCAGCGTCCGGATGCCCCAGCCGCTGAAGCTTCCCTCGCTCATCAGGGTGCGAGCAACCCGGGTCGCGCGCTCGGGAAGGGCGATGCCCCCGAACAAGGCATGTCCGGCGTTGGACGAACGAACCCGGCAGGGCCGCTTGTCGCCATCGAGGGCGAGCGCATAGGAGCCGAGCTCCTCGCACCAGAAGGCTCGATCGAAGCGCTCCTGCAGAACCGATGCTTGCTGTGCGAGCACGTCGGCACGGTCGCGCAGCCCCAGGGCACGAGCGATATTCGCTCCGGCCCGTCTGGCGGCATAGACATAGGCCTGGACTTCGACGAGGGCGATCGGACCTCGCGCCAGCGATCCGTCGGCATGAAAAATCGAATCGTGACTGTCCTTCCAGCCCTGATTGGCCAGCCCGCTTTCCGTCTCGCGAAAATACTCGACAAATCCGTCCCCGTCGCGATCGCCGAATGTGTCGCACCAGAGGAGCGCGGCCTCGATATTGGCCCAGAGCCGTTCGACGGTGGCGAGGTCGCCAGTGCGATCGAAATACTGGCCGGCCAGCATGACGAACAGCGGGGTGGCGTCGACCGAGCCATAGTAGAACTTGAACGGAACCTCGCCGAGATTGGCCATCTCTCCGCTTCGTCGTTCATGCAGAATCTTGCCCGGCTGGGCGTCGGCAGCGGGATCGATGATCGCAGCCTGTGCCCGCGCCAACTGCAGCAGGACGCCGCGCGCGACCGAAGGATCGGCCCACAGCAGCATCATGGCGGTAATGATCCCGTCGCGGCCGAACATCGTCGAGAACCATGGAATGCCGGCATAGGGATAAAGCCCATCGGCCCCGCGGGTCATGAGCATGTACAGGTCCGAGGTCGATCGCCTGATGAGATCGGTGAAGGGGGCGTTCGACGATGTCACCTTGGAGATGTTGGCCGTCAGCGCACGAAGATCCCGCCGGGCGTCCTGATAGGCCTTGGCGAAGTCCTGGGGCGGTATGCCGGGGGCGTCGCTGAACGGCGGAATCTGCCGTTCCGAATCATTGATGAGATCGCAGGCGACGGTGACGAGGAGCGAGGTTCGCTCGCCAGGTTCCAGGCGGAACCGGAACGAGGCAAATCCTTTCGTCAAATGATACGGTTCCGGCTTGAAGCGAAGGACCGTTCTTCGCACCCTGTCGTCGAGACCACGATAGGCGAAGCGCGCGGCGCCTGAACCGATCTCGGTCTCCGTCTCGCCACGACGGGAGCGCTTCATCCCGCGGACCTCGAAGAGGTCGCGAAAATCCGCTTCGAAAGATATCGACAGCGAGAATTCGTGCGGAATCCGATCGAAATTGCGCAATCCGACGCGTTCATAGCAGACCGCGTTCCAGAGGAATTTCGTCCGCTCGATCGCGATCGCGTCGCGCGGGATCACGGTTGAACCGTCCCCCCGCTCGATTTCCGGATTGGCCAGATCGACCGTCAGGGCGGTATTGTCGTCCTGGATTACGGAGCAAAGGATCAAGGGCCGCTTGCCCTCGAAATACAGCTGCAGCCGCGAAAGATGCCTGGTGTCGTTGCAGAACAGCCCCTCGGACGTGTTCGGGGTGATCCCGATGTCGCCGTAGCTGTCGAGGACGGCGAAGGTATCGCCGGACTTCAAGGTGCGGAGCGGGCGTTCGACCAGGGACGGATGGGCATCGAGGGCATGCTCGATCGGCCTCTCATGCTGCGGCGCAATCTGGGGGTGCCCTGGCCGGGCGTTCTGTTCATGCATCGGAAGCGCCCTTCTCCGGAGGTCGCGCGGTGCGTTCAGACGATTGGTTCACGTCACTGCGTCGTTTCTGCGGCCCCGCGAGAATTCCGGGGGGACGCCAGCAAACGATCGAATGCCGCAAGATAGTCGCGCGCCATCCGCGCGGCAGTGAAATGACTCTCGTAGTGGACATGTACCCGCCAACGATCCAGGGCAGCGCAGCGCCGACAGGCGGCGACGGCATCCGCGATCGTGTCGACGATGAACCCGGATACCCCATCCTCCACGATTTCCGGCACGGAGCCGTTGCGCCATGCGATGACAGGCGTTCCTGCCGACATGGCCTCGATCATGACGAGGCCAAATGGCTCGGGCCAATCGATCGGAAACAGCAACGCCCTGGCTCCGCCCAGCAGTGTGGCCTTCCTGGCCTCGTCGATCTCGCCGATGAATTCGATCAGCGGATCGTCGAGCAGCGGCTCTATCCGGGTGCGGAAGTAGTCCTCGTCGACAGGATCAATCTTCGCCGCGATCTTGAGAGGCATCCCCGCACGCTTGGCAATCTCGATCGCGCGGTCCGGACGTTTCTCCGGCGTGATGCGGCCGAGAAACGTCAGGTAATCTCCTCCCTTCGCATCGAAGGGACACAGCCCCGGCCCCAGGCCGTGATGTACCGTGGCCAGCCAGTTGACGGTTGGAGGCATCGGCTTCCGCTGGCCCTGGGAGATCGAAATCAACGGCATCTGCGGAAAGGCCTGATAGACCGGCAGGAAATCGGGCAGATCGAGGCGGCCATGCAGCGTCGTCACGCATTTATGGGCCAGGTCCGAGAACAGCGCGTGCTGAAGCAGGTCGAGGTGGAAATGGATGACATCGAACGACGCATGCCGCTCACGGACCTTTGCCAACATGGCGAGATGACTGGCCGTATGATCGCGAATTCCTGCCAGCCGCAAACCCTGTGGCGAGCATGCGACCAGTTCGGCAGAGGTTTGGGAATCGCCCGAGGCGAACAAGGTGACGTGATGTCCGAGCCGGACGAGTTCCTCGGTGAGCCATGACGCAACGCGTTCCGTCCCCCCGTATTTTCGGGGAGGAACTGCCTCCGACAGCGGCGCAACCTGGGCGATCCGCATCTGCCTGTCTCCCGCCGCCGGCATCGCGAATGCGGCGAGCTAGCAACGCCTGTCCCCGCCGAAAGTTCGGGCTAGTTTCCCGGGGAGTGAATTTCCGTCGTCCCCCGCGGGATCGTCTCAGGCATGGCGATCAGCATCAGAACGAGAGCCGCCAGCCCCACCCCGGCGAGCACGGCGAAGGCGACTGAGTATCCGCCCCAGACGACGAGGCCTCCGGCGAACGCATAGCTCGATGCGCCCCCGATACCTTGAGTGGTCCCGATGATGCCGCGCGCCATATTGTAGCGACCGCTGCCTAGGACGGCGCCGTAGAGAACCAGCGGCAACAGCACGTCGAACAGCCCGGCCCCCATCCCATCGAGAATTTGGAACGCGATCATCCAGTACGGGCTGTCGACTCCGGCAAAAAGGATACCGCGCAGCGGGAGAGCTGCGAATGCCAGGATGAGCAATGGCTTTCCGCCGATCCGGTTGGCGCGCATGACGAGGAACGCCATCGGAATCGTTGCGAGCTGGGCAACGATAATCGCCGCCGAGGTGACGGCGGACTCGAATCCCCTGGCCTCCAAAGCGAGCTTTTGGCTCGCGAGGGCCAGCATTGGCGCATTCGCGAAATGGAACAGCGCCGTGCCGATCGCGAGCACGGCAAAGGGCCGCTCGGCGAACAGGCGCCGCCATGCGTAAGGCTGACCGGCAGCTGGACGGACGTCATCGAGACCGCGAGCGCGCTGATGATCGATGGCCTTTGCCGGGATCGAAAGGACCGCGATCATCGACAATCCGGCGAACAGCGGAAGCATGTAGAACACGCCGCGTTGTCCGAATTGCGTGCCGACCGCCGCGGCGACCGCGGCGATGAACAGGTTGCCGGAACGGTCGAACGCGGCATTGCGCCCGAGCTGCCCGGCGATGTCGTGGGAGCCGAACAGCCCCAACGTGATCGCAGCGACAGTCGGCGCGAAAACGGCGCCCAGGAGCGCCATGCTGATATCCGCCGCGAACACGACCGCGAGCGTCGGATACGTCACGATGCTCACACCGAGCACCGCCAGGCACCAGGATCCAGCAACGATGAGGCCGCGCTTGGCAGGCGTGGCGTCGATCAAGGCGCCGATTGGCGTGTGAAAGACGATGCCCATCAAACCGCTGGCGGACAGCACGGCACCGATCGTCGCCTGGTCCCAGCCAGCCTCCGTCAGCAGGAAGACATTGACATAAGGCCCGAGGCCTCCGCGCAGATCCGCGAGCAGGAAATTCAGCCAGTCGAGGCTCGACCGATATGACAATTGATCCTCGCACCTGTGTTCCGAGGACGAAGGGTCAGGCGAGGTCTTCGGAAGGCACGGCACGAAAGAAGCTCATCGCCCGGAGAACACCGAAATCTCCTGCCTTCCAGCGCGGAGAGGACCTCTCGTCTTGGCCACCTGCCTTTTGCGAGCGTCTTCGGCCGATCAGCCAACCGCCGGATCGGCGCCGCGCGCCGGTCGGCGGTTCGGGGCTTCGCTGGCGGTGCGCCGCAGCTTCTGGCCAGCGGCTCGGTCCCGGGCCTTTGAAGCCCGCCCGCAAAAGTCCTTGCGGATCTCGGAAAGGTCGGCCTCGTCGAGCTCTTCGAGATCAAGCAATTCTTCGCGTGCGCCTTCCAGCCTGATGATCAGCTCGTCGAGCTTGATCTGCATCGCGGCTGTATCGCGGTTCTGACTGTTCTGGATGATGAAGACCATCAGGAAGGTGACGATCGTCGTCGAGGTGTTGATGACGAGCTGCCATGTATCGTTGAACCCGAAGACAGGTCCCGACGCCGCCCATACGGCGATCAGAGCGACGGCAGCAAAGAACGTCAACGGCTTGCCGGTCCAGCTTGCAACCGCTTGAGCCAGTCGTGTGAAGAGGGAAGCCTTGTTGTTCTTGTGGATGAGATGCTCGATGGAACTGCTCATTGACATCGTCCCGGATGCGCCGCGAGGCGCAAGTCACGCCGCCCGCTCGTTGCCTCCCGGCATCCCCAGCCCCAGTCCAATCTCTTGGTCTGCCTCATCCCGCGCGATGAAAACCCGGCCGGCTCTCGAATGTTCCGGGAAACGGCCATGCTCCCGGCGGTGCCGCCCGAGACCGCATCGGCCGTTCCGGGCGCGTGATCGTCGACCCGACCTCGGCAGGGCCCGGGATGTGACGCCGCGGCACCGAGCCTTGCGGAGTGATCCAAACCGCTCGGCCCAGTGAAAGGCGCCACCAGGATTCTGCAGGGCCCAAATCCTCACGCGGCCCGACGATTGATCGCATCCAGCGCGAGCTTGGTAAGCTTTTCGTCGGTGGAAGCTTCCTCGTCGAGATTCTGCTTCAGCAGCGATGCGCAGTCGTTTCGACCCAGCTGCTTTGCCCAGGCCACCAGCGTGCCGTAGCGCGTGATCTCATAGTGCTCGACCGCCTGTGCAGCAGCGATCAGGGCGGCGTCGAGCACCTGCTTGTCCTCGACCTCGCCCGCGACCTCATTGGCCTCATCGAGGATGCCGTCGATAGCGGGACAGGTGACGCCCTTTTCCTCGACCCCGTGCAGCCGGAAGACTTCCTTCAGGCGGGTGATCTGGCCCTCGGTCTCCCGGAGATGGTTTTCGAAACCGCGCTTGAGCTCAGGGCTCGTCGCCTTCCCGACCATATCCGGCAGCGCCTTCTTGATCTGGTTCTCGGCGTAATAAATGTCGCGCAAGGTATGAACGAAGAGGTCGTCCATCGTTGCGATGTCCTTGGAAAACCAACCCATGGCTGTCGCTCCATCTCGTAGGAGGGGTCCCCCAGCTCTTGCCTCTCTTTAAGTCGCCCCGCCAGCCCTCTCTCGAGGGCTGGCGGGGGTCCGGCTCATATGACCGTGGAACGATGCGGAGCCGCCGTTTCGTCGAAGCGGCTCCAGCCGGCTGCACGGTATTCTGCGAGGCGCGCATTCCGGTCGATCGGCGTCGCTCCGTCGAGGATGGCCTCGACTGCCGGGACCTGCTCATCGGCAACGCGGACCGAAACGACGGTGCCGCCACGACGAACCGTTTCAGCGTAGTAGTTGGCATCCTCTTCGCTGTGACCGGCGCTGGTCAGAGCGCCGACGATGCCGCCGGCTACGCCCCCTGCCGCGGCGCCAGCAGCCGTGGAGGCGAGCCAGCCCGCCGCGACCACCGGGCCGATCCCGGGAATGGCGAGCAGTCCGATACCTGCGAGCAGACCGGCCGCTCCGCCAAGCGCCGCGCCGATTCCGGCGCCTTCACCGGCATTGCTGTCATCGGCCTTGGCGTGCCGGCCGACCACGCTGATGTCGGCGGCGCTTACGCCGCCGGCTTCGAGCGCCTCGACCACCGAACGAGCGGTTTCGTAGCTGTCGTAGGAACGGGTGAGTGTCTGAGTCATTTGCTGCCTCCCGGTTTACTTGCGCGTGACGTTGCCGCGGTAATCGACGGTCACATTCACCTTCGTTCCGCCATGGGAAGCGCTGCCCTTCCAAACGCCGTCCGCATCCTTGGTCAGGGGACCGATCTGCGAATAGCCGTTGGCCTCGAGCCGGCTCTTGGCCTGGCCCTCGGTGAAACTATTCGCACCGGGGAGCGGAGCATTCTTGTCCGCGTCGCCCTTCGGCGACGGAACTGGGGAAGTGGTAGCAGTCTGAGCAAACGCACCAAACGTCGTCGACGTCGCGATCAGCGACGCGATCAAAAACTTCTTCATATTCGGACACCTCGATATTCGCGGCTCAGCCGCGGATATACTTAGAACGATCGGACCGCTGATTCTGTTCCGCTTGAATTCAACTTCGCAGAGATTTGTCGCCTTGCAGGCTCTTCTTCAGGGCATCGAACAGATTCACCACGTTGGCAGGCCTCCCGTCGTCGCGGCTGGCCGAAACCCTCGCGCCCTTCCGGCGCTTCTTCGACGCGATCAGCTTCAGCAGGTGCTCCCGGACGGGATCCTTAACCATCTCCGGCGACCAGTCTTCGCTTTTGGCCTTGATGAATTTCTGCGCGAGTTTCAGAAGTTCCGCTTCCGGCTTGTCTTTCTCGATATCGGAAAAATAGGCTTTTTCGTCGCGAACTTCGTCCCCGTAGCGCAGCGTCCAAACGACGATTCCGCGGTCGCGCGGCTCGAGCATCACGGCCCGCTCGCGCCGGTAAAGCACGACCCTGGAGATGCCCACCATCTTCGCCGCCGCCATGGCATCGCGGATGACGGAGAAGGCCTCGATCGCCACCTCGTCGTCAGGCACCAGATAGTGCGGACTGTCGAGGTAGATCCAGGGAATCGAGTCTTTCGGCACGAATTTGTCGATATCGATGGTACGGACCGTGTCGAGCCTGACCGCCTCGATCTCCTCGTCCTCGATCACGACGAAGCGACCGGGCTCCGCCTCGTAACCCCTGGCCTGGTCTTCCGTGTCTACCGGCTTGCCGCTCTCCGCATCGACATAGCGGCTGACGACACGATTCCCGGTATCGCGGTTCAAAGTGTGGAAACGAACCTTTTCGCCCTCCGACATCGCAGGGGTCATGGCGACCGGGCAGGTCACGAGGGACAGCTTGAGGTAGCCCTTCCAATAGGTCCGAGCGGGCATGGCGACGCGACTCCGCGAACGAAACTGCGGATCAATGCCGGGCATCCGAAACGGTTCCGGCGCAGCGGAACTTGGCCGGGCATCCGAAACGGGTCCGGCGCGGCGGAACTTGCCTTCGGCGGATGCATTGAATCGACGGTGTTGCGTCAGGAGTGGGTGCCATGGCTGCGGTGCGGGCGAACTGGAAGGGCTACCTGAAGTTCGGCGAGATCAGTTGCCCGGTCGCGCTCTATACCGGCGCCAGCACGGCCGAACGCGTGTCGTTCCACATGATCAACCGCGACACCGGCCATCGCCTCCGGCGCGAGTTCATCGATCCCGTTACCGACGAGCCTGTCGATAGGGATCACCAGATCAAGGGCTTCGAGATCGACAAGGACCGCTATGTCGAGATCGAATCGGACGAAATCGCGAAGGCTGTGCCGGAAAGCGACAAGACGCTGGCGGTGGCCGCTTTCATCCCCTGCACCGACATCGACACGATCTACTTCGACAAGCCCTACTATCTGGCGCCCGCGGGGCAGATTGCCGACGAGGCCTTCGCGGTGATCCGGGAAGCTCTTCGAGCGAGCAAGGTCGGCGCGCTCGCGCATGCTGTTCTGTTCCGTCGCTACCGCGCGCTGATGATTCGCGCACAGGGGCCAGGACTCGTCGCCCATACGCTGAACTTCGACTACGAGGTGCGTTCGGCTTCGGAAGCCTTCGACGAGATTCCAAAGCTCAAGATTCGCAAGGAGATGCTCGATCTCGCCAAGCACATCATCGAGACCAAGCGAGGCGAGTTCGACCCGGCCATGTTCGACGACAGGTATGAGGCGGCTCTCGCCCAGCTGGTGAAGGCGAAGTTGGCAGGCAAGCCAGTCAGGATCGCGAAAAAGATGAAGTCTCCCAAGGTCGTCGACCTCATGGAAGCGCTCCGCGCCAGCGCGGCACCTGACCGGGCTCCATCAAGGCGAAAAGCTCAGGGAAAGGCGGCCTAACCCTCGTCGTCCTTGCTTGCCCGAGAGGCGGCCTGAAGCCTTAGCCCGATCAACATGACGAGTTCGCGAACCGTCTTGCACGCCTGCATTTCTTCGTCGGGCACCATATCGCAATCGAATTCGCGTTCGATGACATTGCCGATCAGGGTCAGGTCGTCGAGAGTGAGACCGATCTCATCGATTGCCGCATGCGGCTCCAGCAATTCGGATTTTACGAGCCCCTCCCTCGCGATGATCTCCAGAAGCCGGGCGATGAGTTCTGCCTCTGGAGGATTGAGATCGGTCATCGCTGAGCTAACCTCGAAATCTGAAACAGGCCGTTGCCGAGTCGCTCCGCCAAATGGAAAGCTCGCAAAACTTACATCAACAATAAATTCTGAGACAGAATATCAGCCGATATCAACACATTTAACATCGACATGACGATCACATCGACTCGTCCAATGTTTGTATTTCCGCCGAAATACCCATTCAATCAGCGCATACATCGCATCAGAAGCTTTCCCGATGGGAGAGAGAAGATGCTTTCATCTTCATAGCGAACCGGGCTTCCGTCCTTGAGCGTGTACGACGTCATGGAGAGACCTGGCCAGTCACGCCAGACGATGACGGTGTAGTGGTCGCCGTATTCGTCCTCGCAGCGCTCCCGATACAGCTCGCGCTTTGCGGGCATGGGCCGGCGCGCGGGCGGCCCCGCAGCCTTCCTCAAAGCGACCATTTCGCACCTCACACAACGCACTGATGATGACAGCAACCCGCTCGGCGATGCGAGGTTCCGCCACCCGCTTGCTGCGAGGCTGCAGTTCCTTGCACGAGCGCAGTCAACTCGGCAATCGCCGCGATGATCATCCTTGCCGAACGATTTCCACGAAGCGGGCGGCCAGTTGCGAGAGCGGCCTGCTGCGCACGGTCATCAGGCAAATCGTGGTGGGAATCTCGGGCTGAAGCGAAAGCTGGGCCAGACCATCGAAGCGCTGCGCCTGTGTCAGCAGACTGTCGATCAGCGTGACATCGCCGGGCTCTGCGAGCAGATGCGCCGCCGAGATGCTGTAGGGAACCGTTATGAAGGGCGCATAGTCGAGCCCTTCCCGTTCATAGGCCTGAGCGATCAGCCAGCCGAGCGGCGACTTCTCTCGATCGAAGCAGATCATGCGCCGCGTCTTGAGCTGGTGCAGGTTGACCGTGCCCTGTCCGGCGAGGGGATCATCCTCGCGCACCAGAGCGATGATCGAGCCGCCGGCGAGCGGTGTCAGCGCGATATCGTCGGTGACACGAGGGGAGAACATCAGGCCGATATCGGCCGTCCCCCGCGAGAGTTCCGTCGGAGCATCGCCCATGATCAGCTCGACGCGCGCCTGGGGGTATTCGTCGGTCAGGCGGCGCAGGGCGCGGGCGATGATGCCATGGCCGATGCTCGGCGTGGAGGCGATGCGCAGCGGCATTTCCTGGCCGGCGCGCAATCTGGCCGCGGCGTTCCGCAAGGCGCGCCATTCCTGGTCGACCGCATCGAGGGCAACCATCAGGGCACTGGCCTCCAGGCGCAGGCTCAGGCGGCCTTCGCGCCGCTCGAAGACCTCGACCCCGAGGCTCGCCTCACTGCGCGCGATGATCTTGCTGATCGCGGACTGCGTCAGGTTCAGCTGGCGCGCGGCCTCGACCGTGGTGCCGAAGCGGTGCACCGCACGGAGCACGGCGGCGTGGGCTGGCGTGAACGGTCTCATGGAGCCGGGCGTTCCTGAAGCTGCGCGAGGAGCAGCCGGGCAGCCCTATCGAGCAGCGATCCCCGCCGGTAATGGGCGAAGGCCGTCACCAGCGGGCTCTGCTCCAGCGGCAAGGCGGCAAGGCCCTCGACGAGGTTGCTGCTGATGACGAAGCCATCGACCAGCGCGATGCCGACGCCCTCGCGGGCCAGATGGCAGGCGGTGTCGGTGTGGCGGACCGTGATTGCGACGCGACCGGCCAGCCCCGCGCCGATCAACGCGTCCTGGAAGCTGTCGGAGGCGCTCACGCCATCAGGCCCGTAGCTGATCAGGCGCTCGCCCTCGAGATCGCCCCGCGACAGTACCGTGCGCCCGGCATGCCGGTGCCTTCGCGAGAGCACGCAGACAAGCGGGCTGTGCCCGAGAGCTACGTCCTCGATCTCCTCCGCCGCCATCGGCCCATAGGAGATGCCGAGATCGGCTTCGCCGGCGCCGAGATGCTCGCGCACATGGTCGAACATGATTTCGACCGCGGCGGCCTCGCCGAGGTCCCGGCGCGTCCGGGTGATGGCCGGCGGCAGGATGCTATGGGCCAGCCCCGGGACCGTCGCCACCCTCAGCCGGTCGGCCATGCCGACGCGGATCATGTCCGCCTCATGTCGGGCGCGGCGCAGCACGCTGAAGAGCGGTTGAGCGCGCCCGACCAGCGACTGTGCTTCCGGCGTCGGCACCAGCCGGCCCTGGATGGTCGTGGCAATGCTGAGCCCGAACTCGTCTTCCGCCTGCCGCAGCGCCTTGATGACGGCGGACTGGCTGATGCCCAGACCCTGCGCCGCCTCGCCCGTTCCGCCGAGCCTCACGAAGATGTCGACCGCCAGCAGGGAGCCCAGCTTCATGGAGTATTCCAGACGGTTGATGATCTTGCCGAATGTTTCATTGGAAGGACTAGTTGTCGTTATGGAAGGATGCAAGCCGCCGCCGCAATGCGGCCAATGAATCAGGGGATCGGCATGACCAAGTTTCGCTCGTTGCTTTCGGCCGGCGCGCTGGCGCTCGCACTCGGTGCCCCCGCTCTGGTGGCAGCGCCTTCCACTGCCTTCGCCAAGGGGACGTTGCGGCTGGCGCAGACGCAGGACCTCGTCTCGCTCGATCCGATCGCGACCAGCGACAACGCCTCCATCTACGCCCAGCTCCTGATCTTCGACACGCTGCTGCGGCCGAGCAAGGACGCCACGAAGCTCGAGCCCGGCCTCGCCGAGAGCTGGAAGGTCAGCGACGACGGCATGACCTACAGCTTCAGGCTGCGCGAGGCGAAGTTCTCGGATGGCACGCCCGTCACGGCGGCCGACGTCGCCTTCTCCCTGAAGCGCGCCGGCAGCGATGCTTCGAGCTGGAAGCGCTTCTTCTCCGGCATCGACACGATCGAGACGCCGGACGACCGCACCGTCGTGCTCAAGCTCAAGAAGGTGTTCACGCCGCTCCTCAACAACCTCGCCCTGTTTTCTTCGGCGATCCTGCCGCAGAAGGCGTTCGAGGCGGCTGGCGACAAGTTCTTCGAAAAGCCGATCGGCAGCGGCCCGTTCACGGTCGCGGCCTGGAACAAGGGCCAGGGCCTCTCGCTGAAAAAGAATGCGAATTACTGGCAGGCCGGCAAGCCCGACCTCGACGGGGCCGAGCTGATGGTCATCCCGGAGGGCAACAGCCGCGTGCTGAAGCTGCAGGCTGGCGAAGTCGACGCAGCGATCGACATCCCGCTGAACCAGCTTCAGGGCTTAGGGCGCGACGGCAAGATCAAGACGGCGGTAGCCAACGTCTTCCGCACCGATTTCGTGCTGATGAACACCCGGAAGAAGCCGTTCGACGATGTTCGCGTCCGGCAGGCCCTCAACTACGCCATCGACAAGGAAGGGCTGCTCAAGGCGCTGCTCTACGGCACCGGCAAGGTCTCTAACTCGCCGATGCCGCCGATGGCCTATGCGGATCCGGGCCTGAAGCCCTATGGGCACGACGTTGCCAAGGCGAAGGCGCTGCTGGCGGAAGCCGGCTACAAGGATGGCTTCAAGACCTCGCTGCTCGTCGATTCCAGCAAGCCGCTGCATCGTCAGCTCGGCCAGGCCCTGCAGGCCGCGTTGAAGCAGATCGGCGTCACCGCCGATATCCGCCTCGTCGAAGGCGGCACCCACTGGACCACGACGAAGGCCGGCGACTACGAGATGGCCGTGGCCTATGCGACCAGCGACACGATCGACCCGGACCAGCTCGTCGGCTTCCTGCTCGTCAACCCCGAGCGCGCCAACGCCTATCATACCGAGTGGAAGAACGAGCGCCTCAACGAGCTCTACGAGAAGGAGCGCGTGACGGCCGACGGGCCCGAGCGGGGCAAGATGTTCCAGGAGATCGTCAAGCTCGCCCATGACGGCGCGCCGTCCGTCTTCCTCTTCTATCCCGGCACCTCCTACGCCTATCGCAGCAATGTCGAAGGTTTCGAGGTGCTTCCGACCTCGAATTTCCGCCTCGAGGACGTGAAGCTGAAGTGAGGCAGGGGCGCCCCGGCGCCCCTCGGCCCACCCTCCTGCCATGCTGATCTACATCATCAAGCGCCTCGTCCAGCTGGTGCCGGTCCTGTTCGGCATCACGCTGGCCTGCTTCCTGCTGCTGCGTGCCCTCCCCGGCGACCCTGCGACGCTCCTCCTCGGCGCTCGCGGCGGCGCGGAGGAGATCGCGCTGATGAAGCAGCGGCTCGGCCTCGACCTGCCGCTGTGGCGGCAATATCTGCTTTTCCTCGCCGATATCGGCTCAGGCAGCCTCGGCCGTTCCGTCGTGCATGCCCGGCCGGTGATGCAACTCGTGCTGGAGCGGCTGCCGGCGACCTTGTGGCTCGTCGCCTATTCGACGGCGCTCGCCGTCGCGATGACCGTGCCGCTGGCGCTCTGGTCGGCGCTGCGCCGCGGCGGGCCGGTCGATCTCGCGATCAAGCTCGCCTTCACGATCGTGATCGCGATGCCCTCCTTCTGGCTCGGCCTGATCTTCGTCATCCTCTTCGCGATCTGGCTGCCGCTGTTTCCGACCTCGGGCTATGGCGAGGATGTCCTCTCCCGGCTGCACCACACCACCCTGCCGGCACTGGTCATCGCGCTCGCGACGGCCTCGCTGACGATCCGCAGCCTGCGCAGCGCCATCCTGGCCGTGCTCGGCTCCGACTATGTCACCACGGCCCGCGCCAAGGGCGCAGGCACCGGCCGGCTGATGGGCGTTCATGTGCTGCCCAATGCGCTGATCAGTTCGATCTCGGTGCTCGGCGCGCATACGAGCTGGGTGATCGGCGGCACGGTGGTGATCGAGACCGTCTTCGCCTTGCCGGGCCTGGGCTCGCTGTTCGTCGAGTCGATCTTCGCTCGCGACTACCCGCTGATCCAGGGGCTCACCATCGTCTTCGCCGTCCTCGTCGTGCTGATCAATCTGGCGACCGATCTCGCCTATGCGCTCGCCGATCCGCGCATCAGGCTGGAGTGAGTCGATGGACCGTCTTCGCTCCAATCCGAGCCTCATGGCCGGGCTCGGCATGCTGGCGCTGCTCGCCGGTTTCGTCGCGCTCGGCCAGGTCTGGACGCCGCAGGATCCCTTCGCGGTCGATTACGGCAACACGCTGCAGCCGCCTTCCCTGGCTAGCTGGTTCGGCACCGACGATCTCGGCCGCGACGTGGCATCGCGCGTGCTGGCCGGCGGCTATGTCGACCTCAAGGTCGCGTTGATCTGCGTCGCCGCGCCGGCGATCCTCGGCGTGATGATCGGCGCGATCTCCGGCTTCGTCGGCGGGCGCGTCGACACCTTCATCATGCGGGTCACCGACATCTTCTGGGCCTTTCCCTTCTACGTGCTCGTCATCGCCATCGTCGGCGTGCTCGGACCGGGCGAGACCAATCTTTACCTCGCCTTCCTTCTCGTGAACTGGATCTCCTTCGCCCGCATCGTGCGCGGCGAGGTTCTGGTTCTGCGCAACCTCGAATTCGTGCAGGCGGCGCGCAGCCTCGGCTGCACGACGCCGCGGATCGTCGCCGCCCATATCCTGCCGAATGCGATCAATCCGGCCATCGTCTACGCCATGGCCGACGTGGTGCTGACGATCCTCGCCGTGACCTCGCTCAGCTTCCTCGGGCTCGGCATCCAGCCGCCGACTCCCGAATGGGGGCTGATGATCGCGGACGGGCGGCAATTCCTGTTCGACGCCTGGTGGATCGCGACCTTTCCCGGCCTCGCGATCATCTACACCGGCGTCACCTTCGCGCTGATCGGCGAAGGCCTCGACACCGCGCTTCGGCCGAAGGGCTGATCCGTTCTTTCCGACCCGCCTTCGACAGGTGTGCCATGAGCTTTTTCGACGAGGATGAAAACCTGCAGCGCATCAGCGCGCTGTTGACCGCAAAGGCGGTCGCCGCATTCCGCGAGCGCGGTGTGCCGGAGGAGCAGTTCGGCTTCGTGCTGCTGCAACCGGGCCAGCAGGGCGAACGGCCGCGCGGTACGGCGCTGCGTGCGGGCTGGCGCAGCTATCCCTGCTCGCTGGTCAAGGTCTTCTTCCTGGTCGCCGCGCAAGCCGCTCTGGAAGCGGGACAATTGGTCGAGCATGAGGAGCTTGATCGCGCCATGCGCGACATGATCCTCTGGTCCTCCAACAGCGCGACGAACTACGTCATCGACCTGCTTTCGGGAACGAGCGGCGACACCCTCCTCTCCAGCGCCGAGATGACGGCCTGGGGCGAGCGGCGCGAGGCCGTCAATCGCTTCTTCGACCAGCTGGGTTGGCCGGAGCTCGCCGGCATCAACCTCAACCAGAAGCTGATGGACGACCTCCGCTATGGCCGCGAGAAGATCGGCCTCGACCGCTCGCCCGGCGGCCACAATGCCCTGACGCCGGTCGCCATGGCCCGGCTGATGCACGAGATCTTCCATGGCTCGGCGCTGAGCACGACAACGCGACGGGCGGTCGAACCGCTGCTCGCGCGCGATCTCGCGAGCCCGTTTGTGAAGCGCGGCGCCTATCAGGTCTCGGGATATCTCGCAGGCGGCATGCCGGCGGGCACGCAGATCTGGTCGAAGGCCGGCCGCACGCGCTGGCTCGGCGATGAGCGTGCCGATTTCCGGCGCCATGACGCCCTTCGCGCGATCCTCCCGGGCGGGCAAGAGTTCACCTTGACTGTTTTCACGCAGGGCGAGGCCATCGCGGAGGACGACGATTTCCTGCCGTCGCTCGGCGCTCTCGCCGCCGGGCAGCTGATGCCGCCGGCATCCGCCGGTCAGTAGGTTGCCCGGCCGCCTGACAGATCGAAGACGCCGCCGGTCGAGAAGGAACACTCGTCAGACAGAGCACCATCCGCGCGACTTCCTCGACCTCGACGAAGCGCCCCATCGGGATACGGGACAGGATGTCGGCGCGCCGCTCGGCGGAAATCTCCTTCGCCATCGCGGTCTCAGCCGCCGCGGGGGTGATGGCGGTGACGACGATGCCGTCACAGGCCGTTTCCTTGGCCGTGCTCTTGGTCAGCGCGATCACCCCGGCCCTGGTGGCCGAGTAGCTTGCTGGCCGCTGGCATGAGGATCGTGACCTCATGGAGGTCGCGGCCCGGCCTGGAGCGCGCATAGCCCACGCTCCATATTTGTTGGCCTCAACCGCCCAACCCCGTGTGACGCTTTACGAATGCCCAGGCGCTGGCCCAGGCGCCCGCATTCGCTTCGGCATTCGCGGCCGGCGTTCCGCCCATGGTCGAGGAGGTTCCGTTCATCGGATGGCGATGGGAGATGCGCGTCGCCGGGGTGTAGGGGAACAGGATGGAATGCCCGGCTTCGGGCCAGTTCTTCCAGACGACCTCATGCGGATGGCCGGCGGCCAGCAGGCTCGACTGCACGATCAGCGAATAGAGATCGGAAGGCCACGCCCCGTCGTCGCCGCCCGACAACAGCAGCACCGGCCCGGCGATCCGCTCGACCGGGATGCGGGCGCGGGCCATCGCATCGGGATCGCCCAGCGCGGTGCGCATCGCATCGGCGTTGCGGCGGATTTCAGTCGCCTCGTCATAGGGCTTCCAGCTCGCCGTGGCGTTGTCCTGCCATTGATGGACGAGCGGCTTGCCGCCGAGCGTCCAGCACGGACCGTCCCGGCCGAGCCCCGGGGCGGGGTCGGCTGCCGCCTGACCGCCATGGACGAAGGCGCTCGGCACATAGCCCAGCACCGCCGAGACTTTTTCGGGAAAAGTCGCGCCCAGCAGAAGCGCAAGCTCGCCGCCGCGCGATTGCCCGGCAACGGCGACGAAATCGTTCAGGGGGCTCACATTGGCACGCAGCCAGTCGAGCCCTCCGGCGAAATACTCGAGCGGCGTGTTCGAGATGTATTGCGGCAGCCCCGGAGCGCCGAAATAGCCGAGCGCCAGCGCCGCTACGCCACGCGAGGCCCACAGCGCCGCGCGTGGCTCGTTGATGCCACCGCCGGAGCCGTTGAGGATCATGATCGCCGGATGCGGCCCCTCGCCTGCCGGCAGGAACAGCGTGCCGACGAGCCCATCCTCGGCAAGCGGATGCCGGGTGACGCCCTCTGCCATGAGAATCTGCGTGAAGCCGTCCGACGCCGTAAGCTCGCCGCCGATATGGGCGGTGAGCCTGGTCTCCAGCGGCCGGGCCATGTCGGCATGGAACAGCTCGCCCTCACCTTGCTGCGCCCAGATCAGCCCCATCGCGGCGATGCCGGCATAATCGCCCCGCAGCGGCGCGTCGCGATCGAGCTCGACGGTGCCCGCAGCATCCGCCGCAAACACGGCCTGCGCCCGCCAGAGATGACCGCCCCGCTGCGTTTCCGCTGCAATGGTTACCTCCCCGCCAACCGGTAGCCCAGCGAGGGCGATCCGGCGCGGCACGTCGATCAGGTCGATCGCAGGGCTGACGGAGAAAGCGGCGGGCATGGCGACTTTCGTCTCCGTTAAGTCCGGACCGTGTTTGAGAGTGGAACCACGATGTCATCCCGGCCTTGAGCCGGGATCCATCGAAGGGCTGCGGAGCTCTACGATGGATCCCGGATCGGTGCGGCTTCGCCGCTTGTCCGGGATGACGTCCGAGTTCCCTTGGATGAAGGCTGACCTCGCAAGGCGGGCTCCGAAGTCACTTCGCCTTGCTAACCTGCATGGCGACGGTGCGGTCGCTGTTCCAGGGCACGACCTTCAGGTCCGGCCGGCTCGCCCAGATGTTCTTGTAATGGTAGAGCGGGATGATCCCGACATCGTCCATCACCACCTTGACGGCGTCCTTGATGATCGCCTCGCGCTTGGGATCGTCGAATTCGGCGCCGGCCTTGGCGAGCGCCTCATCCAGCTTCGGATTGCTGTAGCGGCCCCAGTTCGAGGCTCCCAGCCCCTTGGCCGGGTCGACCGTCGCCAGGATCGAGGTCATGGCATAAGTGCCCTCGCCCGTGCCGTTGCCCCAGCCGACGATGCTCATCGCATATTCGTTCTTGTTGGCGCCGGTCACATAGACCGGGAAGGGAACGACCTCGACCTGCGTCTCGACGCCGATGCGGGTCCAGAATTGCGCGACGGCCTGCGCGGTCTCGGGCGCCAGCGGATAGCGCTCGCCCGGCACATGCATGGTCAGCTTGAAGCCGTTGGGATAGCCGGCCTCGGCCAGCAGCGCCTTGGCCTTGGTCGGATCAACCGCGATCTTGGCGTAGTCGGGATTGTACCCGAAGGTGTCTGCCGGCATCCACTGCGTCGCGACCGTCACGCCGCCGCGCGCAACGCGGTCGGCGATGGCCTCTCGGTTGATCGCCATGTTGAGAGCCTGGCGGACACGCTGGTCGAGCAGGGGGTTCTTGTCGAGCGGCTTGCCGGCCTTGTCGGTAATGAACTTGGACGGCGCCGGGTTGAAGCTCGGCTGCAGGATCAGCGCGCGCAGGCCGGGATAGGACCAGACCTTGACCTTGGGATTCTTCTCCAGCTTCTCGATGTCGGAGAAGGAGACCTTGTCGATCATATCGACATCGCCCGAGAGCAGCGCGGCGGTGCGCGCCGCGGGGTTGGCGATATAGCGATAGCTCACCTTGTCCCACTCGGCCTTGTCGCCCCAGTAGGTGTCGTTGCGCTTCATCTCGATGCGGTCGCCCGGCGTATAGCTGACGAAGGCATAGGGGCCGTCGACTACCATCGCCTTGCCGCTGTTGTAGTCGTCGGTCGTCGCCGTCTGGCCGATATGCTTGCTGACGATGTAGATGCTGGAGATGTTGATCGGCAGCAGCGGGTCGGGTTCCTTGGTGGTGATCACCAGCGTCTGCGGGTCCTTGACCTCGACCTTGGCGACGCTGCGCAGGAAGCTCTTGAAGCTCGCGACCGAGCCCGGCACGTTCTGGGCGCGCTCATAGGAAAAGGCGATGTCCTCCGCCGTCACCGGCTTGCCGTCGGTCCAGACCGCCTTGTCGCGGATCTTGAATTCCCAGGTCGTGGGCGAGGTGCTTTTCCAGGCCGAGGCGAGACCGGGAGCCATGCCGCCGATCGTCTTCTGCGCGACGATGGCGGGGAAGAAATGCTGCGCAACCGAGTGGTCGCCGGCATAGTTGTTGAGCTGCGGGTCGATCGCGGAGACCGGGTCGGCGAAGCCGATGCGCAGGTCTTCCGCCGAGGCGGTCCCAGCGGCGACGATCAGCGCCGCGGACAGGGCAAGCGTGCTCAGTTTGGTCGTCATCCGATCACTCCTGTTAGCGCGCGGGCTTGGACCGCGGGCGTATCGTTGAGGTGGCAGGCGGAACGATGGCCCGGCGCGATCTCGCGCAGGGCGGGTTTCTCGACGCGGCAGCGGTCGAAAGCGGCCGGGCAGCGCGGATGGAAATGGCAGCCGGGCGGCGGCGCGGCCGGACTCGGGATCTCGCCTTTAACGGGAGCATAGACCCGCCGCCGCTGCTTGAGATCGGGAATTTCGGCGAGCAGGCCCTGCGTATAGGGGTGGTTGGGGTGGGCGAAGAACTGCCGCGCCGGCGCATCCTCGACGATGCGGCCGAGATACATGATGACGACGCGGTCGGCGATGTGCTGCACCACGCGCAGATCATGGCTGATGAACAGGTAGGTCAGGTCCAGATCGCGCCGGAGCTGCATGAACAGGTTGAGGATCTGCGCCTGGATGGAGACGTCGAGCGAGGCGACGGACTCGTCACAGACCAGGAAGCGCGGCTGCATGGCGAGCGCGCGGGCGATCGAGATACGCTGGCGCTGTCCACCGGAGAACTGGTGCGGAAAGCGCTGGCGATAGACCGGGTCGAGCCCGGCCCGCCGCATCTGCGCGCAGACATAATCGTCGAGCTCGGAGCGACCGACGATGCCGTGGACGAGAGGCGCCTCGCCGATCGCCGCGGCGACGCGCATGCGCGGGTTCAAGCTCGCCTGCGGGTCCTGGAAGATGAGCTGCACGTCGCGATGAACCGAGCGGTCACCCCGCGGATCGCGCCCGAAGACGCGGACATCGCCGCCGCTCGGCGGCAGTAGCCCGGCGGCGATGCGCCCAAGCGTCGACTTGCCGCTGCCGGATTCGCCGACGAGACCGACGAATTCGCCGGTCGGGATGGTGAGGTCGATACCGTCCAGCGCATGGATGACAGGCTGACGCTTGGCGAGATGCAGCTTTACAGCAAGCCCGTCCGCACGGCCGAAGCGGCGGCTCAGGTCGCGCGTCTCAAGCGCGGGGGCCGAATAAGAAGCGGTCGTCGTCATGCCGCTACCTCGGCAAGCGAAGCCGGGCCTGTGAGAGGGTGGAAGCAACGCAGCTTGTGCGCGCCCTGCGTGAAGGCGGGCTGCCGCGCGCAATCATCGGCACGGCGCGCGCAGCGCGGCCCGAAGGCGCAGCCATCAGGCGGGGCGACCATGTCCGGCGTTGTGCCGGGTATCTGGACCAGCATCGAGCCCGGTGCGCTCGCTCCCGGCAGGCTGCCGATCAGCCCGGCCGTATAGGGATGGCGGGGATTGTCCAGCACGGCATCGACGCGGCCCTGCTCGACGATGCGGCCGGCATACATCACCGCGATCTCATCGGCGATGCCGGCGATGACCGAGAGATCATGCGTGATCCAGAGCAGCGCCGTGCCGCTCTCGCGTGTCAGTTGCTGCACCTCGGCCAGGATCTGCGCTTGAATCGAGACGTCGAGGGCGGTCGTCGGCTCGTCGGCGATGATCAGATCGGGCCGGTTGATCAGCGCGATGGCGATGGAGACGCGCTGGCGCATGCCGCCCGAGAGCTGGTGGGGATAGGCATCGAGCCGCGCTTCCGGGCTCGGGATGCCCATGGTGCCCAGCATGTCCCGCGCTCTGACGCGGGCCGTCGCCGCGTCGACGGCCTCATGCGCCCGGATCGTCTCGATCATTTGCGTGCTGATCCGCAGCACCGGGTTCAACGTCATCATCGGGTCCTGGAAGACCATGGCGATGCGATTGCCGCGTAGGCGACGCAGGCTCTCCTCGTCGAGCCGCGTCAGATCCCGGCCGTTGAACAGGATTTCGCCGTCGACAACCCGGCCGGGCGGATCGATCAGCCCCATGATCGAGAAGCCCGTCACGGACTTGCCCGAGCCGCTTTCGCCGACGAGGCCGAGCGTCTGTCCCGCCCGCAGCGTGAAGGAGACGTCGCGCACGGCGTCGAGATCGCCGCGATCAGTGTGGAAACGGGTGCGCAGATTGCGGACTTCGAGCAGCGGCGCGCTCATTTCAGCGCCCTCGGATCGAGCACCTCGCGCAGGCGGTCGCCGACGAGGTTGATCGCGACGATCGCCAGCAGCAGCGTCACCCCGGGGAAGAAGCTGATCCAATATTCGCCCGAGAGCATGAACTGGAAGCCGTTGGCGATCAGCAGGCCGAGCGAGGGCTGCGTCACCGGTGCGCCGAGGCCGAGGAAGGAGAGCGTCGCCTCCAGCGTGATGGCGCGCGCCACCTGCAAGGCGGCGATGACGAGCAGCGGCGGCAGGCAGTTGGGCAAGACATGGCGCAGCAGGATGCGCGAGGTCGGCAGGCCCAGCCCCCGCGCCGCCTCGAAATAATCGCGCTTGCGCTCGACCAGCGCCTGGGCGCGGGCGGTGCGGGCGTAATAGGCCCATTCCAGCAGCACCAGCGTCAGCACGACATTGCCGATGCCCCGGCCCAGCAGCGCAAGCATCAAGAGGGCGATCAGGATCGAGGGCAGCGACATCAAGAGGTCGACGAGCCGCATGATCAGCGCGTCGACGAAGCCACCGCTCCAGGCCGCGATCAACCCGAGCATGATGCCGAGGATACCCGCCAGCACGGCCGAGCCGACGCCGACGGTCAGGCTGGTCCGCAACCCGTAGAGGATAGCAGAGAACAGGTCGCGGCCTTGTCCATCGGTACCGAGCCAGTAGGTGAGATCGGCGCCCGAGGAAGCCGAGCCGGGCGGTAGCCTTGCGTCGAGCACATCGATGGCAGCGAGGTCGAACGGGTTCTGCGGGGCGATCTGCGCGGCGAAGACCGCGCCCAGAATCAGCAGCGTCAGCAGGCCAAGGCCAATGACAGCCGTGGGCGCGCGCAGGAAACGGCTGAGCGCATTGACGGCCGGTCGGCGGGCGGTGGCGGCGGGAACGCTCGTCATGTCGAGGCCTCCTCGCGAACGCGCGGGTCGAGGATGCGGTAGAGGATGTCGACGACGAGGTTGATGATGACGAAGAGCGTCACCACCACCAGCAGGTAGGCCATCACCACCGGCCGATCGAGCGCGTTGATGCTGTCGAGGATCAACTTGCCCGAGCCCGGCCAGGCGAAGATGCTCTCGGTGACCACCGCGAAGGCGATGGTCGAGCCGAGCTCGAGCCCGAGCACCGTCACCAGCGGGATCATGATGTTGCGCAGGATATGCATCGTCATGATCCGGCCGCGGCGCAGCCCCTTGGCCCGCGCGAAGCGGACATAGTCGAGCGGCAGCACCTCGCGCACCCCGGCCCGTGTCAGCCGGATCACCAGCGAGACCTTGAAGAGCGACAGGTTGATCGCCGGCAGGAGCATGTGCCGCCAGCCGTTCAAGGTCAGAAAGGACCAGTCCGCGCCCAGGAAACGGACCGTGGTGCCGCGCCCGCTCGCCGGCAGCCAGCCGAGATAGACGCTGAAGGTCATGATCAGCAGGAGGCCTACCCAGAAGGTCGGCAGCGAGAAGCCGAGGATGCTGCCCGTCGTGATCAGCTTGGAGAGCCGGCGTTCCGGGTAGAGCCCGGCATAGAGCCCGAGCGGCACGCCGAGAATGACCGAGAAGACCGTCGCGGCGATGGCGAGTTCAAGCGTCGCCGGCAGGCGCTGCAGGATGAGCGTCACGGCCGGGACGTTGTAGACGAAGCTGCGGCCGAGATCGCCCTGCAGGGCACTGCCTGCGAAGCTGAGATATTGCTGCCAGAGCGGCCGGTCGAGGCCGAGCTGCGCCACGAGCGCGGCCCTGTCGGCCTGCGTCGCATCCGGAGCCAGCAGGATGTCGGCGGGATTGCCGATGGCGTGCATGCCCAGGAACACGACGAGCGACATCGCCACCACGACGAGGAGCGCCTGCGCGATGCGCTGGAGCAGCCAGCCGAGCATCAGACCGGTACCGCGGCCTGTTCGGGCAGGATCGGCTCCCACTCGTCGCCGAAGATTTCCGGCTCGGAATACTCCTGGCCACGCGCGAAATGCGCCTCGACATCCTCGACGAACAGTCGCGCCGCGACGGCCTGCGACAGCCGCACGGCGCCGTCGCTGATCGCCGGAATGTCGCCCGATACGGTTCCGTGGGACATCATCGCCGGATAGCAGAAGCAATGGACGCGTTCGAGGCCGGGGCAGGCACCTGGAATCTTCGGCTGGAACTCGAAGGCGGTGCCGAGATCGGGCAGAGAACCGAGACCCGCATCGGCATCGGCGGGCACGCCGCGATCGCTCCACAGCCGGGCGCTCGCCGCGATCTCGGCGAGGAAGGGGCGATTGTCCCAGTCGACCCGGAAACCAGTCGAGAAGATGATGAAATCGAAGCGCATCGTACCCGCGCTGGTCTCGACGACGATCTCGTCGCCGTCCATCCGTGCGGAATGCAACGCCGTGCCCTGACGGAAAAAGGCGTTGGGATACCGCGAGACGCGCAGCACGCTCGCACGCGGCGGCGGCACCTGCTCGCGAGCGATGTAGCTGTTGATCCGCCATTTCCAATCGTCGGGCAGATAGCGGTAGCCCGCGATCGAACCGGGATGGCCCATGCCCTTGCCGCGGTTGATGCGCGGAATGTCGCGGCGGCGGATCAGCAGGTCGACGCGCTCCGCCCCCGCCTCCAGCGCGGTGCCTGCGCTGTCCATCGCGGAGGCGCCGGCGCCCACTACGGCGACGCGCTTGCCACGCAGCGCGGCATAGTCGTTCGCGTCTGAGGAATGCGCCCAGCGCTCGCGCGGCAGGCTGTCGGCGATCGCCGGCACGAAGGGACCGCCGAGCCCGTCGCGCCCCGTGGCCAGCACGACATGGCGCGCCCGCACGCGCTGCCGCTTCCCGGCCGCGTCGATCTCCAGCGTCGCGTAGTCCGCTCCCAGATGGATCGCAGCGATGTCGTGATCGTTGCGGACATCGAGACGCAGCACGTCGCGGAACCAGCGCAGATAGTCCATCCACATCAGCCGCGGGATCTTGTCGAGCCGTTCCCAATCCTCGGCGCCGAACTGAGCTTCGAACCAGGCGCGGAAGGTCAACGACGGAATGCCGAGTGCCGGCCCGGTCAGGGTCTTGGGCGAACGCAACGTCTCCATGCGCGCCGTCGTTGCCCATGGTCCTTCGAAGCCCTTCGGCCGGCGGTCGAAGTTGACGGCACGCAGGCCGATGTTGCGGAGCGCCCCGGCGGCGGCCAGCCCGGCCATGCCGGCGCCGATGATCGCGACGTCGAGCAGCGGCT
Source organism: Allobosea sp. 10L417 (assembly GCF_056395485.1). Lineage (NCBI taxonomy): Bacteria > Pseudomonadati > Pseudomonadota > Alphaproteobacteria > Hyphomicrobiales > Alloboseaceae > Allobosea > Allobosea sp. 10L417. The sequence goes on from NZ_JBFTJP010000006.1 coordinate 41,566, forward strand.
CGCCCGCAATGTCGCGCTGCGGAACCCAGGGCGCTGCCGGAAGGGTCAGCAACTCAAGCTCACGGGCGACGCGGCGGTTCAGCGCTGCCAGCCCTTCGGGAACCTTGCCTTGATCGGCTGTCACAGCCGCGTCTCCTGTTTGGTCAGCGAAGCGAGGAGGGCGTGGTGCTCCTCGGGCGGGATCAGGGTGAAATCGTCCAGCCGCTGCTGTGCCACCATCTGCAGCGCCGCGATCAGCTCGCGGACCTTGTCGGGGACGGCGACGCCGCGTGCCGTCACCACCCCGAAGCAATAGGGGATCGGCGTCGCCAGCGGCAGGATGCGGACGCCCGGCGTCGGGCGGCCGGTCAATGTCAGCGGCTCGACGATCGCCACGCCCGCTCCGGCCTCGATGAAGGAGAGCGCATTGATCGTCGAGGTCGTGCGGACGCGGACGCGGACATCGACACCGGCCGCGTTGAGAGCTGCGCGAATGCGCGCCGGCACTCCGCGGCGCATCGACATCCCGACGAGGCTGCGCCCGGCCAGCGCTCGCAGCTCCACCGGGCCTTCGAGACGCGCCAGAGCGTCGCCTTCGGGCACGGCCAGCACGCAAGGTGCGGTGCCCAGCCATTCGACGGTCAGGTCGCGATGCAGCAGGGGCGCGCTGGTCGCGCCGATCTGGGCCGTGCCGGACATCACGGCGTTCTGGACGCGGTCGGGATTCTCGACCTCGATCGCGAGCCGCGGCGGCTCGTCGAGGCATCCGAGCGCCTTCCAGGCACCGGTCAGCAGCCCGAAGGCCAGCGCCGACACCGCCGCCACACTGATGGGCGGCTCGGACTCGCCGACGACTTCGCGGGCACGCTCCCAGAGATTGACGAAACCGGCCAGCGCCCGCTCGACATCGTCGCGCAGCACCACGCCTTTCGGCGTTAGGACCAGCCGTTGGCCGGCGCGCTCGAAGAGCGGCTGGCCGAGGTCGCGCTCGAGCTCCTGGATCATGCGGCTCACCGAAGGCTGCGACACGCCGAGATGGCGCGCGGCAGCGGTGACGCTGCCCAGGGAGGCAACCTGCAGATACGCCTCGAGGGTCTTGAGGCGGCTCATCGCGTCAGTCGTTGCGGACGGGGTCGCCGAGCACGTGCATCAGCCGGTTGGCCCAGCCGAACAGCGCCGTTGACAGGATGAGGTCGACAGCCTCGGCCTCGCTGATGCCGGCCTCGCGCAGCTTGGCGGCATCCGCTTCAGTGACCGCCGGCGGCGATTGCGAGAGCTTGACCGAAAAGTCGAAGATCGCCTGGTCGCGCGGCGAGAGCTGTGCCTGCTCGCCACGCGCGAAGAGCTCGTCGGTGACGGCGGTGTCCTTGCTGAGCTGTGCGTGGCGGGAGGCGTGCACGGCTGCGCAGTAGATGCAGCGATTGACGATCGAGGCGCCGATGGCACCGAGCTCCCGCTCGGCCCGGCTCATGCCGCCCGGATCGTACATGATCGCGTTGAACAGCGGCGAGCGTACCGACAGCGTCTCCGGATCATGCGCCAGGACCAGCACATAATCCGAGACCTTGGTGTTCGACGGCGTGATCTTCAGCGCGTCGCGTTGCTCGGGAGTGGCGCTGGCCAGATCGACCGGGGTGACCCGCGGCTGCCATTCAGGAACGGTGCGGGTGAAGCGATGGACGATCCGGCTCATGCCACAGCTCCTTTGAGGACAGCGAGCCCGGCGAAGACCCGGCACTGGTAGCTCATAAAGGCGTTGAGCTCGCAAAGGCGCACGATGTCGGCCTCCGCGACGCCGGCTGCCTTCAGCCTCTCGATATCCTCGGAGACGACCGCACGTGGCTCGGCTGCGACCTTGTCCATAAAGGCGATGGCAGCCCGTTCCCGCGCGTCGCTGCTGGTCTGAGCCGGATCGGCGAGATTGCGGACAGCCGGCTCGGCAATCGCCGCGAGGTAGTGCGAGGCCAGTTTCGTCTGGCCATTGAGGGTTGCGATGCGCGCGGCCATCGCCGTGCGCCACTGAGCTGGAAACCCACCGGGATCCCGCGGCTGGATTACCGCGGCTTCGGCTTGGCGGCTCATCTCGATGATGTTGGCGCGCGCGTGCGCCGCGGTCAGAGCTTCCGCTTCGAGCCAGGGAGACGCCTCGGGACCGACGGTCTGGGTCATAGCAATTCCCTTCATGCATCAACTTATCGAGTTAATGCTTATAACGAATGAAGCCCGCCGTTTGCGCTATGTCAAGGATCGATCGCTGTCGGTATGCAAGGGCGCGGCCGTGCCCGCGCGCTGCGCGCCAGACCCGTGGGATCCGCGTGCACGCGATTGCAGCCGGCCCGCCCTCGACACGCACCGCTTCGGGCACTCCCGGATCGACACTCCTGCTGGAGAAGACCAGCCGCGAGATTCCCGCTCGCGAACTGTTCGCCATCGACGATGTCGATGCCGCGACCGCGTTTCCCGCGGATGATGCAGCTCGGCTCGGCACTGGCCAGCACGCCTGGATATGGTACGAAAAATGCTGGCATGAGCGCCGCTGAACGACCTTCGTACCCGAAACGCCTTAGAGGATTTGCGATGGCCCACAGCCTCAACCCCAAGTTCACGCCGGCGGCCGTGCGGACCCAGGACAATCGTCCGGACTTCTCCTCGGAGGCGATCCGGACGGTTCGGGAAGATCTGGCAGCCTGCTTTCGCGCCGCGGCGCGCCACGGCTTCGAAGAAGGCATCTGCAATCACTTCTCGGCCGTGGTGCCCGGGCACGATGATCTCTTCATCGTCAATCCCTACGGAAGGGCTTTTCGCGAGATCACCGCCTCCGAGCTTCTGATCTGCGATTTCGAAGGGAATGTCATCGCGGGCGATGGCCAGCCTGAGGCGACGGCCTTCTACATCCACGCGGAGATTCACAGGCGCGTTCCTCGGGCCAAGGTGGCCTTCCATACGCATATGCCCTACGCGACTGCGCTGAGCATGACCGAGGGCGATCCGCTTATTTGGGCCGGCCAGACCGCTCTGAAATTCTACGGTCGCACGGTCGTCGACAGCGATTACAACGGGCTGGCGCTCGATCATGGGGAGGGCGCACGCATAGCCAACGCGGTGGGCCACGCGGATATCGTGTTCATGCGCAATCATGGGGTGATGGTGCTGGCTCCCAATGTCGCGGAAGCCTGGGACGACCTCTACTATCTGGAACGCGCAGCACAGGTCCAGGTTCTGGCCATGTCGACCGGCCGCCCGGTCAGATCCGTCCCGTCCGATATCGCCGAAGCCACGTATCGACAGATGCGCGAGGGAGATCCCGAGTCAGCCCGGCTTCATCTCGCATCCATTCGGCGGCAGCTTGATCTGGAGGAGCCGCAATATCGTCATTAGCGGCAAACTGGCGCGGCACCGCAGCATGTCGGGCAACGGCGACGCCTGGATCTGGAAAGAGCATCCAAATGCCGCCACCGCGGAGCCTGGGAGGATCTCCGCTTGTGCTCGGCATGTACGAGCACCTACGTGAATAGGATGCGCTGGGTGGACCGAATGTGAACAGCCGACAGATCGAGGTATTTGCCGCCGTGATGAAGGCGGGCACGGTCTCGCGAGCCGCGGAGATTTTGGGCGTCACCCAGCCCGGTGTCAGCCGGCTGATAGCCGAGCTCGAAAAGTCGCTGGGCTTTGCCCTCTTCGACCGGGTGCGCAACCGCATCGTGCCGACTCCGGAGGGACGCACATTCTTCGCGGAGGTCGAGGCGAACTTCCGCGGGATGGACCGGCTGCGCGCCAGCGCGGCACGTATTCGCGACTATGGTGCCGGTCAACTTCGCGTCGCCACCCTCTCGGCGCTGAGTTCTTCGATCGTTCCGAACGCCGTTCTGCGCTTTCGCCAATTGCGCCCGGATGCGACCGTCACGCTTATGGTCCTGCCCTCGCGCGACGTCCGGGATGGAGTGGCTGCCGGCATCTACGATGTCGGTCTTGCCGCCGACGAGATCGATGTCACCGGGGTCGTCCACCAGGTCTTCGTCCAGCCGCGCGCCCTTTGCGCCATCCCGCTCGGCCACCCCCTCGCCTCGCGGGAGACGATCGGCCCCCACGATCTGTCCGGCATCGATTTCGTCGCCTATGTTCCGGAAGATCGCGCCCGGCAGCGCTTCGACATGATCATGTCAGAGGCAGGAGCAGTGCCGCCGCGTGTCGTCGTCGAGACGATCTACGCCGCCACCGTTTGCGCGCTGGTGGCACAGGGGGTAGGCGTCGGGCTGATCAGTCCTTACGCGATCGCGGGCCATGATCAAAGTCGCCTCGTGCTGCGGCCCTTCGAGCCGCCGGTGCTGAGCCGCAGCTTCCTCATCCTGCCGCCCGACCGGCCTAAATCGCAGCTTGTACGCGATTTCATAGGCTGTCTCATGGAAGCGCGCTGATAACCTGGGCTTGCGAAAGCGAGCCATGCGCTGGCTCGCACCGTCAGGCGGCAAGCGCAGCTTGCGCGGGCGTGTACGGCAGGCGCAGGCTCTCCGCGACCTGAGCGTTGGTGATCTGGCCGCGATGCACGTTGAGGCCCGCGGCGAGATGCGGATCGTTGCGGATCGCATCCAGACCGTTTGCGGCCAACGCCAAGCCGAAGGGCAATGTCGCATTGTTCAGCGCGTAGCTCGACGTCAGCGGCACGGCACCCGGCATGTTGGCGACGCAGTAATGGATCACGCCGTCGATTTCGAAGGTCGGGTCCGCATGCGTCGTCGGATGGGAGGTTTCGAAACAACCGCCCTGGTCGATTGCGACGTCGACGAGGACCGCACCGCGTTTCATCCTGGACAGCTGGGAGCGCGACACCAGGCGCGGCGCGGCCGCGCCGGGGATGAGCACCGCACCAATGACGACATCCGCGGCGAGGACCTCTTCCTCGATCGCATGGAGCGTGGAATAGCGTGTCCGCGCCCTGCCGCCGAAGTGCTCGTCGAGCTGCCTGAGCCGCGGCAGGGACCGGTCCAGAATCACCAGATCCGCTCCCAGGCCCGCCGCCATGCGCGCCGCGTGAGTGCCGACGACACCGCCTCCGATGATCGCAATGCGCGCCGGAGGCACCCCCGGCACACCGCCGATCAGCACGCCGCGCCCCCCAGCATGCCGCTGCAGGCAGGCCCCTGCAGCCTCGATCGAAAGCCGGCCTGCCACTTCGCTCATGGGCGCCAGCAATGGCAGGCCGCCGGCCTTGTCGGTCACGGTTTCGTAGGCGACTGCCGTGACCCCCGACTTCAGGAGCCCGGCCGTCTGCTCTGGATCAGGGGCGAGGTGCAGATAGGTGAACAGGATTTGTCCCTCGCGGAGCTGCACCCACTCCGACGGCTGCGGCTCCTTGACCTTCACGATCAGGTCGGCCCTCGCGAAGACTTCTGCTGCATTCGCAACGACCCTGGCGCCCGCGGCCTCATAGGCCGTGTCGGGTGCAGAAATGCCGGCTCCGGCGGTTGTCTCGACAAGGACTTCATGGCCCGCTGCGGTGTATTCGCGCACGGCTTCCGGGGTCAGCCCGACCCGGTATTCGTGGACTTTGATCTCCTTGGGTACACCGACGCGCATTGCTTCCTCCTCGTTATGGTTGGAGCTTGGCTAGTCGCGCGCCGGTGCCGGCGCGGGACTAAGAACGCGAGTGAATGGCTCTCCAGATGGTCTGCGGCGTCGCCGGCATGTCGATATGGCGCACTCCATGGGGCGAGAGTGCATCGACGATCGCATTCATCACCGAAGGCAGGGAACCGGCGCATCCGGCCTCCCCGCAGCCCTTGGCGCCGACAGGATTGGTTCGGGTCGGCACGCCCTCGCTGATGAAGGTGAAGAAGGGCACGTCCGCCGCGCGCGGCATCGCATAATCCATGTAGGAGCCGGTCATCAGCTGGCCGCTTTCGTCATAGGAGGTCATTTCGCAGATCGCCTGGCCGATGCCCTGCACGACCCCGCCATGGAGCTGCCCCTCGACGATCATCGGATTCACCAGCACCCCGAAGTCGTTGACCATAACATAGCTCGCGATCTCGACATGCCCGGTATCGGGATCGATCTCGACCTCGGCGATGTGGCAGCCATTGGGATAGGCCGAGGGCGCCGCCTTGAAGACATGGTCGACATCCAGCGCCCGCGGCAGGTCATCGGGCAAGGCTGCGCCCGCCTGCAGCTTGCGGGCGAGCTCCATGATGCCGACCGAGCGGTCGGTGCCAGCGATGCCGAAGCGGCCATCGGCGAATTCGATATCGGCGACACCGGCCTCCAGGAAGTGCGCGGCCAGCAGCTTGCCTTTCTCGATGACGAGCAGGCTCGCCTCGATGATCGCCGAGCCGCTCGCCATGATCGATTTCGAGCCACCGGTGCCGCCGCCGGCGATCAGTCGATCGCTGTCCCCCTGAACGAGGCGAATCTTCTCGAAGGGCACGCCCAGTTGGCTCGTCAGGACCTGGGCGAAGGGCGTCCAGTGTCCCTGCCCATAGTCGAGCGTCCCGGTCACGATGGTGACCGTTCCGTCCGGCTCGAAATGGATGCCGCCCATCTCGTTGGTCGGAGGGGCGGTGACTTCGAGATAGCAGCCGATCCCGCGGCCGCGCAGCTTGCCGGCCTTGCGGCTGGCGCGCTCGCGCGTCCGGTAGCCCTTCCAGTCGGCGGCCTCCAGCGCCCGCGCGAAGAGCGCCGGGAAGTCGCCGCTGTCATAGACGGTCCCGATCGGGGTCTTCCACGGCAATTGCTTCGGCGCAATCAGGTTGCGCTGCCTGAGGACAGCCCGGTCGATGCCCATTTCCCGGGCCGCGGTATCGATCAGCCGCTCCATGAAATAGTTACCCTCGGGGCGTCCGGCGCCGCGATAGGCCGCGATCGGCACGGTATTGGTGACGGCACAGCGCGTCTGCACCTCCACCAGCGGCGTGCGGTACATGCCGACGCTGTTCTTGCCGATGTTCAGCGTGGCCATCATTGGGCCGGGGGGCGAGAGATAACCGCCCATATTCCCGGTGCCGGTGAAGCGCGTCGCCAGGAACCGCCCGCGCGCATCGAGGGCGAGCTCGGCCTCGAAGATCATGTCGCGGCCGTGATGGTCGGAAACGAAGCTCTCGGACCGCTGGTCGGTCCATTTCACCGGCTTATTCAGCAGCCGCGCCGCATGTAGCAGCACGACATATTCCGGGAACACGGCCGACTTCATGCCGAAGGAGCCGCCGACATGGCCGGTCAGCAAGTGCATCCGGTCATGCGGGACACCCATCGCCGCCGCCAGGTTGTTGCGCATGCCGAAAGCGCCCTGGCTCGGGGCGTGGAGCGTGTAACGCTTCGTCTTGCGGTCATAGGTACCGATCGCGGCGCGCGGCTCGATCGGATTCACGATGATGCGGTTGTTGACGATCTGCACCCGCGTGACATGCGCGGCCTTGGCAAAGGCCGCCGCGACCTTCGCAGCGTCGCCGAAATGGTAGTCGAGGATGAGGTTGCCGGGAACCTCATCGAACAGCTGCGGCGCGTCCGGGGCAAGCGCCGCCTCCACCGAGGTGACGGCGGGCAGGATGTCGATATCCAGCGATATGGCCTCGGCGGCATCGCGCGCCTGCTGCGCCGTGCGGGCCACGACCATCGCCACGGGGTCGCCGACGAAGCGCACCTTATCCGCGGCAAGTGCCTTGCGGACCGGCTTCCTCATCGCGGTCCCGTCCCGGTTCGGCAGGTCCACCTGGCATTTCAGCGATCCGTAGTTCTGCCCCTCCAGATCATCGGCCGTGTAGACCGCGACGACACCCTTCATCGCTTTCGCAGCTTCGGTATCGATGCCGCGAATGACGCCATGCGCATGCGGGCTTCGGACGAAAGCCGCGTAGAGCTGTCCTTCCAGCGCAAGATCGTCGGTGTAGCGCCCTTGACCGCGGACCAGCGCGGCATCCTCGTTGCGCGGGACAGACTGGCCAATTCCGACGCGGCCGGTCGCGCGATCGACCCGAGACACATGCATATTCATCGCAAGGCACCACTATCGAACAGAAACCGAGGCGCTGGCTCAGGCAGATAGCTGCCTTTGCCTTCGACCTCGCGCGGCGCCACCTCATTGCGAGCGGCGGACCCGACGGCGCACAACCATATGCGTGCCGGATCGAATTGGCGCCTGGGGCTGCGGCATGGCTCCATTGACCGTGTCGGATAGCGCGGCGCGACGCGACCTGAAGCTTTGCCCTTGTGGAAGCGCCAATGACGTAACCTGATACTGCGCCGATCCGACGCACGGTCTGCAATGTTCAACTTCCACAGCATGCTGCGCCGGCAGCGATCATGTTCGCGGTTGACGAGCCTGTTCGACGCAGGAGCGCGTTTCGGAGGGCAGCCGAAGCCATTTATCGTCCGCATCGACGGACGGCATCGGCTGCGCGCGACGCAAGCAAAATTCTATACGAAAGCGCTTCTACAAATAATGATTTATGTCAAAAGAGGTTTCTTTAGAATAAAATTGCCACCGTTGATTCCGATGGCCAAATCTGCTTATCAAACGCCGCCGATAAGCCGAGCAAAACAAGAATCGTCGCCAAGGAAAAAGCGGTCCGATGAGCAATTTCTACGAGGAGCAGGTTCTCAGCGTTCATCACTGGACCGATACGCTGTTCAGCTTCACGACGACTCGCGACGCGGCATTCCGCTTCAAGAACGGCCAGTTCACGATGATCGGACTCAAGGTCGACGAGAAGCCGTTGCTGCGGGCCTACAGCGTCGCGAGCACCAACTATGACGAGTGCCTGGAATTCTTCTCGATCAAGGTACCGAACGGGCCTCTGACGTCGCGGCTCCAGAACCTCAAGGTCGGCGATCCTATCGTCGTCGGCAAGAAGGCGACGGGCACGCTCGTCCTCGACAATCTCCGTGACGGCAAGCGCCTTTTCCTGCTTGGCACCGGAACCGGCCTCGCACCCTTCCTCTCGCTGATCCGCGACCCCGAGACCTATGAGCGCTTTGAGAGCGTCGTGCTCGTGCATGGCTGCCGGCAGGTCGCGGAGCTGGCCTATGGCGAGCGGATTCAGAGCCAGTTGCCGCAGGACGAATTCCTCGGCGACATGATCCGCAAACAGCTCGTCTACTACCCGACGGTGACTCGCGAGCCGTTCCGCAATCGCGGACGCATCACCGACTTGCTGACCTCCGGCCAGCTCTTTTCAGATATCGGGCAGCCGGGCTTCGATCCACGCAATGATCGCTTCATGCTCTGCGGCTCGCCGCAATTATTGGCCGATCTGAAATCGATCTTCGCGGCGCATGGCCTGCACGAGGGCAATCACGGGGAGCCGGGCGACTACGTGATCGAAAAGGCTTTTGTCGAGAAGTAGCCGCCATGATCCGGCACATCGTATTTTTCAGCGCCAAGGCTCCGGAGAATATCGAGGCGATTCGCAGAGGCCTGTCGATCCTGACAGGCATCCCTCATGCCCTCAGGCTCGAGATTGCCGAAAATCGGAAGTCGGATCCGCTGAGTTCCGAAGTCGACATCGTCGTTTACGGCGAATTCGCGGATCACGCAGCCCTCGCGGCGTACAAGGCCCACGAGCTCTATGCCGAAGCGATAAGACGGGTGCGGCCCCTGCGTGAGTTGAGGCTTGCTGCGGATTACGTAATCGCCGAGGCGACGACGGAACCTGCGGTCGCCCGCTGAAACGCCGGCCGCGGCGCCCCTTCAAGCTTCGGGTGCCGACGGGGGCCGCTGGTCCGATGGTGGGGCCGCTTGCCCGTGACCGAAGGACTTCGATCGCGTCGCGCGTCCCTACCGACAGTGAAGGCACATGCGGTCGAACCGCAGGGGTGATCCGGCCCACGCCTTGGACGAGGCCGCATCGATTTCTGTCGGAGGCGCGCCGCGCCTCCTATGCGGCTGTGCGGTTCAGCAAGCGGCGAAAATGATCCGCCTGCTGATAGAAGCGTTCAGCTTCAACGCGATCGCCTGTCGCTTCACGCTTTCGCGCGGAGCCCATGGCGCGCTCGAAATGCGCCCGAATATCCAAATCCGCCGCTCGCCCTGCCCGATTGCGTATATCGCCAGCCGGCAGCTTGCGGTGTTGGAGGTCCATGGCTTTCTCCTCAGCCCATGATCCGCGCGACGATTTTGCGCAATTCTTCGCGCGAGAGGCCACAAGGTTCGGGCTTCCAGCTTGATGAAGCTTTCGGAGGCAATGGCTGCAAGGCCGTGACGGCTACGCGCAATTTCTTATGTTCGTATCGAGTCGTATTTTTCATATGGTTCCAGTGGCGCGCGGCTTGTCCGCGCTGCCTGTAAGGCTGCCGTGCAGAATGCAGGCAGCGGTAAGCTGCGAAACGGCGTTCGATTGTCGAAAGAGTAAAAAATCGGGCAACGCGCCTGTCGCGGCGAGGCCAGCCGAATAGCTCGGTCGATGAAACCTTCTAGTGAACCATTGTGGCCGTTTGAAGTTGCCGCAGCTGCGTCAGGGGAAATAATTCGCAGGCCTGACAGCTGCACCGTGCCGGCAGGAACCATGCAGGTTCTTCCCGATGGCAGTCATCGCGCCATCGATCGCCTCGAAAGGTCCACGCAACACGTCAACCATCCGTGGAAGCTCGTCGATGGTCAGGACGATCCAGAACTGGTCATGAGGATCGCGGACGATCGAGCAGACCGAGCGCTCCAGCAGGTCGGTGACGCCCCATCGATTGGATAGATTCGGGCGAACTGTCGTATCCATAACCACCTCCTGCTTCACGATCAGGGAGAAGTCGGTTTCGTCCGTGCGCTGCGCTTTGGCTTCGGTTGCATTGCAGCTTCGCCAGCTGCCTTGGCGTCGGCGGCCTCCTTGGCGAGCCGCTGTGCTCGCAATCTCGCCGTTCGCTCGCGAATGGCGATCTGTTCCTTGCGCAACGCGTCAAGAGCGGTTTCAGCCTCGGCGCGACGTTGCGCTGCCAGCGTCGCCCTGCTCTGGGCTCGTAGTCGGGCCTCTTCCGGCGAGATCCTGTTATCCGACATCGGCTAACTCCTTCCTGCCCGCGCGATGCCAAAAGCGCGAGCGTCATTCCCGCGCAGCGCGTTCCTGCAGTGATCGAACGGTTTCGAGCGGGGCGTTCCGAGGCCGCTCGACGCCGACCCACGACAGTTCAGCCCGTCGCGGGGCATGGCGCACACGCCCCTCTCGGCGGCTCGGCCGGGCGATGCGCTCACGTTCGGCCGCTGGGAGGCGCTCCGTATCGGCGAGCCCGGCCGTCTTCTCCGCCTGCCGCTCGGCCCCGCGCCGGACCCAGAGCGTCTCATCGCCGTTGGGGCGTGTCTCGAAGCGCTCCAACCGCGCCTGTTTGGCAGTGGTCGGGCTGGTCCGGCGATCGGCGACATTCTGCAGATCGAAGCCCAAGCCACAAACCTCGCTTATTATGCCAGCGCAGGCCGCGCCGGACGAGCGGGCCGCTCCACGCGCTTCGGAGCCGGCAGCAATCCTTCACGCTGGGCCTGCTTGCGAGCAGCCTTGCGAGCGCGGCGAATGGCTTCCGCCTTCTCGCGGGTGCGCCGTTCAGACGGCTTCTCGTATGAGCGGCGCGCCTTCATTTCACGGAACACGCCTTCGCGTTGCATCTTCTTCTTGAGAACACGGAGCGCCTGATCGACATTGTTGTCGCGGACAAGAACCTGCATTCGAACTTCCCTTCTGGTGAAAACAAAAAAGGGCCGGGTTGATCCCGACCCTCCGTGGCCATCCGTCGCTCAATCGTACGGCGCCGGTGCATCCGCGGTCGCCGCATATCTCGATTGCCGCGCCAGACGGCATCTCAGCTCACTCGGCCTGCAGGTTATCCGCAGAGACCTTCCCGGAGCGCTTGTCCTGCACCAGCTCATAGGAGACCTTCTGGCCTTCCCGGAGCGTGCGCAGCCCTGCCCGCTCGACGGCGCTGATATGGACGAAGGCATCCTGGCCGCCATCTTCCGGCTGAATGAAGCCAAAGCCCTTATCGGTGTTGAACCATTTGACTGTGCCGCTGGCCATGCTGACCTCCTGTAAAAGCGACCGCTCACACGCTGCGGAATGCAACGCATGTCTCGATTTGAGCAGGAAGTTCGTCAGCAAAGCGCGATGGTGCGCGGGGCCAATTCGTTCGGCCTAGATCGATTCCTCTAAGATGGTGTTTGGCGAGCGCATTGTCAAATGAGTGCCGATTCGCATCAGTATTCTCGGAACATTATCGGGTGACTGCCCACTCGGTCGAAAACGAGCCGGCCTCGTGGCGAGAGCGGGGCCGATCCGGACTGCCACTCGCCATCGGAGCCTCCCTGGACTGGCCGCCTGTGGAGCGGCGGGCACGCCTGGCACGCACGCTCAAGCAGCGTTGAGGCCGAACTTGGTTTGGCCGAATGCCTGTGTTTACCAATGTCAGCCCGGGCAGCTGTAGCCTTCACCAAATGCCAGGGATCAGCCGCCACCGAACCCGCGCAGCGTAGTTCGCGTAGCCTGCGAGCGCTGCCTGAAGAACTCGATCCTCCGTGATCGTGCGATAGAGCAGAAACGGCAGGCTGAAAATGGCGACGAGCGCGGCTGCGAGCCACGACCCGAGTGCTGGTCCGCTTGCCAGCAGAATCAGGATTCCGGCGGCATATCCGGGATGGCGGACGAAGGCGTAAGGGCCGGTGGTGACCACGTGGTGACCACGGTCGGTCTGGATGCGAACGACCGAGGAGAAGAAGCGGTTCACGCGCATTGCCCAAAGCGCCAGGGCGTAACCGCCCGCGACCGCGCTCAGGCAAATCGCCTGCAGCCAGCCAGGCAAGTCGTCGCTCCAATGGAATCGGCCGCGATCGAGCCCGGCAACGACCCAGTGCACGAACAGAACCAGTGAAAAGGCCCGCAGTGCGAGCGGCGGCTTGCCGCCGCCAGGCCGCATGCGTTCGCGCAGGAGGTCCGGATCGAGCGCCGCGAATGAAGCGATCACGACGACGGCAATGATTGCCAGATACGCCCAAAAGCCCGGAATGGCGACCGTACCGGCGGCGGCAAACAATGCGATGGCCGCAGCGACCACGAACAAGACGGCCTGGAGATACGCCGAGATTGGCATCCCCAATCATACCATGTCAGAGGAGACGAAATACCGCTGCGCATGATCCGCCCGTCACCGCGGCCCTACCGGCGCATAGGCCAACGCCCGCGTTTCGCGCACTCCTTCAGCCGAAGGAAGGCACGTCGCGGACCGACCGTTCAAGCCACGTCGTGACAATGGCTCGCACGCTGCTCGACATAGCTGCGGCGTGTCTCGGCCGTGTTCGGAAGGCCGGCCTCCGCGAGCCACGCCAGAAACTCGGCTGGCCGAACGGTAACGATTTCCAGCGCCCGGCCTCTTGCGAGCCACGCATTCATGACGGCGACGGCATTCCGATGCCAGGTCTCGTAATCGGAAGGCATCTCGTCACGATCGTGGGCGAGTTCCCAAAGCTGCTGGAAATCCTCCGGCTCGTACCAAGGCATGGCCACGGTGTACGCCTCGATTGTCGGTTTCATGGGCTCGCCAGTCAGTGATTAGGGGGCCGCAAGCGAGCGCGCAGAAATTCTGCGCATACTGCCCTCCCCCAAACGTACGGCAGAAACCTGCGGAAATCAACAAAAATCAAATATATTCAACAGCTTAATGACAGATAGCGGCGCTTCTTTAGCAACAGTGTCAGGTCGGCTCTCTTGAAACAAAATCGCTTCATGGGCATTCTACCTATAATGAGGCAACAGCAGCAAATGAGTAAGTCTGATGTCTGAGAGCACCGCGAAGGGCAATGATCTCGCGCGAGGCGAGCGCTTGCAGATCATGGTCGATAGCGAGGAACTCGCAGCCCTCGAGGATTTTCGGTTCAATAACCGAATGCCGAGTCGCGCAGCCGCTGTCCGCGAGCTGCTTCGTCGCGGCCTGGCCGCGACGGGGTACCGGCTGGATGAAAAGCGAGGGTCCTCCAGCGAATATGGGGTGACCCGTGGCTATGATGTGAATGGCGCTGACGAAGGCGCCGGCTGACGCTCCTCTCGGCGACATGAGCTGCTCGATCGCCGCCATTCTCAGAAGCTGTCGGCAGCCCCCTCGTGCGGCGACGGCTAACCACCCGGCCCGAGGAGCGCGAAGCCGGTGATCACAAAGCCCCCCGGCCACAGCGAAAATCGACGTCTGGCCGCGAAAGGCGCATCGGCGTGACTTTTGCCGCCGGAGGTGCCTGACACCGAACATCCGATAGCTGCGCCGCTCAGGAAAGGCCAACCGCGTTCCTTGCGGTGTTTGCATCCATTCTTGCGCGTCGGGGGATCTGGGGACTGGGCTGGACGGCCCTTTTCGGGCCCTTCCGTCAGCGGCTGTCAGCGCGACGCGGCGATCAACTTCGACACGTAGACGAACGACAGCCGCCTCGCCGTGGTGTCGCTTGATGTGTTGGCCCGCCCTGTCACGCCGAGCGCTTCTTGCGGTCATCCTTGCGCTTGTCCTGCTCGACTGCCGCCTTAGTGGACCGTGCGATCGTCGCTATTGCCAAAGGTGGCTTGCCGGACCGCTCGGATATCGCGCGATCCTGCTCCATAATCGTCGTTCGCGCGGGCTCGTCGCCGTCCAGGCCACCGAGCAAGGATGTGGGCACGCGCCGGTTGGAGGTTCTCGATCCGTCTTCGTAAACGACATCGAACATCGTGAACTCGGTGTCGAGAGCTTTGGATTTTGTACGTTTAGACATTTTCGCCTTCTTGGCCCGCAGCTTGCCGAATGCTCACAGGCCCCTGGAATCCGCCCGCTGCCGCTGGAAGTGGTAAGATGCACGAGCATAGGGCATGCGCCAGGAGATCAACGGACAGCGAGCCTTATTTTTGCGCCGTGACGCAAATGGCCGGGCAGCGGCCGATTGTCCAGTCACCCGATTGAAATTCAATCGATTAGCGGCAGAGAGCGGCGGATCATGCGGGAAATAGTTCGAACTTTCCTGACGCTTCCCATCCGCATTTTTCAGGCTCCGGCTGACGGGAATGAGCAACTCAACCAGTTCATTTTCGCGTTTCCGGCGGTCGCCGTAATCCCCGCGAAGGCCGAGAGGCTCTTCAGACCCAAGTTTCGGCATGCTGCTCGGGCCTCATCGCCCCCTCGATTTCAGGCTGAGGGGCATCGCGATCCAACAGACGGGTTCCGATCGCCGTGGCTCACGTCCATGGGTCAGTTCGGCCGTGTAGAGTCCGTTGATCGCCTCGGCGACAGCGTTGTCATAGCCGTCGCCGACGCAGCGCAGGCACCGCAGCTTCAGCCGGGCAGCCATTGAAATCGGCGTCAGCGCCTCCGCGTTGAGCCACGCGCTCAAGGGCCTGGAGGGCAGGCTCGGCGTCAGGCTTCTGAACCGGACCACCAAGAGCGTGACCCTAACCGCTGCCGGTGAGGTCCTCGCGGCAGCGATCGGCGAGCCAGCAATCGCATGGTGGATGTGACGGACGCGGGCTTCGATGCCGGCATCCGCTATGGCGGCACAGTGCCGGAGGATATGATCGCGCAGCGGCTGTCGGCCGATATCCGCTGGGTGGTCGCGGGCTCGCCCGATTACCTCGACCGCTTCGGCACTCCGGAGCATCCCGACGATCTGCACCGGCACCGATGCATCAGCAACCGGCTCGGTGACGATCGGGTCTATCGATGGGAGTTCGAGCGCCGCGGCGAGGATCTGCAGGTGGCGGTGCCGACATCGATCACGGTCGACCAGGCGGAAACGGGTCTCGTGGCGATCCTCGGAGGGCTAGGCCTGATGTATTTCCCCGAGCCGCTCATCGCTCCGCATCTCGCGGACGGACGGCTGCGCCCAGTGCTCTCGGACTGGGCTGCTCGCGGAGCAGGATTTCACATCTATTATTCGAGCCGCCGTCAGGTCCCGACAGGACTGCGCCTTCTGATCGACCTCATTCGAGAGTTGCAACCCATGGGGTTGTAAAATGCCGGGATTTGTCCGTCATCATCTTGCTTCGTCGGATGATCAGCTCAAGACATCGATGGGGGCGCTTTTCGGATCGAACTACCTGCCTGGAAACAGGGTCGATACGCTGGTCAACGGTATCCAGATCTCACCTCCCTCGGCGCAGACTCGCTGCCATTTTCGGGGTGGTATCTCTATCGCCCGACCGGCGCCCGATTGGGCAGCCGCTCGCTCAACGCTTCAGCTGAGCGCAGCTTGAAACTGCACTGGCGCGTTTCAGCTCCCTAAGAGCTGGCTCGGGAAAATTGGACAGGCCGGATGAGTGGAGTTTCTGCCTGAAGGCGGCACGATGGCCGCGACAGGAGAGACATGGCGAAACGACCGCGGCGGAACCACACGCCGGCCTTCAAGGCAAAGGTGGCCCTTGCAGTCCTGAGGGGCGAGAAGACGATTGTCGAGCTGGCACAGCAGTTCGACGTGCACCCGAACCAGATCACGCAGTGGCGCAATCAGCTTCTCGATGGGGCAGCAGGCGTCTTCGATGGCGAGGCGAAGACCGCAGCGCCGGCGCCGGCGGTCGACGTAAAGACGCTGCACGCAAAGATTGGAGAGCTGACGCTGGAGAATGATTTTTTGTCCGGCGCGCTCGGGAAGGCCGGCCTTCTGAGCGCAAAGCGATGATCGACCGTCATCACGATCTGCCGCTCAGTCGACAGGCGAAGGTTCTCGGGATCAGCCGGGGCAGCATCTACTACCTGCATCGCGCAGTCTCTGGCGCCGATCTCGCTCTGATGCGCCGGATCGACGCCCTGCACCTGGAGTATCCCTTAGCCGGCAGCCGCATGTTGCAGGGCCTTCTGAGTCTCCATTTCGCCGCGCTCTCTATCGTGCCGGTAGAGACGGAAGTTGGAATTTACGGGCCACCTCAATGCTCCCCGCTCCTGCCATCGGCCCGCTTCGCCTTGCGCACCCAAGCGCCGCCGCCGTTCTCGGGGATGTATTCGACCCCGGCTTCAAGCGCTGACCGAATTGCCTCCACCGTTCGACCTTGAGGCCCAGCGGACCAAGCTTATCTTCCAGCCGCTTTATCGAAGGCAGCAAGACTTTCGAGGCTTCGGCGAAATCCTACGCTAAGGCTTTTGGCGTCGAGGGATTCGCGCGTTTCTTATCGCGATGTAGATTGGCAACTGGGAACTTCCTCTGATAGACGAAATTTCCGACGCCATCCCACAATTTTGCCGACCAGGTCGATGGCAATTGCGCAACCCCGACATGGCGCTGGCCGCAACGAGCATGGTCCCATGTTCCGCATCGACGACCGGATCGATACTGAGACGCAACGCTCCATAGGCGCCAGTGCCCTCAATGCCAAATCTGCGTTGTTCCCCTCCCCAGCGCTAACGTGATCGACAGGTGTATGATTCAGGGCGCGCGATGCGAAGGCCGCAGTTGCAATGACATTGACGCCTTCGGCACGGCTAACGACGGATCGCGCGTCGTCGACCTTCCCCGAGGCGACCGGATTCGACGTTGTGCAGGCCAGTATCGAGACCACAGCTCCGGGATCGATTGCAATGGCGGAGAGCGCGTCTACGCCGCCGATCGCACCCGGCAGCAATCGCGGGCGATGCGTCTGCCGCGAAACCTCGCGTAGATCCCGTTCGAGTTCTGCAGAGACGAGGGCCGCAGCTCCAACGGTCCAAACATCAGCGAGCCGGAGAAGGTCGGCTCCATAATCCTTGATTGCGCTTGGCCCAGTGAAGTCAATTAGAAGGCCCGGCCCTAATGCTCCAAGGCAGGCAAGCGTCTCGACAACTGGAAATCGCCGCTCGTCTGATGTTGCGGCATTTCGCTTCAGGGCACCGACGATTTCCCAGCGCCCATTGTCTTCAGCCGTTCGCAGGCTCAAAAACGTCCGAGTGATACGACCGAGACCGACAAGATCTACACGAAGCTTCGTCCTATCCTTGCGCTCCGAGGCATGTTCCCCAGCGGCGCGACACGCCGCCGGATACCCACTTTGGCCGATCGCCCAAAAACCGTCTCGGCTATTTCTCGAATGCGGGGTCGATCGGGACGCGATAGCCATTGACCAACCGGTTCGTCTCGTTCGCCATGCCAACGACGGCGAGGAGCTCGTGGTACTGCTCCGGCGTCATTCCTGCCTTGGCCGCCGCAGCACTATGGCTCGCGATGCAGTAGCCGCAGTTATTGGTCACGCTGACCGCGACATAGATCATTTCCTTGACGAGGGCGTCGAGTGCGCCCGGCGCCATGACCTCGCGGACGCTCTCCCAGGTCCGCCGCAGGGTCTTCTCGTCATTGGCAAGGTATTTCCAAAAATTGTTGACGTCGTCGAGTTTCCGAGCGGTCTTTATTTCGTCGTAGACGGCTTTGACTGCATCGCTGGCTTCGTTGTACTCGATCGCTCTGGGGCGAGGCATCGGCTTTCTCCTCGGGCTGTGTCTGAAATGTCGGGCGTCGGTCAAGCGGCGGCGACGACCATGATCTCCACCAGAATATCGGGGTAGGCCATGTCGCCGGTAACGCAGGCGCGCGCCGGCGCATGATCGGGATCGACCCAACCGTCCCAGACCTCGTTCATGGCCTTGTAGTCGTCCATCGACTTCAGCCAGACGATGCTCGACAGCACCTTCGTACGGTCGCTGCCGCAACGTGCGAGCATGTCGTCGACCTTCGCGAGCGCCTGTGTGGTCTGTCCGGCTACGGAGAGGGAACGGTCATCCGCGACCTGCCCTGCCAGGTAGACCGTTCCGTTGTGCACGACGGCGCGGCTGCGGCGCCCATTCGAATCGGCTCTCGTGATCGGCATGGAAATCTCCGCGCAGGTTGCGTCGTTACGAACGGTTGACGATCAGGGGAGGATCGAAAGCGGTCACGGGCGGCAGTTCGCCTTCGTAGCGCTCGATCTCGACGAGACAGGATTGTGCACTCGGCCCCTGGCCTAGACGCGACGTGCCCAGATCATGCGTCAGGACATTGGGATTGCCGTGCTTTTCGAGGACCCCGGCCTTGCCGGGCATCACCGGGTCGTACCAGGCACCGGTGGCGAGCTGCAGGACGCCGGGACGAACCGCGTCGCACAGGACGGCCGCCGCAAGGCAGGCGCCGCGCTCGTTGAAAAGGCGGACGATGTCGCCGTCGCCGATCCGCCGCGTCGCAGCATCGGCTGGATGGATCCGGACGGGCTCACGGCCGCGTATCTTGGCAGCCCGGGAATGCACCCCCTGGTCGTACTGGCTGTGGAGCTTGGTCTTGGGCTGATTCGAGATCAGATGCAGGGGGAACTGCCTCGCCTTGGAGGCCCCGAGCCATTCCCTGGGTTCGAGCCAGGCGGGATGGCCGGGGCAATCGTCGTAGCCGAAGGAAGCGATCCGGTCAGACCAGATCTCGATCCTGCCGGAGGGCGTCGGCAAGGCGTTCCCGACCGGGTCCCGCCGGAATTCCTCGAACAGGGTCGGCTGCTGCTCCGGCTCGGGAAAGAGCAGCGCCCCTTCCTCCCAGAAGGTCTCGAAATCGGGCACGTTGAAACCCAGCGCCGAGAGGCGCTCCTGCGCCTTCTCGTAGAGGGATCGGAGCCAGTCCTCCTCGCCCCGCCCCTCGGAGAAGACCGCCGCCGCGTCGAGTTCGGCAGCCAGCGCGCCAAAGATGTCGTAATCGTTCCGCGCTTGCCCAAAGGGCGCACTGACCCGATGCGAAGCGGCAATCAGCCGGTCGCGGCTGGAACAGACGATGTCATTGCGCTCCAGCTGGGTGGTCACCGGCAGCACGATGTCGGCATGGCGTGCGAGCGGGTTCCACCAGCTCTCGTGGACGATCGTCACTTCCGGTCGCTTCCACGCTTGGAGGAAGCGATTGAGGTTCTGCTGGTGATGGAAGGGATTTCCGCCGGCCCAATAGACGAGGCGGATATCGGGGTAGCTCCGGTCTTGCCCGTTGAACTGATAGCTGCCGCCCGGCTTCAGCAGCAGGTCGGATATCCGCGCCACAGGGATGTAGTCGTCGACTGCATTGATCCCCTGCCCGAATGACGGCCAGGACAGGTCGAGTGTCGGGTTGCCGATGCCGTTGACCGAGCCGTAGCCGATGCCGAAACCGCCACCGGGCAGACCGATCTGGCCCAGCATCGCGGCCAGTGTGATCGCCATCCAGCAGGGCTGCTCGCCATGATCCGCCCGTTGCACGGCCCAGGCCAGCATGATCATGGTCCGCTGCGCCGCCATCTTGCGTGCGAGCCCCCTGATGGCCTCCGCCTCGATCCCGCAGATCGCGGCCGCCCACTCCGCCGTCTTCGCGATGCCGTCACTCTCGCCCGCGAGATAGGGCAGGAACCTGTCGAAGCCGGTGGTGCAGCGCGCAAGGAAAGCCTTGTCGTGCAACCCTTCGCTCCACAGCGTGTGGGCGAGACCCAACATCAGCGCCGTATCGGTGTTGGGCGCGATCGGAAGCCAGGTGGCGCCGAAGCGCTCCTCGACATCGTCCCGGATCGGCGTGACCGATATGAGCTCGCCCCCGGCTGCCCTGAAAGTCTCGAGGCTTTCGGCCAGGATATGACGGCCTATCCCGCCGGAACTCACCTGGGAATTCTTAAGCGGCAGGCCGCCGAACATCACCAGCAACCGGGCGTGGCGGACAATAACGGGCCATGAGGTATGCTCGGTGACGAGCCCGCGGCGGTCGCCGACGACATGCGGCACGATCGCGTCGGCGGCGGCGTAGCTGTAGTTGCCGACGGAGCGCGTATAGCCGCCGATAGCGTTCAGGAATCGATGGATCTGGCTCTGCGCATGATGGAAGCGCCCCGCGCTCGCCCAGCCATAGGAGCCGCCGAAGATGGAGCGGTTGCCATGCTCCTTGCGAACCCGGTCGAGCTCGCCGGCCGCGATGGCGATGGCCTCGGACCAGTCCACGGCGACGAAAGGCTCGGCGCCGCGGCCAGCCCCCGTCGCCCGAAAGCCCTTCTCGAGGAATGAGGCGCGGATCATCGGGCGTTCGATCCGGGTCGGATCGTCCAACGCTCCGATCATTGACCCGGCAATGGGAGACGGCGCCGGATCCTGCTCGAAGCCCTCGAGCTCGGCGGGACGCCCCTCGGACATCCGCACTCGATAGGTGCCCCAATGCGTGGCGACGGTCGGTCGTGCGGGTGTCTTCAACATCATCGTCGCCAGGGCTTTGGAGGTCGGCGTTTGGTCAGGCGGACCTCGCCAGATCGGCGGGCTTCGCCTCGGTCCGATCGACGGCGTCAGGCGAAACCATGCGCCAGGCGAAGCCGAGATGCTCCGAGACCAATCGAGCCAACAGGGGGCCATTCCGGTCGAGGAAAGCCTGGGCAATGGGCTCATGCTCGTTGAAGGCTTTCGCCCAGTTCTCCGCCTGCAGGACGCCGAGATAACGCGTGCGATAGAGGCGGAGGTTGAGCTGCGCGTGCATCTCGATCAGCACGGGATTGTGGGAGGCCGCAGCGATCGCGAGATGGAAGGCCTGGTTGGCATCAAAATAGGCGTAGCGGTCGCTGACGCGGTAAGCCTCCGCCATGGTCTCCAGATGCCGACGGATTGCCTCGTCATCCTGCTGCGTCGCCTGGTCGCAAGCGAGTTCGGCGGCGAAGACGTCGAGGCGAACGTAGACCTGCAGGAGATGGCGGATCTCGTCGTCCGACAGCGCCGCCACAACGGCGCCGCGGTTCGGGATAATCTCGATCAGCCCTTGCGTCGCCAGGATCTGCAGGGCCTCGCGCAACGGGGTTCGCGAAATCCCGAACTGGTCGGTGAGCGCCTTCTCCCGGATCCATTCGCCCGGCTTGATGTTGTCATGGATGATCTCAGACCGGATGTGATCTGAGATCTGCTGGGTTAGCGATTTGGGCGCCACGATCGCCGCGGCCCGCCGGGCCCCGACCGCCGTCACAGCACCTCCCGGCATCGCCGGCTTGTTCATGCCCGTCTCCTCATTGAGTCGCTTTCCACATTGCGAATGTGGGTGCGACGCAAATTTGATGTTGTAAACCTACATGCCTTGCGTATTGTCGACAACATGAAATCGACAATGACCTCGTGATGGAGTCGATGGCCGCATCCTCGCTCCTCAGCCGAAGGACAGTGGCGGAGCCAATTTCGTCCGCCTCGGACTCGGGCCGGCGCGATAGGCGGCTCGATCGACGTCCTCTTGCACCGCATATCGAACCCCGCATGCGATGCAGCGGCCGGGACATAGCGGCGGTCGTTCCCAGGATTCAACTTGCCGGTGTTGGCATGCCGCCAATCGGGACAGCCACCCTCTCGCTAAACTTTTCCTACCCCAGCTCTGATGAGCGTATCACTTTCCTGAAAGCGCCCGGACATAACGTATTCATAGATTATTCTACCACAAACAGTTTGGAATTCAGTAATTCAATCCCTCGCGGAAGCAGAGAATCGAGCGTAAATGGATTTGTCCGCCTCGAAAAACAAATTGGACCTGTTTGCAGAACAGTCTCCAATTTCGACGCAGGCATAGATGACCATCGAAGACCATTTCTCCACCTGACTCCAAAAAAAGGGGAATGTCATGCCGGATCACTCGTTCGTTCGTAATGGAATTTCGCGGCGCGGACTTCTGAGCGGTGGCGCCGGCCTCATCGCCGCGCCGTTCATCATCCGTCCGGCTTACGCCGCGGAGCGCATCACCGTGGCCGATCCGGGCGGCGTCTACGTCACCGGCTTTACGCCCGCCTTCTATGCGCCCTTCCGCAAGACCGGCGCCGAGCTTGTCAACGTCTCCCGCGACTCCGAGCCGACCAGCCAGGTAAAGGCGCAGGTCGACGCCAAGTCCTATGTCTGGGACGTCGTCTCGATCACCCTGTCATCGCGCAAGCTGCTCTCGGATGCCGGGCTGCTCGAGCCATTGCAGTTCTCGGGAACGGATTACGACGAGCTTCTCCCTCTGGCGAAGCAGCCAGACTGGCTGGGCACCAACGTCTATGGCAGCGTGCTGGGCTACCGCACCGACAGCATGAAGGCCCGCCCCTCGAACTGGGCCGATTTCTACGACGTTGCCAAATTCCCCGGTCGCCGCGCCCTGCCGAAGAGCCCGATCCATACGCTCGAAGGCGCCCTGCTTGCTGACGGCGTCGACCCGAAGAAGCTCTACCCCCTCGATGTCGACCGGGCCTTCAAGAAGCTCGACACGATCAAGCCGCATATCGCGGTTTGGTGGACGAGCTTCACCCAGACTACGCAGCTCCTGCAGAGCGGCGAGGTCGATTTCCTGCCTTCCAGCAATGCGCGCATCCAGGCGGCGATCGACAACGGCGCGCCGGTCGAGATCATCTGGGATGGCGGGCTCTACGGCATGGAAGGCTGGGCCATCCCGAAAGGCTGCCCGCGCGCGGAACTCGCCAAGAAGTTCATCGCCTCCTGCGCCAATGGCGAACGGCAGGCGCTCTATACCAAGGCGCTGGCCTATGGCCCGACCAACCAGACCGCGTTCAAGTTCATCGACCCCGCCCGCGCCAAGCAATTGCCGACGGAGCCGGCCAACTTCAGCAAGCTGATCCCGAGCAACGACGAATGGTGGGGCGCGAACAAGGACAAGATGTTCGAGCGCTTCAACGCCTGGCTACTCCGTAGCTGAGGCACTGGCCCGATGTCGGAGAAGCTGCGAACCGAGCAGGTCACCAAGCGCTACAGCGAAGTCGTGGCGCTGCAACCGACGACACTCTCGATGCGCGACGGGGAGTTCCTGACGCTGCTCGGGCCGTCCGGCTCGGGCAAGACCACGCTCCTGTCCCTGATCGCCGGGCTGACCGAGCCGACGGGCGGCGACATCTGGATCGACGGGCGGCGCGTCACCGACGAGCCCTCAGCGAAGCGGGGATTGGGCATGGTCTTCCAGAACTATGCCCTGTTCCCGCATCTCTCGATCTACGAGAACATCGCCTTCCCCTTGCGCATGCGCCGGATGGGCGCGGCCGAGATCGACGCGGCGGTGCGCCGCGTGCTCGACCTCATCCATCTGCCCCATGTCGCCGAGCGCCTGCCGCGGGAACTCTCCGGCGGGCAGCAGCAACGGATCGCGCTGGCGCGCTGCATCGTCTACGAGCCCTCCATCATCCTGATGGACGAACCGCTCGGCGCCCTCGACAAGAACCTGCGCGAGCACATGCAGACCGAGATCAAGCGGCTGCATGTCGAGCTCGGCATCACCATTCTCTACGTCACCCATGATCAGGAGGAGGCGCTGTCGATGTCCGACCGCATCTGCCTGATGAACAATGCGCGGGTCGAGCAGATCGGCACCCCGGCGGAGCTGTATTTCAAACCGGCCTCCGTTTTCGCGGCCGGTTTCCTCGGCGAATCCAACATCGCCCCGGCGAAGGTGCTGTCGACCGGAGCCGAGACCCTGCTCGGTTCGGTCGACGGCTCGACGATCAGGGTGGCGGCCGATGCCGGCCACCGCACCGATGAAGACGTCAACTGGATGGTGCGGCCGGAACGGCTGAAGCTCATCCGCGACGGCGAGGCGCATGAGAACATCCGGCGCGGCCAATTGCTCGATGCCGTCTTCGTCGGGGGCTTCACCAAGATCAATGTCCGGCTGGACGACGGCACCACCCTCCTCGCAAAGGAGCTGACATCCGGGCGGCCGCTGCCGGAGCGCGGGCAGAACGTGACGCTCGGCTGGTCGGCCGCCGACGCCATCGTGCTGCCGCCGGGCGCGTGACATGACGACCATGTCCACGCGCGATTGCGAACCTGCCCCGACGGCCGAGCCCGCGATATCAGCCCTTCAGCCGCGGCTGCGTCGCGCAAGGCCGCTCCTGCCACTGGTTCCGCTCCTCGCCTTCCTGGCGATCTTCTTCTTTTTCCCGGTCGCACAGATCCTGTCGCTGTCGCTGTTCGACCGGGGCGGAGCCGCCACCTCCGCCAACTTCGCGAAGGCCTTCTCCGACCCTCTCTATTTCGACGTCCTGCTCATCACCTTCAAGATCGCCGGCTGGACCACGGTGATCTCGGTCGTCGGCGGCTTCCCGGTCGCCTACTACCTCGCGAACGCCGCGCCCCAGAGCCGCAACGCTCTGATCATCTGGGTCCTGCTGCCGTTCTGGACCAGCTTCCTGGTGCGGACCTTCGCCTGGATGATCCTTCTGGGGCGGAACGGTGCGGTCAACCAGCTCTTGCTGGCACTTGGCATCGTCGACGCGCCGGCCTCGCTGATCTTCAACCTGACGGGCACTCTGATCGGCATGTCGCATGCGATGCTGCCGCTTGCCGTGATGACCATGCTGCCGGTGATGCAGACGATTGACGGCAACCTGTCGCGCGCCGCGGAAACGCTCGGCGCCGGTCGCGCCCAGATCTTCTGGCGCATCTACATCCCGCAATGCATGCCGGGTATCAGCGCGGCCGCGATGATGGTGTTCATCAGCTCGCTCGGCTTCTTCATCACCCCTGCCCTGCTCGGGGGCGCGCGGGAGACCATGCTGACGCAGGTCATCATCACCCAGATCCAGGAATTGCTGAACTGGCCGGCGGCCAGCACGCTCTCGGTCCTGCTGCTCGCGGCCTCGATCGTGGTCTTCGTCGCCTATGACCGGGTCATCGGGCTGTCGAGCCTGGCCGGTGGCTCCTCGGACCGCTCGGCGCGGACGGTCTCGGCCTGGTCGTGCATCCTCGACGTGATCGGCCGGGCGATCGTCAATGGGCTGGGAAGCCTCTGCGCCGGAATCGGCGCGGTGTTCGCCGGACTGCTGCCCGCGCGCGCCTTCCGCGGGCTCGGCCGGGGCAGCAGCCTCGCGCTGTTCCTCATCGTCGTCGCCTTCCTGCTGATCCCGACGCTCTTCGTGATCCCGGCCTCCTTCACGCCAGGAAATGCGGTCCAGGCCAATCCAAACGGCTTCTCTCTGCGCTGGTACGAGGCCGTCTTCGCCTCTTCCGACTGGACCAGCGCGGCCTGGAATTCTCTGATCGTCGGTCTGGCTTCGGGCGCGGTGGCGCTGGTGCTGGGCACGATGGCGGCCTTCGCGATGGCCTGGAACCGCTTTCCCGGCAAAACCGCTGCGCTCGCCGTGATCCTGTCGCCATTGATCGTGCCGCGTATCGTGATCGCGGTCGCCCTGTTCTTCCTCTATTCGAAGCTGGAGCTGGTCGGGACGGTGACGGGGCTCGTTATCGCGCATGCCGTGCTCGCCGTCCCCTATGTCGTCATCACCGTCATGGCGGTGCTCGCGACCTATGACCGGCGGCTCGACCAAGCGGCAGCGGTGATGGGCGCAAGCCGGTGGCAGACTCTGCGCCGGATCACCTTGCCGATCATCAAGCCGGGCCTGCTCTCGGCCTTCCTCTTCGCCTTCGTCACCTCCTTCGACGAATTGACGGTGGCGCTGTTCATCACCGGCGGCTCATTCAACACGCTGCCGCGCCAGATGTGGTCGGACCTGCTGCTCCAGATCAATCCGACCCTGGCAGCCGTCGCGACCCTGCTGCTGGTGCTGATGACTGGTCTCCTGTTCCTCAACGAGCGTTTCCGGCGTTCAGCCGGCCGCAACTGACGCCCGCGTGGCGCGATCTGGAAGGCTTCGATGGGCAACAACCTTCGCAAGAAAACCTATTACGGCGTCACCGTCGGCATCCTCATGGTCAACAGCCGCTTCCGGCGCTGGCCCGGCGATATCGGCCATGCCGGCACCTGGGATTTTCCCGTGCAGTACAGAATCGTCCACGACGCCGTGCCCTCGCGCATGACGGAGCTGCACGAATCCAGCCTGCTCGAACCGTTCAAGCGGGCGGCCCAAGAGCTGATCGATGCCGGCGTCGACGGCATCACCACGACCTGCGGCTTCCTCTCGATCTACCAGCGCGAGCTCGCCGATTTTTGCTCGGTGCCGGTCGCGACCAGCGCTCTGCTACAGGTGCCGATGGTCGAGCGCATGCTGCCGACGGGCAAGAAGGTCGGCATCCTCACCTACAACGCCGAGGTGCTGAACGGCCCTTATCTGCGCGCCGTCGGCATCGCCGAGGACACGCCGGTCGTCGGCCTGCCGCAAAGCTCCGAATTCGTCCGCAGCATCCGCGAAGGCGACGACACCGTGCCTTATGACGTGCTGCGCGGCGAGGTCCTCGCGGCCGCAGGCGACCTGCTCAGCCGGCATCCCGATGTCGGCGCCATCGTCGGGGAATGCACCAATCTGACGCCCTTCAGCGCCGATATCGCCGAACGTTACGGCGTGCCGGTCTTCGACGCGGTGACGATGGTGAACACCTTCCATGCGGCGCTGAAGCCGCGACGCTTCGGCACGGACTGATCGCCGGCGCCACGATGGAAAGCGGCCAGAACAGGACGGGTATCGCCGTCATCGGCGGGGGCATCGTCGGCGCGAGCGTCGCCTACGGTCTCGCCGCCCACGGCGAGACCGTGACGCTGTTCGACGAGGGCGACATCGCCTTCCGGGCGGCGCGCGGCAATCTCGGCAATGTCTGGGTGCAGGGCAAGGGTGCGAGCGGCCCGGCCTATGCCTATTTGACCCGACGGGCAGCGAAGGACTGGGACGACTTCGCCCGCGACCTCGGCACTGAGAGCGGAATCGATCTGCATTTCCGCCGGCCGGGGGCCTTCTTCTTCTGCTTCTCCGAGCTGGAGTTGGAGCGCCGCAGCAAGACGATGGCCGATCTGGAAGCGCATGCCGCGGTGCCGAGCCGGTTCGAGGTCATGGACAATGACGGCATCCGCAAGCTCCTTCCCGAAGTCGGACCCGCCGTCGTCGGCGCGACCTTTTGCAGCGACGACGGCACGACGAACCCGTTCCATCTGCTGCGCGCGCTGATCGCGGTGTTCGAGCGGCACGGCGACTACCGGCCCCGCCACGCCGTCGCGGGCGTCGTCCCGGACGGCGCGGGCTTTCGGGTGAAGACGCAACAGGGCGACTGGCTCGCCGACCGCGTCATCCTGACCGCCGGGCTCGGCAAC
This sequence comes from Allobosea sp. 10L417, assembly GCF_056395485.1. Taxonomy (NCBI): domain Bacteria; kingdom Pseudomonadati; phylum Pseudomonadota; class Alphaproteobacteria; order Hyphomicrobiales; family Alloboseaceae; genus Allobosea; species Allobosea sp. 10L417. The sequence goes on from NZ_JBFTJP010000006.1 coordinate 69,416, forward strand.
AAGGAGCTCGCTCCAGGCCTAGGCCTGTGCGCTCCCATCCGCCCGGTGCGGGGACAGATCCTAGTCACGGAGAAGTTGAAGCCTTTCCTGCGCTACGGAATCAGCTTCATCCGCCAGACCGCGGAAGGCGGTATCGTGTTCGGCGAATCCTCTGAGGAGGCCGGACTCGACGACCGCACGACGCCCGATGTCATTCAGACGACGGCCCAGCGGGCCGTGACGGCCCTGCCGCTGCTCGCCAATGCGCAGGTCGTGCGCAGTTGGGCCGCTCTGCGCGTGATGTCGCCTGACGGCATGCCGGTCTATGCCGAATCCGCGGCACATCCGGGCGCTTTCTTAGTGACGGTCCACAGCGGCGTCACGCTTGCGCCCTTCCACGCCGGGCCGCTCGCAACCGCCCTCTCCGCCGGGCGACTCGACCCGGCCTGGCAGCCCTTCTCATCGGATCGCTTCAGTGTTCCAGCGCCTTGATCTCACGGAATTCGACACCGCCTTCAGCTTCGGCGGCACGACCGTGCCCGCCCGCGAGGGCGAGAACCTCGCGGCAGCGATCCTGCGCGCGGGGATCAAGACCTTCCGCAGCACGCCTCGTTCCGGGGCTCCGCGCGGCCCCTATTGCATGATGGGGGTCTGTTTCGAATGCCTTGTCACGGTGGACGGGCAGCCCAACCGGCAGGCTTGCCTCGAGACCGTACGCGCTGGCATGGTCGTCGAACCTCAGACAGGCGCCGCGGAGCTCAGCCAGTGAGCGCGCCCTTCGACGTCGCGGTGATTGGCGCGGGTCCGGCGGGCATGGCGGCCGCTGTCACAGCCCGCAAGCACGGACTGAGCTGCGTGGTGTTCGACGAGGCCGGCAAGCCCGGCGGCCAGATCTACCGAGCCATCACCGAGCGCCCGGCACCGGACCGCGCCGACATTCTAGGACGAGATTATTATGCGGGCCGCGATTTGGTCGAGGCCTTCCAACGCTCCGGCGCGGAGCACCGGGCCGCGGCGATGGTCTGGTCCGTCGCGGAGGGTGAGATCCGTTGGCGCTCGCGCGAAGGCTCCGGCGTCACCGGGGCACGCCGGATCGTCGCGGCCGCCGGTGCTATGGAGCGCCCATTCCCTATCCGCGGCTGGACGCTGCCCGGAGCCATGACTGCCGGCGCGGCGCAGATTCTGCTGAAAACCGCTGGTCTGTTGGAGGACGATCTCGTCTTCGTCGGCGGTGGCCCGCTGCTCTATCTCGTCGCTGCGCAATACTGCCGCGCAGGGCATCCGCCGCGGCTTATCATCGAGACGACCCCGCGGAAGAATTTGGCGGCCGCGCTGCCCTATCTCCCGCGGGCGCTTCTGGCCGCCCCGTATCTCTCCAAAGGACTTGGCCTGCTCCGCGAACTACGTGCTGCCTGCGTCCGCATCGAACGCGGCGTCGAGCAGGTTGAGATCGAGGGCGAAGATGCGGTGCGCGGCGTGAAATGGTTCAGCGGCGGGCGCTGGCAGCGCACTGATGCAAGCCGCGTGGCGCTCCATCAGGGCATCGTGCCCAATGTGAATCTCGCCATGGCGCTGCGCTGCCCGCATGTCTGGGACGAGCGTCAGCGTTGCTGGCGGCCGGAGCTCGACGCATGGGGGCGCTCCAGCCAGCCCTGGCTCTGGATCGCGGGTGACGAGGCCGGCATATCCGGCGCCATTTCGGCGCGTTTGAGCGGCACGCTTGCCGCGCTCGACATCGCTCGAGACCTCAGCGCGATCAGTGCAGCCGAGCGGGATCGGGCGAGCAGCTCCCTTCGCACCGCGCTCTGGCGAGACCGCGCGATCAGGCCGTTTCTGGAGGCGCTCTACCGTCCGGCTGATGCTTTCATCGCGCCCGAGTCCGACGATGTCGTCGTTTGCCGCTGCGAGGAGGTGACGCGCGGCGAAATCGCCCAGGTCGTGAAGGAAGGCGCGGCCGGACCGAACCAAGCGAAAGGCTTCCTGCGGTGTGGCATGGGTCCCTGCCAGGGGCGACTTTGCGGGCACACGATCACTGAGACGATGTCGGCGTTGAGCGGGCGCAGCCCGGGTGAAATTGGCTATTTCAGGTTACGCATGCCAATCAAGCCCGTGACGGTCGAACAGATAGCGGACTCCTGTGTCGATTCGGGTCCCAACTTCGGCGCCGAAGCATCGTAAAGTCGTCGGGGCGCAGATGGCGGTGCGATGATGGGCTAATTTCGGGTGGCGCCGGACGCTGCCCTACGAACTCAGCCCAGAGCGGCGTGCCGATGCCTTACGTGCGGTCGGCCGCTTCTTGGATCTATCCGGCAAATTGCGCCGGAAATCGATCTGAAGGATCAGTCTGCGGGTATGGTTCCGGTCCATTTCGCTGCCCAGACAGCAGCTGCGTCAGCGCCTCGTCATCAACCTGTCGTGAAGCCATTTGCAGAACCGGATCTCCAACTCCGTGATCGGGCCAGATGCTTCGCTTTCTCCTTCTCCGCTCTCTGCGCGCCCTGCTGACCGTCGCCATCTGCGTCTCGGCCGTGTTCGTCGCGCTGCGCCTGGCGGGCGACCCGGCCCAGATCATGTTGCCGAGCGACACCCCGCCGGATGTCGTCGCCTATTATCGCGAGGCCTGGGGCCTCGACCGGCCTCTGGCCGAGCAGTACCTGCTCTATATCGCGAGCGCCGTCCGCGGTGATTTCGGCCTCTCATTCGCGGATGGCAGGCCTGCCTTCACCGCCGTGGTCGAAGCGCTGCCGAAGACCTTCCTGCTCGGCTCCTCCGCACTGATGCTGGCGCTCCTCGTCGGCCTGCCGCTCGGCGTCCTCGCGGCGCTGCGCCATAATCGCGCCGCCGACCGGCTCGCCATGGCGGTCGCGGTGTTCGGCTACGCCATTCCCGTCTTCTTTCTCGGCATCCTGCTCATCCTGCTCTTCGCGCTGAAGCTGCGCTTGCTGCCTTCGGCCGGATCTGACAGCCTCTGGCATCTCATCCTGCCAACGGTGACGCTCGGCCTGCCGCTTGCCGGCCGGCTGGCGCGCTTCGCCCGCACGGCGACGCTGGAGGTGCTGGGCAAGCCCTATATCCGGGCGGCGCGTGGGCGCGGCGTGATGCCGCTCCGCGTGATCCTCCGCCACGCCCTTCCCAATGCCGCGGTGCCGCTGCTGATGTTCATCGGCATCGAGATCGGCCATATCCTCGCCGGCAGCGCGGTGGTCGAGACCATCTTCGCGTGGCCGGGCATCGGCCGGCTGCTGGTCGACTCCGTCTCGACGCGCGATCTCTCCGTCGTCCAGGCCGTGATTTTCACGGTGACGGTTATCATGGTCGGCGCCAATCTGCTGGTCGATATCGTGCATATCCTGATCGATCCGCGGCTCGGCGGCTTCGCCCGCGCGCTTGGCGGGCAGGCCTGATGAGCGCCGTCGGTCTCTCCTCCGCGCCTGCGGCTCCTGCGGCCAGACACCGGATGTCGCCGGTCGTGATGCTCTCGGCCGGCTTCCTGCTCGCCGTCGTTGTCGTCGCGCTGCTCGCGGACTGGCTGGCTCCGCTGCCCTATACCGCGCAGAATCTCGCCGCGCGATTGAAGCCACCTTTGACCGAAGCCGGCGGCACGATCTACTGGCTCGGTACCGACCAGCTCGGCCGCGATATCCTGAGCCGGATGATCTTCGCTGTCCGCACCTCGATCCTGATCGCCGTGATGGGAACCCTGATCGGAGCCGTGTTCGGGACAGCGCTCGGCTTCCTCGCGGCGCGTCTGCGCGGCTTCGCCGATCAGGCCATCATGATGCTGGTCGATGCCCAAGCGGCAATTCCGGCGCTGTTCCTGGCGCTGACCATGCTCGCCTTCTTCGGCAACAACATCGTTCTCTTCATCCTCCTCGTCAGCATCGACGGCTGGGATCGCTATACCCGGCTGGCGCGCGGCCTCGTCATCTCCGAACAGGAGAGCGACTACATCAATGCCGTCGAGGCGCTGGGCGCTGGCCCGTCGCGGGTCGTCCTGCGCCACCTCCTGCCCAATATCGCCGCCGCGCTGGTGGTGCAGGCCACGTTGAATTTTCCCGGCACGATCCTGCTCGAAACCTCGCTCTCCTTCCTCGGGCTCGGCGTGCAGCCGCCGGGCACCTCGCTCGGCCTGATGCTCGGCGAAGGCCGCCGCTACCTGCTCAACGCCTGGTGGATCGCGGTCTTTCCGGGGCTGACGATCTTCCTGACCACGCTGTCGATGAGCCTGTTCGGCGACTGGCTGCGCGACCGTTTCGACCCGACCAGCGAGAGGAACTGAGACGATGCGACCCGGCCTCCTTTCGGATGCGGGCCGGCCGCTCGCCATCGCCCATCGCGGCGGAGCCCTGCTCGGGCCGGAGAATACGCGGGAGGCCTTCTCCGCCGCCATCGCAGCCGGAGCCGAGGTCGTCGAAACCGATCTGCGCTTCAGCGCCGACGGTGCGCTGGTCTGCCTGCACGATGCCGACCTCATGCGCCTCGCCGGGCATCAGGGACGGGTCGCCGAGACCGATCTCGCGACGCTGAGGGCGCTTCTGCCCGGCTTGCTGACGCTGGACGAGGCGATCGCGTCTTCCGCGCCGCTCGGCCTCCTGCTCGACGTCAAACTGTCCGAACCCCGCATCCTGAACCCGATCCTCGCCGCCCTCGATGCGACGGATGCGCTTCCGCGCTGCCTGCTCGGCCTCCGCGACATCGACCTGATCGGCGCGGCGCGCCGGCAGTCGCCGGAGATCGCGATCCTCGCTCTGGTGCCCGATCCCGATTCCATCGCGGCAGCGCGATCCGCCGGCGCCGATTGGTTCCGGCTCTGGCAGGGCGATGCCACGCCGGAGCGGCTCGCCGCCGTGCGGAAGGCCGGTCTGGGTTCGGTCATCATGGTCGGTCAGCCGCGCTCCGTGGCGGAACCGGCTATCCGCCCTTTCCGGTTGGCCGGATCGATGCGGAGGGCATCACGCGCCTGCTGGCGCTCGGCCCCGATGCGGTGATGCTCGACGATCCGCGACTTCTCCTTGCGGCCCGGACTGTCACCGGCCCGTCGTCAATCTGATGCAAGGCAGCCGCATCGCGGCGCCGCTGTGCCGGCCCCGCCCGATGTCTTGCGAGGATCTCCATGCCCGTCCTGTCCCGTCGCCGCTTCATCGAGGCTGCTGCCGCCCTGCCGGTCGCGCTCTCCATGCCGACCGCCTTCGCCGCCGGTGACAGCCGCCCGAGCTTTACCGTAGCGGTCGCCGACCTGCCGGCGACGCTGGAACCGGCGCGCGAGCTTTCCAATGTCGGCACCCGCGTCACCTATTCGATCTTCGACACGCTGATCCGGCGCGATTTCCTCGGCGCGGCCGATGGCGGCGGCTCGGAGCTCAAGCCGCATCTGGCGGTGAAATGGGAGCGGGTCTCGCCGCAGGAACTCGTCGTCACGCTGCGCCAGGGCGTGAAGTTCCACAATGGCGACGAGCTGACCTCGGAAGACGTCGCCTACACCTTCCGCGACGGCCGGCTCTGGGGCGACAAGGCCCAGATCCCCGGCGGCAAGGCCTATTTCGGCATCCTTGCCTCGGTCGAGCCGGTCGATCGCTACACGGTCCGCTTCAAGACCAAGGTCGCCGACGTACTACTCGAACAGCGCCTCGCCTCCTGGTGCGCCTGGATCGTCAACAAGCGCGCCTATGAGGCGATGGGCTTCGAGGCCTATTCGCGCAAGCCGGTGGCGACCGGCCCCTATCGCGTCGTCTCGCATTCGGCCGCCGACGCCACGGTTCTGGAAGCCTTCGACGACTATTTCATGGGCAAGCCGACGGCTAGGCGCGTCAGCTTCAAGCGCGTGCCGGAGCTGGCGGCGCGCGTCGCCGGCCTCGTCGCCGGCGATTACGACCTGATCACCAACATCCCGCCCGACCAGATGAGCGTGGTCGGCGGCTACAAGGACATCGACGTGCGCTCGGTCGTGCTCGCGAATGTCCATGTCCTCGCCTACAACGATCAGGACAAGGTGCTCGCCGACAAGCGCGTGCGGCAGGCGCTGAACTACGCGATCGACCGCCAGAAGCTGGTCGAGGCGCTCTGGCAGGGCACCGCGCAGGTGCCGGCGAGCCACAATTTCCCGGAATACGGCCAGATGTTCATCGAGGGCCGCAAGCTCTCCTACGACCCGGCGAAGGCCAAGGCCCTGCTCAAAGAAGCCGGCTACAAGGGCGAGCCGATCGTCTACCGGACGCAGGCCAACTACTACACCAATGCGCTCGAGGCCGCGCAGATCCTGACCGAGCAGTGGAAGGCCGTCGGCATCAACGCATCCTTGCAGGTCGTCGAGAACTCGACCCAGATGCGCGGCTCCAACACGCAGATCTTCAACTGGTCCAACTCGACACGCCTGCCCGATCCGCTTGGCTCGATCTGGGTGGCCTGGGGGCCGGCCGGCGAGATCCAGGTCTCGAAGTTCTGGACCTCGGCGCAGGCCTTCAACAAGGCGGGCACGGCGCTGGAGGCCGAGACCGATCCGGTGAAGCGCAAGGCGCTGTTCACCGAGATGCTCGACATCTGGGAGGAGGAGGCGCCGGCCACGATCCTCTACCAGCCGAGCGAGGCCTACGCGATCAAGAAGTCGATCGCCTGGCGGCCGACGACCTTCTACTTCATGGATCTGCGCCCGGACAATCTGAGCTTCGCCAAGGTTTGAAAGCGACTATGCTTCAGGGCTGCGCCGTAGGCACAGGCCCGAGCCGATAAGCGCGGCGCTATACGTCATGGTCGGCCTTGTGCCGACCATCCACGTCTTCATTCGTGCAATGCGGTGTTCAAGACGCGGATGCTCGCCACAAGGGCGAGCATGACGACTGGAGCGAGGTCGTGTTCATGGGTTCCGGGCTCAGGCTTGCGGCCTGCCTCGGAATGACGGCGCGGTTTCCTCGAAACCAGCGAGCTCTACTGCCCGCCACCCAAAATAAACCGCCGCCCGTCCTGCTCGACCACATCGACATGCTGGACGAAGGTGCCGCTGCCGGCCGAATGCCGAAGCTCACGCCCCTCCTCGCGGGCTGGAACGGCAAGATTGCGCCCCATCATCGTCGCCGCGGGCTGAAGCCCGAGCAGGCCAAGCACGGTCGGCCCGATATCGATGATGCCGGCCGGTTCCTGCGAGACGGCGCCCTGGCCGCTGGCATCGCCGAGGATCAGCACGGTGTTCAATTCATGCGGGTTGATGCCGCCATGCATGCCGCCGCCGAGTGGCACGTCGCCGGGCGTCATCGCCCCGAGACCGGGCAGCCCATATTGATCGGCGTCGAGCGTCGATTTCAGAATGAACATCAACTCCGGCTGGCGCTCGGCATGCCCCGTGTTCATAAGGCCCAGCGAGAGCGTGCCCGCGATCTCGCCTTCGACGCCGTTGCGGTCGCGCGAGAAGACATGGCCGATGGCAGGATGCTCCATCAGCCAGGCTGCGACGCGCTGGATCTCGGCGTGCTCGCCTTCCCGCAGGCGGATCTCTCCGCTCATGCCGCCGGTTGCCACGATAGCGGCGCCGTTGATTGTCTTTTCCGCGCTGAGGTCGAAGCCGGCCTGCTGCGCCGCCTCGAACAGCGGTTCGACCGTGCCGGTCGAGATCTGCCCATGATCGGAGGCCGCGATCACCGCGATACGCTCCGCATCGGGCTGAGCCTCGACCCAGTCGAGGATCGCACCGAAGGCTCGGTCGGCCTCGCGAAGGCCAGCCATAGCCTCAGGCGAACCGAGGCCGCGATAGTGGAAGGTCGTATCCGGCTCGTTGAACCAGATCAACGCGACGTCGGGCCGTGTAGGCAGCACCAGCTCGGTCATCACCCGCCCGCCATAGGCGAGTTCCTGCAGCCGCGGCAATTCGCGCTCCGGCAGCGGGCCAAGACGGGCGATCGCGGCTTCGACCGCTTCCGGCGTCTGCGTCGCCCCGGCGCCGTGCATCGAGAAGGTCCAGTGCCCGTTGGCGCGGGCGCGCGGATTGATGAAATGCGCCGAGCCGGCCGAGCCGGTATGCACCACCGCCATGCGCTTGCCGGCACGGGCCAGCACGTCTCCGAAGCTGTCGGCGGCGAGCAGGCGACCGTCATGATGCGCCTCGGCGCGGCGGATCAGGCCGGCATCGCTGGTGTCGAACATCCTCTCGGGGATCGCCGCGCGATGATAGAAGGCATTGCCGACGATGCCGTGGACGATCGGGGGCGCGCCGGCCGCGATCGAGCTCGTCGCCACGCGGGTGACCGACGGAAAGACGCTGCGCGCGCGGCGGAACCAGGTTCCGCGCGCGGCAAGGCGCATGATGTTCGGCGTGAGCTCGGGCGTGACGAGATCCGGCCGCAGACCGTCGAAGACGGCAATGATGACGCGGTTGGCGGTCGGTTGGTCAGGGCGGCTCATCTCGTCTCCGGGGTCGGCGTCGTTTCGGATCAGGCTGCGGCCGCCGCGGTCGGTGCGGTTGCCAGATGACAGGCGGCGAGGCGGCCGTCAGCCACAGGCTTGAGCACCGGAACCTCCTCCCGGCAGCGGGCCACGGCGCGCGGACAGCGCGGATGGAAGGCGCAGCCCGAGGGCCTGTCGACGGGATTCGGCGGGTCGCCCTGCAGGATGATGCGCCCTTGCGTCCCGCGCAACGGCGTCGGCACGGCCGAGACGAGCGCCTCTGTGTAGGGATGGGCCGGGGCGTGGAACAGCGCATCCGGCGGGCCTTGCTCGACGATGCGGCCGAGATACATCACCGCAACCTTGTCGGCGATCTGGCGGACGACCTTGAGATCATGGCTGATGAAGAGATAGGCCATGCCGAAGCGGGTCTGCAGGTCCTGCATCAGGTTGATCACCTGCGCCGCGACGGAGACGTCGAGCGCCGAGATCGGCTCGTCGCAGACGAGCAGCGCCGGCTCGAGCACGAGCGCCCGCGCCAGCACCACGCGCTGGCGCTGCCCGCCGGACAGCTCGTGCGGATAGCGTTCGAACAGATCGGTCCGCAGGCCGACCGCATCGAACAGCGCGAGCGCCTTCTGCCGTTGCGCGCCGGTGTTGCCTTCCAGCCCATGGATGACCAGCGGCTCGACGACCTGCTCACCCACTGGCAGGCGCCGGTCGAGCGCGGCCAGCGGGTCCTGATGGACGAGCTGCATGCGCCGACGCAGTGCGCGCCACTGGCGATCGCGCAAGCCGGTCACCGGCTCGCCCTCGAAGCTGATCCGCCCGCGTGTCGCCGGCAGCAGACCGAGCGCGAGCTTGGCGGTGGTCGACTTGCCGCAGCCGGATTCGCCGACGATGCCGAGCGTTTTCCCGCGTTCGAGCGAGAAGCTCACGCCGTCGACCGCGTGCAGGATGCGGCGCGCTCCGCCGGCAGTCGCGACCGGGTATTCGCGGGCGAGATCGCGGACATCGAGAAGCATGGTCATGCCGTCGCCCCGATTGGCGCGGGCACCGACAGATCCGGAAAGGCGGCGCCGCGAGGCGGCAACGCTTCGTCGAGCCGCAGGCAGGCGGCGCGCTGGTCTTGCGCCGCGAGCGTCAGTTCCGGCAATTCATCGCCGCAGCGCTCGATCGCGATCGGGCAGCGCGGCGCGAAGGCGCAGCCCGGCGGAATGCTGGCCGGGGCCGGCACGGTGCCGGGGATCGGCGTCAGCCGCCGGCGCGGACCGTCGAGCGTCGGCAGTGCCGCCAGCAGACCTTGCGTATAGGGGTGGCGCGGCCGGGTGAGCAGGTCCTGCGTCGCCGCCGTCTCGACGATTCGCCCTGCATACATCACCGCGATCCGCTCGCAGAGATCGCCGACGACACCGATATCGTGTGAGATCAGGATTAGCGCCATGCCGGTCTCGCGCCGCAGCTCGCGGATCAGGTCGAGCACCTGCGCCTGGATGGTGGCGTCGAGCGCGGTCGTCGGCTCGTCCGCGACCAGCACATCAGGCTCGCCCGCCAGCGCCAGCGCGATCATCACGCGCTGGTTCATTCCCCCCGAGAATTCATGCGGATATTGCTTGAGGCGGCGCGTGCCGTCGGCGATGCCGACCCGGTCAAGCAAGCGCAGCGCCTCGCGGCGGGCCGGTTCTCCGGTCAGGCCGCGATGAAGCCGGAGGACCTCCGCGATCTGCGTCCCGATGCGCTGCACCGGGTTCAGCGCACTGCTCGGATCCTGGAAGATCAGGGCGATGCGGCCACCGCGCACCCGCGCCAGCTCGCGCTCGGGGAGCGTGCCGATATCCCGTCCGTCGAGCAGGGCCTCCCCGCCGGTCGTCACATTGCGCCCGAGCAGGCGCAGTGCGGCAAGCCAGGTAATGCTCTTGCCGCAGCCGGATTCGCCGACGATGCCGAGCGCCTCGCCGCGCCCCACCGACAGGTCGATGCCGCGTACGATCGGCATCGCGCCGGACACGGCAACGGTAAAGCCATGCAATCGAAGCAGGGGGGATACGGCTTGGCCTTCGATGAAACTCGAGCCGTGTCTGTTGAAGCGATGCTTCGTCAAGGTCGATGATGACTGCATGACGGCCGACATATCGCCGGGCCCGTGACCGTCTTGTGACGTCGCGGTCGAGTGTCGGATATCGACCGTCATTGACCTGGAACTGCACGCGAAGAATTTGTCGAAGGTGCTGCTAAGGTCACCGTTTTTAACATCCGCGACCATCAGCGTTTTCATGATTTTCGTGCAGTCATCCGCAACTGTGCGGATGTCCTTGAGCATCGAGACGACAGCGATACCCGCAAGATGCCGGTAATGCGCCTGCCGAGCGCGTCGGCGCCAACGCTCATTACAATCCAATTGTCGGAGGATACGATTTGCAGATGCGCGACGCCGCTTAAGGGCGCGATTAAATTACCATGCCCGCAATTCTAGTAAAAGTTGTAATTAGTCAATGTCGGCTGCCATGGAAATAACTTGCTTTACCGAATGTATTCATTGATGAAGTGGGCAAGTCGAACCAGCGACTCAGGAGACTGAAGATTGTCCGAAAATAACGAAGCGATCGTCGACATCGTCGCCAGCATCGTATCTGCATTCGTAGCGCACAACAGCGTGCCGATGTCTGAGCTGCCGGCATTGATTGCTAGCACGCATGCTGCATTGACTAATCTTGGCAGAGAGAAAGAGCCTGCCGTCGAAGAAAAGGCCGTTCCAGCTGTCGCCATCAAGAAATCAATTAGCCTGAATTTCTAATCTGCTTGGAAGATGGAAAGAAATTCAAGTCGCTGAAGCGACATCTTCGGACAGCCTACGACATGGCCCCGGAACAGTACCGGGCGAAGTGGGGCCTGCCGAACGACTATCCGATGGTCGCGCCGGCCTACGCAGAAGCCCGCTCGAATCTTGCGAAATCCATGGGCCTCGGGCAGCGGCGTCGGAAGGCCGCGCCTGTGCCTGCGCCAACTCCGAAAAGAGGGCGCGCGAAGAATCCCGCCTGATTGCTGGCGGCGGGCGCTTTTGAGCGCTCGCCGGAACTACATCGACCGCTGATGGTTCAAGGCACGTGGCACAAGGAGAAACCTATGCGCGACGGCCCACCTGACCAAAAATTCCAACCCAGGTCGGTTGGCGTCACCCCCGCGCGGCGCATGAAATCGGCCATTGTGCCGCCAACGGGCGCGCTGACGGTATCCCCCGACAGGAACGTCTGCTGGGCGTTACCCGATTGCGTCGGAGTGTACCGACTTCTTCGAAATCGGGAATCCGCAATCCGGCTTGGTCGTGATTGAAGATCATGCCGGGTACCTGGCTCGGGAGCGATGCGCCTTCGGCGCTCGACCAAAACCTGACATTCACAGCCGTGGACGGGAATGGACCTTCCCACCAGGGGAGCCCTCTCTGGGCCATTCATAATGGGACGATCGGGTCGATACCGTCGTGGAAGATCCGGGCGCGGCTACGCCCGACTCATTCGCCGCGCAATTCCCGATGGAGCCCTGCTGCCGACAGCAGTTCTAGATCGAGCATGGGCAGCAAGTCGTTCTCGGCGCGGAAGTTCCGGGCGCAGATCGCGTCGAACAGCGCGATGCCGGCCTCATGCAGGGGCAGCGGCAAGCCGATCACCCGCCCCAAAGCTTCCAGAGGGACTAGCCCGAAGGGGACCTCCTCAGTGATGAAACGGGTATCCAACGTCTTCGGGCCAAGAAGCTCCGGACGGTTCTTGTAGACCGCCGCGGCCATCTCTCCGACGGGCCCGGGCGCGACGCCGAAGGAATGGACATAGTGGTCCTGCACGCTGCGGACCGAAAGGCCAAAGGCCTTGGCGAGCGCCAGGCGCTCGCCATCCATGGCATCGACGATGCGACCGACACCCTGGGTGATCGAGCCGTAATTCGGCCAATCCTCCCCGCGCTCGGCGCGGGTCAGATTGCCGAGCATATTGGCGACATGGGCCGGAGGGTTGAGATTGCTGAGCATGATGGCCAGCACGTCCTCGCGCAGCTCGAAACGATTGCCGAAGAGTGCCTGGCAGGTTGCGAGGCCTGCCTCCGCGTGGCGGACCGGCAAGGTGGCGACGTCGAGCTTCGCCCGTATACCGGAGATATGGACGCTGCGTGGCCCGCTCTTGCGCGCGGTCAGAGCCGTTGTGGCCCAGGCGGCAACCGGAATATCGATCCCCCGCGCCTTCAGCAGTCGGTGCAGATAGAGCGCGGCGAACGAGCAATGGGCGCTGATGATGACGGTCTGCCCCGCCGTGAGATGAGGGGCGATCGCGTCGATCACCGTCTTGAAGCCGTTGGCCTGCACCGCGACGATGATCGTTTCGGCTCTGGCAAGCGCCTCGGCGCAATCGCGGGCGATGCGCGGCGGCACGGCGGCTTCGAGCTTACCCGTGGTGGTCAACATCGCGTCGCCCGCGAAATCGGCAAGCGCCGCGCCGCTCGGCGACCAGATGACCGGCTCGTGCCCTTGAGCGGTCAGGTAGGCGCTGTAGCCGCGCCCGATCCCGCCGAAGCCGATGATGGCAACGCGCATGGGTTCGATCCCCTTTGATGGTGTCAGACGATTTCGAGGCCGCCGAGCACGTGCTTATGGACGACGGCTTCAAGGCCGGGCCCATCGCGTTGAAGTAGGCATTCGACGATCTCGTAATGCTCGCGCACCGTGTTCGCGAGCAGCGCTGCGGTGTTCTTTTCACGCGTCAGCGTGACTGGAACGCGGCTGCGCAGGTCGAAGATCATCGAGACGAGATCGCCGTTCGGGCAAAATTCGAGCATGGCAGCGTGGAAGGCGTAGTTGGCCTCCTCCTGCGCGATCACGGTTCCGGCACTGACAGCATCGGCGAAATCGTCGGCCCGCTGCCGCAACCGCTCCAGCCCCGCCTCATCGATGTATTTCAACACCTCGGCGGCGGCCGCGACCTCCAGGATGGCGCGGATCGTCACGACGTTGCGGAAGCGCGCCTTGTCGAAGGTCTCGACGCGGTAACCGCGATTGGCCTCCAGCTTGACGAAGCCCTTCTCCTCGAGCCGGTCGAGCGCCTGACGAATATCAAGCCGCGAGGCGCTGTATTGCGACTCGAGATCGACCTGCTTCAGCCAAGAACCGGCGCTGAGGCGACCGGTGCTGATATCCTTCTCGATCAGCTTGGCGAGCTCGCGGGCCCGCGACGCGCTGCCACCGGCCGTCCGCGCGCTACGCGCGCCGGCGCCAGCCCTACCGCTTTGTCCCGTATCCAAAGTCATCAGCGCCATGTTCCGCAGACGAATCCCTGCATCTTCGCAACCATCTTCACCTGCGTTGCCCCTGGACCGCAATTCATTGGCACGGCCCTCCGGGATGGCGGAGATGAAATCCTCTGCCGATGCACCTTCATTGAGCAAAACATCTTAAGACGGGCGATTGACAGATGCCAATCATGAACGCAGGATTGGCGCCAAAGTCAAGAACAGGGGATTGTCATGCACAAGGCCTTCGCCCACCGGCTCGTCGCCACCCTCGCTTTCGGGTTCGGCTCAGCCGCCCTGCTCATGCCAGCGGCGGCGCGCGATCTGACCATCGCCCTGTCGAGCAACGTCAACACGCTCGACCCCGACAAATCGACGACCGTCGGCACGGATCTCAGCGTCGCCGCGCATATTTATACGCCCCTCGTCGATCGCGGTCCGAACCTGAAACTTCGTCCCGGTCTGGCGACGGAATGGGAAGCGATCGGCGATACGGCCTGGCGCTTCACGCTGCGCGAAGGCGTGACCTTCTCGAACGGTGAAAAGCTCGATGCCGAGGCCGTGAAGTGGAATGTCGAGCGCGTGCTCGATCCGAAGACCGGCGCGCGCAACAAGCCGTGGTTCGCAGCGATCAGCGAGGTCAAGGTCGTCTCGCCTACCGTCGTCGAATTCGACACCAAGGGCGCCTATCCCGACCTGCCCGACCAGATGTCGATGTTCCTCCTGATGCCCCCGAAATGGACGGGGGAGTACAACCCCTCCGTTGCTGCACTCGGCAGCGGGCCCTATGAGCTCGTGCGCTTTGCCAGCGGCGACCGCGTCGTGTTGAAGGCGCGTAAGGACTACTGGGGCGAGAAACCCGCCTTCGACAACGTCACCTTCCGGATCATTCCAGAAGATTCCTCGCGCATCGCGGCGCTGGAGGCCGGCGATGTCGACCTGATCACCGCCTTCCCGACCTCCGAGATCGCGCGCATCAAGGCCGGTGGCAAGGCCGATGCCAGCTCCGTCGCCGGCACGCGCGGCATGTTCATCAAGCTCAACGCGTTGAAGGCACCCTTCAAGGACAATCCCAAGCTCTGGCGCGCGCTCAATCTCGGCATCGATCGCAAGGCGATCAATGACGGGCTGCTCGACGGGCTGGCCCAGGTCAGTGCTTGCCAGCCGCTCTCACCGGTCTATTTCGGCTACAATCCCGATCTCAAGCCGATCACCTACGACCCGGCGCAGGCCAAGAAGCTGCTGGCCGAAGCCGGCTTCGCCAACGGCCTGACCATGGATCTCGAAGTTCCGACCGGGCGCTACATCCAGGCCTCTGACATCGCCCAAGTCGTCGCCTCCCAGCTCGGCGAGATCGGCGTTACCGTGAAGCTGCGCGAGATGGAATTCGGCGCCTTCATGAACAAGTACATCGTGGGCAAGAACCTTGGCGACGCCGCCTATTTCGGCCTGGGATGGCCGACGCTGGATGCCGGCGGGCTCCTGAACTTCTGGGAGAAGGAGAACCCGCAATCCTATTGGGAGAACGTGAGCTTCAACGAAGCCGCCCAGGCTGCCCGCTCGACCAATGACGCGGCCAAGCGCACCGAGCTCTACCGCAAGCTCACCAAGCAGCTCTGCGAGGACTCGCCCTCGATCTTCATGTTCTTCACGCCGATCACCTACGCCCAGTCCAAAGGCATCGCATGGCAGGCGCGCGGCGACGACTGGGTACGCGCGATCGACATCAAGACGCGCTGACAGTGACAGAACGACCCGAGCGGCGGGCTTCACCGGCCCATCGACGGCGGAACCTTGCCTGAATTTCCGATCAACCGGATCGCGACAAAGTCATGACCGTTCAAGACGAAACCACCTTGAAGCTGCGCGTCGGCGTCGATTCCGGCGGCACCTTCACCGATGTCTGCATGTTCGACGAGACGCATGGCGAGATCCATGTCTGGAAGGTGTCGAGCACACCGCAGGACCCTTCGCTCGGCATTGCCGGCGGCATCGAGCAGGGCGTCGCCGAAGTTGCCAAGGCAACGGGGCAGAAGGTCGACGTCGTCTATTTCGGCCATGGCACGACGGTCGCTACCAATGCGCTGATCGTCGGGCGCGGCGCCGAAACGGGTCTGATCACCACCAAGGGCTTTCGCGACGTGTTGGAACTGCGCCGTCAGAAGCGCGATTCCCTCTACGACATCCAGACGCAGAAGCCGCGCATCCTGGTGTCGCGCGACAAGCGCCTCGAGGTCAGCGAGCGCGTTCGCTTCGACGGCAGCATCCACACCCTGCTCGACGAGGAGGAAGTGCGCGCCGCCGCCCGCAAGCTCAAGGCGGACGGCATCACGACGGTCGCGGTCTGCTTCCTGTTCTCCTTCGTCGAGCCGGCGCATGAGAAGCGCGTCAAGGAGATCCTGGCCCAGGAGATGCCGGGCGCCTTCGTCTCGATCTCGCACGAGGTCGCGCCCGAGTTCCGCGAATATGAGCGGCTCTCGACCACGGTCGTGAACGCCTATCTCGGCCCGATCATGAAGTCCTATCTCTCGAAGCTCCAGCCCCGGCTGGCTGAGATCGGCATCGACGCCCACCCGCATCTGACCCAGTCGAATGGCGGTGTGATCTCGTCGGAGGTGGCGCAGAACTTCCCGGCCCGCACCGTGCTCTCGGGGCCGGCGGYCGGCGTCATCGGCGCGCTCTCGGTCGGCGGGCTCGCCGGCTTCGACAACATCATCACCTTCGACATGGGCGGAACCTCGACCGACGTTTCGCTGATCGACCGCGGACGGCCGCAGATGTCGAACGATGCCGTCGTGCACGGCTATCCGCTGAAGCTGCCGATGCTCGACATCCACACCGTCGGCGCCGGTGGCGGCTCGATCGCCCATATCGATGCCGGCGGCCTGCTCAAGGTCGGCCCGCGCTCCGCCGCCGCCGATCCCGGCCCGGTCTGCTACGGGCGCGGCAACGAGGAACCCACCGTCACCGACGCCAATGTCGTGCTGCAGGTGCTGAACCCGACGCATCTCCTGAACGGCCGCATGAAGATCGACCAGGCCCGCGCCAAGGCCGCGATCGGGCGCTTGGCCGACCAGCTCGGCCTCGGCGTCATGGAGACGGCCCAGGGCATCATCAGCGTCGTCATAGCGAACATGGCCAAGGCCATCCGCGTGATCTCGGTCGAGCGCGGTTACGATCCGCGCGACTACGTCATGCTCGGCTTCGGCGGCGCCGGCCCGATCCATGCCTCCAGGCTCGCCCGCGAGCTGGAGATCCCGCGCCTCGTCGTCCCGAAATATCCGGGCATCATGTGCGCGCTTGGCCTGCTGCTGACCGATCTGCGCACCAATCTCTCGCTGACGCGGCTCCTGCCTCTGAGCGAAGCCGGCGTGCCGGGCATGGAGAGCGGCTTCGCCGGTCTCGAGGAGCGCGGGCAAGACTGGTTCGCGCAGGAGGCGATCCCCGAGGAGCGGCGCTCGCTGATCCGCTCGCTCGACATGCGCTATGGCGGCCAGGGTTACGAGCTCACCGTGCCCTGCCCCGCCGGCCCGATCGACGCGGCCGCCCTCGTGACGCTGCGCGCGGAGTTCGAGCGCATCCACAAGCAGGTCTATGGCTACGTCGCCACCGAGGAGCCGGTGCAGGTCACGACCCTGCGCATCGAGGCGGTCGGCCTTGTGCCGAAGGCCGACCTCAAGGCTTATCCCCCGGCGGCTGGTCCAGTGGAAGCGGCCGTCACCACCCATCGCGACGTCTGGCTGCCGGAGACCGGCGGCTTCACCAACTGCCCGATCTACGACCGCGAACGGCTCGGCCCCGGCCACAGGGTCGCCGGCCCCGCCATCATCGACCAGATGGATTCGACCACCCTCGTCCTGCCCGGGCAGGTCGCGACGGTCGATGCCCATCTCAACCTCATCCTCGAGGGCTGACCATGCTGGACACAGTCAAGACACAGCTCGATCCGATCACCGTCGAAGTCATCGGCAGCGCACTCACCACCATCGTCGAGGAGATGGGCAAGGCCATCATCCGTGCGGCCTATTCGACCAACATCAAGGAGCGGCAGGACTGCTCGACCGCGCTGTTCGACGCCCAAGGCCATACCATCGCCCAGGCCGAGCATATCCCGGTGCATCTGGGCTCGCTGCTCGGCATCGCCGACCACGTCTTCAAGAACCACGACCTCTCGACGGTCAGGCCCGGCGACGTCTTCGTCGGCAACGACGCCTATACCGGCGGCGGCACGCATCTCAACGATATCGTCTTCCTGGAGCCGATCTTCCATGGCGACAAGCTCGTCGCCTGGGTGACGAACCTCGCCCACCACTCCGACTTCGTCGACCGCGGCCACGCCCATATCTTCCAGGAAGGTTTGCGCATCCCGCCGGTGCGGCTCTATCGCGAGGGCGTGCTGCAGGAAGATTTGATGCAGCTCATCCTGCTGAATTGCCAGGTGCCGCGCGAGCGCATCAACGACTTCCGGGCCCAGATGGCGGCCAACCGCCTCGGCGTGCAGCGCTACCAGGCGCTCTGCGACAAATACGGCGCCGAGACGGTGCGTGCCGCCGGCGCGCAGGTGCTCGACTATACCGAGCGGCGCACGCGCGCCGGCATCGCGCAGATTCCGGACGGCACCTACAGCTTCCGCCACGACTTCGACAGCAACCTCGTCGATGGCGTAATGGACTTGAAGGTCGTGATCGAGGTCAAGGGCGACGAGATCTCCATCGACTTCCCCGACGCGCCGCCACAGGTACGCGCGCCGATCAACATGGTCTACACGGCGCTGCTCGCCACGGTGTATTTCGCGGTGAAGGCGATCGTCGATCCCGATCTGCCGGCCAATGCCGGCTTTCACCGGCCGATCCATGTCTCCGCTCCGCTGGGCTCGGTGCTCAATTCGACGCCGCCGGCGGCCGTCTACAGCCGCACCGATATCGGCCAGCGCCTCGTCGACATGATCTTCGCCGCGCTCGCCGATGTGGTGCCCGAACGCATCGCCGCAGCCTCGACCGGCGGCACRCTGCTGACCACCAGCGGCATCCATCCGCGCACTGGCCGCTTCTACGTCTATAACGAGATGCATGGCGGCGGCATGGGCGCGCGCGCCGACAAGGACGGGCTCGACGGCGTGCAGGTGAACACGACCAACACCGCCAACCTGCCGATCGAGGCGCTCGAGATCGAGCACCCCGTCATGGTGAAGTGCTACGAGCTGGTGCAGGATTCCGGCGGCGCAGGCGAATACCGCGGCGGCATGACCTTGCGGCGGCGCGTCGAGATGCTCGACCACACCGCCCGCATCTCGGCCGGCGGCACCAACAGCATCGTGCCCCCCTTTGGCCTCAAGGGCGGCCAGGACGGCCTCACCGCCCGCGTCGAGCTGTCGCCCGGCGCCAAGCCGCTCGACCGTCGCGCCGGCATCCTGCAGCCGGGCGAATGGGTCGGCATGGTGGCGGCCGGCGGGGGCGGCTTCGGCGATCCGAAGCAGCGCGACCGTGCGCTGGTCGAGCGCGACCTGCGCGAGGAGCGCATCTCGCGGCAGGCCGCCGTGGAGATCTACGGGCTGAAGCTCTGAGGACCGTCGTGACGAAGGAGGCCGCCGGATGCCGCGCCACCTGACCTCCCGCCTCGGCGAAGGCCTGATCGCGATCTGGGGCGTGGTGACGATCGTCTTCATCGTCTCGCGGCTGCTCGGCGACCCCGCCGTGCTGCTGCTGCCGATCGGCGCGACGGAGGCGCAATTGCAGGAGCTGCGCATGCAGCTCGGGCTCGACCAGCCGCTTCTACAGCAATATCTGACCTTCCTGCTCCATGCGTTGAAGGGCGATTTCGGCCAGTCCTTCCAGTTCGCCCGCCCGGCGCTCGACGTCGTGCTCGAACGGCTTCCCGCGACGGCGCTCCTCGCCGGCTGCGCCCTGTCGATCGGCGTGCTGGTCGGCGGTCTGGCCGGCGCGCTCGCGGCGATCTATCGAGGTTCCGCAATCGAGGGGCTGGTCCTGCTGGTAGCACTGCTCGGCCAGGCGACGCCCTCCTTCTGGCTCGGGATCATGCTGATTCTGTTATTCGCGGTGCAACTCGGCTGGTTTCCGACGGGTGGCTACGGCGAATGGCAGAACCTTGTCCTGCCCTCCGTGACATTGGCTTGCTTTACGACGGCCAGCATCGCGCGCCTGCTGCGATCCTCCATGCTCGACGTGATGCGCGACGACTATGTCCGCACCGCCTACGCCAAGGGCCTGGCACCGCGTCGGGTCTATATCTGGCATGTCGGCCGCAATTCGCTGATCCCGGTGGTGACCATGACCGGTATCCTGGCCGGCGAGCTGCTCGGCGGCGCCGCCGTGACCGAGACCGTCTTCGCCTGGCCGGGCGTCGGGCGGTTGATCGTGCAGGCGATCGAGACCAAGGATTTTCCGGTCGTCCAGGCCGGTGTCGCCGTCGTCGCGACGATCTTCGTCGTGGTCAATCTTCTGGTCGACCTGCTCTACACCCTGATCGACCCGCGCATCCGGCAGGCGTCATGAGACTTTTCTCGTTCCTGCACCGCCAGCGCGCGAACTGGTTGGGGCTGCTCGGCGCCGGACTGCTGATCCTGCTGCTGGCGCTGGCCCTTGCCGGCCCCTGGCTCGGCCTGCCCGACCCGACGCGCGGCGACCTGCGCGCCCGCATGCTGGCGCCGACGCTCTCCTGGGCCGGGCTGGGAGCCCATCCGTTCGGCACTGACCAGCTCGGTCGCGACATTCTGAGCCGCATCATCGCTGGCAGCCGCGTCACCCTGACGATCGCAGGCTCGGCCGTGATTCTCGGCGGCATCGTCGGCGTGCTGCTCGGGCTCGTCGCCGGCTATTTCGGCGGCTGGTATGACCGCGTGCTGATGCGACTGGTCGACATCCAGCTCGCCTTTCCGCTGATGTTGCTGGCGCTTCTGGTCGTCGCCGCGCTTGGCCCCAGCCTGCACAACCTGATCGCCGTGCTCGCCCTGACAAGCTGGGTCCGCTACGCCCGCATCATCAGGGCCCAGGTTTTGACGGTCCGGGAACGGGAATTCGTCCAGGCGTCGCTGGCCATGGGGGCGGGCCATGCCCGCCTGCTGCTGCGCCACATCCTGCCCAATGTCCTGACGCCGGTCTTGGTGGTCGCGACGCTCGAACTCGCGCGCACCATCGTGCTCGAAGCGGGCCTGAGCTTCCTCGGCCTCGGCATCCAACCGCCCTCCCCGAGCTGGGGCCGGATGCTGGCGGACGGGCGCACCTATATCGCCAGCGCGTGGTGGATCATCACCCTGCCCGGCTTGGCGCTGATGCTCACGGTACTAAGCGTCAATCTCCTGGGCGACTGGCTGCGAGACTGGCTCGATCCACGCGCGGATCGCCACTGATTTCGACACCTTTGCGCGGCTGTCTGCGCGCGAGGATTGAGCCGAATTGGCTCAATTCCTGAGGTTGCCACGCAGAAGTGCATCTGAACCTCGCTTATCGGTGGTTCTGCCGGCTCGGGTTCGAAGGCGATGTGCCCGAACACTCGACTTTCTCGAAAAACCGGCACGGCCGCTTCCGCGAGAGCGATCTCTCGAGAGAGCTATTCAAGACGACCGTGCGGCGCTGCATCGCGGAGAGGCTCGACGACGGCGAAATCTTCGCCGTCGGTGCCGGCCCGATCCGGGCAGACGCGAACAAGCAGCGCTGTCCCGCGCTCCGATCCAGCGGCGCAATGGACCTGAGCCCTGAAGGGCCATGCCAGGTTTCGGCTCGATCGCGGCCGGACGCGACGATCTCACTCCGGGCACTCCAGTCCACGTGCTCCTGCGGCTGGAGACCATCCGCCTCTCCAAAGAAGAGCAGTCTCCCGAAAACATCGGCTTCACCGTCGGCGAGATCGTCAATTACGGCGACAGCTTCCTGGTCATCGGCAAGAGCGCCGGTCAGGAGCTGCGCGCCCGCGTGCCAGGCCTCGACATGCCAGTGCTCGCTCGGGGGAGCGCTGTGGCATCCGGTGGTCCAAGGAGCGCGTCCACATCGTTCCTAGATGATTGCGGTGCAGATCAGCCCGTCCTGCATCTCGAAGTGGCGCCAGCTGACCGGGGAGGACCAGAAGGCGATCGCCGTTTACCTTTAAACTGTTTTGCCTATTCGAGATCCGGCCGACACGAAGCCATTCTTTGACTGAGGCGGACCATCAGAGGTTGCATTGGAGATCGGTCTCATTTGAATGCTGTTCGGTGCTTTCGTCCGGATGTGCCAGGATTTCGCGGGCGGATTCGTCATGATCGCCATCGAAACCTTTGTGCGAATTCTCGATCTGGGCGGCACCTTCGTACTCGCGATCAGCGGGGCGGTTGCCGCAGTCAATCGCCGCCTCGATATCTTCGGTATCCTCGTCCTATCGTTCGTCACCGGCAATTTTGGCGGCATCACTCGTGACGTCGCGCGAGCTCGGCTTCTTGCGCCGGGGCCGGCGAGCGGAATCCCGCCCGAATTTCCTCGCCCCGCGCCGAACCGTCCCGTTGGCAGGGTCCGGCTAAGCGGCGTCGAGTGCCCCGAAAAACTCGCTGACTTGACTTCTGATCCGCCGTGCTTCGCCATCGAGGTCGCGAGCAAGCGCCATCACCTCGGTCGCGCTGGTGTTGGACAAGTCGGTCGCCTGGCGCACGGCCCTGGCGCTGGATAGAGCACCTTGCGCATCGTCTGCGGCCGCCCGGATGGTCAACGCGATCTGGGTGGTCGAGCGGCTTTGCTTGGCTATCTCGTCGGAGACACCCTGACCGCTCGTGCGCGCGCCCAGCATCCGACCCCGGATACTCTGGAGTGCCTCGATGCAGCGTTGGCTCGCCAGTTGGATCGCCTCGATCTGGCGACTGATCTCGTTGGTCGCGCCGCTTGTCTGCGCAGACAGCGACTTCACCTCGGAGGCGACGACCGAAAAGCCACGGCCAGCCTGGCCGGCGCGAGCCGCCTCGATCGTGGCGTTGAGCGCCAACAGGTTGGTTTGGCTGGCGATTTCGCGGATCAGCGCTGAGACGCTGTCGATCTGGTTCGTCGCTTCCGCCAGTTGCGCGATGGCAAGGTCGGTCTGGTCGGCTTCCGCGATCACGTCGGCTGCGGTGCTCACCGAGGCCGCCACGCGCGCCGCGATCTCGTGCCCCGCGCTGGAAATGCTCTCGGCATCGGCAGCAACGCTGGCGACATGGTCGGCTGCGCGGCTGGAGACCACCTCGGCCCGCTCGCTGCCTTGGCGCGCGTGCCCGGCCGCCGCCATCATGCTCTGCGACAGGCTCGCCACACTTTCGATCATACGGCCGAGCCGGTCGAGCGAACTGCGCAATTGCGCGTCGAAGGCTGTCACGCGGGATTTCATGGCGGCGTCGCGCCGCAGCAGGGACTCGCGCGCGTCGCGGAGCTGTAGTTCCTGCATGTGATCGGAGGCCGTCTTTTCGGAAGCAGCTAGTTCAGAAAGCACGACACCGTGCTGCCGTAGTAACTTGGCGATCCAGATGGTCAGGAGGCTAATCATAAAGACGAAGAAGGTGACGATGCTTCCGAGGAGCAGCGCGCGCTTCTTCCAGTACTGAAAGACCAACTCTCCAGGCGCCGCGATACTGATCTGGAGTGGGTAATCGCGAACAGCCTGCACTAAGATCAGCCCCTGCTCGCTGTCTCGACGGCCGGCAATCTGGGTCCCGACGAACAGGGTTCCGATGGATTCGGCCGCCTCGGGCAGGTCGTGGAACAGGACGGAACGGCCGGCGGGCGAGAGAGCGACAGCGTCGTCATTGTTCGGCAGGCTGGCAAGTAACACGCCATCACGGCGAAAGAGCGCGACATGGACAAGCGGATCGGCCCGCGCTTTGTCGTAGAAGGTACTCAGGAAGCCAGTCTCGATTTCGGCCATGGCAAGGCCGACCACGGCTCCGCTCCTGTTCTTGATCTTGCGGGACAAGGCCATCGTCCCCCCTGACGCGCTTTGGCCGAGGACGGGGGCGGCCAAATGCAGCGCAAGCGCAGGATCGGCCATATGGGCCAGGAAGGATTCTCTGCCCTTCAGGCTGACCGCGGGTGGGGGAAAGGACCGTGTCGAGTTGACGACTTCGCCGTTGATATCGACGATCGTCACCGCTGCGATCTGCGGAATTGCGCGAGTGCGCTCAATCAAAGCATCGAAATTCTGGCGCGTGCCGAACTTCGTACGAATATCGCCAGGCGACGCGATATCGGTCTCACTGGCGGCTTCGGACCAGCCGCGCAACACCAGATCTGCAGTCGCGAGCGTCTGGTGGGTTTGTTCAGAGAGCAGCGCCGCGAGCGTACTGAGCTGCTGCCGTGATACGTCGGTTGCTGTCTGGCGCCCCTGCCAGAGCGCAAAGCCGGCAGTCACCGCAATGATGGCGGCGGCGACCAGGCCACTCCAGGCCATCAGGCGGGCACGTTTGGCGATGGTTTCGCGCATGTCGGGCGCCAGCAATCGGCCAGCCGGCCTTGCGGTATCCGTCTTCACTGGCGTGAACTCTCGTCCAAATGAGGGGGCGCGATTGCTGGACAATTCAATGTGGCGGAGAATGGTAACGCTCGCATTAAGGCGTGTTGTGTCTTGAGTGCGACTGCCAGGCGCACCGGATGGATGTGTACCAATCCTGAGGCGCTGGGCTTCAAAGATCCGTACGGAGGATCGCGCGCCGGTCATGAAGGATAGGGCCGCCYGTCCTGCGACACCGGATTGTCGCTATTTGGCGATCCACCAATCCTGACCTGCCAGTAGACCGCCGTCATCAGCTTGTTGCCGAACTGATGGATGCTCGGCGGGCTGTCAAAGAAGCCAAGCGCGGAAACGGCGAGTTGAAAGCCGCACGCGCTCGCGTCGATTCCGCCAAGGTCGCCGTCGGTGAGAGCGGGCCGGTCTGGTGGAGCGACGGAGCCCCAGACCTCAATCGCCATCTCGTGAAGAACACGCCCTACGCCGAGTGGTTGGAAACGCCGGAAAGGCAGGCGTAACGTAACGCGATCCGCACCTGAAAAGCAGGAGGGCGACATGCATCAGGCTGTCGTCGCCGTAACGACCCGGTTGGGCTCAAGGGCGACTTCGACGTCGACTTGCCCCTCGACACAGCCACGCTGAACGAGCGCCTCTTTGCCATCGGGCTATGGCTAATTGAGCGCCATAATTCCTCATCAGGCTCGCATCCTCTGGGAGCCATATCATCGGCGGATCCGTGTAAGTTTTCCCGATGCGGTCGATGCAAAGGCTTTCCGCAAATGCTTTGGGACACCGCTGCATTAATTGTGCACCAATGACCATAGAATCCTGGCATTGAGAATCGACCGGCGGCCCTTAGGGCGGGACGACCGATCTATCCGATGATCCCCCGATGGACGGGACGAAAAGCATCCCTGTCGGCATGATGCTGGAAAGCCAGGCCGCATCGTGACGAGCGCCTCACCCCGCATGGATCAAGCAGCTTCTCGAGGCGTTCTTCCAGCTCTCGGCTTACTGCCCACATGACCCGCGTCATCGAACACCGAAACGGAACGGCGCTCGGGCCGTCCGACTGGAAAATGCTGCCGCCCCGAGTTGGCGCTATGGTTTGGCGATCGCCCGGAACGCATGCACCAGCTTCCTGACCGCGATCTCGATCTCCATGGGCGTATAGGCGGCAAAGCCCATTAGGAACCCGGCGGCAGCATCGCTTCTGGCATGAAGTGCGGACAATCCCAGGAGCTCGATGCCGGAACGTCGCCCTGCATCGATGGCGATGCGTTCGGATAGATCGCCCGTCAGTAGGCAAGGCATTTGTAGCCCGCCGATGGGGACGCGCGGCTCGATAAAGTCGGCCAAGTGCTTACGGACGAGATCTGCAAGCGTATCGAGCCGCTGCGCATAGATGCCGCGCATGGTGCGGACATAGGCACCGAAATGCCCGCCCTCGATGAACCGGGCCAGCGTCAGTTGGGCCATCGGGGCGGAATGCCCATCGAGGAGAGTGCGCGCGACGGTCATTGGCTCCACCAGTTGCGGCGGCAGTACGGCATAGCCGATCCGCAGGCCCGGAAAGAGCGACTTAGTGAAGGTGCCAATATAGATCGTCCGGTCATGGCGATCGAGCCCTTGCACGCAGGCCATCGGCTTGCCTGCATAGTGGAATTCGCTGTCGTAATCGTCCTCGATGATCCAGGCCTGATGCCGCGCGGCCCATTCGATCAAAGCCAGGCGCCGGTCCAGCGCCAGAGTCGCGCCGGTCGGGAACTGGTGGGACGGCGTCAGGGAAACCGCTTTCGCCTTGCGGGAGGCAGCCAGGATCTGCTCGATGGCGATCCCCTGTGGATCCACCCGGATCGGAACGCATTCCAGCCCGGCTGCATCGAACCCCTTGCGGGCGCCGTAATAGGCGGGGTCTTCGATGAAAATCCGGTCGCCAGGATCAAGCAACATGTTCGCGCACAGCATCATGGCCTGCTGTGAACTGGTGAGAACCAGCACCCGGTCCGCCGTGGCGCGCGCGCCGCGTTCGACGTTCACGTAATCGGCGATGGCACGGCGCAGCGCTTCGGTCCCTTGCGGATCGGAATGTGCCAGTGCCTGGGTTCCGGCCTCCCTCCGGACCTGCCGTTCCAGCCTCTCCCAGAGCTGAAGTGGAAAGGTCCGGGTTTCCGGAACCCCGGGTGCGAAAGGCCGCGGCGACAGCATCTCGCGCCCCCCGCCGCTGCTGAACATTGCATTTCCGCGCTTGCTGAGATTGGGAGCCTGGTGGCGCAGTAAAGCTTCCCTTCGAACGGCCCGATGGCCGGCCGTGAACTCCGAGATCTGTGCCACGAAGCTACCGCTGCCGACACGGCGCTCGATGAAGCCTTCGGCATGAAGCCGGCCATATGCTGCTTCGACGGTATCCCGCGACACGCCCAGCGATGCGGCGAGGGCTCGCGAGGCTGGCAAAGGCTTTCCCGGTCCAAGCGCGCCATCGACGATCAGCTGCCGAATGGCGCGCTGGATTCGCTCATGCAGGGGCATGGCCGCGTGAGCAGGATGAGCGATCCACGCCTTCGCGGATTCCAACTGGGAATGCCTGAACAAATGGTCTGAACCCCTTGATCAAAATGGATGGGAACACCGAGCCATTCACTGGCTATGTGTCAATACGGTTTGCCGTCCCGCGCGCGGGGCTCCAGGAGGTTTTTTCAGGATCATGTCGCCTCGCACTGCATCTTCTTCCATTCGCTTGAACGACCTGCCGCATCCAGTAGTCGCTGGCCTGATCTCCGTTATCGTCAACTATGGCGGCACCTTCATTCTGGTCTTCCAAGCCGCGAAGGTCGCAGGGTTGAGCCCCGAACTGACAGCTTCCTGGGTCTGGTCTGTCTCGATCGGCGTGGGAGTGACGGGTCTATTTCTGAGCTGGCGCTACCGAGAGCCAATCATCACAGCCTGGTCGACGCCAGCGGCTGGTTTTCTCGTCGCCGCGCTCGGCAGCACGCCTTATGCCGAAGCCGTCGGAGCCTACATGGTCTCGGCAGCGGCCTTCGTCGCGCTGGGGCTGTCGGGCTATTTCGAGAAAGTTATCCCGTTGATCCCGCCGGGTATCGCTTCCGGTTTGCTGGCCGGTATCCTGCTCCAATTCGGCATCGGCGCGTTCGGCAGTGCGAGCATCGATCCGCTGCTCGTTGGCTTGCTGATCGTCGCCTACGTGGTGCTGAAGCGGTTCTCAGCGCGCTATGCCGTGGTCGGCATCCTGGTCATCGGACTGGGGCTCCTGCTCATACAGGGACGCGTCGATCTGTCGGGGCTGAAGCCGGCCTTCGCGATGCCCGTCTTCACCATGCCGGCTTTCTCGCTGAACGCTCTCCTGTCGATCGCGCTGCCGCTCTTCCTGATCACTTTGAGCGGTCAATACATGCCGGGGATGCTCGTGCTCCGGAATGACGGTTTCAAGACCAGCGCCAACCCGATCGTCACCGTGACGGGCCTCGGCTCGCTCGTCATGGCTCCGTTCGGGTCCCATGCCTTCAACATCGCAGCGATCACAGCTGCAATCGCTACGGGCAAAGAAGCTCACATCGATCCGTCGAAGCGCTGGATCGCGGGTATCGCGGCGGGCTGCTTCTATGTGCTCGTGGGGATCTTCGGTGTCACGCTCGCTGCCGTCTTCATGGCGTTTCCGGCAGCCTTCATCACCACGCTCGCTGGCCTGGCGTTGCTGGGGACGATTGGCGGAAGCCTTGCGGGAGCGATGGCCGATCCGACGTCCCGCGAAGCAGCGCTTATCACCTTCCTGGCCTCGGCAGCGAACATTAAGCTGCTTGGGATTGGCGGAGCGTTCTGGGGGCTGATCATCGGGCTCGTCGCCCATTTCGTTCTGAATAGTCGCTTGCCGCGCAACGGGCTGGCCGGGAACGGGGCCGCTGCGAAGTAGCGGCAGAGCCACGCGCTTCCCGTTTCGGGTCGGAGACCGTGATGTGCCTGGTTTCAAGCGGGACACGAAAGCTCTCACCCATCGAGAGCCGTGCAGCGCAGTTTCGAGAGAGCGCACTCCGGTCCGATCGCTCTCTCCCGTGTAGGCGGATAATGCCGGAATCAGGCCAGGTCCTTGCGATAGACAATGAAGCCAGAGCGCAAGGCGACATCGTCATAGAGCCCGCGTGCGGTCGCATTGCTTTCATGCGTGTGCCAATAGACGCGCCGGGCACCAGCATGGCCAGCACGCTCGTAGACGCCAGCGATCAACCTCCGGCCGACGCCCTTGCCCCTTGCGGCCTCTCGCGCGAACAGGTCCTGCAGATAGCAGGCCGGCCCGATCATCGTCGTGCTGCGATGGAAGATGTAGTGCGTGATGCCGACGAGTTCGCCGGCACACTCCGCGATCAGACCGTGGACCGGCTCGTAGGAGTCGAAAAAACGTGCCCAGGTGGTCGGTGTGATGTCG
The DNA here is from genome assembly GCF_056395485.1 of Allobosea sp. 10L417. NCBI lineage: Bacteria > Pseudomonadati > Pseudomonadota > Alphaproteobacteria > Hyphomicrobiales > Alloboseaceae > Allobosea > Allobosea sp. 10L417. The sequence continues at coordinate 97,926 of NZ_JBFTJP010000006.1, forward strand.
CCCGGCAGCGCGGTCTGGCCAGCTCGGCCATAGAAACTATTATAGCCGTCCCACAACGCCCGCCATTGTTCGAAGTCGCGGCGCTCGACATTTCTGATTGCAATATCCATCACGCAGCCTCTCCCTGCCTGCTCCACGGTTCGCCGGCGATGAGTTTCGCGGCCAGCAGCTCCGCCGCAATCGTGCGGATGCGCTCGCCCTTTTTCGCCGAAGCGCGCCGGGCGTCGCCGCGAACGCCGCTGGGGCAGAAATCCTTGAAGGAGGTCCAAAGCAGCAGGGGATCGTTGAGCGGTGATACATCGCCTTTGCTGTACCCGGGTTGAAATGCTTCCCCCAACCGATCGGCCCGAACCAGATCGGGCCTTACGGCCATCATCATGGAGGTTTCGGCCTCGCAGGCATGCTGCAGGATCAGCTGATCTTCGAGGACCGCCTCCAGAGCGCTCTGCTGACTAGGCAAGAGCGTGTAGGTCGTGCTCGCCACCGCCAGCCCGGTCTCCTGCGTCAGGGCATTGGGCGACGCTGACGAGCTTTCAGTCGCGATATCCTTCGGGAAGCGTCACATCATAGATTGGGTGATCCCCCTTCCGTTGGGACCTGTGCAGAAACGTAGGCCAATACGCCGAACGTGACGGTGATGACAGCGAAGGCGCAGGCTAGGGTTGCTTGCATGCGATCCTCCTTCATTGGCGCGAGGCGATGAGCCCGATGGCTTGCCGACCGAACTGCTTGCGCGGGGCCAATGACGATGTAGCTCCGGAAGTGTATCGCAGCGGTCGACTTCTCCCCGCGACACAGGGGCTGCCATCCTCAGAACCCGAAATGGCTGAGACCCTGGTGGTCGTCTGGGCGCCGGCCGAGAGGCCATTTAAACCTGCGATCCGCCTCTGCGATCGGATGCTCGTTGATGCAGGCGAGCCGTCGGCGCATCAGCCCGTCTCCATCGAACTCCCAGTTCTCGTTTCCGTAAGCCCGGAACCACGTGCCGCTGTCGTCATGGAACTCGTAGGCGAAGCGCACCGCGATCCGGTTGCCGGTGAAGGCCCAGAGCTCCTTGATCAGCCGGTAGTCGAGTTCACGCGTCCATTTCCGGGCAAGAAAGGCCTCAATCTCGACGCGTCCATTGATGAACTCGGCGCGGTTTCGCCAGGTGCTGTCAATCGTATAGGCGAGCGCGACCTTGGCGGGTTCGCGAGTGTTCCAACCATCCTCGGCCAGTCGCACTTTCTCGATGGCTGTCTGCTCTGTGAACGGGGGTAAGGGAGGTCGTGACATAGTGTGGATCCCTGTAAGAAACGCAGGACGGCATTGGATTGCGCGGGATCGATGTCGGCGCGCCGCGCATTGTTAAATTTGAGCCGAACCACCATCGACAAAAAGCTCGCTCCCCGTAACGAAGCTACTGTCATCTGAGGCAAGGAAAAGAGCGGCCCGCGCAGCTTCCTCCGGACCGCCAAGCCGTCCGAGCGGTGTCGTCGACTTCACGAACGCGATCATTTCCTCGTGGCTCTCCTCAGAGCTCGCAAGATTATGCCAGCCAGGCGTCGAAGTGGCGCCGGGCACAAGCACATTGACTCGGATTTTTCGGGGAGCGAGGTCGAGAATCCAGCAGCGAGCAAAGTTTCGAATTGCGGCTTTGCTTGCGCTGTAAACACTGAAGGCTGGTGTACCGGTTACTGCCGTGGTGGAACCAGTAAGAATGATCGAGCTTCCGTCCTTGAGCAGAGGAAGAGCCTTCTGGACGGTGAATAGTGTTCCTCTGACATTGGTCGAGAATGTCTTGTCGAAGTGCTCGGTGGTGATAGAGCCGAGCGCGGCGAACTCGCCGCCGCCAGCGTTGGCAAACAGGACATCGATCATGCCAGCCTCGTCGCGTACGATCGCAAATAGGCGGCCCAGGTCGGCAAGGTTGGAGACATCGCTTGGAACACCGCGGGCGTTACTTCCCACGTCGGCGACCGCCGCATCGAGTTCTTTGCTGCGACGCGCTGTCATAAAAACGCGAGCCCCCTCCTGTGCGAAGAGCTTGGCGCTAGCCAACCCGATACCGCTATTGGCGCCGGTGATCACGGCGACTTTGCCCTGAAGTCTACCCATTGGAGCGCTCCTCGGCTGGATTCGGTGCATCACGACGAACTGATGGTGGCTTGTCTTTCTCGCTAGGCATCGCACGCCGACCTGGTTGCGCCCCCACAAGCACTTGGCGCCAAGAACTCCCCCCGATCGCCGGATTATCCTTTAATGAAGGCGAGCAACTCCGGATTGATGACGTCCGCATGGGTGGTGCACATGCCGTGCGGGAAGCCCTTGTAGACCTTGAGGACACTGTTCTTCAGCAGCTTGGCCGAGAGGGGCGCCGCGTCGGCGAACGGGACGATCTGGTCATCGTCGCCATGCATGACCAGCACGGGTATATCGATCTTCTTGAGATCCTCCGTGAAGTCGGTCTCAGAGAAAGCCTTGATGCAGTCGTAATGGGCCTTGGCGCCGCCAATCATGCCCTGACGCCACCAATTGTTGATGACCCCTTGCGATATTGCCGCTCCTGGTCGGTTGAACCCATAGAAGGGGCCCATGGGCACGTCGATATAGAACTGAGCGCGGTTGGCTGCGAGGGTTTCGCGGAAGCCGTCGAATACCTCGATCGGCAGGCCGCCAGGGTTTTTGTCAGACTTCACCATGATCGGCGGAACCGCACTGATGAGCACTGCTTTGGCTGCGCGCCGAGTGCCATGGCGACCGAGATAACGCGCTACCTCACCGCCGCCGGTCGAGTGGCCGATGTGAATGGCGGCGTTGAGATCCAGCGCTGCCGCGAGTTCCGCAACATCGTCGGCGTAGGTGTCCATCTCGTTGCCGATGGCCGTTTGTGTCGATCGACCATGGCCGCGGCGGTCATGCGCAATGACGCGATAGCCGTGCTGCAGGAAGAACAGCATCTGGTTATCCCAGTCATCGGCACTGAGCGGCCAGCCATGGTGGAAGACGATCGGTTGGCCCTTGCCCCAGTCCTTGTAAAAGATTTCCGTGCCGTCCTTGGTTGTGATCGTGGGCATGGTTCACTCTCCTATTTCGAGCTTTGAACTACGGTTTGGCGACACCCTGCGCGACGCCGGTGACAGGGACGAAGTGGCAGAGAACCACGGTCGAGCGACGAGCAGGATCGAGGCGATCGCGATCAACCCGACGGTCAGGTTCGCGCCGATGAACAGGTACGGGGCCAGAACAGCCGCGGCGCCTGTTTCTCCGTGCTCGATCATGCGCAGCGGCGCTGCCCCAAGGGCGGTCGCCCCGAAGGTGAAGGCCCAATAGGAAGGCGCGAAAGGTTGTTGCATGATCCAGGGCAACATGCGGAGGAGCAGAAGCGCCTGCAGTAGGCCATATCCAAGAAGCGCATGGGCGACGATATCGGGGCTTCCCTCGGACACACTGAGGTATGCGATCAGGCCCACGACTGGCGGGGCGAGCTGAATGCCGAGCGTCGGACGAAGAGCCGGCAGAAGCGCGGGCCCCGTATAAAGCCGATGCAGCAGGACGGATTCGATCGCCAGCCAAGAGAAGAAGCCGGCACCGAGAGCAAGTTGCCCCCAATCTGAGTGCCCGATGGCTCCGAGAGCCGTTGCACTGACGAAGGCGCCCGCGACGAGGGGCAGGTAGAGAACCGGCGTCGTCGTGCCGGGATCACGTTCGCCGTGCCAGAGCCGTCCGGTTCGCCACAGCGCGAAAGCTAACGTTAGCAAGGCGCCGAGCAGCGTGAGGATCCTGGCCGCGGTGGCGGAATAGGGAAGCGTTGCCAGTCCGATCAGCATGGTCGAGACACCGATCAGCCCGACGAAGCAGCACTGCACGGGATGGTCGAGCTCGGCGATGGCCTCATCGCGCGCGAGAAGCCATTTCATAAAGTAGAGCAGGAGGAGACATGCCCAGATCAGGCTCGCGAGCAGCATCAGCATTTCTCCCACGATGGGCGGCATTCCCCAGATCCGGTGGGCCAACCGCCAGGCGCCACCGAGCCCTGCCAGACCAAGAACCACCCCGAAAAATGACGCTGGAACGGAAGGAGTGCGCATGGCTCAGCGGTTCCCGCGCTCGGGCACGGTGAACGTAACGGTCTCGCTGGTAATGACCCTGTGGGTGGGGTCCGCCAGCTCGACAAGAACCTGATGCGGCCCGGGTTTCAGGCCGACAACGATAATAGTCTCGCCGCTCGAGTCGACGAAATGCCACGGAGCGTCGTCAACGGTGATATGGACATGGCCAACCCGCGGCGACACGTCCAGCGCGCCCGCTCCGAACACCGGGGCGATGCGAAGATTCTCGGTCCGATACTGGATGAATACCGACCCTCGCGACAATGGCCCTTCTAGCGGCTGGTCTACGATGAGCTTGGGCGCGGGCTCATCTTGGATGGCGATCAGCGGCGATGGACAGCGAATTGCCCTGGCCGTCCGAACCGAAGCTGCCCCAACGATGGGCATGGATGTGGCCATTGGTACGAAATTTTTCGGAGCCGGGTTCATAGCGGTTGCTCCACGACTGTCGCCGAAACTACGAAATTGCCCGGGTTGAGAGCCTGTGAAGCTGGCTGCTACCCGACTTTGCGCTGGAGGAAGTCGCGGATCAGTGGGACCATCTCGTCGGCCTTGTCTTCGAGCGCGAAATGGCCGGTGTCGAGGAGATGGAATTCGACCTCCGGCAGGTCGCGCTTGTAGGGATGGGCGCCGTCAGCCGGAAAAATTTTGTCGTTCTTGCCCCAGACGATCAGAGTCGGTGGCCGGTGGTTACGAAAATAGGCCTGTACCGCAGGGTATAGTGGCAGATTGGTGCGGTAATCATAGAAGATGTCCATCTGGATATCGGCATTACCCGGCCGGTCGAGTAGCGCCTGGTCGTGAACCCAGTTGTCGGGTGAGATGCGACTGAGATCCGCCACACCGTCAGTGTACTGGAACTTCGTGATCTCCGGGGTGACCAGCACATAAAGGGCTTTGCGATGACTTTCCGAATGATCCGACCAATAGGCCTTGATCGGGTCCCAGAATTCCTTGAGCCCCTCGTCGTAGGCATTGCCGTTCTGGACGATGAGGCCCGTAATCCGCTCGGGGTGTCGGAGGGCTAGCCGCCAGCCGACGGGCGCCCCATAGTCCATCACATACATCGCGTAGCGCGCCAGGCCGAGCTGATCGAGCAGTCCGTCGACGAGTTGCGCAAAGCGATCGAACGTATAGGCGAATGTGGCGCGGTCGGGCATGTCGCTCTGGCCATAGCCGGGATAATCAGGCGCGATGACGCGATAGCGATCCGCGAGCGCGGGGATCAGGTTGCGATACATATGCGACGAGGTCGGGAAACCGTGCAGCAGCAGCACGACCGGCCCGTCTGCCGGCCCCGCTTCGCGGTAGAAGATCCCGACCCCATCGACAGTCCTGGTATGGTAGCGGGGTAAGGGCGAACCGGCTTGGGCGTTGCTCTGGCGCGGCTCGGCCGTGGGAGTTGCCTGCGCTGCCGCAGTTCCGGCGGCCAGGACCGAAAGCCCGACCAGGAGTCCGCGGCGATCGACTGCGGGAGATCTTTGGGAAATGCTCTCGGTGTTCATCTGATCCTCCAGGTCGGACTCCTGCGAAGTCGGGATGGCTGGCGATCGGCACTCACACGCCCGCGTAGACCAAGCGGGTAAAGAAGGCGGGATCGATGAGAAAGTTGCCCCATCTGGCATCGAAGGCGGCGGTGGGCCTGGCGGCGACAGTCTCGTCCCGCGACCGGCCTTGTTGCTTGAGCTTGGCGACGTTCTCCCGGATCGCGACCAGCATGTCGCGAAAGTCCTTGAGCTCGGCCCTGCTGCTGACGGGCTTGCCGTGGCCGGAAATAATGATCGTCTTGTCAGTGGTGGCCGCCAGGTTGGCGTCGGATGCGGCGATCATTCCGTCGATACTGCCGCCAGTCGAATAGTCGATAAAGGGATAGATGCCGTTCCAGAAAGTATCACCGAGATGGACGATGTCGGCTTCGGCAAAGGTGACGGAGATGTCGCCGTCGGTATGGGCCGGGCCGTAATATTTCAGCATGATTGATGCTCCGTTGAGCTTGAGGGAGCGCGTGGTGGCAAAAACATCGTCGGGAACGCCTCCCTGCGGCAGAGGCAGGAAGTTATAGTCCCAATCGGCGACCCGCTGGACCTGCGACAGGTATTTTTGGGTGTTCTCCTGGGCGATGATCTTCGCACCGAGCTCGTGCAGCCAAGTGTTGCCATCGGCATGATCGAAATGCCAATGCGTGTTGATCAGATGCGTGACGGGATCCGCGGACAGATCGGCCAAAGCCTTTGTCATCTGCGGGCGCGAGACGCCGATGCCGGCGTCGACGAGCACCTTGCCGTCCGGCCCGGTCACCACGGCGACATTCCCGCCCGAACCTTCGAGCACGCTGATATTATTGCGCAGCTTATGGGTGACGATGGGCGCGGCGGCCGCGCTGTCCTTGATCAGGCTGACGAGGCCGCGCGCTTCGGCGTAGGCCTCGCACGGACTGAGCCATCCACGGGCGGCGGCACCGGATGCGGCAACGCAACAGAGGCAGAAGTGCCGGCGAGACATGGAGCGCGACAGAGCAGTCATGGCGACCTCGTTCGGTTGCAGGACAGCAGGCAGCGAGCCGACCTCAAGCCTTCAGAAAGGCAAGCAGGTCCGAGTTGAACTGGTCTGCATGCGTAGTCGTCAGGCCGTGCGGAGCGCCCGGATAGACTCTCAAGGTCGCCTGCCTGATCAGCTTCGACGACAGAAGCGCCGAGTCCGCGATCGGGACGTTCTGGTCGTCGTCACCATGCACGATCAGCGTGGGTACGTTGATCTTCTTGAGATCCTCAGTGAAATCCGTCTCCGAGAACGCCTTGATGGACTCATAGGCATTCATCAACCCGGCTTGCATGCTCATCAGCCAGAAGGCGTCCTTCACACCTTGCGGCACCTTCGAGCCCGGGCGGTTGGCGCCATAGAACGGACCGTCGCCGAGATCTCTGTAGAATTGGGTGGGGCTAGCGGCGAGGCTGGCGCGCGTAGTGTCGAAGACCTCGATGGGTAGGCCGCTGGGGTTGGCAGGCGTTTTCAGCATGAGCGGGGGTATGGCCGACACAAGAACGGCTTTGGAAACGCGGCGCGTGCCGTGCCGGCCCATATACCTTGTCACTTCCCCGCCGCCGACGGAGTGTCCGACCAACACAACGTCTTTGAGCTCAAGCTCTTCCAACAGGGCGGAAAGATCGTCGGCATATGTGTCGAAGTCGTTCCCGTTCGCGGGCTGGCTGGACCGGCCATGACCGCGCCTGTCGTGGGCAATGCAGCGGAAACCACGCGACATCATAAAGAACATCTGGGGGTCCCACGCATCGGCGGTCAGCGGCCAGCCATGAGAAAAGACGATCGTGGGACCACGGCCCCAATCTTTGAAGAAAATCTTTGTGCCGTCTTTTGTTGTGATTGTATTCATGCTCTTGCCCCTCTGAGAGGCACGCGATACCGGCTGCGACATCAAGTAATTTACCGGGCTCGTCAAAGCGGAGAACACCAGAATGCCGTTGGCGCTCGCCAAAATCGCTCCTCGAGAGAATTTAAGCGAAAAATTGTGAGTCATGCGCATTTTTCTCCATGATATAATTATGGGCGCAATCATTTAGCGGTAATCTTTACCCCTTGAACGGCTACATATATTAAATTTTACAACCGTTTTGATAAATTTAAACTTTTACGAACTAAGTACAAATACGTGAGAATTGGTTAGACGCTCTGATCGGATCTGTGGTCGCCCCGCGCGACATGCGCCAAATTCCAAAGTCGCCAGAATGCCGAACCCACGAGGCCCAAGTGAAACTGGGTTCATCGGCGCTCCATAGAAGCCTTCGAATTACAAGCAGACTGAACGTTGGCGCGCCGCGTGGAGTTGCTGATTACTCGTCAAACAAACTGCCGGCTCGCTGGCCAGTCACAACAAATATTCACGCATAGGCTGAGATTCATCCGTGGCACGAAGTCGGCCAATAACGATCGCCTTAAGGGCGCTAACAAGCTCGTGCCGTCCCGCCATGGTTAGACGATTGCGGCACACGAGGGCAGTCCATAAATTTGAGAAGGTTCTTTTCAAACATGAGAGAGCGATCAGCGCATGAATCGCCTGGAATCGATGTCGATCATCATCGCTGTGGCTGAGGTGGGGAGTCTTTCCGCAGCCTCCCGTAAGCTGGCTATGCCGGTCGCGACCGTAAGCCGCAAGCTCGCCGAACTCGAGGCGCACCTGAACACCGAACTATTCCAAAGGTCTTCACGGCAAATGAAATTGACCGATGCCGGAAGATCCTACGTTGAAACTTGCCGACGGATCATAGAGCAGGTAGAAGATGCCGAGAGAGAGGTGTCCGGAGAATATAGAACACCTAGTGGAGACCTTACGGTCACTGCACCTTGGGGACTAGGGCACCTACACTTGCTGCCCATCGCCAGTGAATTCCTTACGGCTTATCCCGATATCGCACTCAGACTCTTGTTAACCGACCGCGTGCTTCGACCGCTGGAAGACCACATCGACGTCTTGATCCGTATCGGGCCCCTTGCGGATAGCAGTATGATAGCGACTCGGATCGGTTCTGTCCGGCTCGTGGCCTGTGCAAGCCCTGCGTATCTTTCAGCGCGCGGACACCCGGAAAGACTTGAAGATCTCTCAGGTCATGATTGCATAACGATCGATGATTTTGGCGCGCCGCGCAGTTGGAAGTTCATCAGAGACAACAAGGAGGTCGGCGAGCAGATTCGGTCGAGACTCACCGTGAATACTTCCGAGGCAGCCGTGGGGGCAGCCATTGCTGGATCGGGCATCGCGAGGGTTATGTCTTACAAAATGGAGGCAGCAAGGCGCGCGGGCCTCCTGACGATCGTGCTTGAGGCGTTTGAACCGAAACCGATGCCCATCCACATTATATACGCGGAGCGAAAACCCATGCCGCTCAAACTGCGCGCCTTTCTCAATTGGACGACCCCGCGCCTCAAGGCTCGCCTCGCCGGCCCGTAGACGGACCTCCGCAGGACGATCCAGTTCGGCAACATCCAGCGGGTCGCGCATGGCGAGGGCAGCGGCTATGGCGTCATCGGCCATGCCATCGCCGGTTATCGGCTCGCCTCGCTTGCCGGTCTCGACCTGTCGCCTGAAGCCGGCGTCAGCCTGAACTATTTCCAGCAGGACAGCCTGACCGAGACCCAGGCCGGCGCTTTCGCCCTGACCTTGCGCGGCCAAAACCAGACCTCCGCCCGATCCCTGGTCGGCGCCCGGCTATCGACACCATTGGCGGCGATCGTTCTGACGACAGGGGCGGACCGGCCGTTTTCGGGAGTCGAGGATTTCGGTCGTCGACCGGCGGCCCGTCGGCTTGCGTTTCACCAACGATCTGGCGATCGGCTGGAACGCGCGCTCCTATTCGCGCCTCAACACGACGGTGACGATCGCGCGCTATGCGGAGCGCTATCATCTTCGCGTTTTCATTCCCATCATCGCCGTGCTCGCGGTCTCATTGTTCGTGCTGTGGACCCCGGGCTTTAACGAGCCGGACAAGGGCGGCCTGATCTTCTCCTCGCTGCTGGCCCTCGCCGCAATCAGCTTTACCTTCGAATCCTCGGTTCCCGGCTCGATCTCTCTCAACACTCCCGTGGCCGAGATGATTTCGCTCGGTTACCTCTATCTTGTCGTGGTGCTGATGTTCGAGATCGTCCTCTCGGTCGCCATCGCCCACCCCGGCTCTCGCTGGCGCGGCCATGCCGCGGACCTGCGCTGCCAGTTGCGCTGGGCGGTGCCGGCGATGATGTTGATCATCTGCGTGGGGGCAGCGGTGCGCGCCCTGCCCGGATAACCCGGACGATATCGAACGCCCGGAATATCTGGCTTATGGAGCGGATCTGCATCTTACAGAACCGAACTCATTCCTCCGTCGACGTAGATGATCTGCCCGTTGACGTAATGCGATGCAGGGGCAGCAAGAAATACCGCCGCACCGATCAGTTCTTCGGGCCTGCCCCAGCGTTTTGATGGCGTGCGGCCTTTGACCCACGCATCAAAGGTCGGATTGTCGACCAGCGCTTGGTTCATATCGGTCAGCATATAGCCGGGGCCGATCGCATTGGCCTGAATGCCATGCTCGGCCCATTCGGCCGCCATGGCCTGGGTCAGCATTTTTATGCCGCCTTTGGCGACGGTGTAGGGCGCGACGGTCGCGCGCGCCAGCGCGCTGGTCAGCGAGCCGATGTTGATGATCTTGCCGTGGCCGCGCGCGATCATCCGCTTTGCCGCTTCCCTGCCGATGATGAAGGCCGACGTCAGGTTCGTGTCGATCACGCGCTGCCAGTCGGCCGTCGCCAGTTCGACCATCGGCTTGCGGAACTGAATGCCGGCATTGTTGACGAGGATGTCGACCGCGATGCCGGCAGCATCGAAGTCGGCGAAGGTCTGCACAATCTGCTCCTCGGAGGTCACGTCGAATACCGCCGGAGCGGCCTCGAAGCCGGCCTCGCGCATTTCTCGCACCGCTACGTCGACGCGGCTGGAGTCGGTGCCGTTGATCAGGACGCTTGCGCCGGCGGCCGCAAGGCCTTCAGCCATCGCCCTCCCGAGGCCCCGTGAGGAACCCGTGACGAGGGCGGTGCGCCCGGTGAGATCGAACAACGGATTGGTCATCCCGGAAACCTCAGAGGCTCGACCGACGATGATGCAGATCAGGCCGCTGGAACACGGCCTCCAGCAATTCGACGCCGAGGCCCGGCGCCTCCATCGGATAGACATAGCCGCCCTCGATCCGCGGCATCTCGGTGACCAGTTCCTTGTACCAGCCGGTGTAGAAGGCGCGAACCGATTCCTGGATCAGCGTGTTCGGCTGGCTGAAGGAGGCATGGATCGCAGCGACGAAGCCGACCGGGCCGATGCAGTCATGCGGCGCGAAGGGGCGGTGATAGGTCTCGGCCATCGCCGCGATCTTGCGGCCCTCGGTCAGGCCGCCGGTCCAGCAGAGATCCGCCATCACCACATGCATCGCGTCGCGGTCGAGCATGTCCTTGTAGGGGAAGCGCGAGCCCAGCGTCTCGCTCGCCGTCACCGAGACCGTCGTCGAGCGCGCGAACTCGGCCAGCGCCTGCGGCGAGTTCATCCGGATCGGATCCTCGTACCAACTCGGCTCATACTGCTCCAGAAACCGCGCGATCTTGATCGCGGTCGGCAGGTTCCAGAGCGAATGCATCTCGACCATGATCTCGATCTTGTCGCCTACCGCCTTGCGGATCTTCTCGAAAGGCTCACATGCCTTCCGCATCTGCTCGGGCGTGATGAAAAGGCCCTGGTTCTCGATCGCGGGCGGATCGAAAGGCCAGATCTTCATCGCGGTGATGCCCTGCTCCAACAGGCTCTCGGCCACCGCGTCGGCGCGGTTCATGAAGCCGTCCAGATCTTCGTAGGGGCCTTGCGTCTCGCCGAGGTTCCAGGTCGAGACTGGCTTGATGTTCTGCGAGCGGACATAGCGGTAGCCGGCGCAGGTATTGTAGATGCGCTGCCGGTCGCGACACAGGCCACCAAGCATCTGATGCACCGGCTGGCCGCAGACCTTGCCGAAGATGTCCCACAGCGCAATGTCGACCGCAGATGTGGCGCGAGACTCCACGCCAGTCGAGGCCTGCGCCATCGGCAGGTTCGTCATCTCCTTGTGCAGCGCCTCGATATGCAGCGGGTTCTTGCCGAGCAACCGCATGGCGAGGGTGTCATGGAGATGCGCCTCGACGGCGGCAGCACCGTAGAAGGTCTCGCCGAGGCCGATGACTCCGGCATCGGTGTGCACGCGGACCCAGAGAACATTGGCGAACTCGTCCGTCCGCAGCGTTTCGATCGCGGTGATCTTCAAATCGGCCTCCCGGAGCTGCGCTCTTCTGCGAGACGATCTCGGGAGCGCCTTGTTCGCTTGCTGCGCGGGCTGCCCATGAGCGCTGGCGGCCTCGCATGGCGAGACCATAGGAGCGCTTGTAAAATTTCACAACATGTTTATCGTCAAGCGCAAGATGGCGCCGTTTCGAAGCGTCACGCGGGATTCGAAACGAACATGGGAGGAGCACGGCATGGCGAGGCGCCATAACCAGCCGCGACTGGTCTCGGCCGACGATCCGGCAACGTCGAAGCGGCGCAATCGCGTCAACCTGTTCGAGCTCGCCTATGGCCGCATCGAGGAGATGCTGGTGACCTGCGAGCTCAGCCCGGGCCGTTTTCTTGCCCTACAGGACCTGCAGGATCTGACGGGCTTCGGCCGGACCCCCGTCCATAATGCCGTCAACCGACTCGCGGCCGACACGCTGATTATTATCCGCCCGCGCCATGGCCTGCAGATCGCCCCGATCGACCTCGCGCGCGAGCGTCTGCTGCTCAAGCTTCGGCGCGATCTCGAGCGCTTCGTCATCGGCCTCGCCGCCGAGCGTGCCGGGCCTTCGCACCGCAACCAGATGCTCCATATGGAGCGTCTGCTGAGGGAACGCCGGGCGGAGCTGACGCTTGCCGAATTCAACATCCTCGACAGGCGCATCGACCAGATGGTGCTGTCGGCCGCTGCCGAGCCGTTCCTCGAGCATACGCTGCGCCCCCTGCATACGATCTTCAGGCGCATCGGCTTCATCTATCACAACTACATGCCCCGCCGCGCCGGCCTGGAAGGCACGATCGACCACCATCTCGCCGTGCTGAACGCTATCGCGATGCGCCATGGCGACCGCGCCGTCGCAGCCTCTGATGCGCTGATCGGTTTCGTCGACGGCATGTTCGACGAGATGGAAGCTGCCATCGACCCTTCGTTGCTGGATTGCAGCGTCGAGCCGCTGCTAAATACCTGACCTAAGGAAAGCTGCCCGATCATGCGCATCGTCTTCCACGGTGAGAATGCCGCCTCCTTCAGCCATGGCTTTGCCGAGTTGGCGGGTGCGGACGCCGACATCACAATTCTTCCGGATCAATTGGAGGCCGAGGCGGATCGTCTCGCTTACGCAGGGGCGGACGTCATCATCGGCGTGAAGTTCGACGCCGCGCTCCCGACGCCGGTCCACCTTCGCCTGTTCCATGTGCCGGGAGCTGGGTACGACGCTGTGCGGCTCGACGAGCTTCCGCCAGGGGCAAACCTCTGCAATTGCTTCGGGCATGAGCAGGCGATCGCGGAATATGTGATGAGCGCGCTGCTGGCGCGGCACATCCCGCTCGCCGATGCCGATCAGCGATTGCGGCGCGGCGACTGGGCCTATTGGGCCGGCTCCCCCGAGCGTATCCATGGCGAGATCGCCGGCAAGATCATCGGCCTGCTCGGCTTCGGACATATCGGGAAGGCGGTTGCGCGGCGCGCCAAGGCCTTCGAGATGGAGGTCAATGTTGCCAATCGCAGCCCGGTCGCGACCTCCGAGGTCGTCGACCGCTCCTTCACGCTCGACAGGCTCGGCGAATTCTGGGGCTCGGCCGACGCGATCGTGGTGTCGCTGCCGCTGGCTCCCGAGACGCGGGGCATTGTCGGCGCCGACGCCTTCGCCGCGATGCGCCGAAATGCGACCATCTTCAATGTCGGGCGCGGCCCGCTGCTCGACGAGGCGGCTTTATACCAGGCGCTCAAGCAGGAACGTATCGGCGGCGCCGTGATCGACACTTGGTACCGATATCCCGGCCCCGGGGACATGAATCCCCTGCCGGGCTCGTTGCCTTTTGAAGAGCTGCCGAACATCGTGATGACGCCGCATATGTCAGGATGGACAAGCGGCACGATCCGCCGCCGCCAGCAGACGATCGCCGACAATATCCGGCGCTGCTATGCCGGCGAGCCTCTGATCAACCTCGTACGCCAGGGCAAACGCGCAGACTGATCTTCGATTTCCGAGCCGGACGCCAAGAAGCCGGCTGGGCCAACCGCGGGCAATCCGCCAACAGCAGGGAAACGCACCATGGGTCTTTTCAAGCATTTCAGGATTGCCGGCACGCTGCTGGCGCTGGGGGCAGGCATGCTGGCCGCCAGCCAGGCTTCGGCCCAGACGATTACCGACATCATCAAGCGGGGCTCGGTCAAGATCGGCGTGCTGATCGGCGCGCCGCCTTATGGCTCGGTCGACTCGCAGGGCAACGCCGTCGGCTATGATGCCGACGTCATCGCGCTGATCGGCAAATATCTCGGCGTCAAGGTCGAGATGGTGCAGCTCACCCCTCCGGCCCGCATCCCGGCGCTGGAAGCCAACAAGGTCGACTTCCTCGTCGCCACGCTGGCGCCGACGCCCGAGCGCGCCAAGGCGGTGATGTTCTCGATCCCCTACAGCGCCTTCCAGACCGGCATCTACGCCAAGAAGAACGTCGCCATCAAAACCTGGGACGATCTCAAGGGTCGCAAGGTCGGCGTCAACCGCGGCTCCAGCGTCGAGCGCGAGTTCACCAACCGGGAAAAGGAGCTGAACCTCACCATCCTGCGCTTCGAGGACGACGCCACCACCATGCAGGCGCTGTTCTCCGGCCAGGTCGAGGCCATCGCCGGCCCCGATGCGCAGGCCAATGCCGCGATGAAGGCGCGCGGCGAGACCGAGACCGAGCTCAAATTCGTCTTCGGCATGCAGCCGAACTCAATGACCATGCGCAAGGACGCCTGGGAGCTGCGCCAGTGGCTCAATAACTTCATCTACTACGTCAAGCAGAACGGGGAGCTCGACGCGATCGCGCAGAAGTGGGTCGGTAGCCCGCTGCCGCCGCTGCCGACCTTCTGATGCCCCTTCCTGACCGGATCTGCTGACCAGCCGGCGCGCCCTTGCGCGCCGGCAACCCTCGACCTCACTCACAGGCCGAAGGAGCGCGCCATTGCTCTTCCAAGACGTCCTTTCCAAATGGCCGATGATCCTGCACGGGGTCTGGCTTACGATCGCGCTATCCTTCGTCGCGATCGCGCTCGGCCTTGTCCTAGCGACGGCGATGACCGCGCTGCGCAGCCTCGCCGGCAACTGGGCCGGCTATATCGTCGACGCCTATGTCGAGCTGATGCGCAACACGCCGTTCCTGGTGCAGCTCTTCATGATCTTCTTCGGGCTGCCGCAGCTCGGCATCCGGCTGAACGGGCTCGAAGCTTCCGTCCTGGCGATGACGCTCAACCTCGCCGCCTACGCCACCGAGATCATCCGCGCCGGCGTCGACTCCATCCATAAATCGCAGATAGAAGCCGGCCTCGCTCTGGCGATGACCAAATGGCAGGTGCTGAAACACGTCATCCTGCAGCCGGCCTTCGCCCGCGTCTGGCCGGCGCTGTCGAGCCAGTTCGTGCTGATGATGCTGGCCTCCAGCATCTGCTCCTTCGTCTCGGTGCAGGAATTGTCCGGAACGGCCGCGATCATCGAGCAGGACACGTTCCGCTCGTTCGAGACCTATATCGTCGTGACCGTGCTCTATCTCGCGCTGGCGCTCTCCTTCAAACTCTTCCTGAACTGGCTCGGCCGGAAACTCTTCCCGCAGGTCTCGGGCCTCGCCCGCCTCACCGAAGCGCATGAGGAGGCCGCCTGATGCAGACCTTCGGTTGGCCCGAGGCCCTCTTCATCCTGCGCTCCGCCGGCTGGACGCTGGCGCTCACCGCCATCGCCTTCTTCATCGGCAGCATCATCGGCGGCATCTTCGCGATCCTGCGGTTGTCGCGGATCCGGTGGCTGCGCCGCTTCGCGGCCGGCTACATCCTGATCATCCAGTCGATCCCGGTGCTCATGGTGCTGTTCATGAGCTATTACGGGCTCTCGGCGCTGGGCATCGAGCTGCCGCCCTTCCTTGCAGCCTCCACCTCGCTCTCGATCTACGTCTCCGCCTATCTCGCCGAGATCTGGCGCGGCTCGATCGAGTCCGTGCCGCGCCAGCAATGGGAGGCCTCGGCCTCGCTGGCGCATACGACGGCACAGACCTACGCTCATGTGATCCTGCCGCAGGCGGTCCGCATCTCGCTGCCGCCCACGGTCGGCTTCCTCGTCCAGCTCGTGAAGAATACCTCGATCGTCCAGGTCGTCGGCTTCGTCGACCTGATGCGGGCCGGCATGCTGGTCAACAACGCGACCTATCAGGCCTTCCAGATCTTCAGCCTGGTTGCCCTGATCTATTTCGCGATCTGCTTCCCGCTGTCCCGGCTCAGCCGCCATCTCGAAAAGGTGATGAATGCCAGCCGTTCTCATTGAAGACATCCACAAGCGCTTCGGCTCCCTGGAGGTGCTGAAGGGCGTCTCGCTCAGCGTCGAGACCGGCCAGGTGGTCGCGATCATCGGGCGGTCGGGCTCGGGCAAGTCGACGCTCTTGCGCTGCATCAACGGGCTCGAGAGCTTCCACGCCGGCAAGATCGAGGTCGCCGGCCACAGCCTGACCCAGGACCCGAAGAAGCTGCGCGAATTGCGCAAGGACGTCGGCATCGTCTTCCAAAGCTACAACCTGTTCCCGCATCTGACCGTCGGGCAGAACATCATGCTCTCGCCGCGCATCACCAAGAACGTGCCGCAGGCGGAAGCTTTGTCCCTCGCCAAGGAGGTGCTGGCGCAGGTCGGCCTCTCCGAGAAGTTCGATAGCTATCCGGACAATCTCTCCGGCGGCCAGCAACAGCGCGTCGCCATCGCCCGCTCGCTGGCGATGAAGCCCAAGGTCATGCTGTTCGACGAGGTGACCTCGGCGCTCGACCCGGAACTGACCGGCGAAGTCCTGCTGGTGATGGAGAAGCTCGCCAAGGGCGGCATGACCATGCTGCTCGTCACCCACGAGATGAACTTCGCCCGAACGGTCGCCGACACGACGGTGTTCATGCATCGGGGGAAGATTTGGGAACAGGGAGCGTCGAAGACGCTGTTCTCAGATCCGCAGACGCCTGAACTCAGAAACTTCGTGCGGGCTGGCGCTCACTGAGCGCTTGGCCCGATCCGGGCCAAGCTGGCCGACCACGTCGGGGCGCACCTCAAGTGGGTTCAGCCTGCCTGTCGAAATCAATGGCGGTCCGCACGCGGGTCAAGCCAGTCGCAGCTGGAGGCTGTCGATGACCGCGCGCCGGCTGCGCCATTGCAATCCGGGACGTCTACCGAAATCGCGATGCCGCTGCCGAACTCGTTATCGGCTGTCCTTATCAGGCAGCTTCGTCACGAGATTGAATCGGCCTTCGTCCTCTCCGAAAGCAACCGCCTGACCACCACCGATTTTCGACGCAGGGGAGCACCTGCCCGCCCGGTTCCGGCAAGAGACATCCCCACAGTCCAAGACCAGGTTGCCCCGATCGAGAGCGGTCAGAATTTGAAAGACACCCTCGATCGGATCGAGAACAAGCTCATCAATGAGACCCTAAAGATGTTCAAGGGCAACAAGAAGAAGGCGGCTGAGCACCTCGGAATTTCACGATCCTATCTCTGTAAGAAGATCGAAGAGGCCCAGCAAAACTGAGGCACCCTGCCACCAATGCAGAGTGCCGCACCTGCTTCAGGTCCTCAGGCGACCTTTGGCAGCAGCTCGTCGAGGCTTTTCTTGGCGTCGCCGTAGAACATCCTTGTATTCTCCTTGTAGAAGAGCGGGTTCTCGATGCCGGAATAGCCGGTGCCCTGGCCGCGCTTGGAGACGAAGACCTGCTTCGCCTTCCAGACCTCGAGGACGGGCATCCCGGCGATCGGCGAGTTCGGGTCCTCCTGCGCGGCGGGATTGACGATGTCGTTGGAGCCGATGACGATCGCGACGTCCGTGTTCGGGAAGTCCTCGTTGATCTCATCCATTTCCAGCACGATGTCGTAGGGCACCTTCGCCTCGGCGAGCAGCACGTTCATATGGCCGGGTAGGCGCCCGGCGACCGGGTGGATCGCGAAGCGCACCTCCTTGCCGGCGGCGCGCAGCTTGCGCGTCAGCTCGGACACGGATTGCTGGGCCTGCGCCACCGCCATGCCGTAGCCGGGCACGATGATGACGCTGTCGGCCTCGTTCAGTGCCGCCGCGACGCCCTCGACATCGATCGCGATCTGCTCGCCCTCGATCGCCTGCGCCGGCCCGGTGGTGTTGCCGAAGCCGCCGAGGATGACCGAGACGAAGGAGCGGTTCATCGCCTTGCACATGATGTAGCTGAGGATCGCACCGGACGAGCCGACCAGCGCACCGACGACGATCAAGAGGTCGTTGCCGAGCGTGAAGCCGATCGCCGCGGCCGCCCAGCCCGAATAGCTGTTCAGCATGGACACCACGACCGGCATGTCGGCGCCGCCGATGCCCATGATCAGGTGGTAGCCGATGAAGAAGGCGAGCAGCGTCATCAGGATCAGCGTCCAGATGCCGGCACCCTGCACGTAGAGGATCAGCATCAGCAGCGAGAGAGCCGCTGCGCCGGCGTTCAGAAAATGGCCGCCGGGCAGCTTCCTGGCCTTGCCGTCGACCTTGCCAGCGAGCTTGCCGAAGGCGACGACCGACCCGGTGAAGGTGACCGCGCCGATGAAGACGCCGAGGAAGACCTCGACCTTCAGAATACTGATCTCGACCCCTGTCTTGTGCGCCAGCACGGCGGCGAAGCCGGTCAGCGCCTCGCGGGCGGCGGGTTCCAGCGCCTGCACATAGCCGAGCTCGATATGCGCGTTGAAGCCGATCAGCACGGCGGCGAGGCCGACGAAGGAGTGCAGCGCCGCCACTAGTTGCGGCATCTCGGTCATCTGCACCTTCATCGCCACCTGCCAGCCGATGGCGGCTGCGATGGCGAACATGACGATGACGAGCCAGAGCTTGCCGCTGCCCGGCCCGAAGACCGTGGCGACCATGGCCAGCGCCATGCCGGCGATGCCGTACCAGACCGCGCGCTTGGCGCTTTCCTGGTTCGACAGGCCGCCGAGCGACAAAATGAACAGGATGGCGGCGGAGATATAGGCCGCGGAAACGATACCGATGCTCATGTCCGAGCCCCCTCAGGACTTCTGGAACATGGCGAGCATCCGGCGCGTGACCAGGAAGCCGCCTACGATATTGATGGACGCGATCAGGACCGAGATCATCGCCAGGACAGTGACGAGCCAGCCCGAGGAGCCGATCTGCAGGAGCGCGCCCAGCACGATGATGCCGGAGATCGCGTTGGTGACCGCCATCAGCGGCGTGTGCAGCGAGTGCGACACGTTCCAGATCACCTGGAAGCCGACGAAGCAGGCGAGCGCGAACACGATGAAATGGCTCATGAAGCTCGCCGGCGCATAGGCGCCGACGATCAGCATCACGACCGTTCCGATGCCGAGCAGCATCAGCTGCGAGCGGGTCTGCGCCTTGAAGGCGGCGGCCTCCTGCGCCCGCTTTTCCGCCGGCGTCAGTTCCTTGGCCTTCTCCTTCGGCTTCTGCGCGGCGATGGCGGCGATCTTCGGCGGCGGCGGCGGGAAGGTGATGGCGCCCTGGAAGGCGACCGTCGCGCCGCGGATGACGTCGTCTTCCATGTTGTGGGCGAGCTTGCCGTCCTTGCCCGGCGTCAGATCCGTCATCATGTGGCGGATGTTGGTGGCGTAGAGCGTCGAGGACTGCGCCGCCATCCGGCTCGGGAAGTCGGTATAGCCGACGATAGTGACGCCGTTCGGCGTGACGATCTTCTGGTCGGCCTTGGTCAGTTCGCAATTGCCGCCGCGCTCGGCAGCGAGGTCGATGATGACCGAGCCCGGCTTCATCGCCTCGACCATGTCCTTGGTCCAGAGCACCGGCGCATCGCGGCCGGGGATCAGCGCGGTGGCGATGACGATGTCGATCTCGGGGGCGAGCTCGCGGAACTTCTTGAGCTGCGCCTCCCTGAACTCGGGGCTCGACGGCGCGGCATAGCCGCCGCTCGAGGCGCCGTCCTGCTGCGCACCCTTGAAGTCGAGGAAGACGAACTGCGCGCCCATCGACTCGATCTGCTCGGAGACCTCCGGCCGCACGTCGAAGGCGTAGGTGATGGCACCGAGCGAGGTCGCCGTGCCGATCGCGGCGAGGCCAGCGACGCCGGCGCCCACGACCAGCACCTTGGCCGGCGGCACCTTGCCGGCGGCCGTGATCTGGCCGGTGAAGAAGCGGCCGAAATTATTGCCGGCCTCGATCACCGCGCGATAGCCCGCGATATTGGCCATCGAGGACAGCGCATCCATCTTCTGGGCGCGCGAGATGCGCGGCACCATGTCCATGGCGATGACGTCGGCGCCCGTGCCCTTGCAGAGCTCCAGCAGTTCCTTGTTCTGCGCGGGATAGARGAACGAGATCAGCGTCTTGCCGGCCTTCAGGCGCTCCGCTTCCGCCGCCTCGGGCGGGCGCACCTTGGCGATCACGTCGGCCGCGTCCCACAACGCGGCGGCGGTCTCGACCACGCTCACGCCGGCGGCGCGATAGGCCTCGTCCGCGAATCCGGCAGCGACACCCGCCCCGGTCTCGATCAGGCAGTCATAGCCGAGTTTCTGGAGCTGCAGCGCGCTCTCGGGCGTCATTGCAACCCGCGCCTCGCCAGCCACAACTTCCTTCGGTGATCCGATCCTCACGGTGCCCCCCACTGGTAAATTGGCGTTGTGATGGATGAAAGCCCCATCACAGCCAAACGATTTTTGGTCGCATTCCACCTCCGGCAGATACAGGCGCCGGACCGTGACGGGAACCGCTGCCTTTTCACCTGCCAATTCGTCAAGTCGCTGAAGGGTTCGTAGCTGGCTGCAGATTCGCGAGCGTCCTCAAGACCCCGTCCAGCATCGTCCCGTCCTCGTCGGCGAGCGCAGCGCGAACCAAGCGGTTCAGCCAGCCGGCCGCGTCCGGCAGGCTGGTCAACATCGGCACAGCCGCGAGGACGCGATCGAATTTCGATAGACCCCTCGCGTGAGTATCCGAATAACCCTTCACCAAGCGCCTGCTGGCGAGCACTTCGACGGCGAGGTCATAATCCCCGATCAAGAGCTCCTCGGCGCGCTCCAGCCACTCGCGGATGTGCTCCATTTCGCGCTGATGGCGCAGGAGGCTGCGGCGAACCGGGCGCAAGGCCGATATCCCATAGAGCAGCAGGAACCAGGAGACCGTGCCGGTGCGTACGCGCCGTCCACGATCGGTCAGGCGGCCAAGACGGCGCAGCAGGCCGGGGCGCTTTTCCAGGCTGCGGCCGAGGGCAGCGGGCAAGGAGCCCACGACCTCCTCGATGCGCGGATGCATGAACTCGGTCATGTAGAGGATCTGGTCGGGCTTGCGCCCGGTCTCGCGGTCGATCCGGGCGAAGCGAGCGGGGCGGGTCTTCAGATCGGCAACCCGGATGACGTCGTCATAGCTCATCGCGGCGGCGAGATACTTGGCCGCCGCCGCCGCGAACGCATAGGCCTTTTCAGCGCCACCGGCCGCACGGTCCCGTTCCAGCAATCGCGACAGTTCCGCCAGATATTCGGCTCCATAGGCCGTATCCTGGTAGTCGACGCAGCGCCGCAAGCCGGCGAAGAGGATCGGGTGCAACTGCTCGGGAAACCCGTCATGGAGCCGGCCGAGCAGTGCATCAAGCTTCGGGGCTCCGACGCTGCGTGGAGGCGGCAGCAGAGTTTTTCCGACAGGTTGCGGCAATTCGATCGATCGTACTGCCGCCCGCTCCGCCGCCGCCGCGAAGGCGCGCAGGCTGGGCTCGACGCCCTTCCCCCCGGCGCGTATCGCCTCCTCGAAGGCGCTGCGCGGAAAGGGGAGTGCAGCCGCGCCCGCCAGCGCGCCGAACAGAGCCGCTGAAATCACGCTGCCATTGCGCTCCGCCAGCGCCTGCATGTCGAACATGACGGAGCGCTGCGCCGCGATGGCGACCGCGGCCGTCACCGTAGCGGGGTCGGCGATTCCGCCGCCCGGCTTCTCCTTTTCCGCCACCGCGAAGGAGCGATGGGTCGAGGCGATCAAGGTGGTCCGCTCCGGCGTGACGAAGCCGCGCAAAAGCGAGCGGCCCGCTTCCATGAACTCGGCCGCCATCACCACATCGACATCGCCCGGCGTCGGCGTCAGCGACAGCACCGGCGGGCGCCCCGCGCGCGCCGGGAGCATCTCGATATAGTAGATCGTCGCGCCGGTCCGCTGGGCGACGCCGGGAACCGAGGTGGATTGCGCGACCCAGCCTTGCCGCTCGGCCAGGTCGACGATCCAGTCGCAGAGCACGCCGCCGCCCTGGCCGCCCATGGCGAGGATCGCGATCGAAATCGGCCGTTCATGCCGCTCGCCGGCTGCGGCGGGGGGAGCGATGTCGGTCATGGCGTTCAACCGAAAACGATGCGGCGGCGATCGCGCCGGCGCTGCAGGAAGCCGATCACAGCGCTCCGAACCCGGGACAGCAGCCGGTCGCGCACGGACGGGTTGTGGATGATCTCGGCGCGGTAGAAGGAGGGGCAAAGCACCGCGGCCTCGGCTACCTCGCCGCAATTGCCGCAGCCGACGCAGCTATTGTCGATCGACGCCACGGGATCGTCCCTCAGCGGATCGTCCGTTTCCTTGACCGAGAGCGAAGGACAGCCGGACAGGCGGATGCAGGCGTGATCGCCGGTGCAGACATCCTCGTCGACCCCGAAGCGCTCCTTGACCATGCGCCGGCCGTCCTTCACCGCGCGATTGAACAGCGGCTTTTCGCGGCGCTGGCGGTTCAACATGCATTCCGAGGAGGCGACGATGACCTTCGGGCCTGGTTCGGTCGAGGTGAGCGCCGCCTTCAAGGTGTCTCGCATCCGGCCGACATCGTAGGTGCGCTCGATCTGGCGCACCCAGCCCGCGCCGATCCCCTTCACCGCCTGGACGATCGAATGCTTGGTCGAGCGCGTGTCGTTCGTCGCACGCGACGATAGGATGTCCTGGCCGCCGGTCGCCGCAGAATAGAAGTTGTCGACGATCAGGATGACCTGATCCTGCTTGTTGAACACCGCATTGCCGACGCTCGATGTCAGGCCGTTGTGCCAGAAGCCGCCATCGCCGAGCACCGAGATCGGCTTCTTCCCGGCCGGCACGTTGAAGGCGGAGGCAGAAGCGCCCGCGAGCCCGTATCCCATGGTCGTGCCGCCGAGATTGAACGGCGGCAGGATCGAGAACAGATGGCACCCGATA
Source organism: Allobosea sp. 10L417 (assembly GCF_056395485.1). NCBI lineage: Bacteria > Pseudomonadati > Pseudomonadota > Alphaproteobacteria > Hyphomicrobiales > Alloboseaceae > Allobosea > Allobosea sp. 10L417. The sequence continues at coordinate 120,999 of NZ_JBFTJP010000006.1, forward strand.
TCGGACGAGATGTGGTGCGGACCGAGCTCCTTCTCGACGAGTTTCATCGCCGCGAAGATCGGTCGCTCCGGGCAGCCGATGCAGAAGCCGGCGGGGCGCGGTGGCACGACCGCTGCCAGTTCCTTGACCTCGGGGGCCATGAGGACCGCATCGGCATTGGGCGGTGGCGCCCGGTTGCCCAGGAGCGGACGGGCATGGGCGGCCAGAAAAGTGTCGATCCCCTTGGTCAGCACGGCCGCCGTATAGTCGCCGCCGAGCGGCAGCACGTCCTTGCCGGCAAGCGTCGCGGATAGCCCGTGCTGGCGCAGCACCATCCCGACGGCTTGTTCCAGATAGGCGGGATGGCCTTCCTCGACCATGAGCACGGCGCGCTTGCCGGCGCAGAACGCGGCGACTTCGCCGTCGACCAGCGGATAGGTCACGTTCAGCACGTAGAGTGGCACGGCGGTTTCGCCATAGGCGTCGGCCAGGCCGAGATATTGCAGGGCGCGGATCACGGAATTGTACATGCCGCCCTGCAGGATGATGCCGACATCCCCTTGGGCCGGTCCGAAGAGCTCGTTCAGCCGATGCGTGCGGATGTACTCGACGGCTGCGGGCCAGCGCTCCTGCAGCTTCTGCCGGTCCTGGAGCATCGAGGCCGGCGGCAGCACGACGCGGTCGACATCGCGCAGCGGTCGCTCGAGGGCTTCCCGGAGCGTGAAGGCCGGCGGCTTGTTCGCCTTGGCGATGAAATGACCATGGACATGGCAGGCCCTGATCCGCACCTGCAGCATGACCGGCGTATGCGAGGCCTCCGACAGGGCGAAGCCGTCCTCCACGGATTTGACGATGGATTCGAGATTGGGGCGCGGATCCAGCAGCCAGATCTGCGATTTCATCGCAAAGGCGTGGCTGCGCTCCTGCGGGATGGAGGAGCCCTCGCCATAATCCTCGCCGAGGATGATCAGCGCGCCGCCATTGACGCCGCTGGAGGCGAGATTGGTCAGCGCGTCGCTCGCGACATTGGTGCCAGCCGTTGATTTCCACGTCACCGCGCCGCGCAGCGGGTACATCACCGATGCCGAAAGCGTCGCTGCCGCGGCCGCCTCCGAGGCGGACGACTCGAAATGAACGCCGAGCTCGTCGAGGACATCCTTGGCGTCCGCGAGCACATCCATCAGATGCGAGATCGGCGAACCCTGATAGCCGGCGACATAGGCCACGCCGGATTGCAGCAAGGCCTTGGTCAGCGCGAGGATACCTTCGCCGCGGAAGATTTCTCCTTCCGTCAGGCGCAGGTCCTGCACTTCCTTCGCGAAGGACCGTTCGGCCATGGCGCACCCCTGATCGCGCGATTGAAATTTATATGCACATTCATCTAATAAGCATCGCCGGCTGTCAATTGGCCTGCTTGCATGCAAAGAACGGCTGACGCCCGGCGTTTTCAACCAAAACGCTAGGGAAGCCTCCGGCGAGCGGGCTGCTCGCTAAGGCGCCGCATCCGCCATTGTCGCGCGATTTGTCGAATTTATTTGCATTATCATATTTATCGGCGACAATCGCCCGGTGGCCTGCATGCTGTCGGCCGCGAGACAGAAAAAAGGGGATGCTGACATGAACGCTTCGGCGCTGATCTCGGGCGTCGCCACGGCCATCGCGTCGGGCGCCATATCTGTGGTGGATCTCACCGCGCCGCTCGGGCCGGACACGCCGGTGCTGTATCTGCCGCCCCAGTTCGGCAAGAACACGCCGCGTTTCAAGATGCACGAGATCTCGGCCTATGACGGCAACGGTCCCTGGTGGGCCTGGGGCTGGATGGAGCTGGGCGAGCATACCGGCACACATTTCGACGCGCCCAGTCACTGGATCTCCGGCAAGGACCGGCCAGACAACACGACCGACAAGCTGCCGCCGCGCGATTTCGTGGCCCCCGCCGTGGTGATCGATTGCAGCCGCGCCGTTGCGGAAGATCCCGACTTCCTGCTGACGGCCGCAGGCGTGCGGGCCTGGGAAGCCGAGCATGGCGAGATCGAGCCCGGTTCCTGGGTGCTGATGCGCTCGGATTGGCACCACCGCAACACGAATGCCCAGGCGTTCCTCAATGCGGACGAAAACGGCCCGCATTCGCCCGGTCCGAGCGTCGACTGCATCGAATATCTCCTGTCGCGGGGTGCGATCGGCTTCGGCAGCGAATGCGTGGGCACCGATGCTGGTGGTGCCGCCGCTTTCGAGCCGCCCTTCCCCGCGCATGCGCTGATGCTTGGCCAGGGCAAATACGGGCTCGCCAGCCTCTGTCATCTCGACAAGCTGCCGCCGAAGGGCGCGCTCCTGCTGGTGGCGCCTTTGAAGATCGTCGGTGGAACAGGTAGCCCGGTGCGCGTTCTGGCGCTGACCCCGGCGGGCTGAGTGCCGGGGTTGCCTGCGCCGGAAACTCCGGTACCTATGCCGTCAAGCTTGAGCATGCGGACCCGATTTCTTGGCCAGTGACGTCAAACGCAAGAGCGCTTCGCGGCCCGCTACCCGGCGGGCCGTCACGGGCGACGCGACCCGGCACCGTCCTCCGACCATCGGGGAATTCGGGTTGGAGAATTTCGCGCCCTATCTGATCAATCGCACCGCGATGCTGTGGAATGCGCGCATGCTCCAGGCCGTCCGCGGGTTCGGCCTCACGACCACGAAGATGCGCGCGCTCGCGGTCCTGAGCATCTACCCCTCGCTGACGGTCAACGAACTCGCCCAGCATGCCGCGACCGAGCAATCGACCATGAGTCGCACACTCGACGCGCTGGAGAGGCAGGGCTTCGTCAGCCGCCAGATTCATGAGCAGGACGGGCGCGTGCGCAGCATCGCCATTACCGCCGCCGGAGCTGCCTTCTTCCAGCAGTTCTGGCCGACGATGTTGGCCATGCATGCGGACCTGATGGACGGCGTCGATGAGACGGAGTTCGCGGCCTTCGCCGCGACACTGCACAAGCTCCTCGCCAACCTCGCCCGCTGACAATCAGCCGGGCCGCCAGCGAATCTGTTGCCCGATATCCAAGGCCTGCGCCTTGCGAAGGGCGCAAACGGCCGCCGCCATGTCCTCGATGGCCATGCCGAGGGATTTGAAGACCGTGAGCGCTTCGGGGCCGGACCGGCCCGGCCGGGAACCGACCAGAACCTCGCCGATCTCGGCGCGGACGTGATCCTCGCCGATCACCCCTTCTCGCATCGGCAGCAGCAATTCCCCGCACTCGACCATCGCCTGCGCCCGCGAATCCACGAAGAACTCGGCTGACGAGACGATGTCCGAGCCGAGCTCACGCGCCTGGGGCGAACTCGCGCCGACGGCGTTGACGTGGCAACCGGCCTTGAGCCAATCGAGCCGCAGCAGGGGCTCGCGGGCGCCTGTGACCGTGCAGATGATGTCCGCTTCGACGACGGCACCTTCGATGCTCGAGGCCAGGCGGCACCCGGTTTCCTCGGCCAGTTTCTCGGCCTGCTGGGGAGAGCGGGCGCAGATGACGATCTCGGCCTGCGGCAGGGCCAAGCGCAGGGCTTCGATATGGGAACGAGCCTGCGTTCCGCTTCCGAGGATCGCGATCCTCAGGGCGTCCGGGCGCGCCAGGGCCAGCGTCGCGACCGCGCTGGTGGCCGCCGTCCGCAAGGCTGTGATCGCGGTCGCGTCGACGAGCGCCAGCGGTTCGCCCGTCGTCCCGTCATGAAGCAGGATGGCGCCCTGATGACTGTCGAGGCCGCGTGCGCGGTTCCCCGACGCGACCAATACGTCCTTCAGGCACCAGATCGGCGCGTCACCGCCCTGAAACGCCGGCATCAGCCCCATCAGCGGCCCGTCCGTCCCCGGCTTGAGCTGGAAGCGCGGAAACTGCTCGCAGTCTCCGCGCGCGAAGGTTTGCAGCGCCTCGCGTACCGCCCCGATGCAATCCTCCATCGTGAGCGCGGCACGAACGTCCATTCCATCGAGGATCAGCACCGTCAGAGCCCCGCCTGCTTGTCCTGCCAGCGCGCCTGCGCGATCGCGAAGGACGGCGCGGCCACGGCGAGCGAGCGCAAGGGAATCCCACCCGGATGCGCCAAACCGATCGGCAGATCCTGGAGCCGGGCGCCTCCCGCGGCTGCGGCCATGACCTCGCCGAGCATGGCGGTCAGTGCGATACCGCGCCCATTGCAGCCGATGCCGCCGAGGAAACCCGGACCAAACTCGTAGAGATGCGGCAGAAAATCGGTCGTCATCGCTGCGGTGCCGCGCCAGACGAAGGCCGCCTCGGGCCTTTCCGGCAGGGCGAGCTCACGCTGGAGGCGCGCGACGATCATGCGCGCCATGCGCTCTTCGGCCCGGACCGGCAGCATCGCCATGCCGCCGCTGATCAGGCGATTATCCCGGTCGAGCCGGTAAGTCAGGAGGTTCGCACGCGTATCGGCCACGGGATTCCGGCGGGGCGAAATCCTGCGGACGGTCGCCTCGTCGAGCGGCTGCGTAGCAACCTGATAGACCGTAAGCGGCACGGTCGATCGGCCGAGACGGCGCGCCGCGCCCTGCTCGAAGGCATTGGTGCAGAGCAGGACCTGTCCGGCTTGAATCTTGCGCTCGCCGCAGACGAGGCGCCAACCGCTTCCCGAACGCTCGACGCTGTCCACTGGACAGCCCTCATGGATTTGCCCCCCGGCGGCGATCGCCGCGCCAGCGAGGCCATAGGCATAATTCAGGGGATGGAGCATGCCGCCGCTCGCGTCGAACAGGGCTCCGGCGCAATGCTGCAGGCCGGAACGGCTGCGCGCTCTCGCCTCGTCCAGCATGACGACCGGCCTGCCGAGATTCTGCCAGGCTTCGGCTCGGCGCGAGAGCACTTCCGCCATCGCCGGCGAATGGGCGACTTGCATCCAGCCGACCCGTTCGGCGTCGCAAGCTATGTCATGGTCTCGGATCGTCGCGAAAACCCGTTCGGCTCCGGCGCCGATCATGGCGAGGAGGCGCTCTCCGCGCTCGCGTCCGAGCCGCGCGATGACGGCGGCCGGGTCGGCCTTGGCGAAGTTCGGGACAACGAACCCGGCGTTCAGGCCGCTGGCCCCCGAGCCGATTGCGTCCGCCTCCAGCACGACCACCCTGGCACCTGTCCGGCCAAGATGCAGCGCCGCGGTGAGGCCGGTAAAACCGGCACCGATGATAGCGATATCCGCAGTGATATCGGCCCGGAGCGGGCTCAAGTGCGGTCGCGGTGCAGCCGTGCTCCACCAGACCGTCCTTCGGTATTGTGGCGTCCCCGGCTCGTATCGCCTCGCTGGCGTCATCGCGTCGTGAACTCCGGCAGATAGAAGGCGGTGACAGGGGGGACCTCCCCCCTCCAGGGAGCGATCTCGACGAGGCAGCTTTGCGCACTGCAGCCCTGGGATAAGGTCGAGGCCGGCTCGTCAAGCGTCAGCACATTCGGGTTGCCGTGCCGGTCGAGACCCGTCGCGGGATCGGGGTCGTACCAGGCACCGGTAGACAGGCGCGCGACGCCCGGCATGATCTCGTCGCTCAGGATCGCCCCGGCCAGGCAGCGGCCGCGATCGTTGAAAAGCTCGACGATTTGCCCCTCGGCTATGCCACGGGCGGCGGCGTCGGCCGGGTTCAGATAGACGGGCTCGCGCCCGGCGATCTTGCCGGCGCGGCTATGGAGGCTCGCATCGAGCTGGCTGTGCAGCCGCCGCGCCGGCTGATCGGTCAGCAGATGCAAAGGAAAGCGCTGTGCCTTCTCGGCACCAAGCCACTCTGTGGGTTCCCGCCAAACGGCGTGGCCCGCACAATCGGGCAACCCGAAACCGGCAACACGCTGCGAGTGGATCTCGATGCGGCCGGACGGCGTTCCCAGCGGATTGCGCTCGGGATCGGCAACGAAAGCCGCGAGCATCGTCGCAGGGCGATCATGTGCCGTCAGATCGACGAGCCCCTTCCGCCAGAAGCTCTCGAAATCGGGCAGCGTGATGTTGCGCGCCTGATTGATCTTGCGGCTTGCGTCATAGAGGCGACGCAGCCAACCCATCGTATCGAGGTTTTCGGTGAAGGTTTCGGCGCAACCCAGCCGGGCGGAGAGCGCCGCGAAGATATCGTAATCGTCGCGGGCTTCGTTCTCGGGAGGCATGGCGCGCTTCATCGCCACGAAAAAGGCTTCCAGCGTCGCGGAGCCGATATCGTCGCGCTCGAGTGTCGTCGTGGCAGGCAGGACAATGTCGGCGCGCTTGGCCGTCGCGGTCCAGTATTGCTCGTTGACCACGATCGTCTCCGGCTTTTGCCAGGCCCGCCTCAGGCGGTTGAGATCCTGATGATGGTGGAAGGGATTGCCTCCCGCCCAGTAGATCAGGCGGATGTCGGGATAGGCGAAGGTCCCACCGTCATAGGTGAAGGGTTCGCCCGGCCCGAGCAGCATGTCGGCGATCCGTGCGACGGGAATGAAGTCGGGGATGCCCGGGCGTCCCTGCGAGAGTGTCGGCCCCTTCACCCTGGCATGTGCGCTGCCCACCAGATTGGCGGCGCCGTAGCCGAGGCCGAAGCCGCCGCCGGGGCGACCGATCTGCCCGAGCATGGCTGCCAGCGAGATCACCGCCCAGAACGGCTGCTCGCCATGGCTGGCGCGCTGCATCGACCAGGAGACATTGAGCATGGTACGCGACGCGGCCATGCGCCGCGCCAGCGCGCCGATCGTCGCGGCCGGCACGCCACTGATCTCCTGCGCCCATTCGGGAGTCTTGGCGATGCCGTCGGATACCCCCTTGAGATAGGCCGCAAAGGCGCTGAAGCCGACGCAATAGCGATCGAGGAAGTCGTGATCGACGAGGCCCTCCGAGAGCAGGACGAAGCCGAGCGCGAGCATCACGGCCGTGTCGGTATTCGGCCTGCACGGAAGCCATTCGGCTCCCGCCCGCGCTGCGCCGATATTGTCGCGGACAGGGCCGATATTGACGAATTGCACGCCGGCCTCCCGCATCATGGCGAGGCCCTGCGCTACGCCGTGCAGCCCGACGCCGCCGGCGTTCATCTGCGCATTCTTCACCGGCACTCCGCCGAAGGTGACGAACAGCTCGGTATGCTCAGCCATCACCTCCCAGGAGGTGTGGCTCGCCATGAGCTCGTCCATGCTGGCGACGATGTGTGGCAGCACCACATTGGCGGCGCCGAGGCTGTAGGAATCGACGTGCCGGACATAGCCGCCGACTGCGTTGAGGAAGCGGTGCACCTGGCTCTGCGCATGGTGGAAACGCCCCGCGCTCGACCAGCCATAGGAACCGCCGAAGATCGCGCTGTTGCCGAAACGCTTGCAGACACGCTCGATTTCGCAGGCGACGAGGTCGAGCGCCTCGTCCCAGGGTACCTCGACGAAAGCATCCTGCCCGCGTCGCTCCGGTGACGCGCCAGGTCCATCGCGCAGCCAGCTTTCGCGGATCGCTGGCCGCCGCACCCGCAGGCGCTTCAACGCGGGATCGAGCTGGTGCAGGCCGATCGGGTTCGGGTCGGGATCGCGCCGGAACGGAGCGATGGCGGGATCGGTCCCGGTCCGCGGCTCGACCTCGTAGAGCCCCCAATGCGACAGCGTGTAGTTCGTCATGGCCTTCTCAGCCGGTCGGCCCGGGCCGCGAGCGCGGCCCGGGCCCGTCCGGAACCTAGCCCCCTATGTGTCAGCCATCGATCTGCTTGAACAGCTTCTGCATGTCTTCGGTCGAGAAGCTGCGGTCGATGACGAGATTGGAGCCGTCGACACGCCAGGCCAGGGCCGGACCGCTGACGTCGCCGTTAGCGTCGAACTCGACCGGGCCGGTCGCCCCGAGATATTTGATCGGCGCGCCCTTCGCGATCAGCGCGAGCGCCTTCTTGAACTCGGCAGGACCGGTCGAGACCATTTCTCCCCCCGCCGCATGGCTCTTGCGGATCGCGTCGCGGATGGCGGTTCCCGAGAGGTCGGGGGCGATGTTCATCGCGAGGCCCAGCACCATCACGGCGTCGTAGATATTGTAGATGCCCGGGCCAGCCGCGCTCGCCTTGAACTCGGCCTCGAAGGCTTCCTTGAAGACGTTGACGGAAGGTCCAGCCGCCGAGGCATTGTCCGTGCCGAACGCCTTTGCGAGGTATTTGTCGCCGACCGCCTTGACGAAGTCCGGGCTGCGCAGGGCGTTGTTCAGGATCAGGTTCTGCGTGCCCCCGAGCGATATCCATTCGCGCGCGATCGTTGCGCCATCCTGCGGGAAGGCGACGAGGAACATCGCATCCGGCTTCTCGGCGAGCGCGGAGGCGACCTCGGCCCGGTAGGAGGCCTGGTTCTCGTTGAAGCCGACGGTCTTGACGACCTTGCCGCCGAACGCCTCGGTCGCGCGCGTGAAATCCTTGACCAGGCTCGTGCCATAGTCGGTGTTGACGTAGATCATCGCGATGCGCTTCCAGCCGCGCTCGGCCGCGATTTTCGCCGGTGGGTAGGCGAGGTTCTTCACTGTCGGAAAGGTTCGGAAGAAGAAGCCGCCGGTCTTGCCTTCCTGTGCCATCGTCGTGAGGATCGGTGCGGACGAGCAGCAGGCGATCTGCGGAATCTTGGATGGCACCGCAACCGAAGTCAGGACGGGAATGGTGACGCCGCTGGAGATCGCCGCGGTCAGCGCCGCGACCCGCTCGACCTCCACGAGGAACTTGGCGGCGTCGACGCCGACATTGGGCTGCCCCTGATCGTCCCGCAGCACGAGTTGCACCGGGCATCCCTTGACGCCGCCGCCGGCATTGATGTGCTGCACGGCGAGTTGAGCGCTGTTGGCGATATTCTTGCCCACCGCTCCCATCGATCCCGTCAGCGACAGGACGCCGCCGATTTTGACCGGGCAGGACACGGTCTGAGCCAAAACCTGCGACGGCGCCAGCGCCGACCCCGCAGCGCCTACCGCGCAGGCGAGCAGCAGGCTCCTGATTATGCTCGACATGGCTTTCCCCTCTTTTATGCCTTGGTCGAAACGGCTTCCCGGCAGCCCTCCGGACGCGTCGGGCCACCTGAGGTGATCTTGCATCATTTGATCATAAGAGCACACAAACGCCATGCGGTAAAGCGCCCGCCGCGCGCCCTCTGCAAGCGTGATATCAATTTGATACTTATGCGGTTTTATGCGCGATAGCTGCCGTTCGACTTTGGCTTCAATCTCGAATTCGAACGCCTCGAAGCGAGCCTTCACGCACTCGGGAACCAAGCGACGGCTTGTCCCAGCCAGGCTGGCACCCTATGCTGCAAATCGAAGCATCGTTTGATCAAAAAGTGATCCGGAATGGCCATCGATTTCCTTGAGCCGGTCTCGTCGCGTTCGACGATCCAGGACGGAGTCTACAGGCAGCTGCGGCATGCGCTGATGTCCGGACATTTCGAACCCGGGCAGACGCTGACGATCGCCTTTCTGGCGGAGACGTTCCAGACGAGCCACATGCCGGTGCGCGAAGCGCTGCGCCGCCTGACCGCGGAGAATGCGCTCGTCGTGGTCGCCAACGGGTCGGCCAAGGTGCCGACCGTCAGTCTTGCCGGCCTGAACGATCTGTGCCTGACGCGCATCGCGCTGGAGACGCTCGCCGCGAAGCTCGCCACCGAGCGCAGCACGGCCGAAGACCGCAAGCGCTTCGCCGCGCTGATGCTGGAGCATGAGGCGGCCACGGCCGAGCGCAACCTCGCCAAGATGCTCGGCCGGAACCAGGAATTCCACTTCGCCGTCTACGACAGCTGCGGCTCGCCCGTGGTGGTGCAGTTCATCCAGACGCTCTGGCTGCGCTTCGGCCCCTATATGCGCATGCTGTCGAATTATATCGAGCCTCTGCTCGTATCGGACAGCTACAGGCCGAGTTCCCATCACCGCGACCTCGTGGCGGCGATCGAGGCCGGCGATGCACGCGCCGCCGCCAAGGCGGTGAAAGGCGATATCGAGACGACACAGGATCTCCTGCGCCGGCTGTGTCGCGACGAAGTCGAGAATTCACCGCCGAAGCGCAAGAAAGGAAGCTGAGCCGAGATCGCGTCGCGGCTGGCCTCGATCAGGCCGCGTGACGGGACGTCGTGCTTCGTTCGCCGATCAGGCCGCGCGGGCGCAGCAGCAGCGTCAGCACGAGGATGAGGCCGATGACCAGGGACTGGAGCGCTCCGCCATAGGCCTGATATTGCGCGGGAACCAACTGGGCTGTCGCGGCGCCGATCAGGGTCCACAGTCCCCAGACCAGGATCGCGCCCAGGATCGCGCCCTTGTTGTTGCCGCTCCCACCGATGATGAGCATCGTCCAGATCTGGAAGGTCAGGATCGGCATGAAGTCGGAGGGGCTGACGAAGCCGACGAAGCCGACATAGAGCGCGCCGCCGAGCCCCATCAGCATCGACCCCAGCACGAAGGCCTGGAGCCGGAACAGGCTGACATCCTTGCCGAGCGTCTGCGCGGCGATCTCGTCCTCGCGGATGGCCTTCAGCACGCGCCCCCAAGGCGACGCGACGATCCTCTGCAGGCCACCATAGACCAGCGCGACGATCGCCAGAACGAGCCCGAGATAGTAGAGATTGTTGACGATGGGCGAGCCGGACAGGCCGCGGGCGGGGTTGGGGATCGATGCGATGCCCATCGCGCCGCCGGTCAGCGGCTCGGCGTTCAGGGCGAGGAGCTGGATCGTCGAGGCAATGCCGAAGGTCGCGATCGCGAGATAGTCGTCGCGCAGCTTCAGCGTGGCGAGGCCGATGATCAGCGCGGCGAAGGCCGAGGCGGCCATCGCCCCTGCCAGCCCCACCAGCCAGGGGAGCCCGAAGTTGCCGATGAGCTCAGGGCGAGGCGGCGCGGTGAGGATCGCGAAGGCATAGGCGCCGATCGCATAGAAGCCGACGATACCGGCGTTGAAGAGGCCGGTGGAACCCCACTGCAAATTAAGACCCAGCACGACCACCGCGAAGATCAGCGCGACGCTGGTGAAAAAGACGAGATAGGATAACAGACCGATCATTCCGCCCTCACGCGCGCGTCGACTTGGCGAAGAGCCCCTGCGGCCGGATATAGAGCACGAGCAGGAGCAGCAGGAAGGGCACCGCCGGCTTGAAGCTTGCGGGAATGACCAGGACGGAGAGGCTCTCGGCCAGCCCGACGATGAGCCCGCCGACGACGGCGCCGAAAAGGCTGCCGGACCCGCCGAGCACAGCCGCCGTCAGAACGGCGAGCAGCATGTTGAAGCCGAGCTCCGGCCGGATCTGGACGGTGAGTCCGGCGAAGACGCCGGCGCAAGCCGCCAGCATGCCGGCCAATAGCCAGGTCCAGCGAATGACGCTCGCCGTATCGATGCCGCAAGCCTGCGACAACGCCGGGCTGTCCGCCATCGCGCGCATCGCGATGCCGACGCGGCTCGACTGCAGGAAGAGATGCAGCGAGAGCACGAGGATGAAGGTTAGGACCAGCACGAAGACATGATCCGGCATCAGACGGACGTCCGGCAGGATCTCGACCGCGATCTGAAGCTCCTGGCCGTAGTAGTGCGCGTCCGGCCCCCATAGCAGCAGGATCAGATTGCGCAGCATCAGCGCGACGCCGAAGCTGGCGAAGACCAGCGTGAGAGCCGCGGCCCGCCGTGAACGCAGCCGGCTGAAGACGAGCCTGTCGATCGCGATCGCAACCAGCCCGGTCCCGATGCCCGCGAGCACTGTTGCAGCGATCAGCGGCAGGCCGAAGGACAGGGGGCCGATCGGCTCCGCCGCTCCCATCAGGCTCACCAGCGCCAGCGCGAGATAGGCGCCGACCGTCAGCATCTCGGCATGGGCGAAGTTCGCGAATTTGAGGATTTGCGCGCTGAGCGAATAGCCGATCGCGCCGAGCGCCAGAATGCCGCCTGTCAGAAGGCCGTCCGCAATCGCCTGGCCGATCATGGCGTTCTCCGGGATCCGAGAAAGGCTTCGGCGATGGCGGCGTCATCGAGCAGCTCGCGCGCAGTGCCGGCCATGTGGTTGCGCCCCTCGACAAGGACGTAGCCCCTGTCGGAGACGCGCAGCGCCGCCTTCGCATTCTGTTCGACCATCAGCACGGCGACGCCGCTATCCGCCAGCGCGCGCAGATCGGCCAGAACCTCCTGGACGATCTTCGGCGCAAGACCCGCCGTCGGCTCGTCCAGCATGATCAGCCGGGGCTCGGTCATCAGGGCGCGGGCCACCGCCAGCATCTGACGTTGACCGCCCGACAGGACGTTGGCGGCCGAACGCCGGTGGCTGGCGAGCGCGGGGAACCGCTCGAAGGCGCGCGCGAGCCGCTCACGCAGCAGTGCCTTGGGAAGGATGTGCCCGCCCGCGATCAGATTGTCTTCGATCGAAAGCGTGGCGAAGACATTGCCGGTCTGAGGTACGAAGCCGACACCGGCCGCGATGATCGCGTGGGTCGATCGTCCGGTGATGTCATGATCGTCCAGATGGACGGCCCCCCCTTCGATCATCACGAGCCCGGCGAGCGCCTTCATGAAGGTCGACTTTCCGGCGCCGTTGGGACCGACGAGGGTGACGAGCTCGCCGGCGGCGACATCGACCGAAATGTCGTGGACGATCGGCAGGCCGCGGCGATAGCTGGCGCGCAGGTTGCGGGTGACGAGAAGCGGCCCGCTCATAGCGCCAGCTCCGTCACATCGCCCAGATAGGCATCGACCACACGCTGTTCGCGGACGACGTCCTGCGGCCTGCCGGAAAAGATCAGCTGCCCTTGCGCCATGACGATGATCGATCCGCAGATCCGCATCACCATGTCCATGTTGTGCTCGACGATGAGGAAGCCGATGCCCCTCTCGTTCAGCGCCACGATCTTCTCGATCAGCGTCTCCAGCAGCGCCGGATTGACGCCGGCCGCCGGCTCGTCGAGCAGGATGAGCCGCGGCTCCACCATCATCACCCGCGCAAGTTCGAGCAGCTTCTGCTGACCGCCCGAAAGCACGCCCGCGGGATCCTGCGCCTTGGCGGCCAGCCCTGTGAAGCCGAGCACCTCCATGGCGCGCTCGCGGCAGCGTCGCTCCTCCTCGCGGACGAGCGACGGCCGAAACCAGTTGTTCCAGAAGCGCTCCCCGGCCTGCGCGACGGGGGCCAGCATGACGTTTTCGAGCACCGTCATCTGCGGGAACGGGCGCGGAATCTGGAAGGTGCGGGCCAACCCCTCGCGGAATATCCGGTCCGGTCGAAAACCCGTGATCGGCCGGCCGGCAAAGGTGATTTCTCCCGAGCTCGGTCTGACCTCGCCAGCGATCAAGCCGAAGAGCGTGCTTTTTCCGGCCCCATTCGGGCCGATGAGCCCGGTGATGCCGCCATTCGCGATGGAGAAGGTGACGTCGTCGACGGCGCGCAAGGCGCCGAAGCTGCGGGAGAGGCCGCGGATTGCAAGGATGATGTCGCTCATCTCGTCGTGCCGCCCCGAATGCTGAATGGTCGCTTTCTGGCAGTCATCGCCGGGATCACAGCCGATTGAAGAAGCTGCTCAGGCGATCCATGCCCTCTTCCAGCCTCGCAAAGCCTTCCGAGCCGAAGCAGATGCGCAGATGCCCTTCGCCCGCCGCACCATAGAAACTGCCGGCCTCGACGACGACATGTGCCTGCTCGAGGATCATATCGGCGAGAAGCTGGGATGGCAGGCCGGTGCCCGAGATATCGGGAAACGCATAGATGGCGCCTTGCGGCAGGGCGCACCGCACACCCGGCATTTGGTTCAGCCGCTGCACCACGAAATCGCGTTTGCGGCGATCCTCCTCGACCAGCGCGGCGAGAACATCGCCCGGTCCGGTGATGGCCGCATGGGCGCCGGCCTGGATGAACGTGTTCACATGCGTGACATCGTTCGCCGTGATCTTGAGTAGTCCCGCCATGGCCCAGGCCGGTGCGGCGAGATAGCCGATGCGCCAGCCATCCATCGCGAAGGACTTGGTGAAGGCGAAGGCCGAGAAGGTCCGCTCGGCCATGCCGGGAAGCGAAGCGATGCTGACATGTTCGCCCTCGTCATAGACGATGTCCTCATACACCTCATCGGCGAAGACCAGCAGGTCGTGCCGGCGTGCGAGTTCCGCGAGCCCCTCGAGCTCCGCCCGCGTGAACACCCGCCCCGTCGGATTTACCGGATTGACGAGCACGATCATGCGCGTCCGGCTCGTGATCCGGCATTCGATACGCTCCGGCACGAGCCTGAAATCATCGGCCGGGTCGAGCGCCGCGAAGACGGGCTTGGCTCCGGCGAGCTCGATCTTGCCGATATGCTGCGGGTAATGGGGATCGATCAGGATGACCTCGTCGCCCTGGTCGAGCAGCGCCATGAAGACGGCGAAAGCCGCATGCGTCAGCCCGTTCGTAACGAGGACGGTCTCGGGCTCGGCTGCGATGCCGTTGCGCGCCTGCAGCTTCTCCGCGAGGACATTCCGCAACCGTGCCGTTCCCGGCAAGTCGCTGTAGTGGACGTCACCGGCGAGCAAGGCGTCGATCGTGGCCCGTTTGATGTGCTCCGGCGTGTCCGCTGCCGGCCGCCCCAGCTCCAGATGAATCAGATCATGGCCTGCACCGCGCAGCGCCGCCGCCTTCTGGTACATGCCGAAGGATTTCTTCGGCGTTCCCGAAATCCGCTGAGCCACTCGTTTCATCGTCCGGTCTCCTTGGACGCGATGGCGCTCGCGTGTGTCCGCCGCGCAACCGCTTCGATCTCGACCTTGATCTCCTCGACCGGAAAACCGCAGAGGATCGTCGTATTGGTCGGCCGCGGATCGACAAACTGCTCACCGAGGACCTTGGAAACGGCGAGAACATCGCCGCGCTCGGCGAGGTAGACGCGCACTGACACGATATCGGCGAGGGTCGCATCGGCCTGCGCCAACGCGTCCGCGATGGTCTGCAGGGCACGGCGCGCCTGATCCTCTGCCGAAGCCGGAAAGGCTCCGCTCACCGGGTCATAGCCAGCCGTCCCCGACACGAAGATCCAATCCCCGTCGACGAGCGCGCGCGAATAGCCGGCCAGCTCCTCAAATTTCGAACCCGAGTAGATCGCTCGCCGGCTCATGGGCTTCCTGTGAGTGCTCGTTTGATCAAATAATCGATTCCGCTTTTAGCATATCCGGAACGACATGCAACGGGGGGAGCGCAGCGTTTACGGAAGCGGAATGTCAGGCGGCCGGCCCGGCACGCACCGCGACCAAAGGCGTCAAGCTGCAGAGCCGATCGAGCGGGGACGGGACGCGGCGCACCTTGGCGAATGGCGTCGTCTTGGACGGACTGCGCGCTCCGAGAACGATAAGGGCAAGGCTCGACGTCCACCCTTCGGCGGCTCGTCAACGTGATGCGCTGATTCTCTCGGAACAGACCGGGACAAGGGACGTCGCGATGGAAACCGTCGCACCGTTGCTCATATGAGCAATGGGCCGTCCGAAGTCGGCGACCGATCGTGCGCGTTCAATTCGAACCCACCAGACGACGATATTGTGCCCCGCTTGGGCCAGCGTCCGCTGCACCGCTTCGACGATAATCCATCGGAGACTGTCCTTCCCAGCGCTGGAACGCCCGGGTGAAATGCGACGCGTCCGAATAGCCGAGCATCATCGCGAGTTCCGTCACGCCTGTGCGGCTGTCCTTGAGCCATGTTGTCGCGAGTTTATGGCGCCGATCGTCGAGGATTTTCTCGAAAGGTGCTCCGCGATCGTCCAGTCTGCGTTGCAATGTGCGCGGCGACAGCCCCAGGATGCGGGCAGCTATCTGCAACGTCATTGGCCGATGCGCGAGAGACGCATCGATCATCCGCCCGATCGCGAGCTCGATGTCATCCACGCCCGGCCGGAAGGTGCCGATCGGTTCCTGACTTGTCGGAGCGGACGCCCGACCAAGCATCGAGCCTTTCGTGTGCAGCGGCGTAGAGAGAGCGGCCCGCTTCATGTGAATGAGCGTTTCGCCCTGGTTCCCGAAGCTGACCGGCGCCTGGAAATGATCTTCGTAGGGCGCTCGGCGCCCCTTGCAGGCATGCGGGAAGCTGACGTGCCGGGGCGCCCAGCCCTCGCCTATCAGATAGCGAAGCATACCGACATTGAACGCCGCCGCTCCTTCGTGAAGCAGCCAGGCCGACTCGTCGTCGCCGTCGAGACGATGGCTCCAGATGATCTCGTCGTCCCGCTTCAGCAGCGCGATGGAGACGTGCGATTGCATCGTGGGCATCAAATTGATCTGGTTCTGAAGGCAGGCCTCGGGCGTCGCGCCACGTTCCATCGCCTGGCCGATCGCTCCAAGCTTGGCTGGGTCGGCAGCCTGGCCGAGAGATAGCCCGATCTCTGCGACCCCCAGGCAACGCGCAGAGAGCGCCAGGGCATGATTGACCTGTGATCGCGCAACCACTTTCGCCGAGGTTACGTCATCCAGGCTCATCCCAACCTGACGGAAGATGCCGTCAGGGTTCACGCCGGCTGACGTGAGATAGGTCGGCAGCATGTGGAGCAGGGCGGCACGGGCCGCAGCGCGTGACATATTGCTCCCCCCTGCCCATGTCGTCGCATTTGGGCCTGCCCCAAAACCTTACGCTAAGGCAGTCGCCGCCATCATGACGAATCACTCCGCTGATGCAAATGAAATTCACGCGCTAGTCATGTGAATCGCAGTTGAGCGTCTCAGCTAATCTCCTTGAGAAAAGAAGGCATCATCGTTGGGGAATACGGGCGCCGGTGCATGGCGGCCGAGATAGGATTTGAAAGTCGCCTGAAAGAACAGTGACGGTTTCATCTCCTTGGCGAGGTCGTCGATGCGCTTCTGCAACGCTGCAACCATTGCCGGGTTCTCGGCGGCGAGGTTCTTTGACTCGCCGGGATCCTTCGCGACGTCGTAGAGTTCCAGCTTGGCCGGGAGGGTTGCGCGCCAGGACAGCTTCCAGTCTCCCTGGCGGACTGCGCCCCGAAACATCTCGATATTGTAGACAATCTCCTTCCGGGGCGACGGGGCGCCCTGACTGATGGTCTGCCACACGTCGCTGCCGTCGAGCGGCTGGGTGCCGGTGACGGCCGCGCCGGCCTGCTTCGCGAGCGTCGGCAGCATGTCGACGACGTGGAGAGGCTGGTCGACCTTGCCAGGTTTGACGTGCCCCGGCCAGTTCACCAACGCCGCCGCGCGGGTTCCTCCCTCGTAGAGTGAGCCCTTGCCCTCGCGGAACGGGCCGTTATTGGCGGGCAGATCGCCCTTGGTCTCGATCTGCCCGGCAAAGGCAGCCGATTTCACTCCGCCATTGTCGCTGTGGAAGATCACCAGCGTGTTCTCGCGCATGCCCTTCTTCTTGAGCGCGTCGAGCACGGCGGCGATCTGGTCGTCCATCGCGGCGATCATCGCCGCATAGGTGCGCCGGTTCGGGTCCGAGATCGACTTGAAGCGGTCGACATACTGCTGCGGCGCCTGGAACGGAGTGTGCGGCGCGGTGAAGGCCAGATACATGAACATCGGCTTCTTGGCGTCGCGCTTCTCGATATAGCGCACCGCGTCCTTGCCGAGCAGCGTGGTGACGTAGCCGGGCTCCTCGAGCTTCTTGTTGTTGCGGTACCAGTCGGTGACGCCGTGGACCTTGTGCGTGAAGTAGTCGATCTCGCCGATCATGGCGCCGTATTGGTAGTCGAAGCCGCGCTGCTTCGGCCACAGCTTGGTGTCGCCATGGCCAAGATGCCATTTTCCGATGATGGCGGTGTCATAGCCGGCTTCCTTGAGGATCTGCGGCAGCAGCTTTTCGTCGAGCGGGATGCCGAAATTCTGCTCGGGCAGGATGACGAAGCTCTGCAGGCCGTAGCGCATCGGATAGCGGCCGGTCATCAGCGCCGCGCGTGTCGGCGTGCACATGGGCTGGACGTAGAACTGGTCGAGCACCGCGCCGTCGCTGGCAAGCTTATCGATCGTCGGCGTGGCGAGGTCCTTGCTGCGGAAGCCGACGTCGTTCCAGCCGAGATCGTCGGCGACGATATAGAGGATGTTGGGCTTCGGCGCCGATTGCGCCATCGCCGCGGCAGGGGCCAGCAACGCCAGGGTGAAGCAGGCGGAACGAACGGAGGGGAACATATTGTGGTCTCCCATCAAGTCAAAATCGCGCTTTGCCGCCGAGCACGGAACCCTGCTGCAGCGCGTCGAAGATGAAATTGTCGTTGCGATAGTCGACCGTCACCAGAACCTGCAGAGTTCGGACGAAGGGGCCTTGGATATGCGGTTGACCGCCGCCAGGATGATAACGGTACCGTTGGTGACGGCGGCCACCACGCAGCCCCAGGACCGGAGGCGTACTGCCGGAGCGGGCCGAATCGCAGGCTAACACCATCGTGCGGGGATGATGGACCGTCCGCCGCCGCGTATGACGAACCGCGCAATGGTGAGCCCTGCGCGTGGCGGCGGGCTGCGCCTGCGCCTGCGCCAGTCGACCGAGAAGCGGAGGAAGGGAGGGAGTTGCAGCCAGAAGAGAAGCCCCGAGCGCAGGGAATGAATTGCGTGATGTCATCGGAGAACGCGGACGATGCGAATATCAGCGCTCACTCCTAGCCGCCGGCCGCGCGCTCGACTTGCCATTTCGCGCCAAATCCAGGCACGCATCTTCGCGCGACGCCGTGACGATGCGGCACGGACAGCTGCCGATCAGGGCAGATGACGCGCCTCACGGCTCCCGGAGTTCAAAGAGTTGCGCTTCCTGGCGCCCTGGTTCGCGTTGGTGGTGTTCGCCTTCTCCGCGACGGCCCGGTGAAGTCAGGGCCACCCACCATCACGGCCGCCCGCGCGCCCGAGCAAGTTCCGATCGCAGGCCTGTGCGGGCTGCCATGCGCCACAGGCGGCGGCCTGGGCCACATCCCATCACCCCCACCGTGGGCGGCGACTTCTCGGCCCAATTGCCGACGAATTTCCAGATAGTCCGGGACACGCTCGCGGAATCGATAGATGCCGGTCTTGGTATGCTTTCAGAGGCACGACACTGCGCGCCACCTGCGCGCACCCCTCCGACGGCCAAGCTCTTGCTTTGCCTAGTCTCTCTGGAAAATCAATCCCTTGGCGGGATGATGGCGGACAGGGAGGGATTTGAACCCCCGATACCCTTGCAGGTATGCCGCATTTCGAGTGCGGTGCATTCAACCACTCTGCCACCTGTCCGCGGTCGCCTTCGGTCGAAGCGAGGCGGTTACTACACAAGCCATCGCCAGGGGGCAAGCCTCTCCGCCAGGAGAAATCCACTCTTCCCCGCCGCTTTTGCTTGACCTCACGCACGAGCCCGACTATCGAGCACCGTCCGGCGTGGGGAAACCCGCGCCTGATCTCTTTTGGCCTGCGTGATGCGTCGCAAGCCGGCAAGAGCAAACCAGACCACGCAACCGACTGCCAAAAAGCCGTCCCGCATGCGCGTCCTTTCCGGAGGCCATGACAGGACGGGGCCGAACATGGAGGACAAAATGTTCGCAGTCATCAAGACCGGCGGGAAGCAGTTCCGCGTCGCCGCCAACGACAAGATCACCGTTGCCAAGATCGAGGGCAACCCGGGCGACACCGTCGCCTTCGGCTCCGTGCTGATGCTCACCGAAGGTGAGAAGACCACGCTCGACACCAAGGCCCTTTCCGAGATCACCGTCGCCGGTGAGATCGTCGAGCAGGCCCGTGGCGAGAAGGTCATCGCCTTCAAGAAGCGCCGCCGCCAGAACTCGAAGCGCAAGCGCGGCTTCCGCGCCGAGCTGACCGTCATCCGCATCACCGACATCCTCACCGGCGGCAAGCAGCCGGAGATGAAGAAGGGCGATGTCTCCGCCGAGCCGGCTGCCGCCAAGGCGAAGGCTGCTCCGAAGGCCGCCAAGGCCGAGACCGGCGAGGAAGGCGACGCGCCGAAGAAGGCTGCGGCCAAGAAGGCCCCTGCCAAGAAGGCCAAGGACGAGGCGTCCGAGGCCTGAGGTCGGGTTTCCCGGCGTCAACATTCGCGCCGGATCATCATTTGCCCAGGCTTCGGCCTCGGCCTGTCGCTCCTGACAGAATGGTGCTCCGGCATTTCGTATCCGAGACGGGTGGCTTTCGCCGCCATTTCGGGTTAGAGAGACACGACAAGTTTTGAGGTAGGGCGTTATGGCTCACAAAAAGGCAGGCGGCTCGTCGCGTAACGGCCGCGATTCAGAGAGCAAGCGACTCGGCGTGAAGCGCTTCGGCGATCAGGCCGTCGTTGCCGGCAACATCATTATTCGTCAGCGCGGCACGAAGTGGCATGCCGGCGCCAATGTCGGCATGGGCAAAGACCATACCCTCTTTGCGACGACGAATGGCCGCGTCCGATTCACGACGAAACTCGGCCGAGCTTTCGTGAACGTAGTCCCGGCCCAAGAGGCCGCAGAGTAAAAGGCGGATAGGGAAATCTCTCGATCCGCCGGTTCCATCGAACCGAACGGATCAAGGGGTAAATGGCCCGAAGAGGGTCTCCCGAAGGTCAGCGAAGGGGAGATGGGACCAAAGTCCCAGCTCCCTTTTTTCGTTTGCGCCGACGGAGAGACACAATGTTCCCCGAACTGACCCGCGACGATGTCTTCCGGCTCGAGACCCGGCGTCTCTGGCTGCGTTGGCCCCGCATGGCCGATGCCAATGCCATCCTTCGCCAGGCCGGCGAGAAAGCGGTGGCGGAGATGACGGCGTCGATCCCACACCCCTACCCGCCCGAGGCGGTCGAGCCCTTCATCTTCGCCATGCGCAAGGGCAATGCGCTGGGCGAGCATCTGGTGCTGGCGATCACGCCACGTTCGAAGCCGAACGAGGTCATCGGCATGATCGGTGCGCACAAGCAGGCTTCGGGCGTGCCTTTCATCGGCTACTGGCTCGGCACGCCGCACTGGAGCAAGGGCTACGCCACCGAAGCGGTGCAGGCGCTGATCGACACCTTGTTCTCGCTGGTCGACCTGCCGGCGATCGAGGCCGATACCCGCGTCATCAACCCGGCCTCGCGGCGAGTGCTGGAGAAGTCCGGCTTCCGGCCTGAAGGCTCGTTCCTGAAGTCGCTGCCGGCGCGCGGCGGGCTGTTCCCCTGCGAGCAGTTCCGGCTCGACCGCTCGACCTGGGCGGCGCTCAAGAGCTGGGGTGCCAGCGGCTGGGCGCATGCGCCGGAGCGGGAAACTGGCGAGGAGCGGGCGCACGCGCCGACGCTCGGCATGCCCCCGCGCCGCCAGCAGGAACAGGCCGAGCCTTGCCCGGCTTGAAGACCACGCAGCCGTCATGCTCGCCCTTGTGGCGAGCATCCACGTCTTGAACGCAGCCCTGGAGCAAAGAAGACGTGGATGGTCGGGACAAGCCCGACCATGACGGTGCCGCGACGTCGCGCTACTTGACGAAAGTGCCGTGCAATTCGTCTTCGATATGCACGCGGATGATCTCCTCGAAGCTCGACTCGCTTTTGAAGCCGAGCGCCAGCGAACGCTGCGGATTGAAATCGCGCGGCCAGCCCGCGACGATCCCATCGATCACCGGATCGGGCACGCGCTTGATCCGGGCTGCGACATTATCGCCGGCGACCTTGCGCAGCGCTTCGATCTGCTCGGCGACCGTGCAGGAATAGCCCGGCATCGTCAGCACCCGGCGCGGGCCGATCGCAGCCGTGTCCATCGTCGCGGCATGGATGAGGAAGCCGACCGCCGAACGCGGCGAGGCATGCCAGTGGCGCACCTGATCCGAGACCGGCAGCACCGCCTCCTCGCCGTTCAGCGGCTCGCGGATGATGTTGGAGAAGAAGCCCGAGGCTGCCTTGTTGGGCTTGCCGGGGCGCACGCAGATCGTCGGCAAGCGGATACCGACGCCATCGAAGAAGCCGCGCCGCGAATAGTCGCTGAGCAGGAGCTCGCCGATCGCCTTCTGCGTGCCGTAGCTGGTCAGCGGCGTGGTGAAGAACTCGTCCTCGATCTTGTCGTGGAACGGCGCACCGAACACCGCGATCGAGGAGGTGAAGACCAAGCGCGGCTTGTAGCCGCCGCCGGCCTTGCGGATCGCCTCGAAGAGATGGCGCGTACCGTCGAGATTGATCCGGTAGCCCTTGTCGAAATCGGCTTCGGCCTCGCCGGAGACGATGGCCGCGAGATGGACGATCAATTCGGGCCGCGTCGCGATCAGGCTCTCCGCCTCGCCCTCGATCGAAAGATCGGAGATCACCGCCTCGAAATCGAAGGGAGCGGCCGGCGGGGGTGAGGCGACGACGACATCCTGCGCGGTCACGCGGGTCACCGGCTTGCCGCCGAGCGCGCCGTCGCGCGCCAGCCGCTCGATGAACTTGCGTCCGACCATGCCGGCGCCGCCGAGAACGAGAATATGCATCGAATCTGTCCTGAAGGTTGGGTCTGATTGGTTGGCGTCGGTCAGTTCGGAAGATGGCCGTCGAGATCGTCCTCGATATGGACGCGGATGATCTCGTCGAAATCGCGTTCAGCCTTGAAGCCCAGCGCCAGCGCGCGCTTGGCGTCGAACCGCGTCGGCCAGCCGGCGATGATGGCGGAAGAGGCAGGATCGGGCGCGCGCCTGATCAGCTTGACCGCCCGGTCGCCGGCAACGCGCCTGAGCGCCTCGATCTGCTCGCCGACCGTAACGCAAACGCCCGGCATGGTCAGGTTGACGCGCGGGCCGAGTTGCTCGCGCGAGAGCCCGGAAGCATGGATCAGGAAGCCGACGGCCGCGCGCGGGCTGGCATGGGTGAAGAGCACTTCGTCGCCGACCGGCAGCAGCGCCTCCTGCCCCTGCAATGGCTCGCGGATGATAGCTGAGAAGAAGCCGCCAGCCGAGGCGTTCGGCTTGCCCGGCCGGACCACGATCGAGGGGAAGCGGATGCCGACCCCCTCGACGAAGCCGCGCCGCGTGTAGTCGGCCAGCAGCAATTCCCCGATGGCCTTCTGCGTGCCGTAGCTGGTCAGCGGCGTGACATGGAACTCATCGGAGATTACGGAGGGGAACGGCGCGCCGAAGATGCCGCTCGAGCTGGTGAAGACGAGCTTCGGCACGTAAGCCGCGCCGCCCTCGTGCCGGATCGCTTCCAGCAGATTGCGCATGCCGTCGAGATTGACGCGGTAGCCCTTGTCGAAATCGCGCTCGGCCTCGCCGGAGATGATCGCGGCAAGATGGAAGATCAGGTCCGGCCGCAGGGCGGCGAGTTCCTTCGCCACGGCAGCGTCGCCGGAATCCTCAACGCGGATCGCAGCCCGGTCTGCGAGCTCGGGCGGCAAGGAAGCGGGCACGACATCTGTCAGAGTGAGCTTGCTGATCGCCTTGCCGGCGCAACTTCCCTCGCGCGCCAGACGTTCCGCCAGTTTCCGGCCGACCATGCCGGCCGCCCCCGTGATCAGAACATGCATGGGCGCTCCCTACCCGTTCTCGTGCCGGGGCGCTTCTTGTCGCGCCCTTGAACGATGGCGGACGGAAGACCGCCCGCCATCCGCAGTCGCGCTCAGAGCGCGAAGCCGCCATCCGCCAGATGGATCTGGCCGGTGGTGTAGCTCGACTCGTCGGCGGCGAGATAAACCGCGAGCCAGGCGATCTCCTCGGCCGTGCCGAGGCGGGCCATCGGCTGGCGATCGATGAAAGCCTGCCGGGCGGCGGCCTCGGTCGTCCCGGTGGAAGCAGCGAGGTCCTTGATGCGCTGGTCGAGCGAGGGCGACTGGATCGTGCCCGGGCAGATCGCGTTGGCGCGGACGCCCTTCTTGATGTAGTCGGCTGCGACGGCCTTGGTCAGGCCGATCACCGCCGCCTTGGTCGCGCCATAGGCGTAGCGATTGGGGATGCCGCGCACCGAGCCGGCGCCCGAGGCAATGTTGATGATCGAGCCGTTGTGCTTCTCCAGCATGCCCGGCAGGAACGCCTGGATCGTCCGGTGCATCGCCTTGACGTTGAGGTCGAAGGAGAAGTCCCAGGCCTTGTCGTCGGTGTTCAGCACCGTGCCGTGATGGACGAAGCCGGCGGCGTTCACGAGAACGTCGATCGGGCCGACCTTCTCGGCGAAGGCGTTGACCGCCTTGGTCGAGAGCACGTCGAGCTTGCGCTTCTTCGCCTTGGGAATGCCTTCGAGCAGGCCGACATCCTTGTCGGTCGCCCAGACGGTGGCTCCCTCAGCCACGAAAGCCTCCGCGATGGCCCGGCCGATCCCCTGCCCCGCGGCGGTGACGACCGCGACCTTGCCCTTCAAACGTCCTGCCATGCTCGCTTCCTTTTATTAGCCGGCTTTTGCAATAGTCTTGCGCATATGGGTCAGCCGCCGGTCGGCCATGTCCTCATGATGCGTGATGGCGAAGCCGAGGCGCTCGTACCAGCCGATGCGCTGGGCCAGTTTGGCGTGGGTGTAGAGGTGGACGGAGCCGTAGCCGAGCGCCCGCGCCCGCTCGTCAGCGAAGGCCATCAGCGCTGCGCCCAGCTTGCGGCCCCCGGCCTCCGGCGCGACCGCGATGCTCCAGACCGTGAAGTCCTGCGGCTCGACCTCGAGAACGATGGCGGCCTCGAGGCCATTCTCGCCATCCACCAGCCAGACCTCATGCTCGGAGACGACCTGCCGGTAATCGGCGATGCGCGGCAGCGAGGGAACGCCGATGATGCTCTCGTTTGGAGTATACGCCGCGTTCTTGAGGGCGAGGATGGCCGGAATGTCGGCATAGCCCGCGCGGCGCAGTGCGGCAGCCCCCGCCTGTGCGGCGATCTGGTTGAAGGCGCCGAGCGAACGCTTCTGGTTGCCCTGTCCGTCAAAATTCTCCGGCGCCAGCCAGCGACGGAAGGCCTGAGCGCGCACCGGCCACTCGCTATCGAGGATCGAGAACCAGGCGGTGTCGCGGTTCTCGCCCTTCACCACCATGTGCTGGCGGAACAGCCCCTCATACTGGAAGCCGAAGCGCAGGGCGGCGCGCTTGGAGGGCTCGTTGAGGTTGTTGCACTTCCACTCGTAGCGGCGATAGCCGAGCGAGAAGCCGTAGTCGCCGACGAGATAGATGGCTTCCGTCGCCGTTCGCGTGCGCTGCAGCGCCGGGGAATAGGTGATCCAGCCGACCTCGAACACGCCATGCTCGGGCCGGATCTCCATGATCCAGAGATGGCCCTTGGCCTTGCCGTCGGCCTTGTCGATCACGGCGAGCGGGACGATGCCCGCCTTCGCCACCATCGAATCCAGCAAGGCGCGGTATTCGTCCTTGCTCTTCGGCGGGGTGGCGGGCAACCAGTCCCAGACGCTGTCATGCCCGGCATTGGCAGCCCAGATGTCATCGAGATGGCGGCTGACATCGAGCGGCTCGAGCCGGCAATATTGCCCGTCCAGAACCTTGGCCGGCGGGAATGGCGGCGCCTTCCAGTCGAGTGTCATGACAGTCCCTTCCCCCGCCAGCTCGTGAAATCCTGCTGAACGCTCCAGCCCGAGCCGAGCTCTTCCGCAATGGCATGGGCGAGCGCATGCCCCTCGGCCTCCCAGGCCATGCGCTCGACCTGATCGGCGAAGTCGGACGCTACCGGATCATCCTCGTCATAGATCGCGTCGAACGCATCCATCCAGGCTTCGAGCCGATCTCCGATCGCCTCGGACAGGCCGAGATCCTCGGCATCAACGGCCTTGCGCTTGCCCTTGGCGTCGACCTGCCAGAGCCCGCTACGCCCGAGCCATTCCGGTGCGATCAGGAGCGTGCCGCTCATGAGCGCTCCCCGAGATCCTTGGTGAAAAACGGATTGAGCGGCACCGAAGCGCCGTTGCCGGCAAAGCCCTTGAAACTCCCCTCCTCCGCGATCAGCCGCGTCGTCTCGATGAAGGCGGCCCATGCTGCCCTTGCCAAGGCGGCGCCGATCGAGATGCGCCGCACGCCAACCGCCGCGATATCCGCGACAGAGAGCCCGAAATCGCCATAGACCAGCGCGTTCACCGGCTTTCCCCCGGCCGCGGAGACGATGGTGGCGATATCGGCCGCGGTCTTCGGCCCGGGGGCATAGAGCACGTCGGCGCCTGCCGCCGCATAGGCTTCGATCCGGCGCACCGCTTCCTTCAGCGGCTCCGAATGACCGGTCAGGAAGCATTCGGCGCGGGCCGTCAGCACGACGCCGGAGCCGGTGTCGTCGATTGCCTTGCGCGCGGCCTTGACCCGCTCGACCGCAAGCTCGAAGGCATAGAGAGGATCGTCCGTGCGCCCGGTTGCATCCTCGATCGAGAGGCCGGCGACGCCGGTCGCGACGCAGAGCTTGACGTTGGCGGCGACGCCGTCCGGCGTATCGGCATAGCCGTTCTCGAAATCGGCATTGACTGGCAGATCCGGCACAGCCTTCACCATCTCGGCGATGTGGGCGAGCATCATGTCCCGCGGTACGTCTTGGTCGGCACGCGCCTGCGTGAAGGCGAAGCCGGCGCTCGTCGTCGCCAGCGCCTTGAAGCCCTGTCCGCGCAGCCAGCGCGCCGAACCGAGATCCCAGGGATTGGGCATCACGAAGCACTCAGCCTCGTGCAGCTTGCGGAAGGCTTCGACTTGCGGGCTATGTGCCATTTTAAATCGTTTCAAATGGAGACCGATGCGAGGGTCGCATAGTGTCCAGCGCGCACGCATTTGTCAGCCCCGAAGCCGCGCATCGGCGGACGGGCGCCGTTGCGCATGGCGAATGCCGCCGCAGCCGTCATTCTCGGGCGGCACGAAGGGCCGACCCGAGAATCTCTCGCCGGAAGAGGCGCATTCTTCGGCACGAGATGCGCGGGACAGGCCCGAGCATGACGCGCCAGGGAGCGCCGCGCTCAGTGGTTGTCGCGCGGAATGCCGAACTTCTTGTGGATCTTCTGGTACTTGACGGCCGGCTTGAGGACCATGCCCTCGGAGAGCTCGCCAACGATCTTGCGTTGGATCTCCTGCCAGGGGGTCTGGCTCTTCGGATATTTATAGCCGCCCGACGCCTTGAACGCCGCCTTGCGCTCAGCCAGTTCCTCATCCGAGATCAGGATGTTGGCGCTGCGTTTCTTGAGGTCGATACGGACCTTGTCGCCGGTCTTCAGCAGCGCCAGGCCGCCGCCGGTCGCCGCCTCCGGCGAGGCGTTGAGGATCGAGGGCGAGCCGGAGGTGCCGGACTGGCGCCCGTCGCCGACGCAAGCGAGCGCGGTGACGCCCTTCTTGATCAGGTAATCCGGCGGCCGCATGTTCACCACCTCGGCCGCGCCGGGATATCCGATCGGGCCGACGCCGCGGATGAACAGGATGCAATGCTCGTCGATGGCGAGCGCGGGATCGTCGATGCGGTGGTGGTAGTCCTCCGGCCCGTCGAAGACGATGGCGCGGCCCTCGAAGGCCATCGGGTCCTTTGGGTTCTCCAGATAGCGCTTGCGGAATTCCGGGGTGATCACGCTGGTCTTCATGATCGCGGAATCGAAGAGATTGCCGGAGAGGTTGAGGAAGCCGGACTGGGCCTTCATCGGCTCGTCATAGCTCTTGATGACCTCGCGGGCGATGGAGAAGGCACCCTTGCAGTTCTCTTCCAGGGTGTTGCCGTTGGCGGTGATGGCGGGCTTCAGCTTGCCCTTCTCCACCAGCTCCGCGATCACGGCCGGCAGGCCGCCGGCGCGATAGTAATCCTCGCCGAGATACTCGCCGGCCGGCTGCAGGTTGACCAGCAGCGGGATCTCGTAGCCGATCTTGGTCCAATCCTCGTTGTCGAGTTCGACGCCGATATGCTTGGCGATGGCGTTGACGTGAACAGGCGCATTGGTCGAGCCGCCGATCGCCGAATTGATGACGATGGTGTTTTCGAAGGCCTCGCGCGTCAGGATCTTCGAGGGGATCAGGTTTTCCCAGACCATTTCGACGATGCGCTTGCCCGTCAGATAGGCCATCTCGTAGCGGTCGCGATAGGGCGCGGGGATCGCGGCGGCGCCGGGCAGCGTCATGCCCATCGCTTCCGCCAGCGAGTTCATCGTCGAAGCCGTGCCCATGGTGTTGCAGTGGCCGGCCGACGGCGCCGAGGAGGCGACGAGTTCGACGAAGCCCTTATAGTCGATCTCGCCCGCCGCCATCATCTGGCGCGCCTTCCAGACGATCGTACCGGAACCGGTCCGCTCGCCGCGGAAGGAGCCGTTCAGCATCGGCCCGCCCGGCAGTGCGATCGCTGGGATGTCGACCGTCGCGGCCGCCATGATCTGCGCCGGGGTCGTCTTGTCGCAGCCCGTCGTCAGCACCACGCCGTCGAGCGGGTAGCCGTAGAGGATCTCGACGAGGCTGAGATATTGCAGGTTGCGGTCGAGCGAGGCGGTCGGCCGCTTGCAGGTTTCCTGGATCGGGTGGATCGGGAACTCGAAGGGCACGCCACCCATCTCGCGGATGCCGTCGCGGACGCGGTGCGCCAATTCGATATGGTGGCGATTGCACGGGGCGATGTCGGAACCGGTCTGGGCGATGCCGATGATCGGCCGGCCGGACTGCAACTCGTCGCGCGACAGGCCGAAATTCATGGTGCGCTCGATATAGAGCGCGGTCATATCCGCATTCGCGGGATTGTCGAACCACGCCTTGGAGCGCAGCTGCTCGGGCTTGATGCGCCGAACCGGCTTCTTGCCGGGGGTCTTGCCAGGTGCCTTGGCCATCTCGTTTCCTCTCGCGCGGCACGGCGCTGACGGCCGTTTGCCGATCTCTCATTCAAACGATTTGAGACAAGCCATCATGCCGATCGCCGGTAGCTCGGCAAGGGCCATTCTGCTTGATAGTCATACTAATTATTCATGCTGTATGCAGTATGCAACAACGTGTGGTGCGCGGCACACGCTTGCCAGCCCTGCCGGTTTGGCGCCAAGAAAAGGCGGGTCAGAAGGCACGCCCTGACAGAACCGGCCAATCTGACCGTCCGAAAAGCGCCGCCGAGGAAACGCGCCATGTCCCTTCACGTCGTCCCATCCTTCGCCCGCATCGGCGAGGAGAACGCCTTCGCCGTGCTGGCGCGCGCGACCGAGCTGCAGCGACAGGGCAAGGACATCATCAATCTCGGCATCGGCCAGCCGGACTTCGCCACGCCCGAGCACATCGTCGAGGCCGCGGTGAAGGCACTCCGCGACGGCCATCATGGCTACACCCCGGCGAACGGCATCCTGCCGCTGCGCGAGGCCGTCGCCGCCGACCTGCACAAGCGCTTCGCGGTCGAGGTCTCTCCCGAGAGCGTAATGATCGTGCCGGGGGGCAAGGTCACCATGTTCATGGCGATCCTGATGTTCGGCGAGCCCGGCGCCGAAATTCTTTATCCGGACCCCGGCTTCCCGATCTATCGCTCGATGATCGAATATACCGGCGCGACGCCGATCCCGGTGCCGGTTCGCGAGGAGAACGGCTTTGCTTTCTCCGCCGAGGAGACGCTCGCGCTGATCACGCCGAAGACCCGGCTCCTCATCATCAACTCGCCGGCCAATCCGACCGGCGGCGTGACGCCGAAGAGCGAGATCGACAAGCTCGTCGCGGGGCTGGCTGATTTCCCGGACGTCGCGGTGATGTCGGACGAGATCTACGACCAGATGGTCTATGACGGCGAGAAGCATGTCTGTCTTCTCAGCTATCCCGAGATCCGCGACCGCCTCATCCTGCTCAATGGCTGGTCCAAGACCTATGCGATGACGGGCTGGCGCCTGGGCTACTCGGTCTGGCCGAAGCCGCTGCTCGACAACGCCCGCAAGCTTGCGGTGAACTCGCATTCCTGCGTCAACGCCCCCGCGCAATGGGCAGGTCTGGCGGCGCTCACCGGCCCGCAGGACGCCGTCCACACGATGGTCGCCGAGTTCGACCGGCGCCGTAAAGCGGTGGTGAAGGGGCTGAATGGCCTGCCGGGCGTCTCCTGCGCCGTGCCGAAGGGCGCCTTCTATGCCTTCCCAAACATCACCAAGACCGGCTGGAAGGCGAAGAAGCTCGCCTCGGCCCTGCTGGAGGAAGCCGGCGTCGCCACAATCGGGGGACCCGATTTCGGCGTCCATGGCGAAGGCTACATCCGTCTCTCCTACGCGAACTCGCTAGAGAACATCGAGAAGGCGCTCAAGCGGATGGGCGCTTTCCTCGAGAGCCGGCACGGAGCCTGAACATGGTAACCTGTTATCTGCGCTATATCATCGATCCCCATCAGCTCCCGGCCTTCGAGGCTTACGGCAAGCTCTGGATCCGGCTGGTCGAGAAGTTCGGCGGCAAGCACCACGGCTATTTCATGCCGTCGGAAGGCGTGTCCAACGTGGCGCTCGCCTTGTTCAGCTTTCCCACACTGGCGGCCTATGAGGATTACCGCAAGCGCTCCTTCGACGATCCCGAATGTCAGGCCGCATTCGCGATGAACGAAAAGGACCGCTTCATCATCAGCTACGAGCGGTCATTCTTCCGGCCGGTCTTCGAGGATGATCAGGGCGTAAAGCGCGCGCCCTGAGAGCCCCCTCAGTTCCGCGCCGCGCTCGCGGTGACGCCGGGATCGACCTTGAAGCTCGAGGCCTCGATCACCGCCGTTCCGATCATCGTCTTCACGGAGATGCGCACCGGCACCATCACATCGGTGCCGGCGACCGGCGCCAGCCAGGCTGTGATGTCTCTGTTCTCGGTCATGAACTTGGTGCTGGGCCGGAGCGCCCGGTGGCCCGAAATCGGCACATAGCGCGCCTGGCAAATGGAAACCGGACCGCTATAGCCGTCGAGCTTGACGTTGCGGGTCCCGGCGCTGCTGAGCTTGATGTCGTAGCGCGCCGCGCCGTCGAAGATCGGCAGTGTGCGGTTGCAGGCGCCGTCCCTGCCCTTGCCGTTGACCGGCATAAGGAAAGCGCTGAGCGGATCGACGATGTTGCGCTTGTGCCCCTCGGTGACCGGCACGCGGTCGGGCTTGTCGTCGATCGGCGGCTCGATATCGATGCCCGCGACGCTGTTATCGGCGAGCGCCATGCGCACGGTGCGGCTCTCGCTGGAATTGGCGGAGCTGACGGCGAAGGTCCTGGGCGCGAGCTTGCCGCCCACCAGTGCCCCGGTCGCCGCGCCGGAGCCGCGGCCGCCGGTCACGCCGCCGACGATTCCCGTCAGCTTCGCGGCCATGTCGAGCTTGTAGCTCGATCCGTCGATACCGCCGGAGAGGCTCGCGGTGCCCAACGTGATGCCGAGAAGGGAGACGTCGTAGCGCGCATCGAGCGAGGCCGCCTCGGCCATCTCGGCCAGACAGGCTGCGAGAACCAGCGCTGCGAGGGACGATGCGACGGCGGATTTCATCCATTGCCTCCGGAACGGCGCGATCCTGCGCGACATGCACTCTGAATCGGTCCGAATCGTGACCGGTTTCCCATCGCAGCGAAGCGACGGCCGGACGAAGCATCCGATGCCGATCTTTACACCTCGTTAACGCTGAAGGCGATGTGAACAGGCCGCGGGAGTTTTCCTTGACGAGGCCTGCGAGCTTGGCTATGGAACCACGACTTCAATTTGACTTCCGGTGCTCGCCGGCACGTCGCGTGTCGGTTTTTTTGTTTGAGCGACCTGGGGATGTAAGGAACGATTGCCATGGCCCGCCGTTGCGAACTGACCGGGAAAGCCACCCAGACCGGCCACCTCGTCAGCCACTCGAACCGCAAGACGAAGACCGTCTTCCGCCCGAACCTCGTGAACGTCACGCTGCAGTCGGACGCGCTCGGCCGTTCGGTGCGCCTGCGCATTTCGGCCAACGCCCTGCGTTCGGTCGAGCATCGCGGCGGCCTCGACGCCTTCCTGCTCAAGGCTGCGGCCGGCGACCTCTCGGTCGGCGCGCTCACCCTGAAGCGCGATCTCGAGAAGAAGCTTATCGCCAACTGAGCGGGCTTCCCTTTCGGGGTTGAACGAAGCGGCCGAAAGGCCGCTTTTTTCGTTTGGGCCACACCTGCCGTCATTCTCGGGCGCGGCGAAGCGGAGACCCGAGAATCTCGGGCGGGAAGAGGCTCCTGTTCCACTGGTCATGAGATGCTCGGGTCAAGCCCGAGCATGACGTTCTCTCTACGAAAGCAGCTCGAATTCCAGCAGCACCGTCCGCTGCAGGAAGGAGAAATTGTCGTCCGAGATCAGGGTCAGCACTGTGCGCCCGTTCTCCTGATGGACGGACAGCCCTTCCATATTATCGATCTCATAGCCGAGATCGGCCTCGATCAGGCCCGGTCCATCCACCAGCGCGCCCGGCCGGATGTCGCGCCCGGCGATTCGCCTCATCCTCATGCCGACGCCCCGCAGCGGCTGGTACCAGCGCTCGAGCAGCAGCATGTCGCCAGACGGCAGAAAGGCGAGATCGGTGATGTCATAGCCGTCATGCCTGGCGACCTTGAACAGCCCCGGCTGGGGACCGCCGAGAATCGCGCCGAGGGTCGGCTCGTCCTCCTTGCCCGATCGCTCGGCGACCGCGACAAGCGCGCCCTTCAGCGGCCCTACCGGCACCACACCCAGCGCCTCCAGCCCGCGATTACGCGGCAGGCGTTTGATTTCGGGCGGCACGGGCACCGATCGCGCCCGCGCTTCGACGCCCTCGCCCGCCCAGTCGAAACGCACGATCTCGTGCCGGCGTTCGATCCCGACATGGGCGACGCCATCGGCGATGCAGAGGCTCTCGGTGTCGAAGAGCCCCGAACGCGCAAGCGGCCGTCCGGAGGCGCCGAGGATGGCAGCCATCTCGGCATCGGCGAGGCCGGTAAGCTTGCCCCCTTGCGAAGCGATTCTCGCCGTCAGCCAGTAGCCGCGGTCGGTCACTGCGACGAGATCGCGTCCTTCTTTGAGTCGAGCCATGCCGGAGAAACCGCCAAAGCGCGGATGCCCGGACGACAGCACGAGGCCGCTGCGGAACTGGAGCGCGCCGAATCGGCGCCGCTCGGGGTTGCGCGGTTCGAAGGCCGCGAGCGGCCGGGCTGAAACCGAGACTGGAAAGCGAGTCTGCTCGGCGGCCTGCGCCACCCCCGGCAGCACCAGGCCGCCGAGGCCCGCAAGCGCGGCACGCCGTGTCAGGCGCATCAATGCAGGCGGCGCGACGTGGGACCGGCGGCTGGCCCGTCCTCTTCGAAAAGCTCGGCGAGCTTCTCGGTCATCACGCCCCCCAGTTCCTCGGCATCGACGATGGTGACGGCGCGGCGGTAGTAGCGCGTGACGTCGTGGCCGATGCCGATGGCGATGAGTTCGACCGGCGAACGGCTCTCGATCTCGGCGATGATATGGCGCAGATGCCGCTCGAGATAATTGCCGGCATTGACCGAGAGGGTGGAATCGTCGACCGGCGCGCCGTCCGAGATCACCATCAGGATCTTGCGCTGCTCCGGCCGGCCGAGCAGGCGCTTATGCGCCCAATCCAGCGCTTCGCCGTCGATGTTCTCCTTGAGCAGACCCTCGCGCATCATCAGGCCGAGATTCTTGCGCGCGCGCCGCCAGGGCGCGTCGGCGGCCTTGTAGATGATGTGCCTGAGGTCGTTGAGGCGGCCGGGATTGGCTGGCTTGCCCGACTGCAGCCAGGCCTCGCGCGACAGCCCGCCCTTCCAGGCGCGCGTCGTGAAGCCGAGGAGCTCGACCTTGACGCCGCAACGCTCCAGCGTGCGAGCGAGGATATCGGCGCAGGTAGCGGCGACCGTGATCGGCCGTCCGCGCATCGAGCCGGAATTGTCGATCAGCAGGGTCACCACCGTGTCGCGGAAATTGACGTCCGATTCCCGCCGGAAGGAGAGCGGCTGGAACGGGTCGATGATGATGCGCGGCAGGCGGGCAGGATCGAGCGCGCCTTCCTCCAGATCGAACTGCCAGGAACGGTTCTGCTGTGCCATCAACCGCCGCTGCAGGCGGTTGGCGAGGCGTGCGACGACGCCCTGCAGATTCGCGAGCTGCTTGTCGAGATAGGCGCGCAGGCGCGTCAGTTCCTCGGCGTCGCAAAGCTCCTCGGCCGTGACGATCTCGTCGAACTTGGTCGTATAGGCCTTGTAGTCCGTCTGGGGGCGTTCATTGCCGCGGCTCTCGCGCGGACGCGGCGCCTCGCCGGCCTCCTCGGATTCGGAGCTGTCATCCTCCTCGTCCCAGTCGCCGGCCGGCGCGTCGGTCGCCTCGGAGGCGCCCTCCTGCAGCTCCTCGGTCGCGTCCTCGCTGACCTCGACCTCGGAGCGGTCCGCGCCGCTCTCCTGCTCGGATTCGCCTTCCTGCTGCTGCTGGTCCTCGGAGGACTGGTCCTGGTTGTCCTCGTCCTCCTCGGACTCGTCGCCCTGCGCGGTCTGATCGGCCATGTCGAGCGAGGCCAGCATGTCGCGCACCGTACGGGCGAAGCCGCGCTGGTCCTCGATCGTCTTGGAGAGCCTGTCGAGATCGCTCCCGGCCTTGGCTTCGATCTGCTCGCGCCAGAGCTCGACGATCTTTTCGGCCGCCTTCGGCGGCTTCAGGCCCGTCAGGCGCTCGCGCACCATCAGCGCCAGAGCATCCTCGAGTGGCGCGTCGGCGCGATCGGTGATTTCCTCGTAACGCCCGCCGCGATGATAGCGGTCCTCCAGCATCGCGGTGATGTTGCCGGCCATGCCGGACATCCGCCGCGCGCCGATCGATTCGACGCGCGCCTGCTCGACGGCATCGAAGACGGCGCGGGCAGCATCGCCCTCCGGCGCGGCGCGGCGATGGATCGCGGCGTCATGGCAGGCAAGGCGTAGCGCCATCGAATCGGCATGGCCGCGAAGGATCGCGACATCGCCGACGCTGAGCTTGCGCGGCGGCTCGGGCAGTCGCGCCCGCTCGCCGACCAGCGACGGCTTGTCCGAGGCAAAGACGATTTCCATCTCCGGCTTGCGCGCGATCGCCTTCATCGCGCCCGAGATCGCCCGCTTCAGCGGCTCGGCCGGGGCTTCCTTCGGCGTTCCAGGCTTGCGGTTCGAGATGCTCATAGCGCCTTCGTGAAGTGATGCAGCGATTGACCCGCCACCGGATAGTTCTCCATCCGGCCGCATTCGCGATAGCCGAGCTTGGGATAGAAGCCCGGCGCATGGATGCTCATTGTCCCGAGAAAGACACCCTTGGCGCCGTGCTGGCGAGCCTCGTCTTCGGCTCGCGCGACCAGCGTCTCGCCCAATCCCGCGCCGCGATGGGCCTCGTCGATCCAGAGCAGATCGACATAGAGCCATTCCCATTTCAGCTCGCCGACGAGGCCGCCGACGATCTCGCCGCTCTCGTCGCGCAGGCTGATGGCCAGCGGCTTGGCGTTCCGGGGGCCGACCTTCGCCTGGTTATGCGCGCTCAGGCCACGCAGCACCGCGGCACGCGTCTCGTCCTGCTCGGGCTCGACCGTGATCGCGACCACAACCCCTCCTAGCGCGAACGCCCGTCATAGGCCGTCGGCGACAATTCGGTCGGCTCGATGCCGGCGAGGCAGCGCACATTGACCGCGACCATCGGCGTGCCGTCGGGCCCATTCGCCTTGGCAAAGGATTCGACGCCGCAGGTCTCGCAGAACAGATGCTGGATCTTCTGCGTGTGGAAACGGTACTCGGTCAGCGCATCCTCACCCTTGGTGAGGGTGAAGGTGCTGGCGGGCGAGAACGCGAGGATCGAGCCACGGCGCTGGCAATAGGAGCAGTTGCAGGTGAGCGTCGTCCCGAGATCGGCCTCGACCTCATAGGCGACACGCCCGCAGTGACAGCTTCCCTGGTACTGCGCCATGGCTCGTGTCCTCTCGTTAGCTCAGCACCACATTCGCCGCGCTTTCCGGCAGTTCCTTGCCGAAGGAGCGCTGGAAGAACTCGGCCACCAGCGTGCGCTCCATCTCGTCGCACTTGTTCAGGAAGGTGACGCGGAAGGCGAAGCCGATATCGCCGAAGATCGCCGCGTTCTCCGCCCAGGTGATGACCGTGCGCGGGCTCATCACGGTCGAGAGATCGCCGTTCATGAACGCGTTGCGGGTGAGATCGGCGACGCGGACCATCTTGTTGACGATGTCCTTGCCCTCCGGGCTCTTCTGATAGTGCTTCGACTTCGCGAGAACGATCGCGACCTCGTTGTCATGCGGCAGGTAGTTCAGCGTGGTGACGATCGACCAGCGGTCCATCTGGCCCTGGTTGATCTGCTGCGTGCCGTGATAGAGGCCCGAAGTGTCGCCAAGACCAACCGTGTTGGCGGTCGCGAACAGCCGGAAGGCCGGATGAGGGCGGATGACGCGCTTCTGGTCGAGAAGCGTCAGCTTGCCGGACTGTTCGAGCACGCGCTGGATCACGAACATCACGTCTGGGCGGCCGGCGTCATATTCGTCGAAGACGAGCGCGATGTTGTTCTGCAGCGCCCAGGGCAGGATGCCGTCCTGGAACTCGGTGATCTGCTTGCCTTCCTTGAGCACGATCGCGTCCTTGCCGACGAGATCGAGGCGCGAGACGTGGCTGTCGAGGTTGACGCGGACGCAGGGCCAGTTGAGGCGGGCCGCGACCTGCTCGATATGGGTCGACTTGCCGGTGCCGTGATAGCCCGAGATCATGACGCGTCGGTTATGCGCGAAGCCGGCGAGGATCGCGATGGTGGTGTCGCGGTCGAAACGGTAGTCGGGGTCGAAATCGGGCACATGCGGATCGGCTGCCGAATAGGCCGGCACTTCGAGGTCCGTATCGATCCCGAAAGTCTGCCGAACCGACAACTTCATGTCGGGCAATCCGGGCGCGGTCGTCGTCGTCATCATCTTGTCTCCAGGCGCAGGGCCGTGGCCGGCTACATGCCGGTTTGCCCAGAGCCGACCGAGGAGGGAGGCGGATCATCCCTCATTAGAGCGAAAGACCGGAAGCGGCAATTCGCAAAGCTGCACCCTGGCCCTCGCAAAGGGCATGCCGGCCACGGCTCGTGATCGCTCAGACGCGCTCGTCCAGGAGCTGTTTCACCATTGCGACCGCATTGCGGGCACCGTCGAGTGCGAGAGCGATGCCGGGCGGGTTTCGGCCGATTCCGGCGGCGACGGCGGCCGCCAACCGATCTGGTGTCAAAGCCCCCTCCCCCGAAATCCGCAGGCAACGCGCCAGCCCGGCACGCTCCATCGCTTCGGCTCTGACGGCCTGCTCCGTCTCGCCACCGGCATCGAACGGGACGACGATGGCGGGGCGCCGTGCGGCGACGAGGTCGAGCACCGTGTTATAGCCCGCCTGGCTGATCGAGATCGCACAGCCGGCGAGCAGCGCCGGGAAATCGGGCCGCACGCGCTCGACCGTGACATGCGCCGGCGCGTCTGCCCGCAGCCGGCCGAAGACGTCCCCGCCGACCGCACGCCCGACTAGGATGCGCCAGCGCCGCTCCTGCGGACCGAGCTTCGCCGCCGCGATGGCGAGTGCGAACAACGGAATGGCCGCGGCGGAACCGCCGCCGGATACGAGCACTTCGCCGGTCTCGATCGGCGCGTCGGCAGCCGGCGCTTCGGCCATGTAGCCGGTGTAGCGCAGCTTGGCCGCCAGCCTCGCATCGACTGGCCAGGAGCGGTCGAGCGGCAGGAAATCCGCATCGCCATGGACCAGCACCGCATCGAACAGCGTCGCGAGCCGCCCCTCGGCCTCCGCTA
The DNA here is from genome assembly GCF_056395485.1 of Allobosea sp. 10L417. NCBI lineage: Bacteria > Pseudomonadati > Pseudomonadota > Alphaproteobacteria > Hyphomicrobiales > Alloboseaceae > Allobosea > Allobosea sp. 10L417. The sequence goes on from NZ_JBFTJP010000006.1 coordinate 158,411, forward strand.
TGCGCTCAGGGCGCGGCCTTACCAGCACGTCCCGGACCGAGGAGAGCACGAGGGTCCTCGGATTGGCGGCCCGCGCCGCCGCGATCAGGGCGAGAAATTCGGCGGCGAGCTGTCGGCGCCCGAACGGGAAATGTTCGACGATCACCGCATCGGGCCGCAAACCTGTCGCCAGCCCTTCCAAAGCCGCAACGCGCTGGGCCTTGCGTTCGAGGTCGATGGGCCGACCGGCCTCGTCGAGCAGCGTGCGGAAATCGATGCCCTCCGTTCTGACCGGCGGCAACTGCACGAAGGTGAAGGGCTCCTGCTCCATCGGCCACAACGGCATGCCGCCGCTCGCCAGAGTCACCGCGAACCCTTCTCGCGCCAGCGCCCGTGCCAGATTGGCCGCACGCACCAGATGGCCCGACCCGAGCAGATGCGTCACCGCGATGAGGACGGTCGCGCTCATGCCTTTTCTTCGGCAGAGGCGTGTAGCCGCGCAGCGATGCCGTCCAGTCCGGCAGCCGCCGAGAAGGCGCCGGTCAGCCGCGCCAGCGCGCGATAGCCGAGCTGCCCCCGCTGCTGCGGCGAACAGGCGAGCTCACCGAGCACCCCGGCAAGCCCGTCGATGTCACCGGGCTGCACCAGAAGCCCCTCGACACCATGCCGAACGAATTCCGGAATCCCGGCGAAATCGGTTGCCACGATCGGCAGGGCCTGGCTCGCGGCCTCCATCACGACGTTCGGCAGCCCGTCGCGGTCGCCGTCGCCGGCCTGCTTCGAGGGCAGGACGAAGAGATCGGCAGCCCTGAGCGCGGCGATGACCTCGTCCTGCGCCTTCGGTCCCGCCCAGACGACCTTGTCATCGAGGCCGAGGGAACGCGCCTTCTCCTTCAGCGTCGTCAGCATCTCGCCGCCGCCGATATGGGTCAGCCGCCAATGCAATATGCAGGGCAATCGGGCCAGGGATTCCAGCAGATCGTCGAAGCCCTTCTTCGCCACGGCTCGCCCGATGGTGACGAAGCGCACCGGATCGGCCGCATCCGAGCCGTCGCGACCGGACCTCGGGGCGGGCGGCGGAAAGCGGGTGAGGTCGAGCCCGTGATAGACGAGCTCCACTTTGTCGGGCTGGTCGGAGAGCCGCCCGAGCTCGCGAAAGCCGTCCTGCGTGCAGGTCACGCCCCAGGCGGCATCGGCGATCTTCTCCCGTTTTTCCCAGTCGGGCGTCGTCCAGATGTCCTTGGCATGGGCGGAGAAGGACCAGCTCAGGCCGCGCAGCAGGGCCGCGTAGCGGATGACCGAAGCCGGCGTGTGCAGGTAATGCACATGCAGGTGCCGGATATCCTCGGGCAGTTCTCGCGCCATCACGCAGGCCTGACCGAAGCGGCGCAGGCGGTTGCGCGTCCGGTCACGGGCAAGATCGCGCAGGAAGAGCGCCAGGAGCTTGCGGAAGCCGGGCTGGGTCAACGCGCCGAACACTGCGCGCGCCACCCGCCCCGGTTCGTCATGCAGATATTCCGGCAGGTAGCGCACCGGTGCGATGATCTGGTTGTGCATCAGGTGCTTGGCGCCGTCGGTCGGATGCCGGAGCGACCAGATCTCGAAGGCGAGGCCGCGCTGTTGCAGCCCGAGCAATTCCTGCGCGATGAAGGTCTCCGACAGCCGCGGATAGCCCTTCATCGCCACCGCGATACGCGGCACCGTGCCTGTCGTCATCGCCGGCCGATCAGCATGAAGCGTGTATAGTTTTTCGTCGGCCGTGCCCCGGCGAACCAGACCTCGGCAAGCCCCGCCTGCTCGCGGAAGGCATCGAGGGAGGCCACGCAGCTGCGATGATCCGGCTCGCGGTAATAGTCGTTGGATTGCAGCACGAGCGGCAGGCCGGCCGGCAAACTCGCGATCCAGCCCGGCACGTCGGCGAGATGCTCGCAGCTTGTGTTGACGACGAGCCCGGGCCTGGGTGACTGAGCCGCGAAATCAAGCGCCATCATGTCCGCTGTCGCTGCCCGGAAGCGGCCGGAAGCGACATGGCGGTGATTCAGGATCTCCGCGATCGGCGCGCAGGTCGGGTCGATATCGAGGCTGACCACCTCATCGATAGCGAGTCTCGGATCGTCGAGCAGCAACGCTCCGAGCACACCATACCATGCGCCGAGCACCCAGACCGGGCCTTCCGGCTTCGGGCAGGCCTCGGCCAGCGCCTCGACGAGCCACTGCTTGGAGGCGATCTGCTTGTGGTTGCAGGCGATCGACAGGTCCGGCGGCGCGCCTTTGCCATAGAGGCGTGCGACATCGGCGACGATGCGGTTCCCGGATAAGGCCGCCATGCCGCGCAGCAGGTCGTGGAAGGCCTCGCAAGGAGGTTCAGGCGTCATGGTTCCGTCGTTGTCGGCAAAAACTGGCGGGACCATAGGCAGCGGTTGCGGCAAAGGCCAGCCTCCCGTGCCTGTTCAATCGCGCGGATTCGCCTCTTCCGTCCCGGATGCCGATCCCACCGCCGGCTCGGCCGCGTCGCCCGCTGTTTCCTCCGACGCAGCGGCCGGAATCGGCCTCGCCGCCATCGCCGCATCCTCGCGCTTGCGGCGGGCAATTTCCGGCGCGCTCGCAAAGCCATAGGCCGTCAACGGCTTCTCGCGCCCCTTGATCGCGATCTTGAGCGGCACGGTTCCAGCGTAGCTGCGGCCGGTAGTGCGAATCGTGTCTTCCGACACCACGACATCGGCGAGAACCCGGCGCGTCGCGGCTTCGAGCTGGCTCGCGATCATGACCGTTTCACCAACCGTGATCTCGCGCCGGCCGAGATTGTCGTTCTCGACCGCACCGGTGATGGCATCGCCGGTATGGATCCCGATCCCGATCCTCAGCGGCAGAGGCAGCGCCACACCAAACTCGCGGTTGAGCGCGTCAACCGCCCGTACGATGTCGGCCGCAGCGCTGATCGCCGCCTGCGCGCCGCGCGCCTGCGAGCCCTCGAGGCCGAACACGGCCATGAAGCCATCGCCGTAGAAGGCATCGATGCGCCCGTCATGGGCCGTGATCGCCTGGCCCATCTCGTCGAAGAAGCGGTTGAGCAGACCGATCAGTTCGCGGGGCAGCTGCCGCTCCGAGAGCGCCGAGAAGGCACGCAGATCGGCGACCACCACCGTCAGGCCGCGTTTGTTGACGGCATCGTCGGGCTGCAACGTGCGCGCACCGGCGGCGTTCAGGCGCGAGGCGAGCAGGATCTGCACCTGCAGGTCGTCTTGCGGCCTGATCTGGCAGGCAAGCCGGACACCTTCCGGCGCGGAGATGCGCCGCAGCAACCTGGCTTCGTTCGGCCCCGGCGACGGCAGCTTGTCGATGCCGTCCATCACCAGCACGCGGCAGGTGGCGCAGCGCGCCCGCCCGCCGCAGAGCGCCGCGTGCGGAATGCCGAAGCGCCGGAACATCTCAAGCACCGTCGGCCCCGGCACCAGCCGCCGCGTACCGTGACCGACGAAACGTACCGTGATCTCCCGTCGCGTCCTGACCCGGATCTCGCGGATGCCGACGAACAGCACGAAGGCGCCCACCAGCCCGTAGAAGGCGCTCTTCGCCCACATCACGTCGCGGTCGAACATCACCCGCTGCGCGTCGGTGACGAACTCGGGCGGGAGCGCCATCCGCTCGGCCTCGCGTGCCGCCACCATGAAGCCGATCAATGCCAGCAGCGGGATCAGGATCGAGACGAGCAGGAACGGATCGCGCCAATGGCGATAGGCGTCGCGCGAACGCAGCATGAAATGGAGACCGAGGATGCCATKCGTCCAGACCAGCAGCAGCAGCAGCGACTGCAGCAGCGCACGGCTCGGCCACAGCCGCCGAAGCACGGCATGATAGGTCTCGTCGACGCCGAAATAATACCCCAGCACGCGCGTGCTGACGATGTGATCGACCAGCAGGAGCGGTATCGCGAGACCCAGCGCGATCTGCAGCATCTCGCGCAGCGGCATCTTGAAGGTGCGCCGCTGGACCACGCGCAGCAGCGCGAACACCGGATGGATGATCAGTGCGCCGTAGAGCACGATCGTCCCGATGCGGGAATGCCAGACATTGTAGCGCCAGTCCTGGACGCGCTCCATGACATCGAGGCCGAGGATGCCCATGGCATGGTTGAGGAAATGCGTCGTCGCGAAGGTCAGCAGGATCAGGCCCGAGACGAGGCGGATGTCGCGGCTCCAGGACGAGACCTGATCGATGCTCGCGCCCATGCTGCTGCGCGCCATCTGCGGGCGCTGCGTGCCGGCGGCTTGTGGCCGATTCATACGACGCTTGACCTCATCAGACGGTTTCGTGCTCGCGGAGCAAGACGCTCGCAAGACGATGAACGCGATCCGCCAGGTCGCGGCAGACCGCAAGGCTGAATTCCGGCACGGTCTGGAGCAGTTCGAAGAACAGGTCCTTCGGAATTCTCAGCGCCAGGACCGGCGTCTTCGCGCTGACCGTGCCGATGAACGGCCGGCCGCTGAGCAGCGATACGTCTCCGGTAATGCTGCCGGCGTCCTTCTGGAACCGACGCCCTTCGCCGTCCGGGCGCGACTGCGAGAATTCGACATCCCCCTCGAGAATGACATAGACGCCGTCCAGCCGGTCCTTCTGGTCGATCAGGACTGCACCCGGTTCGAAGCGCAATCTTTCGCCCATGAGGGCGACGAGCTTGAGCCGCGAGGGAGGCATGTCGCGAAACAGCGGCAGGCTGCGCAAGCAGCCGATATCGGCTTCCAGACTCATGACCGTGCCTCCATTCGCTGGGCATCCGCAAAGCGTAACGCCTGGCCGCCGACATCGTTCGCCGCCTCGAGCGCCCCGCCCGCCTCGACCGAGCCGGTCGCCCCATGGAAAACGACCCGCATCGGGACATCCTCAACGAGTCTAGCATCTCCCAGCAGAAGAAACAGCGTCATACCAGCGCAATAGCTGCGTAGCCGGGCGACGATCTTCTCCGGCTCGTCGGAGATTGCGAGCAGGGCCGAGACGTCGAGCACAGCGATCTGCGGCGCCTTGACGAGAGCCTGCGCCAGGGGAATCGCATGCAGCAGACGCGCTGGCAGATAGCGCCCGCGGATGCCGCTCTCGGTATCGAGCCCGAGGCGATACAGCGCTTCCCCGAGGCCTGAGCGTTCGAGCGCCTGCAACACGATCTCCGCCACCTTCCGGCCTGCGTCGGGGATGCCGTAGCCGATGCGGCCGAACATCAGGTTGTCCCGCACGCTGGCGCCGAGCATGACCTTATCGGGAGCATAGAAGTCCACATCGGCTGCAGCATCGGCCGGCAGGTGCTTGCGGAAGCTTGCCCGCGCTCTGAGGACACGGCGCTCGAGCCGGTCGTCGATCAGGTTCAGCCGGTGCTTGGGCTCGATATAGCCCAGTGCCAGCGCCACCAGGTCGCGCTCCGTCTCCTGGTCGAGCGGGCTTCGCATATCGTGCTTGGCCAGGATGGCCGCCAGCTCGTTGAGGCGCTCGAAATCGAAATTCTCGCCGAAGGTATAGCGCTCGAACAGCGCATGCCCTGGCGGCAGGCCGGCGAAGATCTCGACGACGGTCGCGACGATCCGCCCGCCCATCTCGGTCATCGGCTCGACCAGGGCCTCCGCCTTGAGGATCGATTGGGCGTAAGGCTCGAAGAGCAGCGTCGCATTGGCGAAGCGGGCGCTGGTCCGTGTCCCGAAGATCAGGTTTTCGGCAATCGAAGCATTTCGGTTGTAGCGGTCGAGGACGAAGGGCTCGATCAGCTCGCCAAGGTTGATGCGCTCGAGCTCCGCCGCCACGACCTGACGGGCGGTAATGATGCGCTCGGTGGCTTCCGCGCTCACCGGCGGCATCACCTTGCCGCCCAGGCCGAGCTCGAACACGTCCTGCGTGCAGCCGAACACGTCGAGCAGCTCGCGCACCCGCGCCGCGAGCTCGGCCGCGTCGGCGACCCCGACGCCGTCGTAATCCGTCCAGTCCGCTTCGAACGGAAATGGCGAGTTGCCCGAGCGGACCGCCTCGACAAAGCGGCGATGCTCCTCCGGTGAAACCGGCCCCTCGGACTTGATCTCCGGCCGACGCCGCCGCAGCGGCAACAGGATGTTGTCCCGCATCGTCCCGGCGATGATCTCCGCTTGGTCTCCGGAATAGCCGATCAGATGGCTCGCCCGCTCGACCGACATGTCCGCGAGCAGTTCGCCATCGATGAGCACCCGCCCCGAATAATTTGTCGCCTGTCGCCCGAGGATGCGGCCGAGCACATCCCCGCCACTGCCATGGGGGCCGATCAACGCGACGCAGCCCGGGCGCTGAAGGCTGAATGAAAGCGGCGTCAGCAGCGGCTGCCCGCGATTGTCCAGCATCTGCACGGCCTCGAGCCGGATGCTTCCCTTGACCGGCAGCGGCGAGCAGCCATTCGCCTCGTCGAGGACGAGCGTGTCGTCGCTGTTGAACTGGGAAATCACCTGCTCGTATTTGATCGTGACGTCGTTGCGCTGCTGGTCCCAGTCGATCAGCTCCTTGATCGGCGAAGGCAGGTCACGATAGGCCGCGATCACCGCCACCAGCTGGCCGATGTCGAGGCGTCCCTGCAGCGCGAAATAGCCGCCTATCGCATAGAAGAAGAACGGCGTGACCTGCGCCAGCAGGTTATTGAGGAACTTGACCGCGAACTTGCGCTTGTAGAGCTCGTAGCGGATGTCGAAGAGGCGCCCGAGGCGCGCGGCGATATCCGCCTGAACGTATCCCGCAGCGCCGTGCCCCTGGATCATCGGCCCGGCATCGACGATTTCGCCGATCCTTCCTGCAAGCTGGCGGGATGCGATCTGGCGCTCGCGGCCCAATCTCAGCTGCTCGCGGCGCAGGATCGGGATGATGATGGCCTGCGCCAGCACGATCAGCAGGGCGATCGAGCCGAGCCAGAAGCTCTGCACCATGATGAAAACGAGCGCGGTCAGGGCTTGGCTCAGCAGGAAGACCGGCTGGATGAACGCGTCGCCGACGAAGCCGCCGATGGGCTCGACCTCGTCCTTGATCATGCTGGCGATCTCTGCCGGCTTGACTGCCCGGATCTCCTCCGGGCGAAACCGCAGCAGCTGGCTGAAAAGGTCGTAGCGCATGCGCCGCAGCATGCGCTCGCCGAGAATGCCCTTGCGCACGTTGACGATGTATTTGAAGGCGCCGTTGATCAGAACGAGCACCAGGAAATAGCTGGAGAGCCCCATGAGGAGCCCGACCTGATTGACCTGAAACCCTTCGAACAGCCTCAGCGTCGCCCCACCGAGCCAGGACGGCAGATGCAGCGTCATTTCCATGAAGGTGGCGGTGGTCTTGCCGCCTCTGAAGGCCCCTCCCTGGATGGCGTCGTTGACGATCCGCTTGGGGACGTCGAACGAGGCCCAGTTGAAGGGTATCGAGACAACGATGATCAGCAGGACGATGATCTGCTCGCCGCGACTCTTCTGCCAGATGTAACGGAAGAGGTTGGGCTCCAAAGGGCAATCCTGTCGCGAAACGCCGACGGCGCTGTCATCTCGGGGCAAGGCCCCTGCGAGCGACCATATGTGGTGAGGTTGCGGCGGAGTGCAATGCGAGCCACTTTGAACCTGCGGCACAGCCGGATCGCGCCGCGTCGGGGGTCGATGTGAGGCGCCTGTTGCTCCGTACGGCCATTGCCTGTGCTGCTCTTGTGGTCGCGGTTGCTTCCCCCCTTGCATCCGCCTGCGCCGAAGTCGCAGCCGGCAACGCTTCCGACCTCCTGCATGATGGCTTCGACAAGGGCGGTTTCGCCGCCGAGGGCGGGCTATTCTACAAGGAGAACGTCGAGCAGCGCGCCGGCCGGATGGTTTTCAGCCCTGCCTCGCCTTCGGCCGGCACCGGCGCGCTGACCCTCACGGTCATGGCGGCCTGCCCACCCCACCAGCTCGGCTGCAGCGAGCGCGCCGAGGTCTGGGAGCGCCCGCAGGTGCTTGCTCCCTATGGCAGCACGGTCTGGTACGGGCTGGCCCTGCGTCTCGACGCCCCGCTGCCGCAGGACGATCGCAGATATGTGATCGCCCAATGGAAGCGAGAGATCCTCCCCGGCGCCGTGGGAGACTACTCGCCCTTCCTGGCACTGCGGCTCTATCGCGGGCATCTCGGCGTCACCGTCGAGACGGATCGCATCGCGTCCTATCCAATCGGGAGCCCCGAGCGCCCGGATGGCTGCCGCCCCGGCGAGGCCCTGGTGCTCGACCGCCCGAAGGTTCGCCAGACGCGGGCTCTGGTCGCGATCGAGGCCGGCGCTGCGCGCGAAAGCTACCCCGGCTATTTCGATGCCTGTGCCCCGGGCATCCAGGTCACACGCCATGCCGATCTGCCGGCGGCCCGGAACGGTTGGATCGATTTCGTGATCCGATCGCAACCAGGCCCCCATGGCGACGGATACATCGAGATCATGGCCAACGGCGACCCGATCGTGACCATCCGCGGGCATATCGGCCATAGCGGCCCGGGTCTCGCCACCAACCAGTACTTCAAATTCGGCCCCTACCGCGCCCCCGGCCTCCAGCCCTGGAGCGTCAGCTACGGCGGTTTCCGCCGGGGGCCGCGTTGCAGCGATGTCATCCGGCTCGGCCAATGTCCGGCCGAATGAGTCGCTATGTCGAAAGTCATTGGCAAGACCGAACTTTAGACGTCTAGTGAAGTCAGGAGAATTGCGGACGGTTCCGGGGTGGCGTCAGATCGGGCTATGGATATCCTGCGCATCAGCGACCTGCGTATCGGCTTCACGGTTCACGGCCTGTCCCGCGAGGTGGTGAAGGGCGCGAGCCTGCGCGTTCCCGCCGGCAAGACCGTCGCGCTCGTGGGCGAATCCGGCTCCGGCAAATCAGTCATCTCGCAGGCCATCATGGGCCTGTTGCCCCGCGCGGGCGCCGTGACGGGGGGTGAGATTCTGTTCCGCGACCCGCTGGCGCCGCAGAGCGTGACCGACATCGCGGCGCTGCCTGCCGAAGGCCCCGAGATCCGGGCCCTGCGCGGCGGCCGCATCGGCATGATCTTCCAGGAGCCGATGTCCTCGCTCTCGCCGGTCCACACCATCGGCAACCAGATCGAGGAAGCCTTGCTCCTGCATCGGCCGATGCCGAAAGCCGAGGCGCGCGGCCTGATCGAGGCCATGCTGAAGCGCGTCGGCTTCAAGAACGCCCATCGCGCCTATGGGCTGTATCCCTTCGAGCTCTCCGGCGGCCTGCGCCAGCGCGCCATGCTTGCCATGGCGCTGATCTGCAAGCCGGCCCTGCTGATCGCCGACGAGCCGACCACCGCGCTCGACGTCACCATCCAGGCGCAGGTGCTCGACCTGATGCGCGATCTCCAGGCCGAGATGGGCATGGCGATCCTGCTGATCACCCACGATCTCGGCGTCGTCGCCAACATGGCCGACGAGGTGGTGGTGATATTCCACGGCGAGATCCTGGAGCGAGGCCCGGTCGAGGACATTTTCCGGCAGCCGCGCCATCCCTATCTCAAGGCGCTGCTGAACGCCTCGCCGCATTTCGACATGCAAGAGGGCGAGCGCCTCGTCGCGCTGCGCGAAGCCAGGCCCCGCCCCCCGGCGGCGCCCCGCCCCGCCCCGCCGCCGGGAGATCGCGAGAACACGCCGCTCCTGCGGGTCCGCAACCTCCGCAAGACCTATGTCACCGGCTCCCGCGGCTTCTTCGGCAAGGGTACGCAAAGTGTCGTGAAAGCCGTCGACGATGTCAGCTTCGACATCCGCCGCGGCGAATGCCTCGGTCTCGTCGGCGAGAGCGGCTGCGGCAAGACGACGGTCAGCAAGATCGTGATGCGGGCCGTCACAGCCGATTCGGGAGAAGTCGTCTTCGATGACGGCCATGAACGGGTCGACGTGCTCGGGCTGAAGGGCGAGGCATTGCGGGCCTTCCGCCCGCGCATCCAGATGATCTTCCAGGATCCCGTCTCGTCGCTGTCGCCACGCATGACGGTGATGAACATCCTGCGCGAGCCGCTCGCGGTCCACGACAGGGGCCACTCTGCTGCTCAGGACGAACGGGTTCGCTCCCTGATGCAGGATGTCGGGCTCGATGTCCGCTTCCTGAACCGCTATCCGCATTCCTTCTCGGGCGGCCAGCGCCAGCGCATCGGCATCGCCCGCGCCCTGGCGCTCGATCCCGAGCTGATCATCTGCGACGAACCGGTCTCGGCGCTCGATGTCTCCGTGCAGGCGCAGATCCTCAACCTGCTGAAGGATCTCCAGGCCGAACGGGACCTCACCTTCCTGTTCATCTCGCACAACCTCGCCGTGGTGAACTACATGGCGGATCGCATCGCGGTGATGGCCAATGGCCGCATCGTCGAGCTGGCGCCGCGCCATATCCTCTTCACCAAGCCGGTCCATCCCTACACCAAGGCGCTGCTGCGCTCCGTGCCTTTCCCCGATCTCGATCGCAAGCTCGACTTCAAGCTCGCGGCGCCTGGCGGTGCATCCGATGACAGCCATTGGGGTGACGCCTTCAAGGTCGGTTCCGACGCCTCTGACCTGGCGCATCTGTCGCTCGGAAGCGGTCACTACGTCCTTGCGCGGCCCAATGCCGATGTGCGGGAGATGGTCCCATGACCTCCCGTCGCTCGCACACGACGCGCCGCGGCGCCCTGCTGTTGGGAACGGTCGCGCTTGCCGGGGCCGCGCTGCCCCGCCGCGCGCTGGCTCAACCTGCCCCGATCGACAGCCCCTTCTTCGCCGAGAAGGTCGCCGCGGGGACGCTGCCGCCGGTGGCGCAGCGCCTGCCGGCGTTGCCCCGCCTCATTAACCTCGGCAAGCTCGGCCGCACCCCGGGGCGCCATGGCGGCAATATCCGCATGCTGATGGGCGATCAGCGCGATGTCCGGATGATGACCCTCTACGGCTACACGCGCCTGATGGTCTACGATGAGACTCTGGAGCTCGTGCCGGACGTTCTCGAGAGCTGCGACGTCCAGGACGGCCGCATCTTCACGCTGCGCCTGCGCACCGGCCATCGCTGGTCCGACGGCTCTCCCTTCACCACGGAGGATTTCCGCTACTGGTGGGAGGATGTCGCCAACAACAAGCGCCTGTCGCCCGGCGGACCGCCTCAGGCGATGCTGGCTGGCGGCAATCTCCCCTTCTTTGAAGTGCTGAGCGAGACCGAGGTTCGCTACAGCTGGGAGATGCCGAACCCGATCTTCCTGCCGGCGCTGGCGGGCGCGCAACCGACCTATATCTTCATGCCGTCGCGCTACCTCAAGCAGTTCCACGAGAAGCACGCACCCAAGCACGAGTTGGTCCAGCGGGTGAAGGAGAACCGCGTGCGCGACTGGGGCGCGCTCCATGAGCGCCTCTCGCGCATGTACCGGCCGGAAAACCCGAACCTTCCGACGCTCGAGCCCTGGCGCAACACCACGCCCCTGCCGGCCGAGCAATTCGTGTTCGAACGCAATGCCTTCTTCCACCGTGTCGACGAGAAGGGCCGGCAGCTGCCCTATGCCGATCAGGTCACGCTGACCCTCGGTACGAGCTCACTGATCCCGGCCAAGGCGGCTGCGGGAGAGGCCGATCTTCAGGCCCGCTACATCCGCTTCGACAACTACACCTTCCTCAAGGAGGCCTCGAAGCGGATGAACTTCGAGGTCAAGCTCTGGAAACGGGCCGAGGGCTCCTACTTCGCGCTTCTGCCGAATCTGAACGCCATCGATCCGGTCTGGCGCGACCTCAATCGCGACGTGCGCTATCGCCGCGCGCTCTCGGTCGCGATCAATCGCGCCGACGTCAACAAAGTGATCTTCTTCGGCTTGGCACGCGAAAGCGCCAACACGGCCTTGCCGGAAAGCCCGCTCTACGATCCGACGCTCGCTTCGCTCTGGATTCAGCATGACCCCGGGCTGGCGAACCGGCTTCTCGACGAGATCGGCCTGACCAAGCACGACGATGACGGCGTGCGCCTGCTTCCCGACGGGCGCAGGCTCGAATTCACCATCGAAACGGCCGGCGAGAACACGGAGGAGACGGACATCCTCGACCTCCTCAAGCAGGATTTCTTGACCGTCGGCATCAAAATCTATCCGCGCTCCACGCAACGCGACGTCTTCCGCCGCCGCATCGTCGCGGGCCAGACCGTCATGTCGGCCTGGGCCGGCATGGACAACGCGCTCGTCACCTCCGACATGGAACCTGATGCGCTGGCGCCGACCTCCTCGGCTCAGTTCCAGTGGCCGCGTTGGGGCCAGTTCATCGAGACCAGCGGCCGCGAGGGCGAGAGACCGGCCTCGCACGAGGTCAACGAACTGGTGCGGCTCTACGAGGAATGGCGGATGAGCTCGACGCGCGACCAGCGCCGCGCCATCTGGCACAAGATGCTGGCCATCAATGCCGAGCAGGTGTTCACCATCGGCGTGATCAACAGCACGCTGCAACCCATCGTCGTCTCCCGCGATCTGCGCAATGTGCCCGAGGTCGGCCTCTACAGCTTCGAGCCCGGTGCCTTCATCGGCCGCTACATGCCCGACACCTTCTGGTTCGATCGGCCAGAGACCAAAGGCTGATCCGTGCTGTTCCGCTACATCCTCAAGCGCATCCTGATCATGATCCCGACGCTGCTGGTCACCAGCGCGCTGATCTTCACCGTGATCAATCTCCCGGAAGGGGATTATTTCGAGACTCTCGCGGCCGAAATGCAGGCACAGGGCGAGAAGGCCGATATGAGCCGCATCGAATTCCTGAAACAGGAATACGGCTTCGACAAACCTCCGGTCGAACGCTATTTCTGGTGGGTCGCGGGCCTGCTTCAGGGCGATATGGGCTATTCCTTCGAATATCAGCGGCCGGTCAGGGAGATCGTCGGCGACCGCCTGCTGCTGACCATGCTGGTATCCTTCGCCACCATCATCTTCACCTGGATCGTGGCCTTCCCGATCGGCATCTACTCGGCCACGCATCAATACAGCTGGGGCGACTACGGGCTGACTTTCCTCGGTCTCATCGGGCTCGCGGTCCCGCATTTCCTGTTGGCCCTGGTCTTCATGTATCTCGCCAATCTCTGGTTCGGCCTCTCGATCGGCGGCCTCGTCGACCCGCAATATCTCAACCAGCCGATGAGCTGGGCCAAGCTCCGATCCGTGCTGGAGCATCTCTGGATTCCCGTCATCATCATCGGCGCCGGCGGCACCGCCGGCATGATCCGGGCGCTACGCGCCAATCTGCTCGACGAGCTGCAGAAGCAGTACTACGTCACCGCCCGCGCCAAGGGCCTGCCGCCCGGCAAGGCGCTGCGGAAGTACCCGCTGCGCATGTCGCTCAACTTCTTCATCTCGGATATCGGCGACATCCTGCCTTCGATCGTCTCGGGCGCCGAGGTCGTCGCCATCGTGCTCTCGCTGCAGACCACCGGCCCGCTGCTCATCCGGGCCCTGCAAGCCCAGGACATGTATCTCGCCGGCTCCTTCCTGATGTTCCTCTCCTTCCTGACCGTGATCGGCGTGCTGATCTCTGACATCGCGCTCGCCATCCTGGATCCGCGCATCCGTCTTCAGGGGGCCGCGACCAAGTGAAGGCGAACTCACTCAACACGCTCCCGCCCGACGGCGCGCCGCTGCCGCATGCGGCTTCGACCGCGCCTTTCGAGCCCTATGCCACCGAGGTGATGACGCCGCAGCAGGAGCGGGTCTATCTCGCGTCGCAGTGGCAGCTGATGTGGTGGAAGTTCCGCCGGCACAAGCTCGCGGTCGTCTCCGCCTTCGTCATCGTGGCGATCTACGCGATGGCGGCCTTCGCCGAATTCCTCGCCCCCTACCATTACACGACGCGCAATACCGACTTCATCCGCGCGCCGGGCCAGAGCGTCCACCTCTTCCACGAAGGCAGCTTCATCGGCCCCTTCGTCTACCCGTACACGATGCGGCTCAACTTGGAGAATCTGAAGCGGGAATACGAGGTCGACAGCACACAGCCGCAGAAGCTGCGCTTCTTCTGCCGCGGCGACGACAGCTACATGTTCTGGGGGATGATCCCGGGCAGCTGGCGCCTCGTCTGCCCCCCGAAGGACGGCACCTTCTTCTGGCTCGGCTCGGACCGGCTCGGACGCGACATGCTCTCGCGCATCCTCTATGGCGGCCGCATCTCGCTCTCGATCGGCCTGCTCGGCGTCTCCGTCTCCTTCGTCCTCGGCGTCATCATCGGCGGGATCGCCGGCTATTATGGCGGCCGTATCGATCTGTTCATCCAGCGCATCATCGAAATCGTGCAGTCGCTGCCGCATATCCCGCTCTGGCTGGCACTGGCCTCGATCATGCCGCCGTCATGGAGCCCAGTGGTGGTCTATTTCGGCATCACCATCATCCTAGGCCTGATGGACTGGACGGGGCTTGCCCGCTCGGTCCGCTCGAAGCTGCTGTCGCTGCGCGAGGAGGACTATGTCGTCGCCGCCCAGCTGATGGGCGCGAAGCCCGCCCGCATCATCGGCCTGCATCTGGTGCCGGGCTTCATGAGCCATCTCATCGCGTCGGCCACCATCACCATCCCGAAGACCATCCTCGGCGAGACCGCGCTCTCCTTCCTCGGCCTGGGCCTGAGACCCCCGATCACCAGCTGGGGCGTGATGCTGAACGAGGCCCAGAACATCAATGTAGTGGCGCTTTATCCTTGGCTGCTCTATCCGGTCGTCCCCGTGATCGTGATCATCCTCGCCTTCAACTTCCTTGGCGACGGCCTGCGCGATGCGGCCGATCCGTATCGCTGACCAGCCACGTTCCGCCCCTTTGCAGTATCGCCTTGCGCATTGCATTCCACACTCCGCTGAACCTGTTCGACGATGGCGGCGTCTCCGGCGACCGCCGCATGGCGCGCCAGCTCGTCGCGGCGCTGGAGACGTTGGGCCATGTCGTGGAACCTGTCCGGGCCGGCCGCGGCTACCTGCCCAGCGCCGATCCAGCTTGCCTCGACCAGCATCGCGCCGACGCTGCACGGCTTAGCGACCAACTGCTGGCGGACTATCGCTCCGGAATCCCGCGCCCCGATCTCTGGTTCACATATCACAACTACTACCGCGCCCCGGACCTGCTCGGCCCCGGGATCGCCACGGCACTCGGCATCCCCTATGTCACAGCCGAGGCCAGCGACTCCGAACGACGCGCCTTCGATGAATGGAGCGCCCAGACCGAAATCGTCCGGCACAGCCTCTCGGCAGGCGATGTCCACTTCTACTTCACCGATCGCGACCGCCAAGGGCTCGAACCCTGGCGCCGGCCCGGCACCGCTCTTCTGGAGCTCCCGCCCTTCATCACCTTCGGGGACGAGCCGCCGCGGCGCCGGAACCATTCCGGCCCTCCCCGCCTGATCACCATTGCAATGATGCGCGAGGGCACCAAGCAGAACAGCTATCTGACGCTCGCGCGCATTCTCGCCCGCATTGCCGATGCGGATTGGCGGCTCAGCATCGTCGGCGATGGCCGCCAGCGCGCCGTGATCGAAGCGGCTTTTGCGGGCCTGCCGCAAGGCCGGATCGATTGGCTCGGCCTGATACCGCGCGAGCGGGCGCTCGACGAGCTGACACGGCACGACATCTTCGTCTGGCCGGGCGTCCGCGAGGCCTATGGCCTGGTCTATCTCGAAGCCCAGGCGGTGGGACTGCCCGTGGTCGCCTTCGACAGCGGCGGCGTCTCCGCCACCGTGGTGCCGGGAGAGACGGCGCTCTTGGCTCCGGAAGGCGACGAAACCGCTTTCGCCGGCCATCTCGTCGCCATGCTGCAGGATAAGGCGCGCCGTGAACGGATGGGCGCCGCGGCGCGCCGTTTCGTATTGGACGAGCGCACCAACGCCCGCGCCGCCGCCAGGCTGGCCGAAGGGCTCGACCTCGCCTGCCGCCATCGCCGCGACAAACGCCAAGCTGCCGGTAGCGCTGCGTCATGAGCGAGACGCATTGGCAGACCCTGTCGCGGGAGCTCGATAACTGGCAGGCGGCCGGCCGCCAGTTGCGGCTCTGGCTTCGGGACGACGATGCGGTCGCGCCGACGCCGGCGCTGACGCGGCTCTCGGATCTTGCAGAACGCCATGGTGCACCTGTGCTGCTGGCGGTCATACCGATGTTGGCCGAGCCCGCCCTGGCCTCGGCGCTGGAGGACATGCCTCGCCTGCGCCCCTGCCAGCACGGCGGCTGGCATCGCAACCATGCACAGGCCGGGGCAAAGAAGTCGGAATTCGGCGCCGACCGCGCCGAGACCGCCGTCGATGGCGAGATCGCCGCGGGTCGCGACCGTCTGCGCGACCTGATCGGCAGCGACTTCCTGCCGGTCTTCGTGCCGCCCTGGAATCGCATCGATCCCGGCCACGCCGCCCGGCTCGGGAGCCTTGGCTTCTCCGGCCTGTCATGCTTTCGCAATTATCGCCACGGTCCCACCGGCGGTCCGCGCCTGCTCAACACCCAAATCGACGTTATGGACTGGCATGGCGGCCGCATGGGCCGGCGGCCGGATGACCTTCTGCCCGAGATCGTGGCGCAGATGATCGCGATGCGCGGCGATGTCCCCCATCGGGCGGCCGCGCTCGGTCTGCTCCTGCATCACCGCGACCATGACGAAGGCGCGTGGTCCGTTCTTCACGACATCTTGAGCCTCGCCGGGGCCCATCCGGCCGTGCATTTCGCTGATCCGGCCGAGCTTCTTCCTGGAAGAGTATAGGCTTGCCTCCGGCTAAGATGAATCCTTGCTCATTGCCACCGCCACGGGCTTGGTTGATGAACCTCGCCGCGCTATAAGCGCTTTCAACTGGTTCCGAGCTGCGTTCGTCCTCGCCAAGAGGTCGTCTGGCCTTTGCGGAGGGCGACATCCAATGTCTTCCAACGTCATCGATTTGGTCGGGGCCGAAAGGGCGCCGCGCAGCCCGCATGCGCCGCGGGTGCTGATCTACAGCCATGACACTTTCGGTCTCGGCCATATCCGCCGCTGCCGCGCCATCGCCAATGCGCTGATCGCCAGCTTTCCGCACATCTCGGTCATCATCGTCTCCGGCTCTTCGGTGATCTCGAGCTTCCAGTTCGGCGACGGCATCGACTATGTCCGCATTCCCGGCATCGAGAAGCAGAGCGACGGCCGCTACGAGCCGCATCATCTCAATCTCGATCTCGGCGACACGCTGCGGCTGCGCACCGATCTCATCAAGCAGACCGTTCTTTCCTTCGATCCCGACGTCGTCATCGTCGACAAGGAGCCCGTCGGCCTGCGCGGCGAGCTGAAGCCCTCGCTCGACATCCTGCGCCGCCGCGGCGCTCGCATCGTGCTGGGTGTGCGCGACGTGCTCGACGATCCAGCCACACTGCTGGAGGAGTGGCGCCATAGCGGCGCGCTCGAAGCGCTCGACACCATCTATGACGACATCTTCGTCTACGGGCTGGAGGGCATCTATCAGCCTCTGATCGGCCTGCCCGAACAGCAGCGTTTCGCCGACAAGATTCGCTATGTCGGCTATCTCAAGCGTGCGGTCCCGAGCCCGATGCCGCCGAACCGCTATCCACGGATCACGAAGCAGCCCTTCGTCCTCGTCACCCCCGGCGGCGGCGGCGATGGCGCCGGCGTGATCGACTGGGTGATCTCGGCTTATGAAGCCGACCCGACCATCGCACTGCCGGCGCTGATCGTGTTCGGGCCCTTCATGTCGCGCGAAAAGCGCAAGGACTTCGCCGAACGGATCGCCCGCAACCCGAAGCTGGAGGGCCTCGGCTTCGAGCCTCGCCTCGAGCTGCTGATGAATCGGGCGCACTGCGTCGTGGCGATGGGCGGCTACAACACCTTTTGCGAGATCCTCTCCTTCGACAAGCCGGCGCTGATCGTGCCCCGCGTGAAGCCTCGCCTGGAGCAGGCGATTCGTGCGCAGCGCGCGGACGAGCTGAGCCTGGTCGAAATGCTCTGCGACCCCTCGCAGACCGGCGAGGGCGAGCGCGATCCGCTCGTGATGGCGAGGGCGCTCCACGCCCTGGCGAAGCGACCGCCGCCATCGCAGGCCTTCATGCCCGATCTGCTCGAAGGGTTGCCGGCGATCAGCCGCGCGCTTTCGGACGATCTCTCGCAGACCGTGCGCGGCCGGGCTCTCGCGCAGAACGCTGCGACCAGCTGACCCGGTGCTGCCGGCGCGGCATCGCGCCGCTGGTCAATGCTCGGGCTCCGTTCTACAGGCTTTCAACATGACGCTTTCGAACACTCTCGTCTCGGTCGCGGTCGGCGCCGTCTCCATCGTGCTGCTGCTGGGCCTGGCGAACATGCTGCGCGGCGGCAGCGCCGACACCTCGCAGAAGCTCATGCGTCTGCGCGTCGTGCTGCAGTTCGTCGCGATCATCCTGATCGTCGCCGTGCTCTGGTACCGCAACGGCTGACCTTCCGCGGCATCCTGCCCAATTAATTGACGTCATTGATGTTTCGCGAACGCTTGGCTGTGAACGGAGCCTTGGCCGCACGGGCTCTGCCACATTCCGAACACGAGTATGTGTGCTTCACTAACGCCTGCTCTCTCACACCCCGCCGAAGGCCCATGGTTCGCGTCGCGTTGCTGCTCCTCGCCGGTTGTCTGGCGGCCTCCTCTGCTCAGGCACAGACCCGCTCTCTGTCCGGCAACGTCTCCAGCTACGCTCCCGCGACAGAGCCGCCGGCCCCGGCCTGGGAAACGCGCATCGGCGCCGGCCTCGCCAACCCAGGCGGACGCGAAGGCGGCCTCGTCAACGTGGGAGCTGAAGTGCTCTCGCCCCGCCTGATCCCCCTGCAGGACCGAATCGCCGCGGCCTTCATCCCGCGCTTCAACCTGGGCACCAGCCTGAACTTCAACGGCACGCGTTACGCCTATGCGGGAGCGACCTGGAGTTTCGACGTCACCCGGGACGTCTTCGTCGAGGCGAGCTTCGGCGCCGCCGTGAACGACGGCAAGAGCGGCTTCGTCGTTCCCGAGAATCGTCTCAATGTCGGCTGCAACACCGGCACCCGCGAGGCCGCGGCACTCGGCGTGCGGCTCTCCGATCGCTGGAACCTGGTCACCACGCTCGAGCATTTCAGCACGGCAGGCTGCGGCGACCGTGCAGGATCCTCTCCGCGAGGCCCGGCCAATATCGGCGCCCGGCTCGGCTATACGTTCTAGCAACCGGCCTCGGCAGAAAACCGCACTTCCGTCCCCGCCGCGCCGCGTTATAAGCGTGGCATGGTCAAGCTGAATCGCATCTACACCCGCACCGGCGATGACGGCACCACCGGGCTGACGGCCGGGCCGCGTCGCCCGAAATTCGACCTGCGGGTCGCCGCCTACGGCACCGTCGACGAGACCAATGCCTGCATCGGCCTGGCGCGCCTCCATGCCGCGGGCGAAGACGCCGAGGTCGATGCCATGCTCGGCCGCATCAGCAACGACCTCTTCGATCTCGGCGCCGATCTCTCCACGCCGGAAACTGGCAAGGCGCTCGCCTTCGAGCCGTTGCGGATCGTGCAGGCGCAGGTCGATCGCCTGGAAGCCGAGATCGACCGGATGAACGAGAGCCTTGCACCCCTGCGCTCCTTCGTCCTGCCCGGCGGGACGCCCGCCGCGACCCATCTCCATCTCGCCCGCACCATCAGCCGCCGCGCCGAACGGCTGATGACGGAACTGGCAGCCATGGAAGGGGAAACAGTCGCCCCGCCAGCGCTCAAATACATCAATCGCCTGTCGGACTTCCTCTTCGTCGCCTCCCGCTTCCTCAATGCGAAGGCCGGCGGGGACGTTCTCTGGGTGCCCGGCCAGAATCGCTGAGGCGCGCCATGTTC
The DNA here is from genome assembly GCF_056395485.1 of Allobosea sp. 10L417. Taxonomy (NCBI): domain Bacteria; kingdom Pseudomonadati; phylum Pseudomonadota; class Alphaproteobacteria; order Hyphomicrobiales; family Alloboseaceae; genus Allobosea; species Allobosea sp. 10L417. The sequence continues at coordinate 178,157 of NZ_JBFTJP010000006.1, forward strand.
CTCCCCCTGCATGACGGAGTGCCACTTCGTTTCATGCGAACTCCCTATGTCACCTACGCGCTGATCTGTGCCTGTCTAGCAGCCCAGGTTGCGCTCTGGTTCTGGCCCGGGGAGAACGCCGAGCTCGCGATCATGGCCGGCTTCGGCATGATCCCCTCGGTGCTGTTCGGCACAGCGCAGCTGCCGGAAGGGCTCGCCCATCTGCCGCCCTGGCTGACGCTGTTCAGCAATGTGCTGCTCCACGCCAATCTGGCGCATCTGGCCGGCAACATGCTGTTCCTCTGGGTCTTCGGCGACAATGTCGAGGACGCGATGGGCCATGCCCGCTTCCTCATGTTCTTCTTCCTCTGCGGTCTCGGCGGTTCGCTCATCCACGCCGGAATGTATCCGGATTCGGAACAGCCATTGATCGGCGCCTCCGGCGCGATCTCCGGTGTCATCGCCTCCTATCTGATGCTCTATCCGCAGGTCCGCATCTGGGGCGTCGCCTTCAACTGGATTCCGATCCATATCCCGGCGATGTACGCGCTCGGCGGCTGGATTCTGCTGCAGGCCGGCTCGGCCTTGTTCCAGACCGACGGCAATGTCGGCTGGTGGGCCCATCTTGGCGGGCTTGCGACCGGGGCCGCGCTCACCCCGCTCTTCATTCATCGCAGCGTGCCCTTGTTCGGCCGCCCGACCATCGGCGGGTAAGCCCGTGCGCTTTTGCCCCTCCGACCAGACCTTGGACGACGTTGACAAGCCCAAACCGGCGTCGCTACGGTCCCTGCGCATTCCAGCCGAGGGCCGCGATGCCGCCACTCTGCCGTCTTGGACGGCGCGGCGCGAGGCGCATCTCTTCTGAACGGTGATCTGACGATGAAGATCTTGGTGCCCGTCAAGCGGGTGGTTGATTACAACGTGAAAATCCGCGTGAAGGCGGATGGGTCCGGCGTCGAGCTGGCCAATGTGAAGATGTCGATGAACCCGTTCGACGAGATCGCGGTGGAAGAGGCGCTGCGCCTCAAGGAAGCCGGCAAGGCGAGCGAAGTGATCGTGGTCTCGATCGGCCCGGCGCAGGCCGCCGAGACGATCCGCACCGGCCTCGCCATGGGCGCCGACCGCGGCATCCTCGTGAAGGTCGACGGCGTGGTCGAGCCGCTCGCCGTCGCCAAGCTGCTGACGAAGGTGGTCGAGCAGGAAGGGCCCGGCCTCGTCGTCCTCGGCAAGCAGGCGATCGACGACGATTGCAACCAGACCGGCCAGATGCTCGCCGCGCTGCTCGGCTGGGCGCAGGGCACATTTGCCTCCAAGGTCGAGTTGGCCGCGGATAGCGTCGACGTCACCCGCGAGGTCGATGGCGGCCTGCAGACCGTCACCCTCAAGCTCCCGGCGATCGTCACCACCGATCTGCGCCTGAACGAGCCGCGCTATGCCTCGCTGCCGAACATCATGAAGGCGAAGAAGAAGCCGCTCGACGAGACCTCGGCCGAGACGCTCGGCGTCGACGTTGCGCCGCGCCTGAAGGTTCTGAAGACGGTCGAGCCCGCCGGACGCTCCGCCGGCGTCAAGGTGGCCAACGCCGCCGAACTCGTCTCCAAGCTCAAGACCGCCGGGGTGATCTGATGACCACGCTGCTGATCGCCGAACACGACAACGCCTCGATCAAGGACGCCACCGCCAAGGCGCTGACCGCCGCCGCCCAGCTCGGCGCGCCCGTCCACATTCTCGTGGCCGGCCAGGGCGCCAAGGCCGCGGCCGACGCGGCCGCCAAGCTCGCCGGCGTCGAGAAGGTGCTGCTCGCCGATGACGCGGCCTACAGCCATGCGCTGGCCGAGCCGCTGGCGGCGCTGATCGTGAAGCTCGCAGGGGCTTACGATGCCATCGTCGCGCCCTCGACCACCACTGGCAAGAACGTGCTGCCGCGCGTCGCCGCGCTGCTCGACGTGATGCAGGTCTCGGATGTCAGCAAGATCGTCGCGCCCGACACCTTCGAGCGCCCGGTCTATGCCGGCAACGCCATCCAGACGGTGCAGGCGACCGACGCCAAGAAGCTGCTGACCATCCGCACCGCCTCGTTCCAGGCGGCAGGTGAAGGCGGCTCGGCTGCCGTCGAGGTCGTTTCGGCCGCCGAGAACCCCGGCAACTCGTCCTTCAAGGGCGAGGAGGTCGCCAAGTCCGACCGTCCGGAACTCGCTTCCGCCAAGATCATCATCTCGGGCGGCCGCGCGCTCGGTTCGGCCGAGAACTTTGGCAAGGTGATCGAGCCGGTCGCCGACAAGCTCGGCGCCGCGATGGGCGCCTCGCGCGCCGCGGTCGATGCCGGCTACGCCCCCAACGACTGGCAGGTCGGCCAGACCGGCAAGGTCGTGGCTCCCGAGCTCTACATCGCCGTCGGCATCTCCGGCGCGATCCAGCACCTCGCCGGCATGAAGGATAGCAAGGTCATCGTCGCCATCAACAAGGACGAAGAGGCCCCGATCTTCCAGATCGCCGATTACGGCCTCGTCGGCGACCTCTTCACCGTCCTGCCCGAGCTCGACGCAGAACTGGCGAAAGCCGGCAAGTAAGGCATAGACCATCGTTCCGGGCCGCCTCAGGGCGGCCCGTTCCGCTCCCTGCGGGAGCATAAGAAGACTATCCGGGATCAAACCATGTCGGACCACGCGATCAAGACGATCGGTATCATCGGTGCAGGCCAGATGGGCAACGGCATCGCTCATGTCGCCGCGGTGGCCGGGTTCGACGTCAAGCTGCACGACGTCGCCGAGGACCGGATCAAGGCGGCGCTCGCCACCATCGACGGAAACATGGCCCGCCAGGTCCAGAAGGGCGCCCTCGCCGACGAGGATCGCCGCGCCGCCGTGCAGCGGATCGAGCCTGCGGTCGGCCTTGCCGATCTCGGCGATTGCGATCTCGTCATCGAGGCGGCGACCGAGAACGAAGAGGTCAAGCGCAGGATCTTCACGGCCGTCTGTCCGCATCTGAAGCCCAAGGCGATCCTCGCCTCCAACACGTCGTCGATCTCGATCACCCGGCTCGCGGCCGCGACCGACCGCCCCGAGCACTTCATCGGCATCCACTTCATGAACCCCGTGCCGCTGATGCAGCTCGTCGAGCTGATTCGCGGCATCGCCACGGACGACGGCACGTTCGAGCGTGCCAAGGCCCTCGTCGGCCAGCTGCACAAGACGGTTTCGGTCTCCGAGGACTTCCCGGCCTTCATCGTCAACCGCATCCTGCTGCCGATGATCAACGAGGCCGTCTACACCCTCTACGAGGGCGTCGGCTCGGTCGAGGCGATCGACACCGCCATGCGGCTCGGCGCCAATCATCCGATGGGCCCGCTTCAGCTCGCAGACTTCATCGGCCTCGACACCTGCTTGTCGGTGATGCAGGTGCTCCATGACGGCCTGGCCGATTCGAAATATCGCCCCTGCCCGCTGCTGGTGAAATATGTCGAGGCCGGCTGGCTCGGCCGCAAGACCAAGCGCGGCTTCTACGATTATCGCGGCGAGAAACCCGTTCCGACCCGCTGACGAACCGGGGCCGGCGGGCCAGAACCCGCCAATCGACCGAAATCACCACGATCTGCCTGCCGGCTGCCACGAGCGAGGAAGTACCTCGCCCGTGCGAGAGCGTTTGTCGCACCCGCAATAAGTTCCTTCACATTCCTGTCGTCTCGCGCTTACATTGATCTGAGGGCGGGATTCGTCCCGCTTGACGAAGCGGAGGTGCGACGGGTTTGACGGCGCATGTGATGCATCCGATGGCATCGCCGGACGGCTGTCCGGCCCTGGTCCTGAACGCCGATTTCCGGCCGCTCAGCTACTATCCCTTGTCCCTTTGGAGCTGGCAGGACGCGATCAAGGCGGTCTTCATGGACCGCGTCAACATCGTTTCCGAATACGACACGGTCGTCCGCAGCCCGAGCTTCGATATGCGGCTGCCCTCGGTCGTCTCGCTGAAGAGCTACATCAAGCCCTCGCGGACGCCGGCCTTCACCCGCTTCAACGTCTTCCTGCGTGACCGTTTCGCCTGCCAATATTGCAATACGCGCGACGAGCTGACCTTCGATCACGTCATCCCGCGCTCCAAGGGCGGCCTCACCACCTGGGAGAACGTCGTCGCCGCCTGCTCGCCCTGCAACCTGCGCAAGGGCGACAAGATGCCGGCCTCCGTCGAGATGTTCCCGGCCCAGAAGCCCTACGCGCCGACGGTCAACGACCTCCACCGCAACGGCAAGCTCTTCCCGCCGAACTATCTCCACGAGAGCTGGCTGGACTATCTCTATTGGGACTCGGAGCTGGAGCCGTAAGGCCTGGGCAGCAGCAGCTGTATGCCTAGCCACCGGGGGCGTTTGTCGTATGCCCGCCTTCACCTGCCGGCTGCTTGAGGAATTGACTCAACAGATCCACCGGCAGCGGGAACACCACCGTCGAGGAGCGCTCGCCCGCGATGTCATGCAGGGCCTCGAAATAGCGCAGCTGCATGGCTTGCGGCTCCGCTGCCAGCATGTGGCCGGCTTCGACCAGTTTTGCCGCGGCCTGCTGCTCCCCGTCGGCGTTGATGACCTTGGCGCGCCGCAGCCGCTCCGCCTCGGCCTGCTTGGCGATGGCGCGGACCATGCTTTCGTTGAGGTCGACATGCTTGATCTCGACATTGGATACCTTGATGCCCCAGGCATCGGTGCGCTGGTCGAGAATCTCCTGGATGTCGCTGTTGAGCCTGTCGCGCTCGGCCAGCATCTCGTCGAGTTCGTGCTTGCCGAGCACCGAGCGCAGCGTGGTCTGGGCCAGCTGGTTGGTGGCGGTCATGAAATCCTCGACCTGGATGATCGCGCGCTCGGCATCGACGATGCGGAAATAGAGCACGGCATTGACCTTCACCGAGACGTTGTCGCGTGAGATGACGTCTTGCGGAGGCACGTCCTGCACCACGACGCGCAGGTCCACGCGCACCATCTGCTGGACGAAAGGCACGAGGATGATGAGGCCCGGCCCCATGACCCCCGTGAAGCGACCGAGCGTGAAGACCACGCCGCGCTCATATTCTCTCAGGATGCGGATCGCCGCCGACAGAAAGAAGGCCGCCAGCAGCGCAATGATCAGATAGGCCACGTAACCGACCATCGTCGTCATCGTCGTGCTCCATCGTTCGCCGCATCGCGCCGCCGGACGGTCAGGACGAGGTCGCGGACCGCGGTCACCTCGGCGCTGTCCCCGGGCGTGATGGGCTCGTTCGCTCTCGCCCGCCAGCGTTCGCCGAGCGCCAGCACATGGCCTTCGCGGCCGTCCCAGTCGAGGATGTCCACGGCAAGCCCGCGCATCGCCTCGCCGCCGACGCGGGGCGGGTTGCGCCGCGCCGCCCAGACATAGGTGCCGGCCAGCAGCGCGAGCCCCAGCGTCACCGCCGCAGCGGGGCCGATGATCGCCCAGGATATGGCGAAGCCCGGACCCTCGACCTGGAGCAGCATGGTCGCACCGAACAGAAAGGCGGCCGCGCCACCGAGCCCGAGCACGGCCGTCGGATTGAAGGCTTCCATGATGAGAAGGGCGACGCCGAGCAGCATCAGCGCGAGCCCGGTATAGTTGATCGGCAGCAGATCGAGCGCGTAGAGGCCAAGCAGCAGGCAGGTGGCGCCGACCACGCCCGGCGCCACCGCGCCGGGGCTGATGAACTCGAAGACGAGACCGTAGACGCCGACCAGCATCAGGACGACGGCGATGTTCGGATTGGTGATGACGGAGAGAAGCTGGGTGAACCAGTCCGGCTCGAGCGTCTCGACGGCTAGGCCCTTGGTGGCCAGCACTTCCTTCTTGCCGGCAACGTCGACGGTGCGGCCATCGGCCAGTTGCAGAAGCTCGGTCGTGTCGCGAGCGACGAAGTCGATGACATGCTGGTCGAGCGCCGCGCTGGCCGACAGGCTCGCCGCCTCGCGCACGGCCTTTTCGCCCCAATCGCCGTTGCGTCCGCGCAATTCGGCGAGCGAGCGGATCAGCGCCACCGCGTCATTGGTCACCTTGGCGAGCATCGCGTCGCCGGCCGGTCGCCCGCCAGCGTCCTTCCCGTTGCCGCCCGGGCCGTTATCCTTCTCGCCGCCGGGGAGCGAGGGTAGCCCGCCCATCTCCACCGGGGTGGCAGCCCCGATATTGGTGCCGGGCGCCATCGCCGCGACATGGGTGGCGTAGAGGATATAGGTCCCCGCACTCGCCGCATGGCCGCCCGCCGGCGCGACATAGCCGATGACGGGAACGGGCGAGGCCAGGATGTCGGCGATCATCTCGCGCATCGACGTGACCAGGCCGCCGGGCGTGTCCAATTGGAGGATGAGGACTTCGGCATTGCGCCTGGCCGCAACGCTCAGCGCTTCCTTGAGCTGGCGCGCGCTTCCCGGACCGATCGCGCCGTCGATCGAGATGCTCAACGCGACCCGTTCCGCCGCCGTTCGGGCCGGCGAAAAGGAAGAAGGAACCGCTGCGGCTAAGACGGCCGCTGCAAAAAGGGCCACCCGCACGAGTCTCACGGTCAGAACTCCGTGGAATCTATATGGGCTCGATTCCAGCGAAGTCCATGACGTCGGCGACAGCGGCGGAGATCACGACCTCTCCTGCCAGGAGATTGCGCCCTTGGACACCTTCGCCCATTCGGCTCGCGACCGCGGGCGAGTGACCGGCGCCCGATTCGCAAGGATCTAGCAGATCGAGCGGAGCGATCTAGGGAGCGCCGACCGCCTTGCCGCGCAGCAGCCCGAAGATTGCGAGCGCGAACAGCCCGGCCGAGACGAGCGCATTCCAGCCCGCAAGCGACAGGCCGAGGAAACGCCATGCCGCTTCCGAGCAGGCGACGATCCGGGCCGTCTGCAGTTGCTTCATGAAATCCTGCATCCCCGCTGCGGCTGGCGCCGCGCCCCCGCAATCATTCGGCCCGACGAACCAGCCCCATTCGACACCCGCGTGATAAACGCCGAGCCCTGTGCTCCAGGCCATCAGGCCCGCAAGTCCCAGCAGAGCAATCCACTGCAGCAGCGGCGAACGCGCGAGCACCAGCGCGGCCAGCGCCAGGCCGATGGCGGCATAGTGCGGCACGCGTTGCTCGAGGCATAGTTTGCAGGGCTGCAGATGGATGACCAGCTCGAAGAACCAGGCTCCTCCGATCAGGGCAAGGCTCGCAAGCCCGATCAGCGCGATCAGCCGCGGCAGGGTGAGCAACCGGCGGGGATCGGGGGACGCAATGGCTGAAGAGGCGGTCATGGCAGGGCTCAGCAGGAAAGCAGCTGGCCCGAACCTGCAACGAGCTTGAGGCCGAAATAAAGCACGATCAGCACGGCGGCGCCGAGGACCGCGATCACTTTCAGGCGACGTTCGATGAAGTGCCGGATCGAGACGCCATAACGACGCAGCAACAACGCCAAGGCGAAGAAGCGCGCCCCGCGCGCCAGCACGCAGGAGATGACGAAGAAGGCGAGGCCGATATGGACCGCGCCGGCCAGGATCGTCACGACCTTGATCGGCGGCAGATGCGCCAGACCCGAGGTCGTCAGCAGGATGAGCGTCATGTCCGGGCCTGCGCAGGCGCGCAGGGTCTCGAAGGCGTCAAGCTTGCCGTAGAAAGCGAGCACCGGCTTCGCCAGCGCCTCGAAGGCGTAGTACCCCAGCGCATAACCGGCGATGCCGCCGAGCACCGAGAACAGCGTCGCGATGAAGGCCAGCCGGTAGGCCCGCTGCGGCCGCGCCAGAGCCATCGGCACGAACAGCACATCGGCCGGGATCAGGAAGAACGAGCTCTCGACGAAGGCGACGATGGCCAGCCAGAGCTCGGCGCGCGGCCGGGCCGCGAGCGACATGGTCCATTCGTAGAGGCGCTTGAGCATGGCGCTCTAGACCATGGGGCGGCGCGTGACGCAACGGCCCGCGCGCTCCGGGAGGATTGTCGCGGCACCGGTGTGCCATCCTTGCAAGAGCCGTGCGTGAAACACTCCGCGACCTTCAGAGCACAGCGCACTGAAACCTGTCGCTGCTGCCGTTCCACCGATTGACCGGCATCGGCCGATCGGTATAGTCCGCCCGCCTGCATGGGCCCCTGTGGCGGAATTGGTAGACGCGCTCGACTCAAAATCGAGTTCCGCAAGGAGTGCTGGTTCGATCCCGGCCAGGGGCACCAAAAATCTGCTTCGCAGACAATCGAAAAGCGCTTCGACCCGCCGGTTTGGCGGGCCTTTGGCTTTTCCGGCCTTCTCTGGCGTTCGTCGATGGGCGCGAGAAGATGTTGGCCTCTGATGAGCACAGGCCAGCATCTGCCGCCGAGACGGGTTCGTGCCGCGTATGGATCGTCATCTCGACGGGCCCCGGCTCGATCAACTGATGCGGATGCCTTGGGCGGCTAGGGCGCTAGCTCCGATCCAAGTCGCCCCGGCCAATACAGAGTTCCCTCCGTCGGCGATCTTCAATTCACGTTCTTCGCGCCCGGCCCTAGCGAGAGTATTGTGGTTCGCTGACGACGCTGCGGGATCTGCGAGGCCATGTCGTTCGTTATGGCCATGCAGAGCGTCACAGCCGGAACTCAGGGCCGGCTCTGAGGAGAGAAGGCGATGTCGGGACATGCTCTTTTGACCGCACAGACGGTCGAGGACTGTATCATCGACCAGGGCTGGGAGCGGTACACCCCCGAGGACCACGCGATCTGGCGCATGCTGTTCGAGCGCCAGCAGCGCACCCTGAGAGGCCATGTGTGCCAGGAATATCTCGACGGCCTCGCCGCGCTGGGCATCGGCCCCGAGGGCGTGCCGAATTTCGCGCGCATGAACGAGCGGCTGCGGCGATTGACCGGATGGGAGGTGGTGGCGGTGCCGGGGCTCATCCCGTCGCGTCCCTTCTTCCAGATGCTGGCCAACCGCCAGTTTCCGGCCGGCACCTTCATCCGCAGCCGCGAGCAGCTCGACTATCTGGAGGAGCCCGACATCTTCCACGATGTCTTCGGCCACGTGCCGCTGCTGATCAATCCCGCCTATGCCGACTACATGAACGAATATGGCCGCATCGGGCTCGTCGCCGTCGAGACCAAGGGCGTGAAGTTCCTCGCGCGCCTCAACTGGTACACCATCGAATTCGGGCTGATCCGCAAGCCCGAGGGCGTCCGCATCTACGGCGCCGGCATCGTCTCGTCCTTCGGCGAGGCGAAATATGTGGTGGACGACCCTTCCGCCCACCAGCTGGCCTTCGATCTCGAGCGCGTGCTGCGCACCGGCTATTACATCGACGATTTCCAGGCGACCTATTTCGTCATCGACCGCTTCGAGGATCTGTTCGAGCTGCTCAGGAGCGAGGATTTCACCACCCGTTTCGAGGAGCTGCGCGCCCTGCCGGCCCATACGCCCTTCGAAATCCTGCCGCAGGATGTGGTCCTCCGACAGGGGACCGGCCATTTCTGGCGCGAATTGCCGGCCACGAAGACCAAGCTGAAGTGAGTTTGGGCTTGTCGCTGTCGAGAGAATGCAGCATCAGCCATTGCGCCTCGCACGGAGGACCGCAGGGGCCGGCCAATCCGATCGTCGTCACCATTCGCACGCGCCCCTTTGCCCGGACAACGCCGCGCAGTGCGAGCGACGGGCGAGCGTCCTGCCTGGCGTAGCGTTCGCAGCGCCGACGGGCCTTCGTTCGAGCGGCTTCCGCCTCGCACGACAACAGACGGCTCTTGCGCGGGAAACCGCGCTCCTTCATGGCATGGATGAGGCGTTACCGATGAGACTTGCCCTCTCGCCGGAGCGCGCTCTGCCGCTTCGAAAATCGGGAACCAGTCGCTTTGCGCATTCTCGTGATCAATCCCAACACGATGCCGGAAATGACGGCCCTGGTCGCGCGGGTCATCGAGCCCTATCTGCCGCCGGATACGACGATGGTGCCGGTGACCGGACGCTTCGGCGCGCATTACATTGCCAGCCGCAGCGCCAGCGTCGTGGCGGCCCATGCCGCGCTCGAGGCCTTCGCCGAGCACGGCCATGGCTGCGATGGTGTCTACCTCGCCTGCTTCGGCGATCCCGGCCTACTCGCGCTCAAGGAGATGGCGCGCGTTCCCGTCATCGGCATGGCCGAAGCCAGCAGCCGCCTCGCGGCGCAGAAGGCCGAGCGCTTCGCCATCGTCACCGGCGGGGAGCGCTGGGGGCCGATGCTGCGGGAGTTCGTCGGCTCGATCGGCCTCGGCGGGCGCCTTGCCGCCGTCGAGACCGTCGCGCCCACCGGCGCCGACATCGCCCGCGACCCGGACGGCTCCATCGCCATGCTGGCCGAGGCCTGCCGCCTTGTGGCGCGGCGTGATGGCGCCGGCGCGGTCATCCTCGGCGGCGCCGGCCTCGCCGGTCTTGCCGCACGGGTGCAGCCGCATGTCGACATCCCCGTGATCTGCTCGGCCGAAGCGGGCGTCCGGACGCTATTGGACGCGCTGGAGCAGCCCTTGCGCAAGCCCGGGAGCGGCGACCTCGCCTTGCCCGCCCCCGTCGCCAGCACCGGCCTGTCCGACGGCCTGGCCCGCCTGCTGGCGCAGCCCTGACACCCGATCGAGGCGCCCGCACAATCCCCGGACGCCCCGTTGTCCTCGCTCAACCCTTGCCGGCAAGCGAGACACCGTTGAGCCCGGCGATCCAGTCGGAGAGCATCGGCACATAGTCCTCCCCGTGCCCGCTCGCCACCGCCGCCGCATAGCTGTTCTTGACGGCGTTGCCGATCGGGTTGGCGATGCCTGCATCGTTGGCCACGCTCTCCAGATAGCGCACATCCTTCAGGGCGTTGCTGAGTGTGAACTTGTGGGCGTCGCGGTCGCGCTCCAGCACGTATTTCATGAAGGTCTGGTAGAAGCCGCAATCCATGCGGCTGCCGCGCAGCACGCTGTCGAAGGTCTGCGGCGTGATCCCGATTTTCTGGCCGAGCGTCAGCGCCTCCGCGTAGATCGCCGCATAGCCCAGCGAGAGGAAGTTGTTGATCAGCTTCATCTTGTGCCCGTCGCCGACAGGCCCGAGATGCACGATTTTCTGCGCCCAGGCCTCGCAGGCGGGCTTGATCCGGGCGAAGATCTCCGGCGCGGCGCCGACCATCGCAGAAAGCTGTCCCTGTGCCGCCTGAGCCGGGGTGCCGCCGAGGGGCGCATCGGCGAGATGCAAGCCCTTCGCCTCCAGCTCAGCAGCAAGCCGCACCGTCACCGTTGGGTCAGATGTCGAGCAATCGACGATCACGGTGCCCGGCTTGGCCCCCGCCATGATGCCGTTATCGCCCTTCACCACCGCCTCGACCTGGGCCGAGCCTGTGACGCACAGGAAGATGATGGAGGAGCGCGCAGCGAGCTCCTTCGGCGTCTTCGCCTCCACTGCACCGGCCGCGACCAGTTCCTCGACCGGCTTGCGGTTGCGGTGCCCGATCACGGTGAGCGGGAAGCCCTTGTCGACCAGATTGCGGGCCATGCCCTGCCCCATCAGGCCGACGCCGATGAAGCCCACCGACTCTTTGGTTGCAGTCATCTTCAAATTCTCCCGCTGATATGGTTGAGATGAAACGGAACGTGAAGAAAACGGCCCGACTCGCCGGCGATCGCGAGGTCAGCACTCACAGTGGACGAGACATGACTGCCGACGGCCCGCCCGAGACCAGCCGGACCAGAAGCCCCAACCCGGCGGGCATGGCCGGTCGCAGCCGTGTCACCCTGCAGAGCATCGCCGACCACCTCTCGGTCTCGACCGCGACGGTCTCGCTGGCTCTGCGCGGCTCGCCGCTTGTCGCCGAGGCAACGCGCGAGCGCGTACGCGAGATCGCCCGCTCGATGGGCTACAGCTACAACCGCAGCGCCGCCTCGCTGCGCACCGACCGGACCAACATCATCGGCGTCGTCTTTCACGACATCACCAACCCCTATTTCGCCGAACTGCTGGCTGCGATCGAGGAAACGGCAGGCCGCCATGGCCGCTCGATCCTGCTCGGCACCTATGCGGAAGATATCGAGAAACAGGCGCGCGTGCTCGGCAGCCTCGCCGAATACCGCCCCGACGGCATGATCCTCTGCTCGGCCGGCGGCAGCACGGCCGAGAGTCTGGCGCCGCTGATCGATGCCGGCGTCCCGATCGTGCAGCTCTCGCGCGAGGTTGCCGGGATCGATCTCGATTTCGTCGGCTCCGACGACCGGCACGGCACCACCCTGGCGATGGAACATCTCATCGGCCTCGGCCACCGCCGCATCGCCTTCCTCTGCGCGAATGAGAGCATCTCGACCGGGCGCAACCGCTACGCCGGCTATCGCGAGGCATTGGCCCGTGCCGGCCTGCCGCTTGATCCGGCGCTGGTCCATTTCGACTTCGGCACCCGCGAAACCGGCCATCAGGGCATCCTCAAGGTGCTCGACGCCGCTAACCCGCCGAGCGCGGCGGTCTGCATGAACGACCTCGCCGCCTTCGGCGCCATGCTCGGCCTGCGTCATCGCGGGCTCGAAGCCGGGCGTGATTTCTCGATCGTCGGCTGCGACGACGTGAAGGAGGCGGCGCAGTGGTTCCCCGCTCTCACAACTGTCTTCAATTTCCAGAACGACATGGGCGCCAAATCGGCGGAGTTCCTGCTGAACCGCATCGCCGATCCCGCTGCGCCGACCCAGCGCCTGCTGCTGACCCCGGCGCTGATCGTCCGCGGTACGACCTGCCCACCGCGCTAGGTCCTCCCCCCTCGAGCCCTCACTCCGAGGAGCGCTTCGCAGAAGCGCGTCTCGAAGGATGGGCGAGATGTCTCCAGAGCCTCCCGGAGCATCCCTCGAGACGCCGCTGCGAGGCTCCTCAGGATGAGGGCTGAAGTCTTCGACCACCGGATCAACACCGTTCAGGCATCGTTGGCAGGTTTGGCGTTGAGCGCGCGATAGGCTCTGACCACCTGCGAATCGTCGCGCCCGCCATGGCCGAGGCCGGAGGCCGCGAGGAACATCTGATGCGCGGCGGCCGCGAGCGGCAGCGCCGTCTTGGCCGCGCGCCCGGCATCGAGCACGATGCCGAGATCCTTGACGAAGATGTCGACGGCGCTGGCGACGGCCGGATCGGGCTCGTGCATGCGCGGCCCGCGATCCCGGAGCATCCAGGAGGAGGCTGCCGAGCCACCCATGATCTCGAACAGCAGCCGCCCGTCGATGCCGGCCTTCTCGGCCAGCGACAGCGCCTCGGCCGCCACCGCGATATGGACGCCGCAGAGGAGCTGGTTGACGGTCTTCACCGTCGCGCCCTGCCCCGGCTTGTCACCGACATGGAAGACCTTGTCGCCGAGCGCATCGAGCACCGGCTTGGCCCGCGCGAAGCCTTCGGGCGCCGCGCCGACCATGATCGTCAGCGTCCCGCCCTGCGCGCCTTTGACGCCGCCGGAGACCGGTGCATCGATGAAATGTCGGCCGGTCTTCGTGACCTCTGCCGCAATTGCTTCCGCCTCGCCCGGCGGGCAGGTCGCCATCAGGATCACCGTCGCATCCGGCGCCAGCGCCGCGAGCGCCCCGGCCTCGAACAGCACGGAACGCGCCTGAGCGGCATTGACCACCATGAGCACGAGCGCATCGGCACCTTTGGCTGCGTCGGCTGCACTCTCCGCGGCCTGCCCCCCAGCCGCGGCAAGCGCCTCCCGGGCCGCGTCCCGCATGTCGAAGCCGGTCACGCGGAACTGCCGCTTGACCAGGTTCTCGGCCATCGGTGCGCCCATCGCGCCGAGCCCGATGAAGGCGATGCTGGAAATCGTCATAACAATCCTCTGGTGGGCTCCACCGTCATGCTCGCCCTTGTGGCGAGCATCCACGTCTTGAACACCGGCCTCGCCGAAGAACGACGTGGATAGTCGGGACAAGCCCGACCATGACGGCCAGCCAGGGCGTGACCCGATCCTGATTCTACAGAGCCTATTCCTTCACCGCACCGGTCATCGACGCAACGTAGTAGTCGACGAAGAAGGAATAGAGGATCGCCACGGGAATCGAGCCGAGCAGCGCACCGGCCATCAGCGAGCCCCAATGGTAGACGTCGCCCTCGACGAGCTGAGTCAAAACCGCGACCGGCACCGTCTTCTTCTCCGCCGACTGGATGAAGGCGAGCGCATAGATGAACTCGTTCCAGGACAGGGTGAAGGCGAAGATGCCGGCCGAGATCAGGCCGGGCATGGCGAGCGGCAAGGTGATGCGCCACAAGGTCTGCAACCGCGTCGCCCCGTCGATCATCGCGCATTCCTCAAGCTCGTAGGGGATCGACTTGAAATAGCCGATCAGGAGCCAGGTGCAGAACGGAATCAGGAAGGTCGGATAGGTCAGGATCAGCGCGAGGGGCGAGTCGAACAGGCCGAACTGGAAGATCAAAGTCGCGAGCGGGATGAACAGGATCGAGGGCGGCACGAGATAGGCGAGATAGATCGCCAAGCCCACATACTGCGAACCCCTGAACCGCAGCCGCTGGATCGCATAGGCGGCAAGCACGCTGGAGAACAGCGAGAGCGCCGTCGCCACCGCCGCGACCATCATCGTGGTCCAGAGCCACTGCGGATAATCGGTCTGGAACAGCAACCTGTTGATGTTCTCGAGCGTCGGCGACTTCACCCAGAACGGGTTGTTGTTCTTGTAGTCGAGCAGCTCCGCGTTCGGTTTGATCGCGGTGATCGCCATCCAGTAGAACGGGAACAGCAACACCAGCAGGAAGAGCGACAGCGGCAAATAGAGCATGATGAAGCGCCGCGGGCCGGACGACCAGTCGATGACGCCTTCACGCTCCTTGTCCTTGAGCTGCGGACGCGCGCCGAGGGCTTGATCAGTCATTGTCTTCCCCCTGCTGCCACTTGCGCCGGGCAAGGCCGAAATAGCTGAACAGCGTCGCCATCACGAGGAACGGGATCATCGCCACCGCGATCGCCGCGCCCTCGCCTAGCTGGCCGCCGGGGATGCCGCGCTGGAAGGCGAGCGTCGCCATCAGATGCGTGGCGTTGACCGGCCCGCCGCGGGTGATGGCGTAGACGAGCTGGAAATCGGTGAAGGTGAACAGCACCGAGAAGGTAAGCACGATCGCCAGGATTGGCATCAGCATCGGGAAGGTCACGTGCCGGAAGCGCTGCCAGGCATTGGCGCCGTCGAGCATCGCCGCCTCGTACAGCGCCGGCGAAATGGTCTGCAGGCCGGCGAGAAGCGAGATCGCGACGAAGGGGATGCCGCGCCAGATATTCGCGGCGATCAGCGAGAACCGCGCCGGCCAGGGCTGGCCGAGGAAGTCGATATAGGTGTCGCGCCAGCCGAGCACGTCGACCAGCACATAGGAGATGATCGAGAACTGCGGATCGTAGATCCACCAGAAGGCGATGGCCGAGAGCACCGTCGGCACGATCCACGGAATCAGGATGATCGCCCGCAGCAGCGACTTCATCGGCAGATGGTTGTTGAGCAGCAGCGCCAGCCACAGGCCGAGCGCGAATTTCCCGATCGTCGCCACCCCCGTATAGAGCAGCGTATTCCAGACCGCGGTGATGAACACCCGGTCGTACCAGAGCGATTGGAAATTCTCGAAGCCGATGAAATGGCCGGCGCGGCCGATGCGCGTATCGGTGAAGGCGAGCCAGATGCCCAGCCCCAGCGGGTAGCTCAGGAAGACGAGCAGGAACCCGGCCGCGGGCAGCAGGCAGAGGAAGATCAGGAACGGTTTGTAGTCGAACAGACGCACCAGCCAGTTTTGCTGCAGGCTGTGGACGGTTCGCGATTCGGCGGCAGCTATGGCCATGGCGCCCTCGCGTTCGGGTCGGCAGTTGCATCGACCGAAAAGGGGAATCCACTCTTCGGAAACATCCGATGCGATAAGAACTCAAGAGGCCGTCGCTGTCGCCGATCGGACGCGCGACGATCCCGTCGGCCGCCGGACGAGCCGGCGGCCTTGAGAGGGCCGGATCAGGTCCGGTAGTAGCGCTTGGCGCGGCGCTCGGCTTCCGCGGCGGCTTCCTCAGGCGTCGCCTGGCCGGCGCAGACGGAGGCGACCATCTGGACGACGACATATTCGGCGTTGACCGTGCCGGCGGCCTCGTTGATCGAGCCCTTGTAGCCGCTCCACAGCGCCCGTTCCCAGGTGTCGCGATAGACCAGGATCTTGGGATCGGCCGACCAGACCTTGCTCTCGGCATAAGCCTTCAGCGGCTGCGTCCAGTAGCCGTAGCAGCCGGTCAGCCACTTGTCGTACTGCTCCTTCTCCATCATGAAGCGGAGATATTCCTTGGCCGCGTTCGGGAATTTGGTGTGCTTGAACGCCATGGCGTTGATCACCAGCGCCGGCTCAGACGGACGCCCGAACGGGCCGACCGGCATGGTCGCGTGGTTCAGATCCTTGGCGATCGCGGCGGTCTTCTCGTCCTTCGAGTTCTTGATCGAGAAATAGAGCGAGACGCCGTTCTGGGTGACGCCGATCTCGCCCGCCGTCAGCGCCTTGTTGTTGCTGATGTCGAGCCAGGAGAGCG
The DNA here is from genome assembly GCF_056395485.1 of Allobosea sp. 10L417. Lineage (NCBI taxonomy): Bacteria > Pseudomonadati > Pseudomonadota > Alphaproteobacteria > Hyphomicrobiales > Alloboseaceae > Allobosea > Allobosea sp. 10L417. Next base: position 194,608 of record NZ_JBFTJP010000006.1, read on the forward strand.
TGCCGGGGATGAAGGTCTCGTAGAGAGCCTTGGCATATTTCAGCGCCGCGATCGTCTCCTTCGAATTGATTGCGACCTTGTTGTTCTCGTCGACCATGTAGCCGCCATGGGTCCAGACGAGCCAGTTGCAGAAGGCGTTGCCGTCACCCACCGCGTTGCCGAGCGCGAAGCCGGCGGGATGGCCGTTCGCCTTGAGCTTGCGGCAGAGATTGAGGAAGCCGTCGAGATCCTTCGGGAAGGTGTCGAAGCCCGCTTCCTTGACCCAGGATTCACGATAGACCGCCGGCGCGCCGGAAGCACCCATCGGGATCGAGATCCACTGGTTGGTCTTGTCCTTCTTGCCGTATTTCTCGGCGATCGGGTACCAGCCGCCATATTTCTTGCCGAGATCCTCGGCGATGCCAGTGAGGTCGATCAGCTTGTCCGAGAAGATGTGCGGGTCGTCGGCCCAGCCGACCACGACGTCGGGGCCGGCGCCGGTATTGGCGGTCACCGCGGTCTGCGGGCGCAAATCCTCCCAGCCGGCATAGTCGACGCGGACGGGCACGCCCGTCGCCTTGGTGAAGGCTTCGGTATTCTCGTTGAAGATCGCCTGGTCGGGATCGACGAATTTGGTGGGGCGCAGCACGCGCAGCGTCGCCCCCTGCTCGATATTGGCCTGCGCGATCGCCGGCGCGAGCGGCAGCGTTGCCCCGGCTGCAAGCCCGGCGCCGCCGATCAATACGTCTCTTCTGGAAATGCTCATGAAACCGTCTCCTCCGTGGGTGCGGCGGAGGCCTACATGGGACCTCCGTCCTGCATCGATTATGGGCACTGAACAGCCATTATCCACCGCCCGATCCAATGGGCGGCGAATTTCTGAGAGGCGGCACCGGCCGGAGCGCGTCAGCCTGCCCGGCGCCGGCTCTGAACGCGTGCCAGAGGACGCGTGGTCCGCCCGGGCCGTTGCGCGGCCCGAATGGCGCGAACTCTAGAGGCGCTTGCCGGTCGCAGCGTCGAAGAGATGCGTCACGCTGGTATCGGGCGTGATCCCGATGGTTTCGCCCGGTTTGGCTGTGATGCGCTCACGGAAGATGCAGGTCAGATCCTGCCCGCCGCAGCGGACGACGACCTGCGTCTCCGACCCCATCGGTTCGACAACCGCGACCTCGGCCTTCAGGCCATTCGGGTCGAGCTGGAAGTGCTCCGGGCGGATGCCCAAAACAGCCGCGCGCCCGTCGGAATTCGCCGGATGCTGGCCGATCGGCCAGACGACTCCGCCTTCGGTCTCGAAGCCATTGCCCGTGATCTTGCCCTTGAGCAGGTTCATCGACGGCGAGCCGATGAAAGCCGCGACGAACAGGTTCGCCGGATTGTCGTAGAGATCGAGCGGCGCGCCCATCTGCTCGACGATACCGTCATGCATCACCACGATCTTGTCGGCCATGGTCATGGCCTCGATCTGGTCGTGCGTGACGTAGACCGTCGTGGTCTTGAGGCGCTGATGCAGCTCCTTGATCTCGGTGCGCATCTGAACGCGAAGCTTGGCGTCGAGGTTCGAGAGCGGCTCGTCGAACAGGAAGACCTGCGGGTCGCGGACGATGGCGCGGCCCATGGCGACGCGCTGCCGCTGACCGCCCGAGAGCTGGCGCGGATAACGGTCCAGCAACTTGTTCAGGCCAAGGATCTGGGCAGCCTTGTTGACGCGCTCGTCGATCTCGCTCTTCGGCGCCTTCCGGAGCTTCATCGAGAAGGCCATGTTGTCGGCGACCGTCATATGCGGATAGAGCGCATAGTTCTGGAACACCATGGCGATGTCGCGCTCCTTCGGGGGCACGTCGTTCACCACGCGCGGTCCGATCCGGATCTCGCCGCCCGAAATATTCTCGAGTCCCGCGATCATGCGCAGCAGCGTCGACTTTCCGCAGCCCGAGGGGCCGACAAGGATGACGAATTCGCCGTCGTTGATGTCGATGTCGACGCCGTGGATGACCTGCGTCGACCCGTAGGCCTTGCGTACATCGGCGATCTGGACTGAAGCCATGCCGTCCTTCCCTGCTTTCCGTTCCCTCGTCGCACAGCCCGTCGTCCAGGCGTCACGACCACAATCGGCTTCTGATGACCGAATGATGAAAGCGGACCTCGCCTGCTTCGGGCGATTGTGTCCGCTCCAGTCTGCGATAAAGTCATACGATAGAAGCGGGCGTGTCAAGCGCCGCCATGGTCAGCGCCGTGCCTCGGAAGCGAGGCTGCGGCGAGACTGCAAAGGGAGGCCCTGACATGCGCGTGCGCGACTTCTCGCGTCCGACGACGCTTAACCCGGACCGGCTCTTCGGCCAGGTCGCGCAGAAGCTCGCGGTCGCTGTCATCACCGGCCGCATCAAGGCTGGCGAGGTCCTGCCCAACGAGGATGACCTGCGCTCGGACATCTCGGTTTCCCGCACCGCCTATCGCGAGGCGGTCAAGATCCTGACCGCCAAGGGACTGGTCGAGGCGCGCCCGAAGAGCGGCACCCGCGCCGCGCCGCGCGAGCGCTGGAATCTGCTCGACCCCGATGTCCTGTCCTGGCATTTCGAAGCGGACCCGAACGAGCGTTTCATTCGCGATCTCTTCGAGTTGCGCCGCTTCGTCGAGCCCAGCGCGGCCCGCCTCGCCGCCCAGCGCCGGACCTCCGCCGACATCGCCCGGATCGAGGCCGCCTATCGCGGCATGGTCGACGGCCGGCCCTATGCCGAGGCGACCATCCGCGCCGACCTGGCCTTCCACGAAGCGATCTTTGCAGCCGCACAGAATGCCCCGCTGCAATGCCTCGCCAGCGCCGTCATCGCGACGCTGCAATGGTCGATGCTGCTCAAGACCGGCGACGAGCAAGCCTATATCGAGTCGCTCCCCGACCACGAACATGTCCTGCTCGCCATCATCGACCGCGACGGCGACCTCGCCTCCGCCCGGATGGCCGGGCTCGTCATCGATAGCCTGAACACGACTCTCGCCTCGCTCGGCACGCATTACGCCACCGAGACGGGAAAAATCATGCGAATAAAGCATACTAAATAAGCGCCTCGCGCTCCGGCGCGAGGCGTCATCGGGTACCGCTCATGCAAAGGCGTCGCTACAATGCAACGCCGGGCAGCGTAGTCTCATTTTAATCGATTCAGAAGCAGCGAATCAACATTCCTTCCAGCCCTACGGACAATGTGACGATGACAGTCTCCTCCAAGCCCGAAATCATCCAGACGGGCCCGCTGATGGCCTATGCTGCCGATCAGTTGAAGGCCCGCTTCACCGTCCATGAGCTGTGGAATGCGTCTGATCGCGCCGCTCTGCTCCGCGAGGTTTCCGGCCGCGTACGCGGCGTCGCGGCCGGCGGCGGCCATAACCGCGTCGATGGCGCGCTGTTCGATGCGCTTCCCAAGCTCGAGATCGCCTCGAGCTTCGGCGTCGGCTACGACCATGTCGACGCAGCCGAGGCCGGCCGCCGCGGCCTTGTCGTCACCAACACGCCCGACGTGCTGACCGACGAGGTCGCCGATCTCGCGATCGGCCTCCTGCTCTCGACCGTGCGTCAGCTCCCGCAGGTCGATCGCTATCTGCGCGAGGGCAAATGGCTGAAGGGCAACTATCCGCTCACGACGTCGCTGCGCGGACGCAAGGTCGGCATCGTCGGCCTCGGCCGTATCGGCAAGGCCGTGGCGCATCGCATCGAAGCCTTCGGCCTGCCGGTCGTCTATCACGGCCGCTCGCGCCAGGAGGATGTGCCCTATCGCTACTATCCTTCGCTGGTGGAGATGGCAGCTGACGTCGACACGCTGATCTCGGTCGCGCCAGGGGGCACCTCGACGCATCACATCATCAATGCCGAGGTACTGAAGGCGCTGGGTCCCAACGGCATCGTCGTCAATGTCGGCCGCGGCACCGTCATCGACGAGCAGGCCCTGATCAAGGCGCTGCAGGACAAGACCATCCTCTCCGCTGGCCTCGACGTCTTCGAGGACGAGCCGCGTGTGCCGGCCGAGCTGATCGCGATCGAGCATGCCGTGCTGCTGCCCCATGTCGGCTCGGCCTCTGTCCATACCCGTGAGGCCATGGGCCAGCTTCTGGTCGACAATCTCGTTTCATGGTTCGATGGCAAGGGTCCGCTGACGCCCGTGCCGGAGACCCCATGGAAAAAGGCCTGATTCGCCGGCTTCTGCCGCTATTCCTCCTTGGCGCCGGCGCCCTGCCGGCCGCCGCCCAGCCGGCGCCGCTTCCGCGCGGCGCCGGCAAAGCCCCGGACGCGATCCGCCGCTGGCTCGGCGCCTGGGACCTTGAACTGGCCGGCGCGACCCGTAGCTGCACGATCACGCTCGGTGCGGACGCCTCCGGCAACGCGCGCCAGCTGCGCTTCCCGGCCACCTGCCGGCGCGCTCTGCCGATTCTAGACGATGCAAGGGGATGGGCATTGGCGGCGAACGGCCAGCCACAGCTGCTCGACGCCGGCGGCAAGGAACTCGTCGGTTTCCAGAAGGGCTCCCCCGAAGCAGGACTCGACGGGAAGGGCGGCGACGGCAAGGCCTATCGGCTGCTCTCCAAGGACCATCCGCGCGTAGCAGCCGCCGCGCCCGCCAATTCCCCCTCCGCCCTTGCGTCAGCGGCCCAGCGGCCGACCATCGTCGATCCCGCAAAAGCCCCTGCGATAGAAACATTGCCGGGGCGCTACGTCCTGATGCGCCAGCAGAACCGGGAGGCTTGTCGGCTCGTCCTGTCGCCGCCATCAGCCGGCGGACAGGCCCCCGCAGCGCTGGAGGGCGCCTGCCAGGATACGGGACTCACGATCTTCGACCCCGCCGGCTGGCGTTATGCCGGCGGCAGGCTCACGCTCGTCGCCCGCCGCGGCCACGGCACCGATCTGATTTTCGAGAATGGCCAGTGGCGCAAGGACCCCCCAGTCGGCGCGCCCCTCCTGATGCGCAAGCTCGTCCCATGAGACATGCCGCGCGGCGAAAGCTCGCGCGGCGCAGGCAGGCTAAGCTGCCGCGTCCGCGGGCTTGAGCACGCCGCGGCGAATCTGGTCCTCTTCGATCGACTCGAACAGGGCGCGGAAATTGCCTTCTCCGAAGCCGTCATCGCCCTTGCGCTGGATGAATTCGAAGAAGATCGGTCCGAGGACGGTGCCCGAGAAGATCTGCAGCAGCACCTTGCTCATCCGGCCAGCTTTCTCGCCAAGCGCGACAGCGCCTTCGCCGTCGATCAGAATGCCGTCGGCCTTCAGCCGCTCGACCGGCTCGCCATGGTTCGGCACGCGCGCATTGACCTTCTCGTAGTAAGTGTCCGGCGGCGACGGCATGAAAGGCAGGCCGTTGCGGCGCAATTGCTCGACGCTGGCATAGATATCGCGCGCGCCCATCGCGACATGCTGGATGCCCTCGCCCTTGTAGAGGCGCAGATACTCCTCGATCTGGCTCTTGTCGTCGAGCGACTCGTTGATCGGAATGCGGATCTTGCCGCAGGGCGAGGTCAGCGCCCGCGAGATCAGGCCGGTCAGTTTGCCCTCGATGTTGAAGAAGCGAATCTCGCGGAAATTGAACAGCTTGCCGTACCAGCCGGCCCAATGATCCATGCGCCCGCGATGGACGTTATGGGTGAGATGATCGAGATAATAGAGCCCAGCCTGCTCGGGATGCGGGTCCTGTTCTCCGATCCACTCGAAATCGACATCCCAGATCGAGCCCTTCTCGCCGTAGCGATCGACGAAATAGAGCAGAGAGCCGCCGATGCCGCGCACCGCGGGAATCGCGAGTTCGCCCGGCCCGATCGTGCTCTCATAGGGCTCTGCGCCGAGCGAGACGGCCCGCTCGAAGGCATGCTTGGCATCGACCACCCGGAAGGCCATTGCGCAGGCGCAGGGGCCGTGCTCGGCGGCGAAGGCCTGGGCGAAGGAATCGGGCTCGGCATTGACGACGAAATTGACGTCGCCCTGACGATAGAGCGTCACCTGCTTCGAGCGATGGCGGGCGACCGGGCGGAAGCCCATCGTCTCGAACAGGGCGCCGAGCTTCTCAGGCTCGGGATGGGCGAACTCGACGAACTCGAAGCCGTCCGTGCCCATCGGATTCGCATCGGAAATTTCCGGCGGAGCCGCATCGTGCGGAAAGGGACCCATGGCATTCCTCCTGTTCTGTTGTGAGCACATGGTCACGCAGAAGGGAGGCAAGGGGCGTGCAAATCTGTACGCCGCCGAGTAAATGATGCATCATCCATGCGCCCACCGGCGAAATGGCGCATGATATGACCACGCTCGACACCCTCGACTGGCGGCTTCTCGACGCCCTGCAGCGGGATGCTTCGCTGACCAATGCCACGCTCGCGGAACAGATCGGCCTGTCCGCCAGCCAGATTTCGCGCCGCCGCCAGCGCCTCGAGCAGGACGGGGTGATCCGCGGCTACCGCGCAGCCCTGGAGCCGGCTGCCGTCGGGCTCGGCGTCATCGTCTTCATCCATGTCGCGCTCGACACCCATTCACGCGACAATGCGCGCCGCTTCCGCGATCTCGTCAGGCTCACCCCGGCGATCCTCGAAGCGCATGCCCTCACCGGAGAGGCCGATTACCTGCTGAAAGTGGCGGTCGGCGACCTCAAGGCGCTCGCCCGGCTCGTCAATGAAATCCTGATGCCGCATGAGAGCGTGGCGCGCGTCCGCTCCGAGATCGCGCTCGAAACACTGAAGGAACCGGGGCTCTTGCCGCTGCCGATGACATAGCGCGGCGCTTGTGCAAACTGCGCCTTCGTCAGGCCGCTTTCATGCGGCTGATCGATCCCGACCGCACGGCATTCCCCTGCGGCCACGACAGGAGGACTTCGATGTTCAATGCCAAATCGCTGCTTGATGCCCTGATCAGCGCGGGCAGCCAGGCAGGCGCACAGGCAGGACAGCAGGCGGGCCAGCAGGGCGGTCTCGGCGGCATGCTCGGCGGCCTCGCGGAGCAGGTGCAGCGCTCGGGCGGGCTCGGCGGGCTCGCCGGGCAGATCCTGACCCAGGCAAGCCAGGGCGTCGGTGACGCCGCGCGCCAGACCGGCGTGCAGCAGGGCGCGAATGATGCGCTCGGCCGGATCACCGGCGGCAAGACACCCGACCAGCTCATCGAGCAGGCGAAGGGCCTGTTCAACAGCAACCCTGCCCTCGCAACGGCCGTGCTCGGCGGTCTCGGTGCGCTCGTCTTCGGCACCAGCACCGGTCGCTCCGTCGCCGGCTCGGCAGCCAAGCTCGGCGGCCTCGCTCTGATCGGCGGCCTCGCCTACAAGGCCTACCAGAACTATCAGGCCGGCAAGCCCGTGCTCGACAGCCGCGAGCAGGAGTTGCTGCCCGCCCCCGCCGGAACCGGCTTCGAGCCGCAGGCGGCGAGCGAAGCGACCGCCCTCGTCCTCGTCCGCGCCATGATCGCGGCAGCGGCGACTGATGGCCATATCGACACCGAAGAACGCGATGCGATTCTCGGCGGCCTCAAGGAAGCCAGCCTCGATCAGGACACGCATGCCTGGCTGGCGCGGGAACTCGCCAAGCCTGCCACGATCGACGAGCTCGTCGAAGCCGCCGAAAGCCCGGAATTGGCCGCGCAGATCTATACGGCTGCGCGTGTCGCCATCAATCCGGACACTGCGCCCGAGAAGGACTTTCTGGCCGGCCTCGCCGGCTCGCTGGGGCTGGACGCCGAGCTCGTCGCCAATATCGACGCTGCCGCCAGCGCCGCCAAGGTCTGAACCGGGCAAAGCAGACCACAGGCACCACAGCCGGCTTTCGCGCCCATCGCGCAAGTCGGCTGATGGCATCACAGCCTCGCGAGCTGGAGGCCGCGGCAGCTCCACTTCCGCGTCCCCTGCTGCTAGGTGCGGGGCCATGTCTGATACCAAGAACGGCGGACCGGCCCCGAAGCCGGACGCCGCCCCCTCGCCGACGCGCCGCCAAGCCCTCGCCCTGACGCTGCTCTCGCCGATGGCCTCCGTGCCCGCTCTGGCGCAGCCACCGCTCTTTGCCGGACCCGCCTCGCAATTCGTGCAGCTCGATCCGCCGGAGGATGCCGGCTCCCTCGCGCTCACCGACCTTGCCGGCAAGAGCAAGCCTCTCTTGGCCTATCGCGGCAAGGCCATTCTCCTGAACTTCTGGGCGAGCTGGTGCCCGCCCTGCCGGCGCGAGCTGCCAATCCTGCGGCGCCTGCAGGCAAGAGCAGCGCATGAGCCCTTCGTCGTCCTCCCGGTATCGTTGGACAAATCGGCAGCGACCGTCACCGCCTATCTCAAGCGCCTTGGGCTTGCCGACCTCTCGACCTTCATCGATGCCGCCGGCACGGTGGCTTCCGGACCGAAATCGACCCAGCCAACGCCATTCGCCCTCTACGGCATGCCGATGACCTACGTGCTTGATCATGAAGCGCGCAGCGTCGGCTATCTCGTCGGCGAAGCGGATTGGGACAGCCCTGAGGGGCTGAAATTGCTGCGCTTCTACGCGAGAGCGGCGGGCTGATTTGCCAATGAAAACAGGACTTCCGCATTCCCGCGGATCGGACCCGATAAAATAATCGCCGCCGCCATTGAACCTCCCTGCTCAGTCCCGCGACCAATCGGCATGGAGGGCGAGCAGTTCGCTCTCGCACCAGTCGGGAGAGACGAGCATGACGACGTTCCGCAAGACGCTGACCGCCACCCTCGCGGCCGCGACCCTGGCCACCACCTTCTTCATCGCCTCCGGCGCCGAGGCGCGCCCGCGCTGGGGCTATGGCTACGGTGGCTGGGGCGTCGGAGCCGGTGTGGTTGGCGCGCTCGCCGCGGGCGCCATCATCGCCTCCGCCACTCGCCCGGCATATGGCCACGGCTACTATGCCGCTCCCGTCCGCTCCTGTGATCTGGTCGAGCGTTTCGACCGCTGGGGCAACGTCATCGGCTACCGCCGGGTCTGCGGCTACTACTGAGCCTTCGGCGCCCCTGAGTTATCGAGACCAGACTGAAGCCTCTCACCGAGGGGCTTTTTTTCTTGCGTCTTGGCTGGTGTCGGGCGCCGTCCGTGACGCTGACACGGCGCCCATGCTCATGGCCCGGTGCCGAGCGCCACATGGGCCGCAGCTTCGTCGCGGATCCACCTGCGGAAAGCAGCGATCGCCGGCCGCTGCGCCGAGGCCTCCGGGCAGACCAGATAGTATTGGTGCGGCCCCTTGACCTGATGCGGGAACGGCCGGACCAGGCGGCCGGCATCGAGATAATCACCGATCAGGACATTGGTGGCGAGCGCCACCCCCTGCCCTGACGCGGCGGCCTGCAATGCCAGGAAGGTGTGCGAGAAGCGCGGGCCCCGGGTCGCATCGACCTCCGTCGCGCCGACGGCTGCGAGCCAGAGCGGCCATGTCACGAAATCGGGGATGCCCTCCGGAATCTCGTGCAGCAAGGTATGATGGCGCAGATCCGTGGGCTCGCGCAGCGGCCGCTCGGAATCGCCGAGCAGCGCGGCGCTGCAGACGGGAAAGAAATTCTCCTCCATCAGGAGATCCGTCTGCAGCCCCGGATAGCCGCCGCGGCCGAGGCGGATGGCGACATCGACATTCTCACGGGCGAAATCCGTCAGCCCCACCGAGATCTCGACCCGCACCTCCAGATTGGGTTCGCGCTCCTTCAGCGAGCCGAGCCTTGGGATCAGCCAGTTCAGGGCGAAACTCGGCAGGGTGCTGACCGTGAGCGCATTCGGCGCTTCCGGCCTCAGGGCTCTGGCCGTGGCTTCGTTGAGTTGGTCGAGCACCTGCGAAATCGTCGCCGCATAGCGTTCGCCGACCTCGGTCAAGGCGACACCCTTGCTCGGCAGCCGGTTGAAGAGCGGGCGCCGCAGCCAGGTCTCGAGCGACCGCACATGCTGGCCGACGGCGCTGGCCGTGACCGCGAGCTCGTCTCCTGCCTTCTCGAAGTTGCGATGCCGGGCGGCAGCTTCGAAGGCGCGCAGGGAAGCCAGTGGCGGAAGGTGTCGGCGGCTCATGTCCGGCCAAGTCCAGCTTGGGCAAGGCGAAGAACTTCGCATTTGCTTGCTTCCCAGGCAAGGCGCAGATTCGCGGGCAACCAGATCACTCGTGAGGCGCGCCATGTTCGCCAGCCCAGCCATAGCAGGACTTTCCTTCTCCGCCGCCCGCAGGCCGAGCAGCCGCGCCCTGGCGCTGTTGTTGCAGGTCGAGGCCTGGCTCGATGCCAGGAGCAGCGCCCGCACGCTCTATGCCATGGACGACAGGGCCCTCTCCGATCTCGGCCTGTCGCGCAGCGACGTCGAGCGCGTCAATGCGGATGCCAGCCGGACAGTCGGAGCCGCGTGAGGAGCCGCCGGAGCGAAAGCAGGCGGGCCAGAACGGAACCTAGTGGGGACTGGAGGTCGACAAAGACCGCCGGTCCCTTTTCTTTCCTGCGCGAGGTCGTCGCTCGGCCCTTCGCGGAGGCTCTGTCTCCTTCGGCGGATTGAGGGGAAGCTGTTACGATCGACGTCGCTGACACGATCTGACGCGCCGAGGCTTAAGCATGCCCGCACGCTCGCAACGGAGATCGGCCATGCCGCTGCCCAATCGCGTCAGGCCTGACGGCACGCTGTTCGCCGATCCGGCGCGTGGACTGTTCTTCGGCAATCGCGGCGGCCGCTTCCACGATCCCGACCGGCGCGAGGCACCCGCGCGCATTCAGGCGACGCAGCATTGGCTCTGCTGCGTTCTCTCATTCAAGGAGCGGCGCCGGAAGGTCTGGGGCCGCGGCTACACCGAGCTCTTCTTCTGCGACGAGGTGACGGCGCTCGCCGCCGGCCACCGCCCCTGCATGGAGTGCCGCCGCCGCGATGCCCTCGCCTATCGCGATGCGTTGGTGAAGGGGCTCGGGCTGACAGAGACGCCGCTCTTCCCGGAGATCGACCGCATCCTCGATGCCGATCGCCGGATCGGTCGGGTCAAGCGGATGCACCGGCTTCCGGCGGAAGAGCTGCCGGACGGCGCAGTGCTGCGCTCCGAGAGCGAAGGAGCGTTTCTGGCGTTGCGCGGAGACACCGCTTTGCTCTGGTCGCCGGCGGGCTACCTTTCGCCTCGACCTCGCCCGCGGGGGCCTGCAACGGTCCTCACGCCACCCGCCACGCTGGCGGCCCTAAGGGAAGGCTATAGCCCGGTCTGGCACCCGAGCGCCGCGGCCCTGGCTTCCTGCCCGCTTGCGGGCGAATAGGAACCTTCCTCCCTCCGCAGGCGTTGCCGCAGCATCATCCTTTCAATGAGGGGCTGCAAATGCGTTCGATCATCCTGTGGCTTGTGGGCGTTCCAATCCCCATCATCATACTGTTGTGGTTTTTCATGAAATAGGTCGAAGCCTCCTTCATGAGCGAGGCCGGGCGCATGCCCGGCCTCGTTGCGTTTGGGCAGGTTACCGCCACAAGCTGACGGACAATCATGCTTCCCCATCATGCCGCTCCCGTCGCAACCCCGAGCAATCTCGCCTATATGCCGTCCATGCATTCGCCATCGACACCGCCGATCATCTCGGTTTCGGGTCTCTCGAAGACCTATGCCACCGGCTTCACCGCGCTGAAGACCGTCGACCTCGCCATCCGGCGCGGCGAGATCTTCGCCCTGCTCGGCCCCAATGGCGCGGGCAAGACGACCCTGATCAGCATCATCTGCGGATTGGTGCGCCCCAGCACCGGCACGGTCCTCGCCGATGGCCACGACATCCAGCGCGACTATCGCGCCGCCCGCGCCGCCATCGGCCTCGTCCCGCAGGAACTGACGACCGATGCCTTCGAGACGGTCTGGGCTACGGTCAACTTCAGCCGCGGCCTCTTCGGCAAGCCTAGGGATCCGGCCCTGATCGAGCGAATCCTCAAGGACCTCTCGCTCTGGGACAAGAAGGACACGCAGATCCGCCGCCTTTCCGGCGGCATGAAGCGGCGCGTGATGATCGCCAAGGCGCTCTCGCACGAACCGCGCATCCTCTTCCTCGACGAGCCGACGGCCGGCGTCGATGTCGAGCTCAGGCAGGATATGTGGCAGATGGTTCGCCGGCTCAGGGAAGACGGCGTCACCATCATCCTGACCACGCACTACATCGAGGAAGCCGAGGAGATGGCCGACCGCGTCGGCGTCATCTCCAAGGGCGAGATCATCCTAGTCGAGGAGAAGGCCGAGCTGATGCGCAAGCTCGGCAAGAAGCAGCTCTCCCTGCAGCTCCAGCAGCCGATCAGTGCCGTTCCGGTTGCGCTCGCGGATTTCGATCTCACGCTCTCCGCCGCCGGCGACGAGATCGTCTACACCTACGACACGCATGCCGAGCGTACCGGCATCACCACCCTGCTCCAGGGCTTGTCGGAAGCGGGCATCCGCTTCCGCGACCTCAGCACCAGCCAGAGCTCGCTGGAAGAAATCTTCGTCAATCTGGTGAGGGAGCGGGCATGAGCGCCGCGAGCTTCAACCCGCGCGCCATCGCCGCGATCTATCGCTTCGAGATGGCCCGTACCTGGCGTACGCCGCTGCAGAGCATCGTCTCGCCCGTGCTCTCGACCTCGCTCTATTTCATCGTCTTCGGCGGGGCGATAGGCTCGCGCATGCAGTCGATCGACGGCGTGCCCTATGGCGCCTTCATCGTGCCCGGCCTGATCATGCTCTCGTTGCTGACGCAGAGCATCGCCAACGCCTCCTTCGCGATCTATTTCCCGAAATTCACCGGCACGATCTACGAACTGCTCTCCGCGCCGGTCGCCTGGTGGGAGGCGGTGATCGCCTATGTCGGCGCCGCCGCGTCGAAATCGATCCTGCTCGGCCTGATCATCCTGCTGACGGCCACTTTTTTCGTGCCGCTCAGGATCGAACATCCCTTCATGATGCTGCTCTTCCTGGTGCTGACCGCGACCACCTTCAGCCTGTTCGGCTTCATCATCGGCATCTGGGCGGATGGCTTCGAGAAGCTGCAGGTCATCCCGCTGCTGATCGTGACGCCGCTGGCCTTCCTCGGCGGCTCCTTCTACTCGATCAGCATGCTGTCGCCGTTTTGGCAGACGGTGACGCTGTTCAACCCGGTCGTTTACCTGATCAGCGGCTTCCGCTGGAGCTTCTTCGGGCTCGCCGATGTCGGCCTCGGTGTGAGCCTCGGCATGACGCTGATGTTCCTCGCCGCATGCATCGCCGTGGTCGGCTGGATCTTCAAAACCGGTTATCGGCTGAAGAATTGAACCGCCCCTGTCATTCCGGGGCGGCCCGCAGGGCCGAACCCGGAACCCACGACCGGGTGAGACATTAGGGTTCTCCTCTGCCGGACATATCGATCCAAAACCATGGCCGCTCACCCGGTCGTGGGTTCCCGGTTCTTCGCTGACGCGAAGCTCCGGAATGACGAGCTGGGCAGCGCCAACCAATTGACTTCCGCCCCCCTTCCGTCTTCATGCGCGCCATGACCGATCTTTCGACCCTTGAAGCGTCCGCGGCCTCTGCCGCGCCGCATGCGCGCCGGCGCACCTTCGCCATCATCTCGCATCCGGACGCGGGCAAGACGACGCTGACCGAGAAGCTGCTCTATTTCGGCGGCGCCATTCAGCTCGCCGGCGAAGTCCGCGCCAAGCAGGGCCGCCGCCAGACCTCCTCGGACTGGATGAAGATCGAGCGCCAGCGCGGCATCTCGGTCGTCACCTCGGTGATGACCTTCGAATACGGCGGCCATGTCTTCAACCTGCTGGATACTCCGGGCCACGAGGACTTCTCGGAAGACACCTACCGGACGCTGACCGCCGTCGACGCCGCCGTGATGGTGATCGACGCCGCAAAGGGCATTGAGGACCGCACCAAGAAACTCTTCGAGGTCTGCCGTCTCAGAGACATCCCGATCGTCACCTTCATCAACAAGGTCGACCGCGAGACGCGCGACCCCTTCGACCTGATCAACGAGATCGAGACGACGCTGGCGCTCGACGTCGCACCTATGACCTGGCCGGTCGGCCGCGGCCGCGAATTCGTCGGCACCTACGATCTCAAGGCCAATACCTTCCGCCGCAACCAGAAGGGCGACGAGCGCGCCGAGGACCGCCAGGTCTCCGGCTGGGACGACCCGCTCTTCGACGAGTTGCTGCCGAACGGCGCCGCCGAGACCTGGCGCGAGGAGGTCTTCCTGGCCGCAGAAGGCTTGAAGCCCTTCGATCTCCAGGCTTTTCGCGAAGGCCATCTGACGCCGCTCTATTTCGGCGCGGCGCTCCGCGACTACGGCGTGCGCGACCTGATCGATGCGCTGGGCGCCTATGCGCCCAGCCCGCGTGCGCAAGCGTCCGACAAGCGCCCGATCGAGGCGGACGAGCCGAAGATGACCGGCTTCGTCTTCAAGATCCAGGCGAACATGGACCCGAACCATCGCGACCGCATCGCCTTCATGCGCATCTGCTCAGGCAAGCTGACGCGCGGCATGAAGGCCAAGCTCGTCCGCACCGGCAAGCCGATGCCGCTCAACGCGCCGCAGTTCTTCTTCGCCCGCGACCGCTCGATCGCGGAGGAAGCCTTCGCCGGCGACATCGTCGGCCTGCCCAACCACGGCACTTTGCGCATCGGCGACACGCTGACCGAGGGCGAGGACATCGTCTTCAAGGGCGTGCCGAGCTTCGCCCCGGAAATCCTGCGCCGCGTCAAGCTCAAGGATGCGATGAAGGCCAAGAAGCTGCGCGAGGCCTTGCAGCAGATGGCAGAGGAAGGCGTCGTCCAGCTCTTCCTGCCGCATGACGGAGCGCCGGCCATCGTCGGCGTCGTCGGAGCCCTCCAGCTCGACGTGCTCAAGGAGCGCATGGACGCCGAGTACTCGCTTCCCGTCGATTTCGAGCCCTGCCAGTTCTCGATCGCCCGCTGGGTTTCCTCCGACGACAAGGCGGCGCTGGCGAAGTTCGTCGGCCTGAAGCCCTCCGCAATGGCCGATGATCTCGACGGCGACCCGGTTTTCATGGCGTCCAGCCAGTTCACGCTGAAATACGATGCCGAGCGCGCGCCGGACATCACCTTCTCGGACGTGAAGGACTATCAGAAGGTCACGAAGGCCTGATTCAACGCTGTGGCCTGAAAGAGACAGGCCTCTGCGCGCTCCCTTGGGGTTGATCCGCATCAATTCGCATCGCGCGAATCCGGCGCTGATGGAGACATGAGCCTGGCGGCGCACCCTGCGTCGCGGGCTCGCGACTCCGGGGGCTGCTGCCTAAATGTCTCGCTCGATCCGACTTTCTCTCGCCGCTGTACTGCTCGGCGCAACCGCTCTGACCGGTGCCCATGCAGCCGATCTGCCCACGACCAAGGCGCCGCCTCTTGCGCCGGTTCTGTCCGCCTGGAGCCCGTGGATGATCCGCGGCCGGGCCCTGTTCGTCATGCCGCAGGAAGATGCAAGCCTGACGCTCGGTGGCGCCCCGATCGTCGGCGGCAAGGTCGACATCTCCAACTCGGTCGTGCCAGAACTCGACATCACCTATTTCTTCACGAAGAACATCGCTGCCGAACTCATCCTCGGCGTCACCCCGCATAATGTGAAGGGCGCTGGCAGCCTTGCCGGTGCGCGCATCGGTTCGGCCTGGCTGCTGCCGCCGACGTTGATGCTGCAATACCATTTCACCGATCTCGGCGCCTTCAAGCCCTATCTCGGCGTCGGCGTGAACTACACCGTCTTCTTCGACGAGAAGGCCAAGGGCGGCTTCACCGATTTCGATCTGAAAGATTCATTCGGCTTCGCCCTCCAGGCCGGCTTCGACTACATGATCGACCAGCACTGGGGCATCAACTTCGACGTCAAGAAGATCTTCCTGGAGCCCAAGGTGAAGGTGAACAACGGGCTCATTGCCGGCAAGGTCAAGATCGATCCCTGGCTGATCGGCGCAGGCGTCACCTACCGCTTCTGAGGCCCGGTACGGCCTCGGTCGATCGGGCTCGCGGAGAAGGGAGCGCTTCGCCGCTCCCTTTTTGCTGTCAGCACTCAAACCTCGGCAAAGCCCAGCGGGATCGCCGAGGTGGATTTGAGTTCCTCCATCGCGAACATCGAGGTCACGTCACTGAGATCGATGCGCGAGATCAGCTTCTTGTAGAGCGCGTCATAGGCGGCGATGTCGGAGACATAGGCCTTGAGCAGATAGTCGATCTCGCCGCTCATCCGGTAGAAATCGACGATTTCCGGCAGGTCGTGCACGGCCTGATGGAAGCGTTCGAGCCACTCCATCGAATGACGGGCCGTCTTGATCGCGATGAAGACGGTGACACCCGCCTTGAGCTTGTCCCGGTCGAGCAAAGCGACGCGGCGCTTGATGTAGCCGCCTTCCTCCAGCTTCTGGACCCGCCGCCAGCAAGGCGACGACGACAGCCCGACCGCCTCCGCAAGCTCTGCGAGCGGCAGGCTCGCATCCTCCTGGAGCCGCGCCAGGATGCGCAGATCGAAAGCATCGAGCTTGGCCATGATACCTCAGCTGGTTCGAAATCAGCTTCTTTCCAGAAGACCGAAATGGGGAATATTTTCCACATATGATCTCACGTCGGGTACGCGCTTCCAATAAGGGAAGAAAATTCTCCAACTCCGCAAACTGATGCCTGCACGCCTCCCGTATGATTTTCGCGCAATCGAAAGGGGAATGGGATGCAGGGATTTCTGAGCGAGGAGCGGCGCGGGGCCGTGCTGCAGAGCCTGCGGACCGATGCCGGCACCCTGTCGCGCGACTACCTCACGGCGGCGCGCGAAGTCCTGCGGGAGCTCGTCGATATGCCCGATTTGGTTCAGCGCCTGCCGCTGGAGCGCAAGACGGGCGCCTACAGCCGCAATCTGCTGGCCGGCAATGAGGATGTCAGCGTCTGGGCCATCGTCTGGGGCGAAGGCTCGGCCACCTCGATCCATGATCATCATTGCTCATGCTGCTTCGGCGTCGTCTCCGGCACCGTGACCGAGACGTGGTATCGCGCCATCGACGCCGCCCGCGCCGTGCCCACCGAGGAGCAGGAGCGAAAGCCGGGCTATGTCGCCTGCATGCTGCCCTCGGGCCCGAATATCCACCGGATGCGCAATTTCGGACCGGGCGAAGCGATCTCGATCCACATCTACGGCTTCGACCACGAGGTCCACGCCTCGTCGATCGAGACCGAATACACTGCTGTCAGCGGCTGACATTCGCGCGCCACGCTGCGGGGACAAAGCAGCAACCATGTCCCCGGTTCTGACGGCGGCGGCATACTCGCCGGCTCGATCCTCTGGGGAGCCGCGCAGATGTCGATTTTTGGCTGGACGGGTGCGTCTCTCGCGATCGTGTCGCCAGCGCCCTTGGCCGTCACCGAACCAAAGCTTCGTCAGCTCGCGCCCAATGGTAACGCCGCGATCCTCGTCGGCATTGCCGGCGGCTTCGACGGGCTGGCGCCCGGCTATGGCGTGACGACTGCGCTGCGCATCTGCCATTTTCTCGCACAGGCCGCGCATGAGACCGACGGTTTCCGCACGCTCGAGGAATATGGCGGCCCCGCCTATTTCGCCCGCTACGAAAGCCGGCGCGATCTTGGCAACACCTTGCCGGGCGATGGCATTCGCTACCATGGCCGCGGCATTTTCCAGCTCACCGGCCGGGCGAATTATCGCCGCCTCGGCCAGATTCTCGGCGTCGATCTCGAAGACGAGCCCGAGCGCGCGAAGGAACCCGCGATCGCTCTCTCCATCGCCTTCGCCTACTGGCGCGAGCGCGGCATCGGCGCGGCCGCCGATGCCGACGACCTCGAGCGCGTGACAAAGCTCATCAATGGCGGGCGCAACGGCCTGGCCGAGCGGGCGCGCCATCTCGCGAAGGCGAAGGAGATTTGGGTGTGAAGCCAGCCGTCTTGCTCGGGCTTGACCCGAGCATCTCGGAAACCAGCACCCTTCTGGTCATGAGATGGTCGGATCAAGCCAGGGCATGACGGCAAACAACCTCAGCCGTGTCCCGCCTTCAACGCCTGATCGAGATCGGCATAGAGGTCCTCGACGTCCTCGATACCGGTCGAGAGGCGCAGCAGGTCGGTCGGACAGGGCGAGCCGGCCCCCTCTATCGAGGCGCGGTGCTCGATCAGGCTCTCGACGCCGCCGAGCGAAGTCGCACGCTTATAGAGCCCGACATGGGCCGCAGCCTTGACTGCCGCGGCCTCGCCGCCGGTAACCTGGACCGACAGCATGTAACCGAAGCCGTTCTCCATCTGCCGCGCGGCGATGTCGTGCCCGGGGTGCTGCGGCAGACCCGGATAGAGCACGCGCGCGACCAGCGGATGCGCTGAGAGGCGCCGCGCCAGCTCCATCGCCGAGGCGGACTGGCGCTCCTGCCGCAGATGGAGCGTGCGCATCCCGCGCATCAGCAGATAGGCCTCGAACGGGCCGAGGATGCCGCCCTGCCCCTTGCGCACCGTCTTGATCCGGTTCCAGAACTCATCGTCGGCATTGGCACAGAGCGCGCCGGCGACGACGTCGGAATGGCCATTGAGAACCTTGGTCGCCGCATGCATCACGATGTCGGCGCCCAGCGTCAGCGGCCGCGTATGCACGGGCGAGGCGCAGGTCGAATCGACCGCGAGCCGGGCGCCGGCCTTGTGCGCGATTTCGGCCGCCGCCGCGATGTCGGTGATGGTCCAGAGCGGGTTGGAGGGCGTCTCGACCCAGACGAGCTTGGTCGCACCGGGTTTCACAGCGGCCTTGAGGGCAGCGAGATCGTCGGTCTCGACGAAGTCGACCTTCAGACCCCAGCGCGTGGCTTCGTTGAGCAGCCAGGCCCGCAGCGCCCAGTACATCACCTTGGAAGCGACGACATGGTCGCCGGGCGAGAGCGCCTGGAAGACGGAGGTCGCCGCCGCCATGCCCGAACCGAACAGCAGCGCGCCGGCTTTGGCTTCTTCCAGCATGCCGAGCACGGCCTGCGCCTCATGCACGGTCTCGTTGTCGGGCCGGCCATAGATGAAGCCGGAGGAATAACCGTTGTCCTCGTCGCGGATGAAGGTCGTCGAGACATGGATCGGCGGCACCACCGCTCTGGTCAGCGGGTCGACCTTGCCCATCGCCTGCGCTGCGAGGCTCCGCGGGCTCCAGCTCTTCCTGCTCATGTTCTCTCCAACCGTCATGCTGCTGTATCGACACGATCTCGCATGATCGGTCGGAAGCACTCTAGCGATCGGCAAAAATTTAAGTTGGTGTTTTTCACCGCAGAGCGACTATTTTCGTCGCCAGGAAATTTATGATGCTGAAAATCGCCGATCTCGATCATTTCGATCATGCACTGCTCGAAGAGATGCAGCGCGACAACCAGACGCCGGCCCGCGTCCTGGCGGAGCGAGTCGGGCTGTCTCAAAGCGCGGTGCTGCGCCGCCTGCGTCGGCTCCGAGCGGAGAAGGTCATCGCGGCCGACATCTCCATCGTCAACCCCGCCGTGCTCGGCGTTCCCGTCACGATTCACGTGCTGGTGTCGATCGACAGGGGCTCTCAGCTCGCCGATGCCTTCGCACGCAAGCTGCGCGCGCGCCCGGAAGTTCGGCACGCCTCCTATGTGACGGGAGGCGCCGATTTCGTCCTCCACCTTCAGGTCGAGAGCATGGAAGCCTATGCTGCTTTCGCGCGCGAGGTTTTCCACGACGACCCGAACGTCTCGTCATTCTATACCTATGTCGCCATGCGCGAAGTGGTCGGGCCGGCGCAAACCGGCCGGCCGAAGCGCGCCACCGCGCCGGCCCGCCCTGAGCGACCGGTCTAGCGCCCGATTTCGCAAGCGGGCCGGCCTCGGCTCCTCCGGAAAAGTTCCATGACCGGAAGACATGCCATGCGGGGCAGGATGCATGCCCGCGGCGGCCCGGCGGCCTTGCCGACCGATGCCGCCGGCCTCATCTTCCGGACATGAACACGCTTACCGGGTCCCCCTCACAACGCCGCTCCCCGCTTTGGGCGGCGCTGATCATCGCGATCCTGCCGGTGGTTGCGGCGTCGCTGCTCGGCAGCGCGGCCACGGTTCCGCAGATTGCCGGCTGGTATGCCGGTCTCGCAAAGCCGCCCTTCAATCCGCCGAACTGGATCTTCGCACCGGTCTGGACCGCGCTCTATGCGCTGATGGGGCTGGCCGCCTTCCGCATCCTGCGCATTCCTGTCGGAACGCCCGGGCGGCGACGCGCGCTGCTGGTCTATCACCTGCAGCTGCTCATCAATATCGGCTGGTCCTTCGCCTTCTTCGATGCCAACAGCCCTCTTGCCGGGCTGATCGTCATCCTGCCGCTGCTCGTCCTGATCCTCGCGACCATCGCCGCCTCCAGGCCGCTAGACCGGCTCGCCGCCAATCTGCTCTGGCCCTATTTCGCATGGGTCGGCTTCGCGACCCTGCTCAATGCCTCGATCTGGTGGCTCAACCGCTGAGGATCATCCGCCGATCGAGCGCTCGATCACCTTCATCACGGTCGCACGCAGCTCTGCGATGGTGAAGGGCTTCGACATCACCTCCGCGACGATCGTCTCCAGGCTCTTCGCCCGTTCGCGCTGCTCGGCATAGCCGGTCATCAGCATGATCGTCAGCTCCGGGAAGCGCTGCTTGGCGGCGAGCGCCAGCGCGATCCCGTCCATCAGCGGCATGCGGATATCCGTCAGCAGCAGGTCGAAGCGCCCTTCCTCCGCAAGGAGGATGTCGAGCGCCTCGGCGCCATCGGCAGCAGTGAGGCAGCTATGGCCGTCCAGGCTGAGGCCGCGCGCCACCAGCACGCGCAGCGGCTCCTCATCGTCGACGACCAGAATACGTGACATCGTAGTTCCCTAGAGCATTTTTCGGCGAAGTGGACACTGCTTCGCGCGAAGAAAATGCGACAAAACAAAAATTCTAGATGCCCGGCAGCCCGGCCTGATCTTCCGTCTCGATCACGCCGACGAAGGGCAGCTGCCGATAGGAATGCGCGACATCCATGCCGTAGCCGACCACGAAGTAGTCCGGGCATTCGAAGCCGACATAATCAGCCTGGATGTTGACGGCGCGCTTGTGCGGCTTTTCCAACAGGACCGCGGTGGACACCTTCGCGGCGCCGCGTGCGGCCAGTAGATCCTTGGCGAACGCCAGCGTGCGGCCGGATTCCAGGATGTCGTCGACCAGAAGCACGTCGCGCCCGCGCACCTCGCTCTGCACATCGCGCAGGATCTCGACCTGGCCCGTAGAAACCGTTCCGGTCCGATAGCTCGACAGGTGAATGAACTCGACCTGCGGCGCGAGGCCGATGCGGTGCATCGCCCGGATCAGGTCGGCCGCGAACATGAAGCTGCCCTTGAGAACGGCAACGACGAGCAGATCTTTGGGATTGCTGGCGGCGATGGCCTCGGCCATCTCCTGGTTGCGCCGCGCGATCGCAGCCTCGTCGTAAAGAACCCTGATCCGCCGTTCGGGCATAATCTCTCCGTCGTCGTTTCCGGCCGCAACCGGCCCCGCGCAAGCTGGATGCGCCGGGCCCCGCAGCAATGAGTCATGAACGCCGTCCGGCCGAATGGGCCCGATCGACAGGCACCCGTCCTAGCAGCATCAGTGCGTGCTGGCGATATTGGCGGTTGTCGCGGCCGAAGTGAAGCGCACCTGCACGGACCGCCCGCTTTCCGGGGGAGAAGCCAGCCGGGCCCGGAAACGGATCAGTTCGGCGGGCTCCAGGCTCGCCCGCGGTGGCTCCGTCGTCCAGCTGTAGAGCGTCGCGCCGGCCGCATCCTTCACCGCGACCTCGATCAGCGGCACCCTCGCCTTGCTCTTGGTGACGTTGGTGACATCGCCCTCGACCACCAGGAAACGGTTCGCGCCATCCTCGATCAAACCGCTCTCGATGGCGCCCAGGCTCAGGCCTCGCACATTCACCGGCAGCCCGACCGTCTCGAAGACGCTTGCGAGCTGCGGCGCAGCGCGGACGACTGCGTTGCGCTGCCATGCGGCGAAGCCGAGCAGGGCAAGACCCGCGACAGCGGCGGCCGCAGGCAACGCGACGGCACGCTCCCGCAAGCCTTTCGTCGTCGATGCCCCGGCCGAACCACGCCTGGCCGAACCACGCTTGCCGCGTCTCGCGGAAGGCTGGCTGTCGGCGGCAGCTATTTCAGCTTCCGCACCCGCCTTTTCACTGGTTTCGGCGGCAAGCGCCGTGATCTCGGCGTCGATGGCGGCGGCGCGCTCCAGCTCCTCTGCCAGCAGGGCTTTCGTCTCCTCCTCGCTGGGTGCGTCAGGAAAGACGGCGACTGGCGCGACATGCCATGCGGTCTTGCAGCTCGCGCAGCGCACCTTTCGGCCTTCCGGCCCCAGTTTGGCCGCGTCGAGTTCATACTGGCTGGCGCAGGATGGGCAGACGATCAGCATGGGCTTTCGGGCAATCTCTTCGCAACGATGGCCGGGTGTCTCCGGTACGCTTCGGTCCGGGATCCGCTCTTCGGAGCCTGGCGCAACGACAGGCGCTGAAGCACGGATGACGGCGAACGGAAATGCCCGCTGCTATTGGCACGATTTATGGTTAACGCCCCGTGAAGAATCTGTAGCGCAAACTGCTCCCCTCGTGCGGTTCCGGGCCGGCTTGCTTGCGGTGTAGGATCGGCCCGGATACGCGTTTCGCTGAATGAGGAAGACCGCTTGGTTCGGTTCGAAAATGTCGGCCTGCGTTATGGCATGGGACCGGAGGTGCTGAAGGACATCAACTTCAGCATCGCACCGCGCTCGTTCCAGTATCTCACCGGCCCTTCCGGTGCCGGCAAGACGACGTTGATGCGCCTTATCCTGATGGCGTTGAAGCCGACACGCGGGCTGGTGAACCTGTTCGGCCAGGACGTCTCGCGCCTCGATGCCGACACGCTCACCGCCTTTCGCCGCCGCATGGGCGTGGTCTTCCAGGATTTCCGCCTGCTCGATCATCTCACCGTCTACGAGAATGTCGCGCTGCCCTTGCGCGTGCTCGGCAAGGAGGAGGCGAGCTATCGCGCCGAGGTCGTCGAATTACTGCGATGGGTCGGGCTCGGCGAGCGCATGCATGCCGTGCCGCCCGTGCTCTCAGGCGGCGAGAAGCAGCGCGCCGCCATCGCCCGCGCCCTGATCGGCCGTCCGGAACTGTTGCTTGCCGACGAGCCCACCGGCAATGTCGATCCCGGTCTCGGCCGGCGGCTGCTCCGGCTGTTCATGGAGCTGCAATCGCTCGGCACCGCAGTGATCATCGCGACGCATGATCTCAACCTGATGGAAATCTACGACGCGCCGCGCCTCGTGCTGGCCGATGGGCAGCTGCATGTCGATGCCTGAGCCCGGCCATCACGAACCGGAGCATGCGGAAAGGGCGCTGCCGCCCAATCTGCGGCGCGACCTGCCACTCGTGCCTGTCGACACCGTTGCCGGCCGCGCGCTGATGGCGGTGATCGCGATCCTGACCTTCCTCGCTGCGCTCAGCGCCGGCGCCGCCGTGCTCGCCGCGCGCGCTTCCGATCAGTGGCGGGGAGCCATTTCCAACGAGATGACCATTCAGATCCGGCCTGATTCGCATCGCAGCATCGATGACGATGTCGCGCGCGCCGTGGCGATGGCGCAGGCGCTCGACGGCATCGACAGCGTGCGCGCCGTTCCCAAGGCCGAATCGGACAAGCTGCTCGAACCCTGGCTCGGCACGGGCCTCGACCTCGTCGAGCTGCCGATTCCGCGCCTGATCGTGCTCAAGCTCAAGGGCGGCGCCAGCCCGGATCTTGCGAGTTTCGGGCCGACGCTGCGCCGCGAGGTGCCGACGGCGATCCTCGACGATCACCGGCTCTGGGTCCGGCGCCTTTCGGCCATGGCCGGCACCATCGTCGCCTCCGGCTTCGCGATCGTGCTGCTGGTGCTGACGGCGGCCGCGCTCGCCGTCGCCTTCGCCACACGCGGCGCGATGGCGGGCAGCCGCGACAGTGTCGAAGTGCTGCATTTCGTCGGCGCCGATGACGGTTTCATCGCGCGCGAATTCCAGAGCCGCTTCATCAGGCTGGGACTCAAGGGTGGCGCATTCGGCGGCCTCGCAGCGATCCTCGCCATCGCCCTCATCGGCTTCATTGTCTCGCGCTGGCGCACGGCACCGGAAGCCGAGCAGTTGCAGGCTCTGTTCGGTGCCTTCGAGATCGGCTGGGCCGGCTATGCCGCAGTGCTTCTTGTCGCGGTTGTGGTCGCCGCGATTGCCGGCCTCGTCTCGCGCTTCACCGTCCGTCACTATCTGCGGATGCTGTCATGAGCGAGCGCGGAGCGGCGGCCGGTCGTCAACCGATCCTTCACTCCTGCGGCGGGAGCCGGCATGTTGCCGCCGCCGTTATGCCCGAATGCCGGGTTATGCCAGCAATATCATGGCCATGATCGGCAGCACCAAGCGCGATCTCTCGATCGAGCCGCCGGATTCAGCGGCCCGGCGCTCGACGCCGGCCGCAGGCCTGTCCCTGCGTCGCATCCTGGCACTGGCCGTGGCTGCACTCGCCGCCGCCGGCACGCTGCTGCTCGGCCTCGGCTATGTCAGCTTCGCCTCGGGCATCGACGCGCAGGAGCCGGCGGCGACGCCCCGCACCGACGCGATCGTCGTGGTCACCGGCGGCGCCCAGCGCATCGGCGATGCCATCGGCCTGCTCGGGGCCGATCGCGGCGCCCGCCTCCTGATCAGCGGCGTCAACGAGAAGACGAGCCGCGAGGAACTCGCCAAGCTCAACCCCGCCTCGCGCGACCTGCTGAATTGCTGCGTCGACCTCGATTAT
This sequence comes from Allobosea sp. 10L417, assembly GCF_056395485.1. Lineage (NCBI taxonomy): Bacteria > Pseudomonadati > Pseudomonadota > Alphaproteobacteria > Hyphomicrobiales > Alloboseaceae > Allobosea > Allobosea sp. 10L417. Next base: position 219,282 of record NZ_JBFTJP010000006.1, read on the forward strand.
CGCGCCCGCAACACCATCGGAAACGCCATCGAGGCCCGGCGCTGGGTCCGTCAGCATGGTTTCCGCTCGCTGCTGGTCGTGACCTCGAACTACCACATGCCCCGCACAGTCGCGGAATTCGCCCATGCCATGCCGGGCGTGACGCTGATCCCCCACCCGGTCGTGACCGAGCATCTCGACACGACGGGCTGGTGGTATCGCTGGGCGACGATCAAGGTTCTCGCGCCGGAATATGTGAAATATCTCGTTGCGCGTCTGCGCAGCCTCATCGAACGCGATCCCGAGAATTCGCGGCTCTCGGTGATCACCGGCGGCCGCAAGCCTGTCTCGTCGAAGCCGGCGGAGCTTCTGGGGCCAGCGGCCGAGAAGCGGTCGCGGCTGCCGGGCCATTTCCGCCACGAGGGCTGAGCCCCGAAAACCGCGCAGGCGCTTGACCGGAGCCGCATCTCAGGCTCATTGCGCAGCATGCTCGTTCTGCGCTCCCTCGCCTTCAACACGCTGTTCTATGCCAATCTCGTCCTGTGGCTGATCTTCATCATCCTGCCCGCGCTGTTTCTGCCCAAGCGGATCCTGCTGGCCGCGGCGATCGCCTGGTCGCGTTCCTCGCTCTGGCTGCTGCGCGTGGTCGCCGGCACGCGCTACGAGGTCACCGGCATCGAAAACATTCCGCAGGGCGGCCTGATGGTGGCGGCGAAGCATCAGTCCTTCGTCGAGACCTTCACACTCATCACCTTATTCCCGGACCCCGTTTTCATCCTGAAGCGCGAGCTGACCTGGATCCCGCTCTTCGGCTGGGCTCTGAATCGGCTGCGCATGATTCCCGTCAATCGCGGAGCCCGCGCCCGCGCCCTGTCCGATGTGACCCGCCGCGCCAAGGTCGAGCTGGGCCAGAACGGCCGTCAGCTGCTGATTTTCCCGGAAGGCACGCGCCGCCCTCCCGGCGCGCCACCGGCCTACAAGTTCGGCGCCGCCCATCTCTACGCCGAGCTCGGCGTTCCCTGCGTCCCCGTCGCACTCAACACCGGTCTCTATTGGCCACGCCGAAAGTTCCTGCGCCGCCCCGGCACGATCCGCATCGAGATCCTGCCACCGATCATGCCCGGCCTCGGCAAGCTCGCCTTTCAGCGTGAGCTGCAGGAACGAATCGAAACGGCCTGCGACAGGCTGCTGGCGCAGGGGCGTGCGGAGCTCGCCGCGCTCGGCCTCGACCCGCTCGCGACGCAGGCTCCTGACAAGCCCTGACAGCAGAGATGACGCCGTCCCGGAGGCTGCCGGGTCCGACGCTTGACTTATCCCCATGTCGTTCCCATTTTGTTCCCATCACGGAGGAACGGACATGGCCGCTCTCGCCTATCGCTACACCCCCGATCTCTTCGACGAGCCGCTGGAGCGTCGGGCCGAGAAGCGAAATCGTCTTTTCGGAGAGATTCGACGCTCGAACAAGGAGATGGATCGCCGCTTCGCGCCCGAGGAGACGCAGGACGATCTGGTGGCGCGCGAGATGCCGCTGCGCAGCACAGCCGGCCTCGGCGAGCGCCGCTTCACCGCCTGGCGCGGCCGGTCCGGCCGGCGCTATGTCGCGTCGGTGTTCTCCATCGACGATGTTCATGCGCTCGGCTTCATCGACGCCGTGCTGCTCGCAGTCTCGCCCGATCGGCGCATCATCGCGGCGCGCGATTCCGGCCCCTTCGGCGTCGAGGCGGCCCTGAGCCGCTGGCAGCGCGCGATTATGGCTGCGGGCGCCGCCGAGATCCATGTGCACCTTCTCGCCGAGGATGGCCTGAGCCGTCGCGCCGCGCTGCTCGACCTGATGCCGGAAGCCAGCCCGGAGGGCTGATCAGCCGCGCGCCAAGGGCGGATGCGGGGCGCCCAGGCCGGGCGCCAGCTCCTGCGCGAGGCAGGCCAGGACCGGGTCGTAGATCCCCATCTTGCGCAGATGCTCATGCGTCCGCAGCACATAGTCCGGGTTCTCGCCGGACTGGCCCTTTCCCTCCCTAACGAGCTTGAGCAACTGGGCGGGCGGCAGCTTGCCGGCATATTGCAGATGCTTGCGATCGGCCACATAGACCAGCCCGCGCGCCTGGCGGCCATCCTCCAGCCTGAGCGGAACATGGCGCTCGAGATAGACGGCCGTCGCCTGCTCGCGCGCCCTCAGATAGTCCACGGTCTCCTTCGCCTGCGCCGCAGCGACCCGGAAGGCGAGCCCCCGGCAGACACCGCCGCGATCGAGCCCCAGCACCAGGCCCGGCCGCTCGGGCGTGCCGCGATGCACATGCGAGAAGACGCAGAGCGAGCGGTGATAGCCGTGCAGCCGCGCCTGTACGCTTTCTTCGAAGGGAAAGCCCGGCCGCCAGATCAGCGAGCCGTAGCCGAAGACCCAGAGATCGGTCGCGCCGAATTCGGTCGTCATCGCCATCCCATAATTTAGCCGCGCCAGCCTGCTTGCTGGGCCCCGCAGTCCAGCAAGGCCCTCGCCGCTCTGGCGCCGGTTCCTGCGGCGAGCTAAGGCATCGGACCGAAAAGTGAAACTCGGTTTTCGGACGAAAACGATGCCACATTGAAGAGCGATATCGCCAGGGCCGTCTTCGCCCTGGCGATATCGCGCGCCGCCCGCCTCCGCGCAAGGAACGCCTGCCGCATGACCGATCCCCTTCCGACGCGCCGTCACAGCCGCTTCTGGCTCTACGGTCCCACGCTTCTGCTCGTCATCCTGGCCGCCGCCTGGTCCGCCTTCTGGTTCTACGCGCGGGGCCGCGCCACGGCCGAGATCGATGCCGCCCTGGCGCGCGAGGCCGAGCGCGGCCGCACCTGGACCTGCACCGATCGCACGATCGGCGGCTATCCATTCAGAATCGAGCTGCGCTGCAATGCGCTCGCGCTGACCTCGACGCGCTGGGGAGACGCCGTCCGCGTCGAGACCGGTCCCGCCGTCGCCGTCGGCCAGATCTATTCGCCCAGCCTCGTGATTTTCGAGCTCACCAGCCCCGCCAAGGTCACCCTGCCGGAAGGCCGCTCGCTCGCGCTCACCTGGAGCAATCTCGATGCCAGCCTCGCCTGGCGCAATCCCGAGCGCTTCGCTCTCGTCGCCAGCGACCTGACAGCCGTTCAGACGGCGCCCGGCCTGAATCCGGAGACCTGGAGCAGCAAATCCCTGGAGACCCATCTGCGCCGCAATCCATCTCGGCCAGCTACCGACCAGGCCGTCGACATCGCCCTCACGGCCAAGGGGACGGTCCTGCCGCCGATCGACGCGCTGCTCGGCAACACCGATACCGGCGAGATCGCGCTGGATGCGACGCTGACCCAGGCCGAGGCCTTCCGCAAAGGCTTCAACCCCGATGCGCTGGAAAACTGGCGCGGCGCCAACGGGGCCTTCGAGCTGACCCGCCTCGTCTCGACCAAGGGCAAGGCCCGCGTCGACGGCAGCGGTGTGTTGCAGCTCGACCCGATGCGTCGCGTCTCCGGCGACCTCCGGCTGGCCGCAGCAGGCATCGAGCAGATCGGCGGGATGCGCATCGGCAACCTGCTCGGAGGGCTCGGCGGCCTTCTCGGCGGCCGCGGCGCGGAGAAGTCGGCGGCACCCGGCCTCACCCCGCTGCCGCCGGTGTCGCTGCGCGACGGCCGGGTCTTCATCGGGCCCTTCCGGCTGCCGCTCCAGCCGCTGCCGCCGCTCTACTGAGCACAAAAAAGGGGCGCCGAGGCGCCCCTTGCTCGTTCTGTGATGCGGCGCCGGCTCAGGCGGCCGGCAGGGCCGCACGCGGCGCCTCGATGCGGGTGATGGCCTTCTTGACCGCCTCCTGCACCTTCTCGAAGGCGCGCACTTCGATCTGGCGCACGCGCTCGCGCGAAACGCCGAACTCCTCGGAGAGCTGCTCCAGCGTGATCGGATCCTCGGCGAGACGACGCGCCTCGAAGATCCGGCGCTCGCGCGGGTTCAGCACTGCGAGCGCCTCGTGCAGAGCCGTATGACGGTTGCTGCTCTCCTGCGAATCGGCGAGGCGGCGCTCCTGGCTCTCGGAATCATCGACCAGCCAGTCCTGCCATTCGCCCTCGCCATCCTCGCGCAATGGTGTGTTGAGCGAAGCGTCGCCGCCGAGGCGGCGGTTCATCTCGACCACATCCTGCTCGTTGACGCCGAGCTTGGTCGCGATCTGCTTGACCTGATCGGGGCGCAGATCGCCCTCGCCCAGCGCCGAGATCTTGCTCTTGGCCTTGCGCAGGTTGAAGAACAGCTTCTTCTGGTTGGCCGTGGTGCCCATCTTCACCAGCGACCAGGAGCGCAGGATGTACTCTTGAATCGAGGCTTTGATCCACCACATCGCATAGGTGGCGAGGCGGAACCCCTTGTCAGGCTCGAAGCGCTTGACCGCCTGCATCAGGCCGACATTGCCTTCGGATACGACTTCGCCGATCGGCAGGCCGTAGCCGCGATAGCCCATGGCGATCTTGGCGACGAGGCGAAGATGCGAGGTAACGAGCTTGTGCGCCGCATCGCGGTCGCCATGCTCGCGCCAGCGCTTGGCCAGCATGTATTCCTCGCTCGGTTCCAGCATCGGGAACTTGCGGATTTCGTCGAGATAACGTGACAGCCCGCCTTCGGCGGACAGGACAGGCAGCGAAGCACTCGCCATGCGCGTGTCTCCTCATCAAGGCTCCCGCTGTGCGGCAGGCCCACCGCGCGATCAACCTTCGCGCAGGTTTCGGATGATGCGAGTAAATCCAACGCAGCAACTGCTGTGGAGTTCGGCTGGACTGATCGCGTGCGGCGCCCCCTTGGCCATCCGCATCCGACAACCCCAGTATATGCGAACTCAGTCTGGCGGAAAGGTGGCAGAGAAGCCAGATTGACTCACAGCGTCGCGAGCGCGGTTTGCAGATTCGCAAAATCCCTGGGCGGCTCGGACTCGAACAGCATTTCCTCGCCCGTGGCGGGATGCGCAAAGCCCAGGATGGCGGCATGCAATGCCTGGCGCCCCAGCGCGGCGAGCGCCGCCCGCGCGTCCGCGGGCAGTCGCACCGCCTTGGTGACGAATCCCGAGCCGTAGAGCTGGTCGCCGAGCAGCGGGTGGCCGATATGGCTCATATGCACGCGGATCTGATGCGTGCGCCCAGTCTCCAGCCGGCACTCGATCAGGCTCGCCAGCGGCTCGGTCTCGTCGAGCCCCTTGAGCAGGGGCGGGTAGCGCTCGATCAATTCTATGTGCGTGATCGCCTCGCGGCCACGCCCCTCCTTGACCACCATCATCTTCTCGCGATTGCGGTTCGATCGCTCGATCGGCGCATCGATCGTGCCCTGGTGCAGCCTCGGCACGCCCCAGACGATGGCGAGATAGGCCCGCTGCAGCGGGCCGGTGCGGCCGTGATCGGCGAACTGCTTGGCGAGCTTCTGATGCGCCTGATCGTTCTTGGCGACGACGAGCAGTCCGCTGGTATCCTTGTCGAGCCGGTGCACGATGCCCGGCCGCCGGACGCCGCCGATGCCGGAGAGGCTCTCGCCGCAATGCGCGATCAGCGCGTTGACGAGCGTACCATCCTCATGGCCCCCCGCCGGATGGACGACCAGCCCCGCCGGCTTGTCGATGACGATGAGATGTTCGTCCTCATAGACGACATCGAGCGGGATATCCTGCCCGATGGGCTCGGCCGGCTTGGCCTCGGGCATGATGAGGGCGAGTTCGTCGCCTTCGACAACCTTGCGGCTCCCGTCGCTGACGACGGCGCCGTTGAGGCGGACGCCGCCCTCCTTGATGACGTGCTGCAGCCGCGCACGTGAAATCTCGCCCGCGAGCAGCGCGAGTGCCTTGTCGAGGCGTTGGCCGGCCTGTTCGGGGCCGACCTGCAGGGTCACGCTGGCATTCGGATCGAGAACGGATGTCATCGCGCCGCTATACGTTGCATGCGGCGGGACCGCACGCCTTTTCCGCGTCCGTGACAAAACCTCCGCAGTCATCCTGGGTCGAACTGGGGGCAACCGGGATGCTTGCGGAGGGTAGCGATACGAACTGGCTCAGCCGAACAGGCGGAAGCCGCTCTTCTTCGGCTCCGGCGGCGGCTCGTCGTCCGGCCCCGGGTCATCAGGCGCATGCGAGACCGGGAAGATCACCGGCTTGGGCGGCGCGGCTTCGCGCGCAACCGCCGCAGGCTTGACCGTTGGGGCCGATGTGACTTCGGCGGCACGTGCTTCGGCCGGCTTCGCGGCCTCCACCACCACGTCGACCGGTTTCGCCGCGGCAGCCGGCTTCAGCTCCTCCTTGGGAGGGGGCTGCACCACCGCTGCGGCCGGCTCCGGCTTCGGTTCTTCCTTCGGTCCGGGCGCAGCCGGGGGCGCAACCGCCGCGGGCTCGATCGTCGTCGCCGAGACCGGCTTGATCTCGATCAGCTTGGTCGAATCGTCGAGGTCGACCAGCACGTCGTCGAGTGCCTGAGGCGGGCTCCCCAGCGTCGCCGGCGGCACGGTCCAGACGAAGGCGTCGAGCCGTCCCGTAATCGGCGAGACCGGCATCCAATGGTCGGAGACCAGCCCGTCCGCGACCCAGGCCGCATCATGCGGTGCCCGCGTCGCCCGCGCCAGCCATTCGCGAACCCGGCCAGCGGCGCCATGCTCGGCTTCCTCAAGCTCCGCCATCAGCAGGCAGGCGCGCACCGAGGCGCCGCCGGCTAGCAGCGGCTTCAGGGTCTCGCGCGCCTTCTGGAATTCGCGCGCCTGGATCGCGGCGCCGGCCAGCGCCAACACGCTTTCGGGGTCGGCCGGCCGCAGCTTCGACAAGGTGGTCGCACGGTTGAGCCGGTCGAGCGCACTGTCACCCGGCCGCGCGTCGAGATAGGCGGCCGCGATATCGGGATGCGGAGCTTCGCGCCAGGCGGCCTCCAGCAGCCTGGACGCCTTGCGGACATCTCCGCGCTCCGACAGCATCCGTCCGGCAAGCGCGGCGGCCGGCGTCAGCGACGGCGCGAGCTTCACCGCCTCGAGAGCGGCAGCGAGCGCCTTCTCCGGCTCACGGTCCCGCTCCTGCAGAGCTTCGGCCGCGAGCAGCACGGCGCGCTGGCGTCGCGCCTCCGCCTTGTCGGCAAGCCGCAGCGCGGCGCGGCGCTCGACGGCCGTGCGCGCCGCCTGCCAGTCGCCGGCATTGGTATGAAAATCGAGCAGCGCATCATTGGCCCAGGCGAGCGAAGGAGAGCGGCGCACGGCGTCATCGGCGAAGGCGCGGGCCGCCGCCATGTCGCCGCGGCGCTTGGCCTCGACGAAGAGACCGCGCAGGCCGAGCACGCGCGTCTCCGGCTTGTCGAGCATGGCCTTGAAGGCAGCCTCCGCCTGACCGCGATCGCCTGAGAGCTGCGCCGTCTGCGCTTCCAGCAGCAGCGTCAATGGCTCGTTCGGCACGAAACGGCGCGCTTCGCTGGTATAGCGCCCGGCCGCGACGGGATCGCCCGCGCCGATCGCGACCATGCCGCGCGAGACGGCCTCGAAGCCGCGCGCCCGACGCCTGGCGCGCGAGGACAGGCTGAAGGCCGAGGGCAGGCCGAAGACGAAGCGCAGCACCGCCCAGACCAGCAGCACGATGAACGCAAGCGCCACGACGCCGACCGCGGCAATCGCGACGCTGGTCTCGATACGGTAGCCCTGCCAGAGCACCGAGACCTCGCCCGGACGATCCGCAAGCCACACCGCGCCGAAGGCAAGGCAGGCGAAGACGGCGAGATAGATGAGAACGCGAACCATGGACCCTCTATCCTCCGTCAGCCGGCGGCGCCGAGCGCCGCGACCGCATCCTGCGCGATCTTGGCGATCGCCGCATCCGCCGCAGCCCGTTTCTGTAGATCGGCGCCGAAATCCGCACTGGCACGGCGCGCCGGCTCGGGCAACTGTCCCCACAGTGCCGCAGCCTTCGGCATGTCGCCGGCCGCAATGGCGGCATCGAGCCGGATCGGCAATGTCGCCGGATCGTTCGAGCCGTTATCGCCGACCGGGCGGACCGTGACGATCCGGCTGGCGAGGCCGAGGAGTTTGTCCGACCAGCTGCCGGATTGCGGCGTGACCTCGCGCTGGAACATCACACCATGCTTGCGGAAGCCCGTAAGCAGGGCCTGTTGTGTCGGCGCACCTGAAGAAGCGACGGCGGCTAGAGCCGTCAGATCGGCTTGCGCGACGCCGCTCTTCGCCAGCGCCGCGACGTCGCCGACGAAAGGACGTCCGCCGGCGAGCGCACGCTGCACCCGCTCGGCCAAGACGACCCGCGCCGCGGCGGTCGCTTCGGGGCCGATCGCGGCCGCGCTCTTCGCCTGCGCCTCGACCGCGCCGACGCGACCCGTGATCTGGTCGAGTCGCTGCCCGAGCGCCGCTGTCGCCGCCTCTGCCCGCTGGGCCTGGGCCGCGAAGGCGCTCGTATCGGGCGCAGATGCGTTGCCGAGGGCCCCCAGCTTGCCGGCGAGCGCTTGCATCTCCGAGCCCGCTTTCGTCACCGCGTCCGACGCGGCGGTCGCCTTGCGGTCGGCCAGCGCGATGCTGGTCTGCACGGCATCGATCCGGTTGCGCAGCTCGGCGATCTGCTCGCCGGTCGCCGCCGGGCTGACCCGATTCAGCGCCAGGAACACGCCGCCCGCTCCGATGATTCCGCCGACAAGCCCGGCTGCGATCAAGTGCAGCCAGGGCGTTCCCGCCGGCGGCTGGCGCTCGCCGGCATCTCGCTGCGGCTCGACGGGCGGCGGCCTGAATTCCTGCGGCAGCGCCTCCGTCGGCGCAATCGCTTCCGGGGGATGGGCGTCTGCATGAGCGGTATCAGGCGCTGCTGCAGGCGCTTCCTCCTCGGCCTTGAGCTCGATGGTCGGCGGGGTGCGTTTGAGGCTGCCGTGCGGCTCCGGCCGGGCGGGGTCGGATGCGCCGGCCCGCGCGGAAACCTGTTCCAGCGCGGCAAGCATCCCCGCCTCCTCCGGGTGCTCGGCGACAAGCACCGTGCTGGCACCCGCCGCGATCAGCGGTGCCGCAACATCAGCCGACATGACGACATGGGTGAGCTCGAGCGCCGCGTCCGAGACACCGGCGGCCTGTGCCAGTGCGATGAAGGTGCGGGCCCCGCGCGCCGAATAGTGGAGAGCCGCATCGCCCGGCTGACCATGCCGGAGCGCGGCTTGCGTATCCTCGGGCAGGACGGTGACGGGCTCGGCCGCATAGGCGGTCCAGAGCGTCACCGCGTAGCCGGCTTCCTTGAGCCGGTCCGGCACATCCTCCTTGCGATCGCGCCCGACGATCATCAGCAGCTTCGCTGGAGCCGGAAGCGTCCGCTTGATCAATTCGATCAGGTCGTCGCGGTCGCCATCGGCACTGCGCGCATCGTCGAGTCCGGCTTCGCGGACCCTGGCCGCCGTTCGCGCACCGACGGTGAAGACCGGCAGGTCACGCCAGCCGGCCGGCCCTTCGGTGAGTGCCGGGATGGCGTTGCCGCTCGTCAGCACGATCGCGTCGAACGCAGCCTCCGGTGCTGCTCCGGGCAGCCGCACTACGTCGAAGAGCGGCGCGAGCACAGGCTCGAAACCATGATCGGCAATGGCGCGCGCGGTCCGTTCGGCATCGGGGCGGGGACGGAAGACGAAAACGCGCATTCACAGCTCCTGACAAGAAGGGCAACGACCACCGGACGATGCGCAAACGATGCAGCGAACCGCGTTCGATCCGCATTGAGGCGGAACAATGATGCCGTGCATGCCGTCTCCGTTTTTGTCTCTGCAGCAAAGGTCGTGGCCCACGCCCCTTGGCCTTGCACCGTACCGCGCACTATACGAAGGAATGGCCGGCGAGGAACTGCCGGACATGACCCCTCGTCCCGTTCTTCCGTTCCGTGAGGTTAATCGAACGATCATGCGTGTCCTTGGGATCGAGACGACCTGCGACGAAACAGCGGCCGCGATCGTCTCCGTCGAGCGCTCGGGCGAGAGCAAGATCCTGTCGAACGAGGTGCTGAGCCAGATCGCCGCCCATGCGGCCTATGGCGGCGTCGTCCCGGAGATCGCGGCGCGCGCCCATGTCGAGGCGATCGACCGCATCATCGCGCGCGCCTTCGCGACGGCAGGCATGAAACCCGGTGAGATCGACGCCGTTGCGGCGGCGGCCGGTCCCGGCCTGGTCGGCGGTGTCATGGTGGGCTTGACCGCCGGCAAGGCGATCGCGCTCGCGACCGGCAAGCCCTTCATCGCGATCAACCATCTCGAGGCGCATGCGCTGACCGCCCGCCTCACCGACAACCTCGCCTTCCCCTATCTCCTTCTGCTGGTTTCCGGCGGCCACACCCAGTTGCTGGCGGTGCGCGGCGTCGGCGACTATCTCAAGCTCGGCGGAACCATCGACGACGCGGTCGGCGAGGCTTTCGACAAGATCGCCAAGATGCTGGCCCTGCCCTACCCCGGAGGCCCCTCGGTCGAGCGCGAGGCGTGGAAAGGCGACCCCGAGCGCTTCGATTTCCCCCGCCCGATGCAAGGCCGCGCCAATCCGGATTTCTCGCTCTCCGGCCTCAAGACCGCCGTGCGCCTCGTCGCCGAGCGGATCGCACCGCTTTCCGACAATGACGTCGCTGATCTCTGCGCCTCCTTCCAGGCTGCCATCGTCGACGTCATGGTGGACCGCACCCGTGCCGGGCTGCGCGCCTGCCGCGAGGCAGGCATCACGCCCTCGACGCTCGTCGTCGCCGGCGGCGTCGCAGCCAATCAGGCGATCCGTAGCGGGCTGACGCGCCTCGCCACCGAAGCCGGCCTGCCGATGGTCGCCCCACCGCAGGCGCTCTGCGGCGACAATGGCGCGATGATCGCATGGGCCGGGCTCGAGCGTCTCCGCCTCGGCCTCGTCGACGACATGACGGTTGCCGCCCGCCCGCGCTGGCCGCTCGACGAGCTCTCGGCCAAGCCTACGACCGCCGCATGAAACGCGCAGCGGCCTACGCGACCATCGGCGTCGTCGGCGCCGGTTCCTACGGCGCGGCGCTGGCGCTCGCCGCAGCCCGCGCCGGGGGCAAGGTCCGGCTTTGGGCGCGCGACCCGGAGACCGTCGCGGCCATCGAGCGCAGCGGCCAGGCGCCGCGCCTGCCCGATGTCGTGCTGCCCGAAACGATTCGCGCCACGGCCTCTCTCGACGACCTCGCGGATTGCAGCGCGCTGATCATCGCCGTACCGACCCAGAATTTGCGTTCGGCCTGCCAGAATCTGGCTGGGCATCTGCCGGCGGGCGTGCCGATCGTCTCCGCCGCCAAGGGCATCGAGCAGACGAGCGGCCTGTTTCCGACTGAGATCATCGAGAGCGTGCTACCCGGCGCCCGCACCGCGATCCTGTCTGGCCCGAGCTTTGCCGCCGATATCGGGCGCGGCCTGCCGACGGCGGTGACGCTCGCGGCGGCAGAACCGGAGCTGGCGCAGGCGCTGGCCGAGGCGCTCAGCTCGCCAGCCTTCCGCATCTATCACTCCGGCGATCCGCTCGGCGTCGAGATCGGCGGCGCTGCCAAGAACGTGCTCGCCATCGCCGCCGGCATCACCATCGGCCTCGGCTACGGCGAGAGCGCGCGCGCGGCGCTGGTCGCGCGCGGCTTCGCGGAACTGCGTCGCTTCGGCGAGGCCTATGGCGGCGAAGCGGAAACCCTGATGGGGCTGTCGGGCCTCGGCGACGTCGTGTTGAGCTGCGCCTCCCCGCAATCGCGCAATTTCGCCTATGGTCTGGCGCTCGGGCAGGGTCGCAGCCCGGCCGAGGCGGCAGGCGGCAAGCTCGCCGAAGGCGCCTTCACCGCCCCGATTCTGGTCGAAATGGCGCGCTCCCGGAGCATCGAGACGCCGATCGCCGAGGCCGTCGCCGAGATCATCGCCGGGCGCATCGGCGTGCGGGAGGCCGTGGCCGCCCTGCTCGCCCGCCCGATTCGGGCGGAACGATAGGGAGAGGGACATGGCAAACGACTGGTCCGACCTCACCAAGCGCGTCGCGCGCGGCATCGCCGAAGTCCGCAAGACCACGGGCTCGGAGCTCGTCGCCGAAGGCCAGCCCGTGCCGCTGGCCGGGCGGATCGCCGGCCCGGTGCTCCAGCATCGCCGGCGCAAGGCCGAGGGCACGCATCGCTTCGTGCTGATCCTGCCCTTCGGCGAGGGCGAGGTCCGGATCGAGCTCGACCCCAAGGATTACGCCGCACTGACGCGCGAGATGGTGCGGTTCTGGAATGAACAGGGCGAGGCGGCGTCGCAGCCGCCGGTGCCGCACAAGGAGGACGAGGCCTGATGGCTCACTGGCTGATCAAATCCGAACCCTCGGTCTGGTCCTGGGACGACCAGGTCAAGGCCGGCGTCAAAGGCACGCCTTGGGACGGAGTGAAAAATCATACCGCCAAACTCAACCTGATGGCGATGAAGAAGGGCGATCAGGTCTTCTTCTATCACTCCAACGAGGGGCTCGAGGTCGTCGGCATCGTCGAGGTCATCAGGGAAGCCTATCCCTGGGAAGACGCCGGGCCGCCCTGGGTGCTCGTCGATTTCAAGGCGGTGAAGCCGCTGCCGAAGCCCGTTTCGCTCGCAGCGGTCAAGGCCGAGCCGAAGCTCGCCAAGATGTCGCTCGTCACCTCCTTCCGCCTCTCGGTCCAGCCGGTGACGGACGAGGAATGGGCCATCGTCTGCAAGATGGGCGGCCTCTGACCGCTCAGCCGCGATAATATCCGGCGAAGGGCGGATAGGTCGCCAGGGCCCGTGGCCTGTAGGGCAGCTTCTCATCGAGGATCGGCACCGCCTGCGCCTGCAGGCGCGTCTCGACGGCCGGCGCCATCCGTGCCGGTTGCGGCTGGAACCCGTGCAGCACGAAACTTTCCCGCGTGCCCTCGCTCCAGGGCAGCCACGATGTCTTGCGCTCGTCATGCTGCAGGCCGAGCGCATCCGGTCTGAGCTCCGCGACCAACCCCGGCTCGACCATGAGCGGAGGCATGGCCGCCCGCGCTTCCGCGATCATCCAGCCGAGCGTCAGGTCCGACAGCCCCATCTGCAGGCCATAACCGCCGCCGATGTCGGTATGGACGCCGGCGAACCAGACCTGCCTGATTTGTCCCGGCGGCGCCTGCGTCTCGTCCCAGAGCTCGGGCGCGAAGACCTGCCGGTTCTCGTCGATGGCGAGCGCCTGGCGGCCATGGGCGACCCGCCGGTTGAGGATCGCGTCGTGGAATTTGTGGCGCCCCGGCAGGCTCCCGATAGCCGGCAGGCCGAGCGCGCGCACCGTATCCCAGACGCCGACGAAGAAGGGGGGCGCCGGCTGGGTAGCATGGCGTTGCCGGAACGCCGCCGCGGCCTCGATCCGCGCTGCGCGGTCGCGGATCATGTAGACATCCTTCACCGCGCTGGCCGCAAGCGCCCGCACCTCGCGCGCCTGAATCGCGTCGGTGAAACCGTCCCAGCGCAGGACATTGATAAAGCCGCCCGGCACGCCGCAGAGCGCAAGCACCCCGCCGAGGCTGCGCACCGTGTAGGCGCCGCGGCTGAAGCCGAACAGGAAGATGCGGTCGCCCCGCCTGTAGGCGCAGAGCAACGCGGCGTAGCAGTCGATGATGTTGTCGGTGATGCCGTAGCCGGTTGCCTGGGCGAGGAGGTCCTTGAAGCGCCGAAACGGCCCGCGAATCTCGCCCTCGTCGGGGTTGGAGCCAAGGCCGGGGTCGTAGAAGCAGATCTGGCGGGCGGGATCGACCTCCCGCGTCGCCATGAACAGGCGATAGATGCTCGTCCAGTTGATCGGGTTCGCGCCTCCGGCCTGCCCCGTCCCATCCGAGAAGATGCAGACATTGCGCGCCATGGAGCCCCTCCTGCCCCCGCACCCTACCATGTGATGAGACGCTCCGGGGACAATTTGGCCCGGAACCATGCTTCCAGCGCCTGCCCCTGCCACGAAAGTGCGACGCACAATGGGTTGCCGCGCCGCGCTCGCATCCTATGATGCGCGGAATTCAAAGGAAGCGATGTCCCCGACAGCTCGCGAGAGCCGAGGGACCAACGCAACACAGACGGCCTAAGTCTGGGGAGACACCCGAATGTCCGAGACGATCTACGACGTGCCCGCCGGCTGGTCCGAGAAGGCCTGGGTCGACAACGCTCGCTATCAGGAGATGTATGCGGCCTCGGTCGCGGATCCCGAGAAATTCTGGGGCGAGCACGGCAAGCGGATCAACTGGTTCAAGCCCTACACCAAGGTCAAGAACACCAGCTACGAGCCGGGCAAGGTCTCGATCAAATGGTTCGAGGACGGCACCACCAATGTCGCCCATAACTGCGTCGACCGGCACCTCGCCACGCGCGCCGACCAGACCGCGATCATCTGGGAAGGCGACAACCCTGCCGAGTCGAAGACGATCACCTACGGCCAGCTCMATGCCGAGGTCTGCAAGTTCGCGAACGTGCTCAAGGCACATGGCGTTGCGAAGGGAGACCGCGTCACCATCTACCTGCCGATGATCCCCGAGGCGGCCTATGCCATGCTCGCCTGCGCGCGCATCGGCGCTGTCCATTCGGTGGTSTTCGGCGGCTTCTCGCCCGATTCGCTGGCGAGCCGCATCGAGGATTCCGATTCCAAGATCGTCATTACTGCCGATGAAGGCCTGCGCGGCGGCCGCTCGGTCCCGCTCAAGAAGAACGTGGACCTCGCCGACGACAAGGTGAAGGGCGGCATCGGCACCGTCATCGTCGTCAAGCGCACCGGCGGCAATGTCGCGATGAAGGACGGCCGCGACGTCTGGTATCACGACGAAGCCGCCAAGGTTTCCGGCGATTGCCCGGCGGCCGAGATGAATGCGGAGGACCCGCTCTTCCTGCTCTACACCTCGGGCTCGACCGGCAAGCCGAAGGGCGTTCTGCACACCACGGCCGGCTATCTGGTCTACGCAGCGATCACCCACCAATACGTCTTCGACTACCATGACGGCGACGTCTACTGGTGCACCGCCGACGTCGGCTGGGTGACCGGCCACAGCTACATCCTCTATGGCCCGCTCGCGAATGGCGCGACGACGCTGATGTTCGAGGGCATCCCGACCTATCCGTCGATCTCCCGCTTCTGGGAGGTGATCGACAAGCACAAGGTCAACACCTTCTACACCGCGCCGACCGCGATCCGCTCGCTCATGGGCGCAGGCGAGGAGCCGGTGAAGAAGACCAGCCGCGCCTCGCTGCGCCTGCTCGGCTCGGTCGGTGAGCCGATCAATCCGGAAGCCTGGGAGTGGTATCACCGTGTCGTCGGCGAGCGCCGCTGCCCGATCGTCGACACCTGGTGGCAGACCGAGACCGGCGGCATCCTGATCACGCCGCTGCCGGGCGCCACCAAGCTCAAGCCCGGCTCGGCCACCCGGCCCTTCTTCGGCGTCAAGCCCGAGATCGTCGATGCTGCCGGCCAAGTGCAGGAAGGTGCTTGCGAGGGCAACCTCGTCATCGCCGACAGCTGGCCGGGCCAGATGCGCACGGTCTATGGCGACCATCAGCGCTTCATGGATACCTATTTCGCGACCTACGCGAACAAGTATTTCACCGGCGACGGCTGCCGGCGCGACGCCGACGGCTATTACTGGATCACCGGCCGCGTCGACGACGTCATCAACGTCTCCGGCCATCGCATGGGCACGGCGGAGGTCGAATCGGCGCTGGTCGCTCACCCGTCGGTCTCGGAAGCTGCGGTCGTCGGCTATCCGCACGACATCAAGGGCCAGGGCATCTATGCCTATGTCACCCTGATGGCCGGCGAACAGCCCAGCGACACGCTGCGCAAGGAACTCGTCGCCTATGTCCGCAACGAGATCGGCCCGATCGCCTCGCCGGACCTGATCCAGTTCGCGCCCGGCCTGCCCAAGACCCGCTCCGGCAAGATCATGCGCCGCATCCTGCGCAAGATCGCCGAGGACGAGTTCGGCGCGCTCGGCGACACCTCGACGCTGGCCGACCCGGCCGTCGTCGACGACCTCATCGAGAACCGCCAGAACAAGCGCAAGGCGGGCTGATGCCCTTGGTGGCGGCGCTCAATGGGCAGCCGCCACCACTTCGATCTCGACCTTGAATTCCGGCCGGGTGAAGCCCGAGACGATCATCAGAGTCGAAGCCGGCGGCGGCGCACCGACATGGCCGTCGCGCGATTCCATATAGCCCTTCATGTAGGCGCGGTCGGTGACATAGGCATTGACCCGCACGATGTCGGCGAGCGTCATCCCGGCCTCGGCCAGAATCGCTGCGATATTGGCAAAGCACAGGTCGGCCTGCGCCCGGACATCCTCGGGCACGCTCCCATCGGCGGCGATCCCGAGCTGGCCGGAGCAGAAGACGAGCCGCTTGCCCACCGGCAATTCCATACCATGGCTGTAACGGGCGAAGGGCGGCGCAATCGCGGCGGGGTTGAGCGGCTTCATATCGCGAGGTCTCCGGGAATCGCCCGGACTATGCCTGCCCACATCTGTTGGAACCAGAGCATCTGTCACGGGTTCGCATCGCGCCCGGCCTGCGCTAGATCATGCTCATGCCGCGTTCATTGCGTTCCTGTGTTAATGACGCAAAGTTCGGCTGACCGAGATCGGAACCCGCGCCGCATGACGACGACGAAGATTGCCACGCCTGCCGCCCTCGCCCGCGCGGCCGCCCTTCTGCCTCTGCTGGTTCTGACCGCCTGCGCAGGTTCTCAACGCTTCACCGGCCCGGTGATGAATTCGCCATCCTACGGTCAGCCGGTGCTGCCTTCCGCGCCTCCGGTCAGCTCGGCACCGATCACGTCGGAGCCGCTGCCGCCGCCCCCCGGCTCTCCGATGGCCTCCGCTCCCCCGTCGGCAGGCGGTGGCCTGCCCGCGCCGCAGGACCCGTTCTTCAATCCCGGCGCCGGCGCGCCGCAGGGCCAGCCGCTGCCGCCAGGCGGCCAGCCCTTGCCGCCGACAGGCCAGCCGGAGCAGTCGCCCGGCCTGCGCGGCAGCAGCAACCAGGTCGCAGGGCTCGGCTCAAGCGCCACCGCGCCGCGCGCGGCCGGAAGCCGCGACGGCATGGTCGGCGGCTGGACGGCACGGGAGGCGACCGGCGGCTCCTGCCGGATTCAGCTGTCAAGCACGCCGACGCTCGATCTCTATCGCGCCAGCTCGTCGGGCTGCGCGAATAGGGATCTCCAGAAGATCACGGCGTGGGACTATCGCGACGGCGAGGTCTATCTCTACCAGCAGGGTGGCACCGTTGCGGCCCGTCTGCGCGGCGGCCCCAGCTCGCTCGATGGGGCAGTGACCAAGTCCGGTGCGGGGCTGTCGCTCAGCCGGTAATCCGCGGCCCCGCATCTGGATCGCGGGCGGAAGGATGCCAATCCGCCCTCGCCGCATTCGACCGACAAGGAATTAGGGTCTGAGCGCGCGTGCAAGCAGGGTCGTCGGCCAGAAATTCTTCTGGATCGACAGGGCGAGCGTCGCAAAGCCGGTCGCATTGTCCAGCGCCTCGTCGAGAATGGTGAAGGGTGTCGGCCCTCCCGTCATGATCACGCCTTCCACATCGGCGTAGCCGCCGACGAGATCCGCTTCGAACTTGGCGGCGAGCCGGCGCATCGCCGCGTTGCCGGGCAGGCAGGTCATGTAGAGCGTGCGGATGCTGCGATTGCGCGCCGCGGTGATCAATCGGTGAAAAAGGTCCGAGCCGATACCGCGGCGGCGCCAGCCGCTCTCGACGCTGAAAGCCGCCTCGCCGGTCTGCGCGACGATGTCGTCGAGACCGCGCAGCTCGGCCGCACCGCGCACGATCCCGTCTTCGACATAGGCATAGACCAGTCCGCCCACGCCGAAGGTCGTCGCCGCGTAGTTCTCGAGAAAGGCATCATTGACCGCGGTGCCGAACCGCTGATGGCGTGTCACGGGATCGAGCCGTAGCAGATGCTCCCGCAACAGATCGCGTTCCGTCGGCCAAAGCCGCCGGATCATGCCGGTGCCGGCCTTCACGCCGGCGAGTTTCGAACGAGCCAATTATCATCTCCTGAACAGCGCGAAGCGCGCACTGCCGACCAGGAGCGTATCTTCCCTAAAGCGTTCTCCAGATTGTGCGGGATTCGGGCGAATGCAAGGCGCCGACCTGCGGCATTTTTGCCGGGTCTGACCAAGATTTAAGCCTGAAACGCAAAACATCATGCAGAAAAGACATGATGACCGGCTCTCCACAGCCTGGGGATGCCACGAAAAAAAGCACTACAACCGCGGATATCGTCGTGCGATAATTTCGCACGTACCCCGATGACGGCGCGTCCGGCATGAGCTAAGTTGCGTGCTCCCGGTCACTCATACTTGAAGCTCCATGTTCGATCGTCGCAAGCCTCCTGCTGCCCAGCCTTTCGTCACGCACGAAAATATCGAAGCCAAGGTTAAGTGGTTCGACCCCGAGAAGGGGTTCGGTTTCGCATCGCCCTCCGATGGTTCGGGCGATGTCTTCCTGCACGTCTCGGCGATCGGCCCGCTCGATCAGCAGGACCTGCTGCCCGGCGCCACCATCGTCGCCGATCTCGGCGAGGGACGCCGCGGTCTCCAGGTCGTTGCGATCCACGAGATCGATGCCTCCACCGCGACCCAGACCGCGCCGGCTCCGCGCGCCTTCTCGCCGCGCCCGCCGCGCGATGATTTCGGTGGCGGCTACGGCGATCGGGATCGGGGCGGATTCGGCGGCGATCGTGATCGCGGCTTCGGCGGCGGCGACCGCGGTGGCTTCGGTGGCGGCGGCTTCGGCGGCGGCGATCGCGGCCCTCGCGGCGGCGGCTTCCAGGACCGCGACAGCGGCCCGGTCGAAGGCCCCTTCGACGGCGCCGTGAAGTTCTTCAACTCGGATCGTGGCTTCGGCTTCATCGCCCCCGACAAGGGCGGCCCGGACGTGTTCCTGCATGTCTCGTCGCTGAGCCGCAGCGGCCTCCAGCCGCCGGTCGACGGGCAGCGCGTGCGCTTCTCGATCCGCGCCGGCCGCAAGGGCCCGGAAGCTGCGAACGTCAGCTTCATCTGACCCGAATCGGATCGCTCCAAACGTCAAAGGCCCGCCGATGGCGGGCCTTTTCTTTTTCTCGCTTGAGCAGCAGCCAAACGGCAGCATAGACCGGGAAACGCGCCAAAGGCGCGCTCCCCGCGCCATTCTCAATGGTCGTGATCGCCTTCGAGACCGCCGATGTGCTTCTGGGTGTAGAGTTCGAGGCCGACGCGCTCAATCAGGTCGAGCTGCGTTTCGAGGAAGTCGATATGGCCCTCCTCATCCTTCATCAGCGCCTTGAACAGGTCTTCGGACGGGTAGTCGCCGACGTCACGGCAATACTTCGCCGCTTCCTGATAGAGCGCGCGCGCCTCGACCTCGGCCTTGAGATCGCACTCGATGACTTCTTTGACGTTCTCGCCGATGCGCAGTTGGTCGAGCGTCTGCAGGTTCGGGAATCCTTCGAGGAAGAGGATACGGTCGACGAAACGGTCGGCATGGACCATCTCCTCGATCGATTCCTTCTTCCAGGTCTTGGCCATCTCCTTCAGCCCCCAATTGTCGAGCATCCGGTAATGCAGCCAGTACTGGTTGATGGCTGTGAGCTCCGAGCGCAGCCCCTTGTTGAGATATTCGATGACCTTCTTATCGCCCTTCATGGCGGAGCCCCTCAATCAATTACATTAGAATGATACTAATGTAGACAGGGTAGCCTCAGAAGGGAAGAGGGAAAACCGTCTTCGCTGCGCGCCCGATGCGAGCGGGCAAAGCAAAAAAGCCCGCAGCGACTCAGGCCGCAGCGGCATCCTCGGAGAGGGCGATGCCTTCAAGCATGCGCTCGACGGTGACATGCACCGCGCATTCGATCTCGCGGCTGGCACAGCTATGGCACTGCGTTGCGCAAGCGGCACGCGCCTCGGCCAGGAGGGTCCGCACCTCGCGGGCGCAGCGCCCGCAATCCGGGCTGCAGCCGAGGCAGTCATAGGCCTCGCCCGCCGTCCGCGGACCGCTGCCGTCAGCAGCGACGGTGCCCTTGATCTGACGGCAGGAGATAACGTTGCAGGAGCAAACAATCACGCGTGATGGCCCACCACACGCTTGGTCTCGATCTCTTCGCCATCGGCGCGGCGCAGACGCACGATCACCTCGACCGAGGAGATCACCATCCCTTCCGGCGCCTCCGGCAGGCCGGCGACATGGATCGTCGAGCCCGGGATATCCGTGACCGTCTCGTCGTCCTCGTTGTAGAAGTGGTGGTGCTCCGACACGTTGGTGTCGAAGAACGTCTTGGGCCCGGACACCGAAACCTGGCGCAGCAGGCCGGCTTCCGAGAACTGGCGCAGCGTGTTGTAGACGGTCGCCAGCGACAAGGGCTCGCGGGCGCGGATCGCCTCCTCATAGAGCATCTCGGCGCTGACATGGCGGTCGCCCTTGGCGAAGAGCAGCCAGCCCAGCGCCATGCGCTGGCGCGTCGGCCGCAGGCCGGCGGAGCGCAGACGGGCCTTCACCGAGCTGATCGGGCAGGAGGCAGGGTTCTTCTGCGGCCACGGAATATGGTCGCCTGCCACCGGCTTGTGATCCTGATCCTTGTTCGTCAGAACGCCCATCGATAACGCCTTCCACCACGCCGGTCGCCCGGCCGCGCAGTTTAGAAATCCTCTAAACTACTGATATTACTAACATATTTGCCAAGGTCGGCGTCGGTTGTCAATCTTCGCGGCTGCGACATCCGGCAGCGACCACAGTTTGCCGATCACGAAATCGTACGCTCGGAGACGTCTGCGAGACCTGGCGCGGGGCAGCGGGGCCCGGCCGGCGGCCGCGCTCGCAATCGGCCAGGGGGTCAGTGACCGCCGCCGCCCCCGGCAGCCGCCTTGGGCGGCTTGCGCAGGAAGAGCGACAGCACGACCAGGCTCGCGAAGATCAAGGTCAGGGCAAGGAAGACGTCGCTGAAGGCCATGACCAGCGCCTGCTTGTGGACGCGCTGGTTGATCAGGGCCAGCGCCATCTTCTGCGCTGCGTCGCCATAGTCGCCGAAGCGCTGCACCGTATTGGCGAGCGCCTCCTCCGCCACGCCGCGGCCGGCCACCACCATCTCGTGCAGCCTGGTGATGTGCAGGTCCGTGCGAGTGTTCAGCATCGTGTTGATCACCGCGAGCCCGACGGCGCCGCCGAGATTCCGGGTCAGATTGTAGAGGCCGGAAGCGTTCTTGAGCTGCTGCGGCGGCAGCCTCCCCAACGCGATATTGTTGATCGGCACCATGCACAGCATCAGCGAGCAGCCGCGCAGGATCTGCGGGACGAGAAGCTCGTAGAAGTCCCAGTCCGCGGTGATGAAGGAGGCCCACCAGGTGCCGAGCGCGAACCCTGCGAAGCCGATCATCATCATCACGCGCGGATCGAGCTTGGCCGAGAGCCGCCCCGCGATCGGCGCCGTCAGGAACATGGCAAGGCCGGTAACGAACATGGTCTCGCCGATCATCAGTGCATCGTATCCGCGGATGCGCCCGAGATAGACCGGGTAGAGATAGGTCAACCCGTACAGGCCGATGCCCATGCAGAAGGAGAACAGCGAGCCGAAGGCGAAGTTGCGGTCCTTGAAGGCGTAGAGATCGACCAGCGGGTCGTCGCGCGTCAGTGCCCGCCAGAAGAACAATACGGCGCCGAACACCATCACGACCGAGAAGAGCACGATCTCATGGCTCTGGAACCAGTCGAGCCGCGTCCCCTCCTCGAGCACATATTCGAGGCTGCCGAGGAAAGCGGCCATGCCGGCCAGGCCCAGCCAGTCGAAGCGCTTGATCAGGCTGTGGTCGGGCTTGTCGAAATCGATCAGCGTCCAGGCCGCGATCGTGACGCCGATGCCCGGCACGACGTTGACGAGGAAGAGCCAGTGCCAGGAGAAGGCGTGGCTGAGATAGCCGCCGACCGTCGGGCCGATCGTCGGCGCCAGCGTCGCGACGAGGCCGATCAGCGGCGAGACCACCGGGCGCTTCGACGGCGGAAAGATGGTGAAGGCTGCGGCGAAGACGCCGGGGATCATGCCGCCGCCGATGAAGCCCTGCACGGCGCGCCACAGGATCATCTCGTTGATCGAGGAGGCCTGGGCACAGAGCACGCTGGATATGGTGAAGCCCGCTGCGGCGATCGAGAAGAAGACGCGCGTCGACAGCGCCCGGCTGAGATAGCCGGAAAGCGGGATCATGATCACTTCCGCGATCAGATAGGCCGTCTGCACCCAGGCGATCTCGTCGGCCGAGGCGGACAGGCCGGCCTGGATCTCCGCCAGCGAGGCCGAGACGATCTGGATGTCGAGGATCGCCATGAACATGCCGAAGACCATCGCCAGGAAGGCGAATATCCGGCGTAGGGGGATGGCGTCCGTTGCCGGCGGCGCTCCCGCCGGCGCATTCAGGGTCGCGGTGGCCATGGCGGCCTCCTCGATAGGGGGTCAGCGCTGGCTGGCGGGACGGGGATCGATCGAGACCACGACTGACATCCCCGGCCGCAGCACATGCTGACCGGCCGATTCCTTGTCCAGCGCGATGCGCACCGGAACGCGCTGCACGATCTTGGTGAAGTTGCCGGTCGCGTTGTCGGGCGGCAGCAGCGTGAACACCGAGCCCGTGCCGCCGGCGATGCCGCTGACCGTGCCATGGAAGACCTTGCCCGGCAGGGCATCGACGGTGACGCTCGCCTTGTCGCCGACCTTCAGCGGTCCGACCTGGGTCTCCTTGAAATTCGCATCGACATAGACCTGATCGAGCGGAACGATCGACATCAGGCGCTTGCCGGCGCTGACGAGATCGCCGAGCTGCAGATTGGTGTTGGCGACGACGCCGTCGATCGGCGCGGCGATCTTGGTGAAGGTGAGGTCGCGCTCGGCCTTCTGCTCGGCGACCTTGAGCTCGTCGATCTGGCGGGCGGCCTCGACGCGCTGCGCCTCCAGCACCTTGATATTGGCCTGCGCCTGCACGATGCCGGCCTTGGCGCTCGCGACCGAAGCCACCGCCTGGTCGCGCGCAGCCGTCGCCGCATCGAGTGTTGCCTGCGAGCCGTAGGACTTGGCCGCGAGGCTGTTGGCGCGCTCGAAATCGGCGACCGTGCGGGTCACCGCCGCCTCGGCGGAGTTCTGCTGGGCCTGGGCCTGGGCAAGTGCGGCGCGCGCCGCCTCGACCTGGCTGTCGATGCGCGCCAGCGTGGCTCGCGCCGTGGCGGTCTTGGCCCGGGCACTGTCGAGCGCGATCCGCCAGTCGCCATCATCGAGCGCGACCAGCGGCTGGCCGGCCTTGACTTCCTGGTTCTGCGTCACTGAGACCGCTGCGATATTCGCCGCGAGCTTGGCCGAGATCGTCGCCATCTCGGCGCCGACATAGGCGTCGTCGGTCGAGACGATGAAGCGGCCATTCCGCCACCAGTCGATGCCGTACCACAGGCCGGCGCCGACGACGGCAGTCGCCGCGACCATCATGAGGCCACGCTTCAGCGGGCTCTTGCCGCCCTTGGCCTTCGCAGGCTCGGCAGCAGGCGGGGCGTCCCTGACCGGCGCTTCACGCGCCTCGCGGGCGGTGACGGGCTCGGCCGGCTGGGCGGTCTCGGCCTTGGCATCGACCAGCTTCAGCCGGTCGCGGCGGGGTTCTGATGCGGTTTCAGCAGACATCGTGCGTCCTGCATGTCAATTCGAACCATGCGGTTCGATTGCGCTTGAAATAGCGCGAGAGATATTGCATATCAAGTCAAATCGAACCGATTGGTTCGATTCTTTTTCGCAGCTGCCATGCAGAGCCCGCAGGTCGGGCCAGAGTATGATGACGGAAACCTCTGAAGTCCCGGTAAAGACGGGCCCGCGCAACCGCCGGATCGCCGGCGCGGATCCGGACAAGCGCCGCCAGATCCTCGATGGCGCCTTGCAAATCTTCACCTCGCGCGGCTTCGACGCAGCCAGCATGAGCGACATCGCCGCGGCGGCGAACGTCTCGAAGGGTACGCTCTACGTCTATTTCCAGGACAAGGAGCATCTCTTCGTGGCGCTGATCCAGCGCGAGCGCGAGACGCAGAAGCGCGGCGCCATCGAGGCCCTGAACGAGGATTCCGATCCGGTACGGGCGCTGGGCAATTTCGGCCGCTGCATCGTGCGAATGATCAATGGCGATCTGGCCGTCAGCGCGCATCGCGTCGTCATCGGCGTCGCCGAGCGCATGCCGGATCTCGGCCGGGAATTCTACGAGAACGGGCCGATGCTCGGATCGCGGCTGATTGCGGGTTATCTCGACCGCATGGTTGCCGAGGGGAAGCTCGCGATCGACGATACCTATCTGGCCGCCGTCCAGTTCCTCGATCTCTGCCAGGCGACGCTGACGCGCCCACGCCTGTTTAATGCCGTGCGCATGCCGCCGAGCGACGAGGAGGTCCAGCGCGTCGTTGCCGAGGCGATCGCGATGTTCATGGCGCGCTATGGGCGCGGGACCGGCGCCGAGCCGGCCCCACGCTGATCGCGACGCCTTATTTCAGCGCCTTCAGGCTGTCGATGATCGACGCCAAATCCTTGAGGTTCTCCTTCTCGCCCTCGGGCGAGGCCCAGTAGGTCACCACGAGGCCCTTGGTCTCGGTGGCCTGCAGCAAGGTTAGGCTGACATGGGTAGGGCCGTCCTCGTCCTTGCCGGTCCACTGCACCTGGACGCCTTCCATGCCATTGTTGGAGAACGGCTTCTTCTCCTGCGTCGCGGGATCGACGACGACGCCCTTGCTCTTCAGCCAGGTGACCGCTTCGGCGATGGCCTGTGCGGCGTCCTTCAGCTCCGTCACCTCGACCGAGATGTAGACGGCTTCGTCGTCGGACGTCGATTCGACACCTTTGGCGATCTCGGTGGATTCCCAATCGTCCGGCATCGTGATCACCGCAACGGGGTTGGGATCGGGAATCGAATAGGTCTTGGCGCTTGCGAGCCCGGGCAGCAGGACAAGGCTGGCGGCGAGAACCGCGCGTGCGAGATGGATCGGCATAGGTCGTTCCTGGGAAGAAGACGCCGGATGGCGTAACGTCATCCTATAGCAACATTGCCGCCATGCCGCGCATCCTAAGGCGAAGCTGAGTCTCTATCGCGATCCTTGGTTACCGACCGTCAGCCGGCGACCTGCCTGGCGCGGATGCGCTCGCGATGGGCCGTGTATAGTCCTGACGCCGCGATGATGCTGGCGCCGACATAGGTCCAGATATCCGGGATCGCTGCGAAAACCAGATAGCCGAAGATCGAGGACCAGAGCAGTTGCGAATAGGCAAAGGGCGCTAGCAGCGAGGCATCCGCATACCGGAAGGCCTGAATCAGAAAGATATGCCCTATCGTCGAGATGCCGCCAATGAAGACGCCGATCATGACGGCCTTGAGATCGAGCGCCTGCCAGCTGAACGGCGCCGCCAACGAAAGCAGGATGAAGCCGATTGTGGCGGAATAGGCCAGCGTCACCACTGGAATCTCGGTGCGGCTCATCATCCGGGTCATGATCAGCGAAAACGCCCAGAAGAACGACGAGCCGAGAACGAAGAACGACGCGCCATGAAAGCCGGCGCCACCGGGGCGCACCACAACCATCACGCCGATCAGCCCCACGATCGTGGCCAGCCAACGCCGCCAGCCGACGACCTCGCCCAGAATGGGAATGGAGAGCGCCGTCACGAAGAGCGGCGAGACGAAGGAGGTGGCGGTGGCGTCCGCCATCGGCAGGTCGTGCAGCCCCGCCACGAACAGGATCGAGGAAATCGTCACGCCCAGCGCCCGCAGCACCTGCAGGCCCGGCCGCCGCGTGCTCATCCTGCGAAAGCCGCCGGTGAAACAGACGGTGGCGAGCATGATCGCGGCAAACGTGCCGTAGCGCATCCAGGTGATCTGGAGCGCGGGCAAGGTGGTCGCGAGATATTTGGAGGCGATATCGCCGCTGCACATGAAAATCGATGAGAGCAGCAAGAGCGCGATGCCGCGCGCGGAATTGTCGATGCGAAGCGATCTGCCTTCCTGCGGAGGGGCGACCGGTTGCTCAGGAAGGGGAGCGTTGGGCAAGGGCTCGATTCACGGGCAGGGATGCTCAAGCCTTAGCCGTTTTGCCCTGCATATTCACACGCAAAGACGGTCACCCGCCCATGCGCGTGGACATTGCCCGTGACCCTGCCCGGTTTCCGGACAGGGTGGGCTGCGCAGTCTGCTTTAGGCTGCCTGCTTGCGCGGCTGGATCAGCTTGCGGTTGACCAGCACCTCGGCGATCTGGATCGCGTTCAGCGCGGCGCCCTTACGCAGATTGTCGGAGACGCACCAGAAGGCGAGGCCGTTCTCGACCGTCGCATCCTCGCGGATGCGCGAGATATAGGTCGCGTCCTCGCCGGCCGCCTCATGCGGGGTGATGTAGCCGCCGGGCTCGTGCTTGTCGATGACGAGGATGCCTGGCGCGGTGCGCAGCACCTCGCGCGCCTCGTCGGCGGTAACAGGCTTCTCGCACTCGATATTGACGCTCTCGGAATGGCCGATGAAGACCGGCACGCGCACGCAGGTCGCGGTCAGCTTGATGTTCCTGTCGAGGATCTTCTTGGTCTCGACCATCATCTTCCACTCTTCCTTGGTGAAGCCGTCCTCCATGAAGACGTCGATCTGCGGGATGAGGTTGAAGGAGATGCGCTTCGGAAACTTCTTGGTGGTGACCTCGCCGGCCGAGAACACGGCGCGGGTCTGGTTGAAGAGCTCGTCCATGCCTTCCTTGCCGGCGCCGGAAACCGACTGATAGGTCGAGACGACGACGCGCTTGACGCCGAACTTGTCATGCAGCGGCTTCAGCGCCACGACGAGCTGCGCTGTCGAGCAGTTCGGATTGGCGATGATGTTCATCTTGGAGAAGCCGGCGGCGGCGGCGGCGTTTACCTCCGGCACGATCAGCGGCACGTCGGGATGCATGCGCCAGGCCGAGGAGTTGTCGATGACGACGGCACCCTGCGCGCCGATCTTCGGCGACCAGGTCTTCGAGATCTCGCCGCCAGCCGACATCAGGCAGATGTCGGTGTCGGAGAAATCGAAATGCTCGAGCGCCTTCACCTTCAGCGTCCTGTCGCCGAAGGAAACCTCGGTGCCGACCGAGCGGGACGAGGCCAGCGCCACGACCTCGCCGACGGGGAAGGCGCGTTCGGCGAGAATGTCCAGCATCTCGCGGCCTACATTGCCGGTTGCACCGACCACTGCGACCTTGAAGCTCATGATGTGATCCTTTGCGGATAGGGCGGTTCGGATCTCCCTTTGGGGGCCGCCCCGCGCCGGGCTCGGGCGGCTTCGGCGATCTGCCCCCGCCGGGGGGAGATGGACCCGGAACCGAGGCGAAGCGTCAGCGCGACGTACCGGCTTTCCCGGTCGTCGTTTTGGTCGTGAGTTTCGTCGTCGTCAGACGGACAGTCACAGAGCCAATCCCGAAGGGCTGCAAAACTTCGCAAGCAGCGCATCGCTGCACCGCGCCATGTCAGAACACCCGCGGCGCGAAAAAGTCAATTCCCCACAACGGCCAACCTGAATCTCCGCCATTAACCCTGCTCGTTGACCGGTCGTTCACGCTGCCGAGCGATCGGCGCCAGGCGGTAACCTGCCGGCGACTCTTCGCAGCCAGCCTGCCCCGTTGAAGGTTCAGGCGCCAAGGCCAGTGGCGCGGGAGTTGCGTGTTGCGTTTGCGATCGGTCGATGTGGTCCTGACAGTGCAGGCCGGGCTTCGACGGCTCAGGCCGTGGCTTCTGCGCGCCGTCGCCTTCTGCCGCAGCATCGCCGCGCGTCTTGCCGGCATCGACATCATCAGGGTCGTCATCGCTTGCGCCGACCGCGTCGAGGCGGGCTTCCGCCGGGGCGCGCGTGTCGCTCGCCACCTTGTGCCGCACCGCGGGATCGGCTTGACGAGGGCGCTTGCCTGGCGCAGCGCAGCCGCGCTGAGCGGCATCGGTCTGACAGCGGCGCTGATCACCGGCCTTTCCGCCAAGGACGAAGCTCCGCCCCAACTGGCCGGCCTCGCGCCGGCTGCGGCAAGCTTATCGGCTCAAGCCGGGACATCTCCGCATCGACCGCGCAGCTCGGTTACGGCTGAGGATTGGGTCGCGATCGCCCGCCCCGCCGCGAGCTTCAGTTTGGAGACGTCCGAGCTCGGCCGGGAAGCGCCCGCCCTAGAAGCACGGCGCAGTCAGGACGGCAGCCGTCGCGAGGATCTGTTGAGTTTCGGCAGCTTCGCCGAGCCGAAACCGCATCTCGTGCTGCGCCTGGCAACTGGAGACGGCGCAGCCCCCGGAGCCCGCTCCTTCATGGTCGCCCTGGTGCATGAGGCCGCGCAGCGCAGCCTGGCGGTGGAGCGCAGCAGCACGCCGGCCCCGACCGAGACCCGTTTCGGCCCGCTGGAGACCTCCGATGTCGTTCTCGGGGAAGGCACGCAGAGCCGCAACTGCATCGCCTTTCGTTCGCCTCCCGGCGGGGCAACCTTCGCCATGAGCGGGTGGTGGTGCGCAGGATCGAAGCCGAGCGACCGCCGGCAGTTGGCTTGCCTGATCGACCGGCTCGATCTCGCCGGCCCGGTCGATCCGGAATTGCGTGGCATCTTCGCCCGCAGCGAGCTCAATCGCGAGCCGGCCTGCGCACCTCCGCGTCTCTCCGCGACCGGCCGCAAGGCATCCTGGCTCGATGTCGACGGCAACCTGCCGGCCCTGCGGGTGAAGACGGCCAGCGCCGAACCGGTACGCGCCGTTGCCGAGCCCGGCAAGCGTCGCGACAAGCCGAATCGCCGCCAGCCCTGACACTCTCCCGAGACGCCGCCGTTCTAACAAAATTGTTAACGACGGCGTGCTACTCTTTGCGTCGGATTTCTGATGCCTACATGGAGTGGGTGCATCCACTACCGGAGATTGCCGCCATGATGCCGTTCAAGCGTGTTGCCACTGTTCTCGCCATCACCCTGGCGGCGTCGACCGTCTTGGCGACGATGGCCGAAGCGCAGAACCGCCGCGCACCGCTGCGGATCACGATCCAGAAGCGCAGCTATTTCGATGCCGGCAACGTCGTGCCGGTCGGTTCGCTGAACCGCTACGCCACCCAACAGGTTTACGCCTCGCCGGTCTATTCCAACACGGGCGAGTTCTATGGCGAAGGCGCCCTGCCCCCACGCATCGGCGCCGGCGTCAACCCCTTCGCCAATACCTTCTCAACGCCGGGCTACTGACGAGACGCGTCATGGTCGGGTCGAGCCCGACCATGACGGATCGCTTTAAGGCAAAGCCTTGAGATAGCGCACCGGACGCCCGGGCGACGCGGCATTGGCGGCATGGACGATCGCGTTCGCGTCGATACCGAAATGCCGGTAGAGGTCGGCGACCGTCCCGGTCTGGCCGAAATGCTCGACGCCGAGCGCCTTCTGCCTATGGCCATGGACGCTGCCGAGCCAGGCCAGCGTTGCCGGATGCCCGTCCAGCACTGATACGATACCGCAATCGCGGGAGAGATCCCCGAGCAGCCGCTCGATATGGCTCGTCGCCGCATGGTTGCCGCGCTGGCGCGCCCGTTCGGCCGCCTGCCAGCCGGCATTGAGCCGATCAGCCGAGGTAATGGCGAGCAGACCGACATCGCGCCGGTCTTCGCCCAATAGCCCGACAGCCTCGATCGCCTCCGGCGCGACCGCGCCGGTATAGGCGATGACGACCGAGGCGTTCGGCCCCGGCTTCCTCAGCCAATAGGCGCCGTCGATGATCTCGCGTTCCAGCTCCGGCGTCATGGTGCGGCTCGGCTGCTCGACCTGCCGGGTCGAGAGACGCAGATAGACCGAGCCGCCGGTCTCGTCGCGCAGCCAGGTCCGCTCGTCCGGATCGCCCTCGCCGTCGCGCTGCATGTAGTCGAAGGACCAGCGCATCATCACCGCGAGTTCGTCGACGAAGGCCGGCTCGAAGGCGCACAGGCCATCCTGGCTCATGCCTATCAGCGGCGTCGCGATCGACTGATGCGCCCCGCCCTCCGGCGCCAGCGTCACGCCCGACGGCGTCGCCACCACCATGAAGCGGGCATCCTGGTAGCAGGCATAGTTCAGCGCATCGAGCCCGCGCGAGATGAAGGGATCGTAGAGCGTGCCGATCGGGATCAGCCGCTCGCCGAAGATCGAATGCGACAGGCCGAGCGCCGAGAGATTGATGAACAGGTTCATCTCGGCGATGCCCAATTCGATATGCTGGCCCTTCGGCGAGAACTCCCATTTCTGCATCGAGGGAATGCGCTCGTCCTTGAAGGTGTCGGCCATCGAGGCCCTGGCGAAGAGCCCGCGCCGGTTCACCCAGGGGCCGAGATTGGTCGAGACCGTGACGTCCGGCGCCGTCGTCACGATCCGGTCGGCGAGCGGACCGCCGGTCTTGGCGAGATCGTCCAGCACCTTGCCGAAGCCCATCTGCGTCGACATCACCGGCTGGATGCCGGCCTCCAGCTTCACCGGCACCGGCAATTTGTCGGCTGAGAGGCGCCGCCGCCCCTTCGAAAAGAACGGCACCTTGTCGAGGAAGCCGCGGATCTCGCCCTCGGGTAGGTCGAGCCCCTCGAACAGATCCCATTCATGGCCCGGACGGATATTGTTCGCCTTGCGGAAGCCGTCGAGCTGCTCCTTGGTCATCAGCCCGGCATGGTTGTCCTTGTGCCCGGCGATCGGCAGCCCGAATCCCTTGACGGTATAGGCCAGGAAACAGACCGGCCGGTCATGGTCGATGCCCTCGAAGGCTTCGAGGATCGACGGCAGATCGTGGCCGCCGAGATTGCACATCAACTTTGAGAGCTCGGCGTCGGAACGGCTCTCGATCAGCTTCGTCACAGGCCCCTGATCGCCGAGATCGTCCATCAGGCGCTTGCGCCAGGCAGCGCCGCCCTGGAACGTCAGGGCCGAATAGAGCTGGTTCGGGCAGGAATCGATCCAGGCTTTCAGCCGCTCGCCGCCCTTCTCCTTGAACGCCGCCTGCTGCAGCGAGCCGTATTTCAGCGTCACGACATCCCAGCCGAAATTGCGGAACATCGTCTCGAAGCGGTCGTAGAGGCCCTCGCGGATGACGGCATCGAGCGACTGGCGGTTGTAGTCGATGATCCACCAGGTATTGCGCAGGCCGTGCTTCCAGCCCTCCATCAGGGCTTCGAAGATATTGCCCTCGTCGAGCTCGGCATCGCCGATCAGCGAGACCATGCGGCCTTCGGGGCGATCCTTCGCCCAGCCATGCGCCTTCACATAGTCCTGCGTCAGCGAGGAGAAGAGCGTCTGCGCGACGCCGAGTCCGACGGAGCCGGTCGAGAAATCGACGTCATCAATGTCCTTGGTGCGCGAGGGATAGCTCTGCGCACCCTTGTAGCCGCGGAAATTCTCAAGCTTCTCGCGCGTCTGCAGCCCCATCAGATAGTTGATGGCGTGGAAGATCGGCGAGGCATGCGGCTTCACCGCGACGCGGTCCTGCGGGCGCAGCGCGGCCATATAGAGGGCCGTCATGATGGTGGCGAGAGAGGCCGACGAGGCCTGATGCCCGCCCACCTTCATGCCGTCGTCGTTCTGGCGGATGTGATTGGCGTTATGGATCGTCCATGATGCCAGCCAGAGGATCTTCTTCTCCAGCTCGGCGAGGTACGGCAGGCGCTGATCTGTTGTCATGAATTTGGCCCGAACTCCCGGTGCTTCCGATCATGCACGGAAGCACTGGCAGAACGAGCCAAATTTCTGTGTCCAGCCGCCCGGCTTTGGCGGCTTTCGCCAATGACCAGCGAAAACCTGCAGGAAATCGCCAAACCGTCCCGCCGGGACGTGGGTCGGATTGCCGGCTACTTGTCGATCTGCGCGATGCGGTCGAAGGCGGCGGCGAAGCCGGTCAGGGATATGTTGAAGGGAACCGGCTCGTTATTCGACAGGTTGAGCGCCGCAACCGTCAAAGCCTTGCCGGCCTTCATCGCGTCGGTCGCGACCGTCGGGAAGGAGATCGGCAGCAGGCAGCCCTGCGCCATGCAGGTCGAGAAGCGCAGCCCCTGCCCCAGATCCTTGTCGTCGAGCCGCAGCACCGCGCCGTTCTCGAGCTTCATGCCGAACGGGAAGAGGATCGTGCCCTCCGCCCGCCCGTCCTTCGGCGTGCGCAGCTCGATGGCAAAGACGCGCTGCCCGGTCTGGCTGTTGCCCTGCGACTGAAGGAGGACGCAGAGCCGCTGGCCATTGGCGATGCGGCAATCGACCGTCCAGTCGCCATAGGTCTCGTTGATCGCGCTCGCGCCGTTCGGCAGCGTCGCATTCTGAGCCGCGGGCTGGCCCACGGCCGGAGCAGCCTGGTTCTGCGCGAGTGGCTGGGCGGGCTTCGGCGCGGGACGGGCTGCTGGAGCCGGTGCTCCCTGCGCCATGACCATAGGCGCGGCGGCAAGAGCAGCGATCGCAAAGACGAGAGCGGCGACGGGGGCGTTGCGGAAACGATGACGGGGCATGGCGCTACAATCTAGTGACTATATCGCCAGCGATATTGCAGAAACCTGTAGCCAGAGGAAGAGCAAATCGTCCTGAAAAATCCAATAAAACGGCAAAATATCCATGCATTCAAATCGAAATAAACAATAGAATGATTTCAATCTGAAAGACTCGCACCGCATCCGCGACCGGCTGCTACGGTCGCTTCATCTCAGCTTTTGCAGAGCGCGGCATGAATTTCTTGCGGGCGGCGGCCCCGGCGGATCGCTTCGCGAACCTCCGGCCGCTGCAGGCGCCGGGCGACGCAGGCGAGCGCGTTGAGGTGCTGCCCTTGCCCGGCTTCCGGCGTCAGGATCAGGCAGAGGATATCGACCGGCGCGCCATCGACCGCTTCGAAATCCACCGGCTTGGCCAGGTTGGCCAGCAGAACGAAGGGCGTGGCGAGGCCGGCAAGCGGCGCATGCGGCAGGGCGACGCCGCCGCCGCCGATGCCCGTCGAGCCCAGCGCTTCCCGCCGCTTGAGGACGGTAGCGATGACATCGGCCGGTATCCCCGTGCATCCCGCCGCATGGCGGGAGAGCAGATCAAGGCACTGCTCCTTCGACGTCGGCTTGAGCCCGGTCAGCACGGCGCCGGGGGTGATCAGCTCGGAAATGTCCATTGTGATCAGTCGCTTTCGCGCAGCCTGTAGCCGACGCCGGGCTCGGTCGTGATGTAGCGGGGCTGCTCGGGGATCGGCTCGATCTTCTGGCGCAGCTGCCGAATATAGACGCGCAGATACTGCACATCCTCGTTGCCGCCCCAGACTTCCTTCAGCAGATGGCGATGCGTCAGCACCTTGCCGGCATGCTGCACGAGCGCGCGCAGGATGTCGTACTCCTTCGGCGAGAGCTTCACCTCGGCGCCGCCGACCTGGACGATGCGGCGGACGAGATCGACCGAAAGCTCGCCGGTCCGGAAGACCGGCTTCTCACCCTGCTGGTGCAGCTTGTGGCGCAGCGCGACGCGCAGCCGCGCAGCCAGTTCGCGCATCCCGAACGGCTTGGTGAGGTAATCGTCCGCGCCCGCCTCCAGCGCCTGGACGATGCCCGCCTCGTCGGTGCGGCTCGACAGGATGACGATGGGCAGGGTGCGCCCCTCGCTGCGCCAGAGACGCAGCAGCTCCTGCCCGGTCATGTCGGGCAGGCCGAGATCGAGCAGCACCAGGTCGGGCTCTTCCGCGTCGATCCGTGCAATGGCGTCCTTCGCGTTGCCGGCCTCGCTGATCGTGTATCCCTCGGTGCCGAGCCCGACCCGCAGCAGCTTGCGGATCGGCGGTTCGTCGTCGACGACGAGTACCCGGACGGCCATCGTTGTCATGGCAATACCCTCATCTGCTGGGCCTCGGGCGGGATCGGCATGCGGATCGTGAACACCGCTCCCTGCCGATCGCGGCGGTTGGCGGCGGTGATCGTCCCGCCCATCGCCTCGACGAAGCCGCGGCAGATCGCAAGGCCGAGGCCTGTTCCGGCGCGGACCTGATCTCCCTTCCCCACCCGGTAGAAACTGTCGAAAATCCGTTCGAGGTCGTCCGGCGGCAGGCCCGGCCCTTCGTCGAGAATGTCCAGAACCACCGTATCACCATCCGCGCAGGCATGGACGCCGAGCGTGGTGCCCGTCGGCGCGTATTTCGCGGCGTTGTCGACGAGATTGAACAGCACCTGATCGAACAATACGGGGTCCAGTCGCAGCATCGGCAGGCCGGCGGCCAGCGACAGATCGATCATGTGGCCGCGCGTGATACTTTCTGCGCGTCGCAACGCTGCGCCGACGACATCTCCGACGTCGAGCAGGGCATAGTTCGGCTCCATCGCACCGGCCTCGATCCGCGTCATATCCAGCAGGTTGGCGATGAAGCGGTTGAGGCGTTCGGATTCCTCGACGACCGTCCCCAGAAGCTCGGATCGATCCGCTTCGGGGATAGCCTTCCCATAGTCGCGCAACGTGCCGGCCGCGCCCATGATGCTGGCGAGCGGCGTCTTGAGATCATGCGAGATCGAGGTCAGCAGCGCCGAGCGCAGCCGGTCCGCCTCCGCCGCGAGCTTCGCCTTGTCGACATCGGCAGCGAGTTGCACGCGCTCGATCGCGATCGCGGCCTGGTCCGCCAACGCGTCGAACAGGCGCTGCTGCTCGGGCGTCAGAAGCGCGCCCGGCCGGTCGGAATCGAGCCCGATCACGCCGATGGCGCCGCGCCCGGTCCGCAGCGGGAGATAAAGCCGCTTCGCGCCCGGCAGCGTGTCGGCTCCCCGCCCGGCCGGACGGTCATGCTCCCAGGCCCAATGCGCCGCCGCGATATCGGCATCGTCGAGCGTATCATCGGGCGGATAGCCGGCCCGGACCGCGATGCTGGTTTCCTCCGGCAGCAGGATCACAACGCGCACGCGCAGCATCGCGGCAATCTGGTAGGCGCTCGCCCAAAGCACGTCGTCGAGCGTGCCCGTGCCGGCGAGCTTGCGCGAAAACAGATAGAGGTCTTCCGTCGTTCGCGCGCGCTGGCGCGCCGCCGTGGCCTGGCGCTGGACGCGGGCCGTGAGATTGCTGGCGATCAGCGCGACCAGAAGGAAGAAAAAGAAGGCGAGCACGCTTTCGGGGTCGCCGATGACGAGCGTGTAGAGCGGCGGCAGGAAAAAGAAGTTGAACGCCAGCGCCCCGATCACGGAGGTGAACAGCGCCGGCCAGAGCCCGGCCGTCACCGCCGAGGCCAGCACCGCCATCAGGAAGACGAGCGCAATGTTGCGCACGTCGAGCACGAGATGCAGCAACATGCCGAGCCCTACGGCCACAGCCACGAAGGCCACGCCCGCCAGATAAGCGCCTGGCTCGAAACGCTGCTCGCCTGAAGAGCCGGCGGCGCGAACCTCCCCGGCGCCGGCTTCCTGCCCGGGAATCACATGGATACTGATGTCGCCGGCCTCGCGGATCAGCGTCTGCGCCACCGATCCGAAGAGCAGCTCGCGCCAGCGCGTAGCGCTCGACGAGCCGATCACGATGTGGCTGACATTCTTGGAGGCGGCATAGCGCAGCACCTCGTCTGGCACGGTCTCGCCCGGCAGGATCACCGCCTCGCCGCCGAGCTGTTCAGCGAGCCGCATCGCCGCCGAAAGCCGGTCCTTCTCTGCCTCCGACGGCCCCGCGCGGCCCGGCGCCTCGATATGCAGCGCCGTCCAGGAGGCCTTCAGCTTTTCGGCGAGGCGCCGCGCATGGCGCACCAGTGAGGCTGCGCGCGGGCTGCCGTCGATGCAGACGATCAGCCGGTCGCTGGCACCCCAGGGCCCCTGAATTGCATGGGCCTGCATATGGCTGAGCAGTTGCTCGTCAACGCGCTGCGCGGTGCGCCGCAGCGCCAGCTCGCGCAGCGCCGTCAGGTTGCCGGGCGAGAAGTAGTTGGAGACGGCGCGCTTGGCGGTCTCCGGCAGATAGACCTTGCCCTCGTTCAGCCGCTGGATCAGGTCCTCGGGCGTGAGGTCGATGATCTCGATCGCATCGGCCCGGTCGATGATGGAATCGGGCACTGTTTCGCGAACGCGGATGCGGGTGATCTGCGCGACGACGTCGTTGAGGCTCTCGATATGCTGGATGTTGAGCGTGGTGAAGACGTCGATGCCGCGCTCGATCAGCTCGAGCACGTCGAGATAACGCTTGGGATGGCGGCTGCCGGGCGCGTTGGTGTGGGCGAGCTCGTCGACGAGGACGAGTTCCGGCCGCCGCGCCAGCACCGCGTCGAGATCCATCTCATCGACGCTCTGGCCGCGATAGGCGACATGCGCCCGCGGCACCACCTCGTAGCCCTCCATCAGCGCCTGCGTCTCGCGCCTTCCATGCGTCTCGACGACGCCGATGACCACGTCGACGCCTTCGACACGGCGCGCCCGGCCCGCGAGCAGCATCTCATAGGTCTTGCCGACGCCGGGGGCGGCGCCGAGGAATATCTTTAGCCGGCCGCGTGTCTCGCTGCGCACCTTTTCCAGCAGCGCATCCGGCGACGGCCTTGGCGGCTCGGTACGAAGCTCGTCGGGCATGGCTGGAATTCGGTCCCCAAACGGCGCGACGGCAGGATCGCTCCAGCCGCCGCGCTCTTCTTAGCGTCATTTCGTGGTCGCCGCATCGAGAGCGAGGTTCAGTTTCAGCACGTTGACGACGGGCTCGCCGAGGATGCCGAGCTGGCGTCCCTCGACATGGCCCGCGATCAGATTGCGCAAATCGGCCTCGCTCAGGCCGCGTGCCTTTGCGATACGCGGCGCCTGGAAATGGGCCGCCTCCGGCGAGACATGCGGATCGAGCCCGCTGGCCGAGGTCGTCACCAGATCCATCGGCACGGCGGCCTGCGGGTTCTCCTGCTTCAGCGCCACGACATCGCCCTTGATGCGCTCGACCAGCTTGGGATTGGTCGGGCCGAGGTTGGAGCCCCCGGAGCCGGCGGCATTGTAGGGCGCATCGATGGTCTTGCTGCTGTCGTTCGGGTCTGCGCCGACCGTCGCCGAGGGCCGGCCATGGAAATAGCGCTCGCCGGTGAAGGACTGGCCGATCAGTTCGGAGCCGATCACCTTGCCCTCCTTTTCGATCAGGCTGCCATTGGCCTGGCGCGGGAACAGCGCCTGGGCGAGGCCGGTCATCGCCAGCGGATAGGCGAGGCCGGTGATGGCGGTGAGCGCGACGATCATCACGATCGCGGGGCGGAGTTGCTTCAGCATGGTTCAGATCCTTCAGATCAGGCCGACGGCCGTGACGGCCATGTCGATTGCCTTGATGCCGATGAACGGGACGACGATGCCGCCGACGCCGTAGACCAGCAGGTTGCGCGAGAGCAGCGCCCCTGCGCCGACCGCCCGGTACTTCACGCCGCGTAGCGCGAGCGGGATCAGCGCGACGATGATCAGCGCGTTGAAGATGATCGCGGAGAGGATCGCGCTCTGCGGCGTGGCGAGCTGCATGAAGTTTAGCGCGCCGAGCTGCGGATAGAAGGCGATGAACATCGCCGGGATGATGGCGAAGTATTTCGCGATGTCGTTGGCGATCGAGAAGGTCGTCAGCGCGCCGCGCGTCATCAGGAGCTGCTTGCCGATCTCGACGATCTCGATGAGCTTGGTCGGATCGCTGTCGAGATCGACCATGTTGCCGGCCTCGCGCGCGGCGACCGTGCCGGTGTTCATGGCCACGCCGACATCGGCCTGCGCCAAGGCCGGCGCATCGTTGGTGCCGTCGCCGCACATCGCGACGAGCTTGCCCTTGCCCTGCTCCTCGCGGATGAGCGCGAGCTTGTTCTCAGGGGTCGCCTGGGCGAGGAAGTCGTCGACGCCCGCTTCGGCTGCGATGGCGGCAGCGGTCATCGGGTTGTCGCCGGTGATCATCACCGTGCGGATGCCCATGCGGCGCAACTCGGCGAAACGCTCGCGAATGCCACCCTTGACGATGTCCTTGAGCTGGATGACGCCGAGCAGCCTGCCGTCGCGCGCCACCGCTAGCGGGGTGCCCCCCGTCTTGGCGATCTCCTCGGCGATGGCCTGCACCTCGCGCGCGGCCTCCCCGTCTCCGCCGGTGGCACGCACATGGGCGAGCACCGCATCGACCGCGCCCTTGCGGATGCTGGAGCCGTCATGGTCGACGCCGCTCATCCGGCTCTGCGCAGTGAAGGGCACGAAATGAGCGTTGAGCCCGACGAGATCGCGCGCCCGGATGCCGTGCTGCTCCTTGGCAAGCACGACGATGGAGCGACCTTCCGGCGTCTCGTCGGCGAGCGAAGCGAGCTGCGCCGCATCCGCCAGATCAAGCTCGTTCACGCCTTTGACCGGCCTGAAGGCCGTCGCCTGGCGGTTGCCTAGCGTGATAGTCCCGGTCTTGTCGAGCAGAAGCGTGTCGACGTCGCCAGCCGCCTCGACGGCGCGGCCGGACATGGCGAGAACGTTGAAGCGCACCAGCCGGTCCATGCCGGCGATGCCGATGGCCGAGAGCAGCGCGCCGATGGTGGTCGGTATCAGCGTCACGAACAGCGCGACGAGGACGATGACGGGAATGGCGCCGCCGGCATAGCTGGCGAAGCTCGGGATCGTCGCCGTCGCCAGCACGAAGATCAACGTCATGCCGGCGAGCAGGATGTTGAGCGCGATCTCGTTCGGCGTCTTCTGCCGCTCGGCGCCTTCGACCAGCGCGATCATGCGGTCGATGAAGGTCGAGCCCGCGGTCGCGGTGATGCGCACCCGGATCCAGTCCGACAGGACCTGCGTGCCGCCGGTGACGGCTGAGCGGTCACCGCCGGATTCGCGGATGACCGGCGCCGACTCGCCGGTGATCGCAGCTTCGTTGACCGAGGCGATGCCCTCGATCACCTCGCCATCGGAGGGGATGATGTCGCCGGCCTCGACCAGCACGACGTCATTGAGCTTCAGGCTCGGCCCCGGCACCAGCGTGTATTTGCTGCGGTCCGCGCTACTGAGCAGCTTGGCCTGCGTTTCCGCCCGCGTACGGCGCAGCGAATCCGCCTGCGCCTTGCCGCGCCCTTCGGCGACGGCTTCGGCGAAATTGGCGAACAGCACCGTGAACCAGAGCCAGAGCACGATCTGGAAGGAGAAGCCGAGATGGGCAGCGCCAGCGAGCCAGTCGCGCAGCAGCAGGATCGTGGTCAGCGCCGAGACGACGGCGACGACGAACATTACCGGGTTTCTGGCAAGGCTGCGCGGATCGAGCTTGCGGAAGGCGCCGCCGAGCGCCGGGACGAGAATACGGGCATCGAGGATGCTGCCGGACCTGGGATGACTCATGACGAAAGCTCCGTCGTGGCCTGCGAGCGGGACCCTTTCGGGTCAGACCGCGGCAAGCAGGAAAGAAAGGGCCTGGAAGACGATGGCGATCAGGAGAACCGCGATCGTCGCTCCGCAGATGAGGGTGGAAGGGCGAGGTCCCGTTTCGGTGCGCATGACACCCTCCTCAGAAGCTCTGGCCGGCCAGCATCGCGAGATGCTCGACGATCGGGCCGAGCGCGAGCGCCGGGAAGAAGGTCAGGCCGCCGACGATGATGATCACGCCGGTGAGCAGCCCGATGAAGAGCGGCCCATGGGTCGGGAAGGTGCCGGCCGATTCCGGCACGGTCTTCTTGGCCGCGACCGAGCCGGCCAGCGCCAGCGCCGGGATGATGACGAGGAAGCGCCCCATCAGCATGGCCACGCCGATCGTCAGATTGTACCAGACCGTG
The DNA here is from genome assembly GCF_056395485.1 of Allobosea sp. 10L417. Lineage (NCBI taxonomy): Bacteria > Pseudomonadati > Pseudomonadota > Alphaproteobacteria > Hyphomicrobiales > Alloboseaceae > Allobosea > Allobosea sp. 10L417. Next base: position 258,889 of record NZ_JBFTJP010000006.1, read on the forward strand.
TTGCCGGAGAGCCCGGCGAAGGCCGAGCCGTTGTTCGCAGCCGCCGAGGTATAGGCATAGAGCACCTCGGAGAAGCCGTGCGGGCCGGCATTGGCGATCGAGCCGACGGCGTCCGGCAGCACGATGGCGACGGCGGTGAAGCCGAGCATGGCGAGCGGCAGGCAGAGCACGGCGAGCATCGCCATCTTGACCTCCTTCGCCTCGATCTTCTTGCCGAGATATTCCGGCGTGCGCCCGACCATCAGCCCGGCGACGAAGACGGCGATGACGACGAAGAGGATAATGCCGTAGAAGCCGGCGCCGACGCCGCCCACGATGATCTCGCCGAGCATCATGTTGATCAGCGGGATCATCCCGCCGAGCGGCATCAGGCTGTCATGCATCGCATTGACCGCGCCGCAGGAGGCGGCCGTGGTGATGACAGCGAACAGCGCCGAGAGGCTGATGCCGAAGCGCGCCTCCTTGCCTTCCATATTGCCGCCGTCGAGTCCGAGCGCCTGGACGAGCGGATTGCCGGCCGCCTCCGCCCAGTAGCAGACGACCACGCCCGCCACGAACAGCAGGCCCATCACCGCCAGGATCGCCCAGCCCTGCTTCTCGTTGCCGACCATGCGGCCGAAGACATTGGTCAGGGCCGCCCCGATCGCGAAGATCGCGACCATATGGATCAGGTTGGTGAAGGCCGTCGGATTCTCGAAGGGATGGGCCGCATTGGCATTGAAGAAGCCGCCGCCATTGGTGCCGAGATGCTTGATCATCATCTGCGAGGCGACCGGCCCCTGCGCGATGATCTGCTGCGCGCCTTCCAGCGTCGTGGCGGCGGTGTAGGGGTTCAGGTTCTGCGGCACGCCCTGCCAGACGAGGACGAGCGTTCCGATCACGCAGATCGGCAGCAGGACATAGAGCGTCGCGCGCACGAGATCAGCCCAGAAATTGCCGATCGTCCAGACCGAGCGGCGCGCGAAGCCGCGGATTACGGCGACCGCGATCGCGATGCCGGTCGCGGCCGAGACGAAGTTCTGCACCGCCAGCCCCGCCATCTGGGTGAAGTAGGACATCGTGCTTTCGCCGGCATAGTTCTGCCAGTTGGTGTTGGTCACGAAGCTCGCTGCCGTGTTGAAGGCGAGATCGGCCGGCACCGCGCCCATCCCTGCCGGGTTCAAGGGCAACGCGCCCTGCAGCCGCTGCATCCCGTAGAGCACGAGGAAGCCCGCGAGGTTGAACAGCAGCATCGCGGCGACATAGGCCGTCCAGTGCTGCTCCTCTTTCTCATACGTGCCGGCGGCGCCGTAGAGCAGCCGCTCGACCGGGTGCAGGATCGGCGAAAGCAGCGTGCGCTCGCCTGCGAAGACGCGCGTCATGTAGCCGCCGAGCGGCCTGACGAGGGCAAGGACGATCCCGCAGTAGAGCAGGATCTGGATCCATCCGTTGAGGGTCATGGATGAGGTTCCGAATCTGAGGGGCCGCCGCCGTCAGAACCGCTCGGGGCGGATCAGCGCGTAGGTGAGGTAGGCGAGCAGGAACAGCGTCACCGCTCCGCCCAGGGCGTAATCCAGAAGCATCCCGGCCTCCCCTAGAGCGCGTCGCAGGCGGCGACATAGGCGAAGGAGAGCCCGAAGAAGACGAGCCCGATGGCGAGTACGATGGTGTCCATCATCGAATAACCCCGACGGTCTGGGCTGCCGGACCGACCGCCCGGCAGCGAGCACCGGTTCCATTGGGGCGGGACCGGCCGTTCGGGGCGAATATCGCGCCGAGGCCATAGCCGTTCGAGAGAAGGAGGCAGGCGCGGAAATAAAGATTTTATAGGAATTTTCCGACCGCCCGCGGCGCGAATATCAAACGCCGGAGCCGCGAAAAGCAGTCTGCCCTGCCGCGAACGCAGGGAAACCCTCTCGCCGGACCGCTTGTGAGCCACATGCACGCCGTGCCAGAAGCTGGCGCGAATTCGGGCAGAACGGCCCGTGCAGGAGGAAGCCTTCCATGAGCAACAGCAAGGACGTTTGGCGTCTGGTCGACGACAAGGCCCCGGCCTATTTCGAGCTCTCCGACCGCATCTGGCACATGCCCGAGCTGAACTATCAGGAGGTTCGCTCGGCCGCCGAGCATCGGACCATGCTGGAGCGCGAGGGTTTCCGCGTCACCACCGGCGTCGCCGGCCTGCCCACGGCCGTGGTCGGCGAGGCTGGCGAAGACGGCCCGGTCATCGCGATCATGGGCGAGTTCGACGCACTGCCCGGGCTGAGCCAGGAAGCCGGCATCGCCAGCGAGACACCGGTCGAGAAGGGCGGCAACGGCCATGGCTGCGGCCACAACATGCTGGGCTCGGCCTCCCTCCTCGCCGCCACGGCGGTGAAGGACTACCTCGCCGCCAACGGCATCAAGGGTCGCGTGCGCTATTATGGCTGCCCGGCGGAGGAAGGCGGCTCGGCCAAGGGCTTCATGGTGCGCGCCGGCGCCTTCGACGATGTCGATATCGCGCTGTGCTGGCACCCGGCCTCGTTCAACGGCGTCAACCGGCCCTTCTCGCTCGCCTGCGTCGAGATCGAGTTCACCTTCAGCGGCCGCGCCTCGCATGCCGCCGCGGCGCCGCATCTCGGCCGCTCGGCGCTCGACGCGGTCGAGCTGATGCATATCGGCGTCAACTACATGCGCGAACACATGCCTTCGACGGCGCGCGTCCACTACGCCATCATCAATGCTGGCGGCATCGCCCCCAACGTCGTCCAGGCCACGGCGACCACGCGCCAGTTGATCCGCGCAGCGACGCTCGCCGAGATGTGGGAGCTCGTCGCCCGCGTGAAGAAGATCGCCGAGGGCGCCGCGCTGATGAGCGAGACCACCGTGGCGATCAAGCAGCTGTCGGGCGATGCCAACCTCGTCGGCAACCGCCCGCTTGAGGAAGCGATGCAGGCCAATCTCGAGGCGCTCGGCGGTCCCGGCTTCGATGCCGCCGACCACGCCTTCGCCGCCAACTTCCAGAAGACGTTGAGCGCGCAGGACATCGCCGCCGCCTATGGCCGCTTCGACCTTGAGCCGAAGGACGGTGAGGCTCTGAGCGACGAGATCTACCCGCTCGGCGCCGGCAACGACACTTCGGTCGGCTCCACCGATGTCGGCACGGTGAGCTGGGTCGTTCCGACCGTGCAGTGCCGAACCGCATGCTATGCGGTCGGCACGCCCGGCCATTCCTGGCAGCTCGTCGCGCAGGGCCTCGCGCCCGCCGCGCATAAGGGCCTGGCGCTCGCCGCCAAGGCCATGGCCGGCGTCGCCGCCGATGTGCTGAACGACCCCGCCTTGCTCAAGGCGGCGAAGGACGATTTCGCGGCGTTCCGCGCCAAGAACCCCTTCGCCAACCCGATCACCGACGATGTCGAGCCGCCGCTCGACATGGCGGCACATTGACGCTGTTCCCAACGGAAATGCGCGATGCATGTGAGCAAATCCGCTCGATGACTTGCGCATTCGCTCTGCTGCGGGAAACAAGCGCCTCGTCACACCGCTCGGATGGGCGGGGCTTCCTGCCCCTCCCATCCGGCGGCTTTCTTTTTGTCGAAAGCAGGGGCCGATGAACCAGCCTGGCTTCTTCGAGATCATCGGCTTCGGCGCCAATGGCTGGGGCCCCGCCCTGCTGGCCGCCACCGGCATGACGATCGCCGTCGCAATCTGCGGCTTTGCGCTCGGCGCCATCATCGGTGCGCTCGGCGCCTGGGCCAAGCTCTCCGGCGGCCCGGTCACGCGCCGCCTCGCCGACGGCTACACCACCGTGCTGCGCGGCATCCCCGACCTGCTGGTGATCTACCTGTTCTATTTCGGCTCGAGCGCGGTGCTGACCCCGCTCGGCCGTCTCTTCGGCGCGACCGGCTTCATCAGCCTGCCCGGCTTCCTGGCCGGCGCACTCGCCATCGGCTTCGTCTCCGGCGCCTATCACACCGAGGTCTTCCGAGGCGCGTACCGCGCCGTCTCGCGCGGCGAGATCGAGGCCGCCATCGCCTGCGGCATGAGCCCGTTTCTGAGGCTCAGGCGCATCATCGCCCCGCTGGTGCTGCGCTATGCCCTGCCCGGCCTCGGCAATGTCTGGCAGCTCGTGCTGAAGGAAACGGCGCTGATCTCGGTCACCGGCCTGGTCGAGATCCTCCGCCAGGCCCAGATCGGCGCGGGCTCGACCCGCCAGCCCTTCACCTTCTTCTTCATCGCCGCGATCCTCTACCTCGTCATCTCCTCGGTGTCGGGCTGGGGGCTGCGCGCGGCCGAAACGCGCTTCACGCGTGGCCTCCGGAGGGCGTGATGGATTTCGCCTTCATGTATGAGACGCTGCTGACGCTGATCGGCGGCATCCCACTGACGCTGAAGCTCGCGCTCTCCTCGGTCGCCTGCGGCTCGGTGCTGGCACTGCTGCTGGCGTGGCTGCGAATGTCCGGCATCGCGCCGTTGGAATGGTTCGCGCGCTTCTACGTCTTCATCTTCCGCTCGACGCCGCTGCTCGTGCAGATCTTCATCATCTATTACGGGCTGAGCCAGTTCCGCGAGGTCCGCGCCAGCTTCGCCTGGCCCTTGCTGCGCGATCCCTATTGGTGCGCGCTGCTGGCGCTCTCGCTCAACACGGCTGCCTATGCCAGCGAGATCTTCCGCGGCGGGCTCCAGGCGGTGCCAGCCGGGCAGATCGAGGCGGCCCGTGCCGCCGGCATGACGCGCTTCCTGATGTTCCGCCGCATCGTGCTGCCGCTCGCCATCCGCCAGGCCCTGCCGGGCTATGGCAACGAACTCATCCTGATGATCAAGGCGACCTCGCTCGCCTCGATCATCACGCTGATGGAGATTACCGGGCTCGCCGCCAAGCTGATCTCGGAAACCTACCGCGCCATCGAGGTCTTCATCGTCGCCGGCGCGATCTACCTCGTCATCAACTTCGTCGTGACGCGGCTCGTCCAATACGCCGAATACCGGCTGACGCCGCATCTGCGCCCCGCCCCCGGCGCCGCCCCGACCATCGAATCCGGAGCTTCCGCATGAGCGCCGCCTCAGAACGCCCGCTGGCCGTCTCCGTCACCAATCTGCGCAAGACTTTCGGCTCGCTCGAAGTGCTGAAGGGCATCTCGCTGGAGGCGCGCGAGGGCGACGTCGTCTCGATCCTCGGCTCGTCGGGCTCGGGCAAATCGACCATGCTCCGCTGCATCAACATGCTGGAGGTGCCCGATAGCGGCGACGTCACCGTCGCCGGCGAGACGATCCGCCTGCAGCAGACGGCGAACGGCACGAGACCGGCCGATCCGCGCCAGGTCGACCGAATCCGGACCGAGCTCGGTATGGTCTTCCAGAACTTCAATCTCTGGTCGCACATGACGGTACTGGAGAACGTCATCGAGGCGCCCATCCATGTGCAGGGCCGTCCGCGCGCCGAATGCATCGAGGAAGCCGAGGCGCTGCTCGCCCGCGTCGGCATCGCCGACAAGCGCAACCACTATCCGGCGCATCTCTCCGGCGGCCAGCAGCAGCGCGCGGCCATCGCCCGCGCGCTCGCCCAGCGCCCGAAGGTCATGCTCTTCGACGAGCCGACTTCGGCGCTCGACCCCGAACTCGTCGGCGAAGTGCTGCGCGTGATGCGCTCGCTCGCCGAGGAAGGCCGCACTATGCTGGTCGTGACGCATGAGATGGGCTTCGCCCGCGACGTCTCCAGCAAGGTCGTGTTCCTGCACAAGGGGGTGATCGAGGAGGAAGGCCCGCCGCAGCAGGTCTTCACCGCCAGCCGTTCCGAACGCTTCCGCCAGTTTCTGGCGGGCTGAACTTCAGCCGCGCGCCGCTCGTGGCCGCATCATCAGGGAAGAGACCATGAAGACCATCGCAAAGCTGTTCGCGCTCGCCGCGCTCGGCGCCACCGCATTCGCCGCGCCCGTCCTCGCCCAGGCGCCGCAGAAGGTGCGCATCGCCACCGAAGGCGCCTTCCGTCCGTGGAACTGGACCGAGGCCAACGGCACTCTCGCCGGCTTCGAGATCGACCTCTACAAGGACCTCTGCAAGCGCGCGAACCTCGACTGCTCGATCGAGGCCCAGGCCTTCGACGGCATGATCCCGGCCCTCAATGCCGGCAAGTTCGACGCGATCATGGCCGGGATGTCGGTCACCCCGAAGCGCGAGGAGGCAATCCTCTTCTCGACCCCCTACGGCTCAACCGGCCAGACCTTCGCCGTCATCAAGGGCAGCCCGCTCGCCGACCTGCCGGACACCGGCAAGGTCTTCCATCTGGGCAATGACGAGGCCGGCGCGCTCGCCGAGATCGAGAAGCTGAAGCCCCTGCTCAAGGGCAAGATCATCGGCGTGCAGACCTCGACGATCAACGGCGCCTTCCTCGAGAAGTACTTCAAGGGGCTCGTCGAGATCCGCGAGTACAAGACCACCGAGCAGCACGACCTCGACCTCGCCGCCGGCCGCGTCGACCTGATCATGGCCTCGATGGCCTATCTCTCCACCGTCTCGAAGAAGGCGGGCAACGAGGACATGGTCGTGGTCGGCCCGCGCTTCCAGGGCGGCATCGTCGGCAAGGGCAGCGCCATCGGCCTGCGCAAGAGCGACACCGAACTCAAGGCCAAGTTCGACAAGGCGATTGCCGAAGCCAATGCCGACGGCACCATCAAGACGCTGGGCGAGAAGTATTTCGGCTTCGACGTCACGGTGCGCTGAAGCGCCTTATCCTGCGCGATCGTCCGATGCGGCGATCGCGCAGATCTTTTTTGAGTGAGCCTCAGCCGTCCTGCCGCCCGGCGATCTCGATGCGCATCGCCGGCTTGGTCGCCTTGAACTCGGCGACGGCCGCGGCCGAAAGATCGGAAATCGAACCCGGCCCGCGCGACATCGCCTGCAGGATGATGCGCCCGAGACGATCGCGCGCTTCCGCTTCAAGCTCCGCATCCGTGCGCGCGTCATAGTCCAGCGCGGCCCAGGCTCTGGCGAGCACGGCTTCTGCGACGAGAAGCTCCTGGGAATTCAGGACACCGGGAAAGCGGAAGTTCTGGGCGGGCATCATCGATTCGAGCATGGCGGCGCAACGGATATGGGGGCGGCGAGGTTCCCCACAAGGCGGGCGGAATTGCGGCCATGCCCTGAACACCCGCCGCAAGAACGGCATCACCCACAAAAACAACGAGCCGAGCATAGGCGAGGATATCGAACCCGGCTTCGACGCTGCTGCGGGCCCTGGCGGTGCAGGCCGGTCGCTAACCGACGCCGCAACACGGAGTAAATAAACAACAAGTCCAAATTGGACTTATTGTCCAAATTTGACTTGACCCCTCGGCCGCCCGGCCTCACAGATCAGGCAAACGCGCTGCCCTACGATAGCGGGGCTCGGTGCGGCATTGCCGGAGGCTCCCGTGAAGTTCGACATTTTCCAGATGGAGCGGAATCAGACGCTCTTCGAGAACGACGTCGAGATCAATCTGACCGAAAGCGGCGTCCATCCCTGGGCGATCGAGGATATTCTGGGCGAACAGGCGGCGCGCGACCTGCTCAAGCAGCCTCTCGGCTATGGCTGGACCGACGGCCGGCCGGACCTGCGCGCCAACATCGCCTCCTGGTATCCGGGCGCCACCGCCGCCAATGTGCTGGTGACCAACGGCTCCTCCGAGGCGACGATGATCGCGTTGATGGCGCTGTTCGAGCCCGGCGACGCGCTGGTCTTCGCCCTGCCTAACTTCATGCAGATCGACGGCCTCGGCCGCGCGCTCGGCTTCGACATTCGCCGGCTCGAACTCTCCGGCGAGAGCGACTGGCAGATCGACGCAGAGCAGCTCGCCGCGGTCGCTGCCGGCGCCAAGGCCATCGCCGTGACCAACCCGGCCAACCCGACCGGCAGCGTGCTTTCTGCCGCGAGCCGCGCCGTTCTCATCGAGGCCGCCGAGCGTAACGACGCCTGGCTCATCGTCGACGAGATCTACCGCGGCGGCGAGATCGACGGCGCGGAGACGCAGACGCTCTGGGGCAGCTACCCCAAGGTGCTCGTCACCTCGAGCCTGTCGAAATCCTTCGCCTGCCCGGGCCTCCGTCTGGGCTGGATCGTCGCTCCCGCGGAGGTCGTCTCCGCCGCGGCCGAGCGACAGGACTACACCACCATCGGCAGCGGCATCCTCAGCCAGATCCTCGCGGAAGAGGTGATGCGGCCGGAAACGCGCGGTCGCCTGCTCGCGCGCGGTCGCGATTTGCTGCGCAGCAATGCCGATCTCGTTGCGCAATGGATGGCGCAGCATAACGACTGGTCATGGCGGCGTCCTCAGGCCGGCGGCATGGCCTTCCTGCGCTATTCGCTCAACATGTCCTCGGAGGTCTTCTCGCAGAAGCTGCGCGAGGAAGAGAGCGTCTTCGTCGTCGCCGGAAGCTGGTTCGGCATCGAGAACCACATCCGCATCGGCATCGGCGTGCCGACCGAGGTGCTGCGGGACGGGCTGGCGCGGATGGATCGCTTTCTGGCGCGTCACAAGGGCTGACGAGCCTTTCCGCCTCGCCATCATGCTCGGGCTTGACCCGAGCATCTCCGAAGAAGACTCCCGTGCCTCACTGTCCAGAGATTCTCGGATCAAGCCCGAGAATGACGGCCGGAACGAGTCTTCAGCGCCCAATCCCCTCCAGCACCACCCGCGTGATCGCGATGTCCTGCACCGCGATCCCCGTGAGGTCGGCGATGGTAATGTCGTCGTCGGAGCGCCGCGCCGGCACGTCCCCCGCCAGCACCGCCCCCAGTTCGACGCAATCGCCTGCATCGATCAGCCCGACAGCCGCAGCGGCGGCGAACTCGCCATGGTCGAGGCTCTGCTCTAGCGAATCCGCGATCCGGATGTCGGCGAGCGCCACCAACGCGGTGTCCAGCTCCTGCTTTCCCGGCGCATCGGCTCCGAGCGCGGTAATATGCGTCCCCGGCTTGACCCAGTCGTCGCGGATGATCGGCGCAGCGGCCGGGGTCACGGTGATGAGCGCATCCGACTGTGCGCAGAGCGCTTCCAGCTCCGCCGCCGTCTCGACGACGATCCCCTCCCCGTCAAGATCGCGCCGCAACGCCTCCAGCTTTTCAGGCGAGCGCCCCCACACCGCAAAGCGCGGCTCGCGCTCCCGCAGCAGATGCGCAGCAGCGCGGATCTGGAAACGCGCCTGCGTGCCGGCGCCCACGATCCCGATCCGGCGCGCATCGGCCCGCATCCCCGCCCGCGTCGCGATGGCCCCGGCCAGCGCCGTCCTGAGATCGGTCAGCCAGCCCTCGTCCCGCAGGATGGCGACGACAGCGCCGGTCTCGGCCGAGAGCGCGATCATCATCCCGCTCGTCGTCGGCAGCCCCTTGGCCGGGTTGTCGTAGAACCCCGTCGCGATCTTCACGACGAAGATGGAATCGCCGGCGATATGGCCAAACTTGATATGGCAATCGCCATGATGCGCGGGGAAGCCGAGATAACCGACCGGCGGCATCTGCACCTGGCCGGCAGCAGCCGCCTTGAACCCCTCCTCCAGCGCGATGAAGGCCCGGTCGAGATCGACGGCGGCCTCGATCTCAGCGCGCGACAGGTCAAGCATCCGGGGCCTCGTTGGCCTGGTTGAGGTAGTTGTAGACGGTTGCGCGGGCGAGCCCGAGGATGCGCGAGATATAGGCGGCCGCATTGCGCCCACCGAAGGCGCCGTTGGCGGCGAGATCCGCCACCAGTTCGCGCTTCTCGGCCCGGCTAAGGCTGGTCACGGCAAGGCCACGGCTTTGCGTCCATTGCTGCACGAACTCGTTAATCCGCTCGTGCCAATCTTCCTTGAACAGCGCCTGCGGCTTCTCCACGCCGGCCGGTACAGTCGCCAGTGCGGACAGCGTCTGCATCAGCGCGTGGAACTGCGAGACATCGACATTGATGCAGAGCACGCCAATCGCTTTGGTTCCGGCCGAAAGCACGATGCTGATCGACTTCAGCCGCCGCCCGTCCCAGTTCACCTTCTCGTAGGGGCCGATGATCGTTTCGTCGGGATCGAAGCCGATCTCGTCGAGCAGGGACGGCTCGCCCAGCACGCGCTGCGAGAAATTCCCGGCGATATGCACGACGCTCTGCGACGCCAGGTCGTGCAGCACGACTTCGGCATGCGGCCGGAACAGCAGCGCCACCGCATCGCAGACCGGCAGATAGGGTGCGAGTTCCGGCGTCATGCGCGCGGCGTCAGCGCGGCTGCGACTTGAGATAGTCGCTCAGTCGCTCCAGCCCGGCGGAGAGGTGGTCCCCCGGCGCGCCGATGCCGATGCGGATATAGCCGTCCATCCCGTAGACATCGCCCGGCAGCAGCATGATGCCGCGCTCCTCGCGCAAGCGATGCACCAACTCGGTCGAGTTCATCGAGTGGCTGTATTTGATGAAGGCCATGCCGCCGGCCTTGGGCGGCACGAAGGAGAAGAACTCGTCATTCGCCTTCACCCAGTTCGAGAGCAACGCGAGATTCTCCCGCAGGATGGTCTTGCTTCGCTGCAGAATCTCGGCGCGCTTCGCCGGCTGGATGACGATGCGGGCGATATGCTCGCTCAGCGCGCTCGTCGTGATCGAGGTGTAGTCCTTGTTCTGCCAGGCCGTGTAGATGTCCTTGGCCGGCCCGACCAGCCAGCCGATGCGCAGGCCCGGCAGCGCCATCGCCTTGGAGAGCCCGCTGGTGATGATCGCCTTGTCGTAGAGATCGGCGAAGCTGGGCGGCTCGTCGGTTTCGAGCTCGGCGCCCTTGTAGACCTCGTCGGCATGGAGGTAGCAGCCCTGCGCCCGGGCAATCTCGACAAGCGCGTCCATCGTCTCGCGCGAAAGCAGGCTGCCGGTCGGGTTGTTCGGGTTGCAGATCGTCATCAACTTGGTGCGCGGCGTGATCGCCTGGCGGACCTCGTCGAGATCGGGCGTCCAGCCCAGCTCCTCGCGCAGCTTCACTTCCTTGACCGTGGCGCCGATCGCCCGCGCCCAGCCCCAGATCTGCAGGTAGTTCGGCACGAAGACGACGATCTCGTCGCCCGGCTCGATCAGCGACATCACCATCAGGAAATTGGCTTCAGCCGAGCCGTTGGTGACGATCACCTCGTCCGCGGTCCGGTTGCGGTAGAGCTTGGCGATGTCCTCGCGCAGTTCGACCGCGCCATTGGTCCAGCCATAGCCGAGCTCGACCTCCATCAGTTTGGCGCGCTGCTCGGCGCTCAGCAATTCGTTCAGCGAGTAGGGATGGACGCCGCTATCGGATAGATTGAACTCGACAGTGTTCTCGTAGAGCGACTGGATACGCTCCAGGCTGAATTCTTCGATCTTCATGCTGCCCATCCCGCAACGGCCGATCGGCCGCATCTCCCGCAAGTATGATGGGCATCATTTGGACGTCAAGGTCGATTTTGGAATTTACAGTCCAAATCTCGATTGCTATCCCTTGACGACGACGTCGCAGCCGCTCCCGGAGAGCCCATCATGTCCGACCAGAAACCCGGTGCCAACAAGATGTGGGGCGGTCGCTTTACCATGGCTCCGGCCGATGTGATGCGCCGGATCAATCCCTCGATCGGCTTCGACTACCGGCTCTACCGGCAGGACATCGCGGCGTCCAAGACCCATGCCGCAATGCTCGCCCGCCAGGGCATCATCGCGAGCGCGGACAACGAGCGCATCCAGGCCGGTCTCGACCAGATCCGCGGCGAGATCGACCGCGGCGAACTCCAGTTCAGCATCGACCTCGAGGACATCCACATGAACGTGGAAGCGCGTCTCAAGGAGATCATCGGCGAGCCCGCTGGGCGCCTCCACACCGCCCGCAGCCGCAACGACCAGGCCGTCACCGATGTCCGCCTCTGGATGCGCGACGCCATCGACGGGCTGGACGGCGTGATCCAGGACCTGCAGCGCGCGCTGATCGAGCGCGCGGGCGAGCATGCCGAAACGATCATGCCCGGCTTCACCCATATGCAGGTCGCCCAGCCCGTGACCTTCGGCCACCACCTGATGGCCTATGTCGAGATGTTCGGGCGCGACCGCGAACGACTGGCCGGCGCACGCCAGCGCACCAATATCTCGCCGCTCGGCGCCGCCGCGCTCGCCGGCACCGCCTTCCCGATCGACCGGGAGTTCACGGCTGCCGAACTCGGCTTCGCTCGGCCGACCGAGAACTCGATGGATTCGGTCGGCTCGCGCGATCATATCTGCGAGCTTCTGTTCTGCTGCTCGATGCTCGCCGTGCATCTCTCCCGTATCAACGAGGAGATCACGCTCTGGTGCAGCGACGGCTTCCGCTTCATCGCGCTGTCGGACGCCTTCACGACGGGATCCTCGATCATGCCGCAAAAGCGCAACCCTGACGCCGCCGAGCTAGTGCGCGGCAAGACCGGCCGCGTCGTCGGCTCGCTCACCGCCCTGCTGATGACGGTCAAGGGCCTGCCGATGACCTTCATGAAGGACATGCAGGAGGACAAAGAGCCGATGTTCGACGCGCTCGAAACCGTCGAGCTCTGCGTCGCCGCCACCACCGGCATGGTCCGCGACCTGACGGTGCGCCCGGGAAACATGCGTGCCTTCCTCGATCGCGGATTCCCGACCGCGACCGACCTCGCCGACTGGCTGGTGCGCGAGGCCGGCATCCCCTTTCGCGACGCCCATCACATCACCGCCCGCGTCGTTGCTCTCGCCGAGGACAAGGGCTGCACCCTGCAGGCACTCGACCTCGATGCCATGCGCTCGGTCGATCCCCGGATCAGCGCCGCGGTCTTCGAGGTGCTGGCACCGGAGCATTCCGTCCGCAGCCGCCGCAGCTATGGCGGGACCGCCCCCGACACCGTGCGCGAAGCGATCGAGCGGGCGAAAGGGCGTTGGTTATCCAGCAAGCCGATCCAGGATTGAATTGTCATTCCGGGGCTTCGCGCAGCGAAGAACCCGGAATCCACGACTGGGTGAGCGGCCAGCAACCGAACACAGGATGTCTCACTCGGTCGTGGGTTCCGGGTTCGCGCCTTTGGCGCGCCCCGGAGTGACAATCGCCCTCGCCCCACGCATCCCGGCAGCCGCCGTCACGCAAACTTTGCGGGATCAAACCGGCTGCCTTTCTGGCTATGGATGACGGCGCCGGTCGATTCGACCGGGCCTGAAGAAATGAGCGCGGAGCCCGTGTAGCTCTGCCGCGGGGAGGCGAGATGGAACACGTCTGGTTGCGTGGGGTGGCCGAGCGGTTCGGCATCGATGGCGGGCTGCGCCAACTCGGCGGCGAATACGATCTCAACTTCCGCGGCAGGACCGCCGAAGGCGACGTCATCGTCAAGGCGATGCGTCCGCAAGGTGAGCCGGCTCTGGTCGACCAGCAATGCGCCGCGATCAGCCATGCCCTCGCCGCCGATCCCACGCTGCCGCTGCCCCGCCTGATCCCCGCCGAGGGCAACCGCTTCTGGCAGAACGTTCCGGATGCTCAGGGCCAGCAGCGCATGGTCTGGGTCCAGCGCGCCTTCCAGGGCATCCCGATGGGCGAAGCCGGGCCGCAGCCGCCCGCCGTCCTCGCCGAGCTCGGCGCGCTGACCGCGCGCCTCGACCTCGCCCTGCGTGATTTCGAGGTCACCGCCGCGCCGGATGCTGCGAAATGGGATCTGACCGAGGCCGCTTGGATCAAGCCGCATCTCGATGTTCTCGAAGGCGCGCGTCGCCCGCTCGTGGCGGGGATCGTTGCAGCCTACGAGGGGCTGAAGCCCGCGCTCGACAAGCTGCCGTGCCAGACCATCCATAACGACCTCAACGACTTCAACATCCTCGTCGAGCCGCGTCTCGGCGAACCCACCCGGATTAGCGGCCTGATCGATTTCGGCGACATGACCAATGGTCCACGTGTCTGCGAGATCGCCATCGCCGCCGCCTATGCCATTCTCGACCACGAGACTCCCGAAGCCGCGCTCGCCGCTTTAATCGCCGGCTATCATGGCGTCTCGCCGCTGAGCGCCGAAGAGATCGGCCTGATCTGGCCGCTCGTGCGGATGCGGCTCGCGGTCAGTGTCGTGAACTCGACCATCGAGGCCAAGGGCCGCCCGAACGACCCCTATGTGACGATCTCGCAAGCCCCCGCCTGGCGCCTGCTGGAGAACCCCGCCATCGACGGCGAATTGATGGGCGCGCGGCTACGCAATGCCTGCGGCCTGCCCGTCACCGACGCTGCCGGTCGCATCGCGAGCTGGATCGCCGGACAGCGCGGCAGCTTCGCGCCCGTGCTTGGCCGCCCGCTCGACGGTCTCCCGGTCGGCTCGCTCGGCGTCGCCGAGGCGACGATCCCGCAGAACCCGTTCGAACTGCGTGCCGACGAGGCCCGCAATCTCGGCACCGGGCTCGGTATCACATCCGAGTGGTGGCTCGGCCAGTACGGTGAGCCGCGGCTGGTCTATACCGACAAGGCCTTCCGCAAGGGCCGCTGGCTGGCCTCGAACCGCCGCACCATCCACATGGCGATCGATGTGTTCGGCCCGGCAGGCGAGCCGGTTCGTGCGCCCCTCGCCGGCAAGGTCGCGCTGGCGGAGAACCGCAACGGCCATCTCGATTATGGCGGCGTCGTCATCCTCGAGCATAGCACGCCCGCAGGCGACGTCTTCCACACGCTCTACGGCCACCTCGCCGCCGATGGCGCGGCCAAGTTGAAGCAAGGCCAGGAGATCGCCGCCGGCGAGGCTTTCGCCAGGCTGGGCCCGGCCGAAGAGAATGGCGGCTGGGAGCCGCATCTGCATTTCCAGCTGGCGCTGACGCTGGACGGCATGGGACATGATTGGCCGGGCGTCGCCGATCCCGACGACTGGGCGCTCTGGCAGGCGATCTGCCCGAACCCCGCCGCCCTGCTCAACCTGCCCGACGAGGTCGTCGCCTATCAGGCGATCGACGAGGCCGCGCTGCTGGCCGAGCGCAAGGCTCGCTTCGGCGCCAATCTCAAGCTCAGCTACAAGAAGCCGGTCACCTTCCTGCGCGGCTGGCGCCATCATCTCTTCGACGCGATGGGCCGGCCCTATCTCGACGCCTATAACAACGTGCCCCATGTCGGCCACGCCCATCCGCGCATCCGCAAGGTAGCGATGGACCAGCTCGCGCGGATGAACTCCAATACGCGCTATCTGCACCCAGCGCCGATGGCGCTGGCCGAGCGCCTCACCGCCAAGCTCCCCCAGGAGCTGGAGGTCTGTTTCTTCGTCAATTCCGGCTCGGAAGCGAACGAACTGGCGCTGCGCCTCGCGCGGGCCGCCAGCGGCGGTTACGACATCGTCACGCCCGATCACGGCTATCACGGCAACACCACCGGCGCGATCGACATCTCCGCCTACAAGTTCAACAAGCCGAACATGGGCGGCCGCAAGCCCTGGGTGCAACTCATCGACGTCGCCGACGATTATCGCGGCCGCTACCGCCGTGACGATGCCGACCGGGCGCTGCATTACGCTGAGCAGGTCGACGGCGCGCTGACGGCCATCGCGGAGCGCGGCGGCAAGGTCGCCGGCTTCATCGCCGAGACCTTCCCGAGCGTCGGCGGCCAGATCATCCCGCCGCCCGGCTATCTCGCCGCGGTCTATGAGCGCATCCGCACCGCAGGCGGCATCTGCATCGCCGACGAAGTCCAGACCGGGCTCGGCCGCCTCGGCGACTATTATTTCGGCTTCGAGCAGCAGGCCGTGCGGCCGGATATCGTCGTGCTCGGCAAGCCGCTCGGCAACGGCCACCCGATCGGCGCGGTCATCACCACCCGCGCCATCGCCGAGCGCTTCGCGGAAGGACCGGAGTATTTCTCGACCTTCGGCGGCTCGAACCTCTCCTGCCGCATCGCCTCCGAAGTGCTCGACATCGTCGAGGAGGAAGGGCTCTCGGCCAATGCCAAGGCGATGGGCGACAAGCTGCTCGCAGGCATGCGCGCGCTGATGGCGGACTATCCGAGCGTCGGCGACGTGCGCGGCATCGGCCTCTTCCTCGGCCTGGAGCTGGTCACGGACCGCGAGACGCTGGAGCCCGCGACGGACGCGGCGGCGCATGTCATGAACCGCCTGCGCGACATGCGCATCCTCGTCGGGCGCGAAGGCCCGGCCGACAATATCCTCAAGATTCGCCCGCCGCTGACGGTCGGTGCGGATGATGTCGAGATGATCCTCGACCGGCTGAGGATCTGCCTGCGCGAGGTCGAGGCGGCGCGCTGAGCCGCCTCAGCCGGCCTTCGGCTCCTGCTGCAGCGTGTAGCGAAAGTTGCAGTGGGTCGCGCCGCCCATGATCGTCTGCGTGCGTTCGAGCGTGATGCGCGGGTCGTAGCCCGTGCAGAACACGCCGTCGCGGTTGCAGGAGAGCAGGTGGCCGATCTTGCCGAGCCCCATCTCGCGATAGGTCTCGGCATAACGGCAGCGATGGACATTGTAGTCGAACTCGGTGTCGGTCGCCTTGACCACCTCGATGACGAGCGCGTCGTCCTGCGTCCACAGCGCCTGCAATTCCTGGAAGCTGCGCAGGCTGGTGCCGCCCGGCGTCTTGTCGGCGAAGGATTGCCCGGCCGCGATCGCCGCCTTGCGGATCGCCCGATCGAGGATCGACTGCGCCATCTCCTCGCCCAGGCGCTCGCGCATCTCCTCATAGATCGGCGCGACGATGCCGGCCTCGATCCGCCTGCGGGCGAGGATGCCGATCTCGCCGTCGAAGACCGGGCTATCGCCTGGCTCGGCCGGTTGCTCCGTCTCGCTCATCGCTTTCCTCCGTCTGTCTGCATGCGGCGGCGCAAGTTTAGAACATGCGGGGCGTCGCGGAAAACCGGTGGTCAGCTCGGCCGAAGCACGCGGCGCGGTGGCGACGGCAGGAAGTCGAGCTTCTCCTCGATCACGGTGCCGTCGTCGGAGACGATCGCGAACCAGCGCCGGTTGCCGCAATGCACCGAGAGCCGCCAGCGGCCCTGATCCTCGCCTTCGCCGCGTTCGACGCGGCTGGTCACGAGGCCGCGGCGCTGCATCTCCAGCCATTCCGCCGACGACCAGCCGAAGCGGGCCGCGATACGCTCCGCATCCAGCACGAAGGCTCCGCTGGCATCGCGGATGATCGGAGCCCCGGCCGGCTCAGCGCGCTCCTGTTCCATCGCTCACTTCCGGAGACGTGGCCGATGGCGGCGGCATGATCCGCAGCGTTTCGGCCAGAGACAGGAAGAGATGATAGAGGACGCGGGACGGCAGCGATACCGGCAGGGGCCCACCTGCACGGTCGAGCTGGTTGTGCCAGAGCCCGGTCCGCGCATCGACGAAGTGGCGGAACATCAGGTCGAGGTGCTGCGGCAGCCGCGAGCCGGCATCTTTATCCCCGGCGAATTCGAAACGCGCGCCGAGCGCCTTGATGAACTCGGTCTGCGGCCAGAGCAGCTTCGTCGAGGCGACGACAGCGCCCTCGGGGTCAACGCCATCGAGCACCAGCGCCGGGAGCCCCCGCGCGCGGTCGAGCCCGTGCACGAGTCCGAAGCTGTAAAGCCCGTCGGCAAGCGAACGCGCCTTGTCCCAGCCGGTCAGGCGGTGATGGTGATGCAGCAGCCAGACCCATTCGAACTGATGCCCGGGCTCGCGCAACCGGCCCGCATCGCCGGCCACGGGCTGCCAGTCCGGCGTGAAGAACTCGCCGAGCGTGCCCCTGGCGTCGATGAAGTGTTCCGCCGCCAGCCGGACGATGCGGTCGGCGGCATCGATCCAGCGCTGGTCGCCGGTCGCTTCCGCAAGCGCATGGAAGGCTTCGAGCAGATGCATATGCGGGTTCTGGCGGCGCGGCAGCGTGCCAAGATCGTCCTCGGCATAGCCGCCAAGCGGAGCAGAAAGCTCCGTCTCGATGAGATCCATCGTCGCCCCGGCAAGGCGAATGGCAGCTGTGTCGCCGGTCGTGCGGTGATAATGCGCGCAGCCGAACAGCACGAAGGCGAGATCGTAGAGATCGCGACGCGGCACGCTTGCCGCTCCGCTGGGCAGGAAGCGCTTCGGCACATAGCCGTTGGCTTCCTGCGCCTTCAGCAGCAGCGAGAAGCCGTACTGCGCCGCCTCCAGCGCCGCCTGGCTTCCGCTTAGTCGGGCGGCGTGGCTAAAGGTATAGGTCAGGCGCGCCGTCGTCAGCGCGCTGCGATCGGGCGCGGTGACCTGCCGACCATCCGGCGTGAACTCTTCGACGAAGCCGCCCACCTTGCGGTCGACCGCGCGCTCGATCCAGGCCGGGATCAGCGTTCCATGGGTCCAGCGCTGCAGGCCGGCAGGCGACAGGTCGAGCATGGGCCGGCTCAATGCGCCTGCGTCTGCGCGTGCAGGATCTGGCCGAGGAACTGGCGGGTACGCTCGTTCTGCGGCGAGGAGAAGAACTGATCGGGCGGCGCGACCTCGACGATCTCGCCGGCATCCATGAAGATCACCCGGTCGGCGACCTTGCGGGCGAAACCCATCTCATGGGTGACGCAGAGCATGGTCATGCCGCTCTCGGCGAGCTCGACCATGACGTCGAGCACTTCGCTGACCATCTCAGGGTCGAGCGCCGAGGTCGGCTCGTCGAACAGCATGATCTTGGGGTTCATGCAGAGCGAACGGGCGATCGCGACGCGCTGCTGCTGGCCGCCGGAGAGCTGTACCGGATATTTGTTCGCCTGTTCCGGGATATGGACGCGCTCCAGGATCCTGCGGGCATTGGCTTCGGCCTGCGGCCGCGGAATGCCGCGCACCTTCATCGGAGCGAGCGTGCAGTTCTCCAGCGCCGTCAGATGCGGAAACAGGTTGAAGCTCTGGAACACCATGCCGATCTCGCGGCGGATATCCTCGATGCCCTTGAGCCTGGCATCGACGGTCGTGCCGTCGATGACGATCTCGCCCTTCTGGTGCTCCTCGAGCTGGTTGAGACAGCGGATCAGCGTCGACTTGCCCGAGCCCGACGGCCCGCAGATGACGATGCGCTCACCGCGCGACACGGTGAGGTCGATATCGCGCAGGACGTGGAAGTCGCCGTAGAACTTGTCGACCTTGCGCATCTCGATGATCGGGGCGCCGATCTCGGCTGCGGTTGAGGCGATAGCGGCCATCTGGAAAACCGTTCTAGACTGGCTGGTGGAAGAAGAGCCCGGCCTATGACCGGGCGCTTCCGCTGTTACGGGAACCGATGCGATTGCGCTGGCCCGTATGTCATCCTGGATCAAATCCGGGACGAAGTCGTGGTTGAGAAGGCAATCAGAACTTTCCGGATTCGAACACCGGCATCGGCGGCAGCTTGGACAGCGGGATGCCGAACCACTTCTGGTTGATCTTCGAGAGCTCGCCATTGCCCTCGATCTCGGCGATGAACTTGTTGGAGAACTCGGCCAGCGCGGTGTCGGACTTGCGGAAGGCCATGCCGTTGGCCTGTTCCTTCAGCGTGATCTTCGGCTCGATGCCGAGCTGCGGATAGTCCTTGTTGAGCTGGGCGAGGATGGTGTTGCTTGCGCCCATCGCCTGGACCTGGCCGGAAATCAGCGCCTGGAGGGTGGTGGCATCGTCGTCGAAGCGCTTGAGCGGCGTGCCCTGCGGGGCGACGGCGCTGATCGCGATGTCCTGCGTCGAGGCGCGCGCGACGCTGATGGTCACGTTCTTCAGGTCTTCCGGCGTCTTGATGCTGAGGCTCTTGGGAGCCAGCACATAGATCGTCAGCGTGCTGTAGGGGTTGGAGAACAGTACCTGCTTCTGGCGCTCGGGAGTGATGCCGAAAGTCGCGATCAGCAGGTCGACCTTGTTGGTCAGCAGATAGGGGATGCGGTTGGGCCCGGTGACCGGCACGAGTTCGAGCTTGACGCCGAGCGCCTTGGCCATCAGCGCCGCGACATCGGCATCGTAACCGGCCGGCTGCTGGTTCGCGTCGGTGCCGCCGAAGGGCGGGTAGTCGGTCAGCACGCCGACCATCAGCTTGCCGCGCGCCTTGATCTCGTCAGGCGTCGCGGCCTGTGCCGGGGCAACGTTGAATGCAGCGGCAGCGAGGCCGGCGAAGACCAGCGCGCCGAGGCTGCGGCGGCAAATCGATTTAAACAGCGACATGGACGTTCTCCTCTGAGGGGCAGGCTTGGTGTTGCGCAGCCGCACTCAGCGCGCGGCGACGAGGAGCTTATGCTCCATTCTTTTGCTGTAGGCCGAGAGCGGCCGGCAGATGACGTAATAGACCAGCGCGACGAGCGCGAAGATGGTGAAGGGCCGGAAGGTGGCATTATTGATGATCTGCCCCGCGCGTGTCAGCTCGACGAAGCCGATGATCGAGGCAAGCGAGGTGCCCTTGATCAGCTGCACGACGAAGCCGATCGTCGGCGGGATCGCAATACGGATCGCCTGCGGGGCGATGATCAGCGCCATCTTCGGAGCATAGCGCAGGCCAAGCGAGGTCGCAGCCTCCCATTGCCCGCGCGGCACCACCTCGATCGCGCCGCGCCAGATCTCGCCGAGGAAGGCGCTGGCATGGAGCGACAGGCCGAGCGCCGCCGCCGTCCAGGGGTCGACCGACCAGCCGAACAGTCCGGGCACGAAGAAGGCGAGGAAGAGCTGCATCAGCAACGGCGTGCCCTGGAAGAGCTTGATATAGCCGGCCGAGGCGATCCTCAGCCATTTGAACTCGCTGGTCCTGGCGAGGGCGACCAGCGCCCCGCCGATCGCCCCGCCGAGGAAGGCGACGAGCGACAGCAGCAGCGTCCAGCGCACCGCCATGATGATGTAGATGATGTCGGCTGATCCGAGCGTGCGCATCGTCGTCACCTCACCGGGTTGGCTTGCGCAGGAAGGCGCGCTCGATCCCGGCGAACACCGTCCAGAAGAAGACGGACAGGCCGAGATACATGCATGTGACGACGAAATAGACCTCGAAGCTGCGGAAGGTGCGCGACTGGATGTCGCCCGCCACCGCCGTCAGCTCGCTCGCCGCAATCGCCGAGCAGACGCTGGTGTTCAGCATCAGCAGGATGAACTGGCTGGTCAGCGAGGGATAGATCGCCTGGATTGCCGGCTTCAGGATGATGTAGTGGAAGATCTGGAGCGGGCGCATGCCCAGCGACTTGCCCGCCTCGACCTGCCCCTTGTGAATGCTCTCGATACCGGCCCGGATGATCTCGATGCCGTAGGCGCCGACATTGACGACGAGCGCCAGCAGCGCTGCCGCGTTCGAGGACATCTTCAGCCCCATCGAAGGCAGGCCGAAATAGATCACGAAGATCTGGATCAGGAACGGCGTATTGCGGATCAGCTCGATATATTCGTCGATGATCCAGCGCAGCCATTTTGGCCCCGAGGTCTTGCCGAGCGCGCCGGCTACCGAGACGACCATTCCGATCGCCATCGCCAGCGCCGAAAGCACGAGCGAATTGAGGAGCCCGTGCAGCAGCTCCGGCCACGCCGCGAAGACGTCGGCAAAATCGAATTCATAGCTCATGCGAACTGCCCCTGCCGGGCCGCGAAAGCAGAACAGCCTTCATGCGCCTTCCTCATCCAGTCCTCCCGGCCGGCATTGTTCCACCAGCTCGGCCGATGCTGTCGCACCAGCCCTACAATCGCGGAATCAGCAAGCCGCCATCGACGTTGATCACTGTGCCTGTTGCATAGGCGAATTGCCCGCTCGTCAGAGCGGCGACGCAGTCCGCGACATCCTCGCCCTCGCCCCAGCGCCCGGCGGGGATCAGGCCCTCGGCGATGCGGGCATCATATTTGGCGGCGACCTTGGCGGTCATGTCGGAGCGGATCACGCCGGGACGGACCTCGAAAACGGGAATGCCTTCTGGCGCGAGCCTGACCGCCAGCGCTTTCGCCCACATCGAGAGACCGAGCTTGGAGACGCAGTACTGCGCCCGGTCGATCGAGACGAGCTCCGTCGAGGCCGAGGTGATGAAGACGATTGCCGGGCGTTCCGGCCTGTCCGCCAACATCGCCTTGGCGACTTCCTGGCTGAGGAAGGCCGCTCCGCGCAGATTGACGTCCATCACGAGGTCGAAGCTCTCCTCGGTGATCTCCAGCATGTCGCCGCGCACCGGGGCGCCGATGCCGGCATTCGAGACGAAGAGATCGAGCCGGCCGAAAGCCGCCTTCACAGTCGCGACGAGACCCGCATGGCTCGCGACCGCCGCGACGTCGTGCTTGAAGAACCGTGCCTTGGCACCGGCTCCTTCGAAGAGCTTCAACGCCTCGGCCACCG
Organism: Allobosea sp. 10L417; assembly: GCF_056395485.1. Classification (NCBI taxonomy): domain Bacteria; kingdom Pseudomonadati; phylum Pseudomonadota; class Alphaproteobacteria; order Hyphomicrobiales; family Alloboseaceae; genus Allobosea; species Allobosea sp. 10L417. Next base: position 281,031 of record NZ_JBFTJP010000006.1, read on the forward strand.
CCTCGTCCTCGGCGATATCGGTGAAGGCGATGTCATGGCCAGCCTTGGCAAGCGCCACGCCGATCGCGCGGCCGATGCCGCGTCTTGCGCCGGTGATCAGGGCGACGGGACGCGTCATCTCACTCTCCGCGGTAGGTTGGCGTGCGCTTCTCTTGGAAGGCGGCGACGCCCTCCTTCACGTCCTCCGTATAGGAGACGAGCGAGCTCGCCAGCGTCTCCAGGATCGCGCCGCCATCTTCGCCCTCTGCCGCGTTGATGAGCTGCTTGACGATGAGGTTCGCGACCGGCCCGCGCTGGCTGATACGCTCGGCCATGGCTTGCGCCGCGGCCAGTGCCCCGCCCTTCTCCACGACCTGATCGACGATGCCGAGCGTCAGCGCCTGTTCGGCGGTGACGATCTCGCCGGTCAGCGCAAGGCGCCGCGCCACCTGCCCGCCGAGCCGCCTCACCAAGCGCTGCGTGCCCGACCAGCCGGGGATCATGCCGAGACCGGTCTCGGGCAGGCCGATCTTGGCCTGGACCTCGCAGATGCGGATATCGGCGGTGACCGCCAGCTCCAGCCCGCCGCCGAGCGCGTGGCCGTTCATTGCGGCGATGACCGGCGGCTTCATCCGCGCAAGCTTGTCGAAGGCGCGGTGGCCGGTGCGCACCCAGCCCTGCCCCATTTCCAGCGGCGAAAGGCCGCCCCAGGCGACAATGTCGCCGCCGGCGCAGAAGGCCTTGCCCTCGGCGGTCAGGATGACGGCGCGCACCGAACGATCGGTGTCGATAGCGTCAGCGAAGCGACCGAGCAGGCCCACCATGACGTCGTCGAGCGCATTGAGCTTTTCCGGCCGGGCGAGCGTGATCGTCGCGATACCCGCGGCGATGTCGAGGCGAACGGGATCGCTCATGCTGCCCTCTTGGGAACGTTGAGGCCGATCAGCGCCTCGTCGAACAGAGCGGCGTCCATCAGCTTCGGCGGATTGGGGACGAGGAGCGGGAATTCACTCCGGCTGAGGATGTCGCGCTCCAGATCCACGCCGGGCGCGATCTCGGTGACGACGATGCCTTCGGGCGTCAGCTTCATCACGCAGCGCTCGGTGATGTAGGTCACGTCCTGCCCTTGTGCGACGGCGCGCGGGCCGGAGAAGGAGATGTGTTCGACCGCCTCGACCAGCTTCTTCACCTTGCCCTCCTTCTCGATGACAAGCTTGCCCTCAGTGATGGCGAGCTTGGCCGCAGCGCTGAAATAGCCGGAGAAGACGATGCGCTTGGCGCGCGCGGTGATGTCGATGAATCCACCGGCGCCGGCCGTGACATGCGGCCTGACGCCGAGCTTGGAGACGTTGACGCAGCCCTGCCGGTCTATCTGCAGGAAGGAGAGCAGCGACATGTCGAAGCCCGCACCCTGAAAGTAAGTGAACTGGTAGGGCGAAGGCACGATCGCCTCGGCATTGGAGGCGCAGCCGAACTGGAATTCGAGCAGCGGCACGCCGCCGACGGCGCCCTGCTCGATCACCCAGGTCACGGCGCCGTGCTGGCCTTCCTCGATCAGGATACGCGGGACATTGGCGGAGATGCCGAAACCGATATTGACGGCATCGCCATGGCGCAGCTCCTGCGCCACCCGGCGCGCAATGACCTTGGCGACGTCGAAGGCCGGCGTCTCAAAGCTCGACAGCGGCCGGCGCACCTCGCCGGAAATCGCGGGATCGTAGACCGTCTGTGTCGTCTGCATCTGGTCGGGGGCGACCACGATCGCATCGACGAGGATGCCGGGCACGAAGACCGCTTGCGTGTTCAAGCTGCCGGCCTCGACCACGCGCTTCACCTGCGCGATGACGACGCCGCCATTGTTGCGCACCGCCAGCGCCTGGTCGAGCGGGCCGAGCAGGCCGCCCTCATGCTCGTAGGAGAGGTTGCCGCGCTCGTCGGCCGTGGTGGCGCGGATGATCGCGACCTTCGGCACGATGCTGCGGAAATAGAGCCAGTCCTCACCGTCGAACTCCACGCGGGAAACGATCGGCTCGGCGGCGGCGCGTGCGTTCATCGCGCAGCCCTGATGCTTGGGATCGACGAAGGTGTCCATGCCGATCTTGGTCAGCACGCCCGGCCGCTTGGCGGCGGCTTCGCGATGCATGTCGAACAGGATGCCGCTCGGAATGTTGTAGGCCGGGATCTCGTCGCCTGTGACCATCTTCCAGATCGCGGGCGGCTCGGCCGAGGAGGGGCCGGATGGGTAGGAGCCGCCCATGATCCGCGCCAGCAGACCGGGCTTGGCGAGATGGTCGATGCCCTTGACGCCCCACATGTCGCCGGCCGCGATAGGATGCAAAGTCGTCAGGTTGCGCGGATGGCCGGAGGCATCGAAGCGCCGGCCGATCGCCGCCAGCACGGCATCGGGACATCCGAGGCCGGAGGAGGAGGAAACCGTGACGATGGCCTCGTCCGGGATCAGGGCGGCGGCTTCGTCGGCAGAGAGGATGCGGGGAAAGGCCATGATTTTGTCTCTTGGGAGGTTTCAGCCGGCGGCGGCGAGTGCGCGCTGATAGGCGCCGCAGGATTCGCGGATGACGAGATGGGCGGGGCCGATGAAGCTCTCAGGCTCTGCGGCGGGATCGGCAATCCGCTTCAGCAGCAGCGCGGCGGCGCGCTCGCCCAAGCCAACAGGATCGACCGCGACGGTGGTCAGCGCGGGCGAGACATGGCGCGCCTCGCTGGTGTCGTCGAAGCCGACGATGGCGATGTCGCGCCCGACGACGAGGCCGTGCCGCGCGGCGGCGAGCATCGCACCGATGGCGGTGACGTCGTTGTAGCAGACGACGGCGGTTGGCCGGTCGGCGAGCGAGAGCACGGCGCTCATTGCGCCGAAGCCGCCGTCGCGCGTCGGCATGCTCTCGAGATTGAGCGCCGGGTCGACATTGCGGCCGGCTGCTTCCATCGCCGAGAGAAAGCCGCCATGGCGCTCCTGCCGGACGACCATGGAATGCATGCCGCCGAGAAAAGCGATGCGCTCATGGCCGAGATTGATGAGATGGCGGGTGACGCGGCTGGCGCCGACGAGGTTCTCGGGTACCACGACGCTGGTGTCGGCACCGGGCAGGCGGCGGATCGCCACGAGCAGGGCGGTGCCGGCTGCCTTGGCCCAGTCGAGGTGCTCCGGTCGCGTATCCAGCGCCGGGCAGAGAATGATGCCGCCGGCGCCGTGCTCGCGCATCATCCGCATCACTTGGTCCTGCCGCACCACGCTCTCGGCGGTGTTGGCCATGAAGGCGACATAGCCGGCCATCTGCAGCACCTTCTCCACACCGATGGCGAACTCGGCGAAGAACGGGTTGGAGAGGTCGTTGAGGACGAGGCCGACGATGCGGGACTGCGCGTTGCGCAGATTGGCGGCGCCGCGATTATAGACATAGCCGAGCCGGTCCATGGTCTGCAGGACGTGTTGGCGGGTCTCGGGCTTCACTGCGCCGCGGCCCGTGAGGACGAGCGAGACCGTCGATTTCGAAACGCCGGCGGCGTCCGCGATCTCGATGATCGTCACCTTTCCCTTGCTGCCTTGCGGTTGCGGCATCGTTTCATCCCTGATGCGCGTGGCGCTATTCTTTTCTTGGAACGTTCCATTATCAGCGAATGGATCGGTGCGCAATATCCCTCTTTCAAAGCTTTTTATGCGCCTGTATAAAGCTGGAAACGCGTTCCTTTATTGGAACGTTCCAATAAATCACCGGAGGAAGCGATGGTCGAGATCAGCCTGCCCCGCATGGATGGCAGCAGCGAGCGCTACAGGCTGGCGCCGCCTTCGCCTTTCCCGCAGACGGCTAGGGCCAATGGCGTCCGCACCGTCTATGCAGCCGCCCATGTCGTCGCGGACCCGCAGAAGCTTATCGAGCCTTGGCGCGAGCCCGCCATTGACTGGGACGCGACGCTGGCCTTCCGCCATCACCTCTGGGGGCTCGGCTTCAAGATCGCCGAAGCGATGGACACCTCCCAGCGCGGCATGGGGCTGGACTGGCCCAACGCCGCCGAGCTGATCACCCGCGTCCTGGCCGAGGCCAAGACGACACCGGGCGCCGATCTCGCCTGCGGCGCCGGAACCGACCAGCTCGATCCCAATGCCGCCCGCAGCCTGGATGACGTGATCCGCGCCTATGAGGAGCAGATCGGCCATGTCGAGGAGCATGGCGGCAAGATCATCCTGATGGCGAGCCGCGCGCTTTGCCGCGTTGCGAAGGGGCCGGAGGATTATCTCGCCGTCTATGGCCGCCTGATCCGCCAGTGCCGGGGCAAGGTGATCCTGCACTGGCTCGGCGAGATGTTCGACCCTGCACTCGCCGGCTATTGGGGCAACCGCGAATTCAGGCCGGCCATGGAGACCGTGCTCACCCTGATCCGCGAGCATGCCGACAAGATCGACGGCATCAAGATCTCGCTGCTCGACGCGGGCAAGGAGATCACCATGCGCCGCCGTCTGCCGGCGGGCATCGTCATGTATACCGGCGACGACTTCAACTATGCGGAGCTGATCGGCGGCGACGAGCAGGGCTTCTCGCACGGGCTGCTCGGCATCTTCGACCCGATCGCTCCGGCGGCGGCGGCCGCCTTCGCCAAGCTGGAGGCAGGCGACCGCGCCGGCTTCCACGCCATCCTCGACCCGACCGTTGCGCTCTCGCGCCGGCTCTTCGAGGCGCCGACGCAGCATTACAAATGCGGTGTCGTTTTCCTCGCCTGGCTCAATGGCTTCCAGAACCATTTCCGCATGGTCGGCGGCGCCGAATCCGCGCGCGGCATCCTGCACTATGCCGATCTCTTCCGCCTCGCGGATCAGTCCGGGCTCTTCGTCGATCCGGAGCTGGCGGCCCGCCGGATGACGCATCTCTGCGCCCTCAACGGCATCGCCTGAGGAGCAAGCCATGCACGCCCCCCTGCTCGACGCCGAGATCTACGACCAGATCCGCGAGACCGCCCGGCGCTTCGCCGAGGATGTCGTCAAGCCCGCTGCCGGAGATCTCGACCGCGACGAGGCCTTCCCCGCTGACATCTACCGCCGGATGGGCGAGCTCGGCCTGTTCGGCATCACCGTTCCGGAAGAGCATGGCGGCGCCGGCCTCGACACCTTCGCCTATGCGACCGTGATGGAGGAATTGTCGCGCGGCTATTCCTCGGTCGCCGACCAATGCGGCCTCGTAGAGTTGATCGGCACGCTCCTCACGCGCTACGGCACGCCGGAGCAGCTGAAACGCCTGCCGGACATCCTCTCGGCCAAGACCCGCATCGCCTATTGCCTGACCGAGGCGGAGGCAGGCTCCGACCTCTCCAATGTCCGCACCACCGCGCGCGAAACGGCGGATGGCTACGTCATCGACGGCGGCAAGCTCTGGATCCACAATGCCCCGGTCGCCGATCTCGGCTTCGTGCTGGCCTCGACCGATCCGGCCGCCGGCCATCGCGGCATGAGCATCTTCCTGGTCGACCTCAACGCGCCCGGCGTCTCGCGCGGCCCGAAGGAACACAAGATGGGCCAGCGCGCGAGCCAGGTCGGCGCGCTCAATTTCGACGGCGTCACCGTGCCGCGCGAAGCGCTGCTCGGCCCCAAGGGCCGCGGCTTCCACATCATGATGAGCGTGCTGGAGAAAGGCCGCGTCGGCATCGCCTCGCTGGCGGTGGGGATCGCGCAGGCCGGCCTCGAAGCGGCGCTGGCCTATGCTCGCGACCGGCGCCAGTTCGGCAAGCCGATCCTCGACAATCAGGGCCTGCAATGGATGCTGGCCGACATGGCCAAGGACATCGCCGCCGCGCGCACCCTCGTCGAGCGCGCCGCGCTGCTGATCGACCATGCCAAGCCAGCGACATCCGCTTCGTCGATGGCCAAGTGCTTCGCCAGCGACATGGCCGTGGCGCAGACGGCCAATGCCGTGCAGATCTTCGGCGGCTCCGGCTATATCCGCGGCTTCGAGGTCGAGCGGCTCTATCGCGATGCCAAGATCACCCAGATCTACGAAGGCACCAACCAGATCCAGCGCACCATCATCGCACGGGAGCTGATCAAGGGCGCCTGACAGCTCCAAGATCACTCCGGCGCGGTGCCCTGCCCCGTCGCCTCCGGCACAATGCCCTCGACATCGCCTGCCGATCGCGCTGGGCTGCAAGAAAGCGAATCCTGGAGCCTTGGGATTCGCGCCGAATGCGGGAGCGACAGGGATGAAAACGATCAAGGGACCGGCCATCTTCCTCGCCCAGTTCGCAGGGGACGCGGCGCCGTTCAATGATCTTGCCGGCATCGCCCGCTGGGCAGCGGGGCATGGCTACAAAGGTGTCCAGATTCCGAGCTGGGATGCGCGGCTGTTCGATCTCGCACGCGCCGCCGAGAGCAAGGCCTATTGCGACGAGGTGAAGGGCATTCTCGGCGAGGCCGGCATCGAACTCACCGAGCTCTCCACCCACCTTCAGGGCCAGCTCGTCGCGGTCCACCCTGCCTATGATCACGCCTTCGACGGCTTCGCCGCGCCGCAGGTGCGCGGGAAACCGAAGGCGCGCCAGCAATGGGCGACGCAACAATTGCGGCTGGCCGCCAAGGCCTCCCGCAATCTCGGCCTCTCGGCCCATGCGACATTCTCCGGTGCGCTCGCCTGGCCATTCATCTATCCCTGGCCGCAGCGCCCGGCCGGCCTCGTCGAGACCGCTTTCGAGGAGCTGGCCAAGCGCTGGCGCCCGATCCTCGACGCCTTCGACGAAGCCGGTATCGATCTCTGCTACGAGATCCATCCCGGCGAGGATCTGCATGACGGCGTTACCTTTGAAATGTTCCTCGAACGCGTGGGCAATCACCCGCGCTGCAACATCCTCTACGACCCCAGTCATTTCCTGCTGCAGCAGCTCGACTATCTCTCCTTCATCGATATCTATCACCAGCGCATCCGCATGTTTCATGTGAAGGACGCGGAATTCAATCCAAGCGGCCGGCAAGGGGTCTATTCCGGCTTCCAGCCCTGGATCGAGCGTGCCGGGCGGTTCCGCTCCCTCGGCGATGGGCAGGTCGATTTCGGCGCGATCTTCTCGAAGCTGACACAGTACGATTTCGACGGCTGGGCCGTGCTGGAATGGGAGTGCTGCATCAAGGATTCCGAGCAGGGCGCAGCGGAGGGAGCGCCTTTCATCGCCAGCCACCTCATCAACGTTGCCGCGCGGGCCTTCGACGACTTCGCGGCGAGCGGCATCGATCTGGCCACCAACCGTTCGCTGTTGGGACTGGATGGATGACGAGAGCGAGGGCAGGCAACCGAAGGCGGATCAGATCGGAGAGGCGATGATCCGCCTGTGATCGCGCCCGATCGGCGTCAGGCCACGAGAACGACGACGTCATTCTGCCGCGCAAAGAAGCTCTGCGAATGGCGTCGCTTCAGATCGGCCTCGCGCGCTTCGAGCGAGGCATCGGACAGCTCAGGCGAATGATGGACGCATGCGAGGCGCTTCGCCCCGACAGCCTGCAGCAGGCGCAGCCCCGCCTGCCAGGTCGAGTGGCCCCAGCCGCGATGCGGTTCGTAATCGAGCGCTTCGTCCCACATCGCGTCGTAGACGAGAAGATCGGCACCGCCGCAGAAGGCGGCGAGCGCGGGGTCCGGATCACCGGCGGCATGTTCATGGTCCGTCAGGATCACGATTGTCTGCCCGCCATGGCGGAACCGAAAACCGGCCGCGCACGGATCATGCTGTAGCGCGATCGTCGCGACGTCGACCCCAGAAAGYCCGGGATTGCCTCCCGGCGTGAAGCTCGAAAAACGAACCCGGCTGGGAGCTTCGGCGAAGCTGACGGGGAAGAACGGCTCGCTGAACAGGGCCGACAGCTTCGCCTCCGCACTTGCCGTGCAAGCCGGCACATGCAGCGCAATCTCGCCGCCCATGCGCCAGAGCGGCGCAAAGGCGCTCAGGCCGATGACATGGTCGAGATGCAGGTGGCTGAAGAGCAGCGTCGCGTCGCGCTCCCCGGCAGCGGCCATCGCCTGCCCGAGCCGGCGCAGTCCCGATCCCGCATCGACGATGACACGGCGCTCGGCGATCCGGACCTCGAAGCACGTCGTATCCCCGCCGAAGCGGTTACAGGAGCGGCCGGAAATCGGAATCGATCCGCGCGTTCCCCAGAACCGAATGCCGAAGCCGCAATCGAGCAACCGCGCCGTCTCAGTCACGCGCCGGGCCCTCGAGATCGCGCTTGGAAACAATCGCGACATTGTCCTGCAACCGCTTGACCATCAGCCGCATGACGGAGAGCGTCATGTCCGGGAATTCTTCCATCAAGGCGGTGAACACCTCCTTACGGAGCTTCAACGCGGTCAACTCGCCGGTAGCACGGATGGTCGCCGACCTGACCTCCCCGGTGACGACGCCCATCTCGCCGACGATCGCAGGCGCTTCGACTGAGGAAACGCAAACGGCGCTCCCTCGAGGTCCGATCAAGACCTCCGCCGTGCCAGCGATCACGACATAGGCTGCGTCGGATTCCGCGCCCTGCTCGAACAGCATGTCGCCGGCTGCGAAGACGGCCCGCTCGCTGGTGAAGGCCAGCAGCTTGATGCGCGCAAGATCGAGATTGGCAAAGATCGGCACGGCTCTGAGCGCTCTGACATCGTCGCGCTCGCCGCCTTCATCTTCGATCGGGAAGGCGACCGAAGAAGGCTGCAGGCCGGCTGCCCGGCGCAGCCTGGCGCCGTCGAAGACGACCGACCGGTCCATGGGTATATCGCCATCGTCCTCACGCGCGACGACGATCAGGGTCCTGCCGTACATCGCAGCGCGAAGGCGCCGCAAGATCGCCTTGCCCTCGGTCGGGCTCAAGCTGCCCAGAGCATTGTCCAGGATCAGCAGCGAGGGGCGCTTGATCAGGCAGCGCGCCAGCGCAATCTGCGTTTTGACCGCCGGGAAGAGCAGCCGGCCAGCATAGCCGGCCGGCTGCATGAGCCCGATCCGTGAAATCTCGTGATCGAGCCCGAGTCCGGTCACGGCTTCGCGGATGGCCTCGTCGACCCGCTCGCGAATGCCGGCGCTCGCTTGTGTCACGCGCCCGAACAGTAGGTTCTCCCGGACCGATGCAGCTCCCCATTCGCCGGAGTCGTAGAAATCGATGGTCTTCGCAGCGTCCTGCGAAATGCGAATGCGAAAGGCCCTGCGCGCCAGCAGGATGCGCTGTTCCATCCCCTCGTCGAGAAGGCCGAGCCGGTGCAGGGGTTCGGCATAGAGAAATGACAGCCCCAGGAACCGGGCCCGGTCGGCTTCGTCGATCTGCCCAGCCTCGGCCCGCGCCAGGCGCTCGCGAAAAGCGGGAAACTCCTCGGCGGCAATGAAGGAAAAATTGTCGAGAAGGAGATGGTCCGGGGCCAGATCCGAGAAGATCTCGAGCATCGTCGCGGCGATGCGCTGGCCAGCCGCCGTGAGATCATCGCTCAGGCCCAGCGAATCGAGAACGTTCCGCGTCAACCCGTGCCCGGCCAGCCGGCTTCCACCGAACCGGGCATTGTTCGGAACGCCGAAGAGGATGTTTTCACCGATCGTGGCGGTGCGGATGTACTGCGTCGCATCATAAGGCTCGACGGCATCCTGCGCGCCTTGCGCGACCAGCACCGCGTGAATACGGGCCCGGATTTCCGTCAGGCGGGCAGCCAGGACGGGGACTTCGTCCACGTTGAGTTTGCTCGCGAGGCCAGAGCGGAACACGACGTYGGCAAGGCCGACAATATCCAGCGTTGCGGCCAGCTGGGCTGCCGACAATTCGCCCTCGGCTCCTGGCAGGGCCTCCCCGTCATGCGTCGGATCCGCATCGCGATCGGTCCTCACGCCGTCGCCGCGCAGACCATAGGCGATGTTGTCGCGCAGTGATCCATCGAAGATCGCCGGCTCGCTGCCCGCATAGGCGATGCAGCGGCCGCGAGCCGTCACGGAAATCGCGTCGAGCGCGACATCGCCGATCTTGATGGAACCGCCGCTCGGCGTCAGTCGTCCCCCGAGGATGCGCGCGACGCAGCCGGCGCCCTCCCCCATGCCCGACAGCAAGACATGCTGCTTCAGTGGCAGCGTCAGCGAGACCCGGTCGAGCATTCGGTCGCCGGTTGCGCTGACCGCGCTGAGGCCCTGCAGGGCGATCACGCCGGCCTCGGGGAATGGGTCGTTGATGGGCTCCGGTTGCGCGGAAGGAACCGAGAGCGCGAACTGTTCGGTGACCTGCTGAAACTTGGCTTCGACATCGAGACGCTGCTGGTCCCAATCGATGAGGTCCTTCACAGGTGGAGGCAGGTCGCGATAGGCCGCGATGACCGCCACAAGCTGGCCGATCCCGAGATTTCCAGTCAGGGTGGCATAGCCGCCGATCGTGTAGAACAGGAACGGCGTGATCTGCGCGATCAGATTGTTCAGAGCTTTGACGGCGAATTTCCGCCCATAGAGTCGGTAGCGTATGCCGAAGAGCGTTTCGAGCCGTTGCGCGACCTCTCCGCGTTCGAGCGCGGCGGTCCCGTGATTGGAAACCTCGTCCAGCGTCTCGACAACTTCCCCGATCTTGCCGGCCAGGGCGCGCGAAGCGATCTGGCGCTCCCTGCCGAGCCGGATCTGCTCCCGCCGCAACCGTGGAATGACGAGGACCTGCGAGGAGATCATCGCGACGGCGACAAGGCCGAGCAGAGCATTCTGTATCAGGATGAAGACGAGTGCGGTCATCGCCTGCCCGCCCAGGAAGACCGGCTGAACGAACGCATCCCCGACGAAGCCCCCGATAGGCTCGACCTCATCCTTGATGATCGAGGCGGCCTCCGAAGGCTTCAGGCGCTGGCGCTGCTCGGGCGTCGACGAAAGCAGGGACGAGAACAGATCGAAGCGGAGCCGCTGCAGCAATCGTTCGCCGAGAGCCCCCTTTTTCATATTGATTGTATATTTGAAGTAACCGTTGATAACGATCAACGTTAAAAATAAAAAGGACAAAATAAAAAGATAAGAGATACGATTTACTTTAACTCCATCGTATTTCACCTCTGATCCGAATAAATCAACGCCTGTACTGAACGACAGAAATACCGCGTATTCGCTGCCATCCCGAAAGGCATTTCCCTGCAAGGCGCCCGCGATGATGTATTTGGGCAACTCGAGAGAAAGATAATAGAACGGCAGAGACAGAATGACGATTGAAATAATCCTGAGCTGCTCTCGACAACTATTCTTCCAGATATAAGAAAAAAGTTGATTCAAACGGGGCATTATTTTTCCCCTTCGAAACGCTCACCCGTCCTAGGCGCCTCAAGCCGTGGAACACGAACAGACATTGTCAATATAAGGCGGAGCGATACGATCCGGACGCACCCGCGACAGCGTAGCCGGTCCCGGCGGCAGCAGGTTAAGGAAGCAGCGTCGCCATCCGTTGACAAGAGGCACAGGTCGGACGAGCCGTTTGCGGGGCTTCTCGACCGGCTGAGCCTTCGTCCGGCTCTTGATCAGGACCTGCCAGTCCGGGAAAAGCCCCGGCGTGAATCTCGGCCGGTTTGCGCATCGTAGCCGCGCTTGATCTTCTCAAGCACCGTACCACTTGGCTGGCCGCACCGGATCGATCGCCACCTCGCATGCTGCATATCCCGCTCAGGTCCACCGCAAGACCCTGTGGTCGTTGAGGCGGCTCGGCGCTCCGTTGTGACTAGCCCGATGTCGCGCTTGCTCCCGGGACGCGGTTACGTTTCATTAACCATGTAGTCGGGGGGCTTCATGTCGACGCGTCCTGCCAGATCGGGGTTGGTCATGACAGGGTCGAACATGGAGCTCGCGGAATCGGCCGCAAGGCCGCGCATGCGCGAAACACAGCCCGCCTCGAGCTCCGTAGGGGCGGAGCGGAGCAGGCAAGCCCCGTCGGAGGCGAGTTGGCCATCGACCGATGTCGGCACGCTGCTGCTGCATTGGCTGACGGTCGCGGCCGTCATGGTGAGCCTCGCCACCGGATTGCGCATCTCGGCCGATGCACTCGACGCCGTGATTTCGCGATGGATGGCGCCGATCCTGCCGCAAGGCGAGATCTGGAGCGTCCATATCATCGCCGGCCTCACGCTTTTCGGCACATCGACCGCCTATCTCGTCTATATGGCGCTGAGCGGCCTCGGCAACCGCGTCGCTCTTCGGCGCCTTAAGATGTGGCGGATGGCCACGACGTCGAAGCTGCGGTGGATGAGCGCAAACATCCTGCTCCATTGGCTGCTCTATGCTCTGGTCGTCGTGCTCACTATCTCGGGCATCCTGCTCTATCTCGGCTTCGGCGGCTGGGTCGTTTCCGTCCATGTGACGGCAGCGATGAGCATGCTCGCCTACACGCTCGTCCATATCCTGACGCATTTCGGCTATGGCGGCTGGCTTCAGCTGCTTCGCATCTTCAGGCCGGCCAGGCTCGTGCCGGCCGCGGGACAGCGTAGCCGGCGGCCGCTGCTGATGGCCGCTGTTATCGCGATCCCGGCCGCCGCTGCTGCGGCCGGGATCGATTTCGCCAGCCGCGACGAACTGATCGTCGCGCAAATGCGAACCCCGCCGAAGCTGGATGGGGTGCTCGACGACGACGTCTGGCGCAGCGCCCGGCCGGTTCGGGTCAGGACGCAGCAGGGAGCCAACCTCGGCGGATCAGGCGAATCGATCGTCGAGATCCGCGCCGTGCATGACGGCGCCAAGATTTATTTCGCATTCCGCTGGCAGGATCCGACGCGCTCGCTCGCACGGCTTCCCCTGCTCAAGCAGCAGGATGGCTGGCATGTCGTCGGCGCGCGTGCCGGCGAAACCGATGTGGTCGATTTCTACGAGGACAAGTTGGCGGTCATCTTCTCGCGCTCCAATGGGTTTGGAGCAGCAGGAGCGACGCATCTGGGTCCGAAGCCGCTCGACGACAAGCCGTCGTCGCTCAATCAGCGCGGTCTCCATTACACCACCGATGGATCGATCATCGACATGTGGCAATGGAAGGCCTCCCGCGGCGGCCTGCTTGGCTACATGGACGATCAATATATCGGCCCCCCACGCGAGCCGACGGCCGATGAGGCCGCCAAGCGGGCACGTTACCAAGGCGGCTACTGGAACGATCCCGGCCGGGCCTTCTACAGCTATAATTTCGGCTTCGAAGGGCCGGGAGGCTATGCCGGCCCGGTCACACCGAAACGGTTGCCCAACGACCCGGCTGCCGCCATGGCTGCTCTTGGCCGGTTCGACCCGAAGAATCCCGAGCTGATCCATGACGAGGGCACCCGTTGGTGGCTGACCGAGACCGACAGCGCCCCCTACAGCGCGGAGGCCGACGCACGCATACCCGTCGGCACCGTCATGCCCGGCGTGCTGATCACGGGTGCCTATGAGGGAGATCGCGCCCAGATCCGGGCGGGCGCGCGCTGGAAGGACGGGTACTGGACCCTGGAAGCCTCGCGCGATCTCAAGACGGGCAGCGCCTACGATGTCGACTTCGAGCCCCAAACACCCGTCTATATGTGGGTGGCGGTATTCGACCACACGCAGACGCGCCATACGCGGCACGTTCGCCCTGTCACCCTCACCCTGCGCTGAGGCAACGGACCGCTTGTCGGCGAAATCCCACACTCGAACGAGCGCCTGGGTCGCCGCGCCCGTCCGATAGGACCCGCGGCGACCTAAACAGGGCAAGTCGCCTCAATCAGCACCGCGAACAGGGCAGGACATGGCTAAGCAGGCATCCCTTGTCGTGAATGGCAAAGCCGTCGCGGTCTCGCGCGGCGACAGTTTGCTGGAGGGGGCCATGGGCGGGGGTATCGTGATTCCGCATGATTGCTGCACGGGGCAATGCGAGACCTGCCGCGTCCGCGTCTATGCCGGCGAAGTCGATGCAATGGGAACGCGACAAGGCGATACCGTGCTGGCCTGCCAGGCGCGGGTCATCGGCGACGCCGTCCTCCAGTTCGATGCGGTTCCCGAGATACGCAAGCTGGCGGCGACCGTCTCGGCCATCCGCCCGCTCTCGCCCGACATCATCGAAACGACGCTCCTGCTCAGGAAGGATTTCACCTATCTCCCCGGGCAATACGTCAAATGCAAGTTCAGCGGCTATCCGAGCCGCGACTACAGCCCGACCTTGCGCAGCGATGGAACGGGGGAGCGCAATGAGCTGATCCTGCAGATCCGGCGCCAGGTCGGCGGGGTCGTGTCGCCGGATCTCGGGACGCGTATCCGCCCAGGGCACAAGGTGACCGTGCAGGGACCTTACGGCAGTGCATTCCATCGCACAGACGGCGGCCGGATCATTCTGATCGCCGCCGGCACCGGCTGGGCTCCCATCTGGGCCATTGCCCGCGCGGCACGTTACCGGGAACCCTCGCGGGAAATGGTCGTGATCGTCGGTGCGCGCGATCCTCGCAATCTCTACATGGCAGAGGCGCTGGCATGGTTGGCTGAAACCGGCGTTGCCAGCATCGCCCCCACCAGCAGCGGCGGCAAGGCAGCCGGCATCCTCAGCGGTCGCCCCACCGATCACATGCCGGCGCTTCGGCCGGATGACACGGTCTACGTGGCCGGCTCCTACGAGATGGTGGCGGCGGTGCGGATGCGTTGTGAGGCTGCCGGCACGACCTGCTACGCTGACCCGTTCATCGCCTCGGTGGCCAAGCGGACGATCCGGGACAGGATCGCGGGCCTCCTCTTTGCGCGCACTGCAAACTGGCCCGGGACATCGCAGACCCGGGCCGCCGCCGAAAACCTTCGCCCCTGACGCGGCCGCGCCTCTCGGCGCTCAGGGCGCGATTGGAATGGCGCCGAATTCCCGGATCACACTGCCCGCATCCGGAATGCGGGTGAAGGCGATGAACTTCTCCGCCGCCGGCGTCAGCGCCCCTTCCTTGTAGACATAGGCCACCTCGCCGCTGCTCGAATAGCGCGGATCCAAGGGATGCAAACCGTCGATCTTCAGCACCTGCGTGCCGATGTCGAGAACCCGGCTATACGGCCCGAAGCCGATCGTGCCCTCCGTCAGGCGCACGGTCTCGACCGCTTCCTGGGTCGACGTCGCAGTCTTCGAGCGCTCGGTGATCTCGAGTTCTCGCCAACCGGGCATCGTCGCCCGCAAGGTCGTGAGCGTGCTGTCGGCTTCTTCGCGCCGGACGACGCGAA
The DNA here is from genome assembly GCF_056395485.1 of Allobosea sp. 10L417. Lineage (NCBI taxonomy): Bacteria > Pseudomonadati > Pseudomonadota > Alphaproteobacteria > Hyphomicrobiales > Alloboseaceae > Allobosea > Allobosea sp. 10L417. The sequence goes on from NZ_JBFTJP010000006.1 coordinate 296,145, forward strand.
TGCGCTGGTCGGCTCCGCCGACGTCCTTCCAGTTGGAAATCCGGCCGGCATAGATGCCCGTCAATTGCTCGCCGCTGAGCTGCGCGACGCCGGCGCTGGGATGAACGAAGAAGGCGCACGCGATCTTGGCCACCGGCACATAGATCAGGCCGCGTGCTCGCTCGGCATCGGTGAGAACCCGGGCGACGCGCGCCAGCTTCGCCGTTCCCGAACCGACCGCGGCGATGCCACCGCCTGAGCCGATGCTGGGTGGAATCTTGACCTCGATGGTCGGCTCGGCCGCCCTGAAGCGCTGGGCCACGGCCTGAAGCATCTCCACGCCATCCCCGGTGCCGACCACGATCAACTCGTCTGCCCTGACAGGGTTAGAGAGGGTCAGAAGACCAAGAATCAATGCAATAGAGCGCGGTGTCATAGATCGATAAAATCTTCCGCCACGGGATGATCAGAATTGCCATGACTCCGTGAACAAATTCTAACTGAAAGCGCAAAAATGATAGGTATCTTCTTATACTTATGAATTTACGTAAGCTTCAATGGTTGCTGCTAGAGTGGATGGGAATTTACGTTGTGGAGTAGGCTTCGTGCCGCAGGATCGGGCCAGCGTCAGGCAGATCGATGAATCTGGCCGAATGGATGGGGGCCTGCTGCGCCGTCTCTGGAACTCGATGGGCGCCCGGAAAGCGCGCCTGCGCACGGCTTGGCGCGACTGGATTTCAACCGCGCATATCGGAACGCATCTCGCCTTCGTGGTGATGCTGACGGGAGCCGTAACCTTTGCCGTCGTCGGGCTCGTTGCCCTGTGGCGCCTCAGCGAGGATGCCGTCGAACAGGCCCATGCGCTGGCACAGCTATCCCGCCAGCAGATCGCTCGCAGGCTCGATGCCGAGGCCCTGCTCGCGCAGGCGCGCGTCTCCGTGCTGCTTGGCGAAGCCAGCCGGCAGACGCGGTATCTCGCCCAACGGCTCGACATCGTGAAGGCGGTCGGCTCCGCCAATCACGTCGCGATCCAGGAGTTGCTGGCCCCCGCCAGCGTGACCGGCGAACTCGACGCTTTGCTCGTCGCCGATGCGACCGGAACCGTCATTGGCGGCAGCCGCGCGTCAGACCTGCTCGCGGCTTCGGAAGCCCTCTCCGTCCTCGGCGTCAAGGAGGCCATCACCTCGATTTTCAAGGATAATCGACGCCTGGTCAGATGGTCGCATCATGCAACCTACCGGGTGTCCGAAAGCTTCAACGTCGCGGTAGGGCTCCCGGAAGGCCGAACGATCGCACATCTCGCGATCGAACCGGTTTTTGACGACTTCGGCGATGTGGTGGGAGCGCTGATGGGGCTGAGAACACTCGCCCCTTCGGAGAAGACGCTCGAGCTCTTCGCCGGAATCGTCCAGGCCGGGGTCGCGGTCGTGGATGGCGACAGGATCATCTCCGCCAGCGGTGAGCCGCCCGTCGGCCTGAAGCCACTCGCTCCGCAAACGCCGGACGGTCTCATCGGCATGGCCGGCAGTGGGCGCGTGGCGCGCTGTGTCACCGACGAACTCGGTCTTCGGATCTGCGTTCACGTCGACGCCGCGCAGGTTGAGGAAACGCAAAAAGAGCTGCAGCGCATCAGCGAGCGTCAGGCGGGGACCCTGTTTCGATGGTTCCTGCTTCTCGCCGCCGGCGCGCTCGGCGTGCTGGTCGTGGTGGTCTTGATCAGCGTCAAGCGCGCCACCCGCGGCCTGCCTCAATTGGCGTCCGCCGCGACGTCGGTGGCGCGCGGCGATCTCGACATCCCGTTCAACGCATCCGGCATCGGCGAGGTACGCAGCCTCGGGCAAGCCTTCGAAGTGATGCTCTCGAACCTTCGCGAGAGCCTCGGCCGCATTCGGCAGCTTGCCTTCTTCGATCAGATGACGGAGCTCGCCAACCGGGAGAAGATCCGCATCGACGGGATGAGCACCCTGCTGAGCGGCAAGGATGTCGTGGCCTTCTTCTTCATCGACGTCGACCGCTTCAAGTCCATCAACGATACGTTCGGCCATAAGACGGGCGACGTCCTGCTTCGGCAGTTGGCCTCTCGTCTCAAGCAGTTCTTCGAGGAGCGGCTGGAGGCCGGAGACTTCCGCCATTTCTCGGCCGGACGCTTGAGCGGTGACGAGTTCCTGATCATTCTGAACGGTCCGCTGACCATCGATGGTCTCCGCGCCTGTGCAGAAGCTCTGATCCACAGATTGAGCGAGAATTACGTTATCGATCGTACCCATATGACGATCGGAGCAAGCATCGGAATCGCCGTCTCCGGTCGGGACGGCGTCAGATATGACGAGCTTCTCGTCAACGCCGATGTCGCGATGTACGAAGCCAAACGGAAAGGGCGGAACTCTTTCGCGTTCTTCACCGCGGAAGCAGCGGAGCTCATGCATGAGCGGCGAGCGCTCGAGCAGGATCTGCGCACCGCCTTGCGGAACGGCTCTCTCGACGTCTTCTACCAGCCGATGATCTCTCTGGCCGACAACGGAGTTGTGGGAGCCGAGGCTCTGGTGCGTTGGGCGCATCCCTCGCGAGGCGCTATTGCACCTGGAAAGTTCATCAGTATCGCGGAAGAGGCAGGCCTGATCGCCGAACTCGGCCAATTCGTCCTCGCGCGGGCGATCGAGGAGCTTCGCCATGCGAACGACATCAGGATCTCGGTCAATGTCTCGGTCCTGCAGCTGGAAGACCCGACTTTTGCCGCCTCGGTGGAGAACTGCCTCCTGAAGGCAGGGGTGCCGCCCTCGCGCCTGGAGTTGGAGGTGACCGAGTCCGTAGCCATGCGGGCATCGGACGTCGTTCAAAGACAGTTGCGGCAATTGCGGGCGCTTGGCGTCCGCTTCTCGATCGACGATTTTGGAACCGGCTACTCCAACCTCTCGATGCTGGCCCGCCTGAAGTTCGATACGCTCAAGATCGATCGTTCGCTGGTTCAGGGCGCGCGAGCGGGCGTCGAACAACAGGTGATCGTCCGGACGATTCTGTCGTTGTCGCGCTCGCTGGGCTTCGGCACGATCGTCGAGGGCATCGAGCAGGCCGAGGATCTGGCCTTCGTGATGAGGGAGGGTGCCGATGTGGCTCAAGGCTACTATTTCAGCGAGGCAATTCCGATCGGGAGCTTTGAGGCCTTCGTGAATGCGAGACGTCTGCGCCGGATATCCAGCTCAGGTAAAGCGCATCTGACCCGGCTCGAATCTTATGCGGATATCAAGCGCCTCTCGCGATAGGCCGCCAACGCTCGGGCCGACTTGCCTGACGATCGCATCGGACCCGATCTCGCATGCCTGCTTATTTGGAAGCGCGGTGAGAAGCGGCGGCGCCAGCGGCCTGCGCCGCTTGCGCAGGCCCTCTTCCAGCCTTTGGCTTGGTCGTCGGAGGGAAACCTTCGCGAGCGGTCAATCGAGCGGTCGCGGTTTTTCAGCGGCCGTTTACCGGAGCGCGATAGTTCATCATGCATGTATTCCCGTCCAGTGACGGAGGAGCCGCCGTGCCGCCCAGAGCAAATGCCCCTGCCGGCGGTTTCGCCCCACATCTGCATCGCTTCATGAGCGTGACGCTGGAACTTGCTCCTGACGTTCTCGTGCCGCGCCAGGAGACCGAGCTGCTCGGAAGAAACGCGATCGCGATCCTTCACGACCGCGCTCCGGGCTCCACGGTGATCGACATGTGCTGCGGCTCGGGCAACCTTGCCTTGGCCATCGCGGCGGAGGTTTCATCGGCCCGGGTCTGGGCGGCGGACATGACCGACAGCACGGTTGCGCTGGCCCGCAGCAATGCCGAACGTCTGGCCGTTCAGGACCGTGTCGCCATCAGGCAAGGAGATCTGTTCGGTGCGTTGTCGGAGGATGGGCTTGCCGGCGCTGCCGACGTCATCGTCTGCAACCCGCCCTATATCTCGACCGCGCGCCTCGAAGGCGAGAGCGCCCATCTGCTCGAAGCCGAGCCGCGCGAGGCCTTCGACGGTGGGCCTTACGGCATCTCGATCCATCAGCGGCTGATCCGCGACGCGGTCGATTTCCTCAAGCCGGATGGCTGGCTGCTATTCGAATTCGGGCAGGGGCAGGACCGCCAGATCGCCGCGCTGATAGCCAGAACCAAGACCTATGACCCCGTGACCTTCGCTACCGACGAGGACGGCGTGCCGCGCGTCGCGCTCGCTCGCAAACTGCGGAACGCAGATTCCGCGACCTCATCCTCGGCCGGTTGAGCATGAGCCAGGTTCGTCCCCTGCAGGCCGCGGATATTCCGGCTGTCGCCGGGCTCTTTCAAAGGACCTTCCGGAACGGCAGGAGACCGCCGCCTCCGGCGCTCGAAACCTATCTGCGCCGGCTGTATCTTGAGGGGCCGGTGTGCGACCCGGATATCGCATCCCTTGTCCATGTCGCGAGCGAAGGCGACATCTCCGGCTTCGTCGGCGTGAACGTGCTGCCGATGAGCCATGGCCCCCGCAAGCTGCGTGCGGCCATCTGCGGTTCGCTGATGGCCGAGCAGCGGACGAACGACCCGATGGCCGGCGCAAGGCTGCTCAGGACATTCCTGGCCGGGCCGCAGGACATCTCCTTCAGCGAGACCGCGAACGCACTCTCGACCCAGATGTGGACGAGACTGCGCGGTGTCGCCCTGCCCCAATACAGCCTGGACTGGCTCCGGGTGATCCGCCCCTCGGCCTTCATGCTCGACATGGCCTCGCGACGGATCGGCGCCGCCCGCTTGCTCGACCCACTCGCGCGCGGGCTCGACCGCTACGTTCGCGGGCGGATGCAGGAGAACGAGCTGCGCTGGACCGGTGTCCCGCAGATTTGGACGAGCAAGGGCCTCAAGGTCACCGAAATCGATCAGGCCGGCTTTGCGGCCCTCGTAGAGCCGCTGACGCGGCAGTTCGCCCTCCGCCCCGATTGGAGCGAGGAGCAGCTTGCACACATCATCGCCGAGGCGTCCCGGAAACCGGACTATGGCGAGGTGGTCTTCGCGTCCGTCTCCTCTGCCACAGGGGCCCTGACCGGCGCCTTTCTCTACCATGCCCATCCCGGCCGGGTCGCGCGCGTCCTGCAGGTTCTGGCCATGCCGGGACAGGCTGGAGCCGTCATAGACTGCCTGATCGGCGATGCGGCTGAGCGCGGCGCGGCCGGTCTGCGCGGCCGGACGCAACCTGCCCTGCTCGCCGCGATGCTGGGTCGGCGGGTTGCCTTCACGCAGCCCGCCTCAACGGTCGTGCATTCGCGCGACGAGGAGCTGGTGAACGCTTTCCTGAGCTCGCAAGGCTTCTTCAACGGGCTGGCCGGCGAACACTGGAACCGCCTGGCCGGAGAGCCGTTCGAGTAAGCCGTCATTGCTTCGCTGCGCTTGCAATGGGGGCGCACGCCGCTGATATGTGCCCGCACGACCGAAGGCGAGAATCCCGCCAAGCAGAATGACGATTAGTAGTTGCCTTCCGGGTCGCTTGGGCTCTCATTCGCGTAATCGACGTATGGAAACTGTTCCCGAAAGATGATCGCTCCGGACGGGCCCCAAGTGAACACGGTGCCGTTCCAAGTTCCAAAGGTTATGCCGCTTCCGTCGGGACGCTTGAAGAACCAGCGCGTGCCGTCGCGATAATATTGGAGATGAATTGAAGCTTTTACCCGCGCTTGTGTATACTGCGCCAGCTTGAAGCAAAACTCGTTACCGTCATATCCTTGCATTCCCTCACATTCGGGGCACGTGTTTATCCGGGCCACCAGGCAAGAATAGATAGATATCTGTTCGATTTTACCTTCGATCTCGCCGAATTCGTTGAGATCCGTGCGTGTAAGACCGGGACCGGCCTGTGGATGGTTGAACCTTCCCATCCCGCATTGAATATAACCAGGCAGGCCGTGCGCCATAAAGATGACGCGCAAGCGTCCGCCATACCTGTCGCCACGATCTTTGATATTGTCGACGATCCAGCGGAATGGCGTATTGGAATCGACCTCCAACACGTCGCCGAGTGGCTTGTAACCGGCGAGGCGCACGTCCCGCACGATAAATACCTGCTGCTTCGTGGCCCTCGGTGCGACTACGATCCGCAAGCGGATCCACACGCCGACGCCCTGGCCAACTTCCAAATCGCACGAGCCGACGCCTGCGCCGAAAATGCTGAGGATGCGCACATCGCCCATCACGCCGTCGTTGAAATCGTCATATGCGGCGATCTTTCCATTCGCCGATCGCGCCCACAGCCTGTCGCCACCCCACAAGCCGATAAAACGGCGTTCGCCAGCTGGAATTGCTATTTGTGATACCGATTGCGGCGCGAGGCGACTATCGATCGTATAGCCCTCTGCCGAGGCACCCAGCGGCTTTACGAAATGAGCCATGACGACCTCATCCGCTATCGACAGATCAGCAGCCTATTCCGTGCGGGGATCATCTTCAATAGCAAGCTGTCACAAGGCTCGCTCACACCTTTGCCAGCTCTTGAGTTGGATGCTCCGTGAACCGCTCACGGCTTGTGCTCGTCAGTTCCCTAGGGCATGTTCGCTTTTCCTTGAATCGCGGTCATGCTCTAACTCACGGTTTAGTCGCATTTTCTTCGCGCGACCCGGCGTCAATTTAACCAAAAATGCTCTGAACATCGGAATATTCGGAAAACCTGTCCCGACTTTCCGGTCTGACACCTTGGATCGCCGCCTCCGCAATGATGCGGATTGCCGCCCGCCTCCCGCAACAGCGTCGATCTCAGCCGTCGATTTCTGTGACGGGGCGGACGAGCTGCGGGCCAAGGTGCAGATAGCGCGTCGCCCTGCGCTTGGCGGCGATATCGGCCCAGACCCGTTCGACCTCGACCGCGGTCAGCTTCGCGGCGGCGCCGACCTCTGCTGCCGAGATGCCATTGTTGAGGCCGAAGAGGCAAAGATCCATGCGATCGTAAGGCAGGGAGAAGTAGAACTCCTCCTGCGTCTGCGCGAGGGAATAGGTGTCGGTCGTCGGCGGCCGCCGGCGGATCTCCTCGGGAATACCGAGATGGGTGGCGAGCGCATAGACCTGGCTCTTGTAAAGATGCGCGATCGGCTTCACGTCCGCGGCGCCGTCGCCGTTCTTCACGAAGAAACCCTGGTCGTATTCGAGCCGGTTCGGCGTACCCAGCACGGCGAAATTCAGCCGGTCGGCGTGATAATACTCGATCTGCTTGCGCGTGCGCTGCTTCATGTTGGTGGCTGCGACGATGCCGAGATAGATCGCTGGCGGCATACGCAGCTTCGTCTGGCGGCCCTCGGGGTCCTGAACCACTAGCGAGGAGATGTTGTAGCCGTCGCCGGCGAGAGAATTGGCGATGACGATCTTCGAGGCCCAGCCAGGCCCGTAACCCGGCACCAGCTCGCGGATGAAGGCATCGCGCCGCTCATAGCAGCCCATTGCCAGCAGCGTCGGTCCGATATCCTCCACTGCCGCCTCGACGCCAAAGGTCTCGGCGACCAGCCGGCCGAGGCGCAGGCTCTCGGGATCGGAGTCGCTTTCCGGCATGAACAGGCAGAAGACGTTCTTCGCCCCGACAGCGCGCACGGCCAGCGCGACCGAGACGCTGGAATCGATGCCGCCGGAAAGACCGAGCACGAGGCCGCGCTTGCGCATGCCACGGAGCTGCCCGCGCAGTCCGGTCACGATGCGGTCGGTTTCCGCGGTGTTGTCGAGCATCAGCACGTCAGCCGAGAAGGCGGGACGACTCGGCGCAGGAGAGATGTTCATTCCGCCGCTCCCAGCGTTTCGGCCGCCAGCCTTCGGCTGACCTTTCCGGTATCCGTCTTCGGCAGCTCATGGCGGAATTCGATGAGCTTCGGCATCATGAAATCCTCGAGATGAACAGCGCAGTGGCGAATGATGTCCCGTTCGCTCAAGCTCTCGTCCGAGAGAACAACAACGGCGGCGATGGCGTGGCCAAGCACCGGGTCCGGCACACCGGTCACCACGGCTTCGGCAATGCCGGGATGGGCATGGAGAACCGCTTCGACTTCCTTCGGAGCAACCTTTTCGCCGCGCGTCTTGATGATGTCGTCCTTGCGGCCGACGAAATAAAGGAAGCCGTCGTCATCCGTCCGGAACAGGTCGCCGGTATGGAGGCGCTTTTCCCAGGGAAACGGGCCGGGGCGCAGCATCTGCGCAGTCGCGACTTCGTTGCGCCAATAGCCCTGCATGACATGCGGTCCGCGGATGACCAGCTCGCCCGCGACGCCGGGCGGCGCGCGGTTGCCCTCATCGTCGACGACGATCGCTTCCGTGTTGGGAATGGCGATGCCGACGGAACCCGGCCGGCGGTCCAGCTCCTCCGGTGGCAGATAAGTGCAGCGCTTGCATTCCGTCAGGCCATACATGGAATAGAGCCGAACGCCGGGGAAGAGTTCGCGCAAGCGCGCGATGTGCGGAGGCGGCAGGGCCGCGGCGGTGTTCGAGATATAGCGCAGGCTCGGCAGGAAACCCGGTTCGACGTCGCGCATCTGCAGGATCAGCGCGGCCATCGTCGGTACGAGTGGGAAGCCGGTGACCTGCTCGGCGCGGATGCGCTCGAAGATCGCCTGCGGAAAGGCGAAGGACTTTTCGAGGACGAGGGTCGCACCAAGCCGCATCGCCATCAGCAACTGATAGAGGCCGTAGTCGAAAGCCAGCGGCAACACGTTAAGGATGATGTCGTCGGGGGTGTTGCGCAGATAGCTGGTGATCGAGTCCGCGGCAGCATCGATATTGCGATGCGTCATCATCACGCCCTTGGGACGGCCCGTGGAACCCGAGGTGTAGATCAGCATGGCGAGATCGACGTCGATCCCGCCATGGTTCACTGGCTCAGGCGCGACTTCGAGACAACCCTCGAAGGAGGCGGCGCCATCCGGCACAAAGCCCGATGGTCCTTGCGTCGACGCGACGAAGAGCGGCCGGTCCGACAGCGCGCGCGCCTGCGCCACGATGGGCATCAGCTTCGCCTGGGTCAGGATCGCCGCAGCCTCGCAATCGCCGATGACGTAAGCGAGCTTGTCGGCCTTGGTGGAGGCGTTGATCGGGCTGAAGGTCGCGCCCGCCTTGAGAACCGCGAAGATCGAGACGACGGCTTCCCAGCAATTGTCCATGAAGACGAGAACACGGTCGCCGCGCTGCACGCCACTCGCGGCGAGAGCAGCCGCGAGCCGATTCGACAGGTCGTCCAACTCGTCATAGCGCAACCGCGTCCGCTCGGTGACCAGCGCGGTCTTCGCGACACGCGCCGCCGCGTTTGTGATGAGGAATTGCTCGACCCGCATGAACCAGAACCGTCAGGCCGCCGCGAGCGCCGCGGTCTTCAATGCGATGAAGGCCGTGATGCGCGCCAGTGAATCGAGATTGGCCGGCACGATATCGGCGTCCGCGACGGCGATCTCGTAGCGGTCTTCGATGAAGGCCACGAGTTCCAGAACGCCGGTCGAGTCGATGATGCCGTTCTCGATGAGCGAGTCCGTATCGGCGATGGCGTGGGTGGTGTCGCCGAACAGAAAATTCTCGATGACGAAGGCCTTCACGGTGTCGCGGATCGTATCTGTCATATCGTTTTCCTCTCTTGATGGTGTCAGGCGGCCTTGGCGCTGCAACTGCCTGTGCCGGTGAAGGCCGTCAGCCACAGTTGCGTCGACAGAATGCCGACGAAGGCCGCATTGTCGCGAAAGCCGGAGGCCGGGTGGCGACTGCATTTCTCGTGCAGCTTTGCCACCGCCTTTGGATTGAAGAGGCCGCCGGCACCGATCTCGGCTTCGCTCAGCGCCGTCCGGACATAGTCTCCCGCCCCCGCCCCCACGAAGGATTGGCTGTCCGGCGCGCGATAGGGCTGCTTGGGTCGCCTGCCGATCGCGGGCGGCAGCAGATCCTTGGTCGCCTCGCGGAGAATATGCTTCTCCACGAGCCCCTTCAGCTTCATCTCGGGAGGAAGCCCGGCGGCAAACTCGACCAGACGATGGTCGAGGAAGGGAAAGCGGCCCTCGATGCCATGGGCCATCGCCATGCGGTCACCCTGGCTCGACAGGATATAGCCGGGCAGAAGGAAGCGGGCCTCCAGATATTGCGCCTGGTGCAGGGGGTGCCAGCGGGCGAAAGCCTCGGGCAGCCGCGCTGCGAGGTCCTCGGCGGCATCATATCCCGACAATGTGGCCCGCAGGTCACCCGAGAAGAACAGTTTCGTCGCTGCCGTGCCGTCGAGCCGCGCCCGATGGGAGAACAGCGGGTCGTCAAGCCCCGTGCCGCCAGCCCCGAAGAACGAGGCCAGATATTCGGCCGATTGCTGCCTCAGCCCCGGCAGATAGGGGTAGAGCTTGCGGAACAGATGCGGCCGGATGCGGGAGCCGGGCTGCCTGGCGCAGAAGCGGCGAACCCTGGCCTCCTTGAAAATATCGTAGCCGGCAAAGACTTCATCCGCACCTTCGCCGGTCAGCACCACTTTCAAGCCGGCCTCGCGCACGAGGCGCGAAAGCTTGTAGAGCGGGGCCGGGGCAGTCCTGAGGATCGGGCGCTCGGTGAAGCGGATCACATCGGGAAACACGGCGGCGATATCGCCCTCGCCGCAAGCGACGGAGCTGTGATCGGTGCCGAGCGCGCGCGCCATCTCGAGCTGAAAGGCGCTCTCGTCATGTTCGGCGCTGGCGAAGGTGACCGAGAAGGTTTTCAGCCGGCCCGGCGCCATGCCCGCCGCCAGCGCCGATGTGATGGAGGAATCGAGGCCGCCGGAGAGATAGGAGCCGACCGGCACATCGGCGCGCATGCGGATGCGCGTCGCCTCCGTCAGCAGGGCGCGCAGTTCCTCGGCCGCGGCGCGCTCGTCCCGGTGCCGGGGCAGCGTCTCTCGGTCGGGATAGTCCAGTTTCCAATAGGGCCGCGTCGAGACGCCGCCCTCCTGCACGATCATCAGGCTGGCAGGTTCGAGTTCGTAGATGTCGCGGAAGGCCGTGCGCGGCGCGATCGGAGCCCAGAGCGTGAAGATCTGGTCGAGCGCGACCGGATCGAGCTCGGCCACGACGCCCGGGACCTGGAGCAGCGCCTTAACCTCCGAGGCGAAGTAGAGCCGTTCGCCCTGCCTCGTATAGAAGAGCGGCCGAACCCCCATCCGGTCGCGCGCCAGAACCATGCGGCGGCGGCGACCGTCCCAGAGCGCAAAGGCGAAATCGCCATTGAGCATGGAGACGCAATCCTCGCCCATCTCGTCATAGAGATGCAGGATCACTTCAGTGTCGCTGCTCGTCCGGAATTGGCGACCTTTGGCGCGCAACTGCTCGCGCAGTTCCACATAATTGAAGATCTCGCCGTTGAAGGCGATCGTCAGTTCCCCGGTCGCATCGGACATGGGCTGCTGGCCGTCGCCGAGGCCGACGATGGACAGCCGCGCATGGCCGAGGCCGGCTGCTTTTGCGGTGAAGAAGCCCTGCCCGTCCGGGCCGCGATGCGCAATGGCGGCCGTCATCCTTTCAAGGAGCGCCCTCCCATCCCGGACAAGGCCGAAATAGCCGCCAAAACCGCACATGCCGAGATAATTCCGAGTCTATCAGCGCGGCTCGGACTATAGCCAGCAACACACCGGCAGGCGTTAAAGATCCGCGGCTATTCGCAGGAATGGTAAATTTGACGTCGCGTCCGGGACGCTTTTTTCCCGCAAATACGGCTCGGCCGAGAGGCGCTCGTCAGGCAAGCGGAAGGACGCGCAGAAACATGGGTCCCGCGCGGACGTGGCGATCTCGCCCTCGCAAGCCGGCGCGCAAGACAGGAAACGTCGACGCGAAATGCCCGTCGCGCGGGTTCACCGGCGGTGGGTTGACCGTTCCGCCGGTCGGTCCCGGCATCAAATTCGCATCGACGGAAACGGAGCTGGCCCGGCAGCGTCGTCCTCGGCGCATCCGGAAATCGGTCAATCGCGAGGAGGCTTACCAGTGCATATACACGCATATGCCGAGATTGTGATTCCAGCGTTACTTGATCATCCCGTAATTCATACTAATTCGTGAGCGATAATACCTAATATCACCTCGACAAAATTTTCCATCGATTTAGATTAGAGCTACATTTTATTTTATAGATATTTTTATATTCGGAAGAAATACGTGGATATCATCGGTAATACATTCATCAATATCAATCTCCCTTCCGTTGAAGTCGAGCATTTGATCTCATATTATGAACGTATATTGGGTTACAATTTTAGGCACGAGGCAGAAACGAGCGGATCAGGCAGCAACAAACTCCTCTCGATCAAGGTCGCCAACACGACAATCATGTTGTCGAGGGTGTCGCAGAGCCTCGAAGGAGCTTTCGCCGATTGCCCGGATAACATCACCGCCATCTTCGTCCTGTCGGGGGATGTGAGACTGGAGGTCGAGGATGGGCTCCTGACTTGTCGCAGAGGCGACGGAGTTGCGCTGAACACCTCCCTGGCGCGCCGCGTGACCTTTTTGGCGGGAACTGAATTCTGCATGTTCAGGGTCAGGATCGATGACATCGTTCCGCTCCTGGAAAGACTGGCCGGCCGGCGGCTTGAAGAGCAGCTCCAGATCACCACCAGCTTCGATATCCGTTCAGGAACCGGGTCCGTGCTTGCCGCGATTCTCGCTGCGACCGTCGTCGGATCGGCGGGGGACGATACCCAGGCGATCTCGCCATGCGCGGCCGATTTCCTCCAATCGAGCTGGGTCGCGCTCGTTCTGGAAAATCTCCCCCATAATTACTCGCAGGGCATGTCGCGCGGCAGCACGCAACATGCTCCCCTGCACGTCAGGCGAGCCGTCGACTACATTCTCGCCCATGCTTACGAGGATATTGCGGTCCAGGACGTAGCTCGCGCGGCGGGGATCGGCCTTCGAACGCTGCAGCAGAGTTTCAGAAAGGTCCTGCAGACGTCGCCGCAGGAATACATCAAAGCCGCCAGGCTCCACGGCGCGCGCCGCGAGATCGAGGATCCGCATTCGGAGCACTCGGTCGAGGAGATCGCGCGTAAATGGGGCTTTGCCAACCGCGGTCATTTCGCCGCGCAGTACCGCAGGCTTTTCGGCGAGCTGCCGTCCGAGACCCGCCGCGCACGTTGAATGCCGGCCCAGCCGAGACGGAGCGGTTCCGGCGACGCCGACGCACAAGTTTCGCACATGGTAAACGCGGGGTTACGCGACGACCCCGCAGTGACTCCGGGAGCGCACGCCCGACTCGCCGCGCGAATAATCGTAAAGAATTGGATAATATTCGTCGCGGCACTCTTAATATGTCATCAATCTAGCTCGTAAGAAATGCGCCCCCAGATGATGCTTTCATTTGGAGGCCGCCAAGGATGCCGCGGACGACACCGGAACGGATCGCCACACCGGTTCGACTCAGCTTGCCGACCGATTGTTCGATCAGGGGCATCGGCGCCGTCGCGGAAAGGATGCGCGACCTGCTTGCCGCAGGCCAACCCGCCGAGATCGACTGCGCGAATATCGAGGCCGCCGACATTGCCCTCGTGCAACTCATCATCAGCGCCCGCCGCAGCTTCGCCGCGCGCAGGCTGCCGCTGACGATCGAGGGGGCTTCGGCCGCCGTTCGTTCGGCCTTCGCCCGCGCCAGCGTCTCGCTGGCGTAAACACCCGCCTTCTTTCCGGAAAGTGACGATTATGGCCAGCGTTCTGACGGTGGACGATTCTCCCAGCATTCGACAGATGATCAAGCTCGTCCTTGGCGGAGCCGGCCACGAGGTGGCCGAGGCCGGCGATGGCGCCGATGGGCTGGCCAGGGCGAAGGCGCAGCGCTTCGACCTCGTGATCACCGATCTCAACATGCCGGTGATGAACGGGCTGGACATGATCCGCGGCATGCGGGCACTGCCTGGGCTCACCGGCGTGCCGATCGTTTTCCTGACGACCGAATCCAATGACGCGGTGAAGCAGCAGGCCAAGGCCGCCGGCGCGACGGGCTGGATCACCAAGCCCTTCAAGCCGGAACAATTGCTGGCGGTTGTCGCCAAGCTGGTGCGCTGATGCTGGACCTCGATCCGGCAGAGACCTTTCGGCAGGAAGCCGCCGAACTGCTCGAGACGCTTGAGACGGTCCTGCTCGACCTCGGTCAGCGGCCCGGAGAAGGCCATCTGGTCGATGCAGCCTTCAGGGCCCTGCATACCATCAAGGGCTCCGGCGCCATGTTCGGCTTCGACCGCGTCGCCGCCTTCACCCACGATTTCGAAACCGCCTTCGACCTGATCCGCAAGGGTCGGATCGAGGCGAACCATGACATCGTTACCGTCGCGCTCTCGGCCAAGGATTACATCCGGATCCTCATCGAAGATCCCGACTCCACAGACGAGATTATCGGGGAGGCTACCGTAGCGGCACTCCACCGCTTGGTCTCGGGGCTCGAAGCAGCGCCGGCAGAGGCGCATGCGCCGACCGCGTCTGATCAGGCGCCGGGTTGGCTGATCGACATCGCGTTCCGGCCGGACATCCTGCGCAACGGTACCAATCCGCTGAACCTCCTGGACGAACTGCGCGACCTCGGCCCCTGCACGATCACCGCCCGTCTCGACGATGTGCCCGATCTCACCGCGCTCGACCCGGAGGGCTGCTTCATCGCCTGGCGAGTCGCGTTGAGAGCCTCGTGCCCGCGCGAGGCGATCGAAGACGTCTTCATGTTCGTGCGCGACGAAATGGCACTCGCGATCACGCCGTTCGACGCCGGCGCCTCGCAGGAAACGCTGGCTCCGTCCGGGGGCGTGGTCGATGCCGATGCCGAGACAGTACCCGCATCGGCCGCGCCCAATCCGTCGGTCGCCACCACGGACAGGCCCGTCGAAAAGACCGAATACAATCGCCGGGCGGACGACAAGAGCTCGACCGTGCGCGTCCAGGCCGAACGGCTCGACGAGCTCATGGATCGTGTCGGGGAGCTAGTCATCGCCCAGGCTCGGCTCTCCCAGCTTGCCCATGCCAGCGACGACCTCGCCATCAAGGCGATCGCCGAGGAGATCGAGAGGCTCGCCTCCGGCCTTCGCGACACGACCATGGGCGTGCGCATGGTGCCGATGGGCTCGCTCTTCGGGCGCTTCCGGCGTCTCGTCCACGATCTCGCCCGCGATCTCGCCAAGCCGGTCGAATTCGTCACGGTCGGCAAGGACACCGAGATGGATAAGACGATGATCGAGCGCCTCGCCGACCCGCTGGTCCACCTGATCCGCAACGCCATCGACCACGGCATCGAGAGCCCCGAGCGCCGTGCCATTGTCGGCAAGCCGGCTATCGGCCGCATCGAGCTCTCCGCACGCTATGTCGGTGCCCAGGTCCTGGTCTCAGTGCAGGATGACGGCGGCGGCCTCGACACCGCCCGTATTCGCGCCAAGGCCGAGGAGCAGGGCCTGCTTCAGGCCGGAGCTGGCGTCTCCGACCACGAGGTCCATCAGTTCCTCTTTCACCCGGGATTCTCGACCGCGCGGACCGTCTCCGCACTGTCCGGCCGTGGCGTGGGGATGGACGTGGTGAAGCGCACCATCGAGGGCATGCGCGGCTCGATCGATCTGGCCACCCTTCCCGGCCGAGGCTCATCCGTGACGCTGCGCCTGCCCCTGACATTGGCGATAATCGACGGACTGCTGATCCGGGTCGGCGGCGGCCGCTACATCATCCCGCTCTCGGCGGTCGAAGAATGCATCGAGCTGACCGCGGCCGACGAGAACCGCTCTAGGGGCCGCAGCTTCCTCAGCGTGCGCGGAGAGCTCGTCCCCTTCCTGCGGCTGCGCGAGCAGTTTAGCGCGGAAGGCGACCCCGACCCACATCCCAAGGTCATCATCATCTCGACCGGCGAGGTCAGGGTCGGCCTCGTGGCCGACCAGATCATCGGCAGCCACCAGACGGTGATCAAGTCGCTATCGAAGCTGCATGCCGACGTCACGATGTTCTCGGGCGCCACCATTCTCGGTGACGGTTCGGCGGCGCTGATCCTCGACGTGGCCCAGCTGGTAGGGCTCGGGCAGATGCAGGCCGAAATCGAAAAGATGACGGAGGCGGCGTGATGACGCGGACGCAACCGCCCCTCAAGCAGGGCAGCCTCTCTCCGAACCCTGCTTCGCGAGGTGCCATGAAGGCCCTGATGATCGGCCTCGGCCCGGAGATCTTTGCGATCGAAACCGAGATGGTCCGGGAGATCATCGATCCCGTGCCGCTGACGCGCGTCGCCGGAGCCCGTCCGCATCTGCCCGGACTGATCAATGTCCGCGGCAACATCATCCCGCTCGCCGATTTGCGCGAGCGCTTCGGGATGCCGCAGGTCGAAGCCGCGCCCGACACCCGCATCGTGGTGATCGAGGTCGAGATCGACAACGACCCCGTGACGCTCGGCATCATCGCCGACAAGGTCTACGAGGTCACCGAGATCTCGCGAGATGATATTCAGACGACGCCACGAATCGGCATGAGCTGGCGACCCGAATACATCCAATTCATTACCAAATGGAACGACGAATTCATCATCGTTCCGAGTATGTCGACCATATTGATCTAATAAAATTGGCGAAAACGGGGGCTACCCATGCGATTTACTATCAAAGCGAAGCTTGCGACGTCATTCGGCGTCATCATCGCCCTTTCGGTCGCCGCGGGGGGAATTGCCTATAACCGCCTGGCGGAGATGGAGGCGGCCCAGCAGCGCATCTTGCGGCAGGCCAAGCAGGTGAGCCTCCTCGGCGACCTGCAGGCGGAATTCGAAGGCCAGGTCCGCTCCGAGAAGAACGTGATCCTGGCGTCCGAGGGCCGCGACATCGAGGCTTTCGCTGCAGATGTGCTCCAGCGGCGGGAGAAAGCCGGCAAGATCCTCACCGAGATCGAGCAGAGGGCGAGCGATCAGGGCAAGCTTCTGCTCGACAAGGTCATCGGAAATCGAAAGGCGCTCGACGCCATTCAGGACGAGACCATCCGGCAGGCCAAGCTCAATTCCGGCAACAAGGCCGAGGCACTGTGGACCGCGCGCGGCCTTCCCGCTCTGAACGCCCAGAATGCCGCCTTGGACAGCCTCGGCCGCGATCTCGCTCAGCAGGGCGGCGCGGCATACGAGGCAGCTGCGCGCCAGGTTCTGATGATGCGCTATCAGACCGCTCGCGCCCTCCGGATGACCTATGAGATCTTCACCGCGGCTGCCGAAGGCGAACTTGCCAGCCGCAGCGCGGCCGCTCTCGCCCAGATGGACATCCTGCGCCCGGCCACCGCATCGGCCCTGTCGGCGCTGAAGGACGCGGGTCTCTCGATCGGGCCTATCGAAGTCCAGTCCGAGCAGTTGCAGACGGCCATGAGGGGCGCCATCGAGGTCGCGCGCGAAGGCGGGAATATCAAGGCGACCCAGCTCAGCAAGGGAGACGGGCGCAACGCGCTGAACGCCACGATCGCCGCCATGGATCAATACGCCGCCTTCGCCGAAAGGCGGATGAGCGAGATCAGCGCCGACGCGGCCGAGGTGGCGAGCTTCGCCAAGATGCTGCTGACGTCGATCGTCGCGATCTCGGCCTTGATCTCCGTCGCCGTCGCGGTCTGGACCGCTCTCGGCATCAGCCGTGGTCTGGCCGGTGCCGTCGGCCTCGCCAATGCCGTGGCGGCCGGCGACCTGACACGCACCATGACCGTCCGGAGCGATGACGAGGTCGGCGACCTGCTGACCGCCTTGAACGGCACCGTCGAGCGGCTGCGCGAGGTCGTGTCCGATGCTTTGCGTGCCGCCGAAAACGTCTCCGCCGGCTCGCAGGAGCTGTCGGCGAGCGCCGAGCAGCTTTCGCAGGGTTCGACGGAGCAGGCCTCCTCCACGGAGGAGGCCTCGGCCTCGATGGAGGAGATGGCGGCGAATGTGAAGCAGAACGCCGAGAATGCCAGCCAGACCGAGCAGATCGCGGCCCAGTCGGCCAAGGATGCGGAGGCTTCGGGCACCGCGGTCGGAAAGGCCGTGGACGCCATGCAGACCATCGCCTCCAAGATCACCATCATCCAGGAGATCGCGCGCCAGACCGACCTGCTCGCTCTCAATGCGGCCGTCGAGGCGGCCCGGGCAGGCGAGCACGGCAAGGGTTTCGCCGTCGTCGCCTCCGAGGTCCGCAAGCTCGCCGAGCGCAGCCAGGCGGCGGCCGCCGACATCGGCACGCTCTCGACCGATACGGTCAAGGTCGCGCAGGAGGCCGGCTCCATGCTCGCCAAGCTCGTTCCCGACATCAAGAAGACCGCCGAGCTGGTCGAGGAGATCACCGCCGCCTGCCGCGAGCAGGATGTCGGCTCCGCGCAGATCAATCAGGCCATCCAGCAGCTCGACAAGGTGACGCAGCAGAATGCCGCGGCTTCGGAGGAGGTCTCCGCGACGTCCGAAGAGCTAGCGGCCCAGGCCGAGCAGCTTCAGACCGCCATCGCCTTCTTCAAGATCGATGCGGCCGGCCCGGGCGTCGACCGTGCGGTGGAGCAGCTCAAGGCGCAGGCGGCCAGGATGAAGACCGCCTCCGCCCCGAAGGCAGCCAGGCCCGTGGCCAGCAAGCCGACCGCGGCCAAACCACAGACCAAGGCGGCCTCGGGAGGGTTCTCCTTCGATCTCGACGACGCCCATGATGCGCGGGACGCCGAATTCCGCCGCGCCTCCTGAAGCGCGCGGGCGCTTCGCTCCAGCGGAGCGCCCATCCCGCCGGCATCCGGCGCACGACGATTTCCCTTGGCGGAGACGGCTTTGACCCAAAACGCACAATATCTGACGCTCGGGATCGACGGCGAGTCCTTCGGCATCGATATCGCGCATGTGCGAGAGATCCTCGACATGCGGCCGATCTCGAAGCTCCCGCATGCCCCCGACTTCCTTCTCGGCATGATCGACGTGCGAGGCGCCGGCTTCCCGATCGTCGATCTGCGTACGAAGCTCGGCATTCCGCGCGTCGCACCGACGGAGGCGACGCGGATCATCATTCTGGACGTGCCGCTGGAAGGCCGGACTCTTGGCGTCGGTTTCGTTGCCGACCGTGTCTTCGAGGTGACGAGCCTCGATTCGGCGCAGACCGACGCGCCGCTCGACGTCGGAGGCCGTTGGCAGTCGAACTATATCGCCGGCCTCGGGCGCAAGGGCGAAGCCTTCGTCATCGTCCTCGACCTCGCGCGGCTCATGGCAGGCGCGGGGGTTCCCTCTCACATCGATGCGAGCGAAGCCGCGTGATGGCCCCGGCGACGACAGAGCCCATGAGCGATCAACTCAAAGAGCGGCATTTCAATGCCATCGCGAGCCTCGTCGAGCGCAATGCCGGCATCAAGCTGCCGCGCACCAAGCGCACGATGGTCGAAGGCCGCTTGCGCAAGCGGGTCCGTGCGCTCGGCCTGAGCAACCTGGCGGACTATGGCAGCCTGCTCTTCGAACGCGGCGGCCTGGACAAGGAATATGTGCACCTGATCGACTGCGTCAGCACGAACAAGACCGACTTCTTCCGTGAGCCGAGTCATTTCACGTTCCTGTGCGACACGGCAGTGCCTGCGCTCCGCCGCCTGCACGGGGCGCGCCCGACCAGGCTCAAGATCTGGAGCGCTGCCTGCTCGATCGGCGCCGAGGCCTATACCATCGCGATGGTTCTGCAGGACCTCGCGAACGCCACGCGCGGAAGCTCAGGCGAACTGAACTTCTCCATCCTCGGCACCGATATCTCGACGCAGGTTCTCGCCGCCGCGCGCGACGCGGTCTATCCGGCATCCTTCGTCTCGCCGATCCCGGCCGCGCTGCAACAGCGCTATCTCATGCGGTCCCGCAACCCCGCGCAGGACACGGTGCGGATCACTCCGGAGCTGCGCCGCAGGGCACGTTTCGAGCATCTGAACCTGATGGACGAAACCTACCCTTACGACCGCGACATCGACGTCATCTTCTGCCGCAACGTACTGATCTATTTCGACCGGCAGACCCAGGCCGCGGTGCTGTCCCGGCTGATGTCCCATCTGCGCCCCGGAGGCTACATCCTGCTGGGGCATTCCGAATCCATGGCGGGAGCCGGGGTGCCGGGCCTGCATTCGGTCGCGCCAACGGTCTACCAGGCAAAGCCGGCCGCCCTCGGGAGGAGCGCAGCATGACGCGCAAGCCCATACGCGTGCTCATCGTCGACGATTCCGCCTCGGTGCGGCAGGTGCTGAGCTCGATCCTGTCGCAATCGCCCGGCATCGAGGTGATGGGCACGGCTGCCGACGTCTACGCGGCGACGCGGCGCATGCAGAACGAAGTACCGGACGTGCTGATCCTCGACATCGAGATGCCGGGGATGGACGGCCTGACCTTCCTGCGCAAGATCATGGCGCAGCGGCCGATCCCCGTGATCATCTGCTCGACCCTGACCGGAACCGGCTCGCCCACCCTGTTCGAGGCGCTGGAAAGCGGGGCCGTCGAGGTGCTGGCCAAGCCGCGGATCGATACGCGCAACGCGCTGCTGGAGACCGCCGACCGGCTGCGCCATGCGGTCCATGCCGCCGCGCAGGCCAAGCCGCGGCCTCGGGCCGAGCGTCCCGCCATGTTGATCGAAGCGAAACTTACGGCCGACGTCATCATGCCGCCGCCGCTTTCCGGCCGCTTCCACGCGCGCACGGATCGCATCGCCTGCATCGGCATCTCCACCGGCGGCACCGAGACGTTGCGCGAAGTGCTGGAGGCGCTCCCGGCCCACTGCCCCGGCATCGCCATCGTCCAGCACATGCCGGAGAAGTTCACCGCCGCCTTCGCGCGCCGGCTCGACGGCATCTGCGCCATGGAGATCAAGGAAGCCGAGGATGGTGACGAGATGAAGACCGGCCGCGTGCTGATCGCCCCCGGCAATCGCCATATGCTGCTGCAGCGCGTCGGCCAGCACTACCGTGTCGCGATCAAGGACGGCCCCCCGGTTTCGCGGCACCGCCCTTCCGTCGACGTGCTGTTCCGGTCGGCAGCGCAATACGCCGGCAGCAACGCGCTGGGCATCGTCATGACCGGCATGGGCGACGACGGCGCTCGCGGCCTCCTGGAAATGCGCAAAGCCGGCGCGCGGACGCTAGCCCAGGACGAGGAAAGCTCGGTCGTTTTCGGCATGCCGAAGGAGGCGATCGAATTCGGCGCGGCCGAACGCGTCGTGCGCCTGCAGCTCATCGCACAGGAAATCATGGCCTGGCCGCTGGCGGCGCGCGCCGCCGCTCCCGCATCGAGGCATGCGTGAGGGCGCGATGAACGCTCCAGCAAAACCTCTGACGCAGCTAATCACGTCATTGGAGGATCACGCCCGCTCGGTCGATGCGACCTTTGCGGTCGCCGGCCGCGATCTCGGCAGGGGGCTGAACCTCTTCGACACCTTGAAGGAACGGCTGACCGCCCTTTCCGGCCGGCTCTCCGGCGACAGGATCATCGCGGCGCGCGGCGCTCTGGCACGGCTCGCGGACGATCTGCGCCCGCTGCGGCAGACGCTGGCCGCGGAAACCCGCTCCTTGCTGGACATCGCAGCGCATAGCGCAGCCGCCGGCCAGACCTGGGAGAAGCTCGTCGAGCATATCCGGCTGATCACGATCATCGCCCATTACGCCCGCATCGAGTCGATCTCGTTTCAGGGCGTGAGGAGCGATTTCGGCGACTTCGCCAACGAGATCTTCGAGCTGACGACCCAGGCCCAGCGTACGATCGAGGCCTGCGCGCGCGATCACGCCCGCATGAGCAAGCTCCTGGCCGCAGCGCTGGCTTCGCAACGCGAATTCGAGACGCAATATGGCGCCGCGCTCTCGTCGCTCGCCGACAAGCTCTCGGTCACGCTGGCCGAGGTCGAGGCTCGGCAGCACAGCGGCATGACGCTCGCCAGCGAAGCGGCGGCGCGCTCCGGCAAGATCGCGATGGCGGCGGGGATGGCCATCGTCGCCTTGCAATCCGGCGATAGCATCCGCCAACGGCTTGAGCATGCGACCGTGGGACTACGCATGGTGGAGACATTGGAGGAGGGCGGTCCTGCTCAGGGACTGCCGGCGGAGGCCCTTCCGCATGCCCGAGACCTGCTGCTCAGGATCGAGGCGGCACAGCTCGAGGCGAGCGCCGCGACTCTCGGCGAGGACGCCGCGGCGATCGAACAGAGCCTGCTGCAGCTGCGAGACGATACCGTCGACCTGGTCGACCTCGTCCGTTCGCTCCACGGGGCGGGCGGCGCGGATACCGGCTCCTTCATGGCGCAGTTCGGAGCCGATCTCGCCCATGCTTCAGTGCTTCTGGGCAAGTGCAACAGCGCCCGTGCCGGTGCCGACCAGGTTGCGCATGCGTTGACCGCGCTGCTCGACACCTCCCAACAGACGGTCGACGCGCTTGCCGCCACGGTCTCGAATATCGTTCTCATCGGCACGAACGCCAGCCTGCGGGCCGCGCGTGTCGGCAGCAACGGCCGCAGTCTGGTCATCATCGCGCAAGAGCTGAAACTGGCGGCCGACCTCGTGGCCAGCGTCTCCCGGCGCCTGCCGCCGATCTTCGAACAGATGCAGCGGGCTGCGGGCGAACTGAAGCGCCAGGATCGGCTCGATGCAGCGCATTTCGGCACACTCGATCGCGAGATGAGCACCGCGCTCATCGTCGTGCAGGAGACGGCCTCTGAACTGGCCTTGGAGCTCAGCCGCCTGATGCGCGAGGGTGCGACCTTCGGCAAGGCCTTCGATCAGGCCCGGCTCGGCTTCTCCGGCGCCGCAGCAACGGGAGAGACCATCGGAGGGGCCGCATATGCGCTTGCGGCAATGGCCTCCGACGACCATGCCGTTCCCCCGGACATGAACGAACGCGTCCGGAGCTGGCTGACCGGCGCCATATGGCCGCATTACACGATGGCGATCGAACGGACGATCCACCTAGGCGTGATCGAGCCCGTCTGGGACCTTGCGGCGCAAGCAACGACGGCAGAGCCTGCCCTCGATGACGTCGATGCCCTGCTGTTTTGATGCCCGGCGAGCGACGGATCCGCTGAACCCCGAGCCCGTCTCTGCCTTCCCAGCTGAACCCGCCATGCGGCCATGGCGGGTTCAGCCACTATCGGGTGGCTCTCGCCGCGTTCACTCGGCGTAGGATTGCGTCGCCCAGGCGGCCTTCAGCTTCGGGCCGACATGGGCCCCCAGCGGCCCGAACCACTTCAGGTACAAGGCTTCGGCCTCACCCGATTTGAACATCTTGCCCATCGTGTGATTGACGATCCAGAGGATCGTCGGATTGAGTTTGGGCACCATGAACCCCTGCGGCGCGTAGCCGTATTCGTCACCGACGATCTCGAGGGTGTCGGGCTTCTTCGATTGCTTGATCAGCCCGTAGAACGCGCCATTGTCGCTGAAATACGCGTCGGCGCGCCGGGTTTCGACCGCGATCAGGCCCGCCGCGTGGTCATCGACATTGATGACGCGCAGGTTGAGCTTCCGTTCGGCAACGAGCTTCTTGAGGTCGGGCTCGCTGGTTCCGCCGGTCGCGACGGCGACGATCTTGCCGTTGAGATCGTCGTAGTTCTTGATGCCCGTGCTCTTGAGAGCCAAGAGCTGGCTCGCCGAGACGTGGCTGACGGACGAGAAGTCGACCTGCTTGTTGCGCCCGAAGGTGTTGACTGTTCCCTCGCACTCCAGATCGACCGTTCCGTTGGCGACGAGCGCCTGCCGGTTCTGGATCGTCATCGGCACGTATTTGATCTTGATCTCCGGCAGGTTCAGCTCGGTCTTGATGTCGTCGATAATGCGCTTGCAGAACTCGACCGCATAGCCCGTCGGATTCTTGTTGTCGTCGAGATAGCTGAATGGAAACAGCGCCTCGCGAACGCCCATGGTGATGGTCTGGGTGTCGCGCAATTTCTTGACGATCGCGTCGACTTCTTGGGCCCCCGCGGCCGAGCTCGCCAAATTCAGGGCCAAAAATGCGCCCGCGGCTGCAGCAAGATGGAATCTCATAAGCTCTCTCCCGTTTTTGCGATCGCTCGCTTGGTGCCCGCCCTCGATGGAAAGCGGTATCTAGAATCCGTCCTTCGCCTGCGCGGCCAGCTCTTCGCGAGTCATCGCGTCGAAGCCGAGCGCGGGCAGTAGTTCGTTCTCGCTGGTGAAGTCGCGGCCATAGGCGGCCGATAGCAGGGTCAGCCCCGCCTCGTGCAACGTCGCCGGCCGCCCGACGAGCCGGCCGAGCAGCACGGTAGGCAATAATCCGTACGGCGCATCTTCGAGAACATAGCGGCTCTCCAATGTCGCAGGCCCCAAGCCACCCTTTCCGCGGCCGTGCAGCTCGGCATTCATCTCCGCGATGCTGGCGACCGGAAGCTGGTAGGAAAAGGCATAGTGCTCGCGGATCGTCCTGACGGAAACGCCGAAGGCTTCGGCGATGGCGAGCCGCTCCGCATCCAGCGCCTCCATCACGCGCCCGACCGCGGGCGTGACGTTCTCGGCCTGCCCCCAGCTTTCGCCCCGCTCCATCCGGGTCAGATTGAACAGAGCGATGGCGAGATGGTTTTGCGGGTTGAGATTGCTCAACGCGATCGCGAGGAGGCCTTCGCGGAGGACGAAACGCTCGCCGAACAGGGAGGTACACAGCGCCTTCGCCTCGGCCGAAGCGTTCTGCGGCACCGACGCGAGATCGATCTTCGAACGCAGCGAATTCACGGTGACTTCGGTCGGGGAGACCTTGCGGCCGGTCGTCAGCGTGGTGCCCCATGCGATGATCGAAGCGCGCACTTTCCGCGCTGCCAGCAACCGCGAAAGATAGAGCGCGCCGAAGGAGGCATGCGAGCTGATGATGACGGGCTGCGCTTCCCTGAGATGAGGGGCAATCGCGTCGAACGCCATCTTGTGGGCATAGCCCGGCATCGCCAGCATCACGACGTCCGCGCTGGCCACGGCTTCCTCGGCACTGCCCGCGACGCGGGGGTGGATGCTAGCTTCGATCGCGCCCGTCGCGCGCAACGGTGCCCCGGCCGCGAGCGCCTCGGTGCTCCGGCCCGACGGTGACCAGAGCATGGGGTCATGTCCCATCGCCGATAGCTGGGCGGCGGCGCCGCAGGCAGCCGCCCCTGCGCCCAAGATACTAACGCGCATATGAAATCGCCTCTTCTGCTGGGAGCGGCCGTTCAGCAGAAATGGAGCCAGCCGCTTCGGAGAAACTGAAATTCGGTACATTTTGCGTCTTACGAGGCATTTCGACCCTTCGACGACTTGCGGTAGAGCAGCACCATCAAACCGCGCGACGGCTTCTCCGACGGGTTGCTGATGGAATGCGCGACGTCGACCGGGTATCGCGCTGTCTCACCTTGCCTCAGAAAATGGCGCGAGGCCCCGCTGGCGATCACGAACTCGCCCGACAGCGCCGTGAAATGCTCGACGGCTCCGGCTGCATGGGGGGAGCTGTCGAGGCATCCGTCCGGCGCGATCTCGACATCATACCATTCGATGTCGCCGGACAGGCTGGGCGGACTCAGGATGCGCAGCTGACAGGAGCTGTCAGCACTCCGGATCGCCGGCGTGTGCTCCAGCGACAGCATCTCGATGGCGTTGTCGGCACCTGACGTCGCCTGCCCCTCCCCCAGCAACGCAACGAAGTCGATGCCCAATCCACGCGTCAGGCTCCAGAGCACGGCAAAGGTCGGATTGGCCTCCCCGCGCTCGATCTGCGACAGCATCGATTTTGAAACGCCCGATAGCGCAGAGAGCTGCTGCAACGTCAGGCCCCGCTCCTTGCGTCGGCGTTGGAGAAGCGGGCCGATCTGAGGGGCGTTCAGCTCGCTCATCGGCCCCTCGTCAATGCGTCAGGACTTGCTTCAGGAATTGCTTCGCCCGCTCCGAGGCGGGGGCCGTGAAGAACTGGTCCTTGGGCGTATCCTCGACGATCTCTCCGCGATCCATGAACAGAACGCGATCCGCGACGCGCTGGGCAAAACCCATCTCATGTGTGACGACGACCATGGTCATGCCTTCGAGGGCAAGTTCCTGCATGACCTCCAGAACCTCGTTGATCATTTCGGGGTCGAGCGCAGAGGTGGGCTCGTCGAACAGCATCGCCTGCGGGTTCATCGCCAAGGCGCGAGCGATCGACACCCGCTGCTGCTGCCCGCCGGAGAGTTGAGACGGGCGGTTGCTGAGTTTGTCGCCGAGGCCGACCCGCGTCAGGATCTTTGCGGAACGCTCGTCGGCCTCCTTCTGCGAACGCTTGAGCACATGGACCTGCGCCAGGCTGACGTTTTGCAGCGCCGTCATATGCGGGTAGAGCTCGAAACTCTGAAAGACCATGCCGATCCGCGAGCGCAAGGCGGGAAGATCGGTTTTCGGCGACGAGACCGAGATGCCGTCGACGGTGATCGTACCCTGCTCGAAAGGCACCAGGCCATTGATGCATTTGATCAGCGTGCTCTTGCCGGATCCCGACGGCCCGCAGACCACCACGACCTCCCCCAGACGGATTTCGGCCGAACAGCCCCGCAAGATTTTCTGGGAACCGTAAGATTTGTGCACGTCATCCAGAACGATCATGACGGGCGCCCCTTCCTGTAGAATTCGGCGGTCTTCGTGACGGAGAGGCAGATCACCAGATAGACGACGGCAACCAACAGATACATTTCGGTCGCGCGCCCGTCGCGCGCTGCGACGACGCTCGCGGCGGTGAGGAAGTCGTGCAGCGACACGACATAGACCAGCGACGTATCCTGGAAGACGATCACGATCTGGTTGAGGATCAGCGGCCCCATGGCCCGCATCGCCTGCGGCATCACGATCAGCCGCAGCACCTGCCAGCGGCGTAGGCCCGTCGCCAGCCCCGCATCGCTCTGGCCCTTGCGAACGCTGCCGATGCCGGCGCGGATGATTTCGCAATAGAACGCCGCCTCGAACAGCACGAAGGCGATCAGGGCCGAGRTGAGCGAGCCGACCGGCCGCCCGATGGCGAGCGGGATCAGGAAATAGAACCAGAACAGCACCAGCACCAGCGGCAACGAGCGCATCACCGTGACGTAGGCGGCCGCGGGAACGGCAATCAGCCGGTGCGCAGACAGCCGCATCAGCGCCAGCCCAAAGCCGACGACGAGGCCGCCCAGCGTCGCGACCAGCACCAGCAGCGCGCTGAGCGCCATCCCCTCCGCGAGGAAACCGGACGAGCGGGCGATGACGCCCCAGTCGAAATCGCTCACGTCGTGGCCTTTCGCAGCGCAGCCCCGCCCATCCGGCTATCGATGAGGCGCATCAACCCGGTCGCGCACAGGCCGATGACCAGATAGCCGATGGTCGCGAAGGTGAAGGCCTCGAAGCCCTGGAAGGTGTAATTCTCCACATGGCGGCTCTGCGCGGTCAGCTCGAGCACGCCGATCGTCAGGCTGAGCGACGACAATTTGATCGTGATCAGGAATTCCGAAGTCAAAGGCCCGACGATGGCGCGCAGGCCGAGCGGCAGCGCGATCAGCCGAAAGGCCTGCATCGGGCGCAGGCCGGTCGCGAGAGCCGCCGGCAGCAGCGGCACGCCAACGGCCTCGATGCCTGCGCGAACCTGCTCGGCCACGCGAGAGCCGGCGAACAGGCCGATCGCGACCACGGCCGTGACGATCTCCGGATAGGGCAAATCGCGCTTCAACCAGAGGCCGACCGCATCGGGGACGATCTCCGGGAGGACGAAATACCAGAGAAACAGTTGAACGAGCGGGGGCACGCTCCGAAACACGTCGATATAGATGCCGGCCAGCAAACGAGCCACCGGCGACGGGGCGCTGCGGGCGACGCCCGCGACGGTGCCGATCGCGAGCGCAACAGCCCAACTCATCAGGCTGATCGCGAGGGTCAGGAGCACACCGCTCCACAGCCAATCGACGAAAGGCTCGCGTATCAGGACGGACCAGTCCCAGCGGTAATTCATCCGACCCCACCTATCGCCAAGGCAATCCCGAGACGCATTCCATTCCGATATACTGGAATTGGCCCATTGCCAGACGACAATGTCAATCTCGAAATTATCTTGCCGGAAATTTCAATACACGAGGGGTGGCGTTTGCTATATTGCCGTCCACATCGGAAAATAGGACACATTGGATAAGCATATTGCTTATTGTCGACAATAAAAACAAGCGTCAAGGCGCGCAAATTATTCCACTATAACGAAAATAACATACGCGGCTAAGAAGCCGACGCGTGACCTCGAGCCCATCGAAGGCAAGTCGCTGGCATTCACTCACATCTTGTCAGTAAGCATCGCGAAAGCGTCGGTCGCGCGAAGCAGGGCTACGCGAATCGCAGCGCCCCATGAGCGCGCGTCGGCAGGCAGCGCGAGGCGTGGGAGACGTGGATGGAAGACGCCTGGGGCCGGGCGAAAGACCTTCGCGTACCCTGCGCGATGGCTCAATTCTGGTGCGCGTCGCGTGAAAAAGGAAGACGCCCTTTGAACTATAGCCGTCCATGCGACGTCAGCACCGGCACGCAAACACCCCCGTCACATGGCGTGGGACCGCGGCAACCCCGGTCACACATGGATCGCGCCCGGCGATTCCCGATGGCCTATGCTCGTCGCAATCCGCGAATATTGCCGTAGACCTTGGCGTCAGGCCGCTGCTTTCGCCGTCACACCAAGCTCGGCCAGCACGGCCTGCGGGCAAAGGCAAGCCGGATCGGTCGGTGGGGGGCCCCAGGCGGGCTGCCAGTCGAGATCCCCTTGCTGCCAGGCTGAAACGACCGCCTTCCATTGCTTGCGCTGCACAGATGCCTTTCGGCGCCGGACAGATCCGCTGTTTCGTTTAGCCATGATGGACTCGAAAGCTCATTGTGCGCCGCATCCGAAATTGTGCGACGCAGCAAGATAGCGGCCCGCCGCCCTAGCCGGCCATCCTCGTTTGGGCATCTCGACCATGCGTCGAAAGGACTAACCGAGAGGCTCCTTGCGCTTTGCCGCCCAGGCGTTCCTTCGGCGGGCTGCGACAGGCGCCCTGAGATAGCCGCGAGAAGAAGCCGTGACTTCGCTCCTGCATCGCGGCAGGATCGGCTTGGACAAGGAGCCCTCTATATGAAGAAGTTTCTCGCGGCGGCGTGCGGTCTGTTCTTGACGGGATGCGCCGCCTTCGGCGGCGCGATGGAGCCCCCGGGGCTCGATCCGATGCAAAGCACGGGAGAGACCTATGTTCCCCGATCAGCGGGAGGCTTCGAGCCGCCGCCGGCGGAGGAGCACATTACGAGCACCTGTACGATGAAAGGCCAGAACGTGAATTGCTACTGAGCGCGGCACTTTGGCGGAGCACTTTTCGGCCCGAAGAACGCCGGACAAGGCCGGCCGCGAGGTCATCGCCACCCTCGGAAACGCCTTCACAGTGAGCGGCGCGGGGTGGATCCCGTTCGAAATAATCGCGCGACGATCATGCTCAGCAACTTGATAATGAATGCGCCGATCAACAGCAGGATTCCGGCAATCACCACCGCCGCAGCGGTCTTTATGATTGCGATATCTTGCGAGTCAAAGAGAGAACACCACCAGGCGATGAAGTCCAGAAACCAGCCAAGTTGGGATTCGTCCGCCGAGAATTGATACATGGCGCACCGGCTAACCTGTAGCTGAGCAGCGAGCACGCTAACACGCGCGCCAGATGCGCTCAATTCGAAGCAGTTCTCACCGGGCAGGTTAGGCCGCCATGGCAGCCGGCATCAAGCCGCTCGGTGGTGCAGAAGCAGGCGATGGCGAATGCCTCGCCCGACAGCATGAAGGCGTCCCCGGCAGGCTGCCGTCGGTAGTCCGGCGCCCTCCTTCAGTTCGGCTCGGATTCGAAGCCGAACTCGAAGAGCGGGCCGCCCGCGCGCAAGCCCCGATCACGGCACGGCGGAGGCGAAGGCCGGTTGCCGGATTGGATCGGTCGCGCGCCGAACGCTCGGCCAAAGGCAAAAGCATAGCCGTGATCGACCGTCTTCCCGCTCCATCCGCCGCGACCATTTCGCCACATGGCCCCTCTCCCCCGCGCGGTCGAAGAGGATGTCGCCCCGGGCATATCGTTCGCGCCTCAAACGCGACAATTATATGAAAGTAAGATGGAGAACTATTCAGATATGTTTTCAATTTCAAACTAATTTTTCTTTCAATTACCTAGATTGATTTAGATATCACGCAAAAATGCCATAATTATAGTGTTGACATGAAGTGAGTTATACTCAGGATGCTGCACCGCACGCAGAACGGATTTTATGATTTCTGACCCATGGTGGACGCTATCTTGAACGAGTCACTGTCTGCGACCATTCATCGACTTCCGCGTCGCAATCGCTATGTGGTTGCCTCGATCCGCGACCAGGATGCGCTCGAAGCCTCTCCGCTCAGCGACCTTCTCGTGTTTGTTGATCCGGAGTCCGATACCGAAGGCCTGCGGGCCACGTTTCCGCTCATCGGCGTCGCGACATCCGATGAGGGGAGCAGCGCATTGAGAGCCGCGCTCAAGCGGTTCCGCAAGATGGGTACGCTGCCGGATATCCCGGTCGTCCGGCTGCAGGAAGGGGCGCTCGCGTCGGACGCGGAGCTTGTGGCCCGCGTGCTTGAGGGCGGTCTGGGGCGCCTGTCGCGGCACATGGCAAGCGCCAACACCGAACTCGCGACGCTGCGACGAGAGCGCGAGACGCTTTTCGAGAACTACCGTGCGCTTGAGAACGCATTCCACGCCCACAACTGGGATTCGGTCTCGGAAGTGTTCGGCCACGGGCCTTTCGTCGACCCCAAGGACCAGGGGCTCGCGGCCTTGCTGTGCGAATCCGAGATCGTGCAGCTCTTCCCGATCTCGAGCTATGCGGTCTCCGGCTTCGCCCTGCATTTTCGCGAAGCCCCGACCGACAAGACCGGCCGGCTCATCGTCACTCTCGACTATGTGGAGAGCAGCGAGGGCGTCGCGGAATGGCAAATTCCCTATGGCAGCGTTACTCAGGGCTGGAACTTCTTCTCCCTGCCCAAGGCATGCGACGGCAGCCCCCGCACGCTGCGGCTGAGGATTTCGGCCAGCGGCGGGCTGCCGCCCGAACTCTCTCTCGGCCACGTCATCACCAATGAGCGCTATGCCGCCCAGGCGCGGATGCCGCATGCCGACCTCGACATGCGCCCGCTCGCCCTCCGGATCTTCACCGGGCTCCCGGGCGCCCGTCCGACCGCCCTGCCGAATGTCTTTGCACCGTCCACGCTGATCTCCGGGCGGAAGATCGAGGACTATCGGCTGCCGGTCGAGCTCCTGCGTGCGGTCGCCAACGTCTCCTTGAGCCCGATCGAGCCGAGCTTTCAGACCGTGCGCTTTCTTGAGCTCGAGGATGCGATCGTCTGTCATCCGCTGAGCGAGGGCATCACCGCCGGCGCCGTCCGCCGGGTGGTTGCGCCTGGCACTGCGCGCATCTCGGCCCGCGCCGTCATCGATCACCCGGACGGCAAGCCAGGGACGGTCGGGCTGATGCTCGTCCCCTTGTCCGCCAATATCCGAAAGGAAATCGCTGCTCTGGCCGATGGCCGCGCATTGCCGCCCACGGCGTTCTTCAGCGGATGGATGGAGATCACGGCCGCGCAGCCGGTGGATATCAACTTCATGCTGGAAGCGCCGGCAACGCGCACCATGGATCTCGTCATCCTGAGCAAGGCTGCAACTCATTCGGTCGATTTCGCCTGGCTGAAGGTCTTCAATTTCCGGCTGGTGAAGTATCTGGAGAACAGCCCGGTCCGGGAGGTCGTCAATGCGTGACGAGCCTCAGGATCTGGTGGCCATCGCCATGCCGCTCTACGGCCATGCCGCGCTCGTGATCGAGGCATTGGAATCGGCCTTGGCTTCGGCAACGCAGTGCCGGCTCGCTATCGTCGTCTCGGTCGATGGCGACCCGCAGCACGAGGTGTTCGATCAGCTCGCGCTGCATGCCGCTGCGCATCCGGAGGTCCACGTGATCTTCGGAGAGAATGCCGGCCCGGGCGGCGCCCGCAACCGCGCGATCGACTACATCCTCGACGAACTGCCGGAAGCCAAGGCGGTCTATTTTCTCGACGCCGACAATCGCGTCCTGCCGAACACCGTCGAAACGCTCTATCGCCGGCTGAAGGCTGGCAAGGCGGGATGGGTCTACACGAATATCGACACCTTCTCGGTCAATTGGCGGGCCCATTACGGCAACAGCTATTCGCGCTTGATCCACTGCATCAGCGACAATATCTGCGACACCGGGTCCATGATCTCGATCGACGTCTTCCGGAGCGGCGTCCGCTTCGCGGAAGATCGGCAGAACGGCTTCGAGGACTGGGAATTCTGGCTCTCGGCCGTCGAAAAAGGGTTTGTCGGCGAGCCCTGTCATGACACCGCCTTCGAATACCGTCTGCGCGCCGAAAGTCGCTTCAAAGAGGCGAACCGCGACCGCTCGGCCTCGATGAGCTTCCTTCGCCGGCGCCACAAGGCGCTGTTCCGCCGGCCGACCCTCGTCGGCTTCGAGCATGAGGAAGCGCCGCGCTATGCTCTGATCCGCACCGGCGAGGGCATGCTCGACGTCTTCACCGATCCGATGCTGCCGCCCGGGCAGATCGGCTTCGACGAAGCGGTGCGAGCCTTCTGGGGCAATGTCGGCGAGCCCGACAATGTCCATTTCCCGCCCTTCGTCGCCGCATGCAGCAGCGAGACGCTCAAGCTCCTCGCCCGCTCGCGGCTCCTGCCGAACATTCTCTGCCATCTCGAGACCTTTGCGGAACGGCGCAACGTCGTCTTCGTCGAGCTCAACAACGTCGTTTCGCAGCGGAGCATCGAGTGGGAAATCCTGCCCTCCGGCGCTCAGCGCAGTGCGGCTGATCTGACCTTCGTCTCGACCGATCTGATCAGGAACGTCATCAAGGACGACGCGCTCGATTGGTTCTCGTCGATTGGCCGCGACCAGGCCTGGCCGACATCGGCACGCCTGAAAGTCAGCTTCCCCTTTCCGAAGGCGCGGCAACGCCGGTCGCTGATCCGGCCGGAGCAGGCGCTGCTCAATCTCGTCAGCGCGCTCACGACGAGCCCGCTGCGTGCGACGGCCTCGACGCGCTGGACATGGCGCCCCCGCCGGCTGCCTGCTTTGTCCGAGCTCTACAAGCTGCTCAGAACCGAGCTCGGCGGCTCACCCGTGCTGCCGCTGGCGCATCCGGCCGTGCCGCGCCGGACGGCAGCGGTGCTGGTGCCCAACGCCTCGTTCGGCGGAGCCGAAAAGGTCGCCTACGCGGCCGGGCGGGAATTGAGGCAGAACGGCTTCGAAACCCATCTTTTCGTGCTCGGCTCTGGACGGATGGAGGTGCTCGACGAATTCGACCAGGCATTCGACCATCTCCATTTCTGGAAGGACGGCGTGCCGGCCTGGGGCGCGAGCGGCCAGTTCCTCGGCCAGGATTTCATCACCGACGAGCACGGCCTCGACTGGGCCGGGCTGAAGGGCCTGCTTTCCGGCTTCGACCTGATCGTCAACAACCATGTCATGGCGGCCCATCCGCTGATGGCGCAGTTCCGCTCCGCCGGAACCCGCACGGCCTGCTATCTCCACGTCGTCGATGAGACCGCGCTTCGGCGCCCGGCCGGGCAGCCCTATGCCGCCATCGCCTTCGAGCATGCCTATGACGCCTTCCTGACCTGCTCGGAGCAATTGAAGAGCTACCTGCACAGTTTCGGCGTCCCCTTCGGCAAGATCTTCGCCGTGCCGAATGCGGCGAGCTTCTCCATCGACGCGAAGCTGCGGACCCAGGTGACGGAGGCGCGCAAGGCCGGGCGCGGGAGTGAGCCGCTGCGCCTGCTCTATATGGGCCGGCTCGACCGGCAGAAGGGCATCGACCGGCTGCATGGCGCACTTGTCCAGCTCAAGCAGCGGGATGTCGCCTTCGAGGCCCGGGCCGTCGGCGGCGAAATCCTCTCCGACGACCCCAGCTCGTCCTGGATGACGCGCTTGCGGGATATCGACGTCGAGGTCGTCCCGCCGGTCTTCGCCGCCAAGGACCTCGCGGCGCATCTCGCCTGGGCAGATGTCCTGGTCATGCCGTCGCGTTGGGAGGGCGCGCCCCTGATGATCGCGGAGGCGCAGCAGCTCGGCTGCGTCCCGATGGCGACCGCAGTCGGCGCCGTCGACGAACTGGTCGTCGACGGCCAGGACGGCGTCCTGATTGCGAATGCGGCCGACGCGCAAATCGTGGTCGAAATGGCCCGGACGATCGCCATCCTCGCGCGGGACCGCGCCACGCTTGGCCGCCTGGCCGAAGGCGCGCTCGCGACGGCAGCGCAACGTTCCTGGAGCGCTTCCTTCGCCGATTTCATCGCATGGAGCGAGGCTATCGCACCCGCTGCTCCCATCCAACGCAACGCCGCTGCAGGCAAGCTCGCAGACGACGAGGCTACGGCCGAGACCACGCTCTCCGTCCGTGCCGTCGCGTGACGATCAACGGAAGATCCTGAAGCCATGGCCCCCAGAATTCTTGTCACCGGCATACCGAGCCATCTCACCCGCCTCATCCAGAAGGCAGAGGGCGCCCAAGTCTTCTATTCGGAGAAGGCGCAGCAGCCCGAGAGCAAGGAGGCCTTCCTCCGCGAGCTCAAGAACATCAGCAATACCGGCAACTATCTGATCGGCGAAGGCGCGCTGCGGGCGCTGTCGCCGAACGCGACGCATATCCCGTTCTGGCATCTGTGGAACGCCGTCAACAACGGCACCGGGCTCGACACGATCAACGATCGCTTCGACATTTGCGTCTTCACCTGCGCCAATCTGTTGCGCAAGGGCCTGTCGGCCGATGCCGAAGCGCTGGTGCTCTCGAAGCTCGACATGCCCGTCGTGATGCTCGGCATCGGGATCCAGAACCGGCCCGATCTCGAACAATCCTTGCCCGAGGGCACGCAGCGCCTGCTGAAGGTCCTGAAGGAAAGGGAGCATTATTTCCTGACACGTGGCGAGGAGACCGCCGCCTATCTCAGGGATCAGGGCTTCTCCTTCGTCCGGCCGGTCGGCTGCCCCTCTCTCTATTTCCAGCCGGCCAATGTCCGGCGCGCCTTGCGCCGGCTACCGGACGTGAAGGTCGGCGAATGCCGCACGGTCTTCACCGGCTATATGGGCGCTGAGCTCAACACGATCGGCGATATGAATGCGCTGTCCTCGAATGACGGGCGCTCATCCTATGTGGTGCAGGACGAACTGCTGCATTTCGACATGCAGGTCGAGCCGGACGCCGATGGCCGCGTCTACAATTCCGCCTCGGGCGCGGTCATAGGGGACCTGACATTCAAGGGCTCGAACGAGCTGAAGAAGAAGATCAACGTCCATGCCTTCTTCGACACCAATCAGTGGCGGGCCTGGACCTCGTCGATGGACTTCGCCTTCGGCCGGCGCTTCCACGGCAACGTCATCGCGCTGCAGGCCGGTGTTCCCAGCCTGATCGTGGCCGTCGACGACCGCATGCGCGAGATGCTGAACTTTTCCGGGCTGCCCAAGGTCGAAGCCGCCGATTTCAACAGCGCCAAGGATCGCGCCGCCTTCGTCGCCGATCACCTCGCCGCGATGAACATTCCGCAGGTCGTCGAGACCTATTCCGAGCGTGAGCGCAATTTCCGCTCGGTCTTGAACGAGATCGGCATCGCCTGATGCCGGTTTGAGCATTTTCGAGCGAAGCGGACACCGGTTCGCGTGAAGAAAATGCGGCGAAACGAAGAGATTGAGCACTTCCGTGTCGGAACGGCGCGGAAGTGCTCTGGGCAAAACGGGGCTTAAGGGCAGACTGACATGCGGATCATGGTCACAGGCATACCATCCTACCTGATGCGGACCGTCGAGAGTGCATCAGGAGCGACCGTCAGGCACCGCCCATATTTCGAGCCGGTGCGAACCAAGAATGACCTGATCTCCCAGGTCAAGAAGATCGCCAATACCGGCAATTACCTGATCGGCGAAGGGGCCGCCAACAGCGTGCGCGGCCATGACGTGACCTATGTGCCGTTCTGGCATCTGGCAAACAACGTCAATTCGCCGGAAACCTACGAGGCGCTGAACCAGAGCTTCGATCTGTGCCTGTTCGCCTCGGCCAATCTGCTGCGGCCGGGCTATGCGGCGACGACCGAGTCCTTCGTGTTCGAGCGGCTCAACATGCCGATCGTGGTCATGGGCATCGGCATCCAGAAGAAGGAGAACCTTCAGGATGCCCTGCCGGAAGGCACGCGCCGTTTCCTCAACGTACTCAAGAAGAAGGAAAGCTTCTTTCTGACG
Organism: Allobosea sp. 10L417; assembly: GCF_056395485.1. Lineage (NCBI taxonomy): Bacteria > Pseudomonadati > Pseudomonadota > Alphaproteobacteria > Hyphomicrobiales > Alloboseaceae > Allobosea > Allobosea sp. 10L417. The sequence continues at coordinate 332,273 of NZ_JBFTJP010000006.1, forward strand.
CGGGGCCATTTCACGGCCGATTTCCTCAAGGCCGAAGGCTTGAAATACGTCCGTCCGACCGGCTGCCCGTCACTGTACTATGAGCCGGCGGCAATGAAGCGCTCGCTCAGCCACCTCGCCGATCCCGATCTCGCGGACTCGCAGAGGATCGCCTTCGGCGGCTATCTCGGCAGCGTGCCGGACACGATCGTCGACGCGCATGCGCTGCTGCGGCAGGACAGCGTCGCGAGCTATGTCATCCAGGACGAGATCACCGTCTACAACCTCAACATCCTCGCCGAGGAGACAGGCGACGCCTACGATCAGGCCGCCGGCCGCATCGTCGCCAAGACCGAGTACAAGCACGCCGAGAAATGGCAGCGGGACTGCGAATTCCGCGTCTTCTTCGACACGCATAAATGGCGCAGCTGGGTATCGGGGCAGGATTTCTGCTTCGGCCGCCGCTTCCACGGCTCGATCATCGGCATGCAGGCCGGCGTGCCGGCATTGATGATCGCGGTCGACGACCGCATGCGCGAGATGCTCGATTTCGTGGGCTTCCCCTATATCGAGGCGTCGGTCTGGAACCGCGAAGCGAAGAAGAAGGCCTTCCTGCAGGATTTCCTCTCGAAGATCGACGTACCGGCGGCGATCCATCGCTATTCGGCTTGCGAGGAGAACTTCAACGCGGCGCTCAAGGATATCGGTATCCGCTGATGGCAGGAGGTGCGCGCAGAGCCATAGGATGGAGCTGGCGTACCGGAGAGTCGGCGCTGCTGCGCCGGCTGATCCCCCTTGTCGCTGCGTCGGGCTTGGCGGTTGCTGCCCTCGCGGCGCCGCCCGCGCCCACGCAGTTCGGCGTCAACCGCGTCAATCTCGCCTGGGTCGACGCCGCCGGCCGCGAGAAGGTGCTGGATCAGATCGCGCAGAGCGGCATCCGCTCGGTGCGGCTCTCCCTGACCAATCCGATGGATGGCAGCATCGACGCCGTCCGGCTGGCCCATCAAAAGGGCCTCGCCATCCTCCTTGAGATCTCGCTCAACAACGCCGCCCTCTACCCCGAGGGCACCAAGCCGCGCTCGGGCCGCGGCCGGATCTGGGACATGTATCGCCTCTCCGACATCTCTCCGGAGCACTATCGCGCGGTCCTGCGCGACGCCCTGCAACGGATCGACCGGCTCGGCGTCCCCCTCATCGCCGTCGAACCCGGCAACGAGATCAACTGGGGCGCCTATAACGGCGATCTCGATATCAGGCCCGAAGCCAACAGCCGGACGGCCCGCTCGCTTCGGGACGTATCGGACCCGGATGCGGTCGCGCGCGGTGCGGCGAACTACGTCGAACTGCTGAAGGTCACCCGCGCCGAACTGGCAAAGACGACGCTCAGCGCCGGCGCCAAAATCATCTCGGCCGGGCTCTCGGACATCCCGCCGGAGCATGCCGACCGACGCGGCATCGACAGCATTGACCCGGCGAGCTTCACCGCCCTCATGCGCGAGCATGGGCTCGATCAGGCCGCCGATGGCTATGGCATCCATATCTATCCCGGAGGCGACCGCTCGCCGGCCGCCCGCGAACAGCATATCGAGCAGGCCCTTACGATCTGCCGCGCGGGCCCGGCGGAGGGCAAGCCCTGCTGGGTCACCGAATGGGGCTTCGCCAACACCGCAAAGACCTGCCCCGCGGATGACAGCCGCCGTGAACGGCTGGTCAAGGCGACCCGCGAACGCTTCGCGGATCTCATGCGCGACGGCCGGATCGCTGCCGCCTTCTATTTCGACTGGGACGCGACGACCTATGGCATCTGGCGCTGCGGCGAACTCTCTCCCGCTGGCCGGGCCGCGGTGACGCCTTGACGATGAAAACCCTGATCATCGGCGGTTCCAACACTGTCATGCAGCCCGGCTACCTCTCCGCGCTGCTCTCGGTCATGGCGCGGCGCGGCGTTGCGCTCGATATCGTCGCGGACCTCGCGGTTGGCGGCACGACGAGTGCCTTCGGCCTCTACCAGCTCAAGCTGCATGAGCAGGAACTCGCCGATTGCGACCTGCTGCTGATCGAATATGCGCTCAACGACGCCTTCGTCTATGGCGACGAGCGGCGCCCGTTCCGGCACTGGGCGCGCTTCTACGAGGGCATCATCCGCTTCGCCCGCGAGCGAAACCCAAAGCTCAGGATCGCCACCCTCGTCTTCGGCGCCCGCAACGGCTCGTTCCTGACAGCCGTGCCCGCGATCGACGCCGGGATCGCCTATATCTCGCAATGGTATGGGACGACCTGCATCGATGTCTCGCGGCTGCTCATGCAGCGCCTCGGGCGCGAGGTCGTCGGCCATCCCAGCTTCTACTCCGACCAGGGCCATTATGCCCGGCCGGTGGCGACAACCATCGTCGCCAACCTGATCGCAGATGAATTGGAGCCGGCCCTCGCCGCCCCTCCTCGCTCCGCCGCGTTGCCGCCCGCGATCGATCCCGAGCATTTCGCCAATGCCCGGGCGCTCGACGGCGCGTGGCTGGCCAAGCGGCTCGGGCGGCCAGTGGTCGATTATGCCAACCGCCGCTTCTCGGTGGCGGCCGTAGATCTCGGGCGGGACCGGCTGCGTTTCGACATCGACAAGGGCATGCTGCTCGCCTTGAGCTATGTCTGCGAGCCCCGCACGCCCCCGCTGGATCTGCGGGCCGGCGACGAGATGCACCGTGCAGCGCTGCTCAAGGGCGGCGTGCGCGACGGCACCTACAAGTTCCTGGTCTCGATGCTGAGCTTCGAGTTCCTCTATGGCCCGGCGCTTCTCGACATGCAGCAGACGCGCACGCTGACGCTCTCCGGGGGAACCGCAGCCGCTGGGCACAAATTGCATGTGCCTAAAGATAGCGTTCGGCACGAAACCTTTCCGGCAGAGCCAGCCCTTCCGATCACGGGCATTCTCTTCACCGGAAATCTCAAGACCTGCGCCATCGAGAGCGCCAGCACGCAGCGGCCCTCGACCTCGGATCGACCAGCCGAGGCGGCGACCGCATAGCAGCGTCGGCCCGCGCTGGCATACCAAGGGCAACACATACCCGGACTGGCCGCCGCCGGCGGGAGGCCTCGGGTTGAGGCTTTGGCGATGCCACCCCATCGCATCCGGCAGCAGCTTCGTTTCGAGTTCCCGATGATTCGATCGCGTCGCGTCCTCTGCGTTGTTTTCGTTGTGTTTGCGTGCTTGCGCGGTCGGTTTCGGCGCGGCTCGCCACGACGAAGCCGCCCTTTTGGGGCGGTTTTTGGCGCTTTTCTCTTGTTTTTTTGGATTTTAGACGCAAAAACCCGTCGCTGCTTGCGACGGGTTTTTGTGTTTGGTTGCGGGGGCCAGATTTGAACTGACGACCTTCAGGTTATGAGCCTGACGAGCTACCGGGCTGCTCCACCCCGCGGTAAGGATATGGGACCTTTTGAGGTCTTTTTAAACGGCTGCGCGGC